>NZ_JAGHZV010000020.1 GCF_017745215.1 Sphingomonas sp.
CGGGAAGACCGTCTCGATCAGCTCGGCCTCGGTGGTCTCGAGCGTCTTGCCGACGGTGTAGCCATGGATCATCTCGGTGACCTCGGCGCCGATCATGTGCGCGCCGAGCAGTTCGCCGGTCTTGGCGTCGAACACGGTCTTCACGAAGCCTTCGGCCTCGCCCAGCGCGATCGCCTTGCCGTTGCCGATGAAGGGGAAGTTGCCGACCTTCACCTCATAGCCGGCTTCCTTGGCCTTGGCCTCGGTCAGGCCGACGCTAGCGATCTGCGGGTGGCAATAGGTGCAGCCCGGGATGTTGCGGACGTCCATCGCGTGCGGATGCTTGCCGGCGATCGCCTCGACGGCGATCACGCCCTCATGGCTCGCCTTGTGCGCGAGGAACGGCGGCGCGGTGACGTCGCCGATCGCATAGAGGCCGGGCACATTGGTCTTGCACGCCGCATCGGTGATGATGTGGCCGCGCTCGGTCTTCACGCCCAGCGTCTCCAGCCCGATATTCTCGGTGTTCGGCACGATGCCGATCGCGACGATGACGTGGCTGAACTCCTCGACCGTCGTCTTGCCGTCCTTGTCCTTGATCGAGGCCTTCACGCCCGTGGCCGTCACGTCGATCTTGTCGACGCCGGTCGAGGTGCGGATGTCCATCCCCTGCTTCTTGAACTGCTTCTCGAGATGCGCGGAGACGTCCTTGTCCTCCACCGGCACGATCCGGTCGAGCATCTCGACGATGGTCACCTTGGCGCCCATGTCGTTGTAGAAGCTGGCGAACTCGACGCCGATCGCGCCCGAGCCGATGACCAGCAGCTTGGTCGGCATCTCCGGCGGGGTCATCGCCGTCCGGTAGGTCCAGATGCGCTTGCCGTCGGCCTTGGCGAAGGGCAGGTCGCGGGCGCGGGCACCGGTGGCGACGATGATGTTCTTCGCCTCGAGCTCGGTCTTCTTGCCGTCCTCGGCGGTGACGGTCAGCTTGTTCGCGGCGGTGAGCGTGCCCGTGCCCATGTGCACCGCGATCTTGTTCTTCTTCATCAGGTGCGTGACGCCCTGGTTGAGCTGCTTCGCCACGCCGCGCGAGCGCTTGACCACCGCTTCCAGGTCGGCGGTGATCTTCTCCGCCGCCAGGCCATAGTCCTTGGCGTGCTGCATGTGGTGGAACACCTCGGCCGAGCGGAGCAGCGCCTTGGTGGGGATGCAGCCCCAGTTGAGGCAGATGCCGCCAAGCAGCTCGCGCTCGACGATCGTGGTCTTGAGCCCGAGCTGGCTCGCGCGGATCGCCGCGACATAGCCGCCGGGGCCCGAGCCGAGAACGATGACGTCGTAGGATTCAGCCATGGAAAGGTCCGTCCTGAACTCCCTCCCCCCTTGCGGGGGAGGGTTGGGGAGAGGGGCGGCCGCCGCCGGGCCTCGATGGCCCGGCGGCGGCTTGGAGCGACACGAGGATGGCGCTCAGCGCACCATCCGAATTGGTGAGAATCTCGTGGTTCCACAAGCGGAGCAGGCGGAAGCCCTGCGATTCAAGCCAGCGGTCGCGCTTCGCGTCGTGCGCGCTATCGAGATGCTGCGAGCCGTCAGCCTCGACGATCAGTCGCGCAGAGAGGCAAACGAAGTCGGCGACGTAAGGGCCGATCGGCTGCTGGCGTTTGAACTTCCAGCCGAGCAGGCGCTTGTTGCGGAGCAAGCGCCAGAGCGCGGCTTCGGCATCGGTCTGGTTGCGGCGCAGATTGCGCGCTCTGGCGAGCGCGCCCCCTCTCCCTCCCACCGCTTCGCGGCGGGGCCCTCCCTCCCCCGCAAGGGGGGAGGGAAAATTGTCGCCCAGATCGGCCTCAGACACTCGCCACCACGCCGCCGGTGGCAAGGCACCAGCCCGAGAAGCTCCACACCGAGCCCCAGGCCGCGCCGAGCAGGAAGGCGGTGCCGAGGCGCACCGCGCTCTCGGCGCGCGCGAGGCGGCGGCGGAGGAACCAGGCCATGCCGGCCAGCAGCACGAAGCCGCCGACGAGCAGCGCGCGCAGCGAGCGCGCCGGGCCGAGCAGCCAGTCGACCCAGTCGCCCTCGAACGGCCAGAACAGCGCGACGGTGACGATCAGCACGCCGCCGACCGCGGCCAGCGCCATGCCGACATCGGCCGCGGTGACGCGCAGCCGGCCGCCGAACGGCGCGACCAGCCACGGGCCGACCATCACGAGCGTCGTCACCAGCCCCTGGAGCAGCGCCGCGCCGAAGGAAGGATAGCCGGTCATGCGCCGGCGCCCGCGAGCGGCGGGATCGGGCGCGGCATCCGCTCGGCGTCGATCGCGACGAAGGTGAAGCGCGCTTCGGTGACCTTGCGCATCGTCTCCTCGTGGCGGTGGCGGCGCCAGGCCTCGACTTCGATCGTCATCGAGGTGCGGCCGGTGCGCACGAGGCTGGCATAGACCGAGACTTCGTCGCCGACCGAGACCGGCAAGTGGAACTGCATCGCCTCGACAGCGATCGTGACGGCGCGCCCGCGCGAATGGCGCGAAGCGATCGAGCCGGCGGCGAGGTCCATCATGCTCATCAGCCAGCCGCCGAAGATGTCGCCATAGGGATTGGCGTCGGCGGGCATCGCGACGACGCGGATCGCGGGCGCGCCCGGGGGCGGACACGGCTCGCCGGTCTCACTCATCATCCTGCTTCTTTCCGGCTTCGGCGCCAGCCTCGGCAAGCGTCCTGCGATCCTCGGCATAGGCGCGGCGGATCGGGCCGATGCCCATCGCGACGATCAGGATCATCGCGACATCGGTCACCAGCCAGATGTCGTGCCGCGCGAGCGGATAGGACCAGGCGGCGAACGACGCGATCAGCATCGCGGCGAGGACGCCGACGACGATGTGGAGCACCTCGATGAAGACGCGCATCGCGGAGCCCCGCTCAGGCAATCATGCCCAGCGGAGCCTCGACCAGCTCCTTGAAGATCTTCATCATCTCGGCGCCGTCCGCGCCATCGATCGCGCGGTGGTCGAAGCTGCCGGTGACGCTCATCACCGTGGCGACGGCGAGCGCGTCGTCGACGATATAGGGGCGCTTCTCGCCCGCGCCGATCGCCATGATCATGCCCTGCGGCGGATTGATCACCGCCTCGAACTGCTTGATCCCGTACATGCCCATGTTCGACAGGCTGGCGGTGCCGCCCTGATATTCCTGCGGCTGGAGCTTGCCCTCGCGGGCGCGACCGGCAAGGTCCTTCATCTCGGTCGAGATCGCCGAGACGCTCTTGCCCGCGGCGTCGCGGATGATCGGGGTGATGAGGCCGGTGGGAGTCGAGACCGCGACGGAGACGTCGGCGCGGCTGTACTTGATCAGCTTGTCGCCGGTGTAGGTGACGTTGCACTTGGGCGCGGCGATCAGCGTGACGCCCAGCGCCTTGATCAGCAGGTCGTTGACCGAGAGCTTGACGCCGCGGCTCTCGAGGCTGGCGTTGAGCTCGGTGCGCAGCTTGAGCAGCGCATCGAGGCGGATGTCGACCGTGAGGTAAATGTGCGGGACGGTCTGCTTCGATTCGGTGAGGCGGCGCGCGATCGTCTTGCGGATGTTGGAGAGCTTCTCCTCCTCGTGCGGGATCGTGTCGTCGTACCAGACCGGCTTGTGCTCGGCGGGCGCGGCGGCCGGTGCCGGGGCGGCGGAGGGCGCAGGCGCCGCGGCGGCAGTGGCGGGCTGGACGGCCGGAGCGGCGCCGGGCTTGGCGCCCTCGACATCGGCCTTGACGATCCGGCCGTTCGGGCCCGAGCCGGCGACGCCCGACAGGTCGACGCCCTTCTGCTCGGCGATGCGGCGCGCGAGCGGGCTCGCCTTGACGCGGTCGCCCGAGGCAGCGGCGGGGGCTGGAGCGGGGCTCGGCGCGGGAGCCGAGGCGAGGGGAGCCGGTGCGGGCGCAGGAGCTGGGGCCGGAGCCGGGGCGGCGGCGGGCACCGGGGCGGCAATCTCGCCGCCGTCGCCGTCGAGGACCGCGATGACGGTGCCGACCTTCACATTGTCGGTGCCTTCGGGGACGAGGATCTTGCCGATCACGCCTTCGTCGACGGCTTCGAACTCCATCGTCGCCTTGTCGGTCTCGATCTCGGCCATCAGGTCGCCGGACTTGACCGTGTCGCCTTCCTTGACCAGCCATTTGGCGAGCGTGCCTTCCTCCATCGTCGGGGAAAGCGCAGGCATCTTGATCTCGATCGGCATGAGTGTCCGTCCCGGGGAGTTTGGCTTGGCTCTCCCTTTGCCGCCGCGCCACCCGCGGTCAAGCCCATGGGCTTGCGCATGGCGCAATCGAGGTCCACCTAGACGCACGGGGAGGAACCCAGCCATGCGCACCTATCTGGTGGTGATCGACGAGAGCCCAGAGGCCGAGATCGCCCTTCGCTTCGCCGCGCGCCGCGCCGTGAAGACCGGCGGCAGCGTCGAGATCCTGGCGCTCGTGCCCAAGCCCGACTTCGTCCAATGGGGCGGGGTGATGGCGACGATCGAGGAAGAGGCGCGGCTGCGCGCCGAGTCGCTGGTCACGCGCGCGGCGGGGACGATCCTCTCCGAATCGGGGATCACGCCAGCGATCACGATCCGCGAGGGGGATGGTCCGCGCGAGATCCGCGAGATGATCGCCGACAATCCCGAGATCGCCGCGCTGGTGCTCGGCGCCGCCGCGACCGGCGCGCCAGGCCCGCTGGTGACGCATTTCGCCGGGCACGACGCGGGGACGCTGAGCGTGCCGATCATGATCATCCCCGGCGCGCTCGACCCCGATGCGATCGACCGGCTGAGTTAGACGGCCGAGTTAGGCGATCCTCAACCCTCCGGCGCTAAGGCGGAGGCCATGGTCACGAAACGCATCCTCATGATCGCGGCGGCAAGCCTGTGGCTGGCGGGCTGCAGCGCGGCTGCGTCGCAGGAAGCCAAGCCGCCCAAGGCCGGCGCGACGATGGGCGCGGGACTGAGCGGCAAGGACGTCGGCGCGCCGGGCAATTGACCCGCCGCCCGGGCCGGGCCACTCAACGGCTATGCGCATCCTCGCCCTCGCCCCGCTCGCCCTGATCGCGACCCCCGCCCTGGCGCAGGCGCCCGAGAAGCCCGACCCCGCGCGCCTCAAGGCGACGGTCGAGAAGCTCGTCAGCTTCGGCACGCGCCACACGCTCTCCGACCCCGACCACCCCACCCGCGGCATCGGCGCCGCTCGGCGCTGGGCGATGGCCGAGCTCTCGCGGATCGGCGACGCGTGCAACTGCATCGAAGTCGCCAACATCGGCCGCGGCTTCACCGGCCCGCGTGCGCCGAACGGGGTGCAGATCGTCGACGTGCTCGGCTTCCAGCAGGGCCGCGATCCCCGGCGCGTGATCATCGTCATGGGCCATATCGACAGCCGCGTGAGCGACGTGATGAACGCGACCTCCGACGCGCCGGGCGCCAACGACGACGGATCGGGCGTCGCGCTGGTGATCGAGGCGGCGCGCATCCTCTCGCACGAGAAGTTCGACGCGACGATCATCTATGCGATCACGTCCGGCGAGGAACAGGGGCTGTTCGGCGCGCAGCTGCTCGCCGACACCGCCAAGGAGCGCGGCTGGACGGTGACCGCGGTGCTCAACAACGACATCGTCGGCAACACGCTCGGCCAGGGCGGCACGAAGGTTGCCGACCGGGTACGCGTCTTCTCCGAGGGCATCCGCGCGTCGGAGGACCTCAAGGGCCAGCAGGCGCGGCGCGGCGACGGCGGCGAGGACGACGGCCCAAGCCGCGCGCTCGCCAAGGCGGTCGACGGCATCGCCGCGACGATCCCCGGCGGGCTAGACGTATTCCTCGACCGGCGGCCCGATCGCTTCTCGCGCAGCGGCGACCACATCCCCTTCCTCGCGCTCGGCTATCCGGCGGTGCGCTTCACCGTGGGGATCGAGAATTGGGACGCGCAGCACCAGGACCTGCGCACCGAGAAGGGCATGGCCTATGGCGACACGGTCGACCGGATGGACTTCGCCTATCTCGCCAAGGTCACCGCGATCAACGTCGCGACGATCCGGCGGCTGGCCAGTGCCCCCGCGGCGCCCGAAGCCGCGACGATGGCGGGCGCGCTGGGGCTCGACACGACGGTGAAGTGGCAGCCGGTGGCGGGCGCGGCGGGGTACCGCATCCGCTGGCGGCGCACCGACAGGCAGGACTGGACGGGCGCGCGCGACGTGCCCGGCGGCACGATGGCGGAGGCGCTGCTCGAGGACGTGCCGGTGGACGACAATTTCGTCGGCGTTTCGGCGCTGGCGGCGGACGGGTCGGAGAGTTTGGTGACCTTCGCGGGGCGGGGGAATTAGGTCCTCCCCTTCCTCGACCTCTCAGTCGTCATCCCGGCGAAAGCCGGGACCCAGGGCCACGAGCGACGTCCTCCACAACCCTGGGTCCCGGCTTTCGCCGGGATGACGGATCAGGGGATGAGATCGGCACAAAAAACGGGGTGGAAGCACTGTTGCGATTGACCAGATCGCAGCATCACCTCCACCCCTGATCCTCCGTCAACGAGGATGTCCCTTGAACCTTCAGCGGCAGCCACAGGCCGGCTTGCGTGGGCGGAGCTTCGAGCGGAGCACGCGCTTGGTGCGGCCGACATAGGCGGTCGAGGTTTCCTCGATCACTTCCGTCGTGGTCGTGGTGGTGATCACCGGACCCGGGATGATGATCGTGGTCGTGCCCCCGCCGTAATAGCCGCCGCCATAATAGGCGCTGCCCTGATAGCCCCCTTGATATCCGCCCTGATACCCGTTCCCGTCATAGACCACGCGCGCGCCCGGGCAGCGCTGCGGACAGGGTGGCGGCGGCAACTGCGCCGCCGGCGGCGCCCCCACCGCCGGCGGTGCATACCCCCCCTCGGGGTATCCGTAATAGTCGTCGGGATCGACCGGCTGGATCGAGCGGTCGTCATAGCCGTATCCGCCGTTGCCATAGCCGCCCGCGCTCGCGCTGGCCGAGGCCGCGCTGCTCGCATAGGCGGTGCCATAGCCCGCGCCCGCCTCGGCATCGGCCCAGGCGATGCCGCCCACCGAATCCCACACCCGGCCCGACCCGTCGACGAGCACGGCGTCGTCGTAATAGCGGACCCAGCCATAGCCATAGTCCGGGCGGCTCAGCCCGTAATCGGCATAGTCGGGAATGCGGAAGTCCCCGCCGAGCCAATAGGACGGCAGCACCGCGCCCCTCCGCTGGCGGTGATACCCCCGCCAGCCCCCCGGAGCGCGGGCGCCTCCCCACCAGCGGCCGTCGATCGATCCGCCCCAGCGTCCCCCCGGATGCTGCGGCCCGGCATAGCCCCCCGGGCCGGGCACATGCGGCGGATTGGGCGACACCCAGGCGCGCGGCGGCTGGGCGCGCGGCGGATTGGGCGAGGCCATCGGGGGGGTGTTGTGGAAGGCCGGGCCGGCGGGGTCATAGACCACCGAGGGCGGCGGGATGTTCGGCGCGTTGGGCGTGCCCGGCGAGCTGTTGTAGAAGACCGGCCCGCCCGTACGGGCCTGTTGCGCATCGGCGGGCGCGGCTGCGACGCCCGAGGCGATCAGCGCTGCCAGTGCCAAACGACGCATGCAAGACTCCCAAAGCACGCGCCTCGGCGCGGTAAATACTTTGGTAACCCTTGCGGCGTTTCGGCACCACGGAAGAGGATCGTTAACGGAGTCCCGATGCGGGGCAGCGCCTCGCCCGCGTTAACCTCTCAGGCGATGCGCGGGCCCAGGATCGCCATCAGCGCCTCGCAGCCGGCGGCGTCACCATGGTCGAAGCGCGCCGGGCTGGGGCTGTCGAGGTCGAGCACGCCGAGCAGCTCGCCCTGGTGGACGATCGGCACGACCAGCTCCGAGCGGCTGTCGGCATCGCAGGCGATATGGCCGGGGAAGGCATGGACGTCCTCGACCAATTGGGTCTCGCGCGTCGACGCCGCGGTGCCGCATACGCCCTTGCCGAAGGGGATGCGGATGCACGCCGCCTTGCCCTGGAACGGCCCGAGCACCAGCTCGCCGCCGATATTGCGGTAGAAGCCCGCCCAGTTGAGGTCGGGCAGCACCTGCATCAGCAGCGCCGAGACGTTCGCCATGTTGGCGATCGGATCGGGCTCGCCGGCGGTCAGCGAATCGAGCGCAGCGGCGAGCTCGCGATAGAGCTCGGCCTTGGAATCGGTGGCGATGTCGAAACTGTACATGGCGCGTATCTAGGCACGATCGACCGCGAGCGGGAGAGGGTCTTTCGGCGCGGTGCGCGGCCGCCTGTGCCGCCTGGCTTGCAATGTAGGATTTCGCCTGCTTGGCTGGCGCGGCTGGAACAATCCGGCCGCCCCTTGAACCCGCCGGCAACCGGACACCCGATTTTCGGCGACGGGTTGTGACTCTTGTGACTCTTCGCTCCTGAACCCGCTCGCGACTCGTGGCCCTGGGTCCCGGCTTTCGCCGGGATGACGATTAAAGAGACAAGGCCCCTCCCTCCCGCGCTGCTTTCAAAGCGTGCAATTGAAACGCCCTCGATCCGGCCGGGCCGCTCAGGCCGCCACCTTCGTCACGAAATCGCCCGCGCTGCTCTCGAGGTTCGCCAGCTGGCCGGTCACTGCTTCGAACCCGCGGCCGAGCGCGTCGATCTCGAGCGCGACGGTCTCGGTGTCGGCGCGGATCGCGGCGACGGTGTCGGACATCGAATCGGCGGCGAGCGCAGTCTCGTCGACCGCCGCGGTGATCGCGGTCACCGTCTGCGCCTGGATCTCCATCGCGACGCGGATGCGGTTGGCCGAGGCCTTGACCTCGGCGACGGTCGCTTCGATCCCGGCATTGGTCTCGACCGTCGAGCGCGTCGCAGACTGGATCGCGGCGATCTTGCCCGCGATGTCGTCGGTCGCGCGCGCGGTCTGGCTGGCGAGGCTTTTCACTTCCTGCGCAACCACCGCGAAGCCGCGGCCCGCGTCGCCGGCGCGCGCAGCCTCGATCGTCGCGTTGAGCGCGAGGAGGTTGGTCTGGCCGGCGATGTCGCGGATCAGCCCCAGGATCGATTCGATCGAGCGCGCATGGTCGCTCAGCAATTCGGACATGCCCACCGCCTGGTCGGCCTGGGTCGAGGCGCGCGAAGCGATCTCGGCGGCCGATTCGACTTCGCCGCGGGCATCCTCGATCGCGCGGATGAGGCCCGCCGCGGTCGACGCCGCCTCGCGCATCGCCACCGCCGACTGCTCGGCCGCGGCAGCGACTTCGGAGGTCTTGCCCATCATCCCGCGCGCCGAGGAGGAAGCCCCCGCCGCCTGCGCGCGCAGCACATTGCCCTCGCGCGACACCGAGGCGACCGTCGAAGCGATGCCGTTGCGGAACTCCTCGGCGAGCCGGTCGCGCTCGCGGCGCGCGCCGAACTCGACGTAGTAGGCGTAGAGGCTCGCGTAGACGTCGCATTCGAGCGAGCGCAGGTGCGAGAAGACGCCGTTGATCTCGTGGCGCTCCTCCTTCGAACATTCGTGGCGGCGGCCGAGGATCTCGAGCGTGCGCGAGCCGCCCGCGCCGGTCATCGAGAGGATCGCGGTCAGCGTCACATCGGCGGCGATCGCCGCGGCGACGGTGCGCTCGGCCGACTGGACCCAGGCGATGTCGCCCACCTTGGTGAAGCGGTTGCGCAGATAGTCGACGCCGCGCCGCACCGTCTCGGCATCGGGATGGTCGACGAACTTCTCGCGGCCGCCGAACATGCGGCGCCATTGCAGCCAGTGCGTCTCGGCGACGGCGGCGGCCTCGGGCTCGAGGATCTCCCAGATCTGCTCGGCGACTTCGAAGTCGCGCGGCTCGAAGTTGAAGAGACGGAGCCGCTCCTGCAAGTCGATCGCGGCGCTGCCGCTCCCGAGCTCGGGCAATTCTCGACGAGACATCTGCATGACTGGACGGCCCCCCTTCGGCCCTGGTTCGCCAGCCTAGGGGTCGACCGTTAACGGTCGGTAATGTTGCAGCTGCGAAATGGCCCGATCCGGTTCAGTCGAACTGGACCTTGGCGCGGCCGGCCTTGACCGCGCCGCGGCCCTTCTTGGCGTCGACGCGGCGCGCCTTGGCGGCCTTGCTCGGCTTGGTCCTGATCCGCTTGGCCTGGCGCTCGTGCGCCTTGTCGATCAGCTCGGAGAGGCGCTCGCGGGCGTCGGCGCGATTGGCTTCCTGGGTGCGGAAGCGGCGCGCGGTGATCAGCAGCTCGCCGGCGGCGGTGAGCCGGGTGCCGGCGAGCACCTTGAGCCGCTGATAGGCGTGGACCGGCAGGCCGAGCCTGAACACATCGACGCGCAGCTGCACCGCGGTCGCGACCTTGTTGACGTTCTGCCCGCCGGGGCCGGTGGCGGCGAGGAACTTCTCCTCGACGATCGCCTCTTCGGGGATGTCAGCCATTGGCGAACCCCGCTTCCTCGAACCGGCGCGGCCAGGGCGCATCGGCAGTGATGTCGCGCTTGCCGGGACGCGGCACGCTGAGCGCCGAGGCGTGGAGCATCATCCCCAGCGGCAGCGCGCCGGCGCCATAGACGGGATCGCCCATGATCGGAATGCCGAGCCCCTCGGCGGCGTGGACGCGGAGCTGGTGGGTGCGGCCGGTCTCGGGATAGAAGGCGACGAGCGCGCGGCCCTTCGCCTGGCCCTCGCCCATCTGGAGCAGCCGCCAGCGCGTGCGCGCGGGCTTGCCGTGCCTGGGGTCGCCGCGCATCCGCCAGCCGGTCGCGGCGCTCGAGACCTTGGCGAGCGGCAGGTCGACGATGCCCGCCTCGCCTTCGGGCACGCCGTCGAGGATCGCGATGTAGCGTTTGGTGACTTCGCCGGCCTCGAACGCCTGGCCGAAGCGCTTCATCGCCTTGGGGTTGCGCGCGAGCAGCAGGCAGCCGCTGGTGTCGCGGTCGATGCGGTGGACGGGCTGGGGCAGGCGCTGGAAGCCGAAGGTGAGCTGGTCGAGCATCGCCTCGACGCTGGGCGAGCCGTCGCGCGGCGTGTCGACGGCGAGCCCGGCGGGCTTGTCGATCACCACGGCCTCGCCGTCGAGGAAGAGGATGCGCTGGTTGAGCATTTGGGAGGCGATATAGCCTGCCGCGCTCAGGGCGCCAGTTCTCCCTCGGTCGTCACCCCGGCGAAAGCCGGATGACGATTGTAGAAACAAACGCATCACGGCGGCCGGAAGCCATCGCTTCCAGCCGCCGCTCCGGGACCGGCATCAAGGGGGGAGGGACTGCCGGCCCCGGTAAGGGTCAGGCGGCCAGCTTCGCCGCGGTCTCGGCGATGCGGCGGCCCTGGTAGCGGGCGCCCTCGAGTTCGCTTTCGCTCGGCTGGCGGCTGCCGTCGCCGTCGGCGATCGTCGTCGCGCCATAGGGCGAGCCGCCCTTCACCACGTCGACGCCGGCCTGGCCCTGATAGCCATAGTCGAGGCCGACGATCGTCAGGCCGAAGTGGAGCAGGTTGGTGATGATCGAGAAGAGCGTGGTCTCCTGGCCGCCGTGCTGCGTCGCGGTCGATGAGAAGGCGCCGCCGACCTTGCCGTGGAGCTTGCCCTGGAACCAGACGCCGCCCGCCTTGTCCCAGAAGGCCGCCATCTGGCTCGCCATCCGGCCGAAGCGCGTCGGTGCGCCGACGATGATGCCGTCGTAGTCGGCGAGCTCATTGGGGTCCTCAAGGACCTCATGGCTGTGGTCGACCACGAAGCCCGCGGCCTGGGCGACTTCGAACGGCGCGGTCTCGGGGACGCGGCGGACGTCGACCTGGGCGCCGGCGCTGCGCGCGCCTTCGGCGACGGCGTCGGCCATCTTCGCGAGGTGGCCGTAGGACGAATAATAGAGAACGAGGATCTTCGGCATTGGAGTTGCTCCTGGAGAGTCAGGGGAGGGTCTGTCTTGGGGGGACAGGGAGGATCGACAGGGCCCTCCCCTTCCCGGCCCCGCGAAGGGCCGGGGATTTCGTCATTCGGCGTCGACCAGCACGATCTCGGCATCTTCGAGCGCGGTGATCGTCACGGTCTGCCCGCCCGAGAGCGCTGCCCCATCGCGCGCCTCGATGCGATCACCATTGAGGGTAACCGCACCAACCGCAGGGACGAGGTACGCATGGCGGCCTTCGCCGATAACGTGCTCGACCGATTCGCCGGCCTTGAGCGTCGCACCGAGCACGCGGGCGTCGGCGCGGATCATCAGCGCGTCGTTGTCCTCGGCGAACCCCGAGGCGAGCGTCACGAACTTGCCCGAGCGATCGCCCTTGGGGAACGGCTTGGCGCCCCAGCTCGGCTGGCCGCCGGTCGAGCGCGGCTCGATCCAGATCTGGAAGATCCGGGTGGTCTCGGGCTCGAGGTTGTACTCGGCGTGGCGGATGCCCGAGCCGGCGCTCATCACCTGGACGTCGCCGGCCTGGGTGCGGCCGCGGTTGCCCATCGAATCCTGGTGCGTGATCGCGCCCTGGCGGACATAGGTGATGATCTCCATGTTCGCGTGCGGATGCGGCGGGAAGCCCGAGTTGGAGGCGATCTCGTCGTCGTTCCAGACGCGGATCGCGCCCCAGTTCATCCGGTCGGGGTCGTAGTAATTGGCGAAGCTGAAATGGTGCTTCGCATTCAGCCAGCCATGGTTGGCATGGCCGAGGCTTTCGAAAGAGCGGCGTTCGATCATCGTCGGAACTCCTGAATGGGTTGCAGCATAGATAGGTCGCGCGATGGGAGCGTAAATGGAAACGTTAGAAACAGATCGTTTCCGGTTTATACGACACCCTTCAGTCGTCATCCCGGCGAACGCCGGGACCCAGGGCCGCGAGCGACGTCCTCCACAACCCTGGGTCCCGGCTTTCGCCGGGATGACGGGTTGAGTTGGCTGGGAACCCCTCCCCCAGCGATGGAAGGAACAGAATGAAGCTACCCGACTTCGAGGCCTGGGCGGTGTTCGCCGCGGTGGTCGAGCATCGCTCGTTCAGCGGCGCGGCCGAGGCGCTGGGGACGTCCAAGGCGACCGTGTCGAAGGCGATCAGCCGCCTGGAGGCGCGGCTGGGCACCACGCTCTTCCACCGCACTTCGCGCCGGCTCACCCTCACCCAGAGCGGCCAGGGCCTCGCCGAACGCGCACAGCGCATCCTCGAGGAAGCGACCGAGGCCGAGGAAGCCGCGCGCGACGCCGCCAGCGCGCCCTCCGGGCTGATCCGGCTCGCCGCGCCGCTCACCTTCGGGATCAACACGATCGCGCCGATGCTCGCCGACTTCATGGCCGCCAACCCGGCGATCCGGATCGAGCTCAAGCTCTCCGATGCCTTTGTCGACATCGTCGCCGAGGGGATCGACATCGCGCTGCGCATCGCCGAGCTGCCCGATTCATCGCTGCGCGCGCGCCGGGTGGGGCCGATCACCACGCATATCGTCGCCGCGCCAAGCTATTTCGAGCGCCACGGCCGCCCGCGCCACCCCGCCGACCTCGCGACGCACGCCTGCCTCGTCTATACCAACACCGCCAACCCCGACGTCTGGCGCTTTCGCCGCGCGGGCGGCGAGGAAGCCGCCGTGCGCGTCGACGGGCCGATGCGCACCGACAGCGGCGACGCGATGCTCCCGCTGCTCCGCCTCGGCCTCGGCATCGCGCGGCTGCCCAACTTCCTCGTCGGGAACGATCTCGCGTCCGGCGCATTGGAGTCGGTGCTGGAAGACTGGTCGGTAAGCGCGGCCGGACTCCATCTTGTAACCCCGCCGGGAACGCTGCGTCCCGCGCGTGTGGAAGCGTTGCTGAGCTTCCTCGCAGACCGGCTCAAACCGGTCTGCGAGGAGCGCAATCGCCTTGCCTCCGAAATGCCACTTTAGGGAAATCTCTTACTCGTGATTCTCCGCGACTCGTGGATATAGGCCGGTTAGGCAGAAATTAACCTTTTGCCTTCAGATGTGCTTAGGTTAATGAATCGCTCAGCGTGCGCCACCGGTCCGGACGGCGACGCCGATGGGGCAAGGGGAAGTTGCGATGCGCGTGCTTCTGATTGAAGACGAGCCTACGACGGCCAAGGCTATCGAGTTGATGCTCACCACCGAAGGGTTCAACGTCTATACGACGGACCTCGGCGAGGAGGGCTTGGATCTCGGCAAGCTCTATGACTACGACATCATCCTCCTCGACCTCAACCTGCCAGACATGCACGGCTATGACGTGCTGAAGAAGCTCCGCGTCGCCCGAGTGCAGACGCCGGTACTGATCCTGTCGGGCATCAGCGAGATGGATTCGAAGGTGCGCTCGTTCGGCTTCGGCGCCGACGACTACGTCACCAAGCCCTTCCACCGCGAAGAGCTGATCGCGCGCATCCACGCCGTGGTCCGCCGTTCGAAGGGCCACAGCCAGTCGGTGATCCGCACGGGCAAGCTCGCGGTCAACCTCGACGCCAAGACGGTCGAGGTCGACGGCGCGCGCGTGCACCTGACCGGCAAGGAATATGCGATGCTGGAGCTGCTCTCGCTCCGCAAGGGCACGACGCTCACCAAGGAGATGTTCCTCAACCATCTCTACGGCGGGATGGACGAGCCCGAGCTCAAGATCATCGACGTGTTCATCTGCAAGCTGCGCAAGAAGCTGAGCCTGGCTTGCGACGGCGAGAACTACATCGAGACCGTCTGGGGCCGCGGCTATGTGCTGCGCGAGCCCGACGAGGACAAGGGCAGCGTTTCGGCGGTCGCCTGACCGCCGATTGGGGCAGCGTCTCGGCGGTCGCCTGACCGCCATTTCTCCGGGGGCAACGGGGGCAAGGGAAGGCCGCGGGTCCTAGGGGGACCGCGGCCTTTTCTGTTTTCTCGGCCATGCCGACTCTCAAACCGTCATCCCGGCGAAAGCCGGGACCCAGGGTTGCAGAGGACGCCGCTCGTGGCCCTGGGTCCCAGCTTTCGCCGGGATGACATTGCGGATCGTCAATCCAACCCGGTCTTGCCCGGTGCCCAATAGGCCTTGGCGAGGATGCGCGATCCCGGAACCGCGTGGCGCTTCAGGGCCTGGCGGAGGCGCTGGATCGTGCCGGCCTTGCCGGTGAGGACGAAGCTCGCGCCCGCGGCGGCGAGCGCGGGGAGCGTGGCTTCCAGTTCGGCCAGGTGCGAATCGTCCGCGCACCGCTCGAACAGCGTCGGCGGGGCGAGGGCCAGCTTGGCGGCGACCCGGCTGCTTTCCGTCGCGTCGTTGACTTCGAGATACGCCGGGCAGGCCAGGGCATAGGCCAGCCCGATCGACGTCTCGTCGCCGAACAGCGCGAGCGGACCGGCCAGGCTGCGCGGGTCGAGCGAGCCGCGCGGGCCGAACAGGTCGCATTGGTCCCCCGGCCTGGCGGCCAGCACCCAGGCGCTGCCCGGCCCCTCGCCATGCGCATAGCCGAGCAGGCAGGTGCGGCCGGTCGCGGCGTCCCACTCGATCGGCGTGTAGGTCCGCGCGACGAAGGCAGAACCCATCGCGACCTGGACCTTCTGCCCCGGCACCCAGCCGACGCCTTCGAGCGCCGGGCCCTCGAGCGTGATCAGCCGGAAGCGATCGGACAGCGCTTCGCTCGCCGTGACGGTGGCGCGCTTCATCAGCAAGCGGATCAGCGCCTGGCTCAGCCGGCCGGACGCCTTCGCGGGCGTATCGGTCATCGCGGTCATGCCACTCTCACGGCGAATTCATTGCCGCGGCCCTCGTCGATCGGCAGCGACTGCGAGACGTACCCATTGGCCGGATCGCGGACATGGTCGAGATAGGCGCGCTCGAAGGCATTCTCACCAAGGACGATCGCGCCGGGGCGCAGCTGCGGCTCGACCAGCCTGAGCACGGGCAGGTAGAGCGAGAAAGCGCCGTCGACGAGCAGCAGGTCGACTTCGCCGCCGACGTCGCGGAGCGTCTCGAGCGCGTCGCCTTCGCGGATCTCGACGAGGTCGGCGAGCCCCGCCGCTTCGAGGTGCGCACGGGCGCGCGCGGCCTTGGCGGGTTCGAGCTCGGAGCCGATCAGCCTGCCGCCGCCCCCAATGCCCCAATTGTCGCGCAGCGCCGCGGCGAGATAGATCGTCGAGACGCCCATCGACGTGCCGAACTCGACGATCCGGCTCGCCCGGCAGGCGCGCGCCATCGCGTAGAGGAAGCGGCCGTACGCCGGCGACACCGCGAGGAAATGCCCGGCATGGCCGCGATAGGTGGCGCGGTAATCGGCGCGCTCCTCGGCGATGAAGCCGGCCACCGCGCGTTCGAGGTCCTGCCCCGAGGCTTCGATCGCCGCCATCATCTGGGCGTGAAGCTCGCGATCCGCCGCCTCGCCCTCCGCGTGGAGCCGCTCGAGGAGCCGGGCCACGCGCCCGCTGGTCAATGTGTTCACTGGTTCGCCTCCAATCGAAGCTGCGGCCTCGTTCGACCCGTGCACAAGAGATGCCGGACGCCAGGCTTGGCGTCATTCCGAATAGATGCCAGACTATTATTCAAATCGGACAATCGAAAGCCGCCGCCCCGCATGCCCATCCTCACCGGCCATCCCGACGAATCGGAGGACTGGGTCGAGCCCGACGACGTGCCGCGCCCGGTCGTGGCGTTCGGCGCGGCGATGACCGACGTCGGGCAGCTCGAGCTCGACGCGCACCGCCATCGCAAGGGCCAGCTGCTGCTGGTGCAGCAGGGCGCGCTCAGCTGCGAGGTCGAGGGCGGGCTGTGGATGGTGCCGCCGCGCAGCGCGATCTGGATCCCGGGCGGCGCGCTCCACGCGATCAAGGCGGCCGGCGCGCTCGAAGGCTATAACGCCTTCGTCGAACCCGAGGTCGGCGCGGCGCTGCCGGTGGCCTGCTGCGCGGTCTCGGTGACGCCGCTGCTGCGCGAGCTGCTGATCCGCGCGGCGCGGCTGCCGCTGTTCTACGAGGAGAGCGGCGCGAACCAGCGGCTGGTGGCGGTGCTGCTCGACGAGCTGGCATGCGCCGAGGTCGAGGACCTGCACCTGCCGATGCCGGTGGACGCGCGGCTGCGGCGGATCGTCGACCGGATGATGGCGGCGCCGGCCGAGCGCGGCACGCTCGACGGCTGGGCGAAGGTCGCGGGGATGAGCGAGCGGACGCTGGCGCGGCTGATCGCACGCGAGACGGGGATGAGCTTCGGCCGCTGGCGCCAGCAGTTGGGGGTGATGCTCGCGGTGAAGTGGCTCGCCGGCGGCGCCTCGATCCAGCAGGTCGCGGGGGACCTGGGCTATGAGAGCGTGCCCAGCTTCGTGACGATGTTCCGCAAGGCGCTGGGGACCTCGCCGGGGCGCTACATGGCCGAGCGGCATTCGGGACGGGGTTAACAATCGACAGAAAGTTACGCGACAGTTCCAATGAATACACCCGAATTTTGATCGATATTCAGATGATACTCAACGATCCGGATCGGATTCGATAGATAGATCTCGACGGATCAGAGTCATGCCTCCAATGATTTAAGGCGACATCTCAATTTCATCGGAGTTTGATCATGACTGGACTTGCCAGTGCTGAATTCAGCAACATGTCTACGCATGCGTTCAAGCGCGACAATTTCGGACTCGCAACAGCCAACACGATCTACGACGCGGTCCTCGGCGGCGCCGCGGCCCAGCTCGACGCGCTCACCCTTGCCTTCTCGCAGTCCCCCGCGCCGCAGATGCCGTCGAGCGACGCCGAGACCATGGCGGTGAGCGGCACCTCGCTGGCGCTGTTCAGCCTCGAGGACATTGCGAAATCCGCCTTCGACATCTTCTGCGTGTGGCGCGACGAAGCCTCGGGCTATCGCTTCGGCGTGAAGATCCACGTGCCCGAACAGGTCCTCGACATCGGCACGCGCCCCTATTGGTTCGTGATGACCGACACCGCGCCGGCGGGCACCGAGCCCGACTGGACCCAGCCGAACGACGATCCCAGCCAGCCCTATAGCTGGCCCGCCGCCGACGGGCTGAACATCTCGGTCGCGCCGGACAGCCAGCATTCCAGCCTGGCCCTACTGGTCAACATCGCGAACAGCGGCACCGGGGCATAGGAGGTCGACATGGCAGGCATCTTTGCCATCGTGCCCGATGGGCCTGACGCATTCCGCATCGCTTCCGGGGGAACCTCCATACCCCTGGGAGACGCCGCTCAAACCCGCATGTTCGTCAACGCCATGCAGAACAACACGGTGCTGCAATATTTCAAGGACCGCTCCGATGCGATGACGGCGACCCATGACTGGGAAGACATCTCCGACATGTTCGACAACGGCCCCAAGGTCGAGGAACTGCTGCAGACGAGCACGCGGATGGTCTTCGAGAATACGACCGTCTATGTCGCGCCGATCGGCGAGAACCTCGCCACGGCGATGGACGGCGACATGGCCTCGCTGCAGTCGGGCCTCGCGGGCGAGGCGGAGACCGGCACCATGTCCGAAGCGCTCGACAAGGTGGTCGCCGAGCTGGTGGCGGTCTAAGGGTCCAGCCTATTTCCGCTGCCACACCCGCTCGCCGCCGATCCACGTCTCGAGGACCTGCGTCTTGCGCAGCTCCTCGGGCGTGGCGAACAGCGGGTCGCGGTCGACGAGGATGAAATCGGCGCGCAGGCCCGGGGCGAGGCGGCCGAACTTGGTCTCGGCGAAGCCCGCGTACGCCGCGCCGGTGGTGAAGCCCGCCCAGGCCTGTTCGCGCGTCACGCGCTCCTCGGGGCGCCAGCCGCCCGCCGGCTCGCCGTCGGGGCCCTGGCGAGTCACCGCGGCGGCCCAGCCGGCGAAGGGATCGGGGCTCTCGACCGGATAGTCCGAGCCGAACGCCAGCCCCGCGCCGTTCTTGAGCATCGTCGCCCAGGCATAGGCGCCCTTCAGCCGGTCCGGGCCCAGCCGCGCCTCGGCCATCAGCCGGTCCGACGTCTGGTGGACGGGCTGCATCGAGGCGATGGTGCCGAACTTGCCGAAGCGCGGCAGGTCGGCCGGGTCGACGATCTGGGCATGCTCGATCCGCCAGCGCCGGTCGCCCTTGTAGGTGTCCGAGAGGATCTCGATCGCGTCGAGCACCTGCTGGTTGGCGCGATCGCCGATCGCGTGGACGGCGATCTGGAAATTGTCCATCGCGCCGCGCGTCATCAGGTTGAGCAGCTGGTCGTCGGCGAGGCGCGGCAGCCCGCGCTGGCCCGGCGCATCGGCGTAATCGGCCTTGAGCCAGGCGCCGCGCGAGCCGAGCGCGCCGTCGGCGAACAGCTTGATCCCGCCCATCCGCAGCCGATCGGCGTAGAGCCAGGGCGTCGGCCCCTGTCCGCCCACCGCCAGCGCCGTGTCGACGCCCAGCGCGTAGCTCATGATCCGGATCTTGAGCAGCCCCAGGTCGCCCATGCGGCGATAGACGAGCCAGTCGGTGCCGCTGGTGCCCATGTCCGAGGTCGCGGTGATGCCGAGCTTCTCGAGCGTCTCCTGCGCGGCGAGGAAGGCGGCGTTGCGCTCGCGCGGGGTGGGATCGGGCACCGCCTTGGCGACGAGCGCCATCGCGCCGTCGACGAACACGCCCGCGGGCGCGCCGCCTTCGCCGCGCTCGATCCGGCCGCCGGCAGGATCCTTGCTGTCGGCGGTCACCCCGGCGAGCTTGATCGCGCGGCCGTTCGCCCAGCCGGCATGGCCGTCGACGCGCTCGAGCCACACCGGGCGATCGGCGACCGCCTGGTCGAGCTCGGCAGCGGTCGGATAGCGGCCGAGCTTCCAGCGTTCCTGGTTCCAGCCGAAGCCGGTGATCCACTTGGTCGGGTTGGCGTCGGCATAGGCCTTGATCTTCGCCAGCGCCTCTTCGAGCGACCTGGTGTCCGAGAGGTCGAGGCGGAGCTTCTGGAAGCCCAGGTCCATGACATGGCCGTGCGCGTCGATCATGCCGGGGATCAGCGTCTTGCCGCCGCCGTCGATCGTCCATTCGAGCGTCTTGGCCTTGGGGCGCTTCTGGCGCGGGAAGAGCAGCGCGGTGACATAGCCGTCGCGGTTGAACAGGATGCCGTTGAAGCGCAGCACCTGGCCCTTGTCGTCGAGCGTGATGCCGTTGACGTTGTCGATCAGGCCATCGGCGAAGGCAGCGGGCGCCGCGACCAGCAGCGCGAGCAGCGCGGCGACGAACTTCCAAGGCTTCACTGGCGCATTCTCCTTGCGGGCCCGTCCGCTGCGTGCGCCGTGCCGACCCAAACACCGATCGCATAGGGCCTGTTCCCCCGCCGCGCCAGATGGTCTAGGGCCGGGCGCCATGGCCACTCGACCCGCTTCCGCATCCAATCCGCTCCCGGTCACCATCGACGACGTGCGCGCCGCGCGCATGCGGATCGGCGACGCCATCGTCCGCACGCCGACGCTGCACAGCAAGACGCTGTCGGACCTCACCGGGGCGACGATCTACATCAAGTTCGAGAACCTGCAGTTCACCGCGGCCTACAAGGAGCGCGGCGCGCTCAACACGCTGCTCCAGCTCGACGAGGCGGCGCGCGCCAAGGGCGTGATCGCGGCCTCGGCCGGCAACCATGCCCAGGGCCTCGCCTATCACGGCAGCCGGCTGGGCGTGCCGGTGACGATCGTGATGCCGAAGAACACGCCGACGGTGAAGGTCACCCAGACCGAGGGCCACGGCGCCGACGTGATCCTGGAAGGCGAGACCTATGACGCCGCCAATGCGCACGCCCGCGCGCTCGAAGCGGAGAAGGGCTTCACCTTCGTCCATCCGTTCGACGATGCGCGAATCATCGCGGGGCAAGGCACGGTCGCGCTCGAGCTGCTCGAAGACGTGCCGGCGATCGACACGCTGGTGGTGCCGATCGGCGGCGGCGGGCTGATCTCGGGCATGGCGACGGTCGCCAAGGCGCAGGACCGGCCGATCGAAGTGATCGGGGTCGAGGCCGAGCTCTACCCCTCGATGTACAACCGCATCCACCATACCGAGATGCCCTGCGGCGGCGACACGCTGGCCGAGGGCATTGCGGTGAAGGAGCCTGGAGAGCTCACCTCGCGCTTCGTCGAGGCGCTGGTCGACGACATCGTGCTGGTCGGCGAGCGGCGGCTGGAGGAAGCGGTGAGCCTGCTGCTCCAG
The DNA here is from genome assembly GCF_017745215.1 of Sphingomonas sp. Lineage (GTDB taxonomy): Bacteria > Pseudomonadota > Alphaproteobacteria > Sphingomonadales > Sphingomonadaceae > Sphingomonas. The sequence goes on from NZ_JAGHZV010000020.1 coordinate 20,979, forward strand.
ATCGAGAAGACCGTGGTCGAGGGCGCGGGCGCGGCGGGACTGGCGGCGATGCTCTCCGAGCCCGAGCGATTCCGCGGCAAGACCGTGGGGACGGTGCTGTGCGGCGGCAACATCGACACGCGGCTGCTGGCGAACGTGCTGCTGCGCGACCTCGCGCGATCGGGGCGGCTGGCCCGCCTCCGGCTGCGGCTGCAGGACCGGCCGGGCGCCTTGTTCAACGTCGCGCGGATCTTCCACGAGCAGGGCGTGAACATCATCGAGGTCTACCACCAGCGCGTGTTCACCACGCTGCCGGCGAAGGGCCTGATCACCGACATCGAATGCGAGACGCGCGACCGCAACCACCTCGACCGGCTGATCACGGCGCTGCGGCGGGCGCAATATGAAGTGAGCCAGGTCGAGCTGGCCTGAATTCCGGCGGCGAACGGACGGAGGCTGGAAGCGCAACCCGCTTTCCCGATTCCACCCCCGTCACGCCGAACTGGTTTCAGGGCCCGACCCTCTGCGGGCGATGTCGCCAAGAGGAGGGTCGGATGCTGAAACAGGGGCGTGCCATCGCTTGTTGAACGGCCTCCCCCTCAGACGTCATCCCGGCTTTCGCCGGGATGACGGTTGAAAGGTCCTGGACGTTATCTGCAGCTATCCCCCGGCCCCGCATCGAGATCCAGGCACCGCCCGTCGACCTGCACCGGCACGGCGATCCCCAGCAGCGCCGCCAGCGTCGGCGCGATGTCCACCGTCTCGACCGACAGCGGCTGCTCGAACCCGGTCATGCCCTTGCGCCAGAACAGCATCGGCACGCGGCGGTCATAGTCCCAGAAGCTGCCGTGCGTCGCGATCGTCCCTGCGGGGACCGCGATCGGCGTCACGCGCGGCTTCAGCGCCACGATCAGGTCGCCCGAGCGCCCCGGCACATAGGAGGCGCGGGCGCGCTCGAGCAGCGTCCAGGTCTCGGGCGGTGTCGTCGCCGGCACGGTCGCGGCGATCTGCGCGCCGCTGAACGCGCCCGCCACCTGCGGGTTGGCGCGATAGAGTTTCAGCGCCTCGGCGAGCACCGCCGCGCGCTGCTTCCCCTTGATCGCCGCGTCGATGTAGACGTCGCCCGCCGCGCCGCCATAGAGCACCGGGCCCTTGATCCTGAGCTTGGCGCCGATCGCCTTGCCCACCATCCCTGCCGTCAGCTCGGGCGCGACGCGCGCCGCCATCGGCGCGGCATGTTCGTCGTTGCGCTCGGGGATGTCGTGGCCGCCATGGTCGGCGGTCAGCACCACCGCATAGTCGACCCCGGTCGCGTCGAGCCGGTCGAACAGCTTGCCCAGCGTCCGGTCGAGCCCGAGCAGCTGGAGGCACATCTCGCTGCCCTCGGTGCCGAGCGTATGGCCGACATAGTCGGTCGCCGAGGCGCCGACGATCAGCAGGTCGGGCGCCGCGCCCTGGCCGAGCTTGAGGTCGACCGCCAGGTCGCCCGCGAGCCCCGCGATCGCCGCGTCGAAGTATGGCGAAGCCTTCCACTTGCCCATGGCCTTGTGTTCGGGATCGGCATCCATCGCGAGCCGCCCATCGCCGACGACGCGCCTGCCCACCTGGATGCCCCGCGCGCGGGGCTTGCAAAAGTCGGGCAGGTCGAGCGCCTCATGCCCCCTGGCGCGCTCGTCGTTCACCGCGTCGTTGGCGCGCTTGACCGCCGCCGGCATCGCGCGGCCGGGATAGGAAATGAACGCCTGGTTCTTGTCGAACCAGAACCAGAGCTCGTCGATCCGGTGCCCGCCCATCATGATCGCCGCGCGGTCCTTGCCCGCGACCGAGACGACGCGGCTCGCGGGATTGGCGAGCTTCATCCACTCGCCGAGCGTCGGCACCTTCAGATGCTTGTCGGAGGGCTGGTAATTGTACGCATCGGTGCCCGGCAGCGTCTCGTCCTCGGCGCAATAGACACTGTGGTCGCCGTCCTTGCCGCGCGCCACACCGAAATCGATCCAGTCGTTCGCGGCGATGCCGGTGCGCGCGGGATGGTCGCCGGTGAGGATGGTCGAATGGCCGGGGCAGGTCTCGGTCGCGGCATGGCTCTGATAGCCCGAGGGAAAGACCGCGCCGGTCATCAGCCGCGCGAGGCCGTAGCGGAACTGGGCGCGATATTCGGCGAAGAGGTCGGCCGAGAACTGATCGACCGAGATCACCACGATCAGCTGGGGCGCGGCCGCTGGCGCAGGCGCGGTGGCGGCAGTCGGGCCCGCATCCTGCGCGGCGAGCGGCGCGGCCGCGAGGAGCGAAAGGGCTGCTGCGAGCGAACGTCCGAATCTCATGGCCACCTCGGCTTCAAATGATGCGCCGCGCTGCTATGGTCGAAGCAGCGGGGGCGCGGCAAGGACAGCTCAATGCGATCGATGCGTTTCTGGTTGATGACGATGCTGCTCGCGCTGGCGGCGCTCCGGGCGATGCCCGCGGCCGCGCAGGCGCCGGGCGAGGGGCCGCACGTCAAGATCACGCTGGTCGCCGAGACGGACACGCCCGCGCCGGGGAGTGACGTAACGCTCGCCTTCGCCTCGGTGCCCGATTCGGGCTGGCACGCCTATTGGCTCAACACCGGCGACGCCGGCATCCCCACCGAAGCGAAGTGGACGCTCCCGGCGGGCGTGAGCGCCGGCCCGCTCGACTATCCCGTGCCCGGCCGGCTGCTGATCGCCGGGCTGATGAACTACGTCTACGAGCACCCCTTCGCGCTGCTGACGCAGCTCAAGATCCCGGCCGACGCCAGGCCGGGCACGAAGCTCCCGGTCAGGGTCCTGCTCGACTATCTCGTATGCAGCGCCACCGTCTGCGTGCCCGAGAAGGCCGACCTCGCGATCGACCTGACCGTCGGCGACGGCGCGATCGCCGCCGATCGCCGCGCCCGGTTCGACCAGTGGCGCGCCGCGCTGCCGCGCCCGCTCGGCGCCAAGGCGAGCTTCCAGATCGCGAACAACCTGGTGCGTATCGCCATTCCCTTCCCCGCCGGCGCCGGCGCCAGGGACGTCTATTTCTTCCCCGCGACCGACGGGGTGATCGACTATGCCGCCCCGCAGAAGGTCGCGCGCGACGGCGACCGGCTGGTGATCGAGACCAAGGCACGCGGCACCAAGCCCATGCTCGACGGCGTGCTCGCCACCGGCACCACCGGCTTCTTCGTCCAGGCCGCGCCCGGCACCGTCGCGCCCGCATCGGCGATGCCTGCGCCGTCCTCGGCGACCTGGTGGACCGCGCTCGTTGCCTTCGCCGGCGCAGTGCTCGGCGGGCTGATCCTCAACATCATGCCGTGCGTCTTCCCGATCCTGAGCCTGAAGGCGCTCAGCCTCGCCAAGGCCAACCATGGGGAAGGCAAGCCGCGCGCCGAAGCGATCGCCTATGCCGCGGGGGTGATCCTCGTCTGCGTCGCGCTCGGCGGCACGCTGCTCGCGCTGCGCGCGGCGGGGGCGACGGTCGGCTGGGCGTTCCAGCTCCAGGACCCGCGCGTGATCGTGGTGCTGCTGCTCCTCGTCAGCGCGATCGCGCTCAACCTCGCCGGGCTGTTCGAGATGACCGCGCCCGGCCTCGTCAACCGCATGGCCGCGCAAGGCACCGGCGGCGCCTTCATGACCGGTGCGCTCGCCGCCTTCATCGCGACGCCGTGCACCGGCCCGTTCATGGGCGCGGCGCTCGGCGCGGCGTTGGTGCTGCCCGCCGCGGCCGCGCTCGCGGTGTTCGCGGGGCTGGGGCTCGGCATCGCGCTGCCCTTCCTGCTGATCGGATTCGTGCCCGCGCTGCGCCGCCGCCTGCCCAGGCCCGGCGCCTGGATGGAGACGATGCGCCACATCCTCTCGATCCCGATGTTCCTGACCGCGCTCGCGCTTGCCTGGGTGCTCGGCAAGCAGGCCGGCGTCGACGGGATGACGATCGGCCTGGCTGCCGCGCTGGTCGCCGGCTTCGCGCTCTGGTGGGTCGGCCGCCGCCAGCGCAAGGGCCGCGGCTACGCCTGGCTGCCCGCCTTGCCGCTGCTGCTCGTCGCGCTCGCCGGCGCCTTCCTCGTCCGCACCATGCCCGCGACTGCCACCGCGCAGGCGGCGCAGGGTCTCCCCGGTGCCGAGCCCTTCACCGAGGCGCGCCTCGCCGAGCTCGTCCAGCAGCGCCGCCCGGTCTTCGCCTATTTCACTGCCGACTGGTGCCTCACCTGCAAGGTCAACGAGAAAGCGGTGATCGAGACCGACGCGGTCCGCAAGGCGCTGGCCGAAGGCAAGGTCGCGGTGCTCGTCGGCGACTGGACCAACGGGGATCCCGCGCTCGGCCGCTTCATCCAGGCGCACAATCGCGCGGGTGTGCCGCTCTACCTCTGGTATAAGCCGGGCGAGGCAGGGCCGCAGGTCCTGCCGCAGCTCCTCACGCAGGATATGCTGCAGACCCTGGCGAAAGGCGGCTGACGCGCTGCGCCCCCTTGTGCATCGCAACAAAGCGTTGCAGCATGGAACCCATAGGCACTTCCGTGGCTTGGGGAGCTGATGGCGAAAGGGGCGTTCGACGAGATCTGGGGGCATGGCGGGCCTGAGGCGCCGCGTCCCGAATTCGCTGCGCTCGCCCGCTGGATCGCCGACACGCCGTCCGAGGAGCTCGAGCGCCGCCAGCAATCCGCCGAGGCCACCTTCCGCCAGCTCGGCATCACCTTCGCCGTCTATGGCGACAGCGAGGCGGCCGAGCGGATCATCCCCTTCGACATCGTGCCGCGCGTCTTCCTGGCGGACGAATGGGAGCGGCTCTCGCAGGGGCTCATCCAGCGCGTCGAGGCGATCAACGCCTTCCTCGAGGACATCTACGGCGATCGCCGCATCCTCGCCGAGGGCGTGATCCCGCCAGAGCTCGTGCTGATGAACGAGCAGTTCCGCCCCGAGGTCGCCGGCATCCGCCCGCCGCACGGCGTGTGGGCGCACATCTGCGGGATCGACCTCGTCCGCACCGGACCCGACGAATTCCACGTTCTCGAGGACAATGCGCGCACGCCCTCGGGCGTGTCCTACATGCTCGAGAATCGCGAGGCGATGATGCGCCTCTGCCCCGAGCTGTTCCGCGACTTCCGCATCGCGCCGGTGGATTCCTATCCGGACAAGCTGCTCCAGACGATGCAGTCGGTCGCGCCCGGGCGGAACGCCAATCCGGTGTGCGTCGTGCTCACCCCCGGCCATTTCAACTCGGCCTATTACGAGCACAGCTTCCTCGCCGATTCGATGGGCGTCGAGCTGGTCGAATCGGCGGACCTGGTGGTCGACGACGACGTCGTCTGGATGCAGACGATCCAGGGCCGGGTGAAGGTCGACGTCATCTATCGCAGGATCGACGACGACTATCTCGATCCGCTCGCCTTCCGCCCCGATTCGCTGCTCGGCGTGCCGGGGCTGATCGCTGCCTATCGCGCGGGCAATGTCGCGCTGATCAACGCGCCGGGCAACGGCATCGCCGACGACAAGGCGATCTACAGCTACATGCCCGAGATCGTCCGCTTCTATTCGGGCAGCGAGGCGAAGCTGCCCAACGTCGAGACGTACCGCTGCCGCGAACCGGAAGCGCTCAAATACACGCTCGACCATCTGGGCGAATTGGTGGTCAAGCTGGTCGACGGTTCGGGCGGCTACGGCATGCTCGTCGGCCCGACCGCCTCGAAGAAGCAGATCGAGGAGTTCCGCGCCGCGCTCATCGCCGAGCCGCACCGCTACATCGCCCAGCCGACGCTCGCGCTCTCGACCGTCCCGACGGTGACCGAGAAGGGCCTCGCCCCGCGGCATGTCGACTTCCGCCCCTTCGTGCTCACCGGCAGCGATGGCGTCCGCGTCGTCCCCGGCGGGCTCACCCGCGTCGCGCTACGCGAAGGCTCGCTGGTGGTGAACTCGAGCCAGGGCGGCGGGACGAAGGACAGCTTCGTGCTGCTCGGCGAAAGCGGCTGCGCTTCGCAGGGCCAATCGCAGAGCCAGGGGCAGGGGGTATGAGCGCATGCTGATGCTCTCGCGCACCGCCGCGGCGCTCTACTGGCTCGGCCGCTACCTCGAGCGCGCCGACTTCATCGCCCGCCTCGTCGAGGCCACTATCCGCCTTGATGCGCTCTCCGCGCGGCCCGCAGGCGAAGCGGCCTGGGCCAGCGCGCTCGCGGTCAGCTATACCGACGAGGCCTTCGCGCTCACCGAAAAGCCCGTCGACCAGGCGCATGTCGCGCGCTTCCTCACGATCGATTCGAGCCATCCCGGCTCGATCGTCCGCTGCCTCGATATGGCGCGCAACAACGCCCGGGCCGTCCGGACCGCGCTCACCCGCGAGGCCTGGACCGCGATCAACCGCGCTTGGCTGATGTTCCACAACCGCGCCTCGACTGGCGGCTCCAACGCCACGCTCAACCTGCTCGAGCAGGTCAAGGGCGAAACGCGCGGCTTCGAAGGCGCGATCCACCGGATGATGCGCAACGAAGCGACCTTGCTCATCCAGCTCGGCGCCGCGATCGAGCGCGCCGACAACACCGCGCGGCTGCTCGACGTGAAATATCATTTGCTGCTTCCCGAGGGCGAGCCGGTGGGCGGCGTGGTCGACCGCGATCAATGGACGACGATCCTCCAGACCGTCTCCGCGGTGACTGCCTATCGCTGGCTCTACAGCGAGGGGCTCACGCCCGCGAACGTCATCGACCTGCTGATCAGCCGCTTCGAGCTGCCGCGCAGCCTTGCCGCCTGCATCGAGGAGACGATGAGCCTGCTCAGCGCGCTCGGCAAGCGCACCGGGCTCCAGGGCGAGGCCGACCGGATGGCGCGCGCACGGATGGCGCGGATGCAGCGCGTGCGCACCCACGACGTGATCGTCGCCGGACTGCACGAATATCTCGAGGCGTTCGTCAGCGAGAATGCCGAGCTCGACGGCGCCGTCGCGCGCCAGTTCCGGTTCATCTGAAGGAGGAAGGGGACGGGGGATGCGGATCGCGGTGGAGCACAAGTCGCAATACCGCTTCACCGAGCCGCAGTCGCGCATCGTCCAGATGCTGCGCCTCACGCCCTCGGACACGATCGACCAGACCGTCGTGAGCTGGATGATCAGCGTCGAATGCGACGCGCGGCTGCGCGATGCGGTCGACGGTTACGGCAACGCCGTCACCATGCTCTACGCCGAGGGGCCGATCGAGGAGATCGAAGTCAGCGTCTCGGGCGAGGTGCTCACGCTAGAAGCAAGCGGGGTGATCCGCGGCGCCGACGAGCCGTTGCCGCCGCTCTTCTATTGCCGCGCCACGCCGCGCACCAAGCCCAGCACCGAGCTCGCCGACTTTGCCGCGGGGTTTGGGGGGGACCCGCTCGACCGCCTCCACCGGCTCAACGCCGCGCTGTTCGAGCGCTTTCCCCAGGTTCCCGACAAGCCCGACCGCGGCGTCTCGGCCGCCCAGGCGTTCCGTCGCAAGGCGATCACGTCGCGCGAGATCACCCAGGTCTTCATCGCCGGTGCGCGGAGCCTGGGCGTGCCCGCGCGCTACGTCAGCGGCTATCGCGCCGACAGCGGCAGCCCCTGCGCCCCGCACGGCTGGGCCGAGGCCTGGGTGGACGGGCTCGGCTGGGTGGGCTTCGACCCCTCGGCGGGCCTGTCCCCCGACGAGCGCTACGTCCGCGTCGCGGTGGGGCTGGACTCGGCGGGTGCCGCGGCGATCGCCGGCTGGCGGCTCGGCCACGGCGACGAACAGCTCGACGTCGACCTCCACGTCGATGATCTGGGCCGCGAGGAATGAGCGTCGAGGCCGAGATCGAGGCCTATATCGCCGCCCAGCCCGAGCCCAAGCGCGACGAATTGCGCGATCTGCACCGCCGCGTGCTCGCCATCGCGCCGGGCGCCAGCCTGTGGTTCCTCGACGGCCGGGACGAGACGGGCAAGATCGTCTCGAACCCCAATATCGGCTACGGCACGCGGACGATCCACTATGCCAACGGCAAGACCAGGGACTTCTACCGGATCGGCCTTAGCGCGAACACCACGGGCATATCGGTGTACGTCATGGGCATCGAGGACCGGAAATATTTGTCGCGGACCTATGCGGATCGACTCGGGAAGGCCAGCGTCACCGGATATTGCGTCAAGTTCAAAACGCTTGGGGACGTCGATATTCGCGTCCTCGAAGAAATGATCCGGTACGGGTTCGAAGTCTAGAGCAGATTTCGAGCAGGACGAACAAGCTGTCACCCTGAACTTGTTTCAGGGTCCAATCCTCCACGAGCTGCTATCTCGCCAAGAGGAAGGCTGGATGCTGAAACCAGGGCATGTCATCAATTGCCGAATGGGCTTCGGCCTTCTTCAGCCGTCATCCCGGCTTTCGCCGGGATGACGATGGAGGAGAGCAGAATCCCCTCTTCGCGATCTCTCCAAAGAGCGTAATTGATGACACGCCCAAGTTCAGCATGACGAGCCTATTTGACCACCATCCGCTCCAGGCGTGGAAGTGATGGCCGGCCCACCCCTTCAAGCAGCCAAGCGATTCTGCACGCCGCCTTCGCTCAGTCCGGCAGCGGTCCGCGGATCATGAAGTCCAGCGGCCCGCTCCAGCCATGTTCGGCTTCGTGGGGGATCCGGCGCTCGATCGCCGCCGCGCGAAGCCGGAAGAGCGCGATGTCGTCCAACGCCTCCTCGCGCCCATGGGATCGGGCTGCGCCAGCGCCGATCGGTCGATGTGCACTTGCCTGCGCTCGCCGTCGACCTCGATCCACGGCGCGACCCCGTCTCGTGATTGCCACGCGGAGGAGAGGTCGACCTTGATCTCGGCCATCCGCCCCTCAATCCGCCGCGGCGAAATGCGCCATCTGGTCGGCATGCGCCTTCACGAACGCCGGCCTGGCCGTCGCGCGCGCGACATAGGCCTTGCTCACCGGATAGTCCGCCAGCCCGTCGAACCGGTCGACCAGCCGCAGCACGTCGGCCACCAGGATGTCCGCCACGGAGAAGTCGCCGACCAGCCAGTCGCGGTCGGCGAGGATCGTCTCCATCTGCCCGAGCCGCAGCTTCACCCAGCCGTCGAAGCGCTGCCACGCCACGCTGTCGTGGGCGTCGCCCCAGAAGTTGAGCAGCGCCCAGGGCTGGCTCGCCATCTCGATCGAATTGAGCGCGGCGAACAGCCATTCGATCGCTTCGTTCCGCGCCTTCGCTTCGCTGGGCAGCAGCGTCCCGCTCAGCTCGCCGAGGTGGAGCAGGATCGCGCCGCTCTCGAAGATCGAGAGGTCGCCGTCGGTGAGCCACGGCACCTGGCCGAAGGGCTGGTGCGCGAAATGCTCGGGTCCGCGGTCCTTGAACGGCGTGCTCTCCACCCGATAGGGCAGCCCCGCTTCCTCCAGCGCCCAGCGCACCCGCAGGTCGCGCACGAAGCCGCGCGGCAGCTCGGGCACCCAGTCATAGGTGGTCAGGATCAGCTCGCCCATTTGCAGTCTCCGTCAGTCGGGGCCCGCACCGGACAACTCAGGCGAAGACGTTGAGGTTCACCGGCAGCGGCGCCGCGGGGGCCTCGGGCGCGGTCTCGTCGTCCTCGTAGACCGCCCAGCCGTTGGGACCGAGCACTTCGATCGGGCGATAGCGCGTCTTGTACGCCATCCGGTCCGAACCCTTCACCCAATAGCCGAGGTAGACATAGGGCAGGCCCGCGTTCCGCGCGCGCAGGATATGGTCCATGATGATGTAGTTGCCCAGGCCCGGGCGGTTCTCGTCGTCGGCGAGGAAGAAGCTGTAGATCATCGACAGGCCGTCGGCCTGCTGGTCGGTGATGCACGCGCCCACCAGCCGGCCGCGCTCACCCGGCGCCGGCGAAGGCTCGCGATATTCGATCACGAACGAGGTGACCGGGCTCTGCTCGACCATGTCGGCATAGTCGCCCTCGTCCATCGCCGCCATGCCGCCGCCCGGATGGCGCGCCGCGAGATAGCGGTGGAGCAGCTCATATTGCTCCTCGGTCGCCCAGGGCTTGCTCGCGGTGACTTCGAGGTCCGAATGGCGGCGGATTAGCTTGCGCTGGCTGGCGTTGGGCTTGAACTGGCCCGAGACGACGCGGACCGAGACGCAGGCGTTGCACCCCGCGCAGCTCGGCCGGTACGCGACCGACTGGCTGCGGCGGAAGCCGATACGGCCCAGCGCGTCGTTGAGCTCGGAAGCATGCGCGCCGGAGAGTTCGGTGAAGATCTTCCGCTCCTGCCGGCCCGGCAGATAGGGACACGGGCTGGGACTCGTCACGAAGAACCGCGGGAAACGGGAAAGTGCAGTCACCGCCTTCAGCCCCTTGCTCTCGGCCCCGACGCAACGGGTCCGTGGACGAGACTATGAAGCGGGAAAAAGACGATGAAAAGCCGCTTTACCATGAAAGAGAGTTAACGGCTCGGGAAGGATGTTTCGAAGCGAAAACGAGCCGCGGCAAAGCACGGATCCGGCTTGGTGACCCAAGTATATCTACGGAGGCGGCCCGTGTGAATCCCGCGACGACTCGGTTCGCCGCAGTGGGGATTCGTTTCGCCGGAAGCGCGAGTCGCGACGCTCAGGGAGGATTGAGCAGGTCGCCCGCCACACTTCGAACCGTCATGCTGAAACAAGGGCGTGTCATTTGGGAACCCCGGCCGTCATCCCGGCGAAAGCCGGGACCCAGGGTTAAAGACGTCGCTCGCGGCCCTGGGTGCCGGCTTTCGCCGGGATGACGGTCCAAAGCGCGGCTACCGCTGCACCAACGGCTGGATGCCCGGCCCCAGCTGGTTCGCGCCCAGCCTGAGCGCGGCATGGCTGAAGTCGGTCACGAACGCCGGGCCCTGCGGCGCGCCGGGGGCCAGCGTCGCGGTGTTGTACTCGATCGCGAGGCCGTTCGACGGATAGGTCCGCGCCTCGGGCGCCACTGCGATCAAGGTCGACGCATTCTCCTTGTGCGCACCCTGGACGAAGACATTGCCCGCGATCGTCCCGGTGCCGCCCTCGGACAAGTCGATCATATAGTTGGTGCCGCGCCCGGCGCTGTCGTCGAAGCTGTTGCCGGTGATGGTGAAGCTCGGCACGCGCAGCTTGACGTAATGGCCGCCGGTGCCGCGCTCGAAGCGCGAGCGGGTGATCGTCACCTGGCCGCGGTTGATCAGATAGACCGCATGGCTGCAGTTCACCGATTCGTCGCACTGGCCGAGCCCCGCGAAGGTCGAATGGTCGATGGTGATGCGCTGCGCCGAGGGATTGCCACCGAGGATGCCCTGCTGGCTGTCGAGGAACATCGCGTTGGCGACGCTGAGGTCGCCCGTCTCGATGCGGATGCCCGCGCCGTTGCCATCGTTCACCGAATAGCCGCGGAAGACGAGCCCGTCGACGATCGAGGCGCGGCCGCGCAGGACGAGCGCAGCCTTGTCCTCGCAGGTCTCGCGCTCAAACACCGCCGTGCCGGGCTGAACGGCCTTGTAGGTGACCATGCCGTCGGTCTGGACCGCGCATTCGCGATACGTGCCCGGCGCGATCAGGATCGTGCCGCGCCCGCCGCCGATCGCCTGCACGGCATCCTGGAGCGAGCCATAGCCGCGGCCCGTCTCGGCGACACTGAAGGGCGCGGCCGCCCGCTGCGCCGACGCGGGGGCGGCAAGGGCCAGGGCGAGAAGAAGGGCGCGGCGCATCGGTGGGGAACCTCTCACCACGCGCTTAGCCGCGGAAGGCGAATTCGAAGTTAACCCCCCGCTCCCGCCCGACAAACCGTCATCCCGGCGAAAGCCGGGATCCAGAGCCACAGGCGACACGGCTCGCTGCCCGGGATCCCGGCTTTCGCCCGGATGACGATGACTGAGTAAAACGGCGCAGGCTATTTCAGCGTGCGGATGATCCCCGAGAAGTCGGTCGCGGCATTGCCTGCCTCGACAAAGGCTTCGTAGAGCTGCGCGGCGCGCTTGCCCATCGGGGTGTCGGCATGGACGCTCGCTGCCGCTTCCATCGCGAGGCGCAGGTCCTTGAGCATCAGCCCGGCCGCGAAACCGCCCTGGTAATCGCGGTCGGCCGGCGTCTCGGGGCCGACGCCCGGCACCGGGCAATAGCTCGTCATCGACCAGCTCTGGCCCGAGCTCACCGAGGCGATGTCGTAGAATTTCTGCAGGTCGAGCCCGAGCTTCTCGGCGAGCGCGAAGGCCTCGCAGGTCGCGATCATCTCGGCGCCGAGCAGCATGTTGTTGCAGATCTTCGCCGCCTGCCCCGCGCCGCTCGCGCCGGCGTGGATCACGGCCTTGCCCATCGCGGCGAGATAGGGCTCGGCGAGGTCGAACGCCTGATCTGTGCCGCCGACCATGAAGGTGAGCGACCCCGCGTTGGCCGCGGCGATCCCGCCCGAGACGGGCGCGTCCACCGCGAGCAGCCCCTTCGCCTGCGCGGCCTCGGCGACGCGGCGGGCAGTGGCGACGTCGATCGTCGAACAATCGATCAGCACCGTGCCGGGATCGGCGTTGGGGAAGAGCTGGTCGGCGTAGACGGTCTCGACGTGACGGCCGGCGGGAAGCATCGTCACGACCGCCTCGGCGCCCTTCACCGCTTCGCCCGCGCTCGGCGCGGCGAGGCAGCCGGCCGCTTCGGCCTTCTGCAAGGCTTCGGGAACGAGGTCATAGGCGCGGACGTCGTGCCCCGCCTTCGCGAGGTTCGCGGCCATGCCGCCGCCCATGTTGCCCAGGCCGATGAATGCTACGCGTGCCACTGTCGTTCCTCTCCAGATCCCACCGGGATTACTTCCCCGTCCACTGCCCCGGTCGCTTCTCGACGAAGGCGGCCATCCCTTCGGACTGGTCGGCAGTGCCGAACAGCGCGTGGAACAGCCGGCGCTCGAACTGGACGCCCTGCGCAAGGCTCGTCTCATAGGCAGCGTTGACCATCTCCTTGTTGGCCAGAATCGCGAGCGGCGCCATCGACGCGATCAGCTCGGCGGTCTTCACCGCTTCGTCGACCAGCTCGGCCGCCGGCAGGATGCGGCTGACGAGGCCCGAACGCTCGGCCTCGGCGGCGTCCATCATCCGGCCGGTCAGGCACATCTCCATCGCCTTGGCCTTGCCGACCGCGCGCGCGAGCCGCTGCGACCCGCCCATGCCGGGCGAGACCGCGAGCTTGATCTCGGGCTGGCCGAACCTGGCGGTCTCCGAGGCGAGGATGAAGTCGCACATCATCGCGAGCTCGCAACCGCCGCCCAGCGCATAGCCCGAGACCGCGGCGATGATCGGCTTGCGCGTGCGGGTGAAGGCGTCCCAGCCGGCGAAGAAGTCGTGGCCGTACATGTCGGCGAAGCCCTGCGCCTGCATCTCCTTGATGTCGGCGCCCGCCGCGAACGCCTTTTCGCTGCCGGTGATGACCGCGCAGCCCTGCGCGGCGTCGGCGTCGAACGCCTTCATCGCGTCGAGCAGCTCGGCGAGGATCTTCGAGTTGAGCGCGTTGAGCGCCTGGGGGCGATTGAGCGTGACGAGCGTAACGGCGCCGCGCTGCTCGACGAGGATGGTTTCGTAGGTCATGTCCATTCCTTTACGTCATCCCGGCGAAAGCCGGGACCCAGGGTTCGAGGCGACGTCGCTTGTGACCCTGGGTCCCGGCTTTCGCCGGGATGACGGTTGAATTTCAAGCGGGCGTCCAAGCTTTCTCCACGGGCAAGGGCGCGAAGATCGCATCGATCAGCGCATCGGTCACGCCGTCGAGCGTAGCCGGATTCCATTTCGGCGCATTGTCCTTGTCGACGATCACCGCGCGCACGCCCTCGACGATGTCGGGGCGGAGAACGACATGGGTGGCGACGGCGAACTCGCGGGTCATCTCCTCGGCGAAGCTCCGGGCGGTGCGGCCCTCGCGGACGATGCGGAGCGAGACCTTGCATGCCTGGGGCGATTTGGTGCGCAGCGTCGCGAGCGCCTGCGCGGCCCAGTCGCCGGAATCGGCTTCGAGCGCGGCGAAGATCGCCTCGACGGTGTCGCCGGCGAAGAAGCGGTCGATCTCGGCCTGGTGCGCGATCGCCGCGGCGGGGCTTTCGGCGAGGCTTTCGAGGATCGCGTCGATCGCGCCGGGATCGGCGACGATGCGCGCCTTCGCCTCGTCGAGCGCGGCGGCGGGGAGGGAATGGGTGGCGAGGCCGAGCGCGAGGCATTCGGCGCCGTCGAGCCGCGCGCCGGTGAGCGCGAGATACTCGCCCATCCGGCCGGGCAGCCGCGAGAGATACCAGCCGCCGCCGACGTCGGGGAACAGGCCGATCCCGGTCTCGGGCATGGCGAAGCGCGTGTTCTCGGTGGCGATTCGGTAGCGCGCCGGCTGCGAGATGCCGACGCCGCCACCCATGGTGATGCCGTCCATGAAGGCCGCGATTGGCTTGGGATAAGTGAACAGCTTGTGGTTCAGCCGATATTCGGTGCGGAAGAAGTCGGCCGCCGACGCGCCGTCGCCCGCACCGCTCTCGGCGATCATCCGGATGTCGCCCCCCGCACAGAAACCGCGCCCCTCCGCATGGTCGATCAGCACCGCCTCGACCGTCGGATCGGCTTCCCAGCCGACCAGCGCCTCGAGCATCGCCGCGCACATGCCGGTGTTGAGCGCGTGCAGCGCCCTGGGCCGGTTGAGCCGGATACGGCCGACGCGGCCCTCGACGAAAGTAAGGACGTCACTCATTGGCGCGTGAGCTCGCGGCCGACGATCATCCGCATCACCTGGTTTGTGCCTTCGAGGATCGAATGGACGCGGAGGTCGCGCCAGAAACGCTCGATCGGATAGTCCATCAGATAGCCATAGCCGCCGTGGAGCTGGAGCGCGCGGTCGACCACGCTGCTGCCGGTGTCGGTCGCGAAGCGCTTGGCCATCGCGGCGAAGCGCGTCTTGTCGGGCGCGCCCGCGGTCACCTTGGCGGCAGCGAGGTAGAGGAGCGCGCGGGCGGCTTCGAGTTCGGTCGCCATGTCGGCGAGCGTGAACTGGGTGTTCTGGAAGTCGGCGATCGCCTGGCCGAACTGCTTGCGGTCCCTGGTATAGGCGATCGCTTCGTCGAGGCAGCGCTGGGCCCCGCCGAGCGAGCAGGCGCCGATGTTCAGCCGGCCGCCGTCCAGCCCCATCATCGCGAAGCGGAAGCCCTCGCCTTCGCCGCCGACGCGGTTCTCGACCGGCACGCGGACGTTGTCGAACGTCACCTGGCGCGTGGGCTGGGCATGCCAGCCGAGCTTGCGCTCGTTCGCGCCGAAGCCGACGCCGGGCATGTCCTTCTCGATCACCAGGCACGAGATGCCCTTGGGGCCCTCGGCGCCGGTGCGGACCATGGTGACGTACACTTCATTCTCGCCCGCGCCCGAGATGAACTGCTTGGAGCCGTTGACGACATAATGGTCGCCGTCCAGCACCGCGCTGGTCTTGAGCGCGGCGGCGTCCGAGCCCGAGCCCGGCTCGGTGAGGCAATAGCTCGCCATCGCTTCCATCGTGACGAGGCGGGGCAGGAACTTGTCCTTCACCGGCTGCGATCCGAAGCGGTCGATCATCCAGGCAGCCATGTTGTGGATCGAGATGAAGGCGCTGGTCGCGGGGCAGCCATAGGCCATCGCTTCCATGATCAGCGCCGCCTCGAGCCGGCCGAGCCCGATCCCGCCGCTCTCCTCCGAGACATAGATCGCCGCGAAGCCCAGCTCCGCGGCGGACCGGATCGTCTCCTTGGGGAAGAGGTGCTTCTCGTCCCACTCCGCCGCGAACGGCGTGATCGCGTCGGCGGTGAACTTGCGCGCCATGTCCTGGATCGCGAGCTGGTCGTCGGTCAGGTCGAACTGCTGGGTCATCTTCCTCGGCCTCTCCGCCGCACGCCCCATGGAGTCGGGGCTTGCGGCTAGAGCAATAAAATTGCGCACCAAGTCAATGGGCAGCGGGGGTCGGACGAAGCACGCGCGCGTCGAACAACGCCTTGAGCACCGTCTCGTCGTTGCGCTCGTACCAGCGCGGGCGCGGCAGGCCGCGCTCCCAGGCGACGAGCTCGGTCAGCGTGCCCTGCGCCGAGGGCACGTCGGGGCGCTCGCGGCCGATCGGATCGGCATAGGCCTGGTCGGCGGTCGCGATCGCCCAGCCATCGGCGCGCAAGGCCGCGACGAGGTCCTCGACGAACAGCGCGGCGAGGTCGGTCTCGTGGAGCAGCAGCATGTGCACCGGCGAGCGGCCGGTGGCCTTGACCGCGAGGCCGTCGAAGAAATCCGCGGCGCCGACCATCGTCTCGATGTAGAGCATCCTCAGCGCCGCGAGATCGACCGGCCGTCCGGCGCGGATCGCTTCGATCGTCAGGCCTTCGAGGTACCAGTCGTAGCCGTCGGCAGTGACATGGCCGTTCCGAAGCCCGCGCGCGTCGAGCCCGGCGCGGACGGCGTCGCGCTTGGCCTTGTCGGCGCGGCCCTCGTTGAGGAAGGGATAGCGGAACCAGGGGCGACGGCCGGGCCGGCCCCTGAGCCAGTCCTCCGCGCTGTCGATGTCGGCGAGATAGGCCTCGGCGGTGAGGTCGGTGAGGCTCTTGTGGCTGAAGCTGTGGTTGGCGATGACGTGCCCCGCGCGGACATAGGCGGCGATCCGCGCCTCACCGCTCGCGCCGTCGGGATTGGCGAGCCGGCCGGGGTTCACGAAGAACGCCGCCTGCTTCACGCGCGCCCGCTTGAGCGCGGCGATCAGCGCTTCGGTGCGTTGGTCGGGGGTGAGGAAGGGCCCGTGGCCGCGAGGCACATCGTCGAAGCTCAGCGCGATTCGCTTCTGCGCCTGGGCAGGCGCTAGGCTCGTGAAGAGCAGCGCGATCACGGCGATCCAGCGAAACCAGGCCATTCGATGTCCTCCCCGCGAGGCGATAGACGCTCGCCCGGCCGGGCGCCATAACGCGCGCGCGATGGACGTGCTGCTGATCCTCGACACCTGCTTCCGCCTGTTCGCGGCGGGACAGCTGATGCTGATCGGGCTGCTCGTCGCGCGCAGCCCGGCGCCGCGGGAGCTGCGCGCGGTGACCGTGCTGCTGTTCGTGTCGGTGACCTGCTATCTCGCACTCGCCTCGTCCGCGGTGCGCGGCTGGTTCCTGCCGATCTGGCCGCCGGTGCAGTTCTTCTCGATGTCGGCGCCGCTGTTCCTCTGGCTGTTCGCGCACCGGCTGCTCGAACGGCCGGTCGACCGGCGAATCGCGATCGCGTCGGGGGTGATCCTGGCGCTGAGCTGGCTCGACATGATGCGTGCTCGGTACGTGACGCACCAATGGCCTTGGGCGGGCGACATCGCGATGCACACGCTCTCGCTGCTGCTCGCGCTCCACGCGATCCGCATCGCCTGGAGCGAGCGCGGCGACGACCTGATCGAGCGGCGGCGCGCCTTCCGGATCGGCTTCGTGATCGTGGTGAGCGTGCAGACGATCGGCGTGATCCTGGCCGAGACGGTCTATGGCTTCGGGCACGGCGCCGACTGGCTGGGCGTGCTGCAATCGGGGACGACCTTCGTGACGGTGATGGTGCTGGGGGGCGTGCTGCTCACCGCCAATGCCGAGCTGCTGTTCGACACCAGCGCCCCCGCGGCGCCCGAGCCGGCGCCGGCGCTGTCGCCCGCCGAGCATGTGCTCAGGCAGAAGCTCGACACAGCGATGGCGGAGGGCGTGTACCGCGAGCCCGGCCTGAGCATCGGCGGGCTCGCCGAGCGGCTGGGCGTGCCCGAGCATCGGCTGCGCGCACTGATCAACCAGCGGCTGGGCTATCGCAACTTCTCGACCTTCCTGAACGAGCATCGCATCACCGAGGCGCGGGCGTGGCTGGCCGATCCGGCGAAGGTCAATTTGCCCGTGCTCACCATGGCGATGGACCTGGGCTATGGCAGCCTTGCGCCGTTCAACCGCGCCTTCCGCGACGCGACCGGGCAGACGCCCACCGACTATCGCAAGGCGATGATCGTCGGCGCTGGAAATCCCTGATCGATTTCGAAATCGGCGCTGATTTTCCGGCATCGCAGCGACGCACCGGCAGGGTTCGGGCAGGCATTTCGGGACACTTCGCACAAGGAGCCGACCGATGCCCGACTGGCTGATGCGCTTCGCCGAACATGGCGCGCATGTCTTTGGACTGGAGCTGACGCGCTTATCTCGTCGCAGCCGGCGCGGTGACGCTGCTGCTGTGGATCGCCGCGCGCTGGACGCGGCCGCGGCGCATCCAGAGCCGCACCCCGGAATGGGAGCAGAAGCGCCGCGAGTTCGGCAATTCGCTGGTGACGGTGGGGATCTTCGCGGTGAACGGCATCGGGATCTTCGCCGGCGCGCGGGCGGGGATCTTCCATGTGAGCGACGCGCTGCCCGCCTGGTGGCTGGGGCTGCTCGAGTTCGCTGCGATCGTCCTCGCGCACGACGCCTATTTCTACTGGATGCACCGGGGGCTGCATGCCCGGGCGATGTTCCGGATCGCGCATCTCGAGCACCACAAGTCGCGCACCCCCACCCCCTGGGCCGCCTACAGCTTCGCGCCGCTGGAAGGCGGGTTCGAAGCGATGTTCATGCCGATCTTCCTGCTCTTCGTGCCGATGCACGCGGTGGTGGTGATCGCCTTCGTGCTCCACCAGATCAGCCGCAATGTGCTCGGGCACATGGGCCACGAGCTCGCCTGGCCGGGCTTCACCCGCTCGCGCTGGACGGGGTGGCTGACCACCACGACGCACCACGACCTGCACCACAGCCAGGGTCGCTATAATTTCGGGCTCTACTTCACCTGGTGGGACCGGTGGATGGGCACCGAGCACCCGCTCTACCACGACGCGTTCGAGACCGCGGCGCAGCCCTGGTTCGGGCGGCGGAAGGACGCGATCGCCTGAACCGCGTCTCCAGGAGGCACCCCTCCTCCCCCGCAAGGGGGAGGCTTTGTCTTCAGGCGGCGCGCTTGCAGCCGCCGAAATGGACGCGGTCGAAGAAGGCGCGGTCGCTGGCATCGCCCTTGAAGACGGCGCCGAAGAAATGGTTCTGCGCGCCGTTCTCGCCGGTGACCAGATAGCCGCGGAACACGCCGTCGATGCGCATGCGATTCACCTGATGGCCGTCGATCACGAACGCCTTCTCGGCATCGCCGCCCGAGACCTGCGCATAATAGCCGTCATAGACGCCGAACTGCCCCGCGGGTCCGTCGACATAATAGACGTCGAAATCCGGGCCCTCGGTACGCTCCATCTTGTCGCCCTCCGCAAGGGTGACGCCCGAGAGGGTGGTGCAGAGGAGCTGTGGCGCGGCCTGGACGGCGAGGAGCAGGGCGAGTGCGGTCAGCATCGCCTCAGCCCATCGTCGGGATGACGAAGGCGCTGTCGCCCGCGCCGCCATCGGGCCAGCGCTGGGTGACGGTCTTGACCCGCGTCCAGAACTTCACGCCTTCCATGCCGTGCTGGTTGGTGTCGCCGAACGCCGAGCGCTTCCAGCCGCCGAAAGTGTGGTAGGCCACCGGCACCGGGATCGGCACGTTGATTCCCACCATGCCGACGTTCACGCGCGCGGCGAACTCGCGCGCGGCGTGGCCGTTGCGGGTGAAGATCGCGACGCCGTTGCCGTACTGGTGCTCGCTCGGGAGCCTCAGCGCCGCCTCGAAGTCCGGCGCGCGGACGATCTGGAGGACCGGGCCGAAGATCTCCTCCTTGTAGCTCTGCATCGCCGGCGTGACGCGGTCGAACAGCGACGGGCCGATGAAGAAGCCCTGCTCGTGCCCCTGGAGCTGGAAGCCGCGGCCGTCGACCACCAGTTCGGCGCCTTCGTCGACGCCGGTCTGGATCCAGTTCTCCACCCGCTGCTTGTGCGCGGCGTTGACCACCGGGCCGTAATGCGCCTCGGCATCGGTCGAGACGCCGACGCGGAGCTTCTCGATTGCCGGGACCAGCTTCTCGCGCAGCGCGTCGGCGGTCCTGTCGCCGACCGGCACGACCACCGGCAGCGCCATGCAGCGCTCGCCCGCCGAGCCGAAGGCCGCGCCCGAGAGATCGGCCACGACCTGGTCCATGTCGGCATCGGGCATGACGATGCCGTGGTTCTTCGCCCCGCCCATCGCCTGGACGCGCTTGCCCGCGTCGACGCCGCGGCGATAGACGTAATGCGCGATGTCCGACGAGCCGACGAAGCTGATCGCGCCGATCGCGGGGTGGTCGAGGATCGCGTCGACCATCTCCTTGTCGCCATGGACGACCTGGAGGATGCCTTCGGGCAGCCCGGCCTCGGCCATCAGCTCGGCGAGGCGGACGGGCACCGAGGGATCCCGCTCGGAAGGCTTGAGGATGAAGGCGTTGCCGCAGGCGATCGCGACGCCGAACATCCACATCGGGATCATCGCCGGGAAGTTGAACGGCGTGATGCCCGCGCCGATGCCGATCGGCTGGCGCATCGAATAGACGTCGATGCCCGGGCCGGCGCCCTGGGTGTACTCGCCCTTGAGCACATGGGGCACGCCGCAGGCAAACTCGATCACTTCGAGCCCCCGCTGGATGTCGCCCCTGGCGTCGGCGATCACCTTGCCGTGCTCGGAGGAGAGCAGGTGCGCGAGGGCGTCCATGTTCGCCTCGACCAGTTCCTTGAAGCGGAACATCACGCGGGCGCGGCGCTGCGGGTTGGTCGCCGCCCAGGCGGGCTGCACGGCCTGCGCGGCGGCGACGGCGCGGTCGAGGTCGGCGGCGGTACCGAGCGTCACCGTCGCCTGGACCTGGCCGGTGTTGGGATCGAACACGTCCCCGCTGCGCGCGGCGCCTCCGCCTGAATGGCCGACGATCACATGGTCGATGGTGCGCATCTGACTCTCCTGCGCGGGGCTCGCGGCGCCCGACTCGCGTTGTAATTAAATTGCGCAATGGCACAGCGGCCGGGGGATGTCATCCTTCCCTCTCCACCGTCATCCCGGCGAAAGCCGGGACCCAGGGCCACGAGCGACATCCTGCTTGGCCCTGAGTCCCGGCTTTCGCCGGGATGACGGCTTAAGATTGGAGCGGCTTGCTCCGACCGATCGGCACCGGGAGGAGGCGGCCCTGGTCGTCGCCGATCACCATCACCTCGACGCCGAACGCGTCGCGCAGCGGCTGGTGCGAAAGCACGTCGCGCGCGGGGCCGAAGGCGACGATCCGGCCCTCGCGCAGCAGCAGCACGTCGTCGGCGGCGCGCGCGGCCTGGAGCAGGTCGTGGAGCACCACCACCACCCCCATCCCCGCGCCCGCCAACCCGCGCAGCTGGTCGAGCAGGTCGAGCTGGTGGACGGGGTCGAGGCTGGCGAGCGGCTCGTCGGCGAGCAGCCAGTCGGGCATGCCAGCGAGGACGCGCGCGAGCAGCACGCGGGCACGCTCGCCGCCCGAGAGCTCGGTAACGATGCGGCCCGCGAAGCTCGCCGTGCCCGTCGCCTGGAGCGCGGCGGCGACGGCCTGGCGATCCTCCGCCGACGGACCCGCGAAAGGCGCGCGGCGCGGCAGGCGGCCGAGCGCGACGAGGTCCTCGACCGTGACGCGCCAATGGACGTCGGGCTCCTGCGGCAGATAGCCGATCAGGCGCGCGCGCTCGCGCGGGTCGAGCCGGCCGACGGCGCGCTTGTCGAGCGTGACATGGCCGCGGTCGAGCTCGATCAGCCCGGCGAGCGCCTTGACCAGGGTCGACTTGCCCGAGCCGTTGGGGCCCAGGATCGCCGTGACGCGGCCGGGCTGGAACTCGGCGTCGATCCCCGAGAGGACGCGACGGTTGCCCAGGCTGACCTCGAGCTCGCGGAGCTTCAGCGCCATGCCGAGTTCCTCAAGCGGAGGACGAGCAGCAGGAAGAAGGGCGCGCCGAGCAGCGACATGGCGACGCCCAATCGCAGTTCCTGCGCGCCGGGCGCGAGACGGACGAGGCTGTCGGCGGCGAGGACGAGCGCGGCGCCGCCGAACAGGCTCGGCAGCAGCAGCGCGCCCGGCCGCGCGCCGGTGAGCGGGCGCAGCAGGTGCGGGACGATCAGCCCGACGAAGCCGACCACGCCGGTCACCGCGACGCTCGCGCCCACCGCCAGCCCCGCGCCGAGCACGATCAGCAGCTGGGTCCGCGCCAGCCGGACGCCGAGCGAGCGCGCGGCATCCTCGCCCAGCGTGAGCGCGTCGAGCGCGCGGCCGGTGAGGAGCAGCAGCACGCAGCCCGCGGCGATGAACGGCACCGCGAGCTGCGCCTCGGCGAAGCTCCGGTCGGTGAGCGAGCCCATGATCCAGTCGATGATCTCGGCGACGGCATAGGGGTTGGGCGCGATCGAGATGAGGAAGGCGGTGAGTGCGGCCGAGAGGCTGGCGAGCACCGTGCCCGCAAGCACGAAGGCGACCGCGCTGTCGGCGCGCCAGGCGAGGCCGGCGAGCAGCAGCATCGAGCCGCAGCCCGCCGCCATCGCGCCGGCGAAGACGAGCAGCGGCGTCGCGGCGGCGATGAGGACGATCGTCGCGACCGCGCCCAGCGCGGCGCTCGACGAGACGCCGACCACCGCCGGATCGGCGAGCGGATTGCGGAGATAACCCTGCAGCACCGCGCCGGTGAGCCCCAGCCCCGCGCCGATCGCGGTGCCGAGGATCGCGCGCGGGACACGCAGCTCGAGCACGATCCACCAGCGCGGATCGGCGCTGAACCAGGCCGAGAAGGGCACCCACAGCTTCCCCGCCATCAGCGACCCCGCGAACAGGATTGCGACCAGCGCGGCGAGCAGGGCGAGCAACAGCGGGCGGCTCATGACGCGAGCCCCCGGCGGATTTCGGCAAGCCGCGTCATCGCGCGCTCGATCACCGGGCCACCGCAATTGACGAGACTGCGCGGGAACGAGGCCTGCGTCACGCGCGCGCCGAAATGGGCGAGCGCGCGGGCGCGGATCTGGGCGGCGCGCGAATCACCGTCGCGGCCGGGGCGGTCGGGAACGAGCATCACGCGCGGCGGATCGACGATCACGCGCTCGATGGGAAGGGTTCCCGTGAATTGCAGGCCATAATGCGCCGCCTGATCACGGAAGCCGGCGCGCGTCAGCATCTCGTCGAGCAAATTGCCGCCGCCCGAGACGAGGTTGCCGCCGATCCACACGAGCGCCGGCACCGGCGCGCCGGGCGGAGGCGCGGCAACGGTGACGGCGCGGTCGATCCGCGCGTTCATCGCCCTGCCCTGCGCTTCGGCGCCGATCGCGGCGGCGAGCTGGGTGACCTGCGCCTTGCTCGCGTCGATCGTCACCGGCGAATCGAGATAGAGGACCTTGAGCCCCGCCCGCGCGAACGCCTCGCGCGCCGAGGGCGAGGTGAAGCTGCTCGCGATCAGCAAATCGGGATGGAGCGCGATCACTTCCTCCGCCGTGCCGGTGGTGGCGCGGAAGCGGCGCGCGACGTCGAGCGGGATCGAAGTCGCCGCGGCGTCCTGCGAATAATGGCTGATCGCGGCGATCCGCCCGGGCGGCACCAGCTCGACGAGCATCGCATCGGCGCAGGGGTTGGTCGAGACGATCCCCCCGCCACCCCGATTGGCCTGGGGCGGTGGCGCCGCGCAGCTCGCAGCCAGCAGGCAGCATAGCAGCGCGGCGCCGCGCATCAGTTGAGCTTCAGCCGCACGCCGGCATAGGCCGCGCGGCCATAGGTGCCGTAGCCCGACACGACTTCATACTTCTCGTCGGTCACGTTCTCGATCCGGCCGTAGACCGAGAAACGCTCGCCGATCGGCATCTCGGCGCGGATGCTGCCGATCGCATAGCCGTCGATCCGCGTGAGATTGCCGGCATCGTTGAAGCTGTCACCCACCATCGTCACCGCGCCCCCCAGCGAAAGCCCGAACGGCAGCCGGTAGTCGGCCGACACGCTGGCCGTGTCGCGCGGGCGGCGGGCCAGGTCGTTGCCGACGAACCCCGCCGAGCGATTCTCGGTGTCGGTATAGGTGTAGTTGGCGGTGACCGTGAGCGCTTCGATCGGCTTCACCGCCAGCTCCAGCTCGACACCCTGGGCGCGGGCGCGGGCGATGTTGCGATAGGTGAAACTGACGAGGTCGAAGTCGATCTGGTTGCGCGTGTCGCGGTGGAACCAGGTCGCAGCGACGCGGACCTTGCCGCCCAGGAAGCGCTGCTCGATGCCCGCGTCCCAGGCCTTGGCGGTCTCGGGGCGGAGGTCCTTATAGCCATAGAAAGGCGCGAACAGCTGGTAGAGCGTCGGAGCCTTGAAGCCCTCGTTGTAGCTTGCGCGCAGCAGCGTCGTGTCGCTTGCGCGCACCGCGGCGCTGGCGCCCCAGCTCGCGTGGTTGCCGAAGCGGCTGTGGTCGTCATTGCGCACGCCGGCAGTGAGCGTCACGGCGTCGATCGGGGTGACGATCGCCTGGCCGTAGAAGCTGGTGGTGCGCGCACGATAGGTCTTGTCGCCGTCGAAGAAGCGGCTGGTCTCGCGCTCGGCGCCGAACGCGAAGCGGAGCTGGTCCATCAGCGCCGCGTCGCCGCGATATTCGAAACGCTCGCTGCGGCCGCGATAGAGATAGAGCGGCGCGCTTTGGGCCGTGGGATCGAAATTATCGCGATCGATGTCCGCAAGGCTGAAGCCGGCGTGGTTGTCGACCGGGCCAAGCTTCGCGAAGACCCCGGCATAGCCGTAGAATTCCTTCGCGGTCGAATATTCGGCGGTGTCCGAAAAGGCATAATTGGGCGGCGGGAACCCGTCGAGATCCGTACGTGAATTGGCGTAATAGGCGCGGACCTCGGCGCCGATGCCGGGCCGGAGCTCGGCCTTGAGCCGGCCGCTGGCATTATACTGGCGATAGCCGTCGGGCTCGGTGCCGACCGCGGCCTGCGACACGCCGTCGGTACGGAAATAGCCCGCGGTGAGCGCGCCCTGGACATGGTCGCTGCCCGCCGCGATCGCGCCGTTGGCCACGATCTGGTCGGCATAGCCGTACTCGGCATTGGCGCGCGCCGAGAGGCCGTCGGCCGGCGCCTGGGTCACGACGTTGACCACGCCGCCGATCGCCTGGCTGCCCCACACCACCGAATTGGCGCCGCGCAGCACTTCGACGCGCTGGATCGAGCCGGTGAGCAGGTTGCCGAAGTCGAAGGCGCCAGCGGGCGACGACGGATCGTTGGCGCGCACGCCGTCGATCAGCACCAGCGTCTGCGCGTCCTCGGCGCCGCGGATGCGCACCGCGGTCACCGCACCGGGGCCGCCGTTGCGCGTGACACCGACGCCCGGCGTGGTCGCGAGCAGGTCGGAGAGGACAACAGTCTGGCGCTGGTCGATCTCGGCGCGGTCGATCACGGTGACGGCGCGGCCCGTATCCTCGACGCGCTGCTCGACACCCGAGGCGACGACGACGATGTCGTTGGGATCGATACGCAGGTCGGCGATCACGATCTCGTCGTCCTGGGCATGCGCGGCCGCGGGCACGATCGCCGCGGCAGTGGCCAGCAGCAG
This sequence comes from Sphingomonas sp., assembly GCF_017745215.1. GTDB lineage: Bacteria > Pseudomonadota > Alphaproteobacteria > Sphingomonadales > Sphingomonadaceae > Sphingomonas. The sequence goes on from NZ_JAGHZV010000020.1 coordinate 46,335, forward strand.
CTGGGCAAAGGTCTTCATCTTGGACACCCCTTGTCTGGGCCGTCCTGCCGTCATGTGGCGAGGGAGCGACCCGGTTTGGTGTCGCTCGCACGGGGATTTCTCTCCCCGTCCGCCCGGCACACCCCGTCCGCGCAGAGGAATCGACGGCGACGGGCAGGTCTCCTGACTCCCGGGTCATCGCTGGCGCACCGCCTTCCCGGGCCCAAGGCCCAGTGGCTTGTCTGTGGCACGCCGGCTCGCCGGTCACAGTTGCGGGGGCAGCGCCGGAATTCCGCCGGCTTCCCTTTTCATCCCCCTCGCGAGGGACACCCGTCACGGAGGCGGCCTCTAGCGGCGAAGGACGCCCCGGAGCAAGGCCCGCAATTATTTTGCGTTGTAACGCAGCCGTAACCCACGGCTAAGTCGGCATTTACTATCTTGATCTAGCTCAAGCTCCATGTTCCGCGCCGACGCACCGACTCTGCCTTCTCAACGCCTTACCAGCGAGTCGCCGGGCCATTGGATGAGCGACGCCGAGCGCAGTACGCCGACGCTCAGTCTCGAGGATTCGCTGTTCCGCGCGGTCGACCTGTTCCAGGCGGACCCGGACCTCCGCCTGATCCCGGTGATCGAAGGCGAGCGCCGTCCGGTGGGCGCGGTGTTCGAGAAGGATGTGCGGCGGCTGCTGCTCAATCCCTTCGGTCATGCGCTGCTCAAGAACCCCGCCTATGGCCACGGCGTCGCGCGGCACCTGCGGCTCTGCCCGATCGTCGAGGCGAGCTTGCCGGTGCGCGAGCTGATCGACGCCTATCGCGCTGCGGGCGGCAGCGAGGGGATGATCCTGACGCTCGACGGCAAGCTGTTCGGCTCGGTCGGCAATCGCCGGCTCGTCCACCTCGCCGCCGAGCGCGACATGGCCGAGGCGAGCCAGCGCATCGCCCGCGCGCAGCGGATCGAGCAGGCGAGCGAGCGGTTCGAGGCCGGGATCGCCGAGCTGTCGCGCGCGATGGCCGAGCTTTCGGACAAGCTCGAGCGGAATGCCGCCTCGACCGTCGAGCGCGCCGCCGAGCTCAGCCAGCGCGCGACCTTCCTCGCCGGCGCGGCGACGCAGACCACCGACAACATGACCGAGATCGCCGGGCGCGGGCGCGGGCTCGCCGATGCGCTGGGCGGGATCGGGCAAAGCGCCGAGCAGACCGAGCGCGCCGCGGGCCAGGTCGCTTCGCTGGTGACAACCGGCAGCGCGCGGGCACGCGAGCTGCTCCATTCGGCGCAGTCGATCGATTCGGTGATCGGGCTGATCAGCGAGATCGCGCGCAAGGTGAACCTGCTCGCGCTCAACGCGACGATCGAAGCCGCGCGCGCGGGCGAATCGGGCCGCGGCTTCACCGTGGTCGCAAACGAAGTGAAGCAGCTCTCGACCCAGGCGGGGATCGCCGCGGCGCGAATCACCGCGCACGTCACCGAGATCCGCGGCGGCATCGGCGACGTCGCCGAGGGCCACGCCGGCGTCGAGCAGGCGATCGGGACGATGGTGGGGCTGGCGCACCAGGTGCAGGCAGCGGTGGCGGCGCAGGAATCGGCGACGCGGCTGATCGCGCGCAACGTCGGCGAGGCAGTCGATGCGGGCAGCGCGATCCAGCGCGACGTCGAGGCGATCGGCGGCACCTCGCGCGAAGCCGAGGACAGCGCCCGCGAGATGCGCGCGCTGGCGCAGCGGCTCCACGCCGATTCGAGCGCGCTCTCGCGCGAAGTCGGCAGCTTCCTCGCGACGATCCGGCAGCATTGAAGCAGGCCGACCGCCCGGTTCCAAACCGTCGCCCTGAACTTGGACGTGTCATCGATCATCGAGCGGTCCGCGCCCTTCCTGCCGTCATCCCGGCGAAAGCCGGGACCCAGGGCCACAAAGGTCGTCGCTCGCTGCCCTGGGTCCCGGCTTTCGCCGGGATGACGGGGATTGGATCGGAAGCGCCGGAGCGGCCTGGGCCCAAAACCAAGAAACCCGCCACCCTTGCGGGCGGCGGGCTTTCAAATGGTGGGCGTGGCAAGGATTGAACTTGCGACCCCTGCGATGTCAACACAGTGCTCTACCACTGAGCTACACGCCCATGGCCCATAGGGCCGAAACTCGGGGAAGCGGCGCCATAGCGGGCGATTCCCCCCCGCGCAAGGCGGCATTTCAATTGCGGCTCACGTTCTCGCTCTCGAACAGCCGGTCGACCTCGAGCACCAGGTCGCGCAGGTGGAACGGCTTGGAGAGCACGCGCGCCTGCGGCACTTGCTTGCCGGCCTTGAGCGTCACTGCCGCGAAGCCGGTGATGAACATCACGCGCATCCCCGGCGCCATCTCCGCGGCGCGCTGGGCGAGCTCGATGCCGTCCATCTCGGGCATCACGATGTCGGTGAGCAGCAGGTCGAACCGCTCGGTCTCGAGCAGCGGCAACGCCTCGGTGCCGCGGTCGACCGCGCTGACGGCATAGCCGGCACGCTCGAGCGCACGAGTAAGATACTCGCGCATCACGCGGTCGTCTTCTGCCAGCAAGATCCGAAACATGCTTGTCCCACCCGTGAATGACGGGACCGACACTATGCGCGAACCCTTTAAGATTTTCCAGATGGCGCGTCACGCGGCATTGCCCCGAATTGACGCCGTCCGTAGGGTTCGTGGCGATGAGCGGAACGCCGTCCTTCGTGCGCCATGGCCCCGAGTTGCCCGAGAGCCCGGTGCTGCTGTCGGTGCCGCATGCCGGGCGCGACTATCCGCTGGCACTGCGCGCTGGGTTGCGCGTGCCGCTGCTGGCGCTGCGCCCGCTCGAGGACCGGCACGCCGATTCGGTGGCGATGGCAGCAGCGGCGGGCGAGACGATGTTCGTCGCCCAGCGCGCGCGCGCCTGGATCGACCTCAACCGCGCCGAGGACGAGCGCGACCCGCGGCTCGACGACGGCGCCCCGCCCCAGCCCCAGCCGCTCTCGGCCAAGCTGCGCAGCGGCCTGGGGCTGGTGCCGCGCCGCGTCGCCCAGGCGGGCGACATCTGGCTCAGGCGGCTGAGCGACGAGGAAGTCCAGGCGCGGATCCGCAGCGATCACCGGCCCTATCACGACGCCGTGGCGGCGGCGCTCGACGCGGCGCGGCGGCGATTCGGCGTGGCGGTGCTGCTCGACCTGCATTCGATGCCGCCGATCGGCCCTGCCGGCTTCGCGCCGCGCGTGGTGATCGGCGACCGATTCGGCCGCTCGGCGCCGGCGCGGCTGGTCGGACGGCTCGAGGGCGTGGCGCGCGCGCATGGCGTGCGCAGCGCGATCAACGCGCCCTATTCGGGCGGGCACATCCTCGATCGCCATGCCGATCCGGCGCGTGGCATCCATGCCATCCAGATCGAGCTCGACCGCTCGCTCTACCTCGATCCGGCCTTCGACCAGCCCGGCCCCGGCCTGGCGCGCACTGCAGCGATGCTGCGCGCGATGATCGACGCGGTGGCCGATGAAGCGATGCCCGGCGCAGTCGCCGCGGAATAAGTCCCACGGCCTTGAACCGGGCACATAAAAAACCACCTCGTGCAAGCGCACGAGGTGGCCAAGGTTCAGGGAGGAGACACGCCCGCAGGCGTGCCGTACGACCTCGCGAAAGGGGGGACACGACGCCGTACAAAAGAGAATATAGGCAAGCGGTCGAAAGGTTTCAATACGGACATCCACCTAAGGATATCCCGTTTACCATCCGCGATCAGTTGCGCTGCTTGGCGCGCGGCAGCATCCGCGAGGCGATGGTATCACGAAGCAGGAACTGGTGGCGCAGCGCGGCGGCGATGTGGATCACCACCAGCGCCGCCATCAGATAGCCGAGCAGCTCGTGCGCCTCGCGCGCCGCCTGGGCGATCGGCGTGGTGACGGGCAGCAGCGGCAGGTCGAACAGCCAGAAGAAGGTCGCCGGGCGCGGCCGCGCGGGGTTCGACCCGAAGGCCCAGCCGCTGAGCGGCAGGACGATGATCAGCACGTAGAACAGCCAATGGACCGACTTGGCGGCCAGTCGCTCCCAGGTCGGCATCGTCGACGGGAGCGACGGCGGCCTGTGCGTCAGCCGCCAGCCGAGCCGGCCGATGCTGAGCAGCAGCACCAGGATGCCGATCGACTTGTGGATCGGGATCAGGTTCCACGCGCGCGGTGCGCCCTCGTGGAACAGCCCGATGAGCAGGTTGGCGATGACGAGCGCGGCGATCGTCCAGTGAAAGGCGATCGCCCCCCGGCTGTAACGGTCGCCGCGCTCGATCATCCGCCTGGTCAGCCGATAAGGTTCGGCGCGGGCATCTTGCCCTGGGCCATCTGGCGCGCGAAGATCTCGCGGATCTGCGACAGCGAGAAGAGGTGCGCGAAGATGAGCGGCAGCATGCCGTTCTGCACCATCTTGCGAAGCTGGTCGCCGCGCAGCTCGTTGACCTTGTTCTCGTCGATCATGCGGAAGCCGCGATAGACGAAGGGCTGCGACGCATTGTCGGGCTGGATCGAGACCTCGCCGTCGATCAGCAGGTCCATCTCGACCAGCTCCTTGACGAAGGCCGCAGTGTTCTGGCCCGCGCGCTCGAACTGCTCGTTGAACTGGAGCACTGCCTTGGTGGTCTCGCTCGGCTCGGCGCCGGCGAACAGCGCCTCGCCTTCCTCGAACGCGCCGATCGTGTCGGCAGTCGGGTCGAAGCAGAGCGAAAGCTCGTCGGTGTCCGGGCGCAGGCGCGCCAGCAGGAACGGATAGCGGCGAACATAGGCCGGCACGTAGAAGGCCTGCTCGAGCAGCTTGCCGTCCGAATCGAAGAAGACGTTCACGCCCTCGTTGAGGCCCATCAGCGCGAGCGGAATGGGATCGTCGCCGACCGAGAAGACGATCGGCATGTGCCGCTGGACGAACGGGAATTCCTCGACCGTGACCGGAACGGCATGCGTCGTCGCGAGCGCCGGCAGGCGATCCGAGGGACGCATCTTGAACTCGGCATGCGCCTGGCTCGAGAGCGGTTCGAGGTCGTTGTAGAAAAGCGGAAGCGTCTGCGGCTGCGGCGCGCTGGCCATTATTGTCTCCTAGGGAATCTTCATCTTGGTGCGATTGGCGCGGCGTGGGTCTATGACCCGGCGGCTTCCTGCGCAAGCGGGACCAGCTTTCCCGGATTGAGAATCCCGTGGGGATCCATCGCCGCCTTGATCGCCCGGAGCGCCGCGATGCGCGACGGCGCGCTCAGCCGAGCGAGCTCGGCGCGCTTCAGCTGGCCGATGCCATGCTCGGCCGAGATCGACCCGCCCGCGGCGACGACGAGGTCGTGCACCAGCCGGGTGATTCGCGGCGCATCCTCGGCATACCAGCGCGCGCCGTCCGCCCCCTCGGGCGCGCGGGCGTGGAAATGGACGTTGCCATCGCCGAGGTGCCCGAAGGCGATCGCGTGGACGCCGGGATAGTGCCGCTCCACTTCCCTGCCGCCCTCGACCATGAAGCGCGGCATGTCGGCGACGGGCACCGAGATGTCGTACTGCGTCGCCGGCCCGCTCGCGCGCTCGGCCTCGGCGATCGAATCGCGCAAATGCCAGAATGCCTCGGCCTGGGCTTCGTTCGCGGCGATCACCGCGTCGATTATCCGCCCCGATTCAATCGCTTCTGCGAGAAGGCGCTGGAGCAGGTCGGCGGGTGGCTCGTCGTCGTCGCTCGTCGCCACGGCTTCGATCAGCACGTTCCACGGCGCGCGCTCGGCCAGCGGAGCGCGAGTGCCCGGGATATGCTCGAGCACCATCGCCAGCGTGTCCTCGGGCACGATCTCGAAGCTCTCGATCGCGCGCGTGCGGGCCTCCATCGCGCGGAGCAGGTCGAGCCCGGCCTGGGGATTCGCCACCCCGATCCAGGCGACCGCGCGCGACGCGATCGCGGGAACAAGGCGCAGGCTCGCCGCGGTGACAATGCCGAGCGTCCCTTCGGCGCCGACGAGCAACTGGTTGAGGTCGTAGCCGCGATTGTCCTTCTTGAGGCTCGGCAGGCCATGGTGGATGCTGCCGTCGGGCAGCACTGCCTCGATCCCCGCGACGAGCGCGCGCATCGTCCCGAATCGAAGCACCTGGGTGCCGCCGGCGTTGGTCGAGATCAGCCCGCCGATCGTCGCCGAGCCGCGCGCGCCGAGCGTGAGCGGGAAGCGGCGCCCCTGGGCGAGCACCGCCTCGTGGAGGTCGGCGAGGATCACCCCGGCCTCGGCGACCGCGAGGTTGCTCGCCGGATCGATCGAGCGGATCCGGTTCATCCGGCGCAGCGAGACGAGCAGCGACGCGCCGTCCATCAGCGGCGTGGCGCCGCCGACCAGCCCGGTGTTGCCGCCCTGCGGCACGAGCGGCACGCCCTGCTCGCCCGCGAGCGTGACGATCGCGGCGACTTCGTCGACCGAGGCGGGCGCGAGCATCGCCGGCGCGCTGCCCTTGAAGCGGCCGCGCCAGTCGGTGAGCCATGGCGCGAGCTCGTGCGGGTCGGTGACCGCGGCCTTGGGACCGAACCGCGCCTGGACGGTCTCGACGATATTGCGCTGTTGCGGTGTCATCGCGCGGCGCGATAGCATGGGGGCATGGCCCAGCCAATTCACTCGCCGGTTCATCCCCAAGTTCATCCGCTGTTCAATCGCAGCCGGTAGAACGCTCGCCCGACATGCTGAACCCGACGATCCCCGCAGCCGCGATGCTGATGCTCCTCGCCGCCCCCGGTGCGGCGACGGCGCCCGCGCTGCCGGCGGCGACGGCGGTCTCGCCCGACCTCGGCCAGCACATCACCATCCATGTGCCGCGGATGACGGTGACCACCACCACGATCATCGCGACCACGACGACGACGGCGCGCAGCACCCCCGCCTTCCGCGAGAAGAAGGCGGACAATTGCCTCAAGATGAAGAAGATCATCGGCTTCTGGGTGATGACCAACGACAGCATCGACTTGCTGCTCGACGACGGCACGCGGCTGCGCGCGCAGCTGGGCTCGGACTGCCCGTCGCTCGGCTTCTACGCGGGCTTCTACGTGAAGCCGACGCAGGACGGGAAGATCTGCGCCAAGCGCGACGTGCTGCGCTCGCGCTCGGGCAAGGCCTGTGCGGTCGGCGGATTTTCGAAGCTGGTGCCGGTGAAGTAGCGCCAGAGTTCGAATGGCGTGCGCTTCCCGAACCCCGCGATCTTGAATCGTCATCCCGGCGAAAGCCGGGACCCGGGGCCACGGGCGATGCGGCTTGCTGCCCTGGGTCCCGGCTTCCGCCGGGATGACGGCTGGTTAGACCCGATCGGGTTCACTTCCAGTCAGTGAGGGAAATAGGCGCGCTTCGAGCTCCGAAGCCCCCTCAACCGGAAACACATGGCACCCGAGAGCGTTCATTCGCTTGACATGGGCAGGCAAATCCGCAAGCGCGAACGCGAATCCCGGCGCGTCCTGCGCCGTTTCCGGACATGCGCATGAGCTTTGCCGATCTCGGCCTTTCTGACGAACTTCTGCGGTCGGTAACCGATGCCGGTTACAGCGACCCTACGCCGATTCAGCGCCAGGCGATCCCCAGCGTCCTGATGGGCAAGGACCTGATCGGCATCGCGCAGACGGGCACGGGCAAGACCGCCGCCTTCGTGCTGCCGATGATCGACATCCTCGGCGAGGGCCGCACCCGCGCGATGATGCCGCGCAGCCTGATCCTCGAGCCCACGCGCGAGCTGGCCGCGCAGGTTGCCGAGAATTTCGAGAAATACGGGCAGAACCACAAGCTCTCGATGGCGCTGCTGATCGGCGGCGTCTCGATGGGCGACCAGACCAAGGCGCTCGAAAAGGGCGTCGACGTGCTGATCGCCACGCCGGGCCGGCTGATGGACCTGTTCGGCCGGGGCAAGATCCTGCTCACCGGCTGCAACCTGCTCGTGATCGACGAGGCGGACCGGATGCTCGACATGGGGTTCATCCCCGACATCGAGGAAATCTGCACCAAGCTGCCCAAGCAGCGCCAGACCCTCCTCTTCTCGGCGACGATGCCGCCGCCGATCAAGAAGCTCGCCGACAAGTTCCTCACCGATCCCAAGCGGATCGAAGTCGCGCGGCCGGCGACGACCAACACCAACATCACCCAGCGAATCGTCGAGACGCGCGCCGACAAGAAGCGCGACGTGCTGCGCGAGCTGCTGCAGCAGGAGGACGTGCGCACCGCGATCATCTTCTGCAACCGCAAGACGATGGTTCGCGAGCTCAACAAGAGCCTGAAGCGCCACGGCTTCCGCTCGGCCGAGATCCATGGCGACATGGACCAGCCCGCGCGGCTCGCGGAGCTCGACCGGTTCAAGAAGGGCGACGTCAACATCCTCGTCGCCTCCGACGTCGCGGCCCGCGGGCTCGACATCAAGGGCGTGAGCCATGTCTTCAACTTCGACGCGCCCTGGCATCCCGACGATTACGTCCACCGCATCGGCCGCACCGGCCGTGCGGGCGCGACGGGCACCGCCTACACGCTGGTGACCCCCGACGACGCCGAGCATATCGCCGAGATCGAGAAGCTCACCGGGCAGAAGATCGAGCGGATCAAGGGGAGTTCGCTGGGCGGCGGCAGCGGTGGCGCGGAAACCGAGGCGGACGAGGCCGAGGCGCCGCGCCGCGAGGCGCGCGGACGCCGCGGCGGCCAGGGCCGCAAGGACGGCAAGGCCAAGGACCAGCCCCGTGAGGACCTTCCGCGTGAGGACCGGCCGCGTGAGGACCGGCCGCGTGAGGACCGGCCGCGCGAGGACCGGCCGCGCGAGGATCGGCCGCGCGAGGAGAAGCCGAAGCAGGCGCGCGAGGATCGTCCCGGTGGGGACCGTCCGCGTGAGGATCGGCCCCGCGACGAGCGTCCGCGCCAGGACGCGCCGCGCGCCGAGAAGCCGCGCCGCGACGACCGCTCGCGCAGCGGCAACCGTCGCCGCGATCGCCACGAGGACGATGGCCCGGACGATGGCTGGAACGGACCGATGCCCGACTTCCTGCGCTTCACGCTGACGGAATAGCCGGGCGCCGGTTCGGGCGCTTCGGCAACTCCCCACAACCGTCTCCCAGCTTCCACAGCCGTCATCCCGGCGAAAGCCGGGATCCAGGGGCCACGAGCCGTGACCCTTGGGATCCTGGGTCCCGGCTTTCGCCGGGATGACGGCTTCGCTTTAGTTTCACGCGAGCCGCCGCTAGGATCGCCATGAACTCAGGGGTTTGGGCTGACATGCGACTGAAGCTGTTCCTCGCGCTGCCCTCAGCGCTGCTGCTGACCGCCGCGCTCGCGCCGGGCGAGCCGGCGCCGAAGATGAGCATCGGCGACATCCAGCAACTCCACACGCCGCTGCCCGCGCCTTATCGCCCCGGGGCCGACGCCACGACGGAAGTGAAGGCGGCGCTCGAACGGGCCAAGGCGCGGGGCAAGCCGCTGCTGATCGATTTCGGCGCGAACTGGTGCCTTGACTGCCGCGTGCTCGCGGGGGTGCTCGAGGTCCCCGAACTCAAGGCCTATGTCGCGCGCAACTTCGAGCTGGTGCAGGTCGACGTCGGCCGCTTCGACCACAACATCCAGATCGCGCAGGGCTATACCGGCGAGCCGCTCGGCGCGATTCCGGCGGTGTTCGTGGTCGATCCGGCGACCGGCAAGCTGCGCAACCGGCGCGACACGCTGGGGCTCGGCGATGCGCGCGTGATGAAACCACAGGCGATCGCCAACTGGCTGGCGAAGTGGGGCCAATGATCGAGCTGGTTCCCCCGATCGAGAGCCCGTGCGTCAACATCTGCCGGGTCGAGCGCGGCAGCTGCGTCGGCTGCGGGCGGACCGTCGCCGAGATCGCGCGCTGGGGCAGCACCACCGACGAGGACCGCAGCGCGGTGATGGCCGAACTGCCCGCGCGGATGGCGCGGCTGCGCAAGGCTGGGTGACGCGCGCGTCGCTGGCCGCGCTCAGGCCGGTGGCGACTTGGTCGCGCGCGACGAGAGCCAGTCGGTGAGGGCCGAGAGCACCGCAGTCACCACGAACGTGAAATGGATGATCGTCGCCCACATCAGCTCGGTCGGGCCGATCTCGGAGCCATGGCCGATGCCCATGAACAGCTTGAGCAGCTGGATGCCCGAAATCGCGACGATCGAGGCGTAGAGCTTGAGCTTCAGCCCGGCGAATGTGGTCGTGCCCATCCAGGCGGGGCGATCCTCATGGCCCTCGGTGTCGATCTTCGAGACGAAGCTCTCATAGCCCGCGAGGATCACCACCAGCACCAAGTTCGCCGCGAGCGCGAGGTCGAGCAACGTCAACACCATCAGGATCGCATCCTCGACCGACAGCGTCGCGATCTCGACGATCGAGCCGAGGAAGGTGCGGATGAACACCGCCGCCAGTACGAGGATCGCAGCGATCAGCCCGACATAGAAGGGCACGAGCAGCCAGCGCGAAGCGAACAGCCCGTTCTCGAATCCGCGTTCCAGCTTCTTGAGCATCTTTCCCCCTGTCGCCCGTGGCTTAGCGCCCCAGGCTAGGCAGGGATATGCTGCGGTGCAACCTATTCGGCGTCCTCCTCGGCATCCCGTCCCAGAACATATCTACATCCAGCCTCCGGCTCCGAGTCGCTGCCGCATCGAGGGATGAAAAGTCACAAAAGTCACAACCCGTCGCGGCGATTCCGATGCCTGATCCCTGCCAGGTTCAAAGACCTACTGAATTGCTCCAGCGCTCCAGCCAAGCAGGTGAAATCCTACATTACAAGCCACGCCGCCCCGAGGCCGCGCGGGCGACGCGGACTTCCACCGTTCTCGCCGAACGTCGATCCAGCCCGGCGCTCAGGCCGGCGCTTGCTCCGGCATCAGCGCGTCGTCCTGGGCATTCGCGCGCAGATAGGCGTCGCGGCCCGAGAGGCGTTCGAAATAGGCGACGAAGGCGTCGCGCCGGGGCAAGGTGCCGAACTGCACGCCCCAGCCCACCGCCGAGCCGACATAGACGTCGGCCGCAGTGAAGCGATCGCCAGCGATATAGCGATGCGCCGACACCGCCTTCTCGAGCACGTCGACCGCGGCGGCATAGGTGCCGTAGCCGAACATCCGCGTCTGCTCGGGCGACGGCTCGAACTTGGCGTGGTTGTTGGTCACCGCCTGCTCGATCGGGCCGGCAGCGAAGAACAGCCAGCGGTAATAGTCGGCGCGCTCGTCCTCGGTGGGGGCAAGGCGGGCTTCGGGAAAAGCCTCCGCCAGATAGGCGCAGATCGCCGCGCATTCGGTGACCACCTTGCCGCGATGGACGATCGCCGGCACCTTCCCCATCGGATTGACCGCGAGATAGGCCTCGCTCTTCATGCTGTCGGCATAGCCGAGCACCACCGTGTCATAATCGGCACCGGTCTCTTCGAGCATCCAGCGCGCGATCCGCCCGCGAGACATCGGATTGGTGTAGAGGGTCAGTTCGCTCATCTCGTCTCTCCCCGGGGGACGCGACTCGGGCGTCGCCAGAACAAAATAGGAACCAGAATCGCCGCGAGGTCAAGCCGCGAGGATCGGAACGGCGGCGTTCCGGCTGGCGCAAGCCGGCGATTCCAGCCTAGACGATGCCATGGACCTCGGCGCCTATTTCGCACGCATCGGCTATTCGGGCCCCCGCGCGCCCGACCTCGCCACGCTGACCGCGCTGACGACGCGCCATGTCGCGAGCGTGCCGTTCGACAATCTCGACGTGCAGCTCGGCCGGCCGGTGACGATCGGCCTCGACGCGGCGTTCGCCAAGCTGGTGGGCGCGCGGCGCGGCGGCTGGTGCTTCGAGCAGAACGGGCTGTTCGGCTGTGCGCTGGGCGAGCTGGGGTTCAGCGTTCGGCGGATCGCCGCGGGCGTGATGCGTGCCGAACGCGGCGACGCGGCGCTGGGCAATCATCTCGCGCTCATCGTCACGCTCGAGGGCGCCGACTGGCTGGTCGACGTGGGCTTCGGCGGGAGCCAGGCCCGGCCGATCCCGCTCGCCGAGGGCGAGCACCCCCACTCGCCCTATCGCATCCGGCTCGTGCGGCTCGGGAACGGCTATTGGCGATTGAGCGAATGGACCGATCCGGCAAAGCCGTTCAGCTTCGACTTCGCTGGGACGCCGGCGGACGAGGCGCTGCTCGCGGCGAAATGCGAGGCGCTGCAAGTGAGCGCCGAATCGCCTTTCGTGCAGAACCTCGTGGTGCAGCAGCGGCATGGCGACACGCACCTCAGCCTGCGGGGGCGGGTGCTGGTGGAGAAATCCGCGGCGTACGAGACGCGGCGCCTGATCGAGAGCGCGGACGATCTGGTCGAGACGATCGCGACCCGGTTCGGGATGGACGTGCCCGAAGTCGCGGGGCTGTGGGAACGCGTGCGCGAGCGGCACGAGGCACTGTTCCCGTCGCAGGGAGCTTGAGCACGGCAAGGCTCCCAGACCAAAGCCGTCACCCCGGCCCCGTGCCGGGATGACGGTGAGCGGCCGAGCGGAGGCCCCAGCTTACTTCTTGAACGGATCGATGAACGCCGGCGTCTCGACCACGCCATGCTCGGCGAGCTCGGCTTCGCGCGCAGCGGCTTCGCGCTCGGCGCGGAGCTGCTCGATCAGCGCCTCGCGGTCGCCTTCCAGGCGCGTGTCGGTCGGCGCTTCGATGCCCGCAGCCTTCGCTGCCTTCGCCACCGCCGAATCGAGCTCGCGCTGCGTGGTGAGGCCCAGCGTCACCGGGTCCTTGGGAACGATGTTGGCGATGTTCCAATGGCTGCGGTCGCGGATCGCGGCGATGGTGGTGCGGGTGGTGCCGATCAGCTTGCCGATCGCGCCGTCCGAGATTTCCGGGTGGTGGCGCAGGATCCAGGCGATGCCGTCTGGCTTGTCCTGTCGCTTCGAGACCGGCGTGTAGCGCGGGCCCTTGGTGCGGCGGACCTGGTCGGGGCCCTTCATCATCTTGAGGCGGTAATCGGGGTTGGCCTGGCCGCGATCGATCTCGTCCATCGTCAGTTCGTGCGCGCGGACGGGGTCGCGGCCGGTGAGCTTGGTCGCCGCGGTATCGTCGGCGATCGCCTGCACCTCCAGGATGTGGAGCCCGCAGAAATCGGCGATCTGCTCGAAGGTCAGCGAGGTATTCTCGACCAGCCAGGAAGCGGTCGCATGCGGCATCAGCGGCTGGGCCACTATGGTTCTCCGAACACTAGAAACAATAAGGGCCGCCCCTTGCCGGAGCGGCCGCGTCACGCGGGTGACTTAATCCGATCGGCCAGCAGGAGCAAGCGCGTTAAGGCTTTACTTGCTCAGGCCGCCTCGCGGACCGGGCGGATCTGGACCAGCGCGTGGAGGAACTGCGCCGCGCTCGCTTCCCAGGTGAAGCTGCGGCCATAGGCGGCGCAGGCGGCCCGGTCCTTGGTCAGCGCTTCGCCGATCGCCACCGTCAGGTCCGCATCCATCGCGCCGGTCTCGGGCGTGAGCACGTCGATCGGGCCGGTAACCGGATAGGCGGCGACGGGGACGCCGCACGCCAGCGCCTCGATCATCACCAGCCCGAAAGTGTCGGTCTTGCTCGGGAAGACGAACACGTCCGCCGCGGCATAGGCCTGCGCCAGCGCCTCGCCGAACATCGCGCCGAGGAACCTGGCCTCGGGATAGCGCGCCGCGAGCGTCGCCCGCGCCGGGCCGTCGCCGACGACCACCTTGGTCCCGGGATGGCTCGACGCGAGGAACGCCTCGAGATTCTTCTCGACCGCGACGCGGCCGACGTAGAGCTGCACCGGCCCCCGGAGGTCCCTCATCGCGGAAAGCGGCTCGGCGCCGGCGCGGAAGGTCGAGAGGTCGACCCCGCGGCCCCAGTGGCGAACCTGCTTCAGCCCATGGTCGACCAGCGACTGGCGGATCGATGGCGTCGAGGCGAGGATCGTCGAACTCGGCTCGTGGAACCAGCGGATGTAGCGCCAGATCCACTCCGCCGGCACCCCCGAGCGCGCCGAGACATAGTCGGGGAACTGGGTGTGATAGGCCGTGGTGAAGGGGAAGTCGTTCCTGAGGCACCAGCGCCGCGCCGCGACGCACAGCGGCCCCTCGGTCGCCAGGTGGATCGCGTCGGGGTCGAACTCCTCGAGCAGGCCGCCGACGCGCGAGACGCTGGCGATCGCCAGGCGAATCTCGGGATAGGTGGGGCACGGCAACGAGTGGAACAGGTCGGGCGAGATGACCATCACGCCATGGCCATGCGCTTCCAGCACGCGGCGCACCGACTGGAGCGTGCGCACGACGCCATTGACCTGCGGCTCCCATGCATCGGTTACGATCGCGATCCGCATCGGCTCGTAGTCCTCTACGCGGCCAGGGTCGTCACCCGTTCCCGGGGCTTCTCCCTTGCTGTGATTTCGTCCACCCAGTGAAGAATCTCCATGCGGCCATCGTGGTGCTCGACCAATGCGGTACAGCCCTCGACCCAATCGCCGTCGTTATAATAGTCGACCCCGTGGATCCTGCGGATCTCGGCAGCATGGATATGCCCTGCCACGACTCCGTCAACTCCCTTGGCGCCGGCCTCGCGTGCGACGACCTCCTCGAAGCGCGAGATGAAGGAGACGGCGTTCTTGACGCGCGACTTGGCATATTTCGAAAGCGACCAATAAGGTAGCCCCATCAGGCCGCGCACCGCGTTCAGCCAGCGGTTGCAACCCATCAGCATCTCATAGGCCATGTCGCCGACATGCGCGAGCCAGCGGTGCGAGAGCATGATCGCGTCGAACTCGTCGCCGTGGAGGACCAGCAGCCGGCGGCCGTCGGCGGTCTCGTGGACCGCGGTGCGGCTGATCTCGACGCCGCCGAAGTTCAGCCCGGTGAACTGGCGGAAGAATTCGTCGTGGTTGCCGGGGACGTAGACGATCCGCGTGCCGCGGCGCGCGCGCTTGAGGATGCGCCAGACGATGTCGTTGTGCGCCGACGGCCAGTAGAAGCGCTTGCGGAGCGCCCAGCCGTCGATGATGTCGCCGACGAGGTACATGATGTCGCTGTCGACATGGTCGAGGAAGTCGATCAGGGCCTCGGCGTTGCAGCCGCGCGTGCCGAGATGGACGTCCGAGATCCACACGGTGCGGTAGCGCCGCCGCTCGGTGACGGCACGCTCGGGAATCGAAGGCGTCGAAGCGGCGAAGTCGGAAACGTCGAACGGAAGCCTGGTAATCGTCGCCATTGCGCGAAACCCCAGCAGTTTGCCCTTGCCTGTAGGCGGCCTTTGGCGGGGGAATGTTACAAATAGAATCGTTGGCGTTTCATGGACTTGTCATATTTCTTCGGGGAAAGTCCGGGTCCCGCCGGGTTGAGGCGAATCAACTGGTTGAGCCGACTCGGGTTTCGCTTGCGATCGCTGTCGCGCCGGCGCGATCCTTCATCGCTGCATTGACCCACGCATTCAAAAATAATTCCTCACGCTCCGATCGTCACATGCCCCGGCTGCGCGGCGACGCGGGCGAGCCAGGTCTGGACATGGGGATAGTCGCCCAGCCGGAAGCCGCCGTCCTCGCAAACGTGCGTGTAGGCGTAGAGCGCGATGTCGGCGAGGGTGAAGCTCCCCGCGGCGAACCAGTCGTGCGCCGCCAGATGCGCCTCCATCAGCTGCAGCGCCGCTTGGCCCGCCGCGCGCTTGCCCGGCAGCATCGCGCGCTGGACATCGCTGAAATTGTCCTCGCCGATCCAGCCGTACCAGAAGCGCAGCGTCGCGACGTTGGGCTCGTGGTTATACTGTTCCCAGAACATCCAGCGCAGCATGTCGGCGTGGTCGAAGGGATCGGCCGGGACCAGCGCCGAGCCGTCGGCGAGATAGTGGCAGGCGGCGTTGCTCTCGGGCAGGAAGCGGTCGCCGACCTGGAGCACCGGGATCCGGCCGTTGGCGTTCACCCCTTCGAGGAACGCCGGCGTGCGCGTCTCGCCCGTCATGATGTCGTACTCGCGCCGCTCGAGCGCGAGGCCGAGGTGCGCGGCGGTCAGCCGGATCTTGTAGCAATTGCCCGACCGGGCATATTCGTGAAGCACCAGCGTCATGTCGGAACCCTCCCTCGCTGCCGCTTCCATGCGGATCGGGCCGCCGCGGTCCAATCGAAACCGCGCGGCGAATTGCAAGCTGGACTTATGGGTCGACGCTCAGTCGATCAGCCCCAGTTCCTCGCGGCGCTTCACCTGGGCGCGGTGCCAGAGCCACAGCGCCAGCCCCAGCCCGGCGACCCACAGCCAGCCCCAGCAATGGTTCCAGAAGGGGAAGAGATTGCCTTGGGTCACGTCGCCGCCGTTGGCCTTGTTGACCGCCGCCATCGCCGGCGGTTCGAGGGGGCCGTAGATCGTGCCCCAGTCGTTGCGCACATAGACGACGTCGCCATACTCCCTGTACCAGCCGAACGGCATGCCGAAGAAGCCGATCTCGCGGATCGAATAGCCGACCGCCGGCGCGGTCATGTTGGCGAAGCTCGCCGGCGCGACCGTCTGGCCGTGCGCGGCGCGGAAGACGCGGAGGAACTGCTCGGCCTTGCTCGTGCGGTTCCGGACCTGGACCCCGCCCGCCAGGATCTCCCCGGTCAGGTCGCCGAGCTCGCTCGGCACCTTGATCGCTCGCATGTGCGCCACCACCGGCTGATCGTGCAGCACCCAGTAGCGCGGGCTGCCGAGCAACCCATAGAGCAGCACCAGCGCCAGCACGCCCACGACGATCTTGAACGGCAGCAGCCGCTTCGCCTCGTTTCCCCCCATCGCGCCTTCCCCCGAATGACTTGCGCGATCTTAACGCCTCCTCTGCGCGATTCCACCCGGCCGATCGCTCTATAAGAGTCCGAAGGAGTAAAGGGCGTGCAAGGACTGGACATCATCTACCACGAGCATCGCGAGCTCGTGCGGCTCACCGAGGCCGTCATGGCCGTTGCCAGCGAGCCCGAGCTCAGCATCGATCGAATCGCTGCCGCCCGCCACGCACTCGGCAAGGTGATCGTCACCCATGTCCTCAACAAGCAGGCGCTCATCACCGCGACGCTGCAGGCCAGCGAAGACCCCGAGCACCGCCGGCTCGCATGGAAGTTCACCCAGGACCTGATCAAGCTCCGCCAGAGCACCACCCAGCATTACGGCGTGTGGACGATGGAGCGCATCTGCAAGGATCCCAAGGGCTTCCACGCCGGGGTGAGCGAGCAGCGCCGGCTGCTCCGGCTGCGCATCGCCTGGGAGGAAAAGGAAGTCTTCCCGATCGTCGCCCGCCTCCTCGCCGCGAGCGAGCCGGAGCGTCGCCGGGCCTGATCAGCCGCCGACCTGGAGCACGATCTTCCCCACATGCTCCCCCGATTCCATCCGCCGGTGCGCGCCCGCGGCGTCGGCGAGCGGGAACACCGAATCGATCACCGGCTTGAGCCGCCCCTCGGCGACATGCGGCCAGACGGTGCGCGCGAGCTCGTCGGCGAGCATCGCCTTGAACTCGACCGAGCGCGGGCGCAGCGTCGAGCCGGTCAGCGTCAGCCGGCGGCGCATCACCTGCCAGATCGGGATCGTCGCCTCGACGCCGCGCTGCACCGCGATCGAAACGTGCCGGCCGTCCTCGGCGAGGCAGGCGAGGTTGCGCGGGACATAGTCGCCGCCGACCATGTCGAGCACGACGTTCACTCCCGCGCCACCGGTGATCGCCTTGACCCGCGCGACGAAATCCTCGGCCTTGTAGTCGATCGCATGCGCGGCCCCCAGGTCGAGCGCCGCCCGGCACTTGGCGGCCGAGCCGGCCGTCACGATCACGCTCAGCCCGAAGAGCTGGCCGAGCCCGATCGCCATCGTGCCGATCCCGCTGGTGCCGCCATGGACGAGCACGGTCTCGCCCTCGACCGCATAGGCGCGCTCGAACAGGTTGCTCCACACGGTGAACAGCGTCTCGGGCATCGCCGCCGCCTCGACCATCGAGAGCGATTCGGGGACGGGCAGGCAGGTGCCCGCGGGCGCCACGGCATATTCGGCATAGGCGCCGCCCGCGATCAGCGCGCAGACCGGCTGGCCGAGCAGCTCCGCCGGCGCGCCCTCGCCCACCGCGACGACCTCGCCCGCGCATTCCATGCCGAGGATCGAAGGCGCGCCGGGCGGCGGCGGATAGACGCCCATGCGCTGCATCACTTCGGGCCGGTTCACGCCGGCGGCGGCGACGCGGATCAGCAGCTCGCCCGGCCCGGGCCTGGGCACCGGCCGTTCGACGGGCACCAGCACCTCGGGCCCGCCGGGTGCCTCGGGATCGATCGCGAGCATGCGTTCGGGAAGGTTCATCGGGACCGTTTCGGAGCGAGTGACGCGCCGACTTGGCCGCTCGGTGGGGCTTCGGTCAAGCGGGTGTGACGCCAGCGCAACAAACTATCGGCCATCGGCGAAATGTGACAGAAGAGTCACACCCCAAACCTGGATCAACCGGCCATGCAACCGACCGCGGTTTACCGTAGTTTCCACCGTGGGACTCGCCCCGCATTGACTTAGGACGGTGCCGGGACGACCCTGGAGACACGATGGATATCGACGACAATCTGCCGCGTCGAAAGGACGATCTGCTCCGCCAGCTGGCGAGCCAGGACCTCGATCCGCTGTCGGTCGAGGAACTGGAGGAGCGGATCACCGCCCTCGAAGCGGAAATCGTGCGTGCCAAGACACGAATGGAACGCGCCGTTAACCATCGCGCAAGCGCTGACGCCCTATTCAAGCGATGAGCGTTCGTGCACCGGCAATCGGGCGATACGCCGCCAGACGCCGGTGCAGGGCCGAAACGCTTGATGCGGCGCCCTGTCCTCCCGACATAAGGGATCAACGGGCCCAGTGTCTCACCGGCCCGACTGGAGTGTCATTGCATGCCTAGTTTCGCCTCCGCGCTCGAATCCACGCTTCACAAGGCCCTTGAGGCCGCCAGCTCGCGCCGCCACGAATATGCGACGCTCGAGCACCTCCTCCTGGCGCTCGTCGACGACGAGCATGCCTCGAAGGTGATGAGCGCCTGCGGCGTCGATCTCGCCGAACTCAAGACCACCGTCGCGCATTATCTCGACACCGAGCTGGAGGCGCTGAAGGTCGACCAGGCGACCGACCCCTCGCCCACCAGCGGCTTCCAGCGCGTCGTCCAGCGCGCGATCCTCCACGTCCAGTCCTCGGGTCGCGACGAAGTGACCGGCGCCAACGTGCTCGTCGCCTTGTTCAGCGAGCGCGAGAGCTATGCGGTCTATTTCCTCCAGCAGCAGGACATGAGCCGGCTCGACGCGGTCAGCTTCATCTCGCACGGCGTCGGCAAGGGCGGCGCGCCCAGCGAGACGCGCGAAGTGAAGGGCGCGGCCGAGGAAGAGAAGCAGGCCAAGCAGGAGACCAAGAGCGGCAAGGGCGAGAGCGCGCTCAAGCAGTTCACCGTCGACCTCAACGAGAAGGCGAAGATCGGCAAGGTCGATCCGCTGATCGGCCGCACCGCCGAAGTCGACCGCACCGTGCAGATCCTGTGCCGCCGCTCGAAGAACAACCCGCTCTATGTGGGCGATCCGGGCGTGGGCAAGACCGCGATCGCGGAAGGGCTCGCGCGCAAGATCATCGAGGGCGACGTGCCCGACGTGCTCAAGCCCGCGGTCATCTATTCGCTCGACATGGGCGCGCTGCTCGCCGGCACCCGCTACCGCGGCGACTTCGAGGAGCGGCTGAAGCAGGTCGTCTCCGAGCTCGAGAAGCTGCCGCACGCGATCCTGTTCATCGACGAGATCCACACGGTGATCGGTGCTGGCGCCACCTCGGGCGGCGCGATGGACGCGTCGAACCTGCTCAAGCCGGCGCTGTCGGGCGGCACGATCCGCTGCATCGGCTCGACCACCTACAAGGAGTTCCGCAACCACTTCGAGAAGGACCGCGCGCTGCTGCGGCGCTTCCAGAAGATCGACGTCAACGAGCCGACGGTCGAGGACACGATCAAGATCCTCACCGGCCTGCGCTCGGCGTTCGAGGACCATCACTCGGTCAAGTACACGCCCGAGGCGATCAAGTCGGCGGTCGAGCTCTCGTCGCGCTACATCAACGACCGCAAGCTGCCCGACAAGGCGATCGACGTGATCGACGAGGTCGGCGCGATGCAGATGCTGGTGCCGCCGTCGAAGCGCAAGAAGACGATCACCGTGAAGGAGATCGAGCAGGTGATCGCGACGATGGCGCGCATCCCCCCGAAGACCGTCTCGAGCGACGACACCAAGGTGCTCGCCAACCTGGAGACCGATCTGAAGCGCGTGGTGTTCGGCCAGGACAAGGCGATCGAGGTGCTGAGCTCGGCGATCAAGCTGAGCCGCGCGGGATTGCGCGAGATCGAGAAGCCGATCGGCAACTATCTCTTCTCCGGGCCCACCGGCGTCGGCAAGACCGAAGTCACCAAGCAGCTCGCCGAGCTGCTCGGCATCCCGCTCCAGCGCTTCGACATGTCGGAGTATATGGAGCGCCACAGCGTCTCGCGGCTGATCGGCGCCCCTCCCGGCTATGTCGGCTATGACCAGGGCGGCCTGCTCACCGACGCGGTCGACCAGAACCCGCATTGCGTGCTGCTGCTCGACGAAGTCGAGAAGGCCCATCCGGACCTGTTCAACATCCTCCTGCAGGTGATGGACAACGGCAAGCTGACCGACCACCACGGCAAGACCGTCGACTTCCGCAACGTCATCCTGATCATGACGACCAATGCGGGCGCTTCGGACATGGCGCGCGAATCGATCGGCTTCGGCCAGCTCAGCCGCGAGGACGTCCAGGAAGACGCCGTGAAGAAGCTCTTCACGCCGGAATTCCGCAACCGCCTCGATGCGATCGTGCCGTTCGATTACCTGCCCACCGAAGTGGTGAGCCGCGTGGTCGACAAGTTCATCCTGCAGCTCGAGCTGCAGCTGGCCGACCGCAACGTCCACATCCAGCTCGACGATGCCGCCAAGGTGTGGCTCACCGAGCGCGGCTACGACAAGCTCTACGGCGCACGCCCGATGGGCCGCCTGATCCAGGAGAAGGTCAAGCAGCCGCTCGCCGAGGAGCTGCTGTTCGGAAAGCTCATCCACGGCGGCGAAGTGAATGTGAAGCTGAAGGACAATGCGCTGGTCTTCGAGATCACGCCCGCCGCGCCGAAGCCCAAGAAGGGCGGCAAGAAGACGGTAGCGGCCAAGGCCGGCAAGTAAGCTTCGAGTATCGTCGATCGTGATCGCCGCCGCTCCCCCGGGAGCGGCGGCGATTTCGTTTGGGGGCAACGGAAAAGCCCTCCCCTGAAGGGGGGCAGGTCGGCGAGACCCTAAGCCGCGGTCGCCAGCTTCGGTCGCGCGCGGCGGAAGGGGATGTCCCAGGTTCGGTAGGTCAGCGCGCGCCACACCCATTCGAGCGGGCCGTAATGGTAGCGCGCGAGCCAGGCCTGGGCGAAGCCCATCTGCGCGGCGATCGCGATCAGCGCGACGACGAGGCGCGTCTGCGCGTCCCAATCGTCCCACAGGCCGAGACCCCAATTGTAGAAGGTCGGCACGAACACCACCGATTGCGCGACGTAGAAGGTCAGCGTCAGCCGCCCGACCGGCGCGAAGACGCGAAGCAGGGAGCGTCCCCAGCCCTGGAACAAAGCGATCAGCAGCAATGCCCAGGCCGCGCTGCCCGCCAGCCCCAGCCAACTCGACAGCAGGTAGCGCAGCTCGCGCGCCGCGGCCTCGCCATAGCCATGGTCGATCACCCAGCTCGCCGCGGGCTCGCGCACCAGCTCGAGCGCGATCGCCAGCGGCACCGCGATGCCCAGCGCGATCCAGCGCACCTTGGCGAAGGCCTCGGGCCGCGCGAAGAAACCGATACGGCCGAGCACCAGCCCGAAGAGATAGAGGCCGAGGATCTCGAGCAGCCGCCCGGTCTCGATCATGAACCACCATTTGGGCAGCTGGCCGACCCAGAGGTTGGCCGTGAAATAATCCCAGAACGAGCCGCCGGTGTACGCCGCCATCGCCGGGTCGACCCAATGGTTGGGCGAGGCATTGGCCCAGCCCGCCCCTGCCGCAGCGGCGAAGAAGCTGACGATCAGCACCGGCCCGCTCAACGCGGCGATCGCGAGGGCGAGCAGGATGCGGTTGTCCTTGATCCGGTCGGCGAGCAGCAGCACGAAGCCCATCATCGCGAGCAGCTGGATGATGTCGCCGCGATAGACCAGCGAATGGATCGTGCCGATCCCCACCAGCATCAGCAGGCGCCACGCGAAGCGCGCCGTGAAATCCACCCCGCGCTTGGCGGCGCGGTCCATCAGGATGAAGAAGCTGAAGCCGAAGCACAGCGCCAGCAGCGAGAAGCTCTTGCCCATGAAGAACAGGAAGACAGTGTCGACGATCGGGCCAGGCTGGGGCTTGGCCCAGTAGAGCTCGTAGCATTCCATCATGTGGACGAGGAACAGGCCGGAGAGCGCGAATCCGCGCAGCACGTCCACCACTTCAAGCCGCTGGTCCGCGCTCGCGCGCGGCGGATACGCCGTACCGGACATCAGTCTCCTTCCGATCTGTCGGGGCGAGCATATAGGCCGCGCGCCAAGGAACGAAACAGGAAAGGCTTTGCTCCGTTATTGCAGGCGTTTACCGAATGTTGTCGATGCGTACCTAGTCCGGTGGCCATGTTCAGGAGGGCGGGCCTGGTACGATCGCTGGCAGCGGGCTTTGTCCTGCTGGCGGCGCTATGGCTGGTTCCGGCCGCGCCGGCGCATGCCCAGGCCGGCGTCGCGGGCCAGCCCCTCGGCGTCTGCCTGCTCCGCGACCGGCCGGGGCTCACTGCCGCCGAGGTGCTGCGCCATCCCCAATGGTTCGACTGCAACACGTCGCAGTACAAGCTCGGCGCGGGCGACTGGTGGGTGCTCTCCAGCCCGGTCGACCGGCTCTCCAGCGCGAGCGACCCGCTTGCGGTGCGCTATGCGACGCTGTGGCAGCGCGGCGCCACGCTCAACGTCGTCTATGCCGACGGCCATGTCGCCGCGACGCATGCCGACCGTTTCCAGCTCAACCGGCTGGTCCAGCTCGGCGCGCAGACCGAGCAGCCGATCCCGGCCTCGCACTCCCGTGTCGCGCGGCTGCTCTGGCACGTCGAGGATTCGGCCAACATGCGCGGCGTGATGATCGGCGCGCGCGTCGTGACCGCGCAGGAGAGCGCGCGGGCAAACCTCACCATGGGAGCGATGTACTCGGCCTTCGCGGGGCTGTGCATCGCGCTGCTGGTGTTCAACCTCGCGCTCTGGGGCGCGATGCGGCACCGCTTCCAGCTCTATTATTGCGCGATGGTCGCCTCGCTGCTGGCCTATGCCTTCTCCTCTTCGGGCGCGCTCTCCTGGGCGCTGCCGCATGCCCCGAACACGCTGCGGCTGCGCTTCAACTATCTCGAGCTCAGCCTCGCCGGCGCCGCCGCGCTGATCTTCGCGCGCAGCTTCTTCGAGGAGCGCGTGTTCGCCGACTGGCTCGGCAAGCTCACCGTCATCTGCGCGAGCGTGATGATCGGCGGCGGGCTCGTCTTCTTCTTCGCTGCGCCGCTCGCGGTGCGCACGGTCGACCTGGTGTTCACGCTCACCTTCCTCGGCATGGCGACCGTGGTGGTGCCGACCCTCTGGCGCGCCTGGCGGACGCGGAGCAACTATCTCTGGCTGTTCGCGATTGCCTGGGGGCTGCCGATCCTGACGGCGATCCTGCGCGTCTTCGCCAACCTCCACATCGTCGACTGGAGCTTCTGGCTCGACAATTCGACGCTGATCTCGATGGTCGCCGAGGCGCTGCTCTCGAGCTTCGCGATCGCCTATCGGATCAAGCTGCTCGGCAAGGAGCGCGACGAAGCGATCCTCGGCGAGGAGCTGGCGCGCCGCCTCGCCGACCTCGATCCGCTCACCGGGCTGCTCAACCGCCGCGCCTTCCTCGAGCAGGCGATCGGGCGGGATGGCGCGCAGGTGCTGCAGATCGCGGACCTCGACCATTTCAAGTCGGTCAACGACACGCTCGGCCACGACGGCGGCGACGAAGTGCTGCGGCTGTTCGCACGGATGCTGCGCAATGCGGTGCCGGCGGGAACGCTGGTCGCGCGGATCGGCGGCGAGGAGTTCGCGATCCTCAGCGACGCGCACAGCGCGGTCGAGCCCGAGATCGTGCTGGCGCGGCTGCGCGCGACGCGCATGCCCTTCGACCTCACGGTGACCGCGAGCATCGGCAGCTGCTCGGGCCTGCTCACCAACGAGCGCGAGTGGAAATCGCTCTACCGCGGCGCCGATTCGGCGCTGTTCGAAGCCAAGTCGCAGGGCCGCGACCGGGCCCGCTGCGCCGCCGCGGCTTGAGGCTCAACCTAAGCCTTGGTAGGCCTTGTCTCGGCCCGACCCCCTGCTTACAGCCCTGTCAATGAGCGATCCCGAGCACGCCTGGCGCACTGCCTATCGCCACCCCGGCGCCTGGGACACGCCCTTCCCGCCGACCTCGATGGTCGAGCTGTTCGAAGCGAGCGCGACCGCGCATCCCCAGGCGCGGCTGCTCGATTTCATGGGGCGCCACTACAGCTATGCCGAGGTCCGGAACGGCGCGCATCGCGTCGCGCACGGGCTGGCGGCGCTGGGCTATGGCAAGGGCGACCGGATCGGGCTCTTCCTGCCCAACGTGCCGCACTATGTCGCGGCCTATTACGGCATCCTCCGCCTCGGCGCGACGGTGGTGAACTTCTCGCCGCTCTACACCGCCGAGGAACTGGCGCACCAGGTCGACGATTCGGGAACGCGGCTGCTGTTCACGCTCTCGGCCTCGGCGCTGCTGCCGACGGCGCTCAAGGTGCTGGAGGGCAGCAGGCTCGAGCGGCTGGTGGTGGGATCGGTGGCGGGCGCGCTGCCCGCGGCCAAGTCGATCTTCTACCGGCTGTTCAAGGGCGGCGAAGTCGCGGCCCGGCCCGAGGATGCGCGCATCTCGGCCTTCTCGCAGCTGATCGCCAACGACGGCAGCTTCACGCCTGCGCCGGTGGATCCCGAGCACGACATCGCGCTGATCCAATACACCGGCGGCACCACCGGCACGCCAAAGGGGGCGATGCTCACCCACCAGAACCTCTCGGCGAACGCGCGCCAGGTCGCGCTGCTCGATCCCGAGCTGGGCACGGCGCGCGACACGATCCTGGGGGTGCTGCCCTTCTTCCACGTCTTCGCCAACACCTGCGTGCTCAACCGCACCGTGCTGACCGGCGGCGAGATCGTGATGCTGCCGCGGTTCAACGCCAAGCAGGCGCTCGCCGAGCTGCGCCGCACGCGCCCCCGCTCGCTGCCCGGCGTGCCGACGATGTACCAGGCGCTGATCGGTGCGCCGGGGATGCGGCCGGGCGACTTCACCAGCCTGCGCTTCTGCGTCTCGGGCGGCGCGCCGCTCCCCGAGCAGCTCAAGCAGAGCTTCGAGAAGATCACCGGCGCGCGGGTGATCGAAGGCTATGGCCTGTCCGAAAGCTCGGGCGTGGTCTCGACCAACCCCTATGCCGGGCTCAACAAGCCCGGGACGATCGGCCAGCCGATCGCGGCGACGCGGGTGCGCCTCGTCGACAAGGAGAACCCGCAAGCGCCAGCCCCCGAGGGGCAGCCGGGGGAGATCGTCGTCGCCGGGCCGCAGATCATGAAGGGCTATTGGAACCGACCCGACGCCGATGCCGAGGTGTTCGTGACCGATGCCGAGGGCGTGCGCTGGCTGCGCACCGGCGACGTCGGGCTGATCGACGACGACGGCTATATCTCGATCGTCGATCGCCTCAAGGACATGATCGCGGTCGGCGGCTTCAAGGTGTTCCCGAGCCAGATCGAAGCGGTGCTCTACCAGAATCCGGCGGTGAAGGAGGCGCTCGTGCTCGGGTTGCCCGACGCCTATCACGGCGAGCTGCCGCACGCCTATGTCACGCTGGCCGACGATGCGACCGCCGACGGGCCCGAGCTGACGACCTGGCTCAACGCGCGGATCGGCAAGCACGAGCGCGTCGCCGAAGTCGTGGTGCGCGAGAGCCTGCCCAAGACGATGATCGGCAAGCTGAGCCGCAAGGATCTGAAGGCGGAGATCGCGGCGGAGGCGTCTTAGAACGCAGCAATCGCTCCCTCACCCGTCATCCCGGCTTTCGCCGGGATGACGGTGGTTGGATTGGGTCGGCCGCAGCGGTAGACTCGATGCCTGAGGAGAGTTCGATGACCCCATTCCGCTTCGCCGCCCCGCTACTCGCCCTGCTCGCGGTGCCCGCCGCCGAGGCGCGCCAGCAGCCCGCGCCCCAGCGCGTCGACGTGGCGATGAGCAACTTCAAGTTCAGCCCCACGACGATCCGGATGAAGCCGGGCGCCGCTTATGTGCTGCACCTGACGAGCAGCGGCAGCCACAGCTTCGAGGCCAAGGCCTTCTTCGCCGCCGCGAAGGTCGCCCCGGCGGACCGCGCGAAGATCGCCGGCGGGAAGGTCGAGGTCGATTCGGACGCGCCGGTCGACATCCACTTCATCGCGCCCGCGGCGGGAACCTATCCGGTGCGCTGCACGCATTTCCTGCATGCGAGCTTCGGAATGACGGGGCAGATCGTGGTGGGGTGAGACCAAAAAGCCCCTCCCCTTCAGGGGAGGGGTTGGGGTGGGGCATGTAAGTCTCACCGAGATCGAGGCCCGTGCTTGCCGGACAGCCCCCACCCCAACCCCTCCCCTGAAGGGGAGGGGCTTAAAGGGCTCAAAGGTCCTCAATCGCCCCCGTGCACCGGTTCCCCGTACATCACGGCCTTCAAATTCATGAACTCGTGCATCCCCCAAGGCCCCAGCTCGCGGCCGTGGCCCGAGAGCTTCACCCCGCCGAACGGCGCCTCGGGGGTCGAGGCGAGCAGCGTGTTCACCGCCATCATCCCCGATTCGACGTCGCGCGCGAACCGCTCGATGTCGGCCTCGTCGTTGCTCCACACCGCCGAGCCCAGCCCGTACGGCACGTCGTTCGCCAGCGCGACCGCATGGTCGATGTCGTTCGCCTTGTAGACCACCGCGACCGGCCCGAAGATCTCCTCCTTCGCCACGTCGTTCCCGGGATCGAGCCCCACCAACACCCCCGGCGTCATCCACGCGCCCGGCCGGTCGATCGGCTCCGCGCCGAACAGCAGCGTCGCGCCCTCGGCCTTCGCCCGCGTGACCTGCTCGAGCACCGTGTCGCGCTGCTCGACGCTGGAGAGCGGTCCCATCACCGTGTCCGCCGCCATCGGATCGCCGATCTTCACCGCCTTCATCCCCGCGACGAACTTGTCGAGGAACGCATCATAGACGTCGGCGTGGACGATCATCCGCTTGGCGCAGATGCAGCTCTGCCCGGCGTTCTGCACGCGCGCGGTCACCGCGGTCCTCGCCGCCGCGTCGAGATCGGCCGAGGGCATCACGATCAGCGGGTCCGACCCGCCGAGCTCGAGCACGACCTTCTTGAGCGCCTTGCCCGCCGCGCTCGCCACCTGCACGCCCGCGCCTTCGCTGCCGGTCAGCGTCACCGCGACCACGCGCTTGTCGGCGATGAGGTCCGCGACCTTGCCCGACCGAATCGCGAGGTTCTGGAACAGCCCCTCGGGCGCGCCCGCCGCGCGGATCAGCTCGTCCATCAGCGCGCCGCAGCCCTGCACGCTCGACGCATGCTTTAGCAGCGCGACATTGCCCGCCATCAGCGTCGGCGCGAGGAATCGCACCACCTGCCAATAGGGGAAGTTCCACGGCATCACCGCGAGCACCGGCCCCATCGGCAGCCAGCGCGCCACCGCATGGCCCGACGCGGTCTTCACCGTCTCCGCCTCGAGGTACGACGCACCCTGCGCGGCGTAATGACGGAAGCCGAAGATGCATTTGTCGACTTCGGCGATCGCGGACGTGATCGTCTTGCCCATCTCCGCCACCGCCGTCTCGGCGAGGCGGCGCTTGCCGGCTTCCCAGCGGTCGGCGATCGCCGTCAGCAGCGCGGCACGCTCTTCCAGGCTCGTCTCGCGCCACAGCCGGAACCGCGCGTGCGCGCGCTCGAGCGCGGCTTCGATTCCCGCATCGTCGAGCTCGGCGATCGGCGCGGCGGCTTCGCCGGTGGCGGGGTTGATGCTGGTGAACATGAGGCGCGACTCCGGATCCGGGGGAAGGAACGCCGCTCAGCTAGGCCCAGCCCCACGCCACTTCAATTGCCCGAAGGCATGTTGCCTTTGCCCCGCCGCCTGCCGCATAGCGCGTCCATGGCAGAGGAAGCGGATGTTGCGGGGCTTTCGTTCGAGGAAGCGCTGAAGGAGCTCGAACGGATCGTCGGGCGGCTGGAAAGCGGCGACGCCCAGCTCCAGGAAGCGATCGACCTGTACGAGCGAGGCGACAAGCTGCGCCGCCAGTGCCAGGCGCGGCTCGATTCGGCGCAGGCGCGGATCGAATCGATCCGGCTCGATGCCGAGGGCCGGCCGGCGGGCACCCAGCCCTTCGCCGCGGGCTGAGTGGAGCGCCGGGGGATCATGCCCGCCTCGCTCGCGCTCGAGGCTGCGCTGCGCCAGGTCTCCGACGAGATCGATCGCCAGTTCGATCTGCTGCTCCCCATCCCCGAGGATCCGCGCGCCGGGCTCTACGCCGCGATGCGCCACGCCGCGATCGGCGGCGGCAAGCGCCTGCGCCCGCTGCTCGTCTTCGCGACCGGGCGGCTGTTCGGCGTCGACCGCAGCTGCACCGCGCGCGTCGCCACCGCAGTCGAGTGCATCCACGTCTATTCGCTGATCCACGACGATCTGCCCGCGATGGACGACGACGACCTGCGCCGCGGCAAGCCGACCGTCCACAAGGCCTTCGACGAGGCGACCGCGATCCTCGCGGGCGACTGCCTCCATGCGCTCGCCTTCGAGATCCTGTCGCACGAGACGTCGCATCCCGACCCCTTCGTGCGCATCGAGCTGACCGGCGAGATCGCGCGCGCTGCGGGCCCCTCGGGCATGGCGGGCGGGCAGATGATGGACCTCGAGGCCGAGAAGGCGAGCTTCGACCTGCCGACGGTCACCCGGCTCCAGGCGATGAAGACCGGCGCGCTGATCGCCTGCTCGGTCGAGGCGGGCGCGATCCTCGGCCGCGTGCCGCCGGAGGGGCGCACGGGCCTGCGCGGCTATGCCCGCGACGTCGGCCTCGCCTTCCAGATCGCCGACGACATCCTCGATGCCGAGGGCGACGAGGAACTCGCCGGCAAGAAGCTCCGCAAGGACGGCGCGCGCGGCAAGGAGACCTTCCTCTCGCTGCTCGGTCTCGATCGCGCGCGTGAGCAGGCGGGGATGCTCGTCGAGCAGGCAGTGGCGCATCTCCACACCTTCGGCACCGAGGCCGACCTGCTGCGCGACATCGCCCGCTACGTGCTGGAGCGCGACCGGTGAGCGCCGCGCGGCCGTACCCTCGCTGAAAGGCAGACCATGACTCTCCGCACCGGCGTCTATCCCGGCACGTTCGACCCGATCACGCTCGGCCACATGGACATCATCCGCCGCGGTGCCAAGCTGGTCGACCGGCTGGTGATCGGGGTGACCACCAATCCTTCCAAGTCGCCGATGTTCACGCTCGCGGAGCGGATGGCGATGGTCGAGCGCGAGACCGCGGGGATCGGCGGCGACATCCGGGTCGTCAGCTTCGATTCGCTGCTGATGGACTTCGCCGAGCGCGAAGGGGCCAGCATGATCGTCCGCGGGCTGCGCGCCGTCGCCGACTTCGAATATGAATATCAGATGGCCGGGATGAACCAACAGCTCAACGACCGGATCGAGACGGTCTTCCTGATGGCCGACGTCTCGCTCCAGCCGATCGCGAGCCGGCTGGTCAAGGAGATCGCGCTGTTCGGCGGCAAGATCCACAAGTTCGTCTCGCCCGCGGTCGAGGCCGAGGTGGCGGCGCGGGTGGACGTGCTGGGCCGCAAGGGCAGCTGAGCTTTGCGTCGCGATGCGGCACCGGCCCGCTCCCCCACCCGGCCACCCAACGGAAGTTTATTCTATGGGTGGCCGGGTGGGGGAGCGGGCCGGTGCCGCATCGCGACGCAAAGCTCAGCTGCCCTTGCGGCCCAGCACGTCCACCC
>NZ_JAGHZV010000021.1 GCF_017745215.1 Sphingomonas sp.
AGTATTCTATGGGAGGCCGGGTGGGGGAGCGGGCTGGTGCCGTCTCGAAATGCGCTCTTCCGCGCATTTCCAAACGGGCTCTCAGCTCACCTAGTTCGTCATCCCGGCTTTCGCCGGGACGACGGATGATGTTGAATCAGCTCAAAGCAGCACGTCGACCGTGTGGATCGCCACCCCCACCAGCCCGCCGACCAGCGTGCCGTTGATCCGGATATACTGGAGGTCGCGCCCCACGGTGTTCTCGAGCCGGGCGGTCAGCGTCTCGGTGTCCCAGCCGCGGATCGTGTCCGAGACCAGCCGCACGATCGAATCGCCATAGTCCGCCGCGATCCCCACCGCGGCGCGGCGCACGAAGCGGTTGATCGTGTCGGCGAGCCGCCGGTCGTGCTGGAGCGTGTCGCCGAACTGCTTGAGCGCCTCGCCGAGCCTGCCCGCGGTGACGCGCTCGGGATCGCGCGCGGCGCGGAGCATCGCGGCGCGGCTCTGCTCCCACAGCCCGTCGATCCAGCGCTGGAAGGCCTGGTTCTCGAGCATCTCCTCCTTGAACGACTCGACCCGCGCGCGCAGCTCGGCGTCGGTCTGGAGCCGCTCGGCGAGCGTCACCAGCCCGTCCTCGGCGCGCAGGCGCAGCGAATGGCGGGGATCCTCGGCCATGTCGTCGAGCAGCTTGTGCAGCCCGTCGATGAGCTTGTTCGACACCGTCTCGTCGAGCCCGGTCCAGCGCATCAGCGAGCCCGAGCGCTCGTGCACCATCGCCCGGATCAGGTGCTCGTTGCCGGCGAGCACGCGCGCCGCCCAGCGGATCATCCCGTCGAGCAGCGGCTTGTGGCGGCCGTTGGCGATCGCCGCGCCCAGCGCCTGGCCGAACAGCGGCGCGAGCTCGATCGCGCGGAGGCGACCTGCGATCGCGGTCTTGGCCATCCCACCCAGCCGCTCGGGATCGAGCGATTCGAGCGCGTCGGCAGCGAGCCGCGAGGCGCCCGCGCCGATCCGCCCGCTCGACCGTTCGGGATCGGCGAGCCAGCGCCCCGCCGCGCTCGCGAGATCGAGCCGCTGCATCCGCCGCGCGACCACCCGCGCGGTGAGGAAATTGTCGCGCAGGAACTGGCCGAGCGTATCGGCGATCCGGTCCTTGTTGCGCGGCACGATCGCGGTGTGCGGGATCGGCAGGCCGAGCGGGTGGCGGAACAGCGCCGTCACCGCGAACCAGTCGGCGAGCCCGCCGACCATCGCCGCCTCGGCAAAGGCGCGGACGAAGCCGGCCCAGCCGTGATGCGGCTCCAGCGCGCGCGCGGCGAGGAACAGCAGCGCCATCGCGACGAGCAGCCCGGCCGCGATCCGGCGCATCCGGCGCAGGGCCGGCGGCACCGGCTCGGAAGCGAGAGGAGCGCGCACGAAGGACTTCATGCGCGCTCCAATCGTTCAATCGCCCGCAAGTTCACTCGGCCGGGTGCGGCCCGCCGTCGCCATAGCCGAGCTGGCCGCCCGGCTGGTGCTCGATCGTCCGCCCGCCGGGGCCGTGCTCGTCGCCCGGCGTATAGGTGAGCAGGCGGCGGCGCAGCTTGGGCCCGAGCCAGTTCTCGACACCCGTCGCCAGGCTGAAGCTCGCCGGCACGATCACCAGCGTGAGCAAGGTCGACAGGATCAGCCCGCCGATCACGGTGATGCCCATCGGCGCGCGCGACGAGGAATCGCCGCTGAGCGCCAGCGCGGTCGGCACCATGCCGGCGACCATCGCGACCGTGGTCATCACGATCGGCTGGGCGCGCTTGTGCCCCGCGTCGACCAGCGCGGTGAACTTGTCGACGCCCTTGTTCATCTCCTCGAGCGCGAAGTCGATCAGCAGGATCGAGTTCTTCGCGACGATGCCGAACAGCATCAGGATGCCGATCAGCACCGGCATCGAGATGGGATTGCCGGTGATCCACAGCCCGACCAGTCCCCCGAGCGGCGCGAGCAGCAGCGAGCCCATGTTCACCAGCGGCGACATGAAGCGGCGATACAGCAGCACCAGCACCGCGAAGACGAGGAAGATGCCCGCCATCAGCGCGATGATGAAATTGTACAGCATCTCGGCCTGCCATTTGTCGGCACCGACCTTGAGCTCGGTGACGCCGGTGGGCAGGTGCTTGATCGAGGTCTGCGCCTCGATCTCCGAACGCGCCTCGCCCGAGATATAGGATTTGCCGGTCTTGGGATCGGTCGCGAGATCGGCGCCGATGACGACGCGGCGCTGCTGGTTCAGCCGCTCGATCTTGGTCGGGCCCTGGCCGAGCGTGATGTCGGCGATGACCCCGAGCGGGACCGAGGCGCCCGACTGGGTCTGCACCGGCATGTTGCGGATCGTGTCGAGCCGCGAGCGCGCATCCTGGCGAAGCGCGACATGGATCGGGATCTGGCGATCGGAGAGCGAGAATTTGGCGCTGTTCTGCTGGATGTCGCCAAGCGTCGCGATGCGGATCGCGTTGCTGAGCGCCGCGGTGGTGACGCCCATGCTCGCGGCCAGATCGGTGCGCGGCTTGATCACGATCTCGGGCCGGTTGAGGTCGCCGGCGATGCGCGGCGCGACCAGCGTCTTGAGCTTCGACATCTGGTCGACCAGCGTGAGCGCGGTCTTGGTCAGCAGCTCGGGATCCTCGCCGCCCAGCGTCACGGTGACCGCGCGGCCGTTCGACCCCCAGCCGCCCTGCGCGCGGAAGCTCACCCGCGCATCGGCGACCTTGAGCAGCTCGGGCGTGAGCCGGCGCGTGAAGTCGTCGCTCGTCTCGGTGCGATCCTCCTTGAGCATCAGCGTCACGCGGCCGGCGCCTTCGCTGCCGCGCTCGTAGACATGCGCGACATTGGCCTCGGGACGCAGCTTGTCGGCGACCTGGCGGACGACGCGGTCGGTCTGCTCCAGCGTGGTGCCGGGCACCATCTCGATGTTGGCCGTCACCTGGTCCTGGTCCTGGATCGGCTGGAAGGTCATCGGGATCGGCCCGAAGAAGCCGAGCCAGATCGTCAGCCCCAGCGCCACCGCGCCCGCCACCACCGCCGACCAGCGGTGCATCAGCGTCCAGCGCAGCAACTTGGTGTAGTTGTTCATCAGCCAGCCTTCGCCGTGCGGGCGATGGCCTTTGGCCTTGAGGAAATAGGCCGCGATCATCGGCGTGACGAGCCGCGCCACCGCAAGGCTCATCAGCACCGAGGCGACGACGGTGAGGCCGAAGTTCTTGAAGAACTGGCCCGCCACGCCGGGCATCAGGCCGACGGGCAGGAACACCGCGACGATCGACATGGTGGTGGCGAGCACCGCGACGCCGATCTCGTCCGCCGCGTCGATCGCGGCCTGATAGGCGGTCTTGCCCATCCGCATGTGGCGGACGATGTTCTCGATCTCCACGATCGCGTCGTCGACGAGCACGCCCGCCACCAGGCTCAATGCGAGCAGCGTCATCTGGTTCAGCGTGAAGCCGAGCAGGTCCATGAACCAGAAGCTCGGGATCGCCGAGAGCGGGATCGCCAGCGCCGAGATGAAGGTCGCGCGCCAGTCGCGCAGGAACAGCAGCACCACGATCACCGCGAGCACCGCGCCCTCGATCATCGCCTCCATCGCCGAATGATATTGCTCCTCGGCATATTTGCTGGCGTTCGAGAGCAGCTCGAAATGGACCTTGGGGTTGCGCGCCTCGAGCTCCTTCAGCTTCTTCTCGGTCTCGTGGAAGATGGTGACGTCCGACGCGCCCTTGGCGCGCTGGATGTCGAACGAGATCACCGGCTTGCCGTCGTAGCGCGCGGTGCTGGTCAGCTCGGCGTAGGAATCATTGACCTGGCCCAGGTCGGCGAGCTGCACGGTGCGCCCGCCGCCCACCGCGATCTGCGCCTGGCCGAGCGCATAGGCGTCCTTGGCGTTGCCGAGCACGCGGACCGACTGCTGCGAGCCCGAGATCTCGGCGCGGCCGCCCGCAGCGTTCATGTTCACCTGGCGCAGCTGCTGGTTCACCTGGCTCGCGGTGATCCCATAGGACTGGAGCTTGGCCGGATCGAGCTCGACGCGGATCTCGCGGTCGACGCCGCCGTTGCGGCTCACCGCGGACATGCCGTTGATCGCGAGCAGCTCCTTCGACACGGTGTTGTCGATGTACCAGCTCAGCTGCTCGACGGTCATGTCGGGCGCCACTGCGGTGAAGCTGGCGATGTCGTTCTGGCTCGCCGAATCGACGCGGCCGATCTGCGGCTCGAGGATGCCGTCGGGCAGGTCCGAGCGGATCTGCTGGATCGCGCTGCGCACGTCCTCCACCGCGCGGTCGATCGGCGTGCCGAGCTCGAGCTGCACCACGGTGACGGAGTTGCCCTCGGTCACCGTCGAGTTGATCTCGTCGATGCCCTGGAGGCTGCGCACCGAAGCCTCGACCTTCTGGGTGATCTGCGTCTCGAGCTCGCTCGGCGCGGCGCCGGGCTGCGAGATCGAGATCCAGACGACGGGAAAGTCGATGTCCGGGCTGTTGTTCACGTCCATCCGCCCGAAGGCGAGCAGGCCGGCGATGGTGAGGAACAGGAACAGGACGATCGGCGGAACCGGGTTCCGGATCGCCCATGCCGAGATGTTGCGGAAGCTCATCTCACTGCCCCTTCTTGAGGACCGGGTTGACCTTCTGGCCGGGCGTGAGGAAAGCGCCGGCGGTCAGCACCACCTTCTCGCTGCCGGTCAGGCCCTTGGTGATCGCCACGCCGGTGTCCGAAACGTCGCCGGTGGTGACGAAGCGCTGCTCGGCTTCGTTCCGGGCGTTGACGATATAGACGTAGTTGCGGTTCTGCTCGTCGGTCTGCACCGCCGATTGCGGCAGCAGCGGCACGTTCTGCGTGCCCGTGCTGATCGTCGCCGAGGCGAACCCGCCCGGGCGCAGCGCCGGATTATAGGCGAGCTGGACGCGCGCGATGCCCTGGCGCGTTGTCGGGTCGATCACCGGCGCCACCTGCCACACCGGCCCGGTGAAGACGGCGTCGCTGCCCACCGGCCGCACCGTCGCGACCGAGCCGACATGGACCTTCTGGAGATCGGCCTCGGCAAGCTGCGCGCGCAGCTCCATCTCGCCGCCCTTGGCCAGGCGGAAGAGGACGCCGCTCCCCGAGCTGACGATCTGGCCCGGCTCGACCTGGCGGGTGAGCACCAGCCCGGCGGCGGGCGCCCGGATGTAGAGCCGGTTATTGCGCGCGCGCGTCTCGGCGAGCTGCGCCTCGGCGACGCGGACCCGCGCCATCGCCGAATCGCGAGTCGCGGTCTTCTGGTCGATATCGGCCTTGGAGACGAAGCCATTGCTCACGAGCTTCTGCGCGCGCTCGAGGTTCGACTGGGCGAGCTGCGCATCGGCGCGCGCCACGCGCACCTGCGCGGCGAGCGATTCGGCGGTCTGCACCTGCACCGAGCGGTCGATCGTCGCGAGCACCTGCCCGGCCGCGACCCATTGGCCCGGCTCGACGAGCACGGCGTTGACCAGCCCGCCCTCGCCCGGAACGCCCACCGGCATCTCGCGCTTGGCGGCGAGCGATCCGGTGCCGCTCACCTGCTCGGAGAGCGCCGAATTGCCCGGCACCGCGACCGTGACGGTCGGGATCTGCGCGTTCGACTTGGCGGTCTTGCCCGCGGCGGCCGAAGCCGGCGCCTTGGCGGCGTCGCCGCCCTTGCGGCCCATCATCATGAACCCGGCGACGATGACCAGGAGGATCGCGAGAATCGCGACCACCCACGGCCAGCGCCGGCGCTGCACGGTCTCGTCGCCGCTCAGAGTCAGCTGGTCGTCTCTCCCGAACATCCTTGCCTCATAGTTCATGTGCGTCATGTCCCCCGGCACAGCGGATCGCCAGCCAGACGCACTGTATTAGAAGAATAAGGCACCAACCACAAGCGGTCGTTTTGCCCCCCGCGGCGCCTTGCCCGCTTTTGTTCGCAACCGCAACCCGAGCCGCCGCGCCGCGCCGCGGCAAAGGGGCAGAACACCGCGCGCGATAATCGCGCTTGCATTGCGCGCGCCATGGCGCGACCTTCCGCGCCGGCGCCGCGGGGAACGGGCCGGAACGAGGAGAAGACAATGTCCATTCTGGGATGGCTCTTGATCGGCCTGGTCGCTGGGGCGCTCGGCAAGCTCATCATGCCGGGCAAGGATCCCGGCGGCATCATCGTGACGATCCTGCTCGGCATCGCCGGCGCGCTGCTCGCCAAGGTGCTGACGCCGATGATGGGGATCGTGATCGTCGACTGGACGTGGCAGGCCTTCGCCGCCGCGACCGCCGGCGCGATCATCCTGCTCGCGGTCTATCGCCTGGTGATGGCCAAGCGCACGCGCTGAGAGCTTCGCTGGCGGTGCGCCGGGAGGCGGGCTCCCGAACGAACAAGGCCCGAACGAAGAAGGGCCGCCCTGGGGCGGCCCTTTTTGCTATCCGGTCCGGACGCAAATCCGCGCCGGCTGCGCGCCTAGCGCAGCGCGCCCCGGCGGAAGAGGTTGACGATTCCGAGCAGGATGATCGCGCCGAACAGCGAGACGACGAAGGTCTGCACCGTCACGACGCCGTCGTTGATGTCGCCGCTCGAGAGCAGCCAGCCGCCGATCATCGCGCCGACGATTCCGACGACGATGTTCAAGAGAACGCCCTGCTGGGCGTCGGTACGCATCACGATGCTCGCCAGCCAGCCGACGACGCCGCCGATGACGAGCCAGACAATCAGTCCAACCATGGGTTTCACTCCCTCCGTTACGCCTGCGTTCGCAGGCCGTGTGAAGGGAAGAAGTCGCAATGCGGGGAGTTGGTTCCGCGCGGGGGTCGTTTGAAGACGCGCCGCGGCGCGTCTTGCGGTGCCGGCCCGCTCCCCCTCCCGGCCGCCCAACGGAAGTTTATTCAATGGGTGGCCGGAAGGGGGAGCGGGCCGGCACCGCCTGGGAAACTCGCTCTTCCGCGAGTTTCCCCAAGGAGATTCTCAGTATTTCTGCTGGCGCTCGTAGAGCGAGCGATAATGCTGGATGCGCGTGACGCGCAGCCCCGGCATGCCCGAGCGGTCGATCGCCCGCTGCCAGCCGGCGAATTCCTCGATGGTGAGGCTGTAGCGCTCGCACACCTCGTCGACGGTCAGGAGCCCGCCGTTGACGGCAGCGACCACTTCGGCCTTGCGACGCACCACCCATCGGGTCGTGCTCGGCGGCGGCAGCGAGTCCAGGGTCAGCGGCTCGCCGAGCGGGCCGATCACCTTTGCCGGACGGATCTTCTGGTTCTCAATCATCTACAACCTCGATCGGGGCGGGGGGCCCCCGCAATCAACTCGAACAGTGAAACGACCATATCGCCTGCGACTTGAACATCGACTGAAACGGCACGGTAAATGCCGCCTTCACGCCTCTTGCCAACGGGTTATCGCCGCCGCCATCAGCGTGTTGAACGCACCCTCCGGCGGCGCCAGCAGCAGGTCCACCGGCCCGCTGCCACCGATCCCGGCCTGCGCGCGCGCCGTGGGGCTCGCCGCCTGCCGCGCCGCGACGCCGACCAGCAGCACCGCCAGCTCGGTCGGCATCGCCGTGACGGCGAAGTCCCTTCCCAGTCTGGCGAAGCTCAAGTCCACTGAAGCGAATCCTACATCGTCGTTTCCGAAGGGGCCTTTTACCCGCGAGCGATGAAGGGGCCGTAAAGGCCGAGAAAACTGGCGCTTAACTTGTTGCGCACCTATGTGGCGGCGGATGACCCCCGTCGATTTCCAATTGCCCGGCCCGATTTCGGCGCGCCGGATCGTCGTCGCCATGTCGGGCGGCGTCGATTCCTCGGTGGTGGCGGCCCTCGCCGCGCGCACCGGCGCCGAGACGATCGGCGTGACGCTCCAGCTCTACGATCACGGCGAAGCGGTGGGCCGCGCCGGCAGCTGCTGCGCCGGGCGCGACATCCGCGACGCGCGCGCGGTGTGCGACCGGCTCGGCATCGCGCACTATGTCTTCGACCATGAGTCGAGCTTCCGCGAGACGGTGATCGACGATTTCGCCGACGAATATCTCGCCGGGCGCACGCCGATCCCCTGCGTGAAGTGCAACATGGGGCCGAAGTTCACCGACCTGCTCGCGCTCGCGCGCGATCTCGGCGCCGACTGTCTCGCGACGGGACATTATGTCCGGCGATTCGCCGGCCCCGACGGCGCCGAACTGCACCGCGCCGCCGATCCCGCGCGCGACCAGAGCTATTTCCTGTTCGCGACCACGCCCGCGCAGCTCGACTATCTGCGCTTCCCGCTGGGCGGCATGCCCAAGCCCCGGGTGCGCGAGCTCGCCGCCGAGCTCGGCCTCGGCGTCGCCGCCAAGCCCGACAGCCAGGACATCTGCTTCGTCCCCGACGGCGACTATGCGCGGCTGGTCAGGAAGCTGCGCCCCGACGCCGAGACCAGCGGCGACATCGTCGACGAGGCCGGACGCAAGCTCGGCGAGCACAAGGGGCTGATCCACTTCACGGTGGGCCAGCGCCGCGGGCTCGAGATCGGCGGCGCGCCCGAGCCGCTCTATGTCCTGCGCCTCGATGCGGCCGAGCGCCGGATGGTGGTGGGGCCGAAGCGCGCGCTCGCGGTACGCGCGGCGCGGATCGAGGGGATCAACTGGCTCGGCGGCAGCCACCAGGGGCCGATGACCGCCAAGGTGCGCTCGCTGGCCAAGCCCGTGCCCGCGCGGCTCGACGGCGACCGCGTGGTGTTCGACACCCCCGAATATGGCGTCGCCCCCGGCCAGGCCGCAGTGCTCTACGCCGGCGACCGCGTGCTCGGCGGCGGCTGGATCGCGGAAACCGAACGCGCCGAGCTGCTCCCCGCCTGAGATGCGCCTCACGGCGGCAGGCACGGCTTCAAAAGCG
Organism: Sphingomonas sp.; assembly: GCF_017745215.1. Classification (GTDB taxonomy): domain Bacteria; phylum Pseudomonadota; class Alphaproteobacteria; order Sphingomonadales; family Sphingomonadaceae; genus Sphingomonas. The sequence goes on from NZ_JAGHZV010000021.1 coordinate 8,851, forward strand.
GATCATTTGAGCTCGGCGGTAAGGTCGGTCTCGGCCAGCGGGTTGCCGGGGTCGTCGACCTGGCCCTCGGGATCGATGTGGATGATGATCTCGGTCCCCGGAAAGGCCGCGCAGAGCCGGTGCTCGAGCCCTTCGACCACGTCATGCGCCTCGGCGACGGTCATCCGCGGGTCCATCCAGATGTGGAACTGGACGAAGTCGCGGTTGCCGCTGGTCCGCGTGCGCAGGTCGTGCATCCCCTTGAGCGCCGGCTCGCGCGCAGCGATCTCGACGAAGCGCTGGCGCTGTTCCTCGGGCCATTCCTTGTCCATCAGCTGGTCGATCGCCGCGACCGAGCCGCGCCAGGCGCCGAACAGCAGCCACAGCGCGATCGCGATGCCGAACAGCGGGTCGGCGCCGCGCAGGCCCAGATAGTCGTCGAGCACCAGCGCCGCGATCACCGCGGCGTTGAGCATCAAGTCCGACTGGTAGTGGATATTGTCGGTGCTGATCGCGATCGAGCCCGTCCGCCGGATCACGTGGCGCTGATAGGCGGTGAGCGCCAGCGTCGCCGCCAGCGCGACCAGCGAGACGGCGATGCCATATTCGGGATCGGTGCCGGCCGCGCCCGCCATCAGCCGCTCGAACGCCTGGGTCATGATCGCGAGCGCCGAGATCGCGATGACCACGACCTGGAACAGCGCGGCGAGCGCTTCGGCCTTGCCGTGGCCGAAGCGATGCTCCTCGTCCGCCGGCTGGGCGGCCCAATGGACGCCACCCAGCGTGACGAGCGACGCGACGAGGTCGAGCACGCTGTCCGCCAGGCTCGCGAGCACCGCGACCGAGCCGGTGCGCCAGGCGGCATAGCCCTTGAGCGCGCCGAGCAGGACCGCGGCGCAGACGCTGGCGACCGCGGCCCGGCGCGCGAGGTTGCTCACGGGTACAACAGCCCTTCGGTCCAGCCGTCGCCGTCGCGGGTGAAGACGCGGCGCTCGTGGAGGCGATGCGCGCGGTCGAGCCAGAACTCGATTGCGCTGGGGACGACGCGATAGCCGCCCCAATGCGGCGGCCGCGGCACGGGCCCGCCCTCGAACCGCGCGCGCATCGCTTCGTAGCGCGCCTCGAAGGTCTCGCGCGCATCGAGCGGGCGCGACTGGTCCGAGGCCCAGGCGCCGAGCTGCGAATCGCGGCTCCGCGAGGCGAAATAGGCGTCGGACTCGGCGTCGCTCACCTGTTCCACCGGCCCCTCGATCCGGACCTGCCGCCTGAGCGACTTCCAGTGGAACAGCAGCGCCGCCCTGGGCACCGCCGCCAGCTCGCCCGCCTTGCGGCTCTCGCGGTTGGTGTAGAAGACGAACCCGTCGGGCCCATGGCCCTTGAGCAGCACCATCCTCACCGAAGGCTGGCCGTCGGCACGCACCGTGGCCAGCGCCATGGCGTTGGAGTCGTTGGGCTCGGACACGCGCGCCTCGCCGTACCAGTCGGCGAACAGGACGAAGGGATCGGTCGACATGGCCGAGCCCATAGCAAAGCTGTCCCCTGCCGCCACCTTGCTGCTGCCTCCGCAGAGGATTATTCTTTGCCGCATGGAAGTCGATCCCGACAGCAGGCCCGACCTCGGTGACCTGCACGACGCGATTCGCGAGGGTCGCAGACATTGAAGCGGGAAGACTTGTCGATGCCGAAACCGCAGAGCTGCGTGAACGCTATCGACCGCTTTAACGAGCGAGCCCTCAATCCTCCCCTGGAAGGGGAGGGGGACCGCCGCGAAGCGGTGGTGGAGGGGTAGCTATCCGCGGGCGACGTTGTTCGTAGAGAGCTACCCCTCCGTCGGCCTTCGGCTGCCACCTCCCCTTCCAGGGGAGGATTGGGATGTCGTTACGGCCTGTGGCGGTATCGTCCGACACCTTGGTGTGAGTGGCGGGCAGGAACGAATCCAGCCAAGCACCATTGAATCGCCATCGCAACAAGGGAGAATCCCATGGCCGCGCGTGCCTATTGGCAGGGGCAGATCCGTCTCGCGCTCGTCTCGATCCCGGTCGAGATCTATTCCGCCACCAAGTCCGGCGCCCAGATTTCCTTCCACCAGATCCACGAGCCGAGCGGCAAGCGCGTCAAGTACGAGAAGGTCGTCCCCGGCATGGGCCCGGTCGACGCCGACGAGATCATGAAGGGCTTCGAGTTCGAGAAGGGCAGCTACGTCCTGCTCGATCAGGACGAGATCGACGCGGTGAAGCTCGAATCGAAGAAGACGCTCGAGCTCACCCAGTTCGTCGACGCCGCCGACATCGACGTGCTCTATTATGAGAAGCCCTATTTCGTCGTCCCCGCCGACGACCTGGCCGAAGAGGCGTTCATCGTGCTGCGCGAGGCGCTCCGGCGCACGAAGAAGGTCGGGCTCGGCCAGCTCGCGATGCGCGGGCGGGAATATGTCGTGAGCCTGAAGCCCTGCGGCCGCGGCATGATCCTGGAGACGCTGCGCTATGCCGACGAGGTCCAGAAGGCGCAGGGCTATTTCCGCGACATCCCCGACGACAAGCCCGACCCCGAGCTGCTCGACCTGGCGGAAACGCTGATCGCCAAGAAGGCCGGCAGCTTCGATCCCAGGGAATTCCACGACCGCTATGTCGATGCGCTCAAGGACCTCATCGAGCGCAAGCGCAAGGCCAAGGGCGGCAAGATCATCGAGGACGCCGGCGACGACGGCGCGCCGCGGCGCGGCTCGAACGTCGTCGACCTGATGGCGGCGCTCAAGAAATCGCTCGAAAAGCCGGGGGCCAAGGCGGAACCCGAGAAGAAGGCGCCGGCCAGGAAGGCCCCGGCGCGCAAGCGGGCCTGAGCGATGGCGAAGTTCAACGACGCCTGGACCGTCCAGCCGCACGGCCCCGTGGAAGAAGTCGACGAGGGCATTCTGACGGTCGCCGGCGAGATCGTCATGCCGCTCGGCCGCTTCCCGCGGCGGATGACGGTGGTGCGGCTCGCCGACGGCGGCACCGCGATCTGGAGCGCGATTCCGCTCGCCGAGCCCGAGATGGCGCGGATCGAAGCGCTGGGTCCGCCGAGCTTCCTGGTCGTGCCGGGCGTCGCGCACCGGCTCGACGTGCGCGCGTGGAAGGCGCGCTATCCCGCGATCCGGGTGCTGAGCGCCGCCGGCGCGCGCGACGCGGTGGACGAAGCGGTGACGGTCGACGAAGCCGGCGACGTGCTCGACGATCCGCAGGTCGCGCTCGAATCGGTCCCCGGCACCGGCGACCGCGAGCTGTCGCTGCGCGTCGATCGCGCGGGCGGCACCACGCTGCTGCTCAACGACGTGCTCGCCAATGTCCGCCACCCGAACGGATTCGGCGCCTGGGCGATGGCGCGGCTGTTCGGCTTCGGCGTGGACGGCCCGCGCGTGCCCAGGCCGGTCATCGCCAGGATGGTGACCGACCGCACCGCGCTCGCGGGCGCCTTCCGCGGCTGGGCGGACCTGCCGCGGCTGAAGCGCATCCTCGTCTCGCATGGCGATCCGATCGCCGACACCCCCGCCGCGGCGCTGCTCGCCGCCGCCGCGCAGCTGGAGCGCTGAGATGGCCAAGCCCGACCCGCTCGAGAAATACAACAGGATGCGCGACTTCGCGAAGACCGCCGAGCCGCGCGGCGAAGTGGCGGCGGCGGGCTCGCGCCGCTTCATCGTCCAGAAGCACGACGCGACGCGGCTCCACTGGGACTTCCGGCTGGAGATCGACGGCGTGCTCAAGAGCTGGGCGGTGACGCGCGGCCCCAGCCTCGACCCGGGCGAGAAACGCCTCGCGGTGCGCACCGAGGACCATCCGCTCTCCTACGCCAGCTTCGAAGGGACGATCCCCGAGGGCGAATATGGCGGCGGCACGGTGATGCTGTGGGACGAAGGCCGCTGGGCGCCGGTCGAAGGCAAGAGCGAGAAGGACCTCGCCAAGGGCCACCTCCACTTCCGCCTCGACGGCGAGCGGATGAAGGGCGAGTGGCTGCTGATCCGCCTCAAGCCGCGCGGCAAGGAGCGCGGCGAGAACTGGCTGCTCCGCAAGCTCGACGATGCCGAGGCCGGCGCGACCGACACGCTGGTCGAGACCGGGCTCACCAGCGTGAAGACCGGGCGGACAATGCAGGAGATCGCCGAGGACAAGCCATCCCATCGGTCATCGGATGACGGCAGGAAGCGAAAGCCCCCCAAGTTCCGCCCCGTCCAGCTCGCGACGTTGGTCGACGGCGTGCCCGCCGGCAACGGCTGGATCCACGAAGTGAAGTATGACGGCTATCGCGCGCTCGTCGCCACCGGCACGAGCGAGCCGAAGATCTACACGCGCTCGGGGCTCGACTGGACCGGGAAATTCCCGACGATCGCCGAAGCGGCGCGGGCGCTCCCGCCCGGGCTGCTGATCGACGGCGAGATCGTCGCCTTCAAGGACGGCAAGCCCGATTTCTCGACGCTCCAGGATGCGATCGGCAGCGGTGGCGAGGGGCTGACGCTCTTCGCCTTCGACCTGCTCGAAGCCGACGGCGAGGATCTCGCCAAGCTCCCCCAGGTCGCGCGCAAGGATCGGCTGCGCGCGCTGATCGGCGGTCACGAGAGCGATGCGCTGCGCTTCGCCGAGCACGTCGCCGGCGCCGGCGAGAAGCTGTTCGAGGCGATGTGCCGCGAAGGCTATGAGGGCGTCGTCTCGAAGAAGGCCGACGCGCCCTATCGCGGCAGCCGCACCAAGGCCTGGCTCAAGACCAAGTGCATTCGCCGGCAGGAGTTCGTGATCCTCGGCTGGTCGCCCAGCGACGCCAGGGGCCGGGGCTTCCGCTCGCTGCTGCTTGGGCTGAACGAACGCGGCCAGCTGCGCTATGCCGGCAAGGTCGGCACCGGCTTCGACACCGCCACGCTCCTGAACCTGCGCGAGCGGCTCGAAGCGATCGCGATCGACAAGCCCGCAGCCGAAGTCCCCCGCGCCGAGGCGCGCGGCGCACGCTGGGTGAAACCCGAGCTGGTCGCCGAGATCGCCTTCGCCGAGTTCACGGCCGACAAGGTCGTGCGCCATGCGAGCTTCCTCGGCTTGCGCGAGGACAAGGAGCCGGGCGATGTCGTGATCGAGGAGCCCGTCGCCGTGACCGAGAAGCCCGTGACCAGCATCAGGATCAGCCACCCCGAGCGGGTGATCTACCCCGATGCGGGGATCACCAAGGGCGAGCTCGCCGACTATTACGCCGCGGTCGCGCCGATCCTCCTCCCCTGGCTCGCCAACCGCCCGGTCAGCCTGGTCCGCTGCCCGCAGGGGCGCGCGAAGAAATGCTTCTTCCAGAAGCACGACGCCGGCAGCTTCGGCGAGCACGTCCACCACGTCGACGTCCGCGAGAAGGACGGGTCGGTCGAGCCCTATCTCTACCTCGACGATGCCGATGGCGTGCTCACCTGCGTCCAGATGGGGACGATCGAGTTCCACGGCTGGGGCAGCCTCGTCGCCGATATCGAGAAGCCCGATCGCATGGTGTTCGACCTCGATCCCGACGAGGGGCTCGATTTCGACCTCGTCCGCAAGGCCGCCGAGGGACTCAAGGAGCATCTCGCCGAGATCGGGCTGGCGAGCTGGCCGATGCTCTCGGGCGGCAAGGGCGTGCACGTCGTGGTGCCGCTCGAGCCCCGGGCCGAATGGCCTGACGTGCGGTCCTTCGCCGAACGCTTCGCCCGCGCGCTGAGCGAAGCCGAACCCGAGCGCTTCACCGCCAATCTCAAGAAGATCGAGCGAAAGGACCGCATCTTCATCGATTATCTGCGCAACCAGCGCGGCGCCACCGCCGTCCTCCCCTACGTCGCCCGCGCCCGGGAGGGCGCCCCGGTTGCCGCGCCGGTCACCTGGAGCGAGCTGCGCGACGCCGAGAATGCGCGCCGCTTCTCGATCCGCGACGCCGAAGCGCTGATCGAGCGCGCCAACGGCCGCGCGCTCGCCGGCTGGGGGCTTTCGGACCAGGTGTTGCCGGACCTCTAGGGCTGGTCGCCGGTCAGCCCCGAAGCGCAGAGAGCCGTCCTCGATCCTCGGCCGGCAGGTTGCAAAATAGGAAATGCAGTGCGAGCCTCCTCGCCGCTCTTTCGCATCGTCGATCCCTGGCTGCACCTCGTTGGAGCCGATAGGCGTGCGCTCGCGCCGAACCCGATTTTCTCGGATGATGAGTGTCAACCGCGTAAACTGTATTATTCCGATACTACACCCGATCCCGGTCGCCCAGCTGCGGCCAACTCGTTGAGACATATCGATATTCGGCCCTCCTGCCCGCGCCTTCGGCGAAGCGGGACGAGGAGCGCCGGACGGACGCCGGAGGAGAGGCCGGGCGCGATCCTTGTTGCCATGCAGCAATGAATGCCCCATCGTCCCCGAAACAGGGACGGGAATGCATGCGTGGCCAGTAGCGCCGCCAGTTTGTTCGACGCAGGCACGATCGCCGACCGCTGGATCGCCGACTATTGCGCGCCCGGCCGCGAGACCGACGTGCTCTGCGCGGAGCGCGGCGGCGGGCGCGACGATGCCTGGAACACCGTCTTCGAGGAGCTCGCCGGCCTCTCGGGCGACAGCCTCGGACACGCCCGCGAGCGTGCCCAGCGCCACGCCGAGGACATCGGCACCGGCTTCCGCATCGCCGGCGAGGAAGGCGAGGAACGCCCCTGGCCGCTCTCCCCGGTGCCGCTGCTGATCGCCGACGCCGAGTGGAAGACCATCGCCGCGGGCATCGCCCAGCGCGCGGAAGTGATGGAGGCGCTGCTCGCCGATCTCTACGGCCCGGCGAAGCTCGTCACCGACGGCCACGTCCCTGCCGCGCTGGTGACCGGCAGCCCCTTCTTCCTTCGGCCCGTGAGCGGGCTCAACCCGCCGGGCGACAAGCACCTCGCCTTCATCGCGGCCGACCTCTGCCGTGGGCCAACCGGCGAGTGGCGCGTGCTCGCCGACCACCTTCGCGCGCCCGCAGGCGCCGGCTATGCGCTCGAGAACCGGCTCGCGATGGCGCGCACCGTCGGCGGCTTGCAGACCCGGCTCAACATCCTGCGCCACGCGCCCTTCTTCGCGGGGTTCCGCGACGGGCTCTCGGCGCTCTGCCGCCGCGCCGATCCGCGGATCGCGCTGCTGACGCCGGGCCGGCTCAACCCCAGCTATGCCGAGCAGGCGCATCTCGCGCGCTACCTCGGCTTCCTGCTGGTCGAAGGCGCCGACCTCGCGGTGCGCGAGGACAAGGTCTATGTCCGCACGATCGTCGGCCTCAAGCGCGTCGATGCGCTGTGGCGCCGCATCGACCCGCGGCTGCTCGACCCGCTCGCCTTCGATTCGCACTCGACGATCGGCGTGGCGGGGCTGGTCGACGCCATGGCGGCAGGCAATGTCGTCGTCGCCAATGCGCCGGGCACCGGGCTGCTCGAATCGCCCGCCTTTGCCGCCTTCCTGCCGCGCCTCGCCGAAGTGCTGACCGGCGCGCCGCTCCTGCTCCCCAACATCGCGACCTGGTGGTGCGGCCAGGATGCCGAGCGCGACCATGTCGAGGCCAATCTCGACACGCTGCTGATCTCGCCCGCCTTCGGCGTCCAGACGCTCGGCCTGCCCGAGGGCGCCACGCTCGGCGCGTCGATCGTCGGTGAGGCGCGCGCGGCGCTGCTCGACGACATGAAGCGCCGCCCGCAGGACTATGTCGGCCAGGAGATCGTCCGCCTCTCGACGATGCCGGTGGTGACCGAGGATGCGCTGGTGCCGCGCCCCTTCACGCTCCGTGTCTTCGCCGCGCGCGGGCCCGACGGCGAATGGATCGTCCTTCCCGGCGGCTTCGCAAGGATCGGCGAGCATGCCGACGTCCGCGCCGCGGTGATGGGCGAAGGCATGTGGTCCGCCGACGTCTGCGTCCATTGCGAGGATGCGGTCGCGCCGGTCACGCTGCTGCCCTCGGACGACACCACCCAGCTGCGCCGCAACCCCGGCACGCTCCCCAGCCGCGTCGCCGACAATCTCTTCTGGCTCGGCCGCTATCTCGAGCGTGGCGAGGCGCTGCTCGGGCTGGTGCGCGTGCTGCTCGGCAATTCGATCAGCGCCGAGACCGGCGCGGCGCTCTCCGCCGACACGGTCTTCCGCCTCGCCGGCCTCGTCATCGCCGCGGGCGCCGCGCCCGAGCCGCGCGCCTACAAGCGCCCGGACCTGCTCGCGCTCGCCAAGACCGCGATGGAGGATGAGGAGGGCTGGTACAGCGTCCGCGCGATCAACGTGCAGGCGCGGCTGATCGGCGAAGTCTCGCGCGAGCGGCTCTCGGCCGACATGATCCGGCTGCTCGATGCGCCGGTGCCGACCAAGGGCACGCTGCTCGACCGCGCCGGCACGCTCCAGCGCCGCTATTCGGCGCTCGCCGGCCAGTCCGCCGAGCATATGGCGCGCACCGACGCCTGGCGGTTCCACGACCTCGGCCGGCGGATCGAGCGATCGACGGCCGGCATCCAGGCGATCCGTGCCTTCGGCGGCCCCGAGGCAACCGCCGACGACCTCTCGACGCTGCTCGACCTCGCCGACAGCCAGATCAGCTATCGCCAACGCTACTTGACCGGCATGGCGCGCGTGCCCGTGCTCGACCTGGTGACGCTCGACCCCGGCAACCCGCGCTCGATCGCCTTCCAGGTCGCGGCGATCTCGGGGCATCTCAACAAGCTGCCGCTGCTCTCCGACGACGGGCTCGCCGAAGCCCAGCAGGAACAGGCGCGCGAGCTCGCGGCGATCCTCGTCACGGCGCGCGCGACCCGGATCGACGATGCGATGCTGCTCGACCTCAGCAACCGCCTCTGCCGCCTGTCGGACGAAGTCGCGCGGCGCTATTTCCTCCAGGGTGCCGAGGCGCTGCGCGCCGCGGGGCTCGTGCTCGCCTGATGCGCTATGCGATCCGCCACGTCACCCGCTTCGACTATGCGCAGCCGGTGGCGTTCGCGCGCTGCAACCTCAGGCTCAAGCCGATCCACTGGTCGGGCCAGACCGTCGAGGACTATGCGCTGAGCGTCGAGCCGGGCGGACGCACCTATCCCGCGCATGCCGAAGCCGGGCTCGCCAATGTCGTGCGGCTGGTGATCGAGGCGCCGGCGCGCACGCTGACGATCGAGAGCCGCGCCCGCGTCCATGTCGACCGCCAGATCCCGGTCCCCGCGCCCGGCGATCCCACGCTCGGCGAGATCGCGCGATGGGCGCGCGCGAGCCTGGACATGGGGCCGGCGAGCCCGGCCTCCTATCTCTTCCCCTCGCCGCTGATCCCGCTCGACCGCGATATCGCCGCCTGGTGCGCCGAAGACCTCGATCCCGGTCGCGGCGCGCTCGAAGCGGGGATCGCGCTCGCGCGGCGCATCCAGCGCGAGTTCGCCTTCGATCCCACCGCCACCCTGGTCGACACGCCGCCGCACGAGGCCTTCGTCAAGCGCGGCGGCGTCTGCCAGGACTTCGCGCAGATCATGATCACGGGTCTCCGCGCCGCCGGGCTCCCCGCCGCCTATGCCTCGGGCTATCTCCGCACGCTGCCCCCGCCCGGCCAGCCGCGGCTGGTGGGCGCGGACGCGACGCACGCCTGGGTGCTGCTCTGGTGCGGGCCGGCACTGGGCTGGGTCGGGCTCGACCCGACCAACGGCATCTGGATGGCCAACGACCATGTCGTGATCGCGATCGGCCGCGACTATGCCGACATCGCGCCCGTCGACGGCCTCGTGCTCGGATCGGGCGCGCAGCACATGGCGGTCTCGGTCGACGTCGAGCCCCTGGAAGAAATGCCTGCCTGACGCTTGGACTTGCGCTCGCCGCGCCGGGAGCCGATGTACGCGCCAGTTTCGAGGGGAATGATGGCCGATCCGTACGCAACATTGGGCGTGGAACGCAGCGCGAGCGAAGCCGATATCAAGAAGGCCTATCGCAAGCTCGCCAAGGAGCTGCACCCGGACCGCAACCAGGACAATCCCAAGGCCGCCGAGCGCTTCGCCCAGGTGACCCAGGCCTATGACCTGCTCACCGACAACGACAAGCGCGCGCGCTACGACCGTGGCGAGATCGACGGCGACGGCAACCCCGCCATGCCCTTCGGCTATGGCGGCCCTGGCAGCCAGGGCGGCTTCCGCGCGAGCGAGTTCGGCGGCGAGACGGTCGACATCGGCGACATCTTCGAAGGGCTGTTCGGCGGCGGCGCGGGCAAGCGCGGCGGCGGCGGCTTCACCGGCGGGTTCGGGGGCTTCGGCGGGTTCGGGCGCAAGCAGGCGGCGGCCAAGGGCGCGAACGTCGCCTACAAGCTCGCGGTGTCGCTTCCCGACGCCGCCCGGCTCGCGCCGCAGCGGATCACGCTCGGCGACGGCAAGACGATCGACCTCAAGCTCCCCGCCGGCGTCGAGACCGGCACGCAGATGCGCCTCGCCGGCAAGGGCGAGGAAGGTCCCGGCGGCGCGGGCGACGCGATCGTGACGATCGACATCCAGCCGCACCGCTATTTCGCGCGCGCCGGCGACGACATCCGCCTCGACCTGCCGATAACGCTCTCCGAAGCCGTGCTCGGCGCGCAGGTGCGGGTGCCGACGCCCGACGGGCCGGTGATGCTCACCGTCCCCAAGGGCTCGAGCTCGGGCAAGGTGCTGCGCCTCAAAGGCCGCGGCTTCCACCGCAAGGACAAGACGCGCGGCGACCTGCTCGTCACGCTGATGATCGACCTGCCCGCCGATGATGCCGCGCTCACCGAGTTCGTCCAGGGGTGGCAGGAGCACGACAAGGGGAACCCGCGCGGACGAATGGACGTCTAGCGTCGTGTTCAGCTACGCTGAACGGCACCGGCCCGCTCCCCCACCCGGCCACCCATAGGATACTGGCGTTGGGTGGCCGGGTGGGGGAGCGGGCCGGTGCCGAAACCGTTTCAGCGCAGCTGAAACCAACGAAGAGTCCCCGTGGTCGAGCAACCCGCAGGCATCTCCCCCGAATCGCCCGAGGCGCGGCGCTTGGGGCTGGGAACGCGCCCGCAGCACCGGCGCGGCATCCGCGGGTTCCTCGACAAGAGCTGGGTCATCCTCAAGCGCGTGGTGGTCGGCACCTTCGAGGACGGATTCACCTTCGCTGGCAACCTCGCCTATCTCAGCCTCGTCACGCTCTTCCCCTTCTTCATCGTCGCCGCCGCCTTCGCGCGGCTGATCGGCAAGACCGGCGAAGGCCTGCACGCGCTCGACGCCTTCCTGCGCACCGTGCCGCCCGACGTGGCGACGGTGCTGCGCCAGCCGGTGCACGACGTGCTGGAGGCGCGGACCGGCAGTCTCCTCTGGTTCGGCGCGATCGTCGGGCTGTGGACCACCGCCGGCTTCATCGAGACGATCCGCGGCATCCTGCGCCAGGCCTATGGCGTCCGCTCGCGCACGCCGTTCTGGCGCTATCGGCTCGGCGCGATCGGGCTGATCGTCGGCTCGGTGATCCTGGTGATGGCCGCCTTCAGCTTCCAGGTCGCGCTCACCGCCGCGGAGCAGTTCCTCTACCGCGTCTTCCCCTTCGCCTCCGACGCGCAGCGGACGATCTCGCTCACCCGCCTCGCGCCCGGACTCGCGCTGTTCGGCGCGCTCTACATGCTGTTCTACTCGCTGACCCCCGGCACCTATCGCAAGTCGAAATGCCCCAAATGGCCGGGCGCGGCGCTCACCACCGGCTGGTGGCTCGCCACCACGGCGCTGCTCCCCGGCATCCTCGCCAGCGTCACCAGCTACGACCTGACCTACGGGAGCCTCGCCGGCGCCATGATCGCCCTGATCTTCTTCTTCATCGTCGGACTGGGGCTCGTGCTCGGCGCCGAACTCAACGCCGCACTGGCGGAAGCGCCCGGTAACGGTCTAGAGGAGCGGGAAAATGGAGGTTGATCGGTAGTGACCGGACTGATGCAGGGTAAGCGCGGGCTGATCATGGGGCTCGCCAACGATCGTTCGCTGGCCTGGGGCATCGCCCAGAAGCTGGCGGAGCAAGGCGCCGAGCTCGCCTTTTCCTACCAGGGCGAAGCGCTCGAGAAGCGCGTCCGCCCGCTCGCCGAGCAACTCGGCTCGGACTTCCTCATCGAGTGCGACGTCGCCGAGATGGACTCGCTCGACGTGGCCTTCGCGACGCTCGCCGCGCGCTGGCCGACGATCGACTTCGTCGTCCATGCGATCGGCTTCTCGGACAAGAACGAGCTGCGCGGCCGCTATTACGATACCAGCCTCGACAATTTCCTGATGACGATGAACATCTCGGTGTTCAGCTTCACCGCGGTCGCCAAGCGCGCGCGCGAAATGATGCCCAACGGCGGCAGCCTGCTGACGCTCAGCTATTACGGCGCCGCGAAGGTGGTGCCGCACTATAACGTCATGGGCGTCGCCAAGTCCGCGCTCGAGACCTCGGTCAAGTATCTCGCGGTCGACCTGGGGCGCGACAATGTCCGGGTGAACTGCATCTCGGCGGGCCCGATCAAGACGCTCGCCGCCTCGGGGATCGGCGACTTCCGCTACATCCTCAAGTGGAACGAGCTCAACTCGCCGCTCAAGCGCAACGTCACGATCGAGGATGTCGGCGGCGCCGGGCTCTACCTGCTCTCGGACCTCGCCTCGGGCGTGACCGGCGAGATCCATTATGTCGACGCCGGCTACAATGCGATCGGCATGAAGGCCGAGGACGCGCCCGACATCGCGCTTTCCTGACCGCGATGACGACGATCGCGATCCGCCCCGCGACCGGCGGCGACGTGGCCGCGATCGACGCGCTGCTGCGCCGCGCTTTCCCCGCCGCCGACGAAGCCCGGCTGGTGCAGCGGCTTTGCATCGACGGCGACATGGTGCTGACGCTCGTCGCCGACGACGAGGAGACCGGCGCGATGGCGGGCATGGTCGCGTTCAGCCGGATGACGGCGGACGTGGACGGCAAGCAAGTCGCCGCGGTCGCGCTGGCGCCCGTCGCGGTCGAAGCGGACTACCGGCGCCAGGGCGTCGCCGAGGGGCTGATCCAGGCCGGGCTCGACCATCTACGCGAAGCGGGCGCGACACTGTGCTTCGTGCTCGGCGAACCCGATTACTACCAGCGCTTCGGCTTCGCCGCCGATTGGGCGCGCGGATTTGCCTCGCCCTATGCGGGCGACTATCTGATGGCGCTGCCGCTGCAGGGCGGCGCGATGCCGTGCGGCGTGCGCGGCGAGGCGGCGCATGCGCGGGCCTTCGCGAAACTGGGCGAGACCAATTGAGCTACAACACCTTCGGCCGCGTCTTCCGCTTCACCACCTGGGGGGAAAGCCACGGCCCCGCGCTGGGCGCGGTCGTCGACGGCTGCCCACCCGGGCTCGCGCTGAGCGAGGCGGACATCCAGCCCTTCCTCGACAAGCGCCGCCCGGGCCAGTCGCGCTTCACCACCCAGCGCCAGGAACCCGACCAGGTCCGCATTCTCTCGGGCGTGTTCGACGGGCGCACCACGGGCACGCCGATCAGCCTGATGATCGAGAATGTCGACCAGCGCTCGAAGGATTATTCGGACGTCGCCAAGGCCTATCGCCCCGGCCATGCCGATTATGCCTATGACCGGAAATACGGCTTCCGCGACTATCGCGGCGGCGGCCGTGCCTCGGCGCGCGAGACGGCCGCGCGGGTGGCGGCGGGCGCGGTCGCGCGGCTGGTGATCCCCGAGGTCTCGATCCGCGCCTGGGTCGAATCGATTGGCGACGACCGGATCGACGGCGAGAATTTCGACGCCGCCGAGATCGACCGCAATCCCTTCTTCTGCCCCGACGCTGCCGCGGCGATGCGCTGCGAAGCGCTGGTCGACGCCGCGCGCAAGGCGGGCTCGTCGCTGGGCGCGGTGATCGCCTGCGAAGCGACCGGGGTGCCGCCGGGCTGGGGCGCGCCGATCTACGCCAAGCTCGACAGCGAGCTCGCCGCCGCCGCCATGTCGATCAACGCCGTGAAGGGCGTCGAGATCGGCGACGGCTTCGGCGCGGCCTTGCTCTCGGGCGAGGAGAATGCCGATGCGATCCGCCCCGGCACCAATCACCCCGAGTTCCTCGCCAACCACGCCGGCGGGATCACCGGCGGCATCTCGACCGGCCAGCCGGTGAAGCTGCGCGTCGCGTTCAAGCCGACCAGCTCGATCCTCACGCCGGTCGAGACGATCACCCGGGAGGGCGAGGCCACCGAGATCACGACCAAGGGCCGCCACGACCCCTGCGTCGGCATCCGCGGCGCGCCCGTGGTCGAGGCGATGATGGCGCTCGTGCTCGCCGACCAGAAGCTGCTCCACCGCGCGCAGTGCGGTTGAAGCGAGGGAACGCGCCCCGGAAGCGGCGCGTCTTCACTTGGTCGCAGCCGGCACCGCGCTCGGCTCGACGCGGATGACGAACATCTCCCGCTAGGGCGGCGGCGACGTCCGATGGGCCGTCGCGTCGTCGTGCACCCGCGACCCCGGCGGCGCGTTCCGCCATTCACAGGGGAAATCGGGAGACTGACATGCGATTCAGCAAGCTTGCCGCGACCTTGACCCTTTGCGGCTGCTCGGCCGCTGCCTATTCGGCGGTGCCGGTGCAGGATGCCCCGCCGCCGCGCGACAACCTCCAGACCGCGCCGGCGCCCACCCCTACTCCGACGCCAAGCCCAACGGCCTCGCCGACTCCGACACCAGCCCCCGCACCCGATCCGATGCCGAGCCCGTCGCCCACCCCGGACGCCAATCCGCCCGGCTGAACGACCACGTGCGATCCTCTAGCGCCAGAGCGCAAGCCCGGCGCAGAGGATCGCGATCACCAGATGCGGCAGGAGGACATGCGGCATGAGCGCACTGCGGAGCACCGAGCTGCGCTGCGGCGGTTCCGCCCCGCCGAAGAAGGCGTGGGTGACTTGCAGCGGCGCAATCGAGTCGCCGGCCGGATCCTTGTCGGCGAAGCTCTTCTCGATCGCGACGATGCGCGGATAATAGCTCCGCTGGAAATGCTTCCAGCCGGCATCGATCCACCAGAAGCAAAGCGCCCCGAAGCAGCAGAGCCAATAGACCAGCACCCGCGCCTCGACCGACACTTCCTTGGCGATCGTCGCACCTGCCGCGCCGACAAGACACGCCGTGACGCTCCAGCCCTTGATCTGCAGGCTCTTGTCGTCGAATTTCTCGACGACACCCTGGAGGTAGAAATATTCCTCCTTCAGCAAGGGGCGTTTTTCTTCGGGGGTCATGCGCTGATCCTAGCAGCGCATGATCCACGCAGCTAGTCGGCGAAGGGATCGCGAACGAGGATCGTGTCCTCGCGCTCGGGGCTGGTCGAGACCAGCGCGACCGGGCAGCGGATCAGTTCCTCGATCCGGCGGATGTACTTGATCGCCTGCGCCGGGAGCTGCGCCCAGCTCCTCGCGCCGGCGGTCGATTCGCTCCAGCCGGGCATCGTCTCGTAGACCGGCTCGATCGCAGCCTGGTCGGCAGCGTTGGCGGGGTAATAGTCGAGCTCGCGGTCGCGCAGGCGATAGCCGACGCAGATCCGGATCTCGTCGAACCCGTCGAGCACGTCGAGCTTGGTCAGCGCGATGCCGGTGATCCCCGAAACCGCCGCCGACTGGCGCACCAGCACCGCGTCGAACCAGCCGCAGCGCCGCTTGCGCCCGGTGACGGTGCCGAACTCATGCCCGCGCTCGCCCAGCCGGTCGCCGACCTCGTTCGCCTGCTCCGCCGGGAAAGGCCCCGAGCCGACGCGCGTCGTATAGGCCTTGGCGATGCCGAGGACGTAGCCGACGCCGCTCGGCCCCAGCCCCGACCCGGCCGAGGCGGTGCCCGCCACGGTGTTGGACGAGGTCACGAACGGATAGGTGCCATGATCGATGTCGAGCAGCACGCCCTGCGCGCCTTCGAACAGGATGCGCCGCCCGCGCGACCGCGCCTCGTTCAGCATCCGCCACACCGGCTGGGCAAACGGCAGCACGAAGCCCGCGATCTCCTTGAGGCTCGCGACCAGCGCGGCACGGTCGATCGGCGCGACGCCGAAGCCGGCACGCAGCGCGTCATGGTGCGCGAGCAAGCGGTCGAGCTGGGGCTCCAATTCGTCGAGATGGTCGAGATCGCACACGCGGATCGCGCGGCGGCCGACCTTGTCCTCATAGGCCGGCCCGATGCCGCGCCGCGTGGTGCCGATCTTGCCCGCGCCGCTCGCATCCTCGCGGAGGCCGTCGAGCTCGCCGTGGAACGGGAGGATCAGCGGGCAGGTGTCGGCGATCATCAGCGTGTCGGGGGTGATGTCGACGCCCTGGCCGCGCAGCTTCTCGACTTCGGCCTTCAACGCCCACGGATCGAGCACCACGCCGTTGCCGATCACGCTCGGCGTGCCGCGCACGATGCCCGAGGGGAGCAGCGAGAGCTTGTAGACCTTCTCGCCGACGACGAGCGTGTGGCCGGCATTGTGCCCGCCCTGGAAGCGCACGACGACGTCCGCCCGCTCGGCGAGCCAGTCGACGATCTTGCCCTTGCCTTCATCGCCCCATTGGGCGCCGATCACTGCGACATTTGCCATGGATGCGCGTCTCCGCCTGCCGGGGCGGACCCAGGCCGCCCTTCGACAGGACTCGGCGGCTGGGCATTCTAGCGATGGACCCGGGCCTTGCCGGGCGGGGGCGCCAATGAAGCGATGCGCGTTCAGCGTCAAGGGGTGAGTCGACATCGCGATGCGGCACGCTATGGGAGGCGGCGAGAGGAGAACATCGGCATGAAATTGGCGAGCCTGAAGCACGGCCGCGACGGCAAGCTCGTCGTCGTCTCGAACGACCTCGCCTGGTACGCCAGCGCGGCGATGATCGCGCCGACGCTCCAGGCAGCGCTCGACGACTGGGACCGAGTCGAAGGCGACCTGCGCAACCTCGCCACCGACCTCGAGCATGAGGCGATCCCGCGCGAACGCTTCCACGAGCGGCTCGCCGCCGCGCCGCTGCCGCGATCGTTCCAATGGGCCGACGGCTCGGCCTATGTGAACCACGTCGCGCTCGTCCGCCAATCGCGCGGCGCCGAGATGCCCGAGAGCTTCTGGCAGGACCCGCTGATGTACCAGGGCGGATCGGACGGCTTCCTGGGCCCGCGCGATTCGATCCCGCTCGCCGACGAAAGCTGGGGCGGCGACATGGAGGCCGAAGTCGTCGTCGTCACCGGCGACGTGCCGCAGGGCGTGAGCCGCGAGGACGCGCTGGCGAGCATCCGTCTCGTCGGGCTCACCAACGACGTGTCGCTGCGCAACCTCATCCCGCCCGAGCTCGCCAAGGGCTTCGGCTTCTTCCAGTCCAAGCCGGCGAGCGCCTTCTCGCCGGTGTTCGTCACCCCCGATGCGCTTGGGCCTTGGTGGCAGGACGGCAAGCTCCACCGCACGCTGATGGTCGACCTCAACGGCAAGCCCTTCGGCCGCGCCGCCGCGAACGTCGACATGACCTTCGACTTCGGCACGCTGATCGCGCACGCCGCGAAGACGCGCAGCCTCGGCGCGGGAACGATCATCGGCTCGGGCACCGTCTCGAACCGCGACGCCGACGGCGGCCCGGGCAAACCGATCGCCGAGGGGGGGCTGGGCTATTCGTGCATCGCCGAGGTCCGCACGGTCGAGACGATCCTGCGCGGCTCGCCCGAGACGCCGTTCCTCAAGGCCGGCGACACGGTGCGCATCTGGGTGGAGGACGACAAGCATCACCCGGTGTTCGGGGTGATCGAGCAGACCGTGGTGGCGGGATAGGTCGGGGCAGTCGCGATCCGCCCGGGGGGCCGCGCAGGCGGACGGCGAGGCGCCTCAGTGTATTATTTATGCAATACAGTTTACACGGTTGACACCAATCATCTGAAAAAATCCCATCCGGGGGAAGCGAACACGCGTCGGCCCCTGGATGAGCGCTGGGCTGGATCGACGATACGAAAGAGCGCGGCCAGGGTCGCGTCTCAACTCCTATTTTGCAACCCATGGCCGATCGATCCGCGGGACATCGTCGTCACTTGAGCGGGTGCGCCCGACCCAGGCCGACCTAACCCTCAACCGTCATCCCGGCGAAAGCCTCGTCCTCAAAAGCCGAACGCCCCCTGCCGCGACTCGAGCCGCCAGCGCCCCAGCTCGACATGCCGGGTCGCACCCACCACGCTGTGGATCAGCACGAAGTCGGTCGCGTCCCAACCGATCGGCTCGATCGGTTGCTGGAAGGGCGCGCCGTTGCGGTAGAGCAGCGTGACGTGCGGGCTGAAGCTCCAGCCGTCGCGTGCCAGGCCGTGGCGGCGGAGCGGCTCGGCCAACTGGCGACTGAGCTCGGCGAGGCCGGCCGAGCGGCGGCTCGGGCGCAGCGCGATCGACCGGTTGCTGCCCGAGAGCCGGTCGAGCCGCACCGCGAAGGGACCGAGCGCCACCGCCGCGCCGATCGCCAGCATCGCCTCAGCCACGGCCTTGGGGAATCGCTCGAAATCACCGGCGATCGCGAGCGTCTTGTGGAGCCGGTCGTTGGCGACGAGGCTCGTCGCGCCGGGGAAGGCATCGCGGTGCACCGCGATGAGGTTGCGCTGCACGAAGGGGGGCAGCAGCGCGAAGAAGAGGCGGTGGAGCAGCACGGATCCGGTCCTCAATGAAAGTCGCGCGAGCGCACCGGGATCAGATCAGGCGCCTTGAGGCTGCGGCGTGGCGGCCAGCTGTCGGCGGGACGCTGGCGGGGCAGCTTGATCCGGTCGCGCGGGTCGATCTCGCCGCCGTGCGTCGCGCCGTCGCCAGGCATGGTCAGTCGCGGCAGCTCGAGCCCGGCGACTTCGCGCAGCATGGGCGTCAGGTCGGTCAGTTCCTCGGCGACGAGGTGGATCACCAGCCCCTCGCGCTGCACGCGCCCTCGAATGGCCAGCATCGTCGCCGACATGACGATGCGGCGATTGGCCTCGAACCGGTCGCGCCACAGCACCGCATTGGCGATGCCGGTCTCGTCCTCGAGCGTCACGAACACCACCCCCTTGGCGCTGCCCGGCCGCTGGCGGACGAGGATCAGCCCAGCGACTTCGACAGCGTCGCCGTCCCGCATCTGCAGGAGATCGCCGCATCGCGCGATCCGCCGCGCCGAGAGCCGATCGCGCAGGAAGGCGAGCGGGTGCGCGCGGAGCGACAGCTGCGTCGCGCGATAATCCTCGACCACTTCGGCACCTTCGGTGAGCGGCGCGAGCATGACATGCGGCTCGACCGCCTCGGGCACCACGAACCCCTCGCGCGCATCCGCCGCGGCGAGCAGCGGCAGCGGCGCCTGGCCGAGCGCCTTGACCGCCCACAGCGCCTCGCGCCGCGCGAGCCCGAGCGAGCGGAAGCCGTCCGCACGCGCCAGCCGTTCCAGCGCCGCAGGCTTCACTCCGGAGCGGCGCCAGAGTTCCTCGACCGACGCGAAGGGCCCGCCGGCGGCGCGCGCGTCGAGGATCCGAGTCGCATCCGTCTCCGCCAGGCCCTGCACGACATGCATGCCGAGCCGCAGCGGCAGCAGCGCCGCCCAATCGCCATCGCCGCCGCAGAAGCGTCCCCGCACCCGCGTCGAATCGCCGGGCCCTGCGAGCAGCCGCGTGTCCCACGAGCTGTCGTTGACGCACACCGGCCGCGCCTCGACGCCATGTTCGCGCGCGTCGCGGATGATCTGCGCGGGCGCATAGAAGCCCATCGGCTGGGCATTGAGCAGCGCGGCGCAGAACACGTCGGGGTGCCGGCACTTCATCCAGCTCGAGGCATAGGCGATCCTGGCGAAGCTCGCGGCATGGCTCTCGGGGAAACCATAGTTGCTGAACCCCTTGATCTGCTCGACGAGCCGTTCGGCGAAGTCGCGGCTGATCCCGCGCTCGAGCATGCCGGCGATCAGCTTGGGGCCGAACTCGCCGATGTCGCCGCTCGACTTGAAGGTCGCCATCGCGCGCCGGAGCCTGTCCGCCTCGGTCGGCGTGAAGCCCGCGCCGACGATCGCCACCTGCATCGCCTGTTCCTGGAACAGCGGCACGCCCAGCGTCTTCTTCAGCACATCCTTGAGCGCCGGCGAAGGATAGTCGACCAGCTCGGGCTTCTCCCGGCGCTTGAGATAGGGATGGACCATGTTGCCCTGGATCGGGCCGGGCCGGACGATCGCGACCTGGATCGTGATGTCGTAATGGTCCACCGGCTTCATCCGCGGCAGCATCGACATCTGTGCGCGGCTCTCGATCTGGAAGACGCCGAGCGTGTCGGCTTTCTGGATCATCGCGAAGGTGAGCGGGTCGTTGGCCTGGAGCACGTCCGAGGCAAGCGTGAGATCCACGCCCTTGTGCTCGGCGAGCAGGGCGAAGGCGCGGCGCATGCAGCCGAGCATGCCGAGCCCCAGCACATCGACCTTCATCAGGCCGAGTTCCTCGATGTCGAGCTTCTCCCATTCGACGACGCGGCGGTCGATCATCGCCGCGGGCTCGATCGGCACGAGCGAATCGAGCCGGTCGCGCGTGAGCACGAAGCCGCCGGGATGCTGCGAGAGGTGCCGCGGCGTGCCGATCAGCTCGCGCGCGAGCTGCAGGGTCAGCGCCAGCCGGGGATCGTTACGATCGAGGTTGAGCGAATCGGCATGGCCATCGTCGACCTCGTTCGACGACCCCCAGACCTGGGAGGAAAGCGCCGCGGTCAGGTCCTCGGGCAGGCCGAGCGCCTTGCCGACCTCGCGCAGCGCCCCGCGCGAGCGATAGCGGCTGACCACCGCGGTCAGCGCGGCATGGTCCTGGCCATAGGTGTCGTAGATCCACTGGATCACTTGCTCGCGCCGCTCATGCTCGAAATCGATGTCGATGTCGGGCGGCTCGCCGCGCGCGCCGGAGACGAAGCGCTCGAACAGCAGCTGGTGGCGGATCGGATCGATCGACGTGACGCCAAGCGCATAGCAGATCAGCGAATTCGCCGCCGAGCCGCGCCCCTGGCACAAGATCTTCTGACTGCGGGCATATTGGACGATCGAATTGACCGTCAGGAAATAGGGCGCGTAGCGGAGCCTGCGCACCAGCCGCAGCTCCTTGTGCATCAGCCGCCGATAGGGGGTGGGCATGAAACCCGAGAATTTGGCCCGCAGCGATTGCCAGGCGAGCCGTTCGAGCGCGCGCTGCGGGGTATGGCGGCTCATCACGACCTCGTCGGGATATTGATAGTCGAGCTCGCGCAGCGAGAAGCGGCAGCGCTCGACGATCGCTTCGGACGCGCGCAACGCCTCGGGGCAAGGCTGGAAGCGTCGCGCCATTTCCTCGGGCGGCTTCAAATGCCGGTCGGCATTGCGCTCGCGGCGGAAGCCGAGCGCGTCGATCGTGGTCCGCTCGCGGATCGCGGTCACCACGTCCTGGAGCATCCTCTTGTCGGGATGGTGGTAGAGCACGTCGCCGGTCGCGAGCGGCGTGAGGCCGAAGCGCCTTGCCGCTTCGTTGAGTTCGTGGAGCCGCAGCGCATCGCCCGGGCGGCGGTGTTGGGTGAGGCAGACGTGCCCGCGCCCCTCGAACAGATCGGCCATCCAGCGCAGCGCGATTTCGTCCCCCCCAAGGGCAAAGCTTTCGCCGATGCCGGGGACCAGCGCCGCGACCAGCCCCTCGGCATGGACCGCGACATCCTCCCAATGGAGGAAGCATTTCCCCTTCTCGCCGCGCTGGGCATCGGCGCGGCTCTTGCCGAGGGTGAGCAGTCGCGTGAGCCGGCTCCACGCCGGCCGGTCCTCGGGCCAGACGAGCAGCGAGGCGCCGTCGGCGAGGTCGAGCCGGCAGCCGGCGACGAGCCGCACCCCCGTCGCTTCGCTCGCCACCAGCGCGCGGACCACGCCCGCCACCGAATTGCGGTCGGTCACCCCCAGCGCGGGCAGCCCCATCAGCGCCGCGGTGGCGAACAACTCGTCGGGCGAGGACGCACCGCGCAGGAACGAATAATGCGTGGTCACCTGGAGCTCGGAATAGGTCATCCGAACACCCCGTGGAGATACCAGCTCCGGTCGCCGGTGACGTCACGCTCGCCGTCGCCGCTGCGGAACAGCCAGTAGCGGCGGCCCTGCTCGTCCTCGACGCGGAAATAGTCGCGCACGCTGTGGACCTCGGTGAGCCGCTTCCACCATTCGCCATGGACGCGCTCGGGCCCGTCGGCGCGGACGATGCGGTGCGTCTCGCCGCGCCAGGTGAAGCGGCGCGGCGGATGGTCGGGCATCAGCGCCATGACGTCATCGACACGCTCGGGCCGGCGCAGCAGCCGCGCGGGGCGCGGCCAGCGATGGTGCCACGGCGGCATCGGCGGTGCGCGGTCGAGCTGGCGGACGTCGTCGGGTTTCGGCCGTGCGCCACGGCTCTCGGGCGGGTCGAGCGCCCCCGTGCGCCGGACCGAGCGTTCGGGGACGTCGCTCTCTAGGGGCGCGCACCGCCACAGCCGGTCATGGCCGATTCGCGTGGCGAGCGTGTCGACCAGCGGGGCGAGATCAGGTCCGGTCTCGGCGTCGAGCCGCTCGGCGAGTTCCTCGGGCCCCAGCGGCTCGGCGCGGCGGACATGGAGGGTGATCGCGTCGATGCCATAGCCGGGCTCGATGCTCTCGATCCGCCGCGCGAGCAGCCGGACGAGATGTGCAGGGTCGCGGCTGGCGCGCGCGAGGCCGATTCGGATCAGCTGCGGCACCCCGTCGACGCGGTCGGCGACCAGTTCGACCATCCGTGCGCCCTGCCCTGCCTCGGCAAGCGCCTGGGCGAGGTCGGGCGCGAGCCGGCCGAGCCAATGCGCGATCGCTTCGGCGGTGAGGATCGGCTCGGCGAAGCGGCGGCCGACCGCGATCAGCTGCGGCGGCACGACGGGCTCGAGCGGTTCGGGAAGATTGCCCAGCGCCTGCTCGAGCCGCTGCGCGAGCGCGAAGCCGAAGCGGCGGACCAGCGGCGCGCGCGGCATCGCGGCTAAGGTGCCGATGCGGATCACCCCCAACCGGCGGAGCAGCTCGGCCGCGGGCCCCTCGATCCGCAGCGCCTCGGGGGGCAGCGACGCGATCGCTTCGGCGTGGCGGGCGGGGGGACAGACCGTCACGGCCCGCGAAGTGTGCTGGACCAGCGCCCACGCCGCCCCCGGCGTGTCCGCCACGGCGATCCGCGCCGAATGGCCCAGCCGCGCGAGCAGGCGGAACAGCCGGCGCGCCATCGCTTCCTCGCCGCCGAACAGATGCGCGACACCCGTCAGGTCGAGGAAGATCACGCCCTCCTCGCCATGCGCCACCACCGGCGACCAGCGTCGCGCCAGCGCGATCGCGAGCGCGCGGCGCGCGGTTTCGTCGCCCTCCGGGTCGGCGGGGCGGATGTCGAGCCGGGGGACGAGCACGCGCGCCTGAGTGATTGCCATGCCTGGCACGAGTCCCAGCGCCAACGCCTCGGGCGAAGCGGCGGCGACAAGATTGCGATTGCCTACGCGAGTGGAGGTGACCAGCGCCTCGCCCTGCGCAGAATCGGGCGGGGGGACGGGGCGCGAGTCGCTCTCGCCCTGCGCCCAGCGTGCACCGGGCCGCCAATGGCCCTCGCCGGGTTGCCGAGCGAGTCGCGCAAGGCTCGCCGAAGGCGTGGCTGCCTCAGGCGGCGCGGCGATCGGCCCTGCCCGTCGCAGCCTTTCGATCGGCCAATGCGGCAGGCAGAGCGCAGCGACCCGTTTCATCGCATGCCTCCACGATCCAATTTGCCCCGTCGCCGCCGCGCTGCCGCGCCAGCTCGAGCGACCAGCGCGCGCGACCCACCCCCGCCACCGGCAGCGGCGTCGACGGCGCAGTCCCGACTCGCCAACGCGTCACCGCCGCCGAGGGCAGGCGGAACGGATCGCTGGTCGTGCGCCCGTGCCGCCGCATCAGCAGCGCGATCGTCCGCCCGCCTTCGGCGGCAAGCTGGAGCCGGCGCGTCGCCGTCATGTCCGCGCGCTTCGCTTCGCCCACCACCGCGCCGAGCCCGCGATGCCGGAGCCCCTCCTCCATCACCGCGAGCAGTTCGGCATCGTCGCTCGCCTCGGCATAGAGCAGCCTTTTGTGCGCCAGCCCCGATTGCGCGAGCCCGGGCGCGAACAGGTCGCGCCGCCGCACCACCCAGAGCACCGGCCCCCAGGCGCGTGCGGCGATTCCCGCCATGAACAGCGTCGCCGCGCAATCGTCGGCAAGGTCCGCGCTCGCGCCCGCGATTTCGTGGAGCGCATCGAGCCGCAGCCCCTTGTCGGCCAGCGCCTCGTCGACTGCGCCGATTCCCATCGGCAGCACCGGCCGCCGGCGGAAGCTGCCGGTTTCGAGCGTGCGCAGCGTTTCGCGCAGCTTGGCCAGGACGACGGGATCGGGCATGGTGTTGCGACTCGGAACTCGATTTGTTCCTATTTTGTTCCCATCTCCAACAGAGTCAAGCCATGCTTGAGCTGTGCCGAGCCGCAGCCTTGCTTGGCCGATCGGACACCGCCCCGGAGTGGGAAATAGAAGGTCAGCATCACTGACCTTGTTGCAACGGCCTTTGAAATTTTATAACAGGCTCCGGAACCCGAGTCCGCGCGTTATCCGGCGACGCGGAACCCGATTCGGAGAGAGCCTTGACCGATCCACGGCGTGCCAACCTGCCGCCCCTGTCGCTGCATGTGCCCGAGCCCCGGTTCCGGCCCGGCGACGACGTCGACTTCTCCGATGTGGCGGTGCCTCCCGCCGGATCGGCCCGCCGGCCCGACACCGCCGACAAGGCCGACAGCTTCCACGAGCTCGCCTACACGCTGATCCGCGTGCTCGACGAGGAAGGCCAGGCGGTCGGCCCATGGAACCCGCGGCTCGATGCCGACCAGCTGCGCACGATGCTCCGCAACATGGCGCTCACCCGCGCCTTCGACGAGCGGATGTTCCGCGCCCAGCGCCAGGGCAAGACCAGCTTCTACATGAAGTCATTGGGCGAGGAGGCCGTCTCGATCGGTGCGGCGATGGCGCTCGCGTCGGACGACATGTGCTTCCCCAGCTATCGGCAGCAAGGGATCCTCATCTCGCGCGGCTATCCGCTGATCACGATGATGAACCAGATCTATTCGAACAGGGGCGATCCGCTGATGGGCCGCCAGCTGCCGATCATGTATTCGGCGAAGGACCACGGCTTCTTCTCGATCTCGGGCAACCTCACCACCCAATATCCCCAGGCGGTGGGCTGGGCGATGGCGAGCGCGGCCAAGGGCGATTCGCGGATCGCCGCGACCTGGTGCGGCGAGGGCAGCACCGCCGAGGGCGACTTCCACTCGGCACTGACCTTCGCGACGGTCTACAAGGCGCCGGTCATCCTCAACGTCGTCAACAACCAATGGGCGATCTCGAGCTTCTCGGGCTTCGCCGGCGCCGAGGCGACCACCTTCGCGGCGCGCGCGATCGGCTATGGCATCGCCGGGCTGCGCATCGATGGCAACGACGCGCTCGCGGTCTATGCCGCGACGCAATGGGCGGCCGAGCGTGCGCGGACCAACCAGGGTCCGACGCTGATCGAGCATTTCACCTACCGCGCCGAAGGCCATTCCACTTCCGACGACCCCTCGGCCTATCGCAGCGCCGGCGAGCCCAATGCCTGGCCGCTCGGCGACCCGATCCGCCGCTTGAAGGAACACCTCATCGCGCTCCGCGAATGGGACGAGGAACGCCAGGCGGCGATGGACCTCGAGTGCGCCGAGCAGGTCAAGGCGGCGCAGAAGGCAGCCGAGAAGAACGGCATCCTCGGCCATGGCATGCACCAGCCGTTCGACACGATGTTCGAAGGAGTGTTCGAAGAGATGCCCTGGCACCTCAGGGAGCAATGCCAGCAGATGATCGACGAGCGGAAGGCGGCCGGCATATGATCGCGCGCCGTGACTTACTGAGGGCGGGCGTTGCGTTCGGGGCGCTCGGCGTGCTCGGGATCGCGGGCGGACTGCCCGGACTCGCGCTCGCTGCCGATCCGGTGAATGTGATTACCACCGACATGCCCTTCGCCGTGGGCAGCCGCAGCACGCGGCTGTTCGAGACCAAGGTCGAGCGCAGCAAGCCCAAGGGCGTGGTGCTCTTCTCGGCGGGCTATGGCTCGGCGCCCGACAGCTATGCGCGGCTCCAGGCGGTGCTCGCGATCGAAGGCTTCGTCGTGCTCGCGACGCTGTCGGTCGATTCGCCCGCCTATCCCGACACCGCGAGCTTCAATCGCGCGCAGGTCTTCATCGAGCGGATCGCCGACATGAAGGCGCTCTCCGCCTATGCCGCGCGGCGATACCCCGGGCTGCCGGTGCTCGCGGTCGGCCACAGCTTCGGCACGCTGATCGCGCTCTGCCAGGCGGGCGGGCTCGCGCGGGCGGCCGATCCGACGGTCAAGGCGGTGCTCGGCTTCTCGAGCCCGGGCAAGATCCCCGGGCTGGTCAACGCCAATTCCTATGAGGGCGTCACCGTGCCGACGCTGATCGTCACCGGCACCGATGACACCGTCCCGCAGTTCGCGACCGATCCGGCGGATCACCTTTTCCCGATCGAATCCTCGCCGGCGGGCGGCAAATACGCGCTGGTGATCGCCGGCGCCGACCATCGCCTCGCGCACGACCAGGGAGTGGGCTTCGATCGCGCGCTGCCGCTGGTGAAGCTGTTCGTCGAGGCGGACGGGCTGGGCGACACCGGGGCCGCCCGCCGCCTCGCCGGCTGGCAGGCCGCCGCGGGCGACCGCTTCATCGTACGGGAGCGTTGAGCATGGCGCGGATGAACATGATCCAGGCGATCAACTCGGCGATGGACGTGATGATGGCGCGCGACGCCGACGTGGTCGTGATGGGGGAGGACGTCGGCTATTTCGGCGGCGTGTTCCGCGCGACCGCGGGACTGCAGGCCAAATACGGCAAGACCCGCGTGTTCGACACGCCGATCACCGAATGCGGGATCATCGGCGTGGCGGTGGGGATGGGCGCCTATGGCCTGCGCCCGGTCCCCGAGATCCAGTTCGCCGACTATATCTACCCGGCGCTCGACCAGCTCGTCTCCGAAGCGGCGCGGCTGCGCTACCGCTCGGCGGCGGACTTCATCGCGCCGATCACGGTGCGCTCGCCCTTCGGCGGCGGCATCTTCGGCGGGCAGACGCACAGCCAGTCGCCCGAGGGCATCTTCACC
Organism: Sphingomonas sp.; assembly: GCF_017745215.1. GTDB lineage: Bacteria > Pseudomonadota > Alphaproteobacteria > Sphingomonadales > Sphingomonadaceae > Sphingomonas. The sequence continues at coordinate 35,909 of NZ_JAGHZV010000021.1, forward strand.
CACGTCTCGGGCATCAAGACCGTGATCCCCTCGACCCCCTATGACGCCAAGGGGCTGCTGATCGCAGCGATCGAGGACAACGACCCGACGCTCTTCTTCGAGCCCAAGCGAATCTACAACGGGCCGTTCGACGGCCACTACGACCGGCCCGCGAAGAACTGGTCGAACCACCCGGCGGGCGAGGTCCCCGAAGGCTATTACAAGATCGAGCTGGGCAAGGCCGCGATCGTCCGCGAGGGCGAGGCGCTGACGATCCTCTGCTACGGCACCATGGTCCATGTCGTCGCCAGCACGATCGAGGCGCTGGGTGTCGACGCCGAGATCGTCGACCTGCGCACGCTCGTGCCGCTCGATATCGAGGCGATCGAGGCTTCGGTCCGCAAGACCGGGCGCTGCATGATCGTCCACGAGGCGACGCGCACCGGCGGCTTTGGTGCCGAGCTCTCGGCTCTGGTAACCGAGCGCTGCTTCTACCACCTCGAAGCCCCGGTCGAGCGCGTCACCGGCTTCGACACGCCCTATCCCCACAGCCTCGAATGGGCCTATTTCCCGGGCCCGGTCCGCATCGGCGAGGCGCTCAAGAAGATCCTGAAGGACTGATGATGAGCCGCTTCACATTCCGCTTGCCCGACATCGGCGAAGGCATCGCCGAGGCCGAGATCGTCGCCTGGCACGTCAAGGTCGGCGACCGCGTCGAGGAAGACCAGCAGATCGCCGACATGATGACCGACAAGGCGACGGTGGAGATGGAGTCCCCCGTGAGCGGCACGGTGGTCGAGCTCGCCGGCGAAGTCGGCGACCAGGTCGCGATCGGCTCGGCGCTGGTGGTGTTCGAGGTCGACGGCGACGAGACCGAGGCGCCGGCTTCGGAAGAAGTCGTCGAGGAAATCGAGGCCGAGACACCGGGCGCCGAGGAAGTCCTCGCGCCCGAGCCCGTCGCCGCAGCGCCGGCGCCCGCACCGGCCCCGGTGGTCGAGGAAAAGCCCGCCCCGCGCGAACATGTCCTCGCCTCGCCCGCCGTCCGCCAGCGCGCGCGCGACCTCGGCATCGACCTCGCGCATGTCCGCCACGACGGCGACCGCGTCCGCCACGCCGATCTCGACGCCTATCTGCGCTACAGCCAGGGCCAGGGCTATCACGCCCCTCACGCCAGCCGAGCCCGCGACGACGAGCCGGTCAAGGTCATCGGCATGCGCCGCCGCATCGCCGAGAACATGGCCGCCTCGAAGCGCGCCATCCCCCATTTCACCTATGTCGAGGAGATCGACGTCACTGCGCTCGAGGCGATGCGCGCCGATCTGAACGACAATCGCGGCGGCCGGCCCAAGCTCACGATGCTGCCGCTGCTGATCGTCGCGATCTGCCGGACGATCCCCGACTTCCCGATGATCAACGCGCGCTACGACGACGAGGCCGGCGTGGTGACGCGCCACGGCCGCGTCCACCTCGGCATGGCGACGCAGACCGACGCCGGGCTGATGGTCCCGGTGATCCGCGACGCGCAGGACAGGAACGTCTGGCAGCTGGCGAGCGAGATCACCCGCCTCGCCGAGGCCGCGCGCACCGGCAAGGCGAAGAGCGAGGAGCTGAGCGGCTCGACGCTGACCGTGACCTCGCTCGGGCCCTTGGGCGGCATCGCCACCACGCCGGTGATCAACCGCCCGGAGGTGGCGATCATCGGTCCGAACAAGATCGTCGAGCGCCCCGTCTTCCATGGGGACGACATCGTCCGCGCCAAGCTGATGAACCTGTCGATCAGCTGCGATCACCGCGTCGTCGACGGCTGGGACGCGGCAAGCTTCGTCCAGGCGCTACGGAAGCTGCTCGAGACGCCGGTGCTGCTGTTCGCGGATTGAGGCTCCGCCTAGACTTCCAGCCCCTGCAACAGCTTGGGCACGTCGCCGCTCTCGCCGCGCGCCTCGGCCATGAAGAAGCGCTTGAGCGGCGGCAGCTTGTCGACCGCCGAGAGGCCGAAACGGCGGATCGCGGCGGGAAGCTCGCCGGGGATGCCGAACAGCCGGGTGAGCCCGTCGGTGGCGGCGGCGACCATGAAGGTGTCTAGCCCGCGCCAGCGCTGGTATCGCGCGAGCAGCTGCGCGTCGCCGCAATCGAGCCCCAGGCGCTTGCCCTCGACCAGCACCTCGACCAGCGTCGCGACGTCGCGGAAGCCGACGTTCACCCCCTGGCCCGCGATCGGATGGATGCCGTGCGCCGCATCGCCGACCAGCGCGAGCCGCTCGCCGGTGATCCAGGCGGCGTGGTGGAAGCCGAGCGGATAGCTCGAGCGCTGGCTGAGCGAGGTCAGCTTGCCCAGGAACCCGCCCATCCTTTTCTCGGCCTCGGCGAGATAGGCGCGCTCGGACAGCGCCAGCATCGCCGCGGCCTGGTTGCCCTTGACCGTCCAGACGATCGCCGAACGATGGCCGTGCTCGTCGTCGACCAGCGGCAGGATCGCGAACGGCCCCTGCGCGTAGAAGATCTCATAGGCGATGTTCTCGTGAGAACGCTCGTGCCCGATCGTGGCGATCATCGCGGCATGATCATAGGTCCAGCGCGCGACCTTGAGCCCCGCCGCCTCGCGCGTCGGCGAGTTGCGACCCTCTGCGGCGACGAGCAGGTCGGCCCGCACCGTCTTCCCCGAGTCCAGCAGCGCGGCGACGCCATGACGCCCGCGCTCGACCGAGACCGCGCGCGTCTGCATCCGCACGTCGGCGAGCGGCGCGACCTGGGCGGCAGTGAGCAGCGCGGTCCTGAGCGCGCGATTCTCGAACATCCGGCCGAGCGCGCCGTCCTCGGCATCGGGCTCGAAGTCGAGCTTGCCCGGCGCGAGCCCGTCCGAGACGCGGATGCCCTGGATCGGGCAGCCCTGACCCGCCAGCCGCCCGGCGACGCCGATCGCTTCGAACATCCGATAGGGCGCGCTGGCGATCGCCGAGGCGCGGCCGTCGTGTGCGGCGGCGAGGATCTTCACGGGATCGGCCGGATCGATGACGATCGACGAGATGCCGTGCGCGTCGAGCGCCACCGCCAGCGCACTGCCGACGAGCCCGCCGCCGAGGATGAGGACGTCGGCGCGATTGGGCGCGCGATCGCTTGTCTGAGCCATGGATCGCACCTAGCGCGCGTGCGGCGAACTGCCAATGGCGGCGCTTGACGGCGGACTCCGGCTACGCGATGATTCCGGGGCACCCCCTGAAAAACTTGGAGGCTGGGCCATGGCGTCCCGGGCACAGGCGCCGCTTTGGCGCGATACGATGAAGGCGAGCGCTCGCCGCAGCTCCGCCCTGATCGGCGGATTCCTGGTCTTCGCAGGCGTGGTGCTGCTGAGCCTCGCGCTGGTGAGCTATCATGCGCAGGACCCCTCGCTGAACACCGCGGCCGGCGGTCCTGCGCGCAACATCCTCGGCGAGCCGGGCGCGTGGATCGCCGACGGGCTGTTCTCGCTGCTCGGCGCGCCGGCGTGGCTGCTGATGCCGGTGGGGCTGATCGTCGCCAACCGGCTGTGGCGCGACCGCTCGACCGGCGGCTGGGGCAAGATGTTGCGCGGCGCAACTATCGGCGCGCTGTTCTTCGGCACCGCGCTCGCGCTGGTGCCCTTCTATTCGACGCTGCCGGCGGGCCGCGGCGGGCTGATCGGGCTCGAGCTCGCGGCGCTGGTCCGGCTTGGGCTCGAGCAGCTCCGCGAGCCGCAGGCAGCGCTCTGGGCGGGGCGAGGCATCGCGCTCGTCCTCGGCACCTTCGGCCTGTGGTGGTGGTGGCGCAGCCTCGACTTCAGCCTGCCCGACCGCAGCTGGCAGATCGGCATCCCGCGCCTGACCTTCCGCGGCGAGCCGCGCGACGCGGCGCCCGAGCCTGCGGCACCGACAGCGCCGGTTCGCTCGCCGCGCGCCGAAGCCGAACCGGCGGGCCCCAAGCCCCAGCCGCGCAAGGTCGCGACGCCCGACGCGCGCCCCGGCCCGGTGATCGCCGATCGCGCCGTCCAGCCCAGCGCCGCGCGCGCCAAGGAGCCGCGCCAGGCAAGCCTCGACTTCAAGGACAGCTTCAAGCTGCCGCCGATCGACCTGCTCAAGGCGCCGCCCGCGAACAAGAACGCCGCGATCGACAAGGCCGCGCTCGAACGCAACGCCCGACTGCTCGAGAGCGTGCTCGACGACTTCCATGTGAAGGGCCAGATCGTCGAGGTCCGCCCCGGCCCGGTGGTCACCATGTACGAGCTCGAGCCGGCCTCGGGGATCAAGGCGAGCCGGGTGATCCAGCTCGCCGACGACGTCGCCCGCAACATGTCCGCCACCTCGGCGCGCATCGCGACGATCCCGGGCCGCAGCGTGATCGGCATCGAGCTGCCCAACGCCAAGCGCGAGGCGGTGAACCTCCACGAGCTGATCGCGAGCCAAGCGTTCGAGGACCAGGGCGCGAGCCTGCCGCTGGTGCTCGGCAAGAACATCGCCGGCGATCCTGTGATCGCCGACCTTGCGCCGATGCCGCACCTGCTCGTCGCCGGCACCACCGGTTCGGGCAAGTCGGTGGGCCTGAACTCGATGATCCTGTCGCTGCTCTACCGGCTCACCCCCGAGCAATGCCGGATGATCATGATCGACCCCAAGATGCTGGAACTCAGCATGTACAAGGGCATCCCGCACCTGCTGGCGGACGTCGTCACCGAGCCGCAGAAGGCGGTGCGCGCGTTGAAGTGGACCGTCGAGCAGATGGAGGACCGCTATCGGATGATGGCATCCGCGAACGTCCGGAGCCTCGCCAGCTTCAACGACAAGGTGCGCCAGGCCAAGGCCAAGGGCCAGAAGCTCGGCCGCAAGGTGCAGACCGGCTGGGACCCCGAGACCGGCAAGCCGATCTACGAGGAGGAGATGCTCGACCTCCAGCCGCTGCCGCAGATCGTGGTGGTGGTCGACGAGCTCGCCGACCTGATGATGACCGCGGGCAAGGAAGTCGAGTTCCTGATCCAGCGCCTCGCGCAAAAGGCGCGCGCCGCGGGCATCCACCTGATCATGGCGACGCAGCGCCCGTCGGTCGACGTCATCACCGGCGTGATCAAGGCCAACCTGCCGACCCGGATCAGCTTCCACGTCACCTCGAAGATCGACTCGCGTACGATCCTGGGCGAGCAGGGCGCCGAGCAGCTGCTCGGCAAGGGCGACATGCTCTACATGCCCGGCGGCAAGCAGATCACCCGCGTCCACGGCCCCTTCGTCAGCGACGACGAAGTGATGGCGATCGCCGATTTCTGGCGCTCGCAGGGCGCGCCCGAGTACATCGCCGCGGTCACCGAGGAGCCCGAGGACGGCGGCTTCCAGTTCGACGGTGCCCCCAATGGCGAGGACAGCGCCGAGGAGCAGCAATATCGCCAGGCGGTCCAGCTCGTCGCCGAGAGCCAGAAGGCCTCGACCTCCTGGCTCCAGCGCCAGCTCCGCATCGGCTACAATACCGCTGCGCGTCTGATCGAGCGGATGGAACGCGAAGGGCTGGTTTCCAAACCCGACCATGTCGGCCGCCGCGAAGTGCTGATGGATACCGAGGGGCGTCCGCTCTAGGGGCGTTTCGGCGGGATCGATCGCCTTCGTAGCGGGTTCACGGGGTGTTCAAGCCGCCCGTTCCATGGCGGGCACTCCCATTGGAGAGATTGTCTTGCGACTGCCGATCGTCCTCGCCCTGAGCCTTGCCGCGCCCGCGATCGTTTCCGCGGCCGCCGCGCCCGCACCCGCGGACGGGATCGCGCTCGTCCAGCAGCATCTCGCCTCGGTCTCGAGCATGACCGCGGCGTTCAGCCAGACCGACCGCAACAACCGCACCGTCACCGGCACGATGAGCCTCAAGCGCCCGGGCAAGATCCGCTTCCAGTACGAGAAGGGCGTGCCCCAGCTGATCGTCGCGGACGGCAACTCGCTCTATTTCATCGACTATCAGGTGAAGCAGGTCTCGCGCTGGCCGATCGGCAGTTCGCCGCTGGGCGTGCTGCTCAACCCCAAGCGCGACGTCACCCAATTCGCCAAGCTGCTCCCGACGCAGGATTCGCGCATCCTCTCGGTCGAGGTGCGTGACCCCAAGCATCCCGAATATGGCCGGATCACCATGGTCTTCCAGAAGAATGGCACGGCACCCGGCGGGCTGATGCTGCTCGGCTGGGTGGCGCTCGATTCGCAGAACAACCGCACGACGATCCAGCTCTCGAACCAGCGCTTCAACGTCGCCATCGCCGACGGAACGTTCGCCTGGAGCGACCCGCGGCGGAGCGGCGGCCCCAAACGTTAATGTCGTTCATCTGCGCGACAGCTTTACCCGAGTAGAACAGTCCTCGCGGATGAGGGCTCGACCCGGGATTTTCCCCCTGTTGCCCGGCCTGCCCCCATCCCGCCTGCGTGACGAACGCTAGGTCGGCCCTCGCTCCACTGCCCCCGGAGCGGGGGCCTTTCTTTTTTGACGCAGCGACGCTGCGCGGACGGTGCCAGCCCACTCCCCCACCAGTGTGAGGTGAACAGTGCCCCGCGCTGTTCAGGTCATGCCGGGGGCATGACCGACCTCACACTCCCATAGAATAAACTTCCGTTGGGAGGCCGGGTGGGGGAGTGGGCTGGCACCGCGAGACAAGCATCGCTATCTCGCGCCGATGGCCGACACGCTCAAGATCGCTTCCTGGAACATCAATTCGGTGCGTTTCCGCATCAATATCGTCGAGCAGTTCCTCAAGGAGGAAGCGCCCGACATCCTCTGCCTCCAGGAAACCAAGGTGATCGACGGCGACTTCCCCCGCGCCGCCTTCGAGGCGCTCGGCTATCGCCACAACCTCCTCCACGGCCAGCGGATGCACCATGGCGTGGCGATCCTCTCGAAGGTCCCGGTGGTCGAGGACGACCGGCTCGACTGGCAGGCCAACGGCGAGGCGCGGCACGTCGGCGTGCGGCTGCCCAACGGCGTGCGGCTCGAGAATGTCTATGTCCCCGCCGGCGGCGACGTGCCCGATCGCACCGTCAACCCCAAGTTCGGCCAGAAGCTCGATTTCGTCGAGCGGATGACCGGCTGGTCCGAAGGGCTGCGCGTCCCCACCATCCTGGTCGGCGACTTCAACATCGCCCCGCTCGAATGCGACGTGTGGAGCCACAAGGCGCTGCTCGACGTGGTCAGCCACACGCCGATCGAAGTCGAGGCGCTGGGCAGGCTCCAGGCCGCGCACGACTGGGTCGACCTGGGCCGCAGCTTCCTCCCGGCACCGACACGCAACTGGACCTGGTGGAGCTACCGCGCCAAGGACTGGCTCGCCTCCGACCGCGGGCGGCGGCTCGATCACATGTGGGCGAGCCCCGAGGTCGCCAAGGCGGCGACCGAGCACAAGGTCCACGAATCCTGCCGCAGCTGGCTCAAGCCCTCGGACCATGTCCCCATCGTCACCGAGTTCGCCTTTTGAGCGGCGCGCACCAGACCGCGCTGGCGATCGACGCGCTGCGCCGCGGCTGGCCGGTGACGCTAGGCGGCTACGACCTGCTTGCGATCGAGACCGGCGACCACGAGCGGCTCGCGGCGTTCGACCCCGATGGCACCGCGGCGCTGCTGCTCTCGGCCGGCCGCGCCGTGACGCTCAAGCTTACCAACCAGCGCGACGCCGCCGACGGGCCAGTGCTCGTCGGCCGCACGCCCTGGCTCGACTTCGACATGGCCACCGCGCTCGCCGACCCGCAGTTCGACTTGTCGACGCCGCTCAAGGGCCCCTTCCGCGCGATCCCGCTCAGCGATCCGGAGAGCGCCGCCGCCGCGCTCCAGCTCGCGCGGATCGCCGGGCTGCTCCCGGCCTTCTTCGTCAAGCCGGCGACCGCCCCCGGGATCACGCCAGCCGACCTCGCCGAGCATGAGGACGCCGATCGCCTGCGCATCGTCGCGCGCGCGCGGCTGCCGGTCGACGGCGCCGAGGATTCCGAGATCATCGCCTTCCGCACCGACGAGATGCCCGGCGAGCATGTCGCGCTCGTCATCGGCCAGCCCGACGGCAACCCGCCGCTCGTCCGCCTCCACAGCGAATGCCTGACCGGCGACGTGCTCGGCAGCCTCAAATGTGATTGCGGGCCGCAGCTTCAGGCGGCCATCAAGGCGATCCGGGCGAGCGGCTGGGGGATCCTGCTCTACCTTCGCCAGGAAGGCCGCGGGATCGGGCTGATCAACAAGCTGCGCGCCTATGCGCTGCAGGACCAGGGCTATGACACCGTGGACGCCAACACCCGGCTGGGCTTCGCGGTCGACGCGCGCAACTTCGCGATCGCGGGCCGGATGCTGTCGCTGCTCGGCCAGAAGCGCGTCCGGCTGCTGACCAACAACCCCGAGAAGGTCGCCCAGCTCGAAGCGACGGGGATCGCCGTGGTCGAGCGCGTGCCGCATATCCTGCCGGCCAATCCGCACAACGAGCGCTACCTCGCCGCCAAGCGCGACCGCACCGGGCACCAGCTCTGACGATGCGCTATTACCTCGACGTCGAGATGAACGGCTTCGGCGGGCCGCTGATCTCGATGGCGCTGGTGCCCGAGGACGAGGGCCTGCCCGCCTTTTACGAAGCGCTCGACTGCCCCGATCCGACACCCTGGGTCGCCGAGCATGTCATCCCCGTGCTCGGCATCGCACCGATCTCGCGCGCCGAATTCGCCGGGAAGCTCGAACGCTATCTCCACGACGTCGAATGGCCCGTCCTCGTCGCCGACTGGCCCGAGGACATCGCCAGGGCCGCCGAAGCGATGATCGTCGCGCCGGGGCGGCGGATCGCGGTGCGCCAGGTCCGCTTCGAGCTCTGCGACCCGCCCGCCTTCGATGCCGCGGTCGCGAGCGCGGTGCCGCACAACGCCTATCACGACGCCGTCGCGCTGCGCCGCCACATGCTCGACCGCGGCTGCGACTGACCTCGTTCAAGCGGCGCTTGCCGCTAGGCGATCAGCGCCGCCACTTCCTCGAAGCTCCAGGCGATGTCGCGCACGCCCAGCGCGCGCAGCCGCTCGGCATGGTCTGGGCCGCAATGGCTGCCCGCGACGAGCCCGATGACATGCGCGCCCGAGGCGACCGCGCCGGTCACGCCCACCGGTGAATCCTCGAGGATCGCGCAGCGTGCGATGTCGACACCCAGCTTCTCGGCGGCGTGGAGATAGAGGTCGGGCGCCGGCTTGCCGCGCTCGACATGCTCGCGGCCGCTGAAGATCCACGCACCGAAGTCCTGGCGCAGCCCGAGGTGCTCGAGGTGCGTCTCGATCCAGTGGCTGGTGCTCGACGAGGTGATCGCGCGCGGCAGCCCGCGCGGCAGCGCCGAGACGAAGCCGATCGCACCCGCCACGGCGTCGAGCCCCTGTTCGAGCACGCGCGCGTCCTCGGCCTGGCGCGCTTCATGGAAGCCCTCGGGGATCGCGCGGCCGATCCAGCGCTCGATCGCGGCGAGGAAGTCGCCGCCGGCGAGCCCCATGAAATTGGCCATCGATTCCTCGGGCGTGGTCGGATGCCCTGCCGCGGTGAGGAACTCGGCGATCTGGCGGTTGCCGGCATATTCGCTTTCGAGCAGCACCCCGTCGAAATCGAAGAGGATCGCATCGAAGCGGACCGCGAGCGGCCGGGCGGCGGAGAGTGTCATGCGCGGTCCCCGAACAGCGCGGTGCCGACACGGGCATGGGTGGCGCCGAGCGTCACTGCCGTCTCGAAATCGCCCGACATGCCCATGCTCAGCGCCATGACGTCATGGTCCCGCGCGAGCTTGGCAAGCAGCGCGAAATAGGGCGCGGGCTCGACGTCGAGAGGCGGCACGCACATCAGCCCGGCGACGGGCAGCGCCGCGGCGCGCGCCTCGGCGAGCAGAACGGGCAGCGCCTCAACCGGGCAGCCGCCCTTCTGCGGCTCGTCGCCGATGTTGACCTGGACGAAGCACGGCGGACGGCGATCGGCCTTGTCCATCGCCCTGGCCAGCGCGACGACGAGCGAGGGCCGGTCGACCGAATGGATCGCGTCGAACAGCGCGATCGCTTCCTCGGCCTTGTTCGACTGGAGCTGGCCGACGAGGTGAAGCTCGATTCCCGGCGTCTCCTCGCGGAGCGCCGGCCACTTGGCGGCGGCTTCCTGCACGCGGTTCTCGCCGAAGACGCGCTGGCCCGCGGCGATCAGCGGGCGGATCGCTTCGGCCTCGTGCGTCTTGGAGATGGCGATCAGCGTCACGTCGGCGGGCGCGCGGCCGGCGAGATGCGCGGCACGGGCGATCCGCTCACGGACTCCCTCGAGGCGCTGGCTCGCCCCGCGGCTGGCATCGTCTGTTGGCATGCCCGCCGCTATAGGAGGCCCGATGCGCCCCCGCCACCCCCCGATTCCGCGCCTGTGGCTGATGACCGACCCGCGCCAGGGCGAGTCGCTATGGACCGCGCTCGAACGGCTGCCGTGCGGCGCGGGCGTGGTGTTCCGCCACTATCAGCTGGCCCCGGCCGAGCGGCGGGCGCTGTTCCGGAAGATCGCGAAGGTTGCCCAGAGACGGCGCCTCACCCTGGTGGCGGCGGGCGAGGAACGGCTCGGGCGGGGCCCGTTGGGAATCCACAACAGGCGCGGTGGCCCGCAGGCCTTCCCGCGAACCGCAGCGGCGCACAGCCGGCGCGAGGCGATCACGGCGATCCGGAGCGGCGTCGATGCGATCTTCGTCTCGCCGGTGTTCGCGAGTCGGTCGCACCCCGGCGCCAAGCCGCTGGGGCGCGTGCGATTCGGCCTGCTGGTCCGGGACCTGGGCGCGCCGGTGATCGCGCTCGGCGGGATGGATGCCAGGCGCGCGCGCAGCCTCAGCCCGATGGCAATCCACGGCTGGGCGGCAATCGACGCCTGGGGTTAGAAGCGGAAGGCAGTGCCGACGTACACCGCCTGGCTGTCGCGCGGCTGGTTGGTCAGCTGCGGCAGGCGGTCGCGATCGGCCTTGTAACGCACGCCCGCAGTCACATCGAGGTTGCGCGTCAGGCGGTACGACCCGCCGACATCGATCGAATAGCTTGCGGCGTCGCCGATCGGCGTCGGCGTGCTGGTGAGCGGCGTATCGGTGCCGGCAGTGATGCGGCCACCCGCACGCTTGCCGGTATAGGCGAGCGACACTTCGCGATGCTCGCCGCTGCCCGGCTGGGCCACGAGATCGACATGCGCGATATCGCCCGAGACCGACAGCCGCTTCCACGCGACCGAAACGCCGAGATTATAGGCGATCGGCTGAAGCCCCACGGTCGCGGCCGGCGCAACCGGATCGGCGCGATCGACCGGCTTGGGCACGCGAGTCGACGCCGCGCGGACCGCGATCGCCACCACCGGCGCCTTCGAATCGCGCGATTCGGATGGCGTGAAGCGGAAGCTGCTCGACGGCAACCCGCTCCGCGCGAGCATCGCAGCGAGCTTCGGATCGGCCGAGGCCGGCGTGAACACGCCGAATTGTCCATTGCTCACAGCCACTTGGCGCTTCGCCGCATGGCCGGGATGCGTTTCCTGGGCACGAAGCGCGGGCGCGACGAAAAGCGCGGCGACGGCAACCGTCCCCAGCGCAATTCCCCCCATCCAGCGTTCCACGCGCATCGTCATTCCTTCTATTTGGGTCGGCCTATCACGAATCGGAAGCCCGGTGCCACAAGTGGTTGCAGATTCCTCCGGACTGTTGCGCCACGCCCACAGAGTCTTAACGCGGGACGTTAACGCGAACCCCTCGCCAAGCCGTCCTCGTCCATCGCACCGGCCCGCCTTGCTCCCGCCACATCAGCTTCTATAGATGCAAGCCGCCTGAACCATAATCGCCATTTGGGATGCCATTGATGAACCGCCTGCTGCGCATTGCGATCCTCGGGTCGCTCGTTCTTCCGCTCGCCGCCTGCGGCCATCATGGCGGGAAGCGCCCGAATGCCGATCTCGCCGCGTCGCAGGTGACCACGATCGGCGTGAACTCCTATCTGTGGCGCGCGACGCTCGACACGCTGAGCTTCATGCCGCTGCTCCAGACCGATTCGAACGGCGGCGTGATCGTGACCGACTGGTTCACCAACCCCAACGTCTCGACCGAGCGGATGAAGGTGACGGTGACGATCCTCGACCGGGATCTCCGTGCCGACGCCCTGCGCGTCGCGGCGCTGCGCCAGGTCAACCGCAACGGCCAGTGGGTCGATGTCCCGGTGCAGGCGGCGACGGTGCAGAAGCTCGAGGACATCATCCTCACCCGCGCCCGCGACCTTCGCCGCTCGGCGATCGTCGACTAAGCGCTTTCCGCTTTCCAGAATCGTCATCCCGGCGAAAGCCGGGATCCAGGGTCTCAAGCGGCATCGCCCTTGGCTCTGGATCCCGGCTTTCGCCGGGATGACGTCGTTTGTGCTCGGGTTGAGGCCAGCCAGCCCTTGATTGTGCGCCCTCCCCGCCCTTAGTGCCTCCAGCCATGCAGAAGGAAACCCCAGTGTCGCGGTTCAACGCGCTCAAGGCCGACGCCCATTGGCAGAAGGTGTGGGACGACGCCCGCACCTTCGCCGCGCGCGACGACAGCCCCAAGCCCAAGTCCTACGTCCTTGAGATGTTCCCCTATCCTTCGGGGCGCATCCACATGGGGCACGTCCGCAACTATACGATGGGCGACGTGCTCGCGCGCTTCCGGCGGATGAAGGGCATGGAAGTGCTCCACCCGATGGGTTGGGACGCGTTCGGCATGCCCGCCGAAAATGCGGCGATGGAGAAGAAGGTCCACCCCGGCAGCTGGACCCGCGCCAACATCGCGACGATGAAGGCCCAGTTGAAGCGCCTCGGCTTCGCGCTCGACTGGACGCGCGAGCTCGCGACCTGCGAGCCCGACTATTACGGCCAGGAACAGGCGCTGTTCCTCGACCTCCATGCCGCGGGGCTGGTCTATCGCAAGGAATCGGCGGTCAACTGGGACCCGGTCGACATGACCGTGCTCGCCAACGAGCAGGTGATCGACGGGCGCGGCTGGCGCTCGGGCGCGCTGGTCGAGCGGCGCAAGCTGAGCCAGTGGTTCCTGAAGATCACCCAGTTCGCCGACGACCTGCTGGAGGGCCTCCAGGGCCTCGAGCATTGGCCCGACAAGGTGAAGCTGATGCAGGAGAACTGGATCGGCAAGTCCGAGGGCCTGCAGTTCCGCTTCGCGCTGACCGGCAACGACACCGGCTCCAGCGACGTCGAGGTGTTCACCACGCGCCCCGACACGATCTTCGGATCGAGCTTCGTCGCGATCGCGGCGGACCATCCGATCGCGCAGGCGCTGGGCGCCGCCAACCCCGACGTCGCCGCCTTCATCGAGGCATGCAAGGCGGGCGGCACCAGCGCGGCCGAGATCGAGACGCAGGAGAAGCTGGGTTACGACACCGGCATCCGCGCGGTGCATCCCTTTGATCCGGCGTGGGAATTGCCGCTGTACATCGCCAATTTCGTGCTGATGGACTATGGCACCGGCGCCGTCTTCGGCGTGCCGGCGCACGACCAGCGCGACTTCGAATTCGCGACCAAATACAACCTGCCGATCCGCCGAGTCGTCTCGGACGGCGACAAGGTGCTGCCCGACTTCCACGAGTCCGAGGCCTGGTCGGGCCCGGGCAGCCTGGTGAACTCGCACTTCCTCGACGGGCTCGACATCGCCCAGGCCAAGCGCGAAGTGATCACGCGTGCCGAAGCGGGCGGCTGGGGCACCGGCACCACCGTGTGGCGGCTGCGCGACTGGGGGGTGAGCCGCCAGCGCTATTGGGGCACGCCGATCCCGATCATCCATTGCGATGCCTGCGGCCCCATGCCCGTGCCGCGCGACCAGCTGCCGGTGGTGCTGCCCGAGGATGTCAGCTTCGAGGTCCCCGGCAACCCGCTTGACCGCCATCCGACCTGGAAGCATGTCGACTGCCCGGGTTGCGGCGGCAAGGCGCGGCGCGAGACCGACACGCTCGACACCTTCGTCGATTCGTCCTGGTATTTCATCCGCTTCGCCAGCCAGCCGGATAACAAACCGTTCGACAAGGCGGTCGCCGAGCAATGGCTGCCGGTGGGCCAGTACATCGGCGGGGTGGAGCATGCGATCCTCCACCTGCTCTACGCGCGCTTCTGGACGCGGGCGCTGAAGCACATGGGGATGCTCGACGTGGCCGAGCCCTTCGCGGGGCTGTTCACCCAGGGCATGGTGACGCATTTGAGCTTCTTCAACGAAGACAAGAGCAGCGGGCGCATCACCTGGTATCCTCCCGACGATGTCGACTTCGACGGAAAGACCGCCAAGCTCCGCGCCGACGGTTCGCCGGTGACGGTCGGCCGCGTCGAGAAGATGTCGAAGACCAAGAAGAACACCGTCGATCCGGAACCGATCGTCGACCAATATGGCGCGGACGCGGTGCGCTGGTTCATGCTCTCCGACTCGCCGCCCGAGCGCGACCTGGAGTGGAGCGAGAACGGCATCCAGGGCTCGTGGCGCTTCGTCCAGCGGCTGTGGCGGCTCTTCGCCGAGCCGACCGACGCCGAGGGCGCCGATGCCGAGCTCGACAAGAAGCTCCATCGTACCATCGCCGGCGTCGCCGAGGACATCGAGGCGTTGTCGTTCAACAAGGCCGTCGCCAAGCTCTACGAGCTGGTGAACGCGATCGAGCGCGCCAAGCCCTCCGCCTCGCGCGCGACCGCGGTGCGCACGCTGGCACGAATCGCCGCGCCGATGGTTCCGCACCTGGCGGAGGAGGCCTGGGTCGCGATGGGCGAGGCCGGCCTGATCGCCGACGCGGCCTGGCCCGAGGTGGACCCCGTGCTGCTGGTGGACGATGAAGTGACGATCGCGGTGCAAGTGAATGGCAAGCTGCGCGACACGCTGCTATTGCCAAAGGGCGCGCCCCGCGAGACCGCGGAGGCGGCCGCGCTGGCGTCGGAGAACGTCCAGCGCGCGCTCGAAGGAAAGGCGCCGAAGAAAGTGATCGTCGTGCCCGACCGGCTGGTGAACCTCGTCGCATGACGCGCGCCGCCCTCCTGCTCGCCGCGGCTGCGCTCGCGCTCTCCGGCTGCTCGCTCCGCCCGCTCTACGGCGGCGGCGAGGCCGGGCCGGTGCAGACCACCTTCGCCTCGGTCCAGGTCGCGCCGATCGAGGGCCAGGCGGGCTGGCTGGTCGCCAATGCGCTCAAGGACAGGCTCGAGATGGGCGGCGGCCAGGCGGCGCGCTACCGGCTCGAGGTCAAGCTCGACGACCGGATCTCGGGCCTCGGCGTGCGCAGCGACGACAGCGTTGCGCGCGAGCGGCGGACCCTGCGCGCGCGCTTCCAGCTCGTCGACCTGCAATCGGGCGCCGTCGTGCTCGACGCGACCGCAGGGTCGGACGCCGGCGTCGACGTGGTGGGCTCCGAATATGCGACGATCGCGGCCGAGCGCTCGGCGCTCGAGCGGCTCTCCGGCATCGTCGCCGACCAGATCGTGGCCCGCGTCGCACGATTCGCCCAGACCACCGCCAAATGAAGGCAAGCGCGGCGCAGATCCGCGCCGAGCTCGACAAGCCGAGCGGGCGGTTCCGCATCTACCTCCTCCACGGCCCCGACGAATCGGGCGCGGCCGAGCTGGCCGAGCGGCTGATCCGCGCGATGGGCCCGGGCACCGAGCGTGTCGACATCGACCCAAGGCGGCTGCGCGATTCGCCGGGCCTGCTCGCCGACGAAGCCGCGTCGATGTCGCTGTTCGGCGAGAAGCGGCTGATCCGTCTGATGGGCGCGGATGAGGCCTGCGCCGAAGCCTTCAACCTGCTGATCGGCGCCGAAGCCGCGGGCAATCCGGTGGTCGCGATCGGGCCGGGGCTCAAGGCAAGCGGCAAGCTGGTCAAGCTCGCGGTCGCGGCACCCTCGGCGATGGCGCACGGCTGCTATGTGCCCGAGGCAGGCGAGATCACGCGGATCGCGGCGATGATCGCGCGCGAGCACGGGCTGCGCCTCACCAGCGACGTGCCCCAGCGGCTCGCTGCGGCCTGCGGCGGCGATCGCGCGATCCTGACGCGCGAGATCGAGAAGCTTGCGCTCTACCTCGATTCGGCGCCCGACCGCCCCAAGGAAGCCGACGGCCGCGCGCTCGACGCGGTGGGCGCCGACCTGGGCGAGGCCGAAGCTTCGGGGGTGATCGACGCCGTGATCGACGGGCGCGTCGCCGAAGTGGGCGAGGAGCTCGCGCGGCTGGCCGAATCGGGCGGGCAGACCATCCCGCTGATGCGCCAGCTCGCGCGACGGCTGCTGACCCTCGCCGAGCTCCGCAGCGAAGTCGATGCCGGCGCGGACATCGACGATGTCATTGAAAAACATCGAATCTTCTTCCGTGAGAAAGCCTCGACCGCTCGGGCGCTGCGACGCTGGAACGCGGTCCAGCTCGCCCGCGCGCTTGATCGCGTCCGCAAGGCCGAGCGCGGGCTGATGCACGGGTCGAGCGCAGGCGATGTGCTCGCCGAAGCCGAATGCGTTGCCGTGACGCGCGCCGCGGCCCGGGCGCGGGCCTGAACCGCCGACTTCCGGCGATCGACTCGAGTCGCAGGCCGATCGGCCGCCGAAAAGTCACAAGAGTCACAACCCGTCGCGGCGAATCCGGCGTCCGGCCCCTGCCAGGTTCAAAAAGCGGCGGGATTCCCCCAGCCGCGCCAGCCAAGCACCCGAATTCCTACATTGCAATCGGTCGCGGTCCGGGGCGAGTTTCTTAGATCCGCTCGCCCGAAAGCCGCTGGCAGACCATGTCGAGCTGGTCGAGCGTCGAATAGGACAGCGTCAGCGTGCCGCCCTTCGCCCCGTGCGCGATGCGGATGTTGAGCCCGAGCACGTCGCCCAGATGTCGTTCGAGCGCCTCGATATCGGCGTCGCGGTCGCCCCTGGCCTTGCGCTTGAGCACCGGCTTGGACTCGCGGACGAGCTTCTCGGTGTCGCGGACCGAAAGGTCCTTGTCGATCACGACGCGCGCGAGCTTCTCGGCGTCAGGCACGCCGATCAGCGCGCGGGCATGGCCCATGTCGAGCGCACCCTCCATCACCATCTGGCGGACCGGCGTCGGAAGATCGAGCAATCGCAACAGGTTGGCAATGTGGCTGCGCGACTTGTGGACGAGCCGGCCAAGCGCTTCCTGGGTGTGGCCGAACTCCTGGATCAGCCGCGAATAGCCCTCGGCCTCCTCGATCGCGTTGAGGTCCTTGCGCTGGATATTCTCGATCAGCGCGATCTCGAGCGTCTCGGCATCGTCGAGTTCGCGGACGATCACCGGCACTTCGTGGAGCCGCGCGCGCTGCGCCGCGCGCCAGCGGCGCTCGCCGGCGACGATCTGGTAGTTGTGCCCCTGCGGGCGGACCATGATCGGCTGGATCAGCCCGCGCGTGGCGATCGACTTGGCGAGCTCCTCGAGCGCATCCTCGTCGAAGAAGCGGCGCGGCTGGCCCGGGTGCGGCACCAGCGAGCTCACCGGTAGCATGCGGATCCCGGAGTTCGCTTCGGGCGTGCCGCCCACCGGCTCCTCGCGCGCATTGTCGCCGAGCAGCGCCGAAAGGCCACGACCGAGCCCGGGGCGCGGCTTGCGCGACGCAGTGGCGGGGCTCAGGGGCGCGGTGGGCACGGGCGTCTCGGTCGTCATGCGGCCTTCTTGTGCTTGGGCAGGCGCTCGATCACTTCACGCGCCAGCGCGATATAGGCTTCGGAACCGGAGCATTTGTAATCGTAGATCAGCGCCGGCACGCCGTGGCTCGGTGCTTCGGACAGGCGGACGTTGCGCGGGATCACCGTGTCGAACACCACGCGGCCGAGCACCGCGCGAACGTCGTCCGAGACCTGGTCGGTCAGCCGGTTGCGCCGATCGTACATCGTCAGCACCACGCCGAGGATCGACAGGCCGGGATTGAAGCGGCTGCGGATCCGCTCGACGGTGTTGAGCAGCTGGCTGAGCCCCTCGAGCGCGAAGAATTCGCACTGGAGCGGGACGAGCAGCGCATGCGCCGCGACCATCGCGTTGATCGTCAGCAGCCCCAGCGACGGCGGGCAATCGATCAGGATGACGTCCCAGCGCGACCCCGCCGCGGTGCTCCGCGCGATCGCGCCGTCAAGCCGGTGGGTGCGCGCCTCGAACTCGATCAGCTCGATCTCGGCGCCCGAAAGATCCTGCGTCGCCGGCACGATGTCGAGCCCGGGGACCTTGGTGGGGATGGTGACCTCTTCGAGCGTCACGTCGCTCACCAACAGGTCGTAGCTCGAATGCTCGCGATCGGCGCGCAGGATGCCGAGCCCGGTCGAGGCGTTGCCCTGGGGATCGAGATCGATCAGCAGCACGCGCTTGCCGATCGCGGCGAGCGCGGTGCCGACGTTGATGGCCGTGGTGGTCTTGCCCACCCCGCCCTTTTGATTGGCAATCGCGATGCAGATCATCGGCTACGCACCTCCTGCGCTACCACGATTCCTGAATCCGGCTGCGTAATGCTTGGTTCCACGTGAAACACACCCTGCCACGCGCGTCGCGCCGCTTCCACCTCCGAATGCGCCCTGCTGCCCTTCGGAAGCAACCATCTTGTGGATGAATTCGCGCAAGGGTGCGCGGCAGCGAGAAGCTGCGACAATTCGGCAACGGCCCGGGCAGAGATGACCGCAGCTTTCCGGGGCAACCGGACAGCTTCGATCTTGCGCGGCTCGACCGTCACCCGATCGGCGATCCCGAGCATTTCGGCCGCGTGACGAAGGAATTCGACGCGTCTGGCGCGGGGCTCGGAGAGGACCAGCTGTCGCTCGGTGAGGACCGCGACGACGAGGCCCGGCAGTCCGGGACCGCTGCCAATGTCGAGCCACGGACCCTCGGCCGCGCCGTCCGCGAGGGGGACGAGCTGGGCGGAATCGACGAGGTGTCGATTCCAGATCGTCTCCAGCGTCGATGCGGCGACGAGGTTCTGCCGCTCGTTCTCGGCGGCGAGCAGTTCGGCGAAGCGAGCGAGCAACGTTTCACGTGAAACACCGAACCGCTCGCGGACCCAGGCCCGCGCTTCCTCCTCGGTCATGCGGCGCGCCGTGCGTGGAGGAGGATCGCCGAAAGCGCCGCCGGGGTGATCCCGCGGATGCGCGACGCAGCCCCCAGCGTCGCGGGACGCGACGCGCTGAGCCGCTCGACCATCTCGTTCGACAGGCCCGGGATCGCGGCGAAGTCGAGCGCCTCGGGCAAGCGGACGGCGTCGTTGGTGCGGAGCTGGCTTACCTCGGCTTCCTGGCGCTCGAGATAAGGAGCATAGCGCGCATCCTCGATCGCCTCGGCGAGCAGCTGCGGGTCGCCGTCAAAGGCCACGCCGAGATGCGCAAGCTCGACCCCCGGGAAGCGCAGCCATTCGGCGGTGCTGCGCCGCGCCCCGTCAGCGGCAACCGGAGCGCCGCGGCTGCGGAGCACGCTGGAGGTGATCTGCTCGGAGAAACGTGCGTCCAGATGCGCTCGCTCGGCCTGGCGCGTTTCGAGGCGCGCCAGCCGCCCCTTCCCAAGACAACCGAGCTCGCGAGCGATCGGACCGAGCCGCGTCTCGGCATTGTCGGCGCGCAGCCTCAGGCGGAACTCGGCGCGCGCCGTGAGCATTCGATAGGGCTCGGTGACGCCCTGGAGCACGAGGTCGTCGATCATCACGCCGAGGTAGGACTGGGCCCGGTCGAGCACCAGCGGCGCGATTCCGAGCGCATGGGCCGCGGCGTTGATCCCGGCGACCAGTCCCTGGCCCGCGGCCTCCTCATATCCGGTCGTGCCGTTGATCTGGCCCGCGCAGAAGAGCCCGCGCAGCACGGGCAGCGCCAAGGTCGCATCGAGCGCGCGGGGGTCGAGATGGTCATATTCGACCGCATAGCCCGGCGTGACGATCGCCGTCCGCTCGAGCCCGGGGATCGACGCCACCATCGCCTGCTGGATATCGACGGGCAGCGACGTCGACATGCCATTGGGATAGACGAGCGGCGTGTCGAGCCCCTCGGGCTCGAGGAAGATCTGGTGCCCGTCACGGTCGCCGAAGCGATGGATCTTGTCCTCGATCGACGGGCAATAGCGCGGGCCCTGCGCCTCGATCGCGCCGGTGAATAGCGGCGAGCGATGGAGGCCGGCGCGGATCGCGTCGTGCGTCGCCTCGGTGGTGCGCGTGACGCCGCAGTGGAGCTGGGGGAGCAGCCGCGCGGGCGTGACCGGCGACATCGTCCAGGGGTCTTCGTCCGAAGGCTGCTCGGCCACGCGCGCCCAATCGATCGTGCGGCCGTCGAGCCGAGGCGGCGTGCCGGTCTTGAGCCGCGCCATCGGCAGCGCGAGCTCGCGGAGCTGTGCCGCGATGGCATGCGCGGCAGACTCGCCGATCCGGCCGCCGTCGAGCCGCTCCTCGCCGCGAAAGATCCGGCCTCCGAGGAAGGTGCCCGTGGCGAGCACCACTGCCGGAGCCGAGAGGAGGGTGTCGTCGGCGAGACGGACGCCGGCGATCCTGCCTGCGTCGAGGATCAGCGCCGCCGCCTCGCCTTCGACGAGCGTAAGGCCTGCCTGCGCGTGGAGCATCGCCTGGATCGCGGCCGCGTAGCGCTTGCGGTCGGCCTGGACGCGCGGTCCCTGGACGGCAGTGCCCTTCGAGCGATTGAGCATGCGATAATGGATCGCCGCGGCATCGGCGGCGCGAGCGATGAGGCCGTCGAAGGCGTCGGTCTCGCGGACGAGATGGCCCTTGCCCAGCCCACCGATCGCCGGGTTGCACGACATTGCGCCGAGCTTGGAAAGGTCGAAGCTCAGCAGCGCCGTACGCGCGCCGCGCCGCGCCGAAGCGGCGGCCGCTTCGGTCCCGGCATGACCGCCGCCGATCACGATCACATCGAACTGCATGTCGCGCCCGCTAGTCGTTCCCGGCGCTCGCGTCAAAAACGTTCCACGTGGAACAGCCTATTTGCCGATGCAGAAGCGCGCGAACAACGCGTCGAGCATCGCTTCTACATCGGCACGGCCGGTGATCGCGTCGAAGGCTCGCAGCGCCGCGCGAAGCTGCTCGGCGAGGAGCAGCGGATCGCGCTCGCCTGCGGCATCGCCGAGCGCGGCAGCGGCGCGCGAGGCGAGATCGCGCTGACGGAGGTTGAGCGCGAGCTGGTCCGCCGGCGGGACCATCGTGCGGGCCAGGCCGGCGATGGTCGCCCAGAGCGCCTCGATCCCTTCGCCCGTGACGGCAGAGATGGCCAGCCGATCGCCAGCGACAACACGCCCCGATTCGTCGGCGCGCGAATGGATCGCGATGACGCCCTCTCCCGCAGGCGCCGCATCGTCGCCAAGCCAGAGCAGGATATCTGCGCCTGCCATCGCTTCGCGCGCGAGACCGATGCCGATTTCCTCGACCGCATCGCCGGGCGCTTCGGACAGTCCGGCGGTGTCAGTGAGCACGAAGGCCAGCCCGTCACGCATCACCGGCGCCTCGATCCGGTCGCGGGTGGTGCCGGCGAGCGGCGAGACGATCGCGGCCTCGCGCCCGGCGAGCGCGTTGAACAGCGTCGACTTGCCGGCATTGGGGGGGCCGGCGATCACAACTTGCAGGCCATCGCGGAGCCGCTCGACCGGCGGACGCATGGCAACCGCTGCGATCTCGGCCGAAAGCGCCGCGGCCTGGCCGAGGACCGGCTCGAGCAGGTCGCCCTCCCCCGCGACATCCGCCTCATCGGCATGGTCGAGCATGGCCTCGACGCTCGCCGACAATGCCAGTGCCCGCGCCGCCCAGGCCTCGACCTGCCGGCGCAGCCCGCCCTCGGCGCTGCGGATCGCGACGCGGCGCTGGGTCTCGGTCTCAGCGGCAAGCAGATCGCCCAGTCCCTCGGCCTCGCTGAGGTCGATCCGGCCGTTGAGCAGCGCGCGCCGCGTGAATTCCCCCGGCTCGGCCGGGCGCAGTCCGGGGAGCCGCGCCAGCGCGGCCTCCACCGCCCGAACGACTGCACGCCCGCCATGGAGATGGAATTCGGCAAGATCCTCTCCCGTCGCGCTGGCGGGACCCGGAAAGCAGAGCAGCAACGCGCGATCGAGCAACGCGCCTTCCGCCGGATCGCGCAGCGAGACCAGCCGCGCACGGCGGGGTTGGGGAAGCTCGCCCCGCGCCAGCGCGCGGACAGCGTCGAACGCGCCAGGCCCGCTCAGCCGCATCACCCCGATCGCCGCCGGCGGCGCGCCGCTCGACAGCGCGAAGATCGTGTCCATTCGTCGGAAACCCGGTCCGCTCAGCCCTTCTTGCCCATGCTGTCGAACATGCCGCGCCACAAGCTCATCCCCGCCTCGCCCATCGGCGCCCAGCTCTTCATCATCGCTTCGAAGGCGGCTTCAGGATTTCCTTGTTTTTCAATAGCATCGGTCATCATCTTGATGTAGCGATCATGCACGGGGGTGAGATCGGGCAATCCCATCGCGCGCCGGGCCTCCTCGGGCGTGCAATCGACTTCGACGTTGATCTTCATGGTCTTCTCCACGCCCGGCTGCTAGTTGAGCCGCCATGTATGCGCGCGACCACGCCCTGATCGCAACGCCCATCGGCCCGGTGCGAGTGGAGGGCGGCAACGGCAGGGTGACCGCCATCCGCCTCGGGGGCGATGGCGCCCCCGTCCACGGTACCGACGTCGCGGTCCGCGCGGCAGCCGAGCAGCTCGAGCAATGGTTCGCCGGCGAGCGGCGCGACTTCGACCTCGCGCTCGAGCCCGCCGGCACGCCGCGTGGCGCGGTGCTCCGCCAGGGCCTGATCGCGGTTGGCTATGGCGAGACGCTCAGCTACGGCGCGCTCGCTCGCCAGCTCGATTCGGCCGCGCGTGCGATCGGCCAGCTCTGCGCGCGCAATCGCTTTCCCATCGTCGTCCCCTGCCACCGCGTGCTCGGCGCGGGCGGGGCGCTGGGGCATTATTCGGCCGGCGACGGCCCCACCACCAAGGCCTGGCTGCTCGAGCACGAGCGGCGCCATTCGGGAGGACTGCTGTTATGACGATGATCTCGATCGACGCGCTCGACGGCAGCGGCCGCTTCGAGGCCTATTGCGCCCGGCCCCAGGGCGAGGCGCGCGGCGCGATCATGGTGATCCAGGAGATCTTCGGGGTGAACCCCGGCATCCGCCGGAAATGCGACCGGCTCGCCGCCGACGGCTGGCTGGCGCTGGCGCCCGACCTGTTCTGGCGGCTCGAGCCGGGCATCGTGCTCGATCCCGATGTCCCGGAGCAGTTCCAGGCGGCGCTCCAGTGGATGGGCAAGTTCGACCAGACCAAGGGCATCGAGGACATCGAGGCGACGATCCGCACGGCGCGCGAGCTGGGTGCGGCGAAGGTCGGCGCGGTGGGCTACTGCCTGGGCGGCCGGCTGGCGTACATGACCGCGGCGCGCACCGACGTGGATGCGAGCGTGGGCTATTATGCGGTCGGGATCGACGGGTTGCTCGGCGAGAAGCACGCGATCGCCAACCCGCTGCTGCTCCACATCGCCGGCGCCGACCATTTCGTGCTCCCCGACGTGCAGGCGAAGATGCACGAGGGGCTCGACGACCATCCCAAGGTGACGCTCCATACCTATCCGGGCGAGGATCATGGCTTCGCGACCGAGATGGGCAAGCGCCGCTCGCCCGAAGCCGCGGAGCTGGCGGACGCGCGGACGGCGGCGTTCTTCGCGGAGACGCTCGCCTAGAACAGCGTCACCAGCCCCGTCTCGCGGCTCACCACGCCTTCGTAGATCATCCGCACTGCGACCCAGAGGATCACCGCCAGCCCGACGAAGCCGATCCAGCGATAGCGGTCGATCACGCGCGCGATGAGGTTGGCGGCGAGCCCCATCATCGCGACCGAGAAGAGCAGGCCGAAGACCAGGATCGCCGGATGCTCGCGCGCGGCTCCGGCGACGCCGAGGACATTGTCGAGGCTCATGCTCACGTCCGCCAGCGCGACCGACCAGGCGGCGGCGAGGAAGCGCTTGGGCGGGCGTGCGGCGTGCTCGTCATGGTGGTGCGCGGTGCCGCGCAGCTCGCGCCACATCCGCCACGAGACCCAGAGCAGCAGCAGCCCGCCCGCGAAGAGCAGGCCGATCACCTGGAGCAGCTGCGTCGCGATCAGCGCGAAGGCGATGCGCATCACCAGCGCCGCGCCGATGCCGACGAGGATCACCTGGCGCTGCTGGCGATGCGGCAGCCCCGCGGCGAGCGCCCCGACGACGACGGCAT
Organism: Sphingomonas sp.; assembly: GCF_017745215.1. GTDB lineage: Bacteria > Pseudomonadota > Alphaproteobacteria > Sphingomonadales > Sphingomonadaceae > Sphingomonas. The sequence continues at coordinate 60,051 of NZ_JAGHZV010000021.1, forward strand.
TGTCGCCCGCGAGCACCAGGTCGATGACGATGACTTCGCCGAGCGCCTGAAGCGCACCGGGAGCGAAGAGCGAGCCGAGGTCCATGGTCATGGCGTACGAACGCTCGCGCCCGGCGGCAAGCCTCAGACGAGCAGGTGGAGGATGCCGATCTGGTGGTCGACCACGCCTTCGTAGATCATTCGCCCGGCGACCCAGAGAATCACGACGAGGCCGATGTAGCCGATCCAGTGATAGCGCTGGACCAGCCGCGCGACGAAATTGGCGGCGAGGCCCATCAGCAGCACCGAGAAGGTGAGTCCGATGAACAGCAGCGCGGGGTTCTCGCGCGCGATCGAGGCGACGAGCAGGACATTGTCGATGCTCATCGACAGGTCGGCGAGGGTGATCTGCACCGCGGCGCGCAGGAAGGTCTTGGCGGGCGGCGCGGCGGCGGCTTCTCCGGCTTCCTCGGCGCCGTGCCTGCGCGCGTGCGACGCCTCGCGGATCTCGCGCCACATATTATAGGCGACCCAGAGCAGCAGCAGCCCGCCGGCGAGCACCAGACCGGTGATGTGGAGCAGCTCGACCGCGATCAGCGAGAAGCCGATCAGGAAGACCAGCGCCATCGCGACGCCCAGCATCAGCACCTGGCGCCGCTGCTTCTCGGGCAGCCCCGAAGCGAGCGAGCCCATCACCACGACATTGTCGCCGGCCATGGTCAGATCACCGAGGATGATCTGCCCCAGGCTGGCGAGTCCCGAAGGCGTGGCGATGGCGGCGAAGTTGAAATGCATGGATGCGCCCCTAACCCGAACTCGGGCGTGGGCATAGCCCACCGTCGGCCGGGGTTCGCGCGCCGCCGGATCGGCGTGGGCCCGAATTCGCTACTCTAATTCAGGGCCCGCGCGCTCACTGGTTCATCGAGTCGAAGAAGTCCTCGTTGGTCTTCGAGTCCTTCATCTTGTCGAGCAGGAACTCCATCGCGTCGATGGTGCCCATCTGCATCAGGATGCGACGCAGCACCCACATCTTGGAGAGCTTTGCCTTGTCGACCAGCAGCTCTTCCTTGCGCGTGCCCGACTTGCCGACGTCGAGCGCCGGGAAGATGCGCTTGTCCGCCACCTTGCGGTCGAGCACGATCTCGGAGTTGCCGGTGCCCTTGAACTCTTCGAAGATCACTTCGTCCATGCGGCTGCCGGTGTCGATCAGCGCGGTGGCGATGATCGAGAGCGAGCCGCCCTCCTCGATGTTGCGCGCCGCGCCGAAGAAGCGCTTCGGGCGCTGCAGCGCATTGGCGTCGACGCCGCCGGTGAGCACCTTGCCCGAGCTCGGCACCACCGTGTTGTAGGCGCGGCCGAGGCGCGTGATCGAGTCGAGCAGGATCACGACATCCTTCTTGTGCTCGACGAGGCGCTTGGCCTTTTCGATCACCATCTCGGCGACCTGGACGTGGCGGGTGGCCGGCTCGTCGAAGGTCGAGGACACGACCTCGCCCTTCACCGAGCGCTGCATGTCGGTGACTTCCTCGGGGCGCTCGTCGATCAGCAGGACGAGGAGGAAGACCTCGGGATGGTTGTCGGTGATCGCCTTGGCGATGTTCTGGAGCATCACCGTCTTGCCGACCCGCGGCGGCGCGACGATCAGCGTGCGCTGGCCCTTGCCCTGCGGGCTGACGATGTCGATCACCCGCGCCGACTTGTCCTTGATCGTCGGATCGGCGGGATCGAGCGTGAGCTTCTGCTCGGGATAGAGCGGGGTGAGGTTGTCGAAGTTGACCCGGTGGCGGACCGCGTCGGGATCGTCGAAATTGACCGAGACGAGGCGCGTCAGCGCGAAATAGCGCTCGCCGTCCTTAGGGCCGCGGATCTCGCCTTCGACCGTGTCGCCGGTGCGCAGGCCGAATTTGCGGACCTGGTTGGGCGAGACATAGATGTCGTCGGGGCCGGCGAGATAATTGGCCTGGGCCGAACGGAGGAAGCCGAAGCCGTCGGGCAGCACTTCGATCGTGCCCTCGCCCATGATCTGCTCGCCGTTTTCGGCCTGGGCCTTGAGGATCGCGAAGAGGAGGTCCTGCTTGCGAAGCGTCGAAGCGCCCTCGACGCCGAGTTCCTCGGCCATTTCGACCAGTTCGGCGGGGGCTTTCTTCTTAAGGTCCTTGAGATGCATGAAATTGGAGTCCGGGCGTGGGGGGTTCTTGGGCGGGGTTCGGCGGTTGCGTCGGTCGGCGAAGCTGGCGCGCGGGCGATGCTGTGAAGGAGGGATGCGCCCCGCAAGCAGCGGGGGCATGCGTCGGAATTAGGTGCGCCGCCGGGCTTAGTCAACCGGCTTCGGGGAACGACTCGCCCGATTCGGTAGCGAAACCGCGCTAGCCGCCGAGCGATTTGCTGGCGCGATCGACTTCCATCATCTTGGCGCGAAACTCGTCGGCACAGCGGCCGAGCTCGCCCTTGAAGACGTCGGCCGCGTACGCAGCCGACGCGCGGTGGAGATTGGCGCCCAGGTCATAGCCAGGCGTGCGGCCGGCGATCTTCCCGAGGAAATAGCTGAGCTGGTAGGAAAGCGGCTTGGCCTTGTCGTCGCTCGCATCGGACAGCGCGATCGCAATCGCGGCGACGCATTTGAGGTCCGCCTCGTTGGCGTCGGCCGGCAGCGCCGCGGCAAGGGCCAGCGCCAGGATCATCGCGATTCTCCCCCTGACCGCAATCGTCTCAGAAGGGCTTCACCACCGCAAGCACCACGATGAGGATCACCGCGAGCGCGGGTACTTCGCCGAGGAGCCTGAGCGTACGCGACGGAATCGGCGCCTTGCCCGCGGCGAGCTTGCGCGAATACGACACGGCCCAACCATGATAGCCCGAAAGCGCCACGACGAGGAGCAGCTTGGCGTGGAGCCAGCCGAGCCCCGGCGCGCCGTCGAACAACCCCATGTTCGCAGCGAGGGTAAGGCCCAGCAGCCAGACGATGCCGATCGAGGGCGTCAGGATCATGCGCTTGAGCAACGCCTCGCGCTCGGCCCATTTGGCCGCCTCGGGCGTGCCCAGCGCTTCCTGGTGATGGACGAGATAGCGCGGGAGAAGGAACAGCCCCGCCATCCAGAAGATCACGAAGATGAGGTGCGCAGCCTTCACCCACAGATAGGTGCTTCCCAGGAATCCGATCATCGTCCCCTCACCCGCGCCAGCAGCGCCTCGACATGCTCGATCGGCGTGTCCTGCTGGATGCCGTGACCGAGATTGAACACGTGCGGGCGATTCGGAAAGGCCCCGAGGATCCGGTCGATCGCGGCATCGAGCGTCGCGCCGCCGGCGATCAGCGCGAGCGGATCGAGATTGCCCTGCACCGGCAGCCCTTCGGGGAGCACGGCGTCGGCCCAGGCTGGGTCGACGCTCTCGTCGAGCCCCACTGCGTCGACCCCCGTCTCGCGCGCATAGGCGGCGAGCTTGCCGCCCGCGCCCTTGGGGAAGCCGATCACCGGCACCTGCGGCGCCCTGGCCTTGAACGCCGCGACGATCCGCGCGGTCGGTGCGACCACCCATTGCTCGAACTGCGCCGGCGAGAGGCTGCCCGACCAGCTGTCGAACAGCTGCACGGCCTCGACGCCCGCCTCCGCCTGGCCGAACAGATAGTCGACGGTGCAATCGACGATGCGGTCGACCAGCGCCTGCATCAGCGCGGGATCGGCATAGGCGAGCCGGCGCGCCTCGGCCTGTTCGCGGCTCCCTTGCCCTGCGATCATATAGGTCGCGACCGTCCAGGGGCTGCCCGCAAAGCCCAGCAAGGTGACGTCATGAGGCAAGCTGGCCTTCACGCGGCGCACGGTCGCGTAGATCGGCTCGAGCACCCTTGGATCGGGCACCAGCGCGTCGAGCGCGGCCCTGTTCGCGATCACCGGCGCCAGCCGCGGCCCCTCGCCCGCCTCGAACCAGAGCTTCTGGCCCAGCGCCATCGGCACCATCAGGATGTCCGAGAAGAGGATCGCCCCGTCCATCCCGAAGCGCCGGATCGGCTGGAGCGTGATCTCGGCCGCGGCCTCGCTGTCGAGCGCAAGCACGAGGAACCCGCCCTTCTCGGCCCTCAGCGCGCGATATTCGGGCAGATAGCGCCCCGCCTGGCGCATCAACCAGATCGGCGGGCTCTCCTGGCGAACCCCTTTCAGCGTTTCGAGGAGCGGCTTGGACGGAACCGGAGTCAGGTCGGGTCTCCCTTACAGACTCAAGAGAGTCTTAGATTCAAGAAAGATGCTGGAGTCTGTTGGCGCGTGGAAGCCGGGGCTTATGCACTTGTCCGCGATCTGCCAACAGCTTGACGCGCGTCCGCCCCTCGGAGTCAGCCGGATTCGCTCGTCGTAATCCCGTAATCCACAGCCTGTGGATCGGATCGACGGGCTGGGGACCGCGTTGTGGACGAATCAGCTGCGACTCCCCGAGCCTGCGGACGCTTGGCCCGTGCACGCGCTTGCGCTAGCGCTGTCCACGATGTTGTCCACAAAGCTGTCCCCCTGATGCGGTTGCACCTCCACCTTCTCTCGGATTCGACGGGCGAGACGCTGGAGAATATCGCCAAGGCGGCGCTTGCCCAGTTCGACGATGTCGAGACGTTGCGCCACTTCTGGCCGATGGTGCGCAGCGAAGCGCATCTCGAGCGCATCCTCCAGGAGATCGCGCAGAACCCGGGGCTCGTGCTGTTCACCCTGGTGAATTCCGAGATCCGACGCACGCTCGAGGCCCGCTGCCGCGCGATGGGGTTGCCGGCGGTCGCGCCGCTCGATCCGGTCAATCATGCGCTGACCAATCTGCTCGGCCAGGAAGCCAAGGCGCGGCCGGGTCGCCAGCACGTCCTCGACGCCGCCTATTTCGCGCGCGTCGACGCGATCCAGTTCACCATCGCGCACGACGACGGCATCGGCATGGAGGATTGGGAAGAGGCCGACGTCGTCCTCGTCGGGGTGTCGCGCTCGTCCAAGACGCCGACCTCGATCTACCTCGCCAACCGCGGATACAAGACCGCCAATATCCCGATCGTGGTCGAATCGCCGCCCCCGCCCGATCTCTACAAGCTCAGGCATCCACTGATCGTCGGGCTCACGACGAGTGCCGACCGGCTGGTCGCGATCCGCCGCAATCGCCTCCTCTCGCTGAACCAGCACCCCGAGACGAGCTATGTCGACCAGGATTCGGTAGCGCGCGAGATCGCCTATGCCCGGCGCATGTTCGCCGACAATGGCTGGCCGGTGATCGACGTCACCCGCCGCTCGATCGAGGAGACCGCCGCCGCGATCATCCAGCTCTGCAACGAGCGCATGGCGGGACTCACGGGCGGCGACCGGGAATGAAGCTGGTCCTCGCGTCCCAGAGCGCGTCGCGGCGGGCGATGCTCGATGCCGCGGGCGTGCCGCACGAGGCCGTCGCCGCGCAGGTCGACGAGGCGGCCGCCAAGGAATCGCTCAAGGCCGCGCAAGTTGCGCCGCGCGACTTGGCCGACGCGCTTGCCGAGCTCAAGGCGCTCAAGGTCTCGCAGATGATTCCCCGGGCGCTGGTGCTCGGCGGCGATTCGGTGGTCGCGCTCGAGGACGGCAGCCTGCTCGACAAGCCGGAGAGCCGCGAACAGGCAGCCGACCACCTCCGGCGGATGTCGGGGCGGCACCACGACCTGATCAGCGCCGCAGTGATCGCCGAAGCAGGGCGCCCGGTGTGGCGCTTCGTCGATCGCGCGCGGATGCATGTCCGGCCGCTGTCGGAGGGCTTCATCCAGGCCTATCTCGACCAGGAATGGCCGGCGATTTCGGGCTGCGTCGGCTGCTACCGGATCGAGGGGCCCGGGATCCAGCTCTTCGCCAAGGTGGCGGGGGATCATTTCACCGTACTGGGCATGCCGCTGATGCAAGTAGTTGATTATCTGAGGACGCGTGGGGTCTTGGCGTCATGACGTCGCCCTATGCCGAAGTGATCGGCGACCCGATCGCACATTCCAAATCGCCGACGATCCACGGCTTCTGGCTGAAGGCGCTTGGGATCGAGGCGGACTATCGCAGGCACCGCGTCGCGCCCGAGGACCTCGGCGCCTATTTCGCCGGACGCGCCGAGGATCCCGACTGGCGCGGCTGCAACATTACCATCCCACACAAGCAGGCGGCGCTCGAATTCGTCGGCGATCCCGGGGGTGTCCGCGCGTCGATTGGCGCGATCAACACCGTGATCCGCGGCGAGGACGGCAAGCTCATCGGCACCAACACCGATGCCGGGGGCTTCTATGCGCCGATCGCGGGGCTCGACCTCATCGGTCAGCCGGTGGTGGTGATCGGCGCGGGCGGCGCGGCGCGCGCAATCCTGTTCGCGCTGTCGAAGCTCGGCGTCGGCCGCGTGACCATCCTCAACCGCAACGTGCTCAAGGCGGCCGCGCTGCTCGCGAGCTTCGGGCTCAAGGGCGACGCGTTGCCGCTCGGAAGCGCGATTCCGCCCGCCCGGCTGGTGGTCAATGCCAGCGCGCTCGGCATGACCGGCCAGCCGCCGCTCGCCGTCGACTTGTCGCCGCTGCCGGAGGACGCGGTGGTCTATGATGCGGTCTATGCGCCGCTCGAGACCGGGCTGCTCGCCCAGGCGCACGATCGCGGGCTCGACACGGTCGACGGGCTCGAGATGCTCGTCGGCCAGGCAGCGCTCGCCTTCGAACTTTTCTTCGGCGCCGCCCCGCCGCGCGACCGCGACGACGAACTGCGCGCGCTGCTCGCATGATCATTTTGGGCCTCACCGGCTCGATCGGCATGGGCAAGTCGACCGTCGCGCAGATGTTCCGCGACGAAGGCGTGCCGGTGTTCGACGCCGATGCCGCGGTGCATGCGCTGCAGGGCCCGGGCGGCCGCATCGTGCCGGCGATCGAAGCGGCCTTCCCGGGAACGACGGGGCCAGGGGGCGTGAATCGCGAGGCACTGCGCGCCGTGGCGATCGGCGATCATGACGCCATGGCGCGGCTCGAGGCGATCGTTCACCCCGCGGTGGGCGAGGAGCGCGCGGCCTTCCTCGCAGCCAACGCCGAGGCGCCGCTGGCCGTGCTCGACATCCCCCTGTTGTTCGAGACCGGCGGCGCGAGCCGAGTCGACAGGATCGCAGTGGTCTCCGCTCCCGCCGAGGTCCAGCGCGAGCGCGTCCTCAGGCGCCCCGACATGACCCCCGAGCGCTTCGACGCGATCCTCGCGCGCCAGCTCCCCGACGCCGAGAAGCGCGCCCTCGCCGATTTCGTGATCGACACCGGCGCCACGCTCGACGCCACTCGCGCGCAGATTCGATCGGTCATCGCTTGCCTCGCGGGTCCGGCAGGCCGATAGAGACTCGCATGCGTGAAATCGTGTTCGACACCGAGACGACGGGGCTGAGCTTCTCGGGTGGCGACCGGCTCGTGGAGATCGGCTGCATCGAGCTGGTCAACCGCGTGCCGACCGGCGAGAACTTCCACGCCTATATCAACCCCGGCCGCGCGATGCCGGCCGAGGCGTTTGCGGTGCACGGCCTCAGCGACGCGTTCCTGCGCGACAAGCCGGGTTTCACCGACGTCGTCGAGGCGCTGCTCGAGTTCATCGGCGAGTCGCCCCTGGTCGCGCACAATGCCACCTTCGACTTCGGTTTCCTCAACGGCGAGCTGAAGCTCTGCGGTCGGCCCATCGTGGCGATGGACCGGATGGTCGATACGCTCGCGCTCGCCCGCGTCCGCCATCCCGGCGCCAAGCACACGCTCGATGCGCTCTGCTCGCGCTACGGCATCGATCTCAGCGCGCGCACGCTTCACGGCGCGCTTCTCGACGCGCAGCTGCTCGCGCAAGTCTATGTCGAGCTCACCGGCGGGCGGCAGATTACGCTGGGGCTCGCGGTCGACGTCGCGCCGATGCGCGAAGCGGTGGTGGAGTCGCCGGTGCGCGCCCAGGTCCGCCCCGCGCGGCATTTTGAAGCGTCGCCGGCGGAACTAGAACGCCACAAAGCCTTTCTCGAACGGTTGGAGGAGCCGCTCTGGGGCACGGCCGCATCCGGTTGACGATGCGGAACTGCGTGCCTAGGTGCGCGCCCTATTTTAGTGCGGAGGACGTCATGGATATCCGGATTTCGGGCCACCAGGTGGAAACGGGCGAGGCGCTCCAGTCGCAAGTCGCCGACCGGCTTCAGGGGATCAGCGGCAAATACTTCGCACGCGCGCTGTCTTCGCAGGCGACCTTCGGCAAGGGTCCGCACGACAACGGCTTCACCTGCGACATCATCATGCACGTGACTCAGGGCCTGCTGCTCAAGGCCGCCAATTCGGGGATGGACGCGCACGGTGCGTTCGACGGCGCGGCCGACCGGATCGAGACGCAGCTGCGCCGCTACGTCCGCCGCCTCAAGGACCGCCAGAACGGCGAGATCATCGCCGCAGCCGAGAGCGGCGCGTACGACAACGGCGCCGACAATGCCGGCTACACGTTGTTCCAGGAATCTGCAGCGGACGAGGAACCCTCGGATTCTCCGGTGGTTATCGCCGAGATGCGGGTCGACGTGCCCGACACCACCGTGTCGGACGCCGTGATGATGTTGGATTTACGTAATACCAATGCCCTATTGTTCCGTAATAGCGGCACGGGTGCCTATAATATGGTCTATCGCCGGGGAGATGGAACCATCGGCTGGGTGGAGCCCAATCGCGCCGCCTGAATGCCGGCCTGCCAGGATTTGCATGGAAGTTTGATGACCGACTTGAGCGACTTGCTCGCCCACGAAGCCGTGGTCGCGGGCATGAATGTGGGCAACCGCAAGATCTTGTTTCAGCAGCTCGGGGGACTTGCCGAGCGGGCTTATGGTCTTGATGCCAAGATCGTCGCCGAGCGACTCGCCGATCGCGAGAAGCTCGGCTCGACGGGCTTCGGCGGCGGGATCGCGATTCCGCACGCCAAGCTCGACGGGCTGAAGCATGTCGTCGGCGCCTTCGTGCGGCTGGCGCAGCCGATCGAGTTCGGCGCGGTCGATGAGCTGCCGGTGGACCTGGTGTTCATGCTGCTCTCCCCCGTGGGTGCGGGCGCCGAGCATCTCAAGGCGCTCGCGCGCGTCTCGCGGCTGCTGCGCGACCGGGCCTTCGCCGCCAAGCTGCGCGGCGCCGGGTCGCACGATGCCATCTTCGCGCTGATCGCCGGCGTCGAGGCGCGTGACGCCGCCTGACGCCGTATCGGGCGCTCCCACCGGGGCGGAGGCGCATTATCGCGCGCTCGAATCGCTCTATGCCTCGGCGCCGATCAACCAGCTGTTCGACTCGCGGCTGGTGATTCCCGAGGCCGGCGTCGCCCGGATCGAGTTCACCCTCGATGGCCGCTATTTCCACGCCGCCGGCGCGGCGCACGGCACGAGCTACTTCAAGATGCTCGACGACGCGGCCTTCTATGCCGCGAACAGCCTGGTCACCGATCGCTTCCTGCTCACCACTGCCTTCAACCTGCTGCTCACCAAGCCTTTGAGGGAGGGTCCGGTGGTCGCCGAAGGCCGCTGGGTGAGCGGCCAGCGCCGCGTGTTCGTCGCCGAGGCGCGGCTGATCGACGCGACCGGCGAGGAGGCCGCGCGCGGCACCGGCACCTTCATGCGCTCGCGCATCGCGCTTGCCGGGCTGCCCGGCTATCGCCAGGGGTGAGCGCGCGCGTCACCAGCGCAGTGATGGCCAGCGCGCTGATCCGGCGCGTGAACCAGGAAGGCGGCATGGCCGCCGTGCTTGCCAGGGGCGACCCGACCGCGGGCGCCATTCTGCTGCTCTTGCTCGAGAAAGGCCGCAATCCCCGCTTCTTCGAGCGCGGCATCGGGGCTGATGGCGAACCCGCGCTGGTCCGCGCCGGTCCGGCCGAACTCATCGACGACGCGGCCGCGCACGACTATTGGTCGCGGCGCCGTTCGCGCGATTCGGACCTGTGGGTGATCGAACTGGATATCGCAGACGGGGAACGGTTCGCCGCTGCAACGATGGGCGTTGGTTGACACCCAGCGGCTACGCCGCCAAAGGCCCGCCACCATTAATAGCGTTGTGCCGCGCGGGGTGTGAAGCCGGGCGGTTACGCAGTCGGGGGGAAACCCGGCGGCCCCAGAACCAACCAGGGGGCCGGCCGCGAACCAACCGCATAGTTGCGACCTTCAATGAAGTTCCTGTCTCGCGCCGCGGCCGCCGCGGCTGTGACGTTTTGCGCTGGCGCACTTGCGAATGCCGCCACGCTCGATCTCGGGGCCCTGCCGGCCCAGATTGATCAACACCTGAACGCCCCGGTGACCGCACAGGTTCCGCAGCCGCAGGTCGCGGCGGGCACGCTTCCCCAGGCGGGGAGCGCCCAGGTGATCCCGGCTCCGATCACGGAGGCCGAAGCCCCCAAGTTCACGACGCTGGCTGCCGCTGTCGACGCGCAGGGTGTGCCGGGCGCTGCCGATTCGGAGCTGCGCTGCCTCGCCACCGGCGTCTATTTCGAAGCCAAGGGCGAGCCGCTCTCGGGCCAGCTCGCGGTCGCCGAAGTGATCCTCGATCGCGCGTCTTCGGGCCGCTTCCCGCCCTCGGTGTGCCGCGTGCTGTCGCAGCCGGGGCAATTCTCCTTCGTCCGCGGTGGCAGGATGCCGACGCCGCCGTCGAACGCCGCCTGGCGCAAGGCAATGGCGGTCGCGCTCGTCGCGCAGAAGGACCTCTGGGCCTCGCCGGTCGACGGCGCGCTCTATTTCCACGCGCGCTACGTACGGCCGACGTGGAAGCGCGCGCGCGTCGGCTCGGTCGGCAACCACGTCTTCTATCGCTGAAGCCGGCGGAGGCGCGCGGGGCTTTTCCGCGTTCCTAGAATGTTCTAGTCAGGCGGGGATGCGCAACCTGGCGTCCCCGCCTGATCTGTCTCCGGAGCTCGCGCCGATGATCGCGGCGGACGTCGTGCGCGGCGTCTGCCGGATGCTGCTGCGCGACCATGACAGCGTGGCCATCGGCGAAGTGCCCCTCGCCGGCGGCCGCCGTGCCGACCTGATGGCGATCGACGCGCGCGGCGAGATCGTCATCGTCGAGATCAAGGTGTCGCGCGCCGACCTGCTCGGCGACTGCAAATGGACCGAGTATCTCGATCATTGCGACCGGTTCTTCTGGGCGGTGCCGTCGGGCTTCGACCTGTCGCCCTTCGAGACCGAGGCCTTTCTGCCCGCGCGCGCCGGGCTGATCGTCGCCGACCGCTACGACGCGGCGATCCTGCGCGACGCCGCCTGCGTGGCGCTTCCTGCGGCGACCCGCAAGCGCTGCACCCTCGCCTTCGGCCGCCGCGCGGCGCGGCGCGTGCTGGCGATGCTCGACCCTGAGTCGGCGGCGATTCTGCCTTAGAGCTTCGGCCCCGCCACGCCCTTGCGCTGGACCTTGGGCGCATCGGCGAGTGCCTTGACGATCGCCGGCGGCATGCGCCCGTCGGCCTTGGCATAATCGCGCGCGCTCATCCCGGCGAGCACATCGGCCTGGTCGGGGTCAGCACCCGAATCGAGCAGCAGCCGCACCATCTCGATATTGCGGAGCTGCACCGCGCGGATCAGCGGCGTCTCGCCCTTCGAATTGCGCAGGTTCACGTTCGCCTTGTAGGTGATCAGGATCTGCACGCCTTCGACATAATCGTGGTTCACCGCGACCATCATCGGGGTGTTGCCCTGATTGTCCTGGATGTTCGGATTGGCGTCGCGCTGAAGCAGGAAGCGCAGATAGACCGTGCTGCCCTTCTTCGCGACGATGTGGAGCCCGGCCTCGCCGGTCGAGCGATCCTTGGTGTCGACGATCCGCACGCCCGGCTCGTTGAGCATGTCGGTGACCTTGGTCCCGTCTTCCTTCCGCACGGCTTCGAGGAACTGATAGCCGTCGGAGAAATGCTGGGCGCTGGCCGGCGCGGCGGCGGCAAGCATCGCGGCGGCGGCCACGCACCCGAGGAAACGGTACGACATCTACTCAACCTTTCGCGGGAAACCCCCCGGAGACCTTGCAAGCCCGCGCGGTTCAGATCAAGGCTGCGGCGCCATGAATCGCAAGGCGATCCGTATCGCGGCTGCAATAAGCGCCGCACTGTTGCTTGCAAATTGCAGCACTGCAACACCGCAGCAACCTCCGCTGGCCGGCGCCAAGGTCGGCGGCCCCTTCGCGCTGACCGACAAGGACGGCAGGACGGTTCGCGACTCCGATTTCGCGGGGAAGTACCGGCTGGTCTATTTCGGCTATACCTTCTGCCCCGATGCCTGCCCCACCGACATGGCCAAGCTCGGCCAGGCACTGAAGAAGCTCGACAAGAGCGATCCCGCGCTCTCGGCGAAGCTGGTGCCGATCTTCATCACCGTCGACCCCGAGCGCGATACGCCCAAGGTCGTCGGCGAGTTCACCGCCAATTTCCACCCGCGGATGATCGGGCTCACCGGCAGCCTCGATGCGATCAAGCAGGTCGCGCGCGAATACAGCGTCTATTTCGCCAAGCAGCCGCCCGCGCCGGGCGGCGGCTACCTCGTCGACCACAGCCGGGTGATCTACCTGATGGGGCCCAAGGGCGAGCCGATCGCGCCGATCACCAGCGACATGAGCGTCGACGAGATCATCGAGACGATCAAGCGCTGGGCGGTGTGAGCGCCATGGCCGACCGCTTCTGGGAAAAGCCGCTCGCGAGCCTCGACCGCGCGCAATGGGAGGCGCTGTGCGACGGCTGCGGGAAATGCTGCCTCCACAAGCTCGAGGACGACGAGACCGGCGAGCTCTTCCCGACCAATGTCGCCTGCCGCCTGCTCGACCGGCATATGGGGCGATGCAAGGATTATAAGCACCGCCACGCCTATGTCGCCGAATGCGTGCGGCTCAATGCGGGCAACGTCACCCAGATCGACTGGCTGCCGTCGACCTGCGCCTACCGCCTGCGCGCGGCGGGCGAGCCGCTGCCCGACTGGCATTATCTGGTGAGCGGCGACCCCGAGGCCGTCCACCGCGCGGGCGAATCGACGCGTGGCTGGACCGTCTCCGAGGACGATGCGGGCGACTTCGAGCATCACCTGGTGGACCGCAAGCTGTGAGCGAAGCGGCGGGCCACGGGCTCGACGTCGTGCGCAACCCGCGTGCGCGACGGATGCGGCTGTCGGTGGATCCGCGCAGCGGCCGCGTCCGGCTGACGCTGCCGCCGCGTGCGTCGCTGCGCCATGCGCTCGCCTGGGCGGAGGAGCAGCGCGAGTGGGTCGCACGCCAGCGCTCGAAGCTCCCTGAGGTCCGCCCGTTCGTGCCCGGCGCGCGCGTTCCCTGGGGCGACGGGGAGATCGAGATCGTCTGGCCGGCGGGCGTGGCACGCACGCCGCGGCTCGAGGGCGAGCGGCTGCTCTGCGGCGGCCCGCGCGAGGGGCTCGAGCGGCGCGTCGAGCGCTGGCTGAAGCGCGAGGCGCTGGCGCTGCTCAGCCGCGAGACTGCCGAATATGCCGCCAGGGCCGGGGTTAAGGTCGCGAGCGTGACGATCGGCGATCCGCGCGCGCGCTGGGGAAGCTGCGCCTCGTCGGGGGCGATCCGCTACAGCTGGCGGCTCGCGCTGGCGCCGGCCTTCGTGCGGCGCGCGACGGTGGCGCACGAAGTCGCGCACCGCGTCCATATGAACCATGGCCCGGCGTTCCACGCGCTGGTCGCGCAGCTGTTCGGCGCCGATCCCACGCCCGCGCGCGAATGGCTGCGGCGGCACGGCGCGCAGCTCCACTGGATCGGGCGCGGAGCCGCGGAGGCGTGATCGCGCGCACCGGCCTCGGCCTGCGCGCGCAGAAGGGCGGGGCGGTGGCCGTGGCGGTGGTGCTCGAGGGGGGCAAGCCGCGAGTCGTGTCCTCGACGCTGCTCGCGACTCACGCCGAGGGCGACCGGCTGTCGCTCGAACCCTATCGCGTCGCGCACGGGCTCGGCCAGGGGCGCGCCGCCGAAGCCGCTGACGCCGTTGCCGAGGGCCGCGCGCGGCAGGACCGGCTGGCCGAGGCTGGATTACGAGCGATCGTCGACGGACCCTTCGTCGCGGCGCTGCTGGTCAATCGTGCCGGCTGGGTGACCAACCTCCTCGACTACAGCCTCGCCTGGCCCGACCATGTCCCCGTCGCCGAAGGGCTGGCGGTGCGCGAGGCGCTGCGGACCGGGCTGCGCGCGTGCGGCGTCGAGACGCTCGAGCTCGACGAGAAGTCGCTCCCCGAGCGCGCCGCCGAGAGGCTCGGGCTGGCTTCCGCCGAGATCGACGCGCGGCTCAAGGCGCTGGGCAAGGCCGTCGGCGGGCCGTGGCGCAAGGAACAGAAGCTCGCCTGCCTCGCCGGCTGGATCGCCGCGCTCGGCTGAAGCCGCGAGCTCGTCCTGCTGTGAACTTGGGCGTGTCATCAAATGTGAATGGGTGTCACGCCCTCAAACCGTCATCCCGGCGAAAGCCGGGACCCAGGGCCACGAGCGACGCACTTTGTAACCCTGGGTCCCGGCTTTCGCCGGGATGACGGTTGGGGAGTGCCAATTCCCGACCGCAGGTGCGCGGGCCTATTCGCGATTGGGCCGGCGGTCCTCGGGGGTATCGCCGGACTGCTCGCGCGAGGGCGTGCGCGGCGCGGGGATCGGCGCGGGCTGCTGCTCGCGGTCGCGGCGGCGCTCGCGTCGGGAATCGCCGTTCTCGTCGCGGTTGTTCGCGCGCGGATCGGTGTCCGAGCCGCCGCCGGTCATCCGGTCGATCCAGTCCTCGTCGAGCTGGCTGCCCGGGCCGGCGTCCTGCCCCTGGCCGCGGCTGCCGTCGCGCGCGCTGTCGTCGGGGTTCACCGGCATGCCGTCGTCGTCGACGAAGGCGCCGTTGTCGGGGGCGCCGAGATAGTCTTCCTCGTTGCCGAAGTCCTCGGGCGGGGTGACTTCGGTCTCGAACTGCTCGACCGGCCGGCCGGCGACCGCGCGCGACATGAACGCCGAGAACGCGCGTGCCGGCGCCGTGCCGCCCTGGAGGCCGGGCACCACCTTGGCATCGTCGCGGCCCATCCACACGCCGGTGGTGAGCCCGCTCGAAAAGCCGATGAACCAGCCGTCCTTGTTCGAGGTGGTCGTGCCGGTCTTGCCCGCGACCGGGCGGCCGATCTGCGCCGCCTTGCCGGTGCCGGTCATCACCGCGGTCTGGAGCAGGTCGGTCATCTGCGCGGCGACATGCTCGCCCACCAGCACGCGGCTGGTGTCGACTTCATGCTGGTAGATCACCGATCCGTTCGCGGTCACGCGCGTGATGGCGTAGGGCGTCACCTGCACGCCGCGCTGGCCGACCGAGGCGAAGGCGCGCGTCATGTCGATCAGGCGGACGTCGGAGGTGCCGAGCACCATCGCCGGGGTCGTGTCGATCTTGCTCGAGATGCCGAAGCGGCGCGCCATGTCCGCCACCGTGCCGAAGCCGACTTCCTGGCCCATCTTGGCCGCGATCGTGTTCACTGAATAAGCGAAGGCGTTGCGCAGCGTCATCTCGCCGCGGAACTGGCCCGAGCTGTTGCGCGGGCTCCAGCCGGCGATCGTCACCGGCTCGTCGACCACCATGTCGTCGGGATGGTGCCCCGCCTCGAGCGCGGCGAGATAGACGAACAGCTTCCACGACGAGCCCGGCTGGCGCTCGGCCTGGGTCGCGCGGTTGTAGATCGATTCGACATAGTCGGTGCCGCCCACCATCGCGCGCACCGCGCCATCGCGGTCGAGGCTCACCAGCGCGCCTTGGGCGTTCTTGGGCGCCATCGTGCGGATCGCGTCGTTGGCGGCGCGCTGCATGTTGGGATCGAGCGTGGTCCACACCTCGAGCGGCGCTTCGGTCTCGTCGATCAGCACTTCGAGCTGCGGCAGCGCCCAGTCGGTGAAGTAGCGCGCGCTGTTCTGCCCCGCCTCGCGCGCGAGCTTGAGGCCCTGCGGATTGGCGCTGGCGGCTTCGGCAGGCGTGATCACGCCCTGTTCCTGCATCACCTGCAGCACCACGCCGGCGCGGCCCTTGGCGGCTTCCTCGTCGGCGGTCGGCGAATAATGCGACGGCGCGCGGACGAGGCCGGCGATCACCGCGGCCTCGGAGAGCGTCAGGCTGGTCGCGGCATGGCCGAAGAACTTGCGGCTCGCCGCGTCGATGCCATAGGCGCCGCCGCCGAAATAGACCTTGTTGAGGTAGAGCTCGAGGATCTGCTGCTTGGTGAACTTGCGCTCCATCGCCAGCGCGATCACGGCCTCGCGAATCTTGCGGCCGATGTCGTATTTGTTCGACAGGAAGATCGTGCGCGCCACCTGCTGGGTGATCGTCGAGGCGCCCTGGACGCGGCGGTTCTCGCCGCGATGCTCGAAGGCGAGCCACAGGCCGCGCATCATGCCCCAGACGTCGACGCCCCAATGCGATTCGAAGCGCTTGTCCTCGATCGAGACCATCGCTTCCTTCATCACCTTGGGCACGTGGTCGTAGTCGATCCACTCGCCATAGCTCGGCCCCAGGGAGACGAGCACGGTGCCGTCCGAGGCGTGGACGCGAATCATCTGGCCGTTGGGCGAGGACTTCATCTCGTCGAAGCTCGGCAGCGTCGCGCGGGTCGAATAGACCGCGATCACGAGGACGATGAAGGCGAGCAGCCCGAGCGCGCCGATTCCGCCCGCGGTCCACAAGAGCCAGCGACGCCACTTCGGCCAGGAGGGGAAGCGCGCGAGGAGGTTCGGTTTCGTGGCCATGCGGGACGAGTGAACTAAGCCCTTATCGGGCGGCGCTCAAGCCGTCACGCGCCGCCGGTTTCGCCGTCGCTCTTGCCGGCTGTCCCGTTAGCGCCGCGTGAACGGAAATCGAGGCTCACCGAGTTCATGCAATAGCGCAGCCCGGTGGGGGGCGGACCATCGGGGAAGACGTGCCCCAGATGCCCGTCGCAGCGCGCGCAGCGCACCTCGACGCGGTGCATGCCGTGCGTGCCGTCCTCGTGCGCGGTGACGTGGTCGGGGTCGATCGGCCGGGTGAAGCTCGGCCAGCCCGACCCCGAATCATATTTGTCGTCGCTGTCGAACAGCTCGAGTGCGCAGCCGGCGCAGCGATAGATGCCGTCGGCCTTGTTGTTGTTGTAGCGGCCGGAGAAGGCGCGTTCGGTGCCGGCTTCGCGCAGCACGTGGAACTGCTCGGGCGTGAGTCGCTTGCGCCACTCGGCCTCGGATAGATTGAGGTGCTCCATTGCCCGGACATGTGTTGATGCGGAAGGCCGCCGTCAATTGCCGAGTTCGGAATCGAGTCCGAATCGGCGCGCGGCGTTGCATTGCGCCCACAAGGTCCTAAGCGGGCTCGGCATGCGGAGCACCTCATGAGCCGGGTCCGGATCGACCGGACCTTCGCGCTGCTCTTCGTCGTGATGCTGGCGATCGCGGCGGGGAACAATGCGCTGCAATCGGTGCTGCCCGCGCTCGGCCGGTCGCTGGGGGCGAGCGATTCGATGGTGGCGATGGCCTTTTCGGTCTCGGCGCTGCTCTGGATGGTCGCCGCGCCCTATTGGGCGAATCGCTCCGAGCGGCAGGGGCGGCGCGCGATGGTGCTCGTCGGCGTCGCAGGATTCACCGTGTCGCAGGCGCTGTGCGGGGTGTTCCTCGTGCTCGGGATCAACGGCTGGCTCTCGCCGATCGCGACCTTTGTCGCCTTCATCCTCGGGCGGATGCTCTACGGCGGCTTCGGCTCGGCCGCGCCGCCGGCGGTGCAGGCGCTCGCGGCCGGGCGTACCAGCCGAGAGGAGCGGACCCGCGCGCTCACCCTGCTCGCCTCGGCTTTCGGGCTCGGCACGATCCTCGGGCCGGCGCTCGCGCCCTATCTGGTGCTCGGCCATCTCGGCGACCTCAAGCTGGGACTCGCCGGCCCCGCCTTCGCGTTCAGCGCGGCGGGTGCGGTGCTGTGGGTCGCGGTCGCGCGCTGGCTGCCGCGCGAGGAGGGCTCGGCGCATGGCGCGGCGGTCTCCTACCCGACGATCGGCGGCCAGGGCACCGGCGCGAGCGTGATCGCCGCCACGGCCGAGCGGGGCGAGCGCGTCGGCTATCTCGATCCGCGGGTGCGCGGCTGGATGATCGTCGGCTTCGTGATGGGCCATGCCCAGGTGATGGCTGGCCAGGCGATCGGCTTCCTGCTGATCGACCGGATGCACTTGCCCCCTATCGAGGCGATCCAGCCGACGGGCCTGGTGCTGATGATGGGCGCGGGTGCCTCGCTGCTCGCGCAATGGGGGCTGATCCCGCTGCTCGACCTCAAGCCGCGCCAGCTGGTGCTGTCGGGACTCGCGCTGTCGGCATTCGGCTGCGTGCTCACCGGCAGCGCGACGGGGCTCTACGGGATCGCGATCGGCTATGCGATCGCCTCGCTCGGCTTCGGCTTCGCGCGGCCGGGGTTCACGGCGGGCTCGTCGCTCGCGGTGGGGGCGGCGGCGCAAGGATCGGTGGCGGGCAAGGTCACGTCGGTCAACGGCGCCGTCTATGTCTTCGGGCCGTCGATCGGCATCGGCCTCTACGAGCTCTGGCGGCCGCTGCCTTACCTGACAGCGGCCGCCTGGCTCGTGATCCTCTGCGTCTATGCCTGGCTCAGCCTTCGCCCTTCGGACCGTGACCCCGGAGCATCCCCGGCGCAATGAAGCCGATCGGCTGGATCGCCATCGCGTCCTGCTTCAGCCGGCCCGACATGTCCTCATATTCGCGTTCCATCTCCTCGGTGACCGTCGCGCGCGAATCGGCGAGCGCGGCCTCGAAATTGGCCATCGTCACTTCGCGCGCCTGAAGCGATTCGCGCAGCGCGATGAGCCCGGCGCGGCGGACGACGTCCTCGAGGTCGGCGCCGGTGAAGCGCTCGGCCCTGGTGGCGATCGAATCGAGGTCGACATCGCTCGCGAGCGGCATCTTCGCGGTCTGGATCCGCAGGATGCGCGCGCGTCCCTCGCGATCGGGCACGCCGACGTAGATCAGCTCGTCGAACCGGCCCGGGCGGAGCAGTGCGGGGTCGACCAGGTTGGGCCGGTTGGTCGCGCCGATCACCACCACCGACTGGAGCTCCTCGAGCCCGTCCATCTCGGCGAGGATCGTGTTGACCACGCGCTCGGTGACTTGGGGCTCGCCCATGCCGCCGCCGCGCGCCGGCACGAGGCTGTCGATCTCGTCGATGAAGATCACGCACGGCGCGACCTGGCGGGCGCGGGCGAACAGCCGCGAGATCTGCTGCTCGCTCTCGCCATACCATTTGGAGAGCAGGTCGCTCGACTTGGTGGCGATGAAGTTCGCTTCCGATTCGCGCGCGACCGCCTTGGCGAGCAGCGTCTTGCCGGTGCCCGGCGGGCCATAGAGCAGGAAGCCCTTGGCCGGGCGGATGCCGAGCCGGCGGAACGCGTCGGGATCCTTGAGGGGCAGCTCGACGCCTTCCTTCAGCCGGATCTGCGCATCGTCGAGCCCGCCGACGTCGTCCCAATGGACCGTCGGCTTCTCGACCATCACTTCGCGCATTGCCGAAGGCTGGACGCGCTTCAGCGCCTCGAGGAAGTCGTCGCGCGTCACCGAGAGCGTGTCGAGCACTTCGGCCGGGATCGTCCCGTCCGAAAGGTCGAGCCTGGGCATGATCCGCCGCACCGCTTCGATCGCAGCCTCGCGGGTGAGCGCCGCCAGGTCGGCGCCGACGAAGCCGAAGGTGGTGCGGGCGAGCTCGGCGAGGTCAACGCCCTCGGCGAGCGGCATGCCGCGAGTGTGGATGCCCAGGATCTCGCGGCGGCCGCGATCGTCGGGCACGCCGACCACGATCTCGCGGTCGAACCGGCCCGGCCGGCGCAGCGCCTCGTCGATCGCGTCGGGCCGGTTGGTCGCGGCGATGACGACGACGTTGGCGCGCGCCTCCAGCCCGTCCATCAGCGTGAGCAGCTGCGCGACGAGGCGCTTCTCGGCCTCGCCCGAGACCTGGCCGCGCTTGGGCGCGATCGAATCGATCTCGTCGATGAACACGATCGAGGGCGCGGTCTTGGCCGCCTCGGCGAACACGTCGCGCAGCCGCTTCTCCGATTCGCCATAGGCCGAGCCCATGATCTCCGGGCCGTTGATCAGCAGGAAGTTGGCGTCGCTCTCGTTGGCGACGGCGCGGGCGAGCCGGGTCTTGCCGGTGCCGGGCGGGCCGTGGAGCATCACGCCCTTGGGCGGATCGACGCCGAGGCGCTGGAACAGCTCGGGATAGCGCAGCGGCAGCTCGACCATCTCGCGGAGCTGGTCGATGGTGCCGGCCATGCCGCCGATGTCGTCATAGGTGACGTCGGCGCGGCGGCTTTCCTGCGCTTCCTCATATTCGGGACGCAGCTCGATCTCGGTGTTCTCGTCGATATGGACGATTCCCTTGGGCGTCGCCGAGATCACCGCGAGGCGGATCTCCTGCAGCGCATAGGCCGGCGCGCGGAGGTGCTGCGCGACCTGCGGCGGCATGTCCGAGACGCGGCCATGGCCGACGGTGGCGATCGTGTCGCCCTGCGCCACCGGCCGGCCGAAGAAGATGCGCTTGAGCGCCTGCGCCGAGCCCTGGAGGCGGAGGTTGGCCTGCGCCGGCGCGAGCACCACGCGAGTCGCGGGCTTCGATTGCGCCTTGCGCACTTCGACGAAGTCGCCCGCGCCGATCCCGGCGTTGGCGCGCTGGAGCCCGTCGATGCGGATCACCTCGAGGCCCTCGTCCTCGGAATAGGGCAGCACCGCGAGCGCGGGCGTCGTGCGCTTGCCGGAAATCTCGATTGCGTCGCCCTCGGTAATGCCCAGCGCGGCCATCGCGGCGCGCGGGATGTGCGCGAGCCCGCGTCCGCTGTCCTCAGGTCGTGCGTTCGCCACCTGTAGCCGGCGAACCACGCGTTCCTCGTCTGCCATTTCTGCTCTCTCCTGGGGCACCCGAAAGCGCGCAACATAGGGAGGCGGTTCCGGCTCTGCGAGGGGACTAGCCGAAAGGATGGGCGCAACCCCGCGCGGACCAAAAAAAAGGCCGAGCAGATGCCCGGCCGTGAAAGGTTTAGGAGAGGATGCCTGAAAGGCACGAGTTATGTGCAGTGCGGCGAGAATTTGTGCAAGTGCGAAATCATTTCGGTGTAATTGTCATACTTGCAATCGTATCGCTGCGGAACGATAAAGGGGAAATCAGGTGTATGGCGCGGCTCGGTTTGCGCAAATGCTCGATTCATGATTCTGACGCACCGCAACAACAATAGAGCGAGGATGCGACGGCTTCCCCCCCTTACGGCGATCGAGGCGTTCGTGCAGGTGGCACGGCTGGGCTCGATCAAGGCTGCCGCGGAAGAGCTGGCGCTCTCCTCGCCCGCGCTCAGCCGGCGCGTTCAGGCGCTCGAGCGCTTCATCGGCAAGCCGCTGTTCGAGCGCCGCCACCAGGCGCTCAAGCTCAATGACGACGGCGAGCGGCTGCTCGGGCTGATCGCGCCGGCGCTCGACAACATGACTGACGCGGTCGAGGCGATGACGAGCGGCGCCGAGCTGCTCCGCCTCCGCCTCGGCGTGCTTCCGCTGTTCGCCACGCAGCGGCTGATGCCGCACATGGCCGACCTCAAGCTCAAGCACCCCCAGCTCCACCTCGACGTCGACACTGCGGGCCACGGCGTCGCGCGGCTAGGCGACGGGCTCGACGCCGCGATCGTGATCGCGCGCGACATCGATCCCACGCTCTACGCGCGGCGGCTCGATCGCAACCGGGTGCACGTGATCGCGGCGCGCTCGCTGGTGGAGGGTCCCAATCCGGTGACGCGCCCCGAGCAGCTCGCGGGGCTGACCGCGCTGATCCACCGCGACATGCCCGACACCTTCACGGCCTGGCGTGCCGCGGCGGGCGTGCCCGAGGTCGAGCCGGCGGCGGTCGACCATTTCGATTCGGGCCAGCTGATGCTCGAGGCGGCGGCGCAGGGGCTCGGCGTCGCCTTCATGCTCGAATCGCACTTCGAAGCGGCGCGCGACCCGCGGCTGGTCCAGCTCTTCGACCTCACGGTCGACAGCCACTACAGCTATTGGTTCGTCTGCCGCCCGCGCGCGCTCGCGCAGCGCCCGGTGCGGCTGTTCCACGACTGGCTGGTCGAGGCGCTGGGCGCGGAGCCGGATTAGCGCCTTCCGGCCGCCGAACAGCTCAACCGTCACTCCGGCGAAAGCCGGGACCCGGTCACGAGCGACGTCCTGTGTGGCCCTGGGCTCCGGCTTTCGCCGGGGTGACGAGCAGACAGCTTACTCCGCCCGCGCCTTGACGATCTTGCCGGGGTTGCGCGGCGGCTCTCCCTTGGGGAGCGCGTCGACATGCTCCATGCCTTGGGTCACTTCGCCCCACACAGTGTATTGCCGGTCGAGGAAGGTCGCGTCGTCGAGGCAGATGAAGAACTGCGAATTGGCGCTGTTCGGGTTCATCGTGCGCGCCATCGAGCAGACCCCGCGGACGTGCGGCTCGTCGCTGAACTCCTGCGCCATGTCGGGGAGGTCCGAGCCGCCCGAGCCGCGGCCGGTCGGGTCGCCGCCCTGCGCCATGAATCCGTCGATCACGCGGTGGAACACCACGCCGTCGTAGAAGCCCGAATTGGCGAGCGTCGCGATCCGCTCGACATGGTTGGGCGCAAGGTCGGGGCGCAGCTTGATGACGACGTCGCCAGTGTCGTCGCCGCTGTCGAGGGTCAGCACCAGCGTGGTGAATTCGGACATTTGGGCCTCCAAGGGACAGAATTGGCCGCGCACCTAGGCGTTGGGACCCCGACTTGCAAATCCGCGTGCCCCGGCTAGGAGAGGCCGGGGTCGCAAGCGGGAGGTTCGGAGCATGAGCGAAGCCGATCTCCACGGCGAGCAGCCGGCGCCCGACACCGGCCTCGACGAAGACGACCGCCTCAAGCCCGAGTTCGTCGATGCGGTGCTCGCCGCGGTCGAGGCGGGCGACGCCGAGGCCGCGCACGCCAAGGTCGCTCGCCTCCACCCCGCCGACATCGCCGACCTCGTCGAGCTGACTCCGGCCGAGGAGCGCCCCGCGCTCGTCTCGGCGATCGCCGACCTGATCGACGGCGACGTGCTCGCCGAGATGAACGACTGGGTGCGCGAGGCGCTGGTCGACGCGCTCGAGCCGCACCAGGTGGCGGACATCGCCGCCGAGCTCGATACCGACGACGCCGTCGCGATCATCGAGGACATGGACGCCGAGGATCAGCGCGAGGTGCTCCGCGCGCTCGACCCCGACGACCGCGCCGCGATCGAGGAAGCGCTCTCTTACCCCGAGGAATCCGCCGGCCGCCTGATGCAGCGCGAGCTGATCGCGGTGCCCGAGCATTGGACCGTCGGCGACGTGCTCGACTATCTCCGCGGCAGCGAGGACCTCACCACCGATTTCTGGGAGATCTTCGTCGTCGATCCGGCGCACAAGCCGATCGGCACCTGCGCGCTCTCCTGGGTGCTGCGCACCCCGCGCTCGGTATCGATGAGTGACGTCATGAAGCGCGAGCAGACGCTCATCCCGGTCGACATGGACCAGGAGGAGGTGGCGCTGCGCTTCCAGAAATATGCGCTGATCTCGGCCGCGGTGGTCGATGCCAACGGCCGGCTGGTCGGCATGATCACGGTGGACGACGTCGTCCACATCATCTCCGAGGAAGCCGGCGAGGACATCCTGCGCCTGTCCGGCGCCGGCGAAGGCGACATCAACGAGCCGGTGATCGACAGCTACAAGGGCCGCGTGCGCTGGCTGATCACCAACCTCGGCACCGCGCTGGTCGCCGCGACGATCATCAGCCTGTTCGAGAGCACGATTGCGCGGATGGTGACGCTCGCCGCGCTGATGCCGATCGTCGCGGGCGTCGGCGGCAACGCCGGTACCCAGACGATGGCGGTGACGGTGCGCGCGCTCGCCACCAACCAGCTCACCCAGTCGAACAGCGTCCGCGCGATCCGCCGCGAGCTGGCGATCGCGCTGCTCAACGGCTCGACCGTGGCGGCCGTGATCGGGATGGCGACGGCCTTCGTCTTCTGGAACGCGCATCTCGGCGCGGTGATCGCGGCGGCGATGCTCGCCAACATCGTGATCGCGGGGCTGGCGGGCGTGGTCGTGCCGCTGGCGCTCGACCGGTTCAGGGCCGACCCCGCGGTCGCCTCGTCGATCTTCGTGACGATGACCACCGATTCGATGGGCTTCCTGGCGTTCCTCGGCCTCGCCAGCGCAAGCGGTCTGGTCGGTTGATTGCAGCGGTTTCGCGCCCCAGATTAGCGACGTGCCACTCCATCTGACCAAAGTCGCCTTCGGTTGCGACTCCGTAGAATATCTCGCCCAGCGCCTCGCCTCGCGCGGGGAGGCCTGGGGGCTGACCACGCGCTATCTGCCCAAGCGCCACGAGGAGATCGGCGGCGAAGGATCGCTGTTCTGGATTCTCAAGCACCAGCTGGTCGGCCGCACCCCGATCGTCGGGTTCAGCGAGGCCGAAGGCGGGCGCACCGCGATCCTGATGGAACCGCGGCTGATCCTGGTCGCCAACCGCCCCAAGCGCGCGCACCAGGGCTGGCGCTATCTCGAGGATGCGGATGCGCCCAAGGATCTGGGCGAAGCCGGGGCAGGGCTGGACGAACTGCCGCCCGCGCTGATGGGCGAGCTGGCGGGGCTGGGGCTGATCTGATTTCGCCGCGGCGGATTCCAGTGCCGCCGTCCAGCCGCTACACCCGGTGAATCGCAACAGCCAGGGAGAGCGGGATGCCGGAATCCGGCGCCATCATGATTCGCCGGAGGACACCGGAATCCGCCGCAATGGTGGCCAGCGTGCAGCGCGCCATGGCGATCACGCCGAAGCTGAACCGGCTCGAATATGGTGATGCGGACGCGATCCGCGCGCTGTTCGGCGAGCTGATCGGCGCCGAGCTGGACGAACGCTTCTCGCTGATCCCGCCCTTCTACACCACCGGCGGCGAGAATATCCGGATCGGGCGCAACGTCTTCATCAACCAGAATTGCACGATGTACGATCTCGGCGGAATCGAGATCGGCGACGATGTGCTGATCGGCCCCAATGTCAGCCTGATCACCTCGGGCCATCCGATCGAGCCCGAGGAGCGGCGCGAGGGCGTGACCGCCGCGCCGATCACGATCGGGCGCAACGTCTGGATCGCGGCGGGAGTGACGGTGATCGGCGGCGTGTCGATCGGCGACAACTCGGTGGTGGCAGCAGGCTCGGTCGTCACCCGCGACGTGCCGCCGAACAGCCTGGTCGGCGGCAATCCCGCGCGTCTGATCCGCGCGATCGGCGAAGACCGAAGCGCGGCGCCCTAGTTCACCAGCAGCGGATAGGCGTTCCGGAACGCCGCCACCTTGGGCTTGTCGTAGCGCACGATGTAGGGGTGCGTCGGGTTCCGCCAGAAGAAGTCCTGGTGATAGGCCTCGGCGGGATAAAAGGCGCCGCTCTCCAGCTTGGTGACGATCGGCTTGGGAAAGGCCTTCGCCTTGGTCAGCTGGGCGATATAGGCGGCGGCGACGCTGCGCTGCTCGTCATCCTGCGGGAAGATCGCCGAGCGATAGCTGGGGCCGGTATCGGGATATTGGCGGTTGAGCTGGGT
>NZ_JAGHZV010000022.1 GCF_017745215.1 Sphingomonas sp.
GCCGCTTGAAGACGCTCCGCGGCTTCACACCCTACGAATATGTCGCACGCATCTGGACAGAAGACCCGGCCCGATTCAAAATCGACCCGTACCGCCTCTCCTCGGGACTAAACACCTAGACCAAGTGACGGTGTCGCTGAACATAGGGTGGCGTGCCATTCGCGCGGTTTCCTTCGATTGACCGGCCGGCCGGCTGGCGCGGATGCGCCGCCGCCCGGTCCGCGAAGGAGACAGACGTGAGCAACGACACCGGGGGCGACGCGGCCGGCCTGGGACGCCGTACGCTTCATCCACCTCGATAATGTCGTGATCGAGTTGCTGCCGTATCGCGACGCCGCCCAGCCCAGCGGCAGCGGCGGCAGCTTCGCCGAGCCGCGCGACCATATGAGCCCGGCCTATCCGCGCTCGATGCGCATCTGCTTCCATGTGCGCGACGACGTCGACTTCAACTTGTTCATCGCGCAGGACCATAGGATCCCGCCGAGCATCCAGCGGATGATGGCCAAGCGGACGGGCGGCGAGGTGGTGGAGATCGACAGCTGCCATGCCGTGATGCTGTCGCACCCGCGCGAAGTGACTGCCTTCATCGAAAAGGCGGCGACCGGCGGCCAGTGATCGCAGGTCTGCGGCCGCGCCGTCCGATCGCGGCCGTCGACCTTGATACGACATATTTATTTCGAGACATCTCGATTATCGAAAATATTATCCCCAATACTTGCGACAATCTTGAGATTCACGAGACATCATTCAAATAATGCTCAGAGGCAAGTCGCAGAATTTAAGATCGTTTCTCGTTTTTCCACAATATTATACTTGCCGTGAGCGGGTGCTCTGCGTCAGCCTGTAACCTGAATTACACAATTGGGGTATGGGATGACACGCTCGTCGAGCAATGACTCGGGCGCAGGACGCGCGCGCCCTTTGGCCATGTTGGCACGCGGCGCGCGCCCGCTTCGCTCGATCCTCGCCATCGGGACCTGCCTGTCGGGCTCGGCGACGGCGTTGCTGCTCGCGCCAGAGGCCCAGGCCCAGGTCGCGCGAGCGCCGGTCGTGGCCAGCCTCGGGCTGTCGAGCGACCTGCCGGTGTTGGCGTCGCTGCCCGCGCCTGTGGCCGCGCCCTCGGACCCGACGATCGTCGCGCCGGAGGCGAAGGTCGCGGTTGCCGTCATCAGCCAGGCCGCAGCCGCGCTTCCGCCTGCGCCCGACTACGACCATGGCACCGGGACGATCACCGGGAGCGATGTCGTCGTGCGGGTGGGGTCGGTCGCCACCGGGAACGACGGCGAGCGCGGCGTCGACACCGTTGCGACCGGCACCACCTCGATCGAGGCGCGAAGCGTGACCACCACCGGCGCTTTCGCGACGGGCATCCATGCCAGCGGCTACGGCGACATCGTGATCGATGCCTCGCAGGTCTCGACCAGCGGCTTCCACGCCTTCGGCATCGAGGCGGACAACCGATCGGCGGGCGCGCAATCGGGCGGCATCACGATCAATGCCGGCGCCGTGAGCACGAGCGGCTATGTCTCGAACGCCGTCTGGGCGGCGAGCTACGCGGGCGCGATCTCGATCACGGCGGATTCGGTCGCCGCCAACGGCAGCTACAGCACGGCAGTCTATGGCTCGAGCCAGCTCGGCGACGTCCGGATCGACGTCGCGACGGTCGGCAGCGCGGGGCAGGGCATTCTCGCCAATTCGACCACGACCACGGATATCACCGCCGGCGATGTGGAGACCCGCGGCGTGGGCATCGCCGCCGTCGGCGGCCGGGTCTCGGTGCATGCGGGCCGCGTGACGACTTCCGGCGACAACGCGGCAGCGGTTTCGGCGCACAGCAACGACGGCGCCTATCTCTACTCGGGCGCCGGCCCGCGAATCCTCGTGGACGTCGGCACGGTCTCGACCGGCGGCTATCATTCCGACGGCATCGACACGGTCAATACGCGGTTCGACGACACCTTCATCTATTTCGACTCCGTCGCCACCAGCGGCGACAGCTCGCTCGGCATCAACGCGTTGGCGACGAACCGGGCGATCGTGGTCAAGGGCGGGGCGGTTTCCACTTCGGGAGACTATGCCACCGGCGTCGTGGTCCAGAACCTTAGCAGCGACAATTTCGTCACGGTCGACCGGATCACCACCTCCGGAGACCATTCCGCCGGCGTGGCCGCCTTCATCAACCAAGGGATCAGCAACAACATCGACGTCAAGACGATCACCACGAGCGGCAACAATTCCGACGGGGTTCTTGCCGTCCTTAACGGTCGTGGCGAGACCAGCAATGTCGATGTCGGTACCGTCTACACGCACGGAGCCTATTCGAAGGGTGTCGCTGCCTATGCCTATGGCACGCACGACATGATCAACATCAACGCCGAGACCGTGGTGACCGACGGATTGTACGCCGACGGCATCTACGCGAAGAATTTCTCCGTCGCCGGCAACGTCGACATCACGGCGGGAACCATCGCGACGCTGCATACTTCGAGCGTCGGCATCTTCGCCTATGCCTATGACGGCAATGTCAACATCGCTGCCGATTCGGTCAACGGCGGGGCCATCGTCGCCAGGACGGCCTATGGCGACATCCACATTACCGCGGGCGCGGTCAACGCCAGCCATTATTATTATTCGGCGATCAAGGCCTCGGGCCGCGGCGACATCGTCATCGAGGCCGGGACGCTCAATGGCAGCGGCCGCAATGTCGGCGGCATCCGCGTCGACGGGCTGACGGTCGCGGTCGACGCCGATTCGATCACGCTCACCGGCGACGACGCGCGCGGGATCATTGCCGCGGGCGTGAACCAGGTAACGATCCACTCGAATCTCGTCCGCACGACCGGCATCTATTCCTCGGCGATCGAGGCCGGCGCACGCCATGTCTCGATCTACGCCGGCGACATCCTGACCTATGGCGATCACGCCTATGGCATCGGTGCCAGCACCATCGCACCGCGCTTCCGCTATGTTCCGACGACCTTCCATCCCGGCTATTATGCCACCGTCTCGGTCTCTGGCGGGATCACGACGCATGGCGACGTCGCGAAGGCGATCAAGGTGCTCAGCGACGGCGGCGCCGCCGTGCACGTCGGCGGGCCGATCGCGACCTCCGGCTACAATGCGCAGGGCGTCTTCTCGGTGGCATTCGCTCCGCAGACCATCGACGGCGGCGCCGACATCCACACCTCCGGTGTCTATTCCGCGGGCGTCCTCTCGATTTCCTACGGTGGCGACATCACCATCGGCCTGGGCAACATCACGACCGAGGGCGAAGCTTCGGCCGGCATCTATGCCCGCGCGCTCGATCATGACGGCACCGGGATGCACGGTCTTATCGACATCGACGTGAAGAGCATCACGACCTCGGGCGAGCAAGCCGCGGGCATCACCGCCATCAACACCACGCTGGGGGGCGGCGTTTCGATCAAGGCGGACGGGATCGCGACGAGCGGCGACAATTCGGTGGGTGTGCTGGGCGTTTCGCTCACCTCGGACGTGTCGGTCGATGTCGGAAGCGTCTCGACGGCTGGCGCCAAGTCGATCGGCGTCTATGCCTATTCGAGCTTTGGCAACGCCGAGGTGACGGTCGGGGACGCGAGCACCACCGGCGACAATGCCGGAGCCGTGGTCGCGATCGGCCGCGCCACGCTGGTGACCGCAGCCGGCGACGTGACGACGGCGGGCGACGGGTCGGCGGGCATCTACGCTGTTAGCCTGCAGGCAGTCGCGAAAGTCGTCGCCAACAATGTCTCGACCTCGGGCGACCACGCCTCGGCGATCCGCGGCTATGCTTTCCTGACGGGCGTGGACGTCACGACCGGCGGCAGGATCGCCACGACGGGCGACCAGAGCCACGGCGTGGAGATATTCGGCAACGGCCCGCTGGTGATCGTCAACAACGGCAGCGTCACGACGGCGGGCGAGACGAGCCATGGCCTCTATGCCTCGGCGGACGCTATTTCGCACGCCGCGATCACCGTGACCAACGCCGGCAGCGTCGCCACGACCGGCGCCAATGCCGACACGATCCGCGTGCTCGGCCATGGCGATATCAAGGTCGCCTCCACCGGCACGATTTCGGCGAAGGGGGACAACAGCGCGGGCGTCGTCGCGATCGTCACGCCCCAGCCGCCGCAGACGCCTCCCGCCGTGGCGAGCGGCACGAAGACCGCCGAGACCGTGACCTTGCTCGCGACCCCGCCGACGCTGCTCTCCTTGAACGTCGCCGCGGTCGACGTGGCCGGCACCAACGCCGCCGGCATCGTCGCACTCAGCCACCAAGGCGATGTCAGCATCACTGCCGGCAAGGTGACGGCGCTGGGCGCGGGCGTGATCGGCATCGACGTGACTGCGACCACGGGCAGCGCGACGATCGCGATCGGCACGCTCGAGTCCGACGGTGTGGGCCTTCGCTCGTCGGCGAGCGGAAACGACTCGGTCAGCGTGAGCGGGGCCGTCAGGACGCCGAACCAGATCGCGATCGAACTCGCGTCGTCGGCTGGAATATCGTCGCTGAGCGTGGCGAAGGGTGCCACGGTGGTGGGCGGCGGCCATTATGATCCCGCCGATCCCACGGGCGCGAAGACCGGCAACACTATCGTGATCGGCGGCCGTACCGCCATGACGATCGAGAATGCGGGGACGATCGCCAATGTCGGCGATGGCTATGCGATCTTCGCCGTCGACGGCGGGACCAACCCGCCGCTCACCGGCCTGGCGATCAGCAACGGCGGCCGGATCGAAGGCGCGGTCCACCTTACCGGGCTCGCCGACCGCATCGTCAATTCGGGCAGCTTCGTCGCCACCAAGGACAGCGACTTCGGCGGCGGCGCCGACGTGTTCGTGAACAGCGGCACCTTCGCGATCGGTGCCGCGGCGACATCGCCGGGCACGCAGGCGAGCCTCGCCGCGTCGGGCCATTCGGTATCGATGCTGGGGCTGGAGAGCTTCCAGAACACCGGCGGCATCGTCGAGTTGCGCAACGGCGTGGCGGGCGACACGCTGACGCTGTCGGGCAATTACACCGGCTCGGGCAGCGCGCGGCTGGGGCTCGACCTTGGCAACGGCAAGGTGGACCGGCTGGTGATCGGCGGCATGGCGACCGGCAGCACGACGATCGTGCTCAACGTCGACGCGACCGGCGCGACGCTGCTCGCAGAGCCGATGACCCTGGTGCAGGCAGGAGCGGGCTCCTCGGCCGCGGCGTTCAGCCTCGCGAACGCCCAGGTCGGGCTGATCGACTACGGCATGGCATTCGACGCGGCGTCGGGCGGCTATCGCCTGACCAGCACCGCCGGTGCGCCGGTCCGCCGGCTCACCAAGATCGGCGAAGGCGCGCGCGAGATCTGGGGCCAGTCCGCCGCGGCGGCGAGCGCACACATGACCGAGCTTCGCGATGCGGCCGGCAGCGGCCGCTCGCTCTGGGGCCAGACGTTCGGCAGCGTGGCCAACCATGACGGCCCGGCCGAGCTCGCCTATCGCCAGAGCTTCTACGGCGCCCGGATCGGCATCGATCTCGGCGGTGGCAAGCGGACCAGCTTCGGCCTGACCGGCGGCTATCTGAACGCGCGCCAGAGCTTCAAGGGCGGCGCGACGCGCGCGACCTTCGATACGCTGAGCTTTGGCGCCTATGGCAGCCTCCGTTCGGGCGTGGTCTTCACCAACCTGCTCGCGCAGCTCGATCACAGCTGGATCAAGCTCCAGGACGGCACGCCCGGTGCGATCTGGACGGACGACGCGAGCGGCGATACCTATGGCGCGCAGGCCGAGCTCGGCGCGCGCTTCGCTACTCGCGGCCTGTTCGTCGAGCCGGTGGCGACGCTCGCCTGGCAGCACGGCAAGATCGGCGCGATCACCGCGCTGGGCCAGTCGATCGACCCTGACGACGGCGATGCGGTGACCGGCAAGCTCGGCGCGCGCATCGGCGGCAGCGTTCGGCTGGGCGGCAGCGAGGCGGTCTTGTACGCGCGCGGGGCCTATGTCCATGCGTTCAGCGGCGATACCGGGCTGGTGTTTCGCAGCGGCGGCACCAGCGAGGCGGTCGCGGGCGTGCGTGCGGGAGATCACGGCGAAGCGGCGCTGGGCGTGAACCTCCTCGGCAAGGGCGCGTGGAACGGCTTCGTCGAAGGCGACGCGCGCTTTGGCGGCGGGCAGAGCGGCGGGGGCGGCCGTGTGGGACTGCGGCTCGCCTTCTGACGGTCCGTCGCGGGCCCGGTTCGTCGAAGATTGTGAATAATTGTGCAAGTGCGAAATACGTCCTTCGCCACTGCAAAATTGCTGTCATATTCCAACGTCGAACCGGGCCCATGGCCCTCGCAGCAGACCGGGTGACCAGCGATGAGCGACGCAATCAACGACGAGCCGAACACCGGAACCGCCTTCGCGCCCGGCGAGGCGCCCGAGCCCGCCGCGCCGGGTGCCACCAGCCTGACGGTTTCGCGCGGCTTCAACGCGTGGCTCCGCAGCCGCCGGCTGAGTCTGGCCTTCACCAGCTACCAGACCGGCCAGCTGTTCCTGGTCGGCGCGCATCCGAACGGCACGGTGTCGTTCAACCAGCAGAACTTCACCCGCGCGATGGGCGTGTGCTGGCGGTCCGGGCGGCTCTATCTCGGCTCGCTGTTCCAGCTCTGGCGGCTCGAGAACATGCTCAAGCCCGGCGAGGTCGCCAACAAGGCGTTCGACGTCGCGCTGGTGCCGCGCAACGCCCAGACCACGGGCGACGTCGACATCCATGAACTCGGCGTCGATGCGCAGGGCCGGGTGATCTTCGTCAACACCAGCTATTCCTGCCTTGCGACGCTCGACCTCACCCACAGCTTCAAGCCGCTGTGGAAGCCGAGCTTCATCTCGAAGCTCGCGCCCGAGGATCGCTGCCACCTGAACGGGCTGGCGATGGACCAGGGGAGGGCGCGCTATGTCACCTGCGTCAGCCGCTCGGATGTCGTCACGGGCTGGCGCGAACGGCGCCACGAAGGCGGGATGCTGATCGACGTCGAGACCGACCGGGTGGTGACCGACCAGCTTTCGATGCCGCACAGCCCGCGTGTCCATGGTGCGCACGTCTATGCGCTCGACAGCGGCCGCGGCCAGCTGATCCGCATCGATCCCAAGACGGGCGCGAAAGAGGACGTCGCCTTCTGCCCCGGCTTCCTGCGCGGGCTCGCGATCCATGACGGCCACGCCGTCGTGACCGTCTCCAAGCCGCGCAACGGCGCGTTCAAGGGGCTGCTGCTCGACGGCGAGCTCAAGGCCCGCGATGCCGAGCCCTGGTGCGGCGTGCTGATCGTCAACCTCGCGAACGGCGATATCGTCGAATGGATCCGTCTCGAAGGGCACATCACCGAGCTCTTCGATGTGGCCGCCATGCCCGGCGTGGCCTGCCCGATGTCGATCGGGCCGGCGAGCGCCGAGATCCACAACGCGATCAGCTTCCCGCCGATCGACGAGGCCGTGCTCAAGGCCGCCTGACCCGGTTCCGGCGGTCCGGCTCGGGCTGCCGCTGCGAACGACGTCGGGGTCGGTTCCGCCGCGTGCGGAATCGGCCCCGTTTCACGTCATCATCCTGTCAGATCGCGCTGCCATCCGCATCCGCGCGGTCGGATTCGTACGCTTGAACAACAGGTTGGAGCGAGACCGGCGTTAACGCCGCGAGCCACGCGATAAAAGTTGTTAAAAGCTGTCATTCGCCTCGTTAACAGCAATTGTCCGAGCAATGCTCCCTTCCGCCGCTTGGGAAAAGGCGGCTGGACAAGGCGTCGACGCGCCATCCATCGACCATCGCAACGGGGCATGTGTGGGATGATTGGTGTTGCTCAGGAACCCGTGATCGCGTTCGGACGGTTCAGGCTGTTCCCGCGTCGCCAGATGCTGTTCGCCGGCGAGGAGCGCGTGCCGATGGGAGGCACGATGTTCGAGCTCCTGCTCGTGCTGACCGAGCGGCCGGGCGAGCTCATCGGCCAGCACGAACTGATGAAGCGCGTCTGGCCGGGCCGGATCATCGATCCGTGCAACGTCCGTTCGCAGGTGGCAGCGCTGCGGCGCGCGCTCGGGTGCAGCAAGGGGGCCGAGCGGTTCATCGTGACGTCCTCGGGGCGGGGCTACCGTTTCGTTGCGCCGGTACGCGTCGGCGAGGACGCGCACCGGCCTTCTGCGGCGGCGCCCGAGCGGCCCGCCGTCGCCCAGCCCTGGCGAGCCAAGACGCTTATCGGGCGCGAGGCCCAGATTGCCGCGGCCGCCGAACGCCTTCTGGAGCGGCGGCAGTTGACGATCCTCGGGCAGCCCGGTGGTGGGAAGTCCGCGCTCGCGCACGCGGTGGCATCGCATGTCGCGGGCGACTTTGCCGATGGGGTGCATCTGGTCTCGCCCGATGCGGACCTCCCCGGGCGCGGTCTTGCCTCGTCCGATCGCGAGATGCTGATCGTCGTCGACGCGGCCGAGCGGAATCTCGACGCCGTCGCCGCGCTGGCCGACACGATGCTCGCAGAGCTTCCGCGTTGCGCGCTGCTGGTCACGAGCCGCGAGGCGCTGGGCAGCGAGTCCGAGACCGTGCTGCGCGTGGCCGCGCTGCCCGTGCCGGCGGAGGACGAAGCCGACGCCGATGCGATCCTCGATTGCGCCGCGGTAAAGCTGCTGCGCGAGCGCATGGCGCACGTCCGCGGGGACGCTGCGGCGACTTCGCCGGCGCAGCTCGCCTCGCTCGCGCGCCGCACCGGCGGCAACCCGCTGGCGATCGAACTCGTCGCCGCCGAGGCGGCGCTGATCGGCGCGGGCACGCTGCTCCATGCCCTCGACGACTCGCTGCTGCTCTCGCTGCACCGTCGGGCGGGGTCGCTGCGGACCACGATCGAATCTGCCTGCGCCGGCCTTTGCGAAGACACGGTGACGCTGCTCGATCGGCTCGGCGCAGTCACCGGCAGCTTCACGCTCGAGATCGCGGCGCGGTCCGCCGCGCTCGAGCCCGGCCGTGTCGCGACGTTGTTGCGGGCGCTGGCGGCGCGCTCGCTGGTCGAGATCCGCGAGGCCGGCGACGGCATCCGCTATCGGCTGCCCGAACCGGTCCGTGCCTTTGCCGCCGAACGGCTTCGCGAAACCGGCGAGCACCGCGGGTCGATCGCGAGGCTGCGCCGCTGGTTGATCGAATG
This sequence comes from Sphingomonas sp., assembly GCF_017745215.1. GTDB lineage: Bacteria > Pseudomonadota > Alphaproteobacteria > Sphingomonadales > Sphingomonadaceae > Sphingomonas. The sequence continues at coordinate 9,141 of NZ_JAGHZV010000022.1, forward strand.
CCCGGACCGTATCGCGAGGGAGCCGGTGCTGCATCGCGCTCTACTGGCCGCGGGCACGGAGGGCGAGGATTTCGGTGCCCTGGTGCTCGCTTCGGTTCCGGCATGGCGGATGGGGAATCGCCACGCCGAGGCGGATCACTGGCTCGACCGCTCGCTCGCCGCCGCGAACCCGGTCCTGCGGTTCTCGCTGCTCGAGGCGTGCGCGAGCTTCCAGGCGGCGGGAAGCGGGTCGGCAGCCAATCTTCGGCGCACCGGCGAAGCGATGCTGGAGGCGGCGCAAGACGGTGCCTCGCGTCTCGCAGCGCTGCGGGCGGTCTGGGTGGCCCAGGTCGCGACCGGCGGCATCGACGCGGCCCGCGTCACTGCCGCCGCGGCGCGTGTCGAGGCGGCGCGGCTCGGCGAGCCGGACCGGGCGCTTGCCGATTTGATGACGAGCACCGTGCTCCACCTCGAGGGTCGTCCGCGCGAGGCGCTCGACCTCGTCGATCGCGTGATCAGACTCGTTCCCGCCGGGCTCGCGGACTTCGCTTGGCCCCCGTTGCGGACCGAGGCGCTGGCGCTCCGAGCGCGCCTCCTGCTCCTGCTCGGCCGCACCGACGAGGCCTCGGGAGCGGCGGCGCAGGCGGTGGAAGAGGCCCGCGAGACCGGTGATCCGCACGCGCTGGCCCGCGTGATCGCGCTCGCCGCGTTGCCGGTCGCCATCTCGCTGGCGCGACATCCGCTCGCGGCTTCGCTTTGCGAGCGATTGACAGCGCTGTCTTCCGACCTGGCCCTGCCACGCTGGCGTGCGGTGGCCGAGCTGTTCCAGCATTGGGTGTCGATGGCGGTGGAGCCGAGCGCCAGCGCCGAAGCGATGGAGCCATCGCTGCGCGCGCTCGCCGGCTCGCCGATCGGGATGATCCGCGCCTGGGCCTCGACGGCGCGGGCGGAGGCGATGGTGTCGGGCCAGACGCTGTTCGCGGCGTTCGACACGGTCGAAGCCGGACTTGCGCGCGCGTCGGAAGGCGAGCGCTGGCTCCGGCCCGAATGGATGCGGATCCAGGCTCTGGCGCTTGCGCGGATGGGCGCGCACGAAGGCGCATTGGCGCTGGTCGAGCTCGGCCGTGCCGAGGCGTCGACGCAGGGCCCCTGGTGGCTCTCGCGCATCGATGCCGCCAAGGCGATGCTGCTGGCCGGACGCGGCGGCGCGAACGACCCCGGGGGCAGCGTGGTCAGGCTTCCGCGCACGACGACCGCGAATGGTCGACTGTCCAGGCCGATCGCGGTGCGCGGCGCAGCGCCGCACCGGACCCCGTCCACGCCCGCCGTGCTGATCCAGCTTGCCGAGGGCTGAGGCGGACGCGAGCCGGACTGCAGGGACGCAAGATACCGTGGCGACGCGGGGGTTGCATGACGCCGCGCTGGCAACGCGCATCTCCTTCTCGCGCGGCTTCGAGACCTGGCTGCGCGTCCATCAGCTGAGCCTCGCCTTCACCAGCTATCGCACCGGCACGTTGTTCCTCGTCGGCGCGCACCCGGAAGGCAGTATATGGGTCGATCGCCAGGCGTTCGACCAGGCGATGGGTCTCTGCTGGCGGACGGGCCGTCTCTACCTCGGCACGCGCCATCAGCTGTGGCGGCTCGACAATCGGCTGCGGCCCGGCGAACTCGGCGATCGCCTGTTCGACCAGGTGCTGGTGGCGCGCAACGCGCAGACGATCGGCGATGTCGGCATCCGCGAGCTCGGCGTCGATGCGCACGGCCGCGTCGTCTTCGTGAGCAGTCGCTACAGCTGCCTCTGCCGCCATCACCCGACGCACAGCTTCGAGCCGCTGTGGAAGCCGGGCTTCATCTCGGGGATCGCGGCGGAGGACCGGTGCCGTCTCAACGGCCTCGCGACGCTGGACGGCTCCCCTCGCTATGCGACGGCGCTTGGCGCTTCGGATCGAGGCTGGCGCGACCTGCCGCAGCCGAGCGGAATCCTGGTGGACGTGACGAGCGACGCCGTCATCGCCGATGGATTGGCGTTGCCCCATAGCCCGCGTCTTTCGGGCGGCTGTCTCTATCTGCTCGAGAGCGGGCGCGGGCGCATCCTGCGGATCGATCCCGCGAACGGGGAGCGGCACTTCGTCGCGGCATGCCCCGGCTTCCTCAGGGGGTTGGCGATCCATGCGGGCTACGCCGTGGTGACCATCTCCAGGCCGCGCCTCGACGATCCCCGGGGCGCGGAAATCGCCGAGGCGTTGCGCATGCGGGGCGAGGAGCCGTGGTGCGGCGTGCTGATCGTCAATCTCGCGACGGGCGAGACGGTCGAGTGGATCGCGCTCGACGGGGCGATCACCGAATTGTTCGACGTCGCCGTGCTGCCCGGGGTGCGCTGCCCGATGGCCATCGGGCCCGAGAGCGCGAGGATCCACGACACGATTTCCTTCGAACCGATCCCTCGGCAGGCCGTGGGGGCCGGGGTCTGAGCGCTTCCCACAAATCGATGCGGCGCGCGCGTATTTTTCGCTGGATTCGCGCATCGTTTCACAACGTTCAACTCACGGTTCGCGCCATTCCGGTGCTTAATTCCCCGATCGTGCTGTCACGCCGCTCGAAGGGGCGGGTGCCATGGGAAGAGCCTGGCGAGCGCATGCGCCCCGGCGCGGAGAGATCCGCGCGATCCGCGCAGCGCCCGCCGGTCTCGACAGTGTCGGCTGCCGGGCCGGGGAGCGGGGATGCCCGCTTTCCGGAACGCGAAACCGTGCGCCGTGGCGGCAGCTCCCTTGTGAGAAGGACCGAAGACGAACATGGCGACTCCTCCCTTCGCAACTCGCTCCAGGCGCCGTGCGCTGCGTGCGGCTCTCTCGGCCACGGTGGCGCTCGCCGGGCTCGCGACCTGTCCGGCGGCGGCGATGGCCGATCCGGCTGCCGACGGGGCGTCGCAGTCGATCGCCGGCAGCGTCGAGGCGCAGACGATCCCGGGCAGCGGCAGCACCTCGGGCGAGATCGTCGATCCGAACGACGTCACCGGCGTCGGCCAGCTGATCGTCGATTTCGGCTTCGGCAGCAGCTCGTGCACCGCGTCGCTGATCAACCCGCGCACGATCATCTTCGCCGCGCACTGCGTGAACGAGAAGATCGAGCTCGTCCTCGACGAAGCGACGGGACAATATGTCGCGGTGCCGACGGGCATCGCCGATCCGAACAGCTACGGCGCCGGCGGCATCTCGATCGGCTTCGGCGCGCGGGCCGACAACATGCAGGGCTTCCGCGACTTCACCAATCCCTATTCGCCCAGTTACCATCGCACCGATCTCGGTAATTTCTTCTACAATATCAGCCAGGTCGTCTACAATCCGGTCTCGGTCGAGCTCGCGCAGGCAACCGGCGACCTCGAAACGAACTTCTTCCAGGGCGACATCGCGATGGCGACGCTCGACACGCCCGCGGCGGGCGTGCCGACCTGGGCGATGCTCTTCTCGGCGCTGCCCACGCCGGGCTCGATCAGCGATACGGACGGTACCGGCTATCACGTCACCATCGGCGGCTACGGCCTGACCGGCGATGGCGTCTACGGCGCCTATCAACAGATCGACTATCGCCGCCGCATCGCGGAGAACATGATCGGGATGTTCGGCTCGTTCGACGATCTCGACGTCACGCTCGGCTTCGATGCCGAGGGCCTGAAGCAGAGCCTCTATTTCCTCGATTTCGACAGCCCCACGCGCGATGCGCCCAACGACTACAACCTCTTCAAGGACGATGCCCAGCCGATCGAGGGCATCACCGCGCAGGGCGATTCGGGCGGTCCGCTGATCCTCGACAAGCTGTTCGCCGATCCGGTGATCCTGGGCGTGCTCTCGGGCGGCAGCGCCGGCGGCCCCGATTTCGCCCCCGGCTCCTACGGCAGCATCAGCTTCTACCAGCCGCTGTTCCTCTATTGGGACTGGATCGCGGCGAACAATGCCTATCACTATGTCGACGCCAAGGCGGGCAACGGCGCCTGGGAGGATCCCGACCATTGGGTAACCGTGCTCGATCCGAGCTACCGCGTGATCGACGCCGACGGGAAGCTGGTCAACGGCATCCCTGGCACGGCCGGTACCGGCACCGGCGGCACCGACCATCCCTATGGCCAGATCTGCCAGCAGAGCAAGGCGCAGGACGTCGACCAATGCTATGACCTCGCGACCGAGACGCTCTACGACCACGGCGTCGTGGTCCCGCAGACCGACGAGACCGAGACCGGCGACCAGATGCTCGCCGAGCTCAAGGCGCGCGCCGATGCGGCGGGCGATCCGCTGGTCTATGTGCTCCCCGCGGCGACGCTGTCGAACGGCCTGCCCGGCGCGAGCGGCTTCAGCCCCGCGAACCAGGATCCTGATCCGGCGAACGGCGTCCACGCGGCCTATTTCGACGTCACCCTCGCCACGGCCGGCACCACGACCCTGTCGAGCAACGTCACGGTCGACCGGTTCGCGATCGGCAATGCGGCGGCGAAGCTCGAGATCAAGGACGCGGGATCGCTCACCAGCCTGATCGATACCACCCAGTTCACCGGCGAGATGGTGGTCGACGGCAAGCTGACCAGCGTCGGCGACTTCATGCTCGTCTCGGGCCTGCTGCGCGGCCACGGCACGATCACCGCACCTTATTTCACCAACACCATGGGCACGATCGCCCCGGCCGGCGCCGGGAGCCTGGGCACGCTCACCGTCAACGGCAATGTCGTCCTCGCCTCCAAGTCGATCCTCGCGATCGACATCGGCGCCAACGGCGCGTCGGACACGCTCGCGGTGAAGGCGAACAAGGCCGCGGGCAGCGACGGCATCGCCTCGCTCGGCGGGCAGGTCGGGTTGCTGCCGACGGCGGGGACGCGCGTCAAATATGGCGATGTCTACCACATCGTCACGGCGGAGGGCGGGATCGACGGCGCGTTCTCGGGCGTGAACAGCTTCAGCGCGATCCTCAAGTCGGTGTTCGTCTATGGCGCCAATTCGGTCGACGTGAAGATCGACGCCGCGAGCTACGGCACGGTGATCGATCCCGCTTCGCCGGTGCAGGCGAGCTATGCGGCGCTGCTCGACCAGAACCGCAGCCGCTATTCGGCGCTCGCCGATCTCTACGGCCCGCTCGACATGGAGGCTCCCGACCAGATCCGCGCGACGCTCGACGCGCTGACGCCGGCGGCCGAGACGCTCAAGACCGAGATCGGCATCGCCGCGACCGAGACTGCCTCGAACCTCGTCCGCGACCGACTGACCGCGATCGCCGGCGGCAATTCGGGCGGGACGCTGACGCTGCTCGGCAAGCCGATCCAGCTTGCCCAGGCGAACACCTCGCTCAATGCGCTCGGTGGATCGGCGACGGCGATGGACGCGGTGCAGGACGTGCGGCCGGCCAAGCTCCCCGACGACATGAGCGCCTTCCTCGCTGCGGGCTATGTCGACGGCAGCGGGGCGCGGATAACTGGGCTCGCGGGCAAGGACAGCTTCACCGGCTTTGGCCTTGCCGCCGGCGTGGAGAAGCTGATCGGCACGCACGCCACGATCGGCCTCGCGGCGAGCTACACCGACCTCAAGGGCGACAGCTTCGGCGGCAAGGCCAAGGGCACGCACTTCGCGGGAACGCTCTACGGCCGCTACGGCACCGGCAAGCTCGCGCTCGACGCGCAGGTGGCGCTGGGCAGCCTTTCGTCGGACACCAGCCGCACCCAGCAGCCGGTCGGTCCCGGCCAGCTTAAGGGCAGCAGCAACGCGATGACCGTCTCGGGCGAGATCGGCCTCAGCGGCACGATCAAGAAAGGTGCGTTCAGCATCGAACCGCGCGCGGCGCTCCGCGGCGAGCGGATCGCCTTCGGCGACGTCGAGGAGAGCGGCGGCGCGGGCGCGCTGGCGATCCGCCGCGATGCGTTCAAGAGCGTCGAGGGCCGCGCAAGCGTGACCTTCGCCTATGATCGCGGCACCGTACGGCCCTTCGCAACCGCGGCGGTCGTGCATCGCTTCGACGACAGCAGCGCGACCTTCGTCGCCGATTTCGCTGGCGGGACCGGCACCGGTGCGCCGTTTGCGCTCACGAGCTGGGACAAGGGCTGGGCCGAAGTCAGCGGCGGCCTGCGCGTGCATACCGGCTCGGTGGACCTGGCGCTTTCGGGCCAGACCTCGATCGGCCGCGACGACATCCGCACACGCACGCTGACCGGCAGCGCGACCTTCCGCTTCTGACCGATCGCTCCCGGCGCGCCGTTCGAGGCGCGCCGGGGCATCCATGCTCTTCCAGGCTCGCGGCGCGACGCGGCGCGGGCTCAAAATCCAGGGGAAACAAGATGACGCGACTTGCAACGGCAATGCGTGGCCGCCAGCGGCTTGCGCGCTCCACCGCGATGGCCGGCGTGCTGATCGCCATGGCGGGCGCCTCGCCGGCGCTTGCCGCGCCCGAAGGCGCCGCTAGCCCGATCGTACCGAACGCAGCGGTGTCGCGCGCCGGTATCGTGCGCTACCAGCCCGGCATCTTGACCCGCGCCGGCGCCTGGCATGCGCTGCACGCACCGACGCGGGACCTCACCGCGTTCGATGCGCTCAAGAAGCTGACAAGCATCGCCGTCGCTCCGGCCGACGACCCGGTCGATCCCGCGGACCCTGCGGACCCAGGCACGCCCGCGCCCGCGGACCTCACGCTCGTCTATGGCGACGTCAGCCAGAGCGCGGACAATGTCCCTGCGATCGACGCCGCGCCGACCGACGGCAACATCACCATCACTGCCGATCACGTCTCGACCACCGGCGACTATTCGCTCGGTATCAGCGCGACGACGCCCGCCGGCAACATCTCGATCACCGCCGACTCCGTCCGGACGAGCGGTCCTGTCTCGACGGGCGTCTCGGCGACCACCGGTTCGGGCGACATCCTCATCGATCTCGCGACGCTCAGCGTCGGCAATTCGACGGGCGTCCAGGCGAGCGCCGGCTTCGGCAGCGGTGCGGGCAACGTCTCGATCGACGTCGACACGGTGACGAGCCAGGATGCGGGCCTCGTCGCGCTCGCCGGCGGCTCGGTGACGATCAACGCGGGCAGCGTAACCACCGACAGCCGCAGCGCGGCCGACAGTCCGGTGCCCGCTACCGGGATCGTCGCGCTCTCGCAGGGCGACATCACCATCGCCGCGGGTACGGTCGAGACCTTCGGCACTGCCTCGCCGGGCATCTATGCGCACGCGCTTCCGAACAGCGATCCCTATTTCCTCGGCGCCAAGATCGGGATCACCGCCGACACGGTGAAGACGCACGGCGATCAGTCGAACGGCGTCGTGGCGCGCAGCGACGCCTACAACGGCTTCGCCGAAGTGAACCTGGGCACGGTCTCGACCGAGGGCGACAATTCCCTTGGCGTCGGCGTCTCGACCAGCGGCGACATCGGTTATTTCTCGGGCGGCTATACGATCAACCGGATCAACGTCGATTCGGTCACCACCAAGGGCGAGGAATCGAGCGGCATCTCAGTCTACTCGCGCTTCAACTGGACCAAGGTCGACGCGGGCACGATCAACACCTCGGGCCTCGGCTCCGCCGGCATCAACGTCGCTTCCTATGCCGCCTATCTCGAGATCGCCGCCGACAAGATCACCACCACCGGCCTCTTCTCTGACGGCGTCCACGTCGAGAATCTGTACGGCGCGACGATCGTCGATGCCGGCGACATCAGCGTGAAGGGGATGGGCTCGGCCGGCGTTTACGTGAACCAGGTCTATGGCGGGCTGCACGGCAGCACGTCGGTCCATGTCGACTCGGTCACCACCACCGGCAACGGCTATTCGGGCTATTACGGCTCGAAGGCGGCCTATGGCATCCTGGTCTTCTCGCCCGACGCGCACATCGAAGTCGACGCGGGGACGGTGACCACAACCGGCACCTTCGCCGGTGGCATCGTCGCGGCGACCGGCACGCGCAACGTGTTTGTCAACGCGGGCAAGGTCGCGACCTCGGGCAGCTACTCGCCGGGCATCATCGCGATCAGCCGGCTCGGCGGCGTCGAAGTGACGACGGGCGAAGTCTCGACCAAGGGGCTCGGTGCCGTCGCCATCGAAGTACACAGCTATGCCGACACGCTGATCACCTCGAACACGCTTTCCACCAAGGGCGAATATTCGGCAGGCGTCTATGCCACCGTCGTCGCCGGCGACGCGCAGGTGACCGTGGGCACGATCGCGACCGAGGGCATCACGTCGCCCGGCATCTATTTCTACAACCGCCTCGGCGACACGACGCTCGACCTCGGCACGATCACCACCAAGGGGATCAACTCGGCGGCGGTCGACCTGTTCACGCTCTCGGGCAATATCGACCTCAGCGTCGACCACGTCCGCACCGACGGCAATCTTGCCGCGGGCATCGAAGCGGTCGAAGCCTTCGGCGTGCTCAACCTGACCGCGGGCACGGTCGAGACGCACGGCGACAATGCTTCGGGCATCGATATCGAGACCAGCCGCGGCGTGGCCAACATCACGGTCGACAGCGTACGCACCACCGGCAACCGCTCGACCGGGATCGCGGGCCTTTCGACCAACGGCGCGATCAACGTCCATGCCGGCACCGTGATCACCACCGGCGACTTCTCGAACGCGATCGATCCCAACGGCTATGCGGCCGTCGTCACGGTCGAATCCGGTCACGCCGAAGCGCACGGCAAATTCTCCGCGGCGGTGCGCGCGCTCTCGCAGGACCGCGCGGAGGTCAAGAGCGGCTTCGCCTATTCGAAATATGACTCGGCGATCATGGCGCTCGGCGGCACGCGCGGCGTGGGCGTGACCGTCACGGGCGCGACCACTTCGGCCGGGGGCAGCGCGATCACGCTGGGCGGCCCGACGGTCGACCTGGTGATCGGTGCGGGCGCGGTCGTCACCGGCTCGGAACATTCGGAGTATAACGGCACCTTCTTCCCCGGCAGCGACGGCGTGTTCATCCTCGGCACGACGATGAACGTGCAGAATGCGGGTACCATCCGCACCACCGGCAGCGGCTGGGCGATCGAGACGAGCCTCGTCCCCTCCGGCAAGGCGAGCGACGGCGCGACGATCGTCAACACCGGGCAGATCCTCAACGCCATCAAGCTTTCCGACGCGAACGACAGCTTCACCAACGCCGGGCTGTTCGTCTCGGCGAAGGACAGCAGCTTCGGCGAGGGCGACGACCTGTTCGTCAACACCGGTATCGTCCGCCTCGCCCGCGCGGGCAGCACGCCGGCAGCGGTCGGCTTCCTCGGGCTCGAGACCTTCCGCAACAGCGGCGGCGTGATCGACCTGCGCAACGGCGCCGCGGGTGACGTGCTCACGCTTTCGGGCGCCTATGCCGCCAGCGGCGACGCGCGCCTGGCCCTCGACGTCGATCCCTCGGGTGCGGCCGACGCGCTGGTGATCGGCGGCATCGCGACGGGAACCACGCGGATCCAGCTCACCGGCACCGGCCAGGCGGCCCTGCTCGGCGCCGCATCGAGCCCATTGGTCAGGGTCGGCGCGGGCTCGGCGGCGGATGCCTTCGTGCTCGATCCGGCCGCCTCGCTGGTCGGCTTCGTCCAATATGGCCTGACCTATGACGCGGCGAACCGCAGCTACAGCCTCGTCTCGGCGGCGGGGGCGCCCGTCTATCGGATCGCCCAGGCCTCGGAGGCGGCGCAGACGCTGTGGCTCAAATCGGCCGACGCCGTGAGCGGCCACGTCGCTTCGCTCCGGCAGCAAGGCAAGAGTTCCGGCATCTGGGCCCAGCTGATCGGCGGGATCGACAAGCGCGAAGGCACTGCCTCGGTCGCGCTGCCGGGCGGTGGCGCGGCGGGCGTCGACATCGCGTATCGCCAGACCAGTTATGGCGGCCAGATCGGCGTCGACCTCGGCAGCGTGGGGCGTTTCGCCTATGGCGTCACCGGCGGTTATCTGAGCTCGAAGCTGCGGCAGGGCAGTGACCGGCTCAAGTTCGACACCGCGAACATCGGCGTCTACGCAGGCTATGGCGCCGGCGCCTTCTCTGCCGCCTTCCAAGCGAAATATGATCGTCACTGGGTCGGGCTGACCTCGCCGACGCTCGGCTATTCGGCCGATCTTCATGGCTCGTCGGTCGGCGCCAAGCTCGACCTCGGCTATCGGCTCGGCACCAAGGCGCTCGCGATCGAACCGGTCGCGTCGCTCGCGTGGACGCGCACCGACCTCGGCGATCTTGCCGCCTTCGGCCAGACCGTGGAGCTCGACGAGGCCAGCGGGCTGCGCGGAAGCGCCGGCGTACGTGTCTCGCATCCCTTCGCGATCGGGGGCAGGCAGGCCGGCAGCGTCTACCTCTCGGGCAAGGTGCTGCACGAGTTCGCCGGAACCGATGGGGCGACGCTCGTCTCCGGCGGCACCAGCGCGCATGTCGCCAATCTGCGCACACCCACCCATGGTCAGTTGACCGGCGGCGTCGACGTGGCGCGGCTGGGCGGCTTTTCGGCCTTTGTCGAAGGCAGCGCCACCTTCGGCTCCGCCTACAAGGGCACTGGCGGCCGCCTCGGCGTCCGGCTGGGCTTCTGAGGACAGGCCATGCGCCGGGAGCCGATGACTATCCGAGGAGACAATGGCCCCCGGCGCAGCTTCGATGCAGACGGCGGCGAGGATGCGACGGGAGCCGCCTCGGAGCTGCTGATGACGCTGGAAAAGGAATATCTGCCGCCCCGCGAGCTCGCGCGGACCGCGGTGCTGCTGATCGATCCGTACAACGACCTGCTCGACAGCCAGGGAAAGGCATGGCCGGCGATTGCCGACGTCGCGGCGGATGTCGGCCTGCTCGCCAATCTGAAGGGGGTGGTGGAGGAAGCCCGCACCTCGGGGCTGTGCATCGTCTACCTGCCGAAGCGCAGTGTGCCTCGGAACGGGGCTTATCTCACGCCTTCGCAGCGTGCGGCGGCGGACGCCTCATGGTTCGTGCGCGGCAGCTGGGGCGCCGAGTGGTTTCCGGATCTCGCCCCGCGCGCGGGCGACATCATCGCCTCGGAGCGCGTGGCGGTCGGCGCGTTTGCGGGAACCGATCTCGGTCTCCAGCTCCGCGCGCTCGATATCGTGCGGCTCGTCGTAGTCGGCGGAATCGCGAACGAAGCGCTCGAGGCGACCGCGCGTGCGGCGGTCGACCAGGGTTTCCACGTCACGCTGGTCCGCGACGCGACCGCAGCGGCGAACTGGGACGCGATGCGTGCCACGCTGGAGGCCAATGCGCCCCATTGCGCGCACCAGGTGATCGGCACGCGGGAATTCTACGACGCGCTTGCCTGTGCCCGGCTGGCGCTGCGTTCCGTGGGGAGATGAGAATGAGGCCGGGTCGACGTCCGGCGCGCGACGGTTCGGCGCCCCTTTGGACGCATGGCTTGCAATGTAGGAACTCGCCTGCTCGGCTGGACATGTCCGGCCGCTCTTGAAGCTTGCAGGGATGGGGCCGGAATTGCCGCGACGGGTCGTGACTCTTGTGACTTTTCGAGCGCAGGTCCCGCCGCGACCAGGACCGCACGGAACGTGTATCCGGCCCTGGGGTCAGGGTCGACGTCCTGGCGACGAATCCAAGTGAGTTGGAATCCTAGGCCGCCTTGGTGATGCCGGGATCGGCGGCAGCGATCGCCGCCCGGATCTTCGCCGCCGGGCAGGTCGCGCCCTGTTCCTCAGCGAGCGCGAGCGCGCGGTGGAGGGCAGCGAGCGTTTCGCGACGGTGCGATTGGCCATGGACGCGCAGCTGCATCTCGGCGCGAATCCGCATCACTTCGGGCAGGATCCAAAGCTCGCCGGCATTCTCCGCGCGTTCGATCAGCGTATCGGCGAGCGCGAGCGCTTCGGGGACTGCTCCGGCACGCGCGAGCGCTTCGGCGAGCGAGGCGGCAGCCATCGTGCACACCGGCCCGAAGGCGCTGGCGCGCACCGAGGCGAGCGCGCGGTTCACGTCGGTCAGTCGCGGCGCGGGATCGTGCGCCACGGCCAGCCAGTCCTCGAACAGCTTTGCGACTTCCTGCCATGCCGGGATGCGCAGCGCGTCGACCGCCGCACGAAGGCGCGTGATGGCGATGCGCGCGTCCTTCGCGCGGCCGGTCAGGATCATGATCGGGCAGGTCGCGATCGCCAGGATATAGATGATGCTCAGCAGATGGCCGATCGCTTCGCCTTCCGACAGCGCTGTCTCCGCCGCCCGCAGCGCTTGTTCGGTATCGCCCTGAAGGTAAAGGATTCGCGCCCTATAGCAGAGACCTGCGATGCGTTGATCATATTGGAACGGAATGTTCTGGGTACTGCGTTCGGGCAGCGGGAAATAGCCGAGCACGCGGTCGAGATGGGTGAGGGCGGCGGCATGCTCGCCCGCGAAGTGCAGCGCGATCCCCATCAGCCGGTGCGCGGCGATCCGGCCTTCCACATCGCCCTCGGCCTCGGCGATCGCCTCGACACGTTCGGCATGGTAGCGGGCGGCGGCGAATTCGCCGGTCCAGACGTGCGCCGACCAGAGCGCCCATTCGCCGCGGATCCGCGCTGCCGGGTCACCCACCGCCTCGGCCAATGCGATCAGCGTCCGTGCGGCGTCCACCTGGACCTCGGTGCGCGCGATCCGCGAGACGAGGAGCGTGACGAGCGCGGAGCGCAGGTCGAGCTCCACTCGCCGCCGCGGCCCGTTGGCGACGAGCGCGATCGCGTGACCTAGCCGCCCCAGCGCCTCGCCGAACGCGCCCTGATCGAACCAATAGGGAACCGCAGAGAGCGTGAGCGCCAGCGACAGCTCCTCGCGCTCGGGATCGGCGAAGCACCAGTCGAGCGCCCGCGCGAGCTCGTCGTTGTTCACGCAATGCCAGACGGTGCGCTCCTCGAGCTCGCGCCGGAGCTGCTGGGCGAGCCGGCGCATCGCGCTCGAATAATGCGGCGACCGCTTGAGTTGCTCGAAGGAATAGAGGCGCACGAGCCGCGGCATGGCGAAAGTGGTGCCGGCTACCGATCGCGTGACGATCAGCAGCGACTTCGCAGCGAGGTTGGTGATGTGGTCGCACAGGTCGGGCAGGGGCGTCGCCACCACGGCGTGCGCAGCCTCGCGCGTGAAGGCACGCGTGAAGACGCTGAGCGAGAACATCAGCCCCCGTTCGACTTCGGAGAGGCGATCGAAGCCATATTCGATCGACGCCTCGATGCTCCGGTTCTGCGGGGAAGCGGTGCGGGGCCCCTGGATGCGCAGCGCGCCGGGCTGCTCGATGATCTCCGCGAGCCCTTCGATCCCACGCCGATCGACCTGCGACGCGGCGAGTTCGATCGCGAGCGGATTGCCCTCGAGCAGCCGGCAGATCCGGGCGATCGTCGCCAGATCCCCGGCCGCCGCGGCGGTGAAGCCGAGCGGTGCGCGCGCGAAGAACAGCTCGACCGCGCCGAAGCCCATCAGCTCGTCGGCGGGCAGGTCGTCGCGGCCCGGATAGGAGAGCGGGCCCAGGCGCAGCACCGTCTCGGCCTCGGCGCCCACAGGCTCGCGGCTGGTGAGGACGATTGCGGAGCGCGGTGCCCTGCGGAGCACCAGCGTGGCGACGTCGGCCGCCTCGTCGAGGCGCGCCTCGCATCCGTCGAGCACGAAAAGGTGCGCGGTCGACGGAAGCGCGCCCTGCAACGCGTGCCAGTCGCCGGCTTCGTGCCGCATGCCCAGCGCGGCGAGCAGCAACTCGGGCAGTCCGGCCAGTGCCGTGCTGCAATCGATGAACAGCGTGCCGCCGGGGAATTCGCCGGCCGCGCCCGCGGCGGCGGTCAGCGCGACACTCGTCTTGCCGATCCCGCCCGGGCCGGTGATCGTCACCTGGCGGCGATGGCGCAGCGCATCCGCGATCTCGGCGAGCGGCGCCTCACGGCCGACGATCGGCGTCAGCGGCCGCTGGACGGCCGGGGTCTGGGCAAGGTCGACCACCGGCGTGCGGGCGTCGCCCTCGACGAGGGGGTGAACCGGTGCGACGAACCGATAGCCGCGCCCGGCGACCGTCGCGATATAGCGCGCGCCGCCCTGACCGCAGCCCAGCACGCGCCGCAGCGCGGCGATCTGCGCGCGCAGGTTCACTTCCTCGACGATCCGGCCGGGCCAGACGCGCGCGAGCAGCTCTTCCTTGGCCTGGAGCTCCCCCGGCCGTTCGAGGAGCGCGTCGAGCACGTCAGCGATACGCCCGCTCAGCGGCACCGCTGCGCCATTTCGGAACAGCGCCTGCCGCGCCGGCGCATATTCGAAATCGCCGAACGCCAGCCGGTTCCCGCCGGACACGCCTGTCGATCCGTGCGCGGCGAGCGGCGCCACGGAACTCGCACCGGCTGCGAGCGGTTCGCTGCGAGATGGCCCTACATTTCGCATGTGCAGCATTGTGCACGCGCCCGCGCCGAGTGCAACCGTAAGTTATTACACTTTAGGGTAATAGGTAGAGCCGATCGGGTCAGCGAGTGCGGGTCCGCGGTGCTGGCGCGCGGCCGCGCCCCCCCCAAGGGTCGCGATCGAGTCCGGCCGTCGCGCGGTAGGCGCCGAGCCGTTCTTGCCCTATTCCTCGCGGCCGGACGCCGCGATGGAGGCCATGCCGATGCGATGGTTGATTGGGATCGCCGTGTTCGGCGGCATCCTTCTGGCGCTGATCTGGATGGCCGCGCGAGTGTGGCGCGCCTATCCGATCGGCTTCGGGGGGGCGCCGCCCCCGATCGCGCACGCCGATGCGGCGGCGAGGGCCGAAGCCGCGTGGAATGGCGAGCGAGCCTTGGCGGACATCGCCGCCCTGCTTCCGCATGCGCCTCGTTCCCCCGGCACGCCCGGCCAGGCCGCGACGATCGCCTACATCGAGCGGGAATTGGCTCGCATCGGCGGCTTCGAGCTCCATCGCCAGGCCTTTACGTGGGTCCGGGACGACGGGGTTCCGGTGCCGCTGGTCAATGTCGTGGCGCGATCGAATCCAGGTCGGCAGCGCCGGGTCCTGCTGGGCACGCACCATGATTCGCTGATCCGCGCCTACCGCGATCCCGTCGACCCGCAGGCGCCGATGCCCGGGGCGAGCAATTCAGCCTCCGGCGTCGCGGTGCTGCTCGAGACTGCACGCGTGCTCGGGGCGGCCGATAGGCCGCGGAGCATCGGCATCGATCTCGTCTTCTTCGATGGCGAGGAAGGCGCCTATGCGCTGGGCGGCGGCGAGACGCGGTGGCAGCCGCTCGGCTCGACTCGCTTCGTCGAACGACTGGGCGACTTCTACCGCGAGCCTCCCGCGGCCGTCGTGATCCTCGACCTCGTCTGCCGCGAGGGGCTGCGCCTCCAGCCCGAACCCAATTCGCTGAGAACGGGCCGCGCCGAACTCGTGCGGATGTGGCGGATCGGCGCGAACGTCGCACCCGCCACCTTCGCCTGGCGAGCGCGTTCGAGCGGAGTGGGCGACGACCACAAGCCTTTCTGGCAGGCAGGGATTCCGGCGATCCTGTTGATCGACGCTCGCCCGACGCCCTGGTTCAACACCACGCAGGACACGCTCGACAAATGTCGCGCCGAGAGCCTAGCCGCGGTGGGTCGCACCCTGACTCGCTATCTTTTCGCACACTGAAAAGGAGCGGGGCTGCGCGCCGCGGCGGTCACCGCAACAAAGATCGAACCTGCTGCGTTATGGAATCCCCTGCAAAGAATTGGAGCGTGTACATGGCCGAAAACCCCCGCCCCGAAGCCGATGCCGCCCGCGAAATCGAGACGTCGCGGGCCGACCGGGAATGGGTTACGCCTCAGGTCAGCAAGCTCGATCTCGAGACGGCGCAGCAGACCGGTATCCCGGGCGGCTGATCCGGCGCCGCCCATGTGCGGCGTGCTATAATTCGAAGCCATTTCGGCTCTGTCCGGGAACCGAGGCAACGCGGCCGCGTTGCATTTCGGGTCTCGGGCAAAGTGGAGCTGTGTCATGGCTGAGCCTTTGGTTCGCCCCGAAGTCGAGGATGGATCGAAGGGAGAACCGCATCGCGCGGACCCGGAATGGATCACGCCCGAAGTGATCCGGCTCGAGCTCGAAACCGCGCAGCAAACCATCTGAACTTCGGGTCGCCCTCCATGCGGGACGGGCGCGGGGTCGAGCTTTCCGGCGCATCTGGTCCCGGTGCCGCGGGAGGCGGGGGAGAGCGCTATGGAGGGAGCGGTCCGGGATTGCGGTTTCCGACAGGCGCTGTCGAGCCCTTCGCCGTGACGCCGGCCGGGCATCCTACGTTCATCCGTTTCTACCTGTGGCAGGGGCGCCGCTGGAAGACGCTCATCCATGCGCTGGACGGAGCCTATGCCGGCCTCTGGCTTGGGCTGCTCAGGCCTCGCCATTTCGAGGCGGTTGACGACCTCCATTATCGTTCCAACCCCAGCTACAACGGCGAGCGCCACAATTCGAGCGGCCTCATGGATTGGGAGGCGCTCGCGATCGACGCGTTCTTCCAGGGAGCGGGACGCCTGGCGGTCATCGGTGCGGGCGGCGGGCGCGAACTGCTGGCGCTGGAACGGCGCGGCCATGCAGTCGACGGTTTCGAGTGCAACCCCGCGCTCGTCGCCTTCGCCGAGGGTTTCCTGTCGCGGCACGGCGCCACCGGAACGGTGCGCGCGCTGGCGCGCGACGCGGCTCCGGCGCCGGCCGCCTATGAAGGGGCGATCATCGGATGGAGTGCCTATGCGCTGATCGTCGGGCGGACGCGCCGTATCGCTTTGCTGCACGGGCTTCGCGCGTCGCTCCCGCCGGATGCGCCCCTGCTGCTGTCCTTCTTCACCGAACGGGAGCCCGCCACGCGGCTGAAGACGGTTTATCGCGTGGCAAGGGCGATGCGCCGGCTGCTGCGGCGGCCGCCGCCCGAATTCGGCGACGACCTGATCCCCACGTTCGTGCATCGCTTCAGCCGCGACGAAATCGAGGCGGAGCTTCGCGATGCCGGTTTCCGGCTCGCGCGCTATGAGCCCCAGGGGCGCGGCAAATATGATTCCGGCTGGGCGGTGGCGCTGGCCGAACCTCTCTCGGCGGACGCCGGCTGATGTGGCGCAAGCTCGAGGCCTATGGCGCCGCTTTCGCGCCCTGGGTGTCGGGCACGACGCTGCCCGCGGACGAGACGATCGGCCGCGATCGGCTTGCGCCGCTGGTCGACGTCACCGAACGCTACGGCACCGGACCCGCGCTCGCATGGCTGCTGGGCGAAACCAGGCTCACCGCCGAAACCGCGGCCTATGCCCGGCTCACGCTGCTGTACGGGCGCGAAAGAGCCGCGCGGCGCCGCGACGACCTTCACGCGCTGGCGGCGGCGATGAACGCGGTCGGGGTGTCGCCGCTGCTGCTCAAGGGATCGGCGGCGCAGATCGGCGGCATCTATCCCGATCCCGGATTCCGTCTCATGGCGGATATCGACCTGCTGGTTCCGGAAGCGCAGTATCTCGCCTGTGAGGCAGCGGCGGCGCGGATCGGCTTCGACCGCGTGAAGCCGATCGAACACCATCATGCGAACCAGCAATATCACGAAGCCCGTTCGGCCCTGCTCGAGCTGCACCGTCGCGTCACGCGCTGGCACGGGCGCAGCAACCTGCCCGCCGCGATGCTGCTCGACAGCGCGACGCCGGCCGAGATCGACGGCGCCCGGATCCTGCTGCCCGACTGGACGCTGCACGCCGTCCTGGTGATCGCGCATTCCTTCGTCTGGGACGAATGCTGCGACAAGGCACATGTCCCGCTCAAGACGATGCTCGATCTCGCCGCGCTGCGAGTGGCGGGGGTGGTTTCGTGGCAGGGGGTTCGCGAGCGGCTGGAGGCCATGGGCGAGCGGCGGGCCCTGCTGCACGCCGAAGCGCTGTTCGCGCACCTGTTCGGCGTGCCGCTGACGGGCGCCCCGATCGGCTGGGCGAGACGCCGCGCCATCCTCCTCTGGTATCGCCTGGGAGCGGATCATCCGCTGGTCAACCGCTTGGGACTCGCGTCCTCCGCGATCAGGCGGCGCGGCCTGTTCGCGATCAGGGAGCCGGCGCGGCTGCGCAAGCTGCTGACGCCGGGCTTCTACCGGCGCCTCGCCGCGTCGATGCGCCGCGCCTTCGATCGCGACACGCCCCTCACATGACCGCGAGGGTGATCCTGTGCGGCGGCGGCTCGCGGTCCGGCAGCACCTGGCAATATAACGCCGTGCGGGCGATCCTGCGCGAGGCCGGCACACCCGCCTATGGCGCATGGATCGAGGACTATGATCCGGCGCGCCCCGAACCTGCGCATGTGGTCAAGCTGCACCGCTATCGCCTCGCGGCCCGTTTCCCGGATGCGCTGGCGGTCGGCTGCTACCGCGACCTGCGCGACGTCGTGAGGTCGCTCGATCGGATGGGCTGGCTCGGCAACGGGCGGGCCGCGACGCTGCGCCGCCTCGTCGATCGGATGTTGCCGCTCAACCGCTATCTCACGGTCCGGCGGTTCCTCGATGAATATGTCCGCAGCCACGCGGACTGGACTGGCCGGGCGATCCACATGATGCGCTATGAGGACATGGTGCGGTCGCCCGTCGACGAGGTCCACCACCTGGCCCGCGCGATCGGAGCGGCGATCGACGAGACGCAGGCGCAGCGGATCGCAGCGCAGCTGGCGGCGCTCCGGCCGCCCGAGGGGGGCGGCGCGGATCACGAGACGCAACTGCACCCCGGACATCTCGGCACGACGGCGGATCGCGGTGACCCGCGGCTGCGTCGCTTCGTCACGCGGCGCTATCGGGACTGGCTGGCGGCGCACGGCTATGCGGCGGAAGCCAGTCGAGCCGGGCCGTGACGCGGATGCGCTTCACGATCGTCACCATCGCCTACAACCAGCGCGAATTCGTCGAGCAGGCGCTGCGATCGGTGCTCGACCAGGACTATCCGGACATCGAATATATCGTGGTCGACCCCGGCTCCACCGACGGGACGCGGGAGATCATCGAACGCTATCGCGACCGCCTCGACCGGATTCTGTACCGCGCGGACGAAGGACCTGCCGAGGGCCTCAACAACGGCTTCGCTGCGGCGACCGGCGAGATCTTCGGCTTCCTCAATTCGGACGACCTGCTCCTGCCCGGCACCATCGCCAGGGTCGCGAAGGCGTTTGCGGACGGTCCCCGGGTCGATCTCGTGACGGGGCACATGTGGATCGTCGATGCCCAGGGCCGGCGAGTGCGGCGGTCCTTTTCGGATCGCTTCCATCCGCGCGCCTATGCCTATGGCTGCTGCACCATCTGCCAGCAGTCCACCTTCTTCCGCGCCGCGCTGTTCCGCCAGGCCGGCGGGTTCAACAGTGCCAATCGGATCGCGTGGGATAGCGAGCTGTTCCTCGACATGATGCAATATGCCCGCAGCCACCTCTTGCTCGACGAGATCCTCAGCGGCTTCCGCATCCATCGGGAATCCATCACCGGGTCGCAGCGCAACCGCGAGATCCGCCGGCGCTTCTTCCACGATCGTTTCCGGCGCGTGATGGGCCGGGACTGGCGACGCTCGGATCGCCTCGTCCGGCTCTTCTACTTCGCGCGCAAATATGCGCTGCAGCCGCGTTCGCTGCGCGAGCGGCTGCGGCACGGCTCGATCGTGACGGGAAGGCCGGTTCCGGGCGCTCTCGATCGCGACGCCTAGGGATTGTCCGGCGGGAAACTCGCCAGCAGCGCGAAGTCCGGCGCCTGGTCATATCCCACGACGGGCAGGCCCTCGACTTCGAGCCAGGCATGCGCCTGCATCTCGCCTTCCCACCGGCGCACGCCGTAGTGCAGCCTGGGCATCATGCCGCGCATCCGCAGCATCCAGGCCGCGGCGAAGGCGCGGCGGAGGCAACTGTTGGCGCCGCCCTTCGCGTTCCGGTTCACTGCCGCGGCGATCCGTGTCACCAATAGGGGGTCCGGCGGTCGTCCGGTGCCGCGTCCCAGCGTCCGCACGAGCCGTTTGAAACCCAGCAGCCGCAGCAGGGCATGCGCCGCGAACCGTCCCAGCGCCGCCTCGACAGCGAGGCCACGGTCAGCCGCCACGCCGCTCCACCACGCCCATGCCGACGAGCTGCGCCAGCAAAGCCTCGACTTCGCTCCGGCATCGATCTGGTTCGACTGCGGGGTAGCGCGCCGCGAGCTCGCGGACGAGCGCCTCGAGCGGCCGGGGCACCTCGAGCAGCGACCACAGTTCGGCCGCGGTCCGGTTGAAGGTGAGATAGGCGCCGCTCTTGAGATCCATCACCGCCAGCTCGTCGCCGAATTCGGCGGCGGGGATATCCGCCACGCGTACGAAATGATCCATCCCTATCTCCCGAAGGCGCCGACGAGCAGGTCCAGCCCCGCCGCGAAGGCCTCGTAGCGGCGAGGGCGCGTAAAGCGATAAACCGGGATGTCCCGGGCCATCCGGGTCACGAGCGCGAAGGCGGGGCCGCGCTGGGCGCGTGGGAAGCTCGGCAGCCCCATCCGCAGCCGGATTCCCGCGACCAGCGCCGTGAAAGGCGCCACGCCCTCCAGCCGTTCCAGCCTCGGAGGGCCATCGGCGAAATCGAGCTCGACGATCGCGAGCATCGGCGCATCGTCGATCGGGGACTGTTCGCGGACGAAGGCGAATTTGTCGCGCGCCGGCTGGTGGCCGAACGAATCGTCATGGTCCCAGCCGAGCGCTTCGGCGGCATCGCGCAGCAGGCGGATCTCGGGCGCGCCGCGGCCGGTGAGATACGTGCCGCGCTCGGGCCGGATGAGGCAGAGATCGTCGGCGAACAACGGATAGTCCCGCTGCACAAGGCCGGCGGTAAGCGTCGTCTTGCCCGCGCCGGATCGTCCGGTGAAGGCGACCATCCCTGCCGGGAACAGGACGCCGGATCCGTGCAGCGGGAACATACCGCGCTGATATCCTGCGACGCCTGCCGCATTCGTCACGGCGCTGTACCAGAACTGCTCCTCGCTCAGCGCCGGCCCACCCTCGAACAGCGCTTCGCGGCCGTCTTCGACGAGCACCGCCCATTGCTTCGGCTGGCGGAAGAGATAGGAGCGGGCCGTCGCCTGGAAATATTCGTCCTGCACCTCGGGACGATCGAGCGCGAGCGGAACCGCCCCGAATGCGAGCGAAATCGGTTCGTCGCGGCCCGGCGAAGGCAGCGGCGACAGCCTGGGTGCCGGGCGGTCCACCGCGAGCGTCACGCCATGAGCGCGATACAGATATCGAGCGATCGAGGGCTCCGGCCGTTCCGAGCTGGCTGCGATCCCATCCACGTGACGGTGGTTACAGGCGAAGACGCCACCAAGTCAAAAGCTTGCGTGCGCCCTGCCGTCGGCCATCCGGACGATGAGATCGCAGTTTCGAAGCGACGAGCGCCGGTGCGAGACGAGGATCAGCGTCATGCTCTCGCGATCGAGCGCCGCGAGCAGCGCCGCCTCCATGTCTTCCGCGAGCGCGCTGGTCGCCTCGTCGAGGATGAGGATATCGGCCCGTTTGTAGAGCGCGCGCGCGATGCCGATACGTTGGCGCTCACCGCCCGAAAGCCGCGCGCCACCCTCGCCGACCCGGGTCTCGTAGCCATGGGGGAGCCGGGCGATGAAGCCGGCGGCCTGCGCCGCTTCCGCAGCGGCCGCGATGCGATCGAAGTCGATTGCCTCGGGCGGGAGGCCGAAGGCGATGTTGTTCGCGATGCTGCCGTCGGAGAGATAGACGGCCTGCGGCACGTGCGCGACCTGCGCCTGCCAGCGCCGGCGCAGTGCCTCGTCCATCGGGGTGCCGCCGATGGAGATTGTGCCCGAGGTGGGCGTCAGCAGGCCCATGAGGATATCGACCAGCGTGCTCTTCCCACTGCCGCTCTCGCCGGCGATCCCCACACGCGCGCCTCGTGGAATGCGCAGGTCGATGCCGCGCAATACCGGGGAGGCGCCGCCGAAGCCGAACGATACGTCGCTCAGGACGATATCGCCCCATGGCACCGCGCCGCCTTCGGGCATGTCGGCGTCGGGGCTGGTCGGCAGGTTCATGAAGGCGATCACATCCGCGACGGAATGGACGTTGCCGGCGGCCATCGCCCATCCCGCGTAGACTTGCTGCAGCAAGGGGATCAGCCGCTGCGCCCCGACCGCGAGCGCGCCGAGCGCCGGCAGCGCGCCTACCAGGCCACCGGGTCGTCCCGTCGCGAGCAGCGCGGCGCCGACCAGCGCGACGACGGCCGCCGACTCGATGAAGGCGCGGGGCCCCGCTGCGACGAGCATGTTGACCGATTGCGCCCAGCGCAGCCGCGAGTCGATCTCGCGAAAGTCGCGCTCGAACACGGGCTGGGACCGGTCGATCAGGATGTCGCGGATATTGCCGAGCGCCTGCTGGACGACGTTCATCTTGGCGGTGGCCATGGTGGCGACCGTGCGCGAATTCTCGTCGAGCATGCGCCGCGTCGCGAAATGCGCGGCCAGGAAGATGCCGCCGATCGCGCTTGCGACGATCGACGCCACCACCGGATCGATCGCCAGCAGCATGACGATGATCGCGACGCTGACGACCGCGGCAGTCACGGCCTGCATCGCGGGGAGAAGCACGTAGAAGAGCAGGCCGCGCACCTTCTCGAAGCCCGCGAGGATCTCGCCGCTGCTGCGAGTCTTATAGGCCTCGTAAGGCTGGCGGAGCAGGCGCGCGAAGATCCGCTCGGAAATGTCCTCGCCCACGCCCACGACGAAGCGGTGGGTCAGCCACACCAGGACCAGTCGAGTCGCGACCGAGAGCAGCGCGAAGAGGATCAGCAGCGCGGACGCGAGCAGCAGCGGATTCGCACCCCCGGCCGCCCGGACGAAACTCGTCAGGTGAGAGGCCCCGGTGCCCGGCCTCGCCGCGAGAGCGACGACCGGAAGAACCGCGCCGATCTTGGCGACTTCGGCGACGGTCGCCAGGAGAAGCGCCGAGAGCAGCATGAGGATCTGACGCTGACGGCGCGCGCTCAAGGTCTTCAGCAGCGAAAGAATGGCGCCCATCCGTTTCTTCTAAGCGAGCGAGCGCCCCCCGATGCAACCGCGGATTTGCCGGGCGGCCGGATTGTCCTGGCGCCAGTCGCGCGAAGCAGCGCCGGACTGACGTCGCAAGACTGCAAGGTCAGGCGGTAAATAGCTCGAAAATGGACTTAATCGCGCTTGCTCAGCTTCCGGCAAAAATGCCTGGATCCAGATTAATCGCTTGACCGTAACGGCGGCAGCCGTTCCGCGCATGAGTCGTAGCATTATCGCGATCGGATTCAATAAATTACGGAAAACGTGAAGATGTAATTTTAGATGTGGATATCCTGATTCTGCGTCTTGACGACTCTGCTGAATATCTGTCTCTTTTTGGAGGCAGTTCAGGGGGGTATATGTCGGGGCTTATAGAGTCCGCGACAGCGATTTTGTGTTCTTCTGAAAAGCGGCTAGAGATCAACGCGCACAATGTCGCGAATATCTCGACACCGGGTTTCAAGCGCCAGATCAGCTTCGCGCATTTGATTAATTCATCGACCGGATCGGATCATTACGATCCGAGTATATCTGTTGTGCGTAACTTTGATCAAGGATCGATCAAGCCGACAAACAATCCATTTGACTTGGCAATAAGCGGACCTGGACTGTTCCAGATCCGCGCGCCGCAGGGCATGATCTATTCGCGCCAGGGTCAGTTCCGACTCTCGGCGGATGGAACGCTGGTCACCCCGCAAGGCTATGTGCTGCAGCAGGCGGGCGGGGGCGATCTCGTGGTCGACCATCCCGACGCATCGGTGCTCGACGACGGTACGGTGCTCGACCAGGGAGCACCGGTCGGGCGGCTCGCGGTCTATGCGCCCGCCGACCCCTCGCAGCTGGTCGCGGTGGGCGAATCCTTCTTCGCTTCGCCTGAAGGTGCGATGCACGAAGTGAGCGGCGCCGTGTTCCGCCAGGGTGCGGTCGAGAATTCCAACGTCTCGCTCGGCGACGAGATGGTCGCGGTCACGGCCGCGGTCCGCCAGTCGGAGACCGGCGCGCGGCTCGTGCAGATCTACGACGACCTGATCGGCCGGGCGATCACGAACTTCGGGCAGGGCGGGCGATGAGCGACGCATTTTCGATCGGCGCGGTCGGGCTCGGCACGCAGCAGCGCGCGCTCGACGGGATCGCGGCGAACATCACCAATGTGAACACGCCGGCGTTCAAGCGCTCGCAGATCCGCTTCGCGGACGTCGTCGCGAGTCGCGTCGATCCCGACGCGCCAGTGACGGCGAGCTCCGAGACGGCGGCGATGGCCGGGGTGCGGCTCGACAGCGAGTTCATGCTCAACCAGGCCGGCGAGATCGACCGGACCGGCAACGCGATGGACCTGGCCATCGAGGGCAACGGCTTCATCGAGCTGATGGGTCCGGGAGGACAGACGCTGTTGTGGCGCGGCGGCGCGCTCAAGCTCGACGAGGACGGTATGCTCGCCGCCTCCGCCTCGGGGCTTGCGTTGCGCGCCTCGGTCACCGTGCCGGCCGACGCCAGCAAGCTCGAGATCGCCGCCGACGGCACGGTGCGCGCGACGATGCCGGACCAGGCGGAGCCGGTGGAGCTTGGGCAGCTCCAGCTCGTGCAGCTCGACGACCCCGCGCAGATCGAGCGGCTGGATGGCGGCCTCTATCGAGTCCTCGACGGCTCGCCCGTGCGCGAGACCACGGCGGGCGAGGACGGCGCCGGGCAATTCGTGCAGGGTGGGATCGAGCGGTCGAACGTCGCGCTGACCGACGAGATGGTGCAGCTGATGCTCGTCCAGCGCGCTTATGCCGCCAATGCCCAGATCGTCCAGGCCGCCGATCAGATGATGGCGATCGCCAATGGCTTGAGGCGCTGAGCGATGGCCGTCGCCCATCTGCTTTCGACGCTCGTGATGGGGCTGGCGCCGGTGCCCGGCTGCTTCATCGCGGCGCACGATGTCGCCGAGGGCGAGACGCTTTCGGGCGAAGCGCTCGTGCCCGCCGCGTGCCGGAAGGCGGAGGGGCGAGCGCCGGTTCGCTACGATCGCGGCAGTGCGGCGGCCGTCGCGACGAGGGCGCTGCGGCAGGGCGACTATCTCGGCCGCGTCGCGTTGCCGGTGGAGGGCGGCGTGCGGAAGGGCGAGGCGCTGACGTTGCGCTCGAGCGCGGGGCCGGTGACGATCGAGCGGCAGGTGGTCGCGCTCCAGGCCGGTCGGCCGGGCGGGCGGCTCTTCGTGCGTGACGGTTCGGGCCAGGTGTTTGCGGTGCGCTATGTCGTGGAGGGGCGCCAGTGACCGGGCTCAAGCTCTCGGCGCTTGCGCTCGCGATGGCGGCGGCGACCCCCGCCGCCGCGCAGGATTTGTACAGCGGCGGCAACTGGGCGGCGATGGCTTCGGACCGGCGCGCGGCGGCGGTGGGAGACACGATCACCGTCGTCGTATCGCAGGTCTCCGAATCCTCGAACGCGACTCAGAACAGCGCGCGTAAGACGACCGATCTTTCGGGCAGCATCCGCGGCGGATCGCTCAACGAGTCGGGCGATCTCGGCTTCGGCGGCGGCTTCACCGGACGCGGCGAAGTGCGCCGCAGCGAGCGGCTGGTCGCGCAGCTCAGCGTGCGGATCGAGGAAGTGCTGCCCAACGGCGACTTCCGCATCCTCGGCACCCAGCAGCTCCATGTGAACGGCGAGGACACGACCATCGCCGTGCGCGGGCGCATCCGCCCCGCGGACATCGGCGCGGACAACAGCATCCTCTCGAGCCGGATCGCCGATGCGGAAATCGACTACAACGGCAAGGGTTTCGTGTCGCGCAGCGCCAAGCCGGGGCTGATCAGCCGCATCTTCAACCTGTTCGGGCTGCTCTGATGCGCCTGTTCGCCCGTCTTGTCGCCGTTGCGCTCCTCCTCGCGCTGCCGATGCCTGCGCTGGCGCAGCAAGTGCCGCTCAAGGGGCTGGGGCGGTTTGCCGGCTGGCGGCAGAACGCGCTGATCGGCTATGGCATCGTCACCGGCCTCGCCGGCTCCGGCGATACACGGCGGAGCGCGGTCACGCGCCAGGCGCTGCGCAACGTGCTGAGCCGGCTGGGAACCTCGGTCACCGAGGACGAGATCAGCAGCCGCAATGTCGCCGTGGTGATGGTGACCGCCGTGCTTTCGCCCTCGGCGAATGTCGGCGATCGGATGGATGCCACGGTCTCTTCGATCGGCGACGCGCGCAGCCTTGCCGGCGGCACCTTGATCATGACGCCGCTGATGGGCCCCGACCAGCGCACCTATGCGGTGGCGCAGGGGCCGTTGCTGACCGGCGGCTATCGCTTCGACGCCGATCTGAACCAGCAGCAGCGCAACTATCCGACCACCGCGGTCCTCCAGGGCGGCGCGACGGTGGAGCTGGGCGTCGAGTCGCCGCTGCTTCAGACCAACGGGGAGCTTTCTTTCCTGTTGAGCGAGCCTAGCTTCTCGACTGCCGAGCGGATCGCCGAACGGATCGGGGAACGGCTGGGCTATGGCGCCGCCTGGGCCAGGAGCGCGGACGAGGTCCGGATTCGCTTCCATGGCTCGCCCGAGCAAGTGACGGCCTTCGTCGCCACGCTCGAGAACCTGACCGTCGAGCCCGATGCCGCGACGCGCATCGTGATCAACGAGCGCACCGGGACGGTGGTCGCCGGTGGCGGCGTGACGATCTCGAGCGTCGTGATCTCGCAAGGCGACATCAAGGTGACGGTCACCGCAGAGCGGACGGCTTCGCAGCCGAGCTTTTATTCGGGGTTCGCGAGCGATGTGGGGAGCCTGGTCGTCACCAACACCAAGCTCGACGTCGAACAGGGCGTCGGCGACCGGACCTTCAAGTTCCCGAGCACCTCGGTCGGCGATCTCGTCCAGGCGCTCGCACGCGCGCATGTCGACACGCGGCGGATCATCTCGATCCTCCAGGCCATCAAGGCGGCGGGCGCGCTCCACGCAGACATCCTCGTTCAATAAGGCGACAAGCGAATGCCCAGCATTTCGGCAATCTTGATCGGCAAGGCGCTCGACGGGCTCGACGCGCGCCAGGCCGCGACGGCGCAGAACATCGCCAATGCCAACTCCAGGACCTATCGGCCGGTGCGAGTCCGCTTCGAGGAGAGCCTCCGCGCGGCCGCGGCGCAGGGACCCGGCGCGGTCGCCGCGGTGAAGCCGGAGACCGAATTCGCGCCGCAGCCCAAATTCGCCACCGAGATGCGCCTCGACCTCGAGATCGCGACCGCCTCGCAGACCGCGATGCGCTACGGCGCGCTGCTCTCGGTGCTCGAAGGACGCGGCTCGCTGATGCGCGCCGTGATCGACGGAGGACGCTGATATGGACGCGATCGAGATCAGCCGCACCGGGCTCGACGTCGAGTGGCAGCGCCTTCAGGTGATCGCCCAGAACCTGGCCAACATCAACACGAGCCGGACGGCGTCGGGTGGCATGTTCCAGCCGATGCGGCTCGTCTCGGGACCGTCCGCGGACTTCTCGGCGATGCTGCGCGCGGGCAAGCTTCCCTCCCGGCCCGAGGGGGTCGAGGTGTTGGGGCTCGAGCCGATCGCGGCGGGCACGCGGCGCGTCTACGAGCCGGGCCATCCCGATGCCGATGGCGACGGCTTCGTGACGTATCCCGACATCGATCACGCCGCGGAGATGACGCTCCTGATCCAGACCTCGCGGGTCTATGAGGCCAACCTCACGGCGATGTCGATCGCGCAGCAGATGTACACGCGCGCCGCCGAGCTGGGACGCGGCTCGTGACCGGTATCGAAGCGATCGCGGCGGTGGGCGCCGGCCAGTCCGATCCGGTGGCGATGCAGATCGGCCAGGCGACGCAGCCGATCGCGTCGCCCTCGGTGGGCGGCGCGGACTTCGCGCAGGTGCTGATGAACGGCCTGCACGGCGTCGACGCCAAGGTCGCGGCGGCGGACAAGCTCGTCCAGCAGTTCGCGCTCGACGATTCGGTGCCTGTCCACCAGGTGACGATGGCGCTCGCCGAGGCGCGAGTCTCGGTCGAGCTGGCGATGCAGGTCCGCGGCAGGCTGGTCGAGGCCTATCGCGATATCATGAACATGCAGCTGTGATGCGCCCCCGATGAACGACGTCGTTTCACCTCGCGGTTCACGGCGCCAGCTGCTGATCCTGGGCGGCGTGTTCCTGTTGATCTGCAGCCTGCTGGGGCTCGGCTATTTCCTGTTCCTGCGCACCAGCTATGTCGTGCTGGCGGAGGGGCTGCGCCCGGCCGATGCCCAGGCGGTCGTCGCCGAGCTCGACAAGAAGCACGCGAGCTACCAGCTCCGCGACGGCGGGCGGACGATCCTCGTGCCGGAGGGCAGCGCGGACGCGACGCGGCTCGCGATCGCGGGCTCGGACGCGGCCGAGCGGGGGCAGATCGGCTTCGAGCTGTTCAATAAGTCCGACATGGGGCTCACCAACTTCGCGCAGAAGATCAACTATCAGCGTGCGCTCCAGGGCGAGCTGGTGCGCACGATCGTGCAGATGGACGGCGTGGAAAGCGCGCGCGTGCACCTGGCATTGCCCGAGCGGAGCCTGTTCCGCGGCGAGCGCGAAGATCCGACCGCCGCGGTCACCATCGCGATGAAGCCGGGGCAGCAGGCCGATCCGGCCCGCGTCGAAGGCATCCAGCGACTGGTCGCGGCGGCGGTGCCCGACCTTCCCCAGTCGAAAGTGGTGGTGCTCGATTCGGCTGGTCGGGTGATCAGCCCGGTCGTGGCCGCGGAGCCCGCGCTCGACCGGCCTGCCGACCTGGATGAGCGTTCGGCGGTGGAGAATTACTATCGCGCCAGGGCGCGCGGCGCCGTCGAGCGCCAGCTGCCGGGGCTGCACTTCGCCGTGCGCGTGCTGCTGATGCCGATCGCCGCGCCGTCGTCCGCCGCGAGCGGCGAGGCGGCGGACAATGGCTGGGTCCCCTCGGGCGACGGGCCGAGCCGGAATTTCCGCCTGCGCATGCAGTTCGAGACCGAGGTGCCGCTGGGCGGCGACGATCAGGCGGTGGTGCGCGAGGCGATCACCGCGGCGACGCCGCTGAGCGCTGCGCTGGGCGACAGCCTTGAGTTCCAGACGGGCCCCGTCGATCCGATCGCCGCGCCTGGGCCGGCTCCGGTGCAGCGTTCGGCGACGCCGGCAACCGCGGCTGCGCAGCCCGCGCCGCTCGCCGTGCCGCGGTTCGACTGGTTCGCATGGCTGGGCTGGGGAAGCCTGATCCTCGTGGCGGTCGCACTGCTCGTCTGGCTGCTCCGCCGGCGCGGAATGCTGGTGCTCGAGGCGCGCGACCATGAGGCGTTCGCGGCGAAACTCCGCAGGCAGCTGAACCTCGAGGATGGCGGCGATGCTGTCGCCTGAGCCTCGGCTCGATATGCTCCTCGAGGAGCTGGGCAAGCTGCCCGGCGCGGACCGTCGCGCGATCATCGCCCGGCTGACCCCGCGCGAACGCGAGCGGATTCGGGCGCGGCTCTCGGGTTGGGGGGACGTGCGTCAAGCCTCGCCCTATTCGGCCGACATCGCGGCGCGGATCGCTGATCCGGAGGGCGCGGCAGTGACGGTCGCCGGCCGTGCGGCCCTCGCGGACGCGCTTCGCGCCAGCGGCGAAGAGAGCGCCGCGGTGATCGAAGCGCGGAGCCTCGCCAGCGCGCTCGCGGGCTGGTTCCGTCGATGGGGAATTCCGCTGTGAGCGCGTTGATCAAGTCCGGCGCACCCGGCGCGGTCAGGGCTTTCGCGCCGGCGCGTGAGCGCGAACCTCGAGCGCCGGCGCCTGTGCCTGCGGCCGATCCGCGCGACGCCGAGATCGCCCGGTTGCGCGGCGAGATCGCGCGCCTTGGGGCCGAGCTTGCCGAGGGCAAGGCGAGCACGGACGACGTGATCCTCAAGGCTTATGAAAAGGGCCGCGGCGAAGGCTTGCGGGACGCCGAAGTCCGCGAGGCGGAGCGCCTCGATCTCCTGGAACGGGTCGCCGAGGATGCGCTCGCCGCCTTCGGCAAGCGGCTCGACCTGCTCGAAGCGCTTGCGCCGGCGCTGGCCTGGGCGGCGCTCGACAAATTGTTCGCGGACCGCACCGATTGGCGGGATATGACCGAGGCGGCGCTTGCGCGCCAGCTCGATGCGCTTCGCAGGGACGCCGTCCTGCGCGTGCTGGTGAGTTCGATCGATTTTCCCGAAGGCGTGAGCCTGCCGCTGATCGCCGGTGCGAGTGTAGAGCGGGAAGCGGGACTGCGTGGGGGCGCCTGCCGGATCGAATGCCGCCTGGGCGAGGTCGAGATCGATGTCCGCGAACAATGGTCGGCGCTAGCCGCGCTGCTCGAGCAGATGGGCGAGGAAGCGTGACCGAGCATCGCTTCATCACCCGGCTGCGCGAGGCGGCGCTGGTTCGTCCGCACGGCGTGATCCGCAAGGTCGCGCAAAGCCATTTCGAGGCGACCGGCCCGGAATGCACCGTGGGAGATCTCTGCGAGGTCGGTGAGGGCCAGGATCCTGTCCTCGCGGAAGTCGCCGCGGTCGACGAGCAGGGGCTGATCCTCGTCCCGCTCCAGCAGCAGCGCCGGGTTCGGCGCGCCGCCAGGGTCCGGCTGCTCCCGGGCGCCGGCGCAGTGGCGGTGGGGCCTGCCTTCGCGGGTCGTGCGATCGACGCGCTCGGCCGGCCGAT
This sequence comes from Sphingomonas sp., assembly GCF_017745215.1. GTDB lineage: Bacteria > Pseudomonadota > Alphaproteobacteria > Sphingomonadales > Sphingomonadaceae > Sphingomonas. Next base: position 39,683 of record NZ_JAGHZV010000022.1, read on the forward strand.
CGATGGGGGCGCGGCGATCCCAGCCGCGGTGCGCGTGCCCGCGTCGGGCGACGTGCCGGCGCCGCTCGACCGGGTGACTCCGGAGAAGATCGTCGCGACCGGGGTTCGCGCGATCGACGGCCTGCTCACGCTCGGTGCCGGCCAGCGCATCGGCATCTTCGCGGCGAGCGGCGTCGGCAAGACCAGCCTCGTCGACCAGCTCGTGCGCCAGATCGAGTGCGATCGCTGCGTGGTCTGCCTCGTCGGCGAGCGCGGCCGCGAAGTCGAGGCGATGTGGCGGATGCTATCGGCACGCGACGATGCCGAGCGGTTCACGCTCGTCGCCGCGACTTCGGACGAAAGCGCGCCGATGCGCGCGCGGGCGGCGAACGTCGCGCTGTGCCTCGCCGAATATTGGCGGGCACGGGGCGAGCAGGTGCTGTTCGTGGCGGATTCGGTCACGCGGCTGGCGATGGCACTGCGCGAGATCGGCCTCGCCTCTGGCGAGCCGCCGACCGTGCGCGCCTATACGCCCAATGTCTTCGCGGCGCTGCCCCGCGTGGTCGAGCGTTGCGGCGCGGTCCGGGGGGGCGGGGCGATCACCGCGGTGCTCACCGTGCTCAGCGAGACCGACGATGTCGACGATCCGATCGTCGAGACGATGAAGTCGCTGCTCGACGGGCATGTCGTGCTGTCGCGCACGCTCGCCGACCGCGGCCATTTCCCGGCGATCGACGTGTCGCGCAGCATCAGCCGCCAGGCCGGCAGGCTGATGACCGACGCGCACGCGCAGGCCGCGCAGGCCGCGCAGGCGCTGCTCGGGACCTATGAGGAGGCCCGGGTGATGATCGAGAGCGGTGTCTACAAGCCCGGCGCCAGCGCCGAGATCGATCGAGCGATCTCGGCCCGGCCGGGGCTCATGGCCTTCCTGCAACAAGGTCAGGGCGACTGCGTTGCCTTCGCGCAGACCGTCGCCTCGCTTCGATCGGCCCCGAGAGGCGCGCATGGATAAGCGCGCGCGAAGCCGGGCGATCGGTCAGATCGCAGCGTTGAGGGCGGCAGAACGCGTCGCCGCGCAGCAGGCACTCGGGGAAGCGCTGGCGGCGCAGCAGGCCGCGGAGGCGGATGCCCGGCGCGCCGAGGTTCGGACGAACGAGGCCGTGGGGGCCTGGCAGGCGCAGCTCGCCGAGGGTTTCGCGCCGGAGCTGGCGCGTGCGCTCGCCGCCGACCTGGTCGCGCGAGCCGCGGAGACCGTGGAAGCGCGCGGCGCATCGGCGCGCGCGGCGGAACATTCCGATGCGCGCACCTCCGCCTGGCGTGAAAGCGATGCGCGCCTCCGCCAGGCCGAGACGCTGGCCCGGGCCAGCCGGCGCGCGCTTCGGCGCGCGCGCGAGGAGCGGTCGCTCGAGGCCCAGGCCGATCGGATCACCTGGCGCTGGAGGCGTGCATGATCGGTCCCTTGTCGCAGAGCCCCCCCGCGCCGGTGAGCGGCGAGTCCCCCGTGGCGCCCGCAGTCGAAGCCGGCGAGGACTTCGCGGCCTTGCTCGCTGCCGGTTCGTCGCCTCCCGCGGGCGGTGTTCCGTTGCCGGGGAGCGGGACTCCGGAGTTACCGGCCGCGCTCACCGATGCGCCCCAGCTCCAGCCCGTCGTCGCTGATCCGCGGCAGCGGGCGGCCGCGCGCAGCTTCAATCGCGACGGCTTCTTCGAGCCGGGCCAGGCGTTGAGCGCCGCGCTCGTCGTTTCCCGCGTCCAGCCCGTTGCCGCGCCGGAAATCGACCTTGCCGGTGCGGCCGCGGCCATCGCTGCCCCGGAGGACGGTCCGGCCGCAACGCGGCCGTCCGCCGCTCCGCTCGCTGGATCGACGCTCGCTGCCTCCGGTAGCCGGGCATCGCCTGAGCCGGCGCGCGGGCTGGCGACGCGCCTCGTCCTCGCGCCCCCGTTCGTTGTGTCGCAGCCGAGGATCGTGGCCGGCCACCCGGTCGACCCCGGTGCTCCGCTTCAGCAGCGCGCGCGTCCGCGTAGCGCGGCGGCCGAGCAATCCGTCCAGGTCGCGGTCCACGAGCTCGAGCGGGGCCTCCACGTCGCCGCCTTCGCCGGGTCGCTCGGCGAGGGCCAAGCGGAGCGGCTCCATGTCGAGATCGCCGCGCTGCTCTCGCGGCATGGGCTCGCGGCACGCAGCATCCGCATCCATGGCCCCCGCGCCAGTTCGACGATCGAGGAGGAAGCGAAGTGAACGTGATCGCACCCATGGCCGCTGCGGCCGCAGCCGCCGGCACGACGCAGACCGGCCGGACCAGCGCGTCGGACCAGGCCACGACCGCCTTCGGCCTCGGCTTCGACTCGTTGCTGAAGATCATCCTGACGCAGCTGACCTACCAGGATCCGCTGAAGCCGATGGACAATTTCCAGTTCGTCTCGCAGCTCGCGCAATTCTCGCAGATTCAGCAGGGCCAGACGACCAACGACCAGCTGGAATCGCTGGTGAGTGCGCAGGCGACGGCGCAGGCGACCTCGCTGCTCGGCGCGACGGTCGACGTTCCGGCGGGCTCGACGACGCTCTCGGGCAAGGTGACGTCGATCGCCTTCGCCGACGGCGTGCCGAGCATCACCATCGTCACCAGCGACAAACAGACGATCAGCGGCATCTCGATCAGCAGCATCTCGCAAGTCAGACAGGGGAACTAGGACGATGTTCGGCGCCATCTATATCGGACTGAGCGGGCTCGACGCCTATTCGCGCGGCCTCGAACAGGTCAGCAACAACGTGACCAACCTCAACACCTCGGGGTTCAAGGGCTCGACCGTCAATTTCCAGAATTACTTCGGGACGGCCGATGGCGGCGGCCTGTCGCACACCGTCGACACGCGCGGCGCCGGCAATGGCGTGGGCATCGGCGACCAGCTGCTCAACCTGAAGCAGGGCGAGCTCCGCACCACCGACCGCGACCTCGATCTGGCGGTGGACGGCACCGGCTTCCTCGTGCTGCTCGACGGTGACCGCACGCTCTATACGCGGACCGGCAGCTTCGAAGTCGACAAGGACGGTTATATCGTCCTTTCGGGCACGGACTATCGGCTCGCCACGCTCAGCGCCTCGAACCAGCCCGTCAGCCTGACGATCGACGGGATGCGCAACAGCCCGCCGCACAAGACCACCACGATCAAGCTCGCCGACAACCTCTCGTCGACGACGGCCGATCCGGTGAGCGTCAGCGACATCAAGGTCTATGACGCCGCCGGCACGCTCCACGTCTGGAAGGTGACCTTCACCAAGAACACCGACCAGAATGCCGAGACGGGCAGCTGGAAGATCGCCATCATCGACGACAAGGGAAGCGCGGTCGGCAGTGCGGGCGCGGTCAAGTTCGATGCCGCCGGGCTGATCGATCCGCTGAGCAGCACGATGACGGTCAGCGACACGGCGAGCGGGCTTTCGGTCACGCTCGACATGACGGGCGTGACCTCCTTCTCGGGCGGTACGACGTCGCAGCTGCGCCTCGGCTCGACCGACGGCTATGCGCTCGGCACGCTCGCCACCGTCTCGATCAACGAGAAGGGCCAGATCGAGCTGGGCTATTCCAATTCGCAGAAGACGGTTCTGGGTTCGGTCGCGCTCGCCGACTTCCGCGATGTCGACGGGCTGAAGCAGAAATCGGGCGGGCTGTTCGAATATGAAGGCAACGGCGAGCGGCTGCTCGCGGTCAGCGACGATCCGCGCGTCGGGCAGGTACTCGGCAAGCGGATCGAAGCGTCGAACGTCGATCTGTCGAAGGAATTCGGCGACCTGATCCTGATCCAGCGCGGCTTCCAGGCCTCGTCCCAGATCATCAGCGTGTCGAACGACATGATCCAGCAGCTGTTCGGGATCCGGGGCCAGGGCTGATGTCGACGGCGCGTTCCTGGCTTCCCGCGAATACGGCGATGCCCCGCGTCGCACTGGGTGCGCTGGCGGACTTGGTCGACGCCTGGTCGCAGGCCTGGTTCCCCGCGCGGGCGATGCGGGTGGCCGGCGCGTTCACGCGCATCGCCCAGCCGCAGCGGGAACTCGGCAAGACGGTATGGCATCGCTGCGAGGGCGGGCTGGCGATCGGCGCATCGCCGGGCGCGACTGCGTCGCTGGGCGGCGGCGTGCTCGGTATCGCGCTCAAGGGCCCGGAACGGCCGCACGCGGATCTTCTCCTGCTCGAGCGGCTGGGCGGCGCCGCGCTCGACGATCTGAAGTTGCGCATGGCGGCGATCTTCAAGCTTCCGCGTGGTGCCGCGTGGAGCGCGGGCGAGGGCGGCGGGCGCGAAGGGGAGGCCGTGCAGCGGCTCGAGATCGCCGATCCGGAGCGCAAGGCAGTGCTCAGGCTCGAGCTCGGCGAGACATTGTTCGCCGCTTTCGTCCGCGCGAGCCTGCCCGCGCCGCCGGCGAGCCCGAAGCTCGGCGACCCGGCCCAGGCCTTCGCATCGCTGCCGGTCAGGCTTTCGGCGGCGCTGGGGACCTGCCGGATCTCGGTCGCCGAGCTCGCCGGGCTCGCACAGGGGGATGTGCTGGTGCTCGACCGGGAGACCGGCGGCCCGCTCCCGCTCGCGCTTGGCGGCACGGCGCTGGCGCGCGGGCGCTGCACCGTGATCCAGGCCGGCGACGCGCTGGCACTCGAGATTGTTCAGGCTCCAATTGGATGAAGCGCGTGATCGATGAAGAAGTGAAGGACCCCCAGTCCGCCCAGGCCCAGCCGACCGCCGCCGTCGCGTCGCCGACGGTGAGCAGCAAGCTGATCGGCAATGTCGGCGTCGAGCTGCGGGCATTCCTGGGCGGCGCGGAGATGACCGTGGCCGAATTGGAGGCGCTCGGCGCCGGGACGGTGGTGAGGCTCGATACGCCGCTCAATGCCACGGTGGTGCTGGAGCTCAACGGCGTAGGGGTCGCGCGCGGTGAACTGGTCGCGGTCGGGGACAAGTTCGGCGTGCGCCTCACGGAGATCGTGCAATGGCCCGGCTGAGGGCATGCGTTCCCATCCTCTTCCTGCTGATGCCGATGCCCGCGTTTGCTCAGCGGCTGGGCGGTGGTTCCGACCTGAATCTGTCGCTCACCCGCATCGTCATGACGCTGCTTCTCTGCCTGATGATCGCAGGTCTGGCCGCGCTGCTGCTGAAGCGAAGCGGCGGCAGGATCGATCTCGCTGCGCTTCGCCGCCTGACCGCGGCCGCGGCTCCCGCGCGCCGCATCGACGTCGTCGAGACACGGCGCATCAGCCAGCATGCCGACGTCTGCCTCTTTCGCTGCGACGGGCAGGAGTATCTCGTGCTTTGCGCCGAGCAGCATCTGACCGTGCTGCGCGACGCGCCCGTCGCGGAGAAGCCCGAGTGAAGCCGTTCGTTCGTCGCGCCGCGGCGCTGGCCGCGCTCGCAGTGCCGTTCCCGGCCTTCGCCGCGACGGCGAGCCCGATCGGCACCGATGTCGTGCGCACGGCAGTGATTCTCACGCTGCTCGCGGTCGTGCCGGCGATCCTGCTCAGCATGACGAGCTTCATCCGCATCATCATCGTGCTCTCGATGGTGCGCCATGCCTTCGGCATGCCCGAGACGCCGCCCAACCCGGTGCTGGTCAGCCTCGCGCTGTTCCTGACCGCCTTCACCATGTCGCCGACGCTCACGGCGCTCAATGCGCAGGCGCTGAAGCCGCTGATGGCGGGCACCATCGGCGTCGAGGAGGCGATCGACAAGGGGAGCGCGCCGCTCCGGACGTTCATGCTCGCCCAGACCCGTGACAGCGACATCGAGGCGATCTATGCGATCGCCAAGACGCCTGTGCCCGACCGGCCCGAGCAGGTCGAGCTGCTCAAGCTGACGCCCGCCTTCATCCTCAACGAGCTGCGCGTCTCGTTCACGATCGGCTTCGTGATCCTGCTGCCGTTCCTGCTGATCGACCTGGTCGTCTCGAGCATCCTGCTCGCGCTGGGGATGATGATGGTGCCGCCGAGCACGATCTCGCTCCCGATCAAGATCCTGATGTTCGTGCTGATCGACGGCTGGAGCCTGATCCTCCAGGGCGTCATGGGCAGTTTCAAATGAGGCGCGCAGCGCGGCGGGGCGGGCTCGACCTGGTGATCATCCCGCCTCGGGTCGAGGCGTCGCTCTGGCGGCGCTATCGGTTCGAGAAGGAGGTGCGCTGCCGCGAGCAGATCTTCACGCGCTACCGCGGGCTCGCGCGCTCGATCGCGCTTCGCCAGCTGCGCAGCCGCGCCAGGAACGGGATGGAGCTCGGTGACATGGAGCAGTTCGCCTATGAGGGGCTGCTCGTCGCGATCGACCGCTACGACCCGCTGCGGGGCGCGCCGTTCGGCGCCTTCGCGCGGCGCCGCATCCTTGGTTCGATCCTCGACGGCGCGTCGCGGATGAGCGAGCTGGGTGCGCAATTCGGCTATCGCCGCCGGGCGGAAGCGGAGCGCGCCCGCTCGCTCGCGCCCGCGCAGGGGGAGATACCGGATCCGCTGCGCGCGCTCGCCGACCTTGCCGCCGGGTTGGCGATCGGGCTGATGCTCGAGGGGACGGGCACGATCGATCGCGCCGACGGTGCGGATCATCGCCCCAACGCCTATGAGAGCCTGGCATGGCGCGAGCTCAACGCGCTGCTCGCGGCCGAGATCGCGCGCCTGCCCGATCGCGAGGCGGCGATCCTTCGGCATCACTATGAAAATGGCGTAAGCTTCACTCAGATCGCGCAGATGCTCGGCTTGTCGAAGGGCCGGGTGTCGCAGCTCCATGCGAGCGCGATCAAGCGATTGCGCACGCGCATCGGCCATGCGCGCTAGGGAAAGACGACGATATGACGCTTTGCTCCGATGAAGAAATCCAGCAGCTGATCGCGGCGATGCAGTCCGACCGCCCGGACGAGCTCGCCTTCGCGGACCAGCTGATCGAAGCCTATCCGGAGGACCCGCGGCTGCATTTCCTGCGCGGTTCGCTGCTCGCCGGATCGGGGCGGCCGATCGAGGCGCATGCGTCGCTCAGCCGCGCCGTCGCGCTCGCGCCGGACTTCGCGATCGCGCGCTTCCAGCTCGGCTTCTTCGAACTCACCTCGGGCGAGGCGGCGCGCGCGCTCAAGACCTGGGAACCGCTCGATACGTTGCCGGAGGGCCATTATCTTGGCCATTTCGTGGCCGGCCTTCGCCATCTGATCCGCGACGAATTCGCCCAGGCGATCACGTCGCTGCGCGAGGGCATCGCGGTCAACCAGGAGAATCTGCCGCTCAATCGCGACATGCAGCTGATCATCGACGAATGCGCGCCGCTCGCGGGTGGCGAGAGCAGCGACGCAACCCGGGCCGAGGCCGAACGGTCGGCGACGTCGTTCCTGCTCGACCAGTTCGGTGCGAGTGGGACGAAGCATTGAGATGACGCGCATCGGCAACGTCGACCAGGTGCTGTTGCTGCTGCGCGAGCAGTTGCATCGCACGGACAAGGAGCGGTCGGTCGCGCGGACCCGGACCGTGGCGCGCGCCCGCTCCGAGCGCCCCATCGACCGGGCGCGCGCGCTGGCGGCGCTCGACTCGCTCGGCGAGGACGAGGTGCGCCGCGCCGTGGTACGCGGGCTGTTGACCGAGGAGCTCGGCGAAGCGATCGGAAACGACGCGCCGCTCCAGGCGATCGTCGACGATGTCGTGCGCATCATCGCGGAGACGCCCGGCGGAGCGGACTTGATGGAGCGCGCGATCGCGCAGCTGAAAGGGGACAGGGCATGACCGACATGATCGCGGATTCCGCGAGCCGTTTTGCCCGCATGGCCGCGCTGCTCGCCCAGGATCCGGCCAACCCGAACCTGCTCGCCGATACCGCCCGAGCGGCATTTGCCGAGAACAGGTTCGACGACGCTGCCGACCTCCTCGATCGCGCTTCGGCGCAGGCGCCGTTGCCGCCGGAACTGCAGCACCTGGCCGGACTGGTGGCGATGCGCCGCGAGCAATGGGGAGACGCCGCCGGCCGGTATGCCGCGCTTCTCGAAAACGGCGCGGACGGGCCGCCGGTGCGCTTCAACCTGGCCTGGTCGCTTGCCATGGAAAAGCGGTTCGACGAGGCGCTCGAAGCGCTTGACGAGGCGACGTCCGAGGCGCTGCCCCAGGCCGCGCAACTCGAGGTCCAGCTGCTCCACGAGAAGGGCGAAGTGGATAGGGCGATGGAGCGCGCACGTCCGCTGCTCGCGCGTCACCCCGATCATCGCGGTTTGAATGCGGCGGTCTCGACGCTCGCCATCGACATGGAGGACGAAGCGCTCGCCGCCGAAACCGCTGCCAGGGCGCCCGATCACCCCGAGGCGATGGTGACGCTCGCCACGCTCGCGATGGTGGACGACGATACCGATACGGCCGCACGCCTGTTCACCGCGGCGCTGGCGCAGTCGCCCAATTCGCCGCGGGCGCTGATCGGGCACGGGCTGAGCGAGCTGCTCGGCGGCGACAAGCTCGCCGGCGCACACGAGCTGGACCGTGGCGCGGAGATCTGGGGCGACCACCTCGGGTCGTGGATCGCGGCCGGCTGGGCCTATCTGCTCGCGGGCGACGCGGCTTCGGCCAAGGCCCGGTTCGAAAGGGCGCTGGCGCTCGACGACAGCTTTGCCGAAAGCCACGGCTCGCTCGCGGTGATCGACATCCTCGAAGGCCGGGTCGACGAGGCGGCGCGCCGCACCGCGGTTGCACGCCGCCTGGATCGTGAAAGCTTCTCGACAGCGCTTGCCGCGATGCTGCTCGCGGCAGGCAAGGGAGACAAGGAGCGCGCGGCGAAGATCTTCGAGACTGCGCTCAACATGCCGATGGACGAAAAGGGCCGCACGCTCGCCAAGTCGCTCGCCGGCATGGCCTCCCGGCTGGGATAGGCGCCGTCCGGCGCCAACGAACCCACGGCCGAGCGACGATGGGCCGCGCCTTGCAATGTAGGAATTGAGTCGCTTGACTGGAGCGGCCGGAAAAGTCCGGCCGCTCCTTGAATGCCTTGGGATCAGCCAGCGGAATCGCCGTGACGGGTTGCGACTCTTGTGACTTTTCGGTCCCGGCTCCCGCCCCGACTCGAAATCGCCTAGCCTTCCAGCCGCACCACATCGAACGACTTCAGGTTGATCCGCATCGGGATCTCGGCGACCGACAGGATCGACAGTTTGGGGATCGTCCGTCGCGTGAGGCTGCGCAGCTGGCGGCGGACCTCGCCGCCGCAGAGCAGCACCGGCGCGCGGCCCTGGCGGAACATCTCCTCGGTCATCGGCGAGAGGCGGCGGATCACTTGCTCGGCGAGCCGCGGGTCGACGATGAGGCCGCCGCGCTCGCCGTTGGTGCCGACGGCGGCTGCGATCTGGTTCTCGACGCGCGGGTCGAGGCTGAGCACCGCGAGATCGTGATGCCTGCCGCGCAGCTTGTGGCAGATCGCGTAGCTCATCCGCTGGCGAACCAGCTCGGTCAGCTCGGCCGGATCCTTCTGGGTTCGCGCCAGGTCAACGAGGTGCTCGACGATCAGGTCGAGGTTGGCAATCGACACGCCTTCGCCGAGCAGGTTCTGGAGCACGCGCTGCACGTCGGAGATCATCAGCGTGTTGGGGATCAGCTCCTCGACCAGTCCGGGCTGGCGGCCGCGGACCTCGTCGAGCAATGCGACCACGCTCGCGCGGGTCAGCAGGGTTGCGGCTTCGCTCCGGACGATCTCGCCGAAATGGGTGGTGAGCACGGTCATCGGATCGATGATCGAATAGCCTGCCTGGCGGGCGGCCGAGACGGTGGCGTCCTCGATCCAGCAGGCGGGAAGGCCGAACGCCGGATCGACCGTTTCGATGCCCTGCAACCGCACGTTGGTGCCGTGGCTGGCGATGGCGAGCTGCTTGTCGGGGAACAGCTCGGCTGCGCCATAGCGTGCACCGAACAGCCGGACCTCATAATCGTGCGTGCCCAAGCCCTCGCCGTCGAGCAGCTTGACCGCGGGGAAGGCGAGGCCGAGCTCTTCCTCATGCACGCGGCGCAGGTTCGCGATCCGCTCGAGCAGAACGGGTTCCTCATGCTGCCAGGCCTTGCCGAGCTCGGCGCCGAGCCGGATCTCGAGCGCGGGCACCGGCGGCGCGCCCGATGCGGCCGGTGCGTCGTCGTCCGCGGTGCCGAGCGCGGCGCTCTCCGCGCGCAGCCGCCGGATGCGCCACCAGCCTGCGGCTGCGAGCCCGCCGATCACCAGGATCGGCCATTTGGGCATGCCCGGCAGCATCAGCAGCGCGAGCAGCACCGCCATGACGATCAGCGGGATCTTCGGCTCCGAGGCGAGCTGGCTGAAGACTTCGCTGCTCAGCCGCCGGTCGGCCGAGGAGCGCGTGACGATGATGCCGGTCGCGATCGAGACGATGAGCGCCGGCAGCTGGGTCGCGATGCCGTCGCCGATGGTGAGCAGCGTGAAGGCCTGGAGCGCCTGGCTCCAGTCCATCCCCATCTGCGTCACGCCGATGATCCAGCCGGCGATGATGTTGATCAGCAGGATGATGATCCCCGCGATCGCGTCGCCCTTCACGAACTTCGACGCGCCGTCCATCGCGCCATAGAAGCTTGCTTCCTTCTGCAGCCCCTCGCGGCGGCGCACCGCTTCCTTCTGGTCGATCAGCCCCATGTTGAGGTCGGCGTCGATGCTCATTTGCTGGCCGGGCATCGAATCGAGCGTGAAGCGCGCCGCGACTTCGGAGACTCGCTGGGCGCCGCTCGTCACCACGATGTACTGGACCACCACGAGGATCGCGAAGACCACCAGGCCGACGACGAAATTGCCCTGCACCGCGAAGGCGCCGATCGATCCGATCACGTCGCCGGCATTGCCGCCGGTGAGGATGAGCCGGGTCGCCGCGACGTTGAGCGAGAGGCGGTAGAGCGTCGCGACCAGGAGCAACGACGGGAAGGTCGAGAATTCCACCGGCTTGCCGACATAGAAGGTGAGCAGCAGGATCGTCAGCCCAAAGCCGAAGTTGGTGATGATCGCGAGGTCGAGCGCGGCGGGCGGGATCGGCACGAACAGGATCACCAGGATCGCGATCGCGGCGAAGACCAGCGCGAGGTCCTTCTGGTTGTTAAGGATTTTCTCGAGCATCAGGTGCCTTCCGGTCGTGCGGCTGGGTGGCGGAGCGCGATGTAGAGCGCGGCTACGGCTTCATAGTGATGGGTGGGGATCTCGCGCCCGGGCTCGCCGCCGCGGAACAGCGCGCGGGCAAGCTCGGGGCGGCGCAGCACGGGGACGCCGAGGCGCGCCGCCTCGGCGCGAAGCGCGAGCGCGAAGTTGTTGCGGCCCTTGGCCGAAATCGTCGGCGCGGTCATCGTCTCGGGATCGTAGCGCAGCGCGACGGCATAATGTTCGGGATTGACGACCAGCAAGTCCGAGCCGGGCAGCGCTCCCAGGCCCTTGCTTTGCTTGGCGAACTCGGCATGGAGCTGCTTGCGCTTCTGCTTGATCCGGGGATCGCCTTCGCGGTCCTTGGCCTCGCGCGTCACTTCGCGGCGGCTCATCCGCATCTGCTTGAGGAACTCGCCGCGCACCAGCAGCTGGTCGAGGATCACGAAGCCCAGCGCGATCGCCGCGAACACCAGGATCAGCCTCAGGCCCGCCGCGCCCATCGCGCTTGCCAGCCGCTCCCCGTCTGCCGCGATCGGCGCGTAGCGCGAGGTGGCGTCGTGCAGCACCAGCCAGGCGGCGGTGGCATAGACTGCCGCCTTGGCGATGGTCTTGAGCGTCTCCTTGAGCATCCGCATCGAGAAGAGCCGCTTGATTCCCTTGGCCGGGTTGAGCCGGCTGAAATCGGGCTTGAGCGGCTGGGCGGTGAAGATCAGTCCCCGCAGCTGGAGGATCTCGAGGAAGATCACCACGCCCATGATCGTGCCGCCCAGCAGCAGCAGCGGGCTGAGCGCGGCCCAATAGACCTCGCCGATCATCGCCTGGGCCTGCTCTGGGTCGGCCGCGCGGCTGACGCCGGCGGAAAGCGTGACGCGCATGAGCTGGGCGAGCCGGGTCACCGCGGCGGGCCCCGCGATCGCGCTGAATGCAGCGAGCGCGATCAGGCCGCCGAGGAAGCCGAGCTCGACGCTGCGCGCGACCATCCCCTTTTCGCGGGCGCGCTTGAGCTTGAACGGGGTCGGCGCCTCGCTGCGGTTCTGCTCCTGCTCGGCCATCAGATCAGCTGCGGCATGATGTCGATTGCCGCACGCATCAGCCGCGCGAAGATCGCACCCGAGAAGGCCAGCGCGACCGGAAGCGTCAGCAGCATCGCGAGCGCCTTCACCTGGAAGCCCATGAAGAGCACGTTCATCTGCGGCATGGTCCGCGAGAGGAAAGCGATCGCCAGGTCGATGAGGAACAGCACGAGCAGCACGATCCCGACCAGCCCCATCGCCATCAGGAACACGGCGCCCATATAGTCGCCGAGCACGGCCGGATCGCCGCCGATCGAAGCCGTGCCCAGCGGGACGTGCTCGACCGAGGCGGCCCAGACCGCGAGCAGGTCGCCGGCCCCGCCGGTCGCGAAGAAGACTGCGCCGCCGGCATAGGCGAGGATCGTGCCGACGAGCGGCATCTGGCTCCGCGTCGTCGGATCGACGAGCGCGGCGAGGCCGAAGCCCGCCTGGATGTCGATCGCCCGCCCGGCGGTGAGCAGCGCGGCGAAGGCCAGCTGGAGCGCGAGCGTGAGCGTGAGGCCGAGGAACAGCTCGCCGAGCGCGACCATCGGCAGTCCGGCATCCCAGAAGGGTGCCCGCCACGTCGAGCCGGGATAGGCGGCGACCAGCCAGGCGGCCAGGCTGATCCCCAGCATGGTCCGCACGGTTCTGGGCACGCGCAGCAGCGTGAAGGGCTGGGCGAAGGCGAACACCGGCGTGATGCGCAGGCTGATCAGCAGCGTCGCCACGGCCTGGTCGGCGAAGTCTCCCATCCGCCCCGGCCCGTCAGGAGGCGAGCGCGGGGATCGCGAGATAAAGGCCGCGCGCGAAATCGGTGATCCGCGCGATCATCCACGGCCCGAGCAGGATCAGCACCACGGCGGTGGCAAGCAGCTTGGGCACGTAGCTCAGCGTCATTTCCTGGAGCTGGGTCGCGACCTGGAGCACGCTGACGACGGTGCCCACGATCAGCGTGACCGCGAGCACGGGCCCTGCGACCACCACGCAGCTCCACAGCATGTCGTTCAACAGATTAAGCGCGCGATCCGCTTCCACGCAAACCCCCCGGAACCCCGAATTCCCCTTGGCCGGACGATCCCGGATCGGCGGATCGGTTGCAAGGCGGCTCGGGGGAGGGGGTGAGATTTTTCTGTGGAGGAAGCGGGGGATTGATTGCCGCTACAGTTTTATCTCGGATAGAGTGGCGCTTGAAAAATATCCGACTTCAGCTTTGGGAAGTTCCGCACGGACTGCGCGCACTATCTCCAAACCCTCGCGATCGAGAGCTTCATTTCTCGCTTCGTCTTCGTATTGATGGAAATGCGCGTCCTCGTAGGCGGATTGCCATGCGCCTATTTTGCGAACCAACGCTTCTGACAAACCTACGTCCTGGGGCTCCAGATAGCCGCCGTTTGCAGCATCTCTGATGCCGGTTCCAGAGAGCATTCCGTCAATCACGAGAGAGAGTTCGGTCATTTGTCTGGCCTAAAAAAGCGGTGATCAATTACGCCGTTCTTGGTGACGCCAATCTCGAAGACGCCTGATTTTTTTCCCATAATTCCTGGCATTTGATAGATATTATAACCGTTGGCTTTTGGGATGGGATTGGTCTTCAGAATAGCGTCATCGAACGAGTAAGGGAAGTTATGGCTCACAGGGTCCTGAACCCCACGGACTCGAACCCTGTCGGCATACGTATATCCGTGAGAAAAGGCATCTTCGGCGGCCCCCGCTCCCTTTGCGGCGCTCGGTAAAATTTTGGCCCTAAGCGCGCGAACCGCAGCCTTCGCGTCTTGTGCAGCGGTCTTCGCCGTGGCGACAACGGTTTTCCCCGCTTGACGGGCAAGGGCGACAAGTTCTCCGGCGATTCGCTTCGCATTGGGTAGGGCGGTCCGCAGCAGGTCGACGCCCTTGTCGAAGCCCTTCGCCACCATATAGCCGGCAGACAGGGCCAGAAGCACACCCATCGTGCCGCTGACCGCATCATCCGCCGAATATCCGCGGTCCGTGAATCGCGCGATGATGGGCGACATTGCGCCCTGCACCAGTTCTTGAATCTCCTTCCCTGCCACCGCGTCGACGAGCACCCCGACCGCATTGCCAACGGGGTTGGCGATCCACGAAGCAGCTTTGAGCGAATATTTGAGAATTGGCCTGTCGTCGATAAATTGCAGCGTGTCACGTACGACTCTGCCGGCCCAGATCGCCGTCGGATCGAGATATCGACTTCCAAGCGCCCAAATGTCGCCGTGGGTATCTCCGGTCACGGTAACTCCGGGGAACTCACGTTCTACAAGTGATGTACTTGCTGTATCATTGAATTTCATGGAATTCGGTGTTTCAGGTAAATCGGGCCTCTCGAAAACTGGAATCGAGCGAAGTCGAGTGACTACGGCTCTTGCAGTGGACCTGTCCACCCCAGCAACGCGAGTAAGGAACGGTTCTAGATTGTTGAGATAGGTTCCAATTCCTTCCTGACTACCATCGTTCAAGAAGATACTTTGTGACAACTCCTCTGTCGCGCTCAGCATCTCAGGATCTTTTGAGATAGTGCGCCATGTAGAGCCGATCACGAGACCATTGTCCTGATCAACGCTTGTCGCCAGCATGCTCACTGTATCCGTCCAGCCAGCGGGTAGGTCGTCCCTTCCTCGGTAGAATTTTTCGATTTTCTGACGTTGCCGAGCAATTCTCTCGGCGTCCGTGGTCGTGACGGAATTCATCAGCAAATTGCCGATCGTAGTCCCAATCACATCCGGCAACGCAGCCACGATAGTGTCGCCGAAATCGCTACCCGTGAGTACGGACCGCGCCGCAGCACCCGCGATCTCCGACGCCATCCCGCTGATGAGACCGGCTTCCGCGCGCTGGAGCGACGTCGACACACCATGGAACTGCCCGGAGATCGTAGCGCCCACACCACTGCTCAACCCGGCCACGGCCACGCTGGCGAAGTCGAAATTCTTCTGCAGTCCGGTGATCTTGGCGATGCCCTGCGTGATCGCATTGCTTGCGACGCCGCGCAGGAGGGCGGTTCCGAAGGTGCTCAGCGCGCGGGCTGCTCCGCTGACGACGGTGGCCGAGTTCGCGAAATTGACCGCGTTCTGCACCGCGCTGCCCACAACCGCCGAGTTCGCCGCATCGACGCCGCCTTGCAACGAACTGCCGCCCGTTGGCGCCATGGCGCCGCCCACCGCGCCCGAAATGCCTGCGATCGCGACACTTTTCCAGTTGATGCTCGATTGGATTCCCACCGCAATGCCGAACCCCTGGCTCGCGATGCTGCCGATCGCGCCGCCGATCGCGCCGCCGGCGATCCACGCCGCCGTAGTGACGCCGGCCGCGGCTCCGCTGCCGAGCATCGAGCCCAGGACCACGCCGAACGCTTTGCCGCTGATCGCCGCCGCCGCGCCAGCGGTGGCGATCGCCGTGACCACCACGGCGACCACGACCATCAGGATCATCAGCCCGCACTTTGGCTTCTTCGCCGGCTTGGGCGTGGTCGGGCTGTTGTTGCCGAGTGCTTCGGTGGGGTCGTAGGGGTTGTACGACGAGACGCTGTTGCCCGTGCGGCTCACGCCGTCGGGGATCGTCAGCCGCTGGCCGGCGACCAGTGCCGAGGCGGCGCTCAGGCCGTTGGCGTCGGCGATCTTGTACCAGAGCGACGCGTCGCCCCAGGTCGCCGCGGCGATGCTCGCCAGCGTGTCGCCCGCCTGCACCACATAGGTGCCGCCGCCGTTCCCCTGCTGGTAGCTGTTGATCGGCGAGACGCTCTGCGAGAAATCATTGTAGCTGACCTGCGTCGAGCTGCCGTTCTGGAACGCGCCCGTGCCCGGCACCTGCTGGCGATTGGCGATCGAGCTCGCATAATCGGTTTCGAAGGTGCCGTTGTTGGTGACGTGCCCCATCTCGCGCCCGGCGAAGCGCAGGTAGATGTCGTAGGGATCCGGCGCCAAAGTGTTGCCGTCCGCTTCCTCGCGGCGGATGACCTGGCCGTTGATGTCGTTGGTGAAGCTCACGTTGCGCGAGCGGCCGTCGACGATCGCCACCGCGGTGACGACGCCCAGCGCCGTCAGCGAATAGGTGCTCGTATAGGTCGTCGACTGGGTCTTGTCGGGCTTGTACTGCGTCAGCGAGAGCACCGGGCCTGCGAGCATCGCATAGGTGTTGGTGGTGCTCGAAGTGACCGTGCCGTCCGAATTCTTGTGGCTCGCGGTCTCCGAATAGGTGACTGCACCGAGCTTGTACCCCGTCGTGCCCGTGGTGCCATATTGGTTGGTGGTCGTGCTGTAGATCGTGTCCGATCCCTGCTTCTGGGTGACCACCTCGGTGAGCACATGCCCGGCGGCGTCGTAGGTCACCACGCGGTCATAGGCAGCGTTGACGCCGTTGCCGTTCCAGTCGGTCTGGTGGATCACCTGGCCGCGCGCGTCGTACCAGAAATTGGCACGGAGCTGGGCGACGCCGGCGACCACGCCGGCGGTCACCCCACCCGTCGTCGTGGTCCAGGTGTCGGTCGCGTTCGAGACCGTCGCGAGCGTGCCGTCGCCGTTGTAGCTGTAGCTCTCGGTGACGTTCAGGTCCTTGTAGAAGTTCTTGATGTGACCGAAGTCGCCGTCGTCGTCGCCGATCCACAGCGAATCGACGACGGTGTGCACGGTGTGCGTGGCCGTCATGCGATTGCCGGACTTGTCGTAGGTGTAGTTGGTGCCGGTGTTCGCGCCGTTTCCGTACGGGGTCCCGTCGTTCGCCGTGCCTCGGACGATGGCGCCGCCCGAAAGGATGCCGCGATCGGTGGTGACGCGGTTCATCGTGTCGTAGAGGAACCACTGGTCGCCATAGAAGCCATAGGTGCCGTGCGACCGGCGGATATTGCCCGTCCGATCATATTCATAGGCGGTGGTCACGGCGAAGCCCGCGGTGCCGCCATTGGCCTCGGACCAGCTGGTCATGCGATTGAGCGCGTCCCAGGTGACCGCCGCGGTCTCGATCGAGCTGCCGTTGCGCGTCTGCGCCTCGGTCAGCTTGTTGCCGGCCGCGTCATAGGCGGAAGTCTGGATGGTCGTGGTCGCGTTGACCTGGGTATAGGCGGTGACGGTGCCGATCCAGCCGGCGCTGAGCCAGCTGTAGCTGGTGGTGTCGGATCCCGTCGCGGTGTTGGCCAGGCGCCCGCCGCGGTCGTAGGTGAAGCTCGTCCCCGTCGCGCTCATGTCGGTGCGCGCGATCACATGGCCGAAATAGTCGGTCGACTCGCTCGTCGTGAGCGTGTTCGCGTTGGTGACGGTTTTCTTCCACCCGTCATAGTCGCCGAGCACGCCGCTGTTCAGGCTGGTGAGCCACTCATATTTGTAGCTCGTGACGTCGCCGCCGAAGGCTTGTTCGCGCACGACCCTGCCGGCCGCGTCATAGTCGGTCTTCGCGACCGCGCTGCCGGTGGTGGGGCTCGTCCATGACTGGGTGTCGCTCAGCCGATGGCCCAGCTCGTCATAGGCGTAATAGTCGGTAAGGAGGCCGCCGCGGTGAGTGATGGAGGTGATGTTGCCGAGTTTGTCGAAGGATTGGAGTTGGTCTGAGGTGGTTTGGTTTGAGCCGGTGTAGAGTTCGTTTCGGAGGATGCGAGCGTCGCCGAAGGTGTCGTATTTGGTTTCGAA
>NZ_JAGHZV010000023.1 GCF_017745215.1 Sphingomonas sp.
AGCGCCCTTCAACCCCCAATACCCCGCCACCGCACCAACCAGGCCGCGTTCAAACGCGTCTCATCCCCTGACCAAACCTCAAATCCTCACACACCAACCCGTTTCGCAGAGACCTCGCGAGCGCCGGGACCCAGGGTTGCGGAGGACGTAGCTGGCGGCCCTGGGTCCCGGCTTTCGCCGGGATGACGGCTTAAGAGAGGGCATGCCCCTCCCTCGCGACCTTTTCCAAGGACGAAATGACGACATGCCCAGGTTCAGGGTGACGGCTTTGGGTTTAGAGCGGCGCTTCGGTTAACGCCCCGGTGTGGTTATCGCTCTCCTCCGGCCAACTCCCACCTGAACAATTACTGTTAATGCCGTTAACCATTTGTTCGGCATCCCCCGGCCAAAACCTGCATGTCCACGAAGGGTGGCGAACAAAGGGGTGCGACATGGGGAATAGCCTCAAGAGTGCGCGGTTCCTGATTGAAAGCCGGCTCCGCGATGCGGTCCGCGGCGACGCGCAAGCCTGCTACGATCTCGGCATCGTCTATTCGTCGGGCGCCGACGGCGTCGACGTCGACCTGATCGAAGCGCACAAATGGTTCAACATCGCGGCGATGGGCGGTTCGGGCGAGGCGCAGATGTGCCGCGCCGAGATCGCCGAGGACATGACCGCGCGCGAGATCATCACCGCCCAGCGCGCCGCGCGCGACTGGATGATCGCCACGCAGAGCCGCGCGGCCTAAGTCCAGGCGCCTCCAGCGAAAGCGGGAGCTTCGCATAGTTTTCACGCAAAGGCGCGAAGACGTCGACTTTATTCTTCGCGCCTTTGCGCCTTCGCGTGAATCAACGGTCTGGCCCCGCTTTCGCGGTAGGAACGATCGGGCTGAGGCGCGCTCCGACCCTATTTCTTAGCCGCCGGCTTCTTCTTCGGCGCGGCCTTCGCCGCCTTGGCCGGCGCCTTCTTGCGGCCGCCCTTGCCCTTGGCGGGCGCCGCAGCGGCGCGGGCGTCGATCAGCTGGGCGGCTTCCTCGAGCGTCAGCTGGTCCTTGTCGATCGTCTTGGGCAGCGTCGCATTGGTGGTGCCGTCGGTGACATAGGCGCCGTAGCGGCCGTCCATCAGCTTGATCTCGGCCTCGGTGCGCGGATGCGCGCCCAGCACCTTGAGCGGCTCGCGCGAGCCGCCGCGCTGCGGCCGGCCGGCGCCGCTCGCCGCTTCGGCCAGCTTGACCACCGCGGCGTTCATGCCGGTCTCGAACACTTCCATCGTCGACTGGAGGCGGGCGTATTTCCCGTCATGCGCGAGATAGGGGCCGTAGCGCCCGATCGACGCAGTGATCGGCTTGCCCGTCTCGGGGTGGTCGCCGATCGTGCGCGGGAGCTTCAGGAGCTTGAGCGCCCAGTCGAGGTCGAGCTCCACATCCTTGGGGATCGACGCCCGTGCGGCTTCCTTGCCTTCGCCGAGCTGGATGTACGGCCCGAAGCGACCCGCGCGGCGGGTGACTTCGAGACCGGTCTCGGGATCCTTGCCCAGCGTGTCGTTGCCCCCGCTCGCGGCCTCGCCTTCCCCGCCCGGCTGGGCGAAGCGGCGGGTGTATTTGCATTCGGGATAGTTGGAGCACGCCACAAACGCGCCGAACCGCCCGCCGCGCAAGGACAGCCTACCGTTGCCGCACACCGGGCAGAGCCGCGGATCGGAACCGTCGGCCTTGGGCGGGAAGAGATAGGGTTCGAGGAACTGGTCGAGCGCCGCGGTGATGTCCGAGGGCTTCTGCTCCATCACTTCGGCGGTGCGCGGCTTGAAGTCCTTCCAGAAGGCTTCGAGCACCGCCTGCCACGCGGCACGCCCGCCCGAGACGTCGTCGAGCTCTTCCTCCAGCTCGGCGGTGAAGTCGTAGCTGACGTATTTCTCGAAGAAGCGCTCGAGGAACGCCGTCAGCAGCCGCCCGCTCTCCTCGGCGAAGAAGCGGTTCTTCTCGACGCGGACATAAGCGCGGTCCTTGAGGACCTGGATGATCGAGGCATAGGTCGAGGGCCGGCCGATGCCGAGCTCCTCGAGCCGCTTGACCAGCGACGCCTCGGAGAAGCGCGGCGGCGGCTGAGTGAAATGCTGTTCCGCGTTCACCGCCTTCTTCGCAGGCGTGTCGCCCTGGCTGAGCCTGGGCAGGCGGCGGCTCTCCTCGTCCTCGGCGTCGTCGCGCCCTTCCTCGTAGAGCGCGAGATAGCCGGGGAAGAGCACGACCTGGCCGGTGGCGCGGAGACCATGCTGGCCGGTCGCATCCTCGAGGTCGATCGTGGTGCGCTCCATCCGTGCCGACGCCATCTGGCTCGCGAGCGCGCGCTTCCAGATCAGGTCGTAGAGCCGGCCGTGATCGCCCGAGCCGACCTTGTCCTTCGTGAAGTCGGTCGGGCGGATCGCCTCGTGCGCTTCCTGGGCGTTCTTGGCCTTGGTCTGGTACTGGCGCGGCTTCTCGGGGACGTAATGGCCGTCGTAGCGGTCGACCACCGCCTTGCGCGCTTCCTGGATCGCGCCCGCGTCCATCTGGACGCCGTCGGTACGCATATAGGTGATCGCGCCGTCCTCGTAGAGCGTCTGGGCGATGCGCATCGTGTGGCTCGCCGAGAAGCCGAGCTTGCGCGCGGCTTCCTGCTGGAGCGTCGAGGTGGTGAAGGGCGGCGGCGGGTTGCGCGTCGCCGGCTTGGTCTCGACCGCGGCGACTGAGAAACGGCCTTCCTCGACCGACTTCTTCGCGGCCTCGGCAGTCCTGCCGTCGCCGATCGCGAGCCGGTCGAGCTTGTCGCCCTTCCACTTGACCAGCCGCGCGGTGAACGGCGTGCCGTCCTGCTCGAGGTCGGCGGTGACCGACCAATATTCCTGCGAGACGAAGACTTCGATCTCGCGCTCGCGGTCGACGATGAGGCGCAGCGCGACCGACTGGACGCGGCCCGCCGACTTGGCGCCGGGCAGCTTGCGCCACAGCACCGGCGAGAGGGTGAAGCCGACGAGATAGTCGAGCGCGCGGCGGGCGCGATAGGCGTCGATCAGGTCGGTATCGAGGTCGCGCGGATGCGCCATCGCCTCGAGGATCGCGGGCTTGGTGATCGCGTTGAAGGTGACGCGCTCGACGTCGGCCGGCAGCGCCTTCTTCGCCTTGAGCACTTCGCGCACGTGCCAGCTGATCGCCTCGCCCTCGCGATCGGGGTCGGTGGCGAGGATCAGCCGGTCGGCGTGCTTCGCCTCGTCGGCGATCGCCTTCAGCTGCTTCGACTTGTCGGCATAGGTCTCCCATTCCATCGCGAACCCCTCGTCGGGGTCGACCGAGCCGTCGCGCGGCGGCAGGTCGCGGACGTGGCCGTAGCTCGCGAGGACGCGATAGTCCTTGCCGAGGTATTTCTCGATGGTCTTCGCCTTGGCCGGCGATTCAACGATGACGAGCTGCATGGAGGTGCGTTCGATCCCTTCGCGTACGCGTATGAGGATGGGGAGCCGATTCCGGGTCCGTCAAGGAGGGCCGTTGCGGTCCACGGCGGCTGGACATAGTCGGACCGCTCCAAAGGCGCCACCCCGGCCGGACGCGATCGTCGCCGGAATGGAGTCCGCGAGCAACTGGCGGCGCGGGAGCGGCGCTGCCATAAGGGACCGATGCCCGATCCAGCGCTCGACCATGCGATTGCCCTAGGCCAAGCCGGCCGCACCCAGGAAGCCGCCGCGATCTTCGAACGGCTGGCGCAGGCCGGAAATGCCGACGCGCTGTTCCTCCTCGCGGACCTCCATTGGCGCGGCGAGCCGCTGCCGCAGAATTTCATTCGCGGACGCCAGCTCTTCGCCGCGGCCGCGTTGGCCGGCCATGCGATGGCACGCCGCGCGACGACCAACCTGATGGCGAGCGGCATCGCCGGCCCGCGGGATTGGCAGGGCGCGCTGATGCGGCTGCGGCTCGAAGCACAGGAGGATCGGCTTCGCGGCCATATGCTGTGGCTGATCGATCAGATGGCGCTCACGCCTCAGGGCGATCCCACGGCCCTGCCGCGCGGCGAGCAGCTGAGCGAAACGCCCTGGGTGGTGCGCTACCCAGCGGTCTTGAGCCGCGCCGAATGCGAGTATCTGACGATCATCAGCGAGCCCTGTTTCCAGCCCTCGATGGTGATCGACGGCGGGCGCGACGTGCGCGATCCGATCCGCACGTCGGACGGGTCGACGATGCACTGGCTGATCGAGGACCCGGCGGTGCACGCGCTCAATCGGCGGATCGCGGGGATCACCGGCACGCATACGTCGCAGGGTGAGTCGCTTCACGTGCTGCGATACCGTGTCGGCCAGCAATATCGCCGCCATTTCGATTGGGTGGGCAATGAGAACCGGCGGATCCAGACCGCGCTCATCTACCTCAACGACGCCTATGACGGCGGCGAGACCGAGTTCAACAAAGTAGGCCTCAAGGTGCGCGGGCAGCCGGGGGACGTGCTGGTGTTCCGCAACGCCGGTGCCGACGGGATGCTCGACAAGCTCACCGAGCACGCCGGCCTGCCGGTGACGCGCGGGACGAAATATCTCGCCACGCGCTGGATCCGCGAGCGGCGCGATCCGGCGTTCTTCGATTAGCCGAGGCTCGCCCGACCGCCCGCGTGCCGCTCCAGCCTGCCCGCCAGCTCGAGCTCGAGCAGCACCGTCTGCACCACCGCCGGCGCCAGGCCCGACTGGCGGATCAGCTCGTCGACGCTCACCGGCACCGGACCGAGCAACCTCGTCACCGTCGCGCGCTCGGCATCGCCCGGATCGCCAGCCGGCCCGCCGCCGAAGCCGTTCACCGGCGAGCGCACCGAGCGCAGGTCGATCGGGCGAACCGCCTCGAGGATGTCGGCGACCGACTGGACCAAAGTCGCGCCCTCGCGGATCAGCAGGTTGCACCCCTGCGCGCGCGGATCGAGCGGCGAGCCGGGGACCGCCATCACGTCGCGCCCTGCCTCGGCGGCGAGCCGCGCGGTGATCAGCGAGCCCGAGCGCGGCGCGGCCTCGACCACCACCGTGCCGAGCGCGAGCCCGGCGATGATCCGGTTGCGCGAGGGGAAGAAACGCGCGAGCGGCTCGGTGCCCGGCGGCTGCTCGGCGACGAGCAGGCCCTCGTCGCCGACGCGGCCCTGGAGCTCGCGATTCTCGGGCGGGAAGGCGATGTCGATCCCGCTCGCGATCACGCCCACCGTCCCCCGCGCGAGCGAGCCGAGGTGCGCCGCGGTGTCGATCCCGCGCGCGAGCCCCGAGATCACGGTCACCCCTTCCTCGCCCAGCCCGAGCGCGAGCTGGCGCGCGAAGCGACACGCCGCCGCCGATGCGTTGCGCGCGCCGACCATCGCGACGCAGGTGCGCTGGGTGAGGCTCAGCTTGCCGCGCACGATCAGCGCGGGCGGCGCCGTGTCGAGCTCGGCGAGCAGCTCGGGATAGTCGGAGTCGCCGAGGAACAGGTGGCGCGCGCCCAGCTTCTCGACGGTCGCAAATTCGCGCGCCACCAGCCGCGGATCGGCGAGCAGCGGCGCCCGCCCGCCGCCGCGCGCGGCAAGCATCGGCAGCGCCTCGATCGCCGCGGCCGGGGTGCCGAAGCGCGCGATCAGCTGGCGATAAGTGATGGGCCCGACGTTCGCCGAGCGGATCAGCTGCAGCGCGTCCGCGCGCGGATCACTCACGCCTGGCGCCGACCCTCGGCTCGGTGCCCGACAGCAGCCGGTCGACATTCTCGCGATGCTTCCACAGCACGATCAGCGCGAGCGCGAGCAGCGGCAGCACCAGCTCGTAACGGCCGAAGGCCGCGGCGCTCACCGGCGCGCTCACCGCCGCGATCATCCCCGCGAGCGACGAGATGCGCAGCCCCGCGAGCAGCCCCAGCCACACCACCGCATAGACCAGCCCGCACGGCCAGTGGAGCGCGAGCACCACGCCCATGAGTGTCGCGACGCCCTTGCCCCCGCGGAACTTGAGCCAGACGGGGTAGCAATGGCCGACGAACGCCCCGACCGCGCCGAGCACCGCCATGCCGGGGAAGAGCCGGTTCGCGAGCCACACCGCCAGCGCGCCCTTGCCGAGGTCGAGCAGCAGCGTCGCCGCCGCCAGTCCCTTGCGGCCGGTGCGCAGCACGTTGGTGGCGCCGATGTTGCCCGATCCGATCTGGCGGAGGTCGCCCGCGCCCGCGGCGCGGGTCAGCAGCACGCCAAAGGGGATCGAGCCCAGCAGATAGCCGAGCAGAAGCGCGCCTGCCGGCGCGAGCCACAGCAGTTGCTCCACGGGAGCCCCCTTTCGGTTTCCGCGGATAGGCGCTTGGGCGTGTTCACGCAATGATCCTGAGCAAGTCCCTTGGGGTACCAGCCGTGGGGGCTTGGGTCGGCGCACCTGCCACACTAGTTTCAGCCCGGCGAAGGTGTGCGAGGGAGTTGGCGTTGACGATCGACGAGCGAAGCCGGGCGGCGCTGGCCCGGCTCACCGAGAATGAGAAACTCTGCCTGCGCCGACGCCTCAGCCACCAGACCGCCAAGGAAATGGCGATCGAGCTCGGCGTCTCGCCGCATGCGGTGGAGAAGCGCCTCAAGATGGCGCGGACCAAGCTGGGGCTGTCCTCCTCGCTCGAGGCGGCGCGGCTCCTGGCGCTGGCGGAGGCCGGGTACGGCGGGATGGTACCCCAGCCGTCGGACCTCGCCGGCGGCGCGGGTTCGGGCGATCGGGCTTCCCACGCCGCAGCCAGGCCCGCCGATCGTCCCGGCCCGCTGCGGCGCCCGGGAGCTGGGACGATCGCCGGAGTATCCTTGATGAGCCTGATCCTGATCGCCGCCGCCGCGACCTTCCTCGCGCGGCCCGCCGCCGAAGCGCCGTCGATGGCGCAGACCGCACCGACCGCCACCGTCACGCGGACCGTGACCGCCACCGGCGAGCGCCGCAAGGCGGGTCCCGAGGAAGTGCGCGAGTTCCTGACCGAGAGCTTCGGGATCATGGACCGCGACCATTCGGGCTTCATCGAGCGCGGCGAGACTCCGCACATGTCGGTGCGCGTGGGCGAGGCCGGGAGCAATGGGCCGATGCAGCAGGTCGAGCAGACCCGTGCGGAGGCAATGTGGCTCGCGCGCAACGACCGCGACGGCGACGGCAAGGTGAGCCTCGACGAATATATCGCCGCGATGGCGCCGATCCTCGAAGCCGCCGGAGTTCCGGCGCGGTGGAAGCCGAAGGGGTAGGGCTGTCCCCAACCCGATGCGCAACCTGGGGGCGGTTGACGGTCGACCGGCGCGCGGCCACATCCGCGGCCGATGGCCGACGCCCGCCCTCTCCTGTTCTTCGATTCCGGCGTCGGCGGGCTCTCGGTGCTCGCGCCCACCCGCGCGCTGCTGCGGCGGGCGCCGCTCGTCTACGTCGCCGATTCGGGGGGCTTCCCCTATGGCACCAAGTCCGAGGCCGAGATCGCCGCACGCGTCCCCGCGCTGCTCGGCCGCCTCGCCGAACGCTATGACCCGCGGCTGATCGTCATCGCATGCAACACCGCCTCGACGATCGCGCTCCAGCACGTCCGCGCCGCGCTCGACCTCCCGATCGTCGGCACCGTCCCCGCGATCAAGCCCGCCGCCGAGGCGAGCCAGACGCGCGTGATCGGCGTGCTCGGCACCGACGCGACCGTCCGCCAGCCCTATGTCGACGACCTCGCGGCGCGCTTCGCGAGCGACTGCACCGTGCTGCGCCACGGCTCGGCCGAGCTGGTCGACCTCGCCGAGGGCGCCCTGCGCGGCATCGCCCCCCCGCCCGAGCGGCTGCGCGCGGTGCTCGACGGGCTGTTCGCCCAGCCGGGCGGCGAACGGCTCGACGTGATCGTCAACGCCTGCACCCATTTCCCGCTGCTCGAGGCCGAGCTCGCCGCGGCGGCGGCGCATGCGGTCCGCTTCGTCGACGGCGGCCCCGGCATCGCGCGTCGCGTCGCGCATCTGACCGAGGGACAGCAATGGCCCGACGCACCGCCGCCCGGCCGCGCGGTGTTCACCTCGCGCGACGCGGACACGGCTCCGCTCGGCCCCGCGCTGGAACGCTACGGCCTCACCACCGTCGAAACGCTTTGAGTCCTCCCCTCAGGCCTGGGCGGCAGACGGCATGGCGATCCCGATCTCGTTCAGCCGCCGCGAATAGCGCTCGGCCATTTCGAGGTGGATGCGCCGCGCGCCATGGTCGTCGGTGCGCTCGGCGGAATCGCGTTCCTGCTGTTCCCTGCGTCGGTAATATTCGATGTCCGGGTGGGACATGGCACGGCTCCGTCCTTGCAAGCGGGAGCACGAGTCTCTCTGCCGCGGGCTCGCTTGGAAACCGAGTCGCCCACGATGCCCCTCCATAGCAGCTTTGGCGGCCGCAGGCGCTAGACATGGATCAGTGGATGCGGCGAATCGATCGGAAGCTGCGTGAAGCGGTGGGTGGGACATTCCGTCTATGCTAGCACGCTGGAAAAGCCCGGCTTGAGTCGCTAGGGGGAGGGCCATGGATACCGAAGGCGCCATCCGCGGGGTCGATTATGCCCGCGTGTTCAACTCGGCGATCGACCGGCTTCACGCCGAGGGCCGCTATCGCGTGTTCATCGACATCCTGCGCAACAAGGGCATGTTCCCCAATGCGCGCTGCTTCGCCGGGCACAACGGCCCCAAGCCGATCACGGTGTGGTGCTCCAACGACTATCTCGCGATGGGCCAGCACCCCAAGGTGATCGCGGCGATGGAGGAGGCGCTGCACGATGTCGGCGCCGGCTCGGGCGGTACGCGCAACATCGGCGGCAACACGCACTACCACATCGAGCTCGAGCACGAGCTCGCCGACCTGCACGGCAAGGAAGGCGCGCTGCTCTTCACCTCGGGCTATGTCTCGAACGAAGCGACGCTGTCGACGCTCGCCAAGGTGCTGCCGGGCTGCATCGTCTATTCGGACGAATTGAACCACGCCTCGATGATCGCGGGCATCCGCAATTCGGGCTGCGAGAAGCGCGTGTTCCGCCACAACGACGTGGCGCATCTCGAGGAACTGCTCGCGGCGGACGACCCCTCGGTGCCCAAGCTGATCGCCTTCGAGAGCGTCTATTCGATGGACGGCGACGTGGCGCCGCTCCACGCGATCTGCGACCTCGCCGACAAGTATAACGCGCTGACCTATCTCGACGAGGTCCATGCCGTGGGCATGTACGGCGCGCGCGGCGGCGGCATCTCCGAGCGCGACGAGGCTGCCGAGCGGATCACGATCATCGAGGGCACGCTCGGCAAGGCGTTCGGGGTGATGGGCGGCTATATCGCCGCGGACCAGACGATCATCGACGTGATCCGCAGCTATGCGCCGGGGTTCATCTTCACCACTTCGCTGTCGCCGGTGCTCGTCGCGGGCGTGCTCGCGAGCGTGCGGCACCTCAAGGCGTCGAGCGCCGAGCGCGAGGGCCAGCAGGCCGCGGCGGCGACGCTCAAGGCGATGATGGCGGAGGCCGGACTGCCGGTGATGCCCTCGACCACGCATATCGTGCCGCTGATGGTCGGCGATCCGGTGAAGGCCAAGAAGATCAGTGACATCCTGCTCGCCGAATACGGCGTGTACGTCCAGCCGATCAACTACCCCACCGTGCCGCGCGGCACCGAGCGGCTGCGCTTCACCCCCGGCCCCGCGCATGACGAAGCGATGATGCGCGAGCTCACGCAAGCGCTGGTCGAGATCTGGGGACGGCTCGAGCTGGAGCTTCGGCTGGCGGCGTGATCGCGGGCGAGTCGGCTATTCAGCCCGCGCTGCGCAGCGTCGGCAGGATATGCTCTTCGTAGAGATAGTTGGTGAGCCCCGCGAGGTTGCGGCGGACTTCGTTCTTCACGGCCTCGGGCGCGCCGAGCGCTTCGAAAGGGTCGGCGGGCAGGCCCTCGGCCTCGAAGATCTGGGCGATCAGGTCGTCGGCGCCGCGCACCACTTCGGCGAACTGGCCGCGATAGGCATAGGGTTGGCCCAGGATCGCCGCCGAGGCTTCGTCGGCGGGGAGGAAGCGGACGTTGAACGCGTCGAACGGCGTCAGCTCGAGCGCGCCCATCAGCTGCGCCGAATGCCGGCCGTTCCAGATGTCGTCGGTGAGGATGAACTGGGTCGCGAGGCTGGCGCCCGGATGCGCAGCGGCGACGCGGGCATTCTCCTCGGCGAGGCGGCCTTCGTGCAGCTCGCGCTGGATCTTCACCCGCGCGTCGATCAGCAGCCCGATGTCCGACGGCTTCACCTCGGCCGGCACGGTGCGCTTCTTCCCGAATCCGAACATGGCGGAGTCCCTCCTCGGGCGGAGTATCGCAGCCAAGGATTAAGGGAGCGCCGACGCCTCAGGCGAGCGTGATGCTGCCGGCACCGAGTGGCAGCGCGAGCGGTTCGTCGAAGCGAACCGTCGCGACCTGCGAATAGTCGCCATCCACCGGCTCGCCGAAGATGTGGACGACCTCCCGGGCGATATCGAATACCCAGTAGTGGGCGATGCCCGCGGCGGCATAGTCGATGCGCTTGCCCGACATGTCGCGATCGAGGGTCGTGTCGGCGATCTCAATTGCAAGCAGCACCTGAGCGCCGATCAGGACGCGATCGGGCACCGTGCCGGGATGCAGGACCGAAATGTCGGCGGCGCGCACCGTCGTGTCGTCGATCCGGATCACGACATCGCCACCGACTGGGGCACCAGCCGAACGAAGCTGCGTGCCGAGCAAGCCACCAAGCCTGATCAACAGCTCGCCATGGCCCCAGTGCGACGGCATCATCTTCTCGATTTCCCCCTGCACCAGCTCGGCGCGCATGTCCTCGAATGCACCGCGGTCCATCATCCGCAGAAAGTCATCCGCGGTGAAGGGCACGGTGGGCGTCGTCCGGACGATCGGCGTCTGCTCGTTCATGCCGCTATCCTACGCGCTTACGCCGCGTCGCGCGACTCCCCTGGCAGCTAGCGGCGGATCACCCGCCGGCCGGAGATCCGGTCGAACCCCAGCCTGACCTGCCCCTTCAGCACGTTGCCTTCGGTGGTCAGCATGTTGTCGGCATAGTCGAAGCGCGGGCAGTCGGCGAAGATGAGGTAGTAATATTTCATCTGCTCGGACCACCAATAGCCCGGGCAGTGATCGGCCTGGCGCTTGGGATCGGCGGTCACGTCGGCGAGGTCGGTGTAGCCGTACTTCGCCTTGTTCCAGCGCTTCATCGCCAGGAAGTGCGTGCGGCAGATCTCGCGCCAGCGCTCGTCGCGGTCGATCAGCCAGAGGTTGAACGCTGCGTCGGCCAGCTCGGGGCGGAGCGCGTTCGACACCTCGACCGCCTTGCCGGTGCGGAAGTCATAGGCTTCGGGGAGCACCCCGAACCGGTCCTGCACCGCCGCCCAGCTCCGCACCAGCGCCGCGCCGGTCGCAGGCGCGCCGCCCTGCGCGAGCAGCCCGCCGTAGAAGGCCGAAAGCTCGTCCTGCTCGGCGTTGACGATGACGCCGGTCTCGAAGTCGACGTCGGCGATCCATGCCCCGTCGGCGGTCCAGACGAGCTGGTGGCGCAGGATCGCCGCGGTGAGCTCATGGTACATGCGCTTGCACTCGGCATCGCCGAACAGCGTCCAGGCGTCCCACAGCGTCTCGTAATAGCTGTCGGCATAGGAGCCGACGGTCGCGCGGCGCTTGCGCCATTCGCCGGTCTCGACGTCGATCTGCACCGCGAGCAGCCCGAGCTTCGAACGCTTCTCGAACAGTGCCGCCATCGCGCGGCGCGTGACGTCCAGATAGCGCGGATCGCCGGTGAGGCGGCTGAGCGTGCCCCATTCGGACATCAGCGTGCCGATCTCGGCGGGATTGCTGTGGGCGTCGCGCACCGCACCGGTGCGCAGATTGACGAAGCGATAGGGGAAACCGGTGAGCGTGTCGAACGCCGGCATCAGCCGATTCGCGAGGTCGCGCGCCTTCGCCAGCAGCACCGCGTCGCCGCAGCAGAGATGCGCCGAGAGCAGCCCGCCGAGCAGCCGGATCGTCGTCTCGAACACCGAGACTTCGCCGTCGACGTCGAAGTCCAGCTCGGCCCCGATCCAGTCGACGCCCGCCTGGAAGCGGCTGTCGAGCCCCATCAGCCACAGCGTGTCGAGCGCTTCGACCAGGCTGAGACCGAGGTGCGGCCCGGCCTTGATCGGGAAGCTCGAATGGCCGCCGCTGACCGGCTTGATCTCGTCCTTGCCCCAGGCGCGCTCGCGATACTGGTCCCAGGCCCAGGCCATCTCGGCCTTCACTGCTTCGCCGAGCGCTACCCATTGGCCGCGTGGCCTCGCGACGGCAGCGGCAGGCGGGGCGAGCAGCCCGGCCGCCGCGCCGCCCAGCAAGCCGCGCCGGCCGATCAACGCCGGGTCAGCGTCGCGCGCCAAGTGTAGCCGCGCCAGAGCGAACGGAAGTCGAGTTCCATATCGTGCGCCTCGGCGATGCGCCTGAGCACCGCGGGCAGTTCGCGGCGGGGATGGACGTGGAAGTCGTTCAGCGACTTGAAGTGGAGCTTCTTCGCCAGCGCCGGCAGCCGCTCGTACTGGCCGAAGTCGACGATGTGCAGGCTGCCGCCCGGCGCCAGGCTCGCGGCGGCGATCTCGATCGCCTCCTGCCAGGGCGGGATCATCGACAGCGTATAGCTCATGAAGATGCGGTCGAGCTTGTCGACGCCGAACAGCGTGTTGGTGTCGAACTTGCCGGCGTCGCCCTGCGCGAGCGTGATCTTGCCGCCGAGCCCGTTCTTGGCGACCGAGGCGCGCGCGGTCTCGAGCATCGCCTCGCTGATGTCGAAGCCGAAGAAGCGCGCGTTCGGCCAGCGCTTCGCGGCGACCACCAGGTTGCGCGCGGTGCCGCAGCCGACCTCGAGCACCGTCCCGCCCGGCGGAGGCTCCAGCTCGCGCACCAGCAGGTCGCGGCCGAACAGATAGAATTTCCGCGTGAAGTCGTAGATGTGGCGGTGGAAGCCGTAGACATTGTCCATCAGCCGCTTCTGCTCGGCGGCTCCGGCTTCCCCCTGCGTCGCGGTCATTGGTGCGGCTTCAGCGTCCAGAGGTGAGTCGCGCCATAGACCGAGGAGCGGTCGCGCCGGGTCCAGTCGTCGAGCTGCTCCTTGGGAGCATATTCCCACTGGTCCATCAGCGCATCGGGGATGTGGCCCTTGACCACGTCGGGGATCGCCGCGGTGCGGTAGAGCACGCGCGCGCCGGGCTTGGCGGTGCGGGTGATCGCGGTCCAGAGGCGGGTGAGCTGCGAGTCGGTCATCCAGTCCTGCGCGTCGAGCAGGATGTAGCGATCGAGCGACTGGGCCGGCATCGATTCGAGATAATCGGCCATATTCTCATGGCGGACCTCGACGCGGCTCGCGCGATCGACGACGTCCTTGTAGTTGTCCGCCTTGAGGTAGGGCGGCAGCGGCGCGTTGGGCGTGTCGCCATAGCCGCGGCCGAACGCCTGCCAGGCGAAGTAGTTGTCCTTGAGATCGAAGTCGCACGCCAGCTTCTCGAGCCGGCTCTTGAGCGCGCCGGTGATGCCCGCGCGGTCGTCGACCTTGAGCAGGTCGTATTGCGCCGGGGGGATGCCGAAGCCGAACAGCGCGGCGGGCTGGTCGACCAGCCAGCGCAGGAACTTCTTGTCGAAGAAGGGCGCGAACTTGGTCTCGAAGATCTGGCGCTGCTCCTCGCGGGTCTTGGCCTGGAGGATCTCGGTCGGGTCGATGCCATAGGCCTTGGCCATGAAATGGACGAAGCCGATGAGGTTGCCGAGCAGACCGCGCTTGTAGAAGCCGCTCTTGAACCCGCCGATGCGGCGGCGCCCGGCGAGGTCGCGGCCTTCCCAATAGCGGCGCGAGGTCTCGTCGAGGTGCGGGCGGATGTAGGTCTTGTACGCCTCGACGTTCTCGGGCCGGTCGGCGCGCGCGAAGAAGGCGTGGAAGCTGGCATAGTCGGGCAGGTGGAGCGCCGCCTGCTGCTTGAGCTTGTTGAGCGCGATGTGCGCGGTGTTGAGGTCGACCGCGGTGATCGCCTTGGGATTCGCGGTCAGGTATGACAGCACGTTGCAGCCGCCGGACGCGATCGTCACGACATGGCTGTCGGATGTGATCTGCAGCGCTTCCATGTCGACGTCGGGGTCTTCCCAGATCTGGGCATAGACCAGGCCGCGGAAGGCAAAGGTGAAGGCCCTTTCGAGAATGCCCTGCTTCGTCAGATGTTCGTGACGGAGCACCGCACCGCGCACGGCGCCGTTCTTCTGCGACTTGGCTATCGATTTCATCCCTGACTCCCGGAGGGGTGGGCTGCGAACCCGAACCCCCTCGCCTCCACGCGAAGCGAACCGGCGCCACCCTTGTGGCAGGAGGCGCCGGAAATCAATCCTTGGCGGCTCCACCCGCCGCACCGCCCGCGCACCCGGGCCATCGCCCCGACGCGCGGGCGCGCGCACACCTCAATGCGTCGCGTCGTCGATCGCGTTGCCGACCTTGTCGGCGCGGTTGCCGAGGTCGTCGCCGGCGTTCGACAGCGAATTGCCCGCCGCATCCACGCCATTGCCGATCGAATCGCTCGCGCCCTCGGCCATGTTGCCGAGCGCCGCGCCGGTGTCCTCGAACGAATTGCCCAGGTCGTTGGCGGCCTGGTTGGTCTGGGCATTGCACGCGGCGAGCCCGGCCAGCAGCGGCAGGGCGAGAAGAGCGGCACGACGCATCATGAGAGTCTCCCTAAATCAACATTTGGGGCCGCCGAAGCGCGGCCCGACTAGCCAGCGGCGCACGCCCGGCGTAAGGCGCGCGGCATGCCGCGCCACATCGCCATCGCTTCGGACCACGCCGCCTATGCCATGAAGGCAGAACTCGCCGAATGGTTGCGTGAGCAGGGTCATTCCGTGCTCGATCTCGGAACCGACGGGACCGAGAGCGTCGACTATCCCGACTATGGCTATGCCCTGGGCACCGCCATCGCCGCGGGCCGCGCCGAGCTCGGCATCGCGCTGTGCGGATCGGGCGTGGGCATCTCGATCGCAGTCAACCGCATCCCCGGGGCGCGCTGCGCGCTCGTCTCCGAGCCGGTCTCGGCGCGGCTTGCGCGCAACCACAACGACGCCAATGTCGTGGCGCTGGGCGCGCGGCTGATCGGCATCGAGATGGCCAAGGCCTGCGTCATCACCTTCCTCAACGCCGAGTTCGACGGCGGCCGCCACCAGCGCCGCGTCGACAAGCTGACCCATCCCGAAAGGACCCCCGCATGAGCACCAACCCCATGGACGCCGGGCTCCAGCCGGACGGTTTCTTCACCTCGACCCTCGCCGAGGCCGACCCCGCGGTGTTTGCCGGCGTGCGCCACGAACTGGAGCGCGAGCAGCACCAGATCGAGCTGATCGCCAGCGAGAACATCGTCTCCAAGGCGGTGCTCGAGGCGCAAGGTAGCGTCTTCACCAACAAATATGCCGAGGGCTATCCCGGCAAGCGCTATTATCAGGGCTGCCACCCCTCGGACGAAGTCGAGCAGCTGGCGATCGACCGCGCGAAGCAGCTGTTCGGCTGCGGTTTCGCCAACGTCCAGCCGCATTCGGGCGCGCAGGCCAATGGCGCGGTGATGCTCGCGCTCACCAAGCCGGGCGACACGATCATGGGGCTCAGCCTCGATTCGGGCGGCCATTTGACGCACGGCGCCAAGGCGGCGATGAGCGGCAAATGGTTCAACGCCGTCCAATATGGCGTGCGCCCCGACACGCACCTCATCGACTTCGACGAAGTCGAGGCCAAGGCCAAGGAACATCGCCCCAAGCTGATCATCGCGGGCGGCTCGGCCTATCCGCGGATCATCGACTTCGCGCGCTTCCGCGCGATTGCGGACGAAGTCGGCGCGATCTTCATGGTCGACATGGCGCATTTCGCCGGCCTCGTCGCCGGCGGCGCGCACCCGACCCCGTTCGGCCACGCCCATGTCGTGACCACCACCACGCACAAGACGCTGCGCGGCCCCCGCGGCGGCATGGTGCTGACCGATGACGAGGCCATCGCCAAGAAGATCAACTCGGCGGTGTTCCCGGGGCTCCAGGGCGGGCCGCTGATGCACGTCATCGCCGCCAAGGCAGTCGCGTTCGGCGAGGCGCTGCGGCCCGACTACAAGCGCTACATCGCCGCGGTGGTCGAGAACGCCAAGGTGCTCGCCGCGACGCTGAACGAGCGCGGCGCCAACCTCGTCTCGGGCGGCACCGACACGCACCTCGCGCTGGTCGACCTGACCCCGCTCGGCGTCACCGGCCGCGACGCCGACGAAGCGCTCGAGCGCGCCGCGATCACCTGCAACAAGAACGGCATCCCCAACGACCCGCTGCCGCCGGTTAAGACCAGCGGTATCCGCGTCGGCTCGCCCGCAGGCACGACGCGCGGCTTCGGGCCCGCCGAGTTCCGCGAGATCGGCAACATGGTCGCCGACGTGCTCGAGGGCCTGCGCAAGAACGGCGAGGCGGGCGACGCGCAGATCGAGGCGAATGTCCGCGAACGCGTCCGCGCCTTGTGCGAGCGGTTCCCGATCTACCCGGAGGCGTGATTTGATGCGCAGTTGCGCGTTCGGTGCCAGCCCGCATCGGGTGAACAGCGCCCCGCGCTGTTCAGGCCATGCCGGGGGCATGGCCGACCCAGATGCGCCCCACCCGGCCACCCAACGGCAGTGTATTCTGTGGGTGGCCGGGTGGGGGAGTGGGCTGGCACCGCTTCTCCGGCAGGAGCGATAGATGCGTTGCCCGTTCTGCGGCCATGAAGACAGCCAGGTGAAGGACAGCCGCCCCACCGACGACGGGGCGGCGATCCGGCGGCGGCGGCAGTGCGAAGCCTGCGCGGCGCGCTTCACCACCTTCGAGCGCATCCAGCTGCGCGACTTGACCGTGCTCAAGAGCGACGACAAGCGCGAACCGTTCGACCGCGACAAGCTGGTCCGATCCGTGTCGACCGCGTGCCGCAAGCGCCCGATCGACAGCGTGAAGATCGAGAAGCTCGTCTCGGGCATCCAGCGCCAGCTCGAGACGACGGGCGAGAGCGAGATCCCGTCGCAGCGGATCGGCGAGCTGGTGATGGAGGGGCTGAAGGGCCTCGATTCGGTCGCCTATATCCGCTTCGCCTCGGTCTATAAGGACTTCCGCGAAGCCAAGGACTTCGAGGAATTCGCCGGCACCGTGAGCGAGGCGGCCAAGGGGTGAGCCTGCCCCCCGTCATCGTCCTCGTTCGTCCGCAACTCGGCGAGAACATCGGCAAGGCGGCGCGCGCGATGCTCAACTTCGGGCTCGTCGAGATGCGCCTCGTCGCCCCGCGCGACGGCTGGCCCAACCCGTCGGCCGGGCCGGCGGCGAGCGGCGCCGACGTGGTGCTGGAGAAGGCCGCGGTGTTCGAGAGCGTCGCCGACGCGGTCGCCGACTGCGCGCATGTCTATGCCACCACGGTGCGCAAGCGCGGTGTGACCAAGCCCGTCCACACGCCCGAAGAAGCGGCGAAGGAGATCCGCGGCGCGGCCGGGCGCTCGGCGATCCTGTTCGGCCCCGAGCGGTCCGGGCTCGAGACCGACGACGTCGCGCTCGCCCGCGCGATCGTCACCGTGCCGATCAACCCCGAGTTCGGCAGTCTCAACCTCGCGCAGGCCGTGATCCTGATGGCCTATGAATGGTCGAAGGGCGAAGCGCTCGTGCAGCCGACCGAGGAGGAGCTCGACCCGCCCGCGCCGCAGGAGGAGCTCGAATCGATGATCGGCCACCTCGACGCGCTGCTCGACGAGACCGGCTATTACTACCCGCCCGACCGCGTGCCCGCGACCCGGCGGACGTTGCGCACGCTCCTCACCAAGCCCGCCTGGACCAGCCAGGAGCTGCGTACGCTGCGCGGCGTGCTCTCGGCGCTCGAAGGCAAGAAGCGCCCGCGCCGCTGAGCCGGTTTCCGAGGGTTTTCCAGTCGCCTGGCCGCAAATGCTGCAATGCGGCACTGGACGGTGCAGGCTGCTTGCCGCTAGGCTGCGAGTCGCGGCGCGATCGGGTGCCGCATCCATCCTCCCCTCGAAAGGCTGCCCGCGCCGATGCTTACGCTTGCCCTCGCCCTGTTCGTCGCTGCCCAGGATGTCCCCGCGCCCGCGCCGACGCCCGCCGCGGCTCCGGCGGCCAAGCCGCGCAAGATCTGCCGTACCGACGCGGCGATCGGGTCGCGTCTCGGGCGTGCTCGCGTGTGCAAGACGCAGGAGGATTGGGACCGGGACGACGGCGTGGAGCGCTATCGCCGCAACCCGGACGTGCCGAGCTCGCCTGGACGCAACTGACGCCGGGCCCTCGCGCTTGACTCGATGCGTCCGCCCCGCTAGGCGCCCGCCTTCGCAATCGGCCCCGCACTCCGGTGAAGCGGCGGCCCTGCGTCTCTATGAGATTTGCAGGCGATACCGGAATCGCGATCAGGCTTGGGCTTCCAGCTCGCGCCGGGTCAACGTCGTTGGCAATTGTTCGAAGGATTTCACATGTCGAAGCGCTCCAGCGCCAAGTACAAGCTCGACCGCCGGATGGGCGAGAACATCTGGGGTCGTCCCAAGTCGCCCGTCAACAAGCGCGAATACGGCCCCGGCCAGCACGGCCAGCGCCGCAAGGGCAAGATGTCGGACTTCGGCATCCAGCTGCGCGCCAAGCAGAAGCTCAAGGGCTATTACGGCGACGTCACCGAGAAGCAGTTCAAGAAGGCCTATGAAGAGGCCGCCCGGATGAAGGGCGACACCGGCCAGAACCTGATCGGCCTGCTCGAGCAGCGCCTCGACATGATCGTCTACCGCGCCAAGTTCGCGCCGACGATCTTCGCCGCGCGCCAGCTGGTGAACCACGGCCACGTCCGGGTGAACGGCGAGAAGTGCAACATCGGCTCGCGCCGCATCAAGCCGGGCGAGGAGATCTCGCTGAGCTCGAAGGCGCAGGAGATGGCGCTGGTGATGGAGGCGCAGAGCCTCGCCGAGCGCGACATCCCCGATTATGTCGCGCCCGACGGCGCGTCGAAGATCACCTTCACGCGCGTGCCGACGCTCGACGAAGTGCCCTATCCGGTGAAGATGGAGCCGAACCTGGTCGTCGAATTCTATTCGCGCTGATCCGGCTTCCAGCGATGGAACAAGCGGGGCGGTCCTTCGGGGCCGCCCTTTTTGGTTTGGGGCCGGACTCCCGAACGGAAGGGCGAGCGGTTGCCGGGCCGCTATTTGATGCCGAGCTTCTCCTCAGCGAAGGCGATGAACGTCGGCCAATTGTCGCGGTTGTTGTGGCCGCCCTGGTGCTGGCGGAAGCCCAGCTCGCCGCCGACCACCGGAGTCAGCACCGGCGGGAAGTCGGTCGTCGAAAGCCCGGGCTTGCCGAGCAAGGTCCACGCCGGCGACGCCGCCACCGCCGCGAGGAAGCTGCCCTTGGGATCGACCCAACCGTCGCCGGTCTCGACCGTGCCCGCGCCGATGAAGAGCGGCCGCGGCGCCGCCAGCGCGATCAGCAGGTGCGAGTCGATCGGCAGGTCCGCCTCGGTGAGCGCGGCGCAGTACTTCAGGAAATTGCCCGCGAACCAATGATATTCGCCGCCGGCGCAGAGATTGCCCATCCGTTCGCCGAAGTTGCGGCGGTAGAGCGCCGCGCCGCCGGCACCCGACGAGCCGATGAAGCCGATCGCGAAGCGCGGGTCATAGGCCATCGTCACCAGCGCCGCCTTGCCGTAGCGCGACAGGCCCTCGATGCCGATCCGCTTCGCATCCACCCCGGCGTCCATCGCCAGCGCGTCGAAGGCGCGGTCGGCGCCCCAGGCCCAGGCGCGCAGCACGCCCCAGTCCGCGGGCCCGCGCAGCTTGCCGGCGAGCGAGATGCCGATCACCCCGTCCTTGAGCAGCCCGCCATTGTCCGCCTGGATCGAATTGGCGACGACGGTCGCATAGCCGAAGCCGTGCGCGAGCAGCTGCTCCATATAGCTCGGCCCGGGCTCGGGCGGGCGCGGCGGGCCAGGGAATTCGAACCCTTCGGGAAAGCCGAAGGACAGGATCACCGGGACCTTGCCCCTGGTGTTCGCCGGGAGCGTGTAGCGCAGCAGGATCACCGCCCTGGCCCGGGGCCAGGCGCGGTTGTCGGCAGTGCCTTCGAGCCATTTCCTGACCACGGGGATGCCCGCCTCGGTCGACGCCTCCTGCCTGACGACCTTCCAGGCGATCCTCGGCGCGGTCGCGGGCACTCGGCCGTAGATATCCTGGTCGAACAGGGCGACGATCTCGGGCCGGCGCTTCGTCCACCATTGACGGGCGCTCGTCACCGGCATGCCGTTCGACATCCGCATCAGGGGCGGCAGCGGACCGGCCATCACGGCCTTGGCCTCGTCATAGTTGACCGCGTTGGGCGCGTCCTTGTTGAACCCGTCGGCGCCCGGCCGCGTGGTCGCGATGCCGAGCCTGTCGAGCATCGCGCGCTTGTCCGCCTCGGCGGCGGTATAGTCCTGCTGCTGCGCCGCCGCGGGCGTGGCCGCGCACGCGAGCAGGGCCG
This sequence comes from Sphingomonas sp., assembly GCF_017745215.1. GTDB lineage: Bacteria > Pseudomonadota > Alphaproteobacteria > Sphingomonadales > Sphingomonadaceae > Sphingomonas. The sequence continues at coordinate 20,497 of NZ_JAGHZV010000023.1, forward strand.
CCAGCAGCGCCGTTCCGATCCGCATCCTCGCCTCCGATGTTATCGCTACCATCCTTGCATCGCGCCCGGCCGCATGCAAGCCATGGCCATCCCGCCCTTCGGAGTATCCTCTCGATGCGTCATCTCGCATTCGCCCTCGCCGGGCTCCTCGCCAGCACCTCGGCCGCGGCCCAGACCGCACCCGCCATCTCGGTCGACACGCTGAAGCAAGTCACCCAGACGCTCTCCTCCGACGCGTTCGAGGGCCGCGCGCCGACCACACCGGCCGAGGACAAGACCACCGGCTATATCATCGAGCGCTTCAAGGCCGCAGGGCTCGAGCCCGGCAACAAGGGCATCTGGCTGCAGGACGTGCCGCTGGTCGAGATCAATGCCGGCAACGTCGCGCCACTGACCTTCACCGGCGGCAAGGCGCCGGTGAGCCTCGCCTATCGCAAGGAGCTGGTGATCGCGAGCTTCCGCGTGACGCCGCGGATCGACATCAAGGACAGCGACGTCGTCTTCGTCGGCTATGGCATCAACGCGCCCGAGCGCGGCTGGAACGACTATGCCGGCGTCGACGTGAAGGGAAAGACGGTGATCATCCTGATCAACGATCCCGACTGGCAGACGATGACGCTCGACGGCCCGTTCAACGGCCGCGCGATGACCTATTACGGCCGCTGGACCTACAAGTTCGAGGAAGCCGCGCGCCAGGGCGCCGCTGCCGCGATCATCGTCCACGACACCGAGCCCGCCGCCTATGGCTGGGGCGTCGTCCAGTCGAGCTGGACCGGGCCGCAGCTCGAGCAGGACACGCCGGGCGACCATATGGACCAGAGCCAGGCGGTCGGCTGGATCCAGCAGGACGGCGCCAGGGCGCTGTTCGCGAGCGCGGGCAAGGACTATGCCGCGCTGGTCGAAGCGGCGAAGCACCAGGGCTTCAAGGCGGTGCCGCTGGGCGTGAAGGCTTCGGTCTCGTTCGACAATGCGATCCGCCGCCAGGTCTCGCACAATGTCGTCGGCATCCTGCCGGGGACCGAGCGGCCCGACGAGGTGGTGCTCTATTCGGCGCATTGGGACCATCTCGGCCGCTGCGACGCGGTGAACGGCGACGACATCTGCAACGGCGCGGTCGACAATGCGAGCGGCGTGGCCGGGCTCGTCTCGATCGCCGAAGCCTATCACAAGGCGGGCGCGGCGAAGCGCAGCGTGGTGTTCCTCGCGGTCACGGCCGAGGAATCGGGGCTGCTCGGCTCGAAATTCTACGCCGAGAACCCGGTCTATCCGTTGGCGAAGACCGTCGGCGGGGTGAACATGGACGTGCTCAACGTGATCGGCCGCGTCCGCGACTTCCAGCTGACCGGCGCAGGCAAGTCCGAGCTCGAGGACATGGTCAAGCCGCTGGTCGCGGCGCAGGGCCGGGTGATCAGCCTCGAGCCCAATCCCGAGCGCGGCCATTACTATCGTTCGGACCATTTCAGCTTCGCCAAGCTCGGCGTGCCGATGCTCTCGGGCGAGAGCGGCGAGGACCTCGTCGTCGGCGGCAAGGAGGCCGGGCACAAGGCGGCGCAGGACTATGTCGACAACCGCTACCACAAGCCGCAGGACGAATATAATCCCGCCTGGGACTGGTCGGGCGCGGTCGAGGACCTGACGATCTACTATCAGCTGGGGCGCGAGCTGGCCGACGGGGCGATGTGGCCCAATTGGTATCCGAATGCCGAGTTCCGGGCGATGCGCGACAAGTCGCGGGCGGGGCAGTGACGCGCGATCCTCCCCCAGCTTGCTGGGGGAGGGGGACCGCCGAAGGCGGTGGAGGGGCCGCGTCCGCAGGACGCGGGACTCGCTTTCAGCTCAGGACCACGCCGCTTCGCGGCGCCCCTCCACCATGCTTCGCATGGTCCCTTCCCCTGCTCCGCAGGGGAGGATTGAAGTCGATGCTTCCTGACCTCTCCCGCTGACCGCTCCGAGTTGCTAGATGGCCTCCGCAATGGCCAACATCCCCCCGCCCCCGCCCGAATGGGCGCCGCACGATGCCGTCTGGATCGGCTTCCCCAGCCACCCCGAGCTGTGGGAGGGCCTCGCCGCCGCGCGCGCCGAAGTCGCGATGTTCGCGCATGCCGTCCATGCCGGGGGCAAGGGCGAGCAGGTCATCCTCGTCGCCGCCGACGAGGAAGCCGCCGCCGTCGCCGAGGCGCAGGCAGGCCAGGCCGCGACGATCCTCATCGAGCCCTTCGGCGACATCTGGCTGCGCGACACCGGCCCGATCTTCGGCGGCGACCGCGCCGCGCACAAGTTCGCCTTCAACGGCTGGGGCGGGAAATACGACTATGACGGCGACGAGGACGTGGGCGAGCGCCTTGCCCGCACTCGCGGCGGCGTGCACCTCGCCTTCCACGACTGGGTGCTCGAAGGCGGCGCACTCGACGGCGACGGCGAGGGCCGCGTCGTCACCACCGAGCAATGCCTGCTCAACCGCAACCGCAATCCCGGGCTCGGCAAGGACGAGGTCGAGACGCTGCTCCTCGACAACCTCGGCTACACCTCGGTGCTCTGGCTCGGCAACGGCCTGCTCAACGACCATACCGACGGCCATGTCGACAATCTCGCGCGCTTCGTCGGCCCCAACCGGCTGCTGGTCCCCCAGGCGACCGACAACGACCCGAACTGGCTCGTCTACCAGGACGCCGCCGCACGGGCAGGGCGCTTCGGCTGCGAGGTGATCCGCTTCCCCTCGCCCGGCCGCGTGCTCGACCGCGACGGCGAGATCGTGCCGGCGAGCTACATGAACTTCTACGTCGGCAATGCCGCGGTGGTGGTGCCGCTCTATGGCCAGGCGAACGACGACGCCGCGATCGCCGCGCTCGAGGACCTGTTCCCCGACCGCGCCATTGCAGGCGTGCGCGCCGATCATATCTTGACCGGCGGCGGCAGCTTCCACTGCATCAGCCAGCAGATCCCCCGCTATTGAGGACCCGATGACCGAGATCACCGTCGCTGCGCTCCAGCTCGCCTTCGGGCCGGACATCGACGCCAATATCGCGCGCGTGAGCGAGGCGGTGCGCGAGGCGCATGGCCGCGGCGCGCAGGTGATCCTGCCGCCCGAGCTGTTCGAGGGCGAATATTTCTGCCGCGTCGAGGAGGAGGAAGTCTTCGCGACCGCGATGCCGGTGGGCGAGCACAAGGCCGTGCTCGCGATGCAGGCGCTGGCGAGCGAGTTGGGGGCGCATATCCCGACGAGCTTCTTCGAGCGCGACGGGCCGCACTACTACAACAGCCTCGCGATGATCGGGCCCGAGGGCAAGGTCGAGGGCGTCTACCGCAAGAGCCACATCCCCGACGGGCCCGGCTATGAGGAGAAATATTATTTCCGCCCCGGCAACACCGGCTTCAAGGTGTGGCCGGGCCCCGGCGCGACGCTGGGCGTGGGGGTGTGCTGGGACCAATGGTATCCCGAAGCCGCGCGCGCGATGGCGCTGATGGGCGCGGACCTGCTCTTCTACCCCACCGCGATCGGCAGCGAGCCGCAGGACGTGAGCCTCGACACCGCGCATATGTGGCGCCGCGCGATGCTCGGCCATGCCGTTTCGAACGCGACGCCCGTGATCGCGGCGAACCGCGTCGGCGTGGAGCATGGCCAGCGATTCTACGGCACCAGCTTCATCGCCGACGAGACCGGCGACGTGCTCGCCGAGCTGGGGCGCGACGAGGAAGGCGTGATCACCGCGACGCTCGACCTCGTCCGCATCCGCCGCCACCGCGCCGCCTTCGGCTTCTTCCGCGACCGCCGGCCAGATCTGTACGGGCGGCTGGTGCAGGATATCTGATCTCACTTCCGTCATCCCGGCGAAAACCGGGATGACGGCTGTCGAGCAGCACCGTTCGACCTTCAGGTCACGACTGCCCCGTCAGCTTCCACCAGGCCATCTTGATCGTCTTGCGCATCCGCGTGTTCGCGACGGGCGGCTTGAAGTCGATCGCCGGCTGGCCGAGGAATTCGCACAAGGTCGGCACGTCGATCCCGTCCTCGAGCTGGAAGCGGATATAATCCCCCGGCCGGTCGGCGAAATAGGCGGCGACCTCTTCGTTGTGGCGCTTGTAGCGCTCGAGCCAGACCGCTTCGTTCCCCAGCGGCGAGGGCACGCCATAGATCAGCGTGTGCAGCGCGTTGGGATGGTCCTTGAAGTCGTGGACCGCGCTGCGGATCCAGCTTTCGGGCTTGCGCACGACATGGACGAACTTCGAGCCCGGGAATTCGCGGTCGAGGAAATCGTAGAGCAGCGGCCAGGGCGTGTCCTTGCCCGCGTCATGGTCGCGTGCGACCTTGAGTGCGCGCGCCTTGACCTCCTCCCACGTCACCCCCTCCTTCTTCGCGAAGTCGCGGAAGCTGTGGTAGCTCGCGGTCCGGTAGCCGAGCTGGTCGAGGATCGCGCCCAAGGTCGTCGTGCCCGTCTTCTGGAAGCCGATCCCGAAGACCTTCGTGCGTGCCATGCCCTACCCCTGCCGAATCCACCCCCTAGTGGATTAGCGGCACCGGCGCTTCGCGGTCCAGCAACATATTGCATTTGCGAAAGGCCGGATCGAGCAGCCGCTCGCGCGCGATCGGGCGCGGCGGCCCGTCGAGCACGAACTCGTACATGTGGAAGCCGTGCCGCTCGATCAGCGCCACGAGGTCCGCCGGGTCGAGCCCGCCCTTGCGCATCCGGTGCGCCGAGAATTCGAGGATCACGTTGCGCGTGCGCGGCAGCAGCTGTTCGGCGCCCCGCAGCGCGACCAGCTCATAGCCTTCGATGTCCATCTTGATCAGCGACACCTGCTGGCCGGGCGCGAGCATGGGCATGACGACCTGGTCGAGCGTGACGATCGGCACGTCGACCGAGCCTTCGCTGTACTGGCCGCTCAGCATCGAGTGCGAGCCCGGGTTGCGGTGATAGCCCAGATTGAGCGTGCCGGTGCCGGACGCCGCGCCCGCGGCCGCCTGCATCAGCCGCACGTTGGGCGTACCGTTGCGATCGAGCGTGCGCGAGAGCACGTCGAAATTATTGGGATCGGGCTCGAAGGCGAAGACCTGGCCCGGATCGCGGGCGATGCGCGCGAACAGCGCGGTGTACCAGCCGATGTTCGCGCCGACGTCGATCATCACGCCGCCGCGCAGGCTGTCGTAGCGTTCGGTCACCCAGTTGATCATATGCTCTTCGTACATGCCGTTGACGCGGATCAGCCGCCCCAGCAGCGTGTGCGTCGGCAGGATGTAGGTGAGCCCGAGCTCGGGCACGGCGCGCTCGATCAGGCGCGAACCCAGTAGTCGTACTTCGGCTTCATGTGCCCAGTCGCGCATCCGTTCGACGATCCCGCCGTGGCGGACGAGCGGACGAAATGGCGCATCGGCGGCGAAAGTCCCCATGCCTTGCCTCCCAAAACTCGCCCAATCCCCAAATTGTGCGAGCGCGAAGACTATCATGAAATGACGCGAGGATTAACTCTCTATTCCTTCGATCGATTTGGGGTTTGTTCCGCAAACGCACGATATTTCATTGCAACCGGAATTGCTTTGATTCGCGGGGGTTGGCGGGCGACTCTCATAGGACGCAAATCGGCCCATGATCCGGGGGGAATCATGGGCCGATCAGGTGGCTTGGCGCCACCGGCAACGATCCGGGGGGATCGAAGCTAGCGGGAGAAGCGCCGAGTCGCGTTCACTGGCAGGCGAGGCATTCGTCGTAGTCGGTGCTCTCGCCAAGGTCGAACCTGGGCTTCTCGATCGTGTTGTCCGCCTCGACCCCGCCCGCGAAGCCCGCGCGCTGGATCGACTTGGAGCGGAGGTAGTAGAGCGACTTGATGCCGAGCTCCCACGCCCGATAGTGGAGCATCAGCAGGTCCCACTTCTCGACGTCGGCCGGGATGAACAGGTTCAGCGACTGCGCCTGGTCGATATAGGGCGCGCGGTCGCCGGCGAGCTCGAGGATCCAGCGCTGGTCGATCTCGAACGAGGTCTTGTACACGTCCTTCTCTTCCTGGCTCAGGAAGTCGAGGTGCTGGACCGAGCCGCCCTGCTCGAGGATCGTGTTCCACACCGCGTCCGAATTCTTCGACTTTTCGTTGAGGAGCTTCTCGAGATAGGGGTTCTTGACCGACCACGAGCCCGACAGCGTCTTGTGCGTGTAGATGTTCGCCGGGATCGGCTCGATGCACGCCGAAGCGCCGCCGCAGATGATCGAGATCGACGCGGTGGGCGCGATCGCCATCTTGCACGAGAAACGCTCCATCACCCCCATGTCGGCGGCGTCGGGGCAGGGCCCGCGCTCGACCGCGAGCTGCATCGACGCTTCGTCGACCTGCGCGCGGACGTGCTTGAAGATCTTGAGGTTCCAGCTCTTCGCCATCGCGCCTTCGAACGGCAGCCCGCGCGCCTGGAGGAACGAGTGGAAGCCCATCACGCCCAGGCCCACCGAGCGCTCGCGGCTCGCCGAATAGGCGGCCTTCTCCATGCCCGGCTCGGCGCGGTCGATGTAATCCTGGAGCACATTGTCGAGGAAGCGCATCACATCCTCGATGAAGCCCTTCTCGCCCTTCCACTCGTCCCAGGTCTCGAGGTTGAGGCTTGAGAGGCAGCAGACCGCGGTGCGCTCGTTGCCCAGGTGATCCTTGCCGGTCGGCAGCGTGATCTCCGAGCAGAGGTTCGAGGTCGAGACCTTGAGGCCCAGGTCGCGATGGTGCTTGGGCATGGTGTTGTTCACGTGATCCGCGAACACGATATAGGGCTCGCCGGTGGCGAGGCGCGTCTCGACCAGCTTCTGGAACAGCGAGCGCGCGTCGACCTTGCCGCGTACCGAGCCGTCCTTGGGCGACTTGAGCTCCCATTCCTCGCCTTCGCGGACCGCGTCCATGAAGGCGTCGGGGATCAGCACGCCGTGGTGCAGGTTGAGCGCCTTGCGGTTGAAGTCGCCGCTCGGCTTGCGGATCTCGAGGAACTCCTCGATCTCGGGATGCGAGATGTCGAGGTAGCAGGCCGCCGAGCCGCGGCGCAGCGAGCCCTGCGAGATCGCCAGCGTGAGCGAATCCATCACGCGCACGAAGGGGATGATGCCGCTGGTCTTGCCGTTGAGGCCCACCGGCTCGCCGATGCCGCGCACGCCGCCCCAATAGGTGCCGATGCCGCCGCCGCGCGAGGCGAGCCAGACATTCTCGTTCCAGGTGTCGACGATGCCGTTCAGGCTGTCGGGCACCGAGTTGAGGAAGCAGCTGATCGGCAGCCCGCGGCCGGTGCCGCCGTTCGAGAGAACGGGGGTGGCGGGCATGAACCACAGCTTCGAGATATAGTCGTAGAGGCGCTGCGCATGCGCGGCGTCGTCCGCATAGGCCGAGGCGACGCGCACGAACAGGTCCTGGAAGGACTCGCCCGGCAGCAGATAGCGGTCCTTGAGCGTGTCCTTGCCGAACTCGGTGAGGCGCGCATCACGGCCATGGTCGACGTCGACCGGATGGATCTTCGGCTCGAACGCCTTCGCCTCGGCGGCGGGCGCCGGCGCCTCGGGGGCGGCCTTGCGCGGCTTCGCTACAGGCTTGGCGGCCGCCCTGGGAGCGGCTTCAACGGTGTCGGTTACGCTATCGTTCACGCTGCTTCCCGTTTCTCTGAATTCCATCACGCTGCACCCCAACAACTGGCCCCAATTGTCCGTTGCGCCGACTCGGGGCGGGGGGATCAATCATAGCACCGGGCGCCGGAAGGCGAGAACAAAAGATGTCCGTCCTGCCCCGGCGCCAAGCACGAGCAACTCCGACCGCGAGATGGCCCCGCAGCAACGAGCCTACCAGTGATTGAGCCTGCCCCTCGGAGCAACCACTACAGATTGTGCCTAAATGAGTCGGGAGGCAAGACGGTAAATGACGGTTTAGAGACTCGATTCGTCGCTAAAATGACTCGGCTCGTGGCACGTCATTTTCGGGTGCGATGCAGCGACGCGCGGATCGACCACGGGTTTTGGAAAGGCAATAGGGGAAAGGGTTAACGCCGCCAAAAATCGTGTGGAGGAATCACCCCGGAGCACAAGCGGTGGTGTTGGGCCCTTCGATACGCTCCAAGGGCCGTCATCCCGGCGAAAGCCGGGACCCAGGGCAGCAAACGGTGTCGCTCGTGGCCCTGGGTCCCGGCTTTCGCCGGGATGACGGTTGATGGAAATGGATGGAAGGAGCGCCCTCAGCGCTCGACCAGCACCGGCATGTCGATCAGCCGGGTCTCGTGCTCGCGCGCACGGTAGAGCTCGACGCGCTCCTCGAAGATCCGGGCGAGCGTCAGCCGGTCGCGGCGGTCGCGGGGCGAGCGGGCGGCGCGCGCCTTGGCGCGCTCCTGGTTGGCGCGGGCCAGATTATATTCCGGCGACAAGAGAAGCGGACCTCCGAACATGGTGCGGTTATGCTCCAAAGCGGAGGATTTGTCTTCTCAGGGCATCGCCGGGCGCGGTTGCGTACGGGTGAGGCTGTTAGGATTTTGGATGCCATGCCATAGCGCCCGCCATGGCCTATCTTCTCCTTAAGGCAGCGGTCTCGGGCGTGCTGATCGCGCTGATCTCGACGGTCGCGCGTCGCAATCCGGGGTTCGGCGCGCTGATCGCCTCGCTGCCGCTCGTCTCGGTGCTCGGCATGATCTGGCTGTGGCGCGACCGGCCCGACCCGGCGAACATGGCCGCGCACGCCGAGGCGACCTTCTGGTATGTGCTGCCCTCGCTGCCGATGTTCCTGCTGATGCCGGCGATGCTCAGGAGCGGCCTGGGCTTCTGGACCGCGCTGGCCGCCGGCTGCCTGCTCACCATCGCGCTCTATTTCGCGATGCTGTGGATCGGGCCACGGCTGGGCCTGCGGCTCTAAAGAAAAACTCCGTGGCGCGCGGCGCCGCCGGCGGCTAGCAACATTCCGGACATGCGGGGCCGCCGGCCAGGCCCCGGACAGGGGGACGAGCATGGCCGGGACGATTCCATCCGATACGACACTCGCGCCCGCGCCCAGCCTCGGCGCGCTGCTGCGCGCGTTCTGGAAGATCGGCTGGCTGAGCTTCGGCGGCCCGGTGGGGCAGATCGCGCTGATGCACCGCGAGCTGGTCGACGATCGCCGCTGGGTGAGCGAGCCGCAGTTCCTCGCGGCGCTCAACTTCTGCCACCTCCTCCCCGGCCCCGAGGCGCAGCAGCTCGCCACCTATATCGGCTGGAAGCTCCATGGCCTGCGCGGCGGGCTGGCGGCGGGGCTGCTGTTCGTGATCCCCGGCGCGGCGGTGATGCTCGCGCTGTCCCTGCTCTACTGGAGCGCGGCGCGGCTCGACTGGTTCGCGATGCTGTTCCTCGGGATCAAGGCCGCGGTGATCGCGATCGTGATCCAGGCGCTGATCCGCATCGGCCGGCGCGCGCTGACCAGCGGCTTCCAGCGCGTGGTGGCCGTCGTCGCCTTCGCCGCACTCTACCTGTTCGCGCTGCCCTTCCCGCTGGTGGTGCTCGGCGCCGGCGCGGCGGGCGCCCTGGCGGTGAGCGTGCGGCCGGGATGGCTGAAGCTCCATGCGTACGATCCGGCGGGCCTCGCGCCGCGGCCGGGCCTGGGGCGGACGCTTGCGACGGTCGGCGGCTGCCTCCTGCTGTGGGCCGCGCCGCTGCTGCTCGTGCTCGCGCTGCTCGGGCCGCACCATGTGCTGTGGCAGGTCGGGATATTCTTCTCCAAGCTGGCGGTGGTGAGCTTCGGCGGCGCCTATGCGGTGCTCGCCTATATGGCGCAGCAGGCGGTGCAGACGCACCAGTGGCTGTCGGCGGGCGAGATGGCCGACGGGCTCGGGCTCGCCGAGACGACGCCGGGTCCGCTGATCCTGGTGACGCAGTTCGTCGGGTTCCTGGCGGGCGCTCGCGGCACCGGCGGGCTCGCGGGCGGGATCGCCGCGGCGCTGCTGACCACCTGGGTGACCTTCTCGCCCTGCTTCCTGTGGATCTTCACCTTCGCGCCCTGGATCGAGCGGCTCCAGGCCTCGAAGCGGCTGGCGGGCGCGCTGGCGGCGATCACCGCAGCGATCGTGGGAGTGATCGCCAACCTCTCGCTGTGGTTCGCGCTGCACGTGCTGTTCGCGCGCGTGGCCGAGGTCCAGTCCGGGCCGGTGCGGACGCTGCTGCCCGAGCTGGCGAGCTTCGACTGGCGCGCCGGCGTGCTCGCCGCGGTGGCAGGGGTGCTGCTGATCGGGTTCAAGCGCGGGGTGCTGCTGACGCTGGCGGTGTGCGCGGCGGGTGGGCTGGCGATGCGAGTGGCGGGACTTTAAGCGCCCGCCCTTTCAGTGCACCCGCCCCTTGGGATCGAGCTCGAGCAGTTCCTCGCGGACATGGATCGCGCCGAGCGACATGCGGACCTCGATCAGGAAATAGACCAGCCCTGCCATCAGCAGCAGCATCGCGAGGATGAAGGCGACCGCAACTGCCACGCCGAAGTGCGAGTGCGAGAGCATCGCGATGAACAGCAGCACCACGACCACGCAGATGGTGAGCGCCGAGGCGACGCAGAGGAAGATCGCCCAGTTGATTACGCTCACCCGCCGGTCGATCAGGCGGAGCTCGACGACGTGGCGCTCATGCTCGGGCCCGGTCGAGCGCGGGTGGAGCTGCTCGACCACGCGCGCGCGGTCGACGACGCGCGCCAGGCGGCCGACCATGACGTTGAGGATCGCGCCGATGCCCGCGAGCAGGAACACGGGCGCGATCGCCGCCTGGATCGTGTCCGCGACCGTCGAGAGCGAAGTGCTGATCATCTCGGCGCGCCTTATGCTTCGCTCTTCGTTCCGGCGTCAAACGGGTTGGTAACGGGTCGCGGGGTAGAGCGGCAGCATGAGCAAGCTGCTCCCGCTCGATCGCTTCACGCGCCTGATGCCGGTCCACGCCGTCGATTGCGGCGACGGGCTGGCCGCGGCGATCGACGCGGCCGCGGATGCCGCGCCGGCGACGCACCGCTTCCTGCGCTACGCCTGGTATGCCGCCGCGCTCGAAGCCTATGGCGGCGCGGCGCGGACGCTGACCGTGTCGCGCGAGGGCCGCGCGCTGGTCGCGCTGCCGATGGTCCGGATGGGCAACCCGCGGCTCGGGCTGTGGCAGGTGCCGGGGAGCTATTGGCCGTTTCGCGGCTTTCCCGCCGCGGTGGACGCGGGGATCGACGCCTTCGAAGCGCTGGTCGCGCGGCTCGGCCGCGAAGTCACCGCGCTGCGCATCGGGCCGATCCACGACGGCGACCCCGCGCTCGAAGCGCTGAAGGCCGCGGCGCTGGCCAGGGGCTGGGCGGTGATCGACCGCTTCGTCGCCGACAGCTGGGCGATCGACTTGGCCGGGCTGAGCGCCGGCGGCGACTGGCCGCGCGCCAGCACCCGCGCGCAGAACCGCAACAAGGAGAACCGACTCGCGCGCGAAGGCGCGCTCGACTGGAGCTACCCTTCCGGCCTCGCGCTCAACGGCGAGGTGTTCGACGCGCTCGCCACGATCGAGGAGAAGAGCTGGGTCGCCGAGAAGACCGACGGGCGCGACACCAAGTTCACCGCGCGCGGCCACGGCCGCTTCTGGCGCGCCGCCGCGGCGGACCCGGTGCTCGGCACGATGCTCCACGCCGCGCTGCTGCGGCTCGACGGCAAGGCGATCGCCTTCGTCTTCGATCTCGACACCGGCACGCTCCGCCACACCATCGCCAACGGCTATGACGCCGCGCATTCGAAGACCTCGCCCGGGCAGCTCCTCTATTACCGCAATCTCGTGCGCTCGCTCGAGCTCGGCGTCGCGCGGGTCGATTGCGGTGCGGGCGACAGCGGCTACAAGCAGCGCGTCGGCGCCGAGCGCGGGCCCGCGATCCGCGACTGGCTGTTCGTGAAGCCGGGCCTGCCGGCGCTCGGGGCGAAGCTGCTCAGGGGCGCATGGCGCCGCTCGGGACACGCCGAGCGGGTTCGCGAGGGCTCAGCGGCGGTCGCGGAAGCGTAGCGCGTCGTTGATGCTGACATAGCCGAGCACCGCGGTGAACAGCGCCAGCGCGGCGACGGCGGTGAGCAGGAAGGGCTGGTCGAGCATGGCGGGACTCCGTGGCTGGTGTCCCTTCGGGGTAGGATCCGCGCGCGCCGGCCGCATTGACGACCGTCAAAAGCGCCGGCGGCGCGATCGCCCCCCTTGTTTGTCCCGATCGCTGCTACCCTGCCCGGCGCCCCCGCGGCATCTCCCCCGTGCAATCCGGCACAAGGAGGAATCCATGAAGAAGTTCGTGATCGAGCGGAATATCCCCGGCGTGGAAGGTCTGGAGGGCGCCGAGCTCTGCGGCGCCGCGGCCAGGTCGAACGAAGCGCTCGCCAGGCTGGCGCCGCGCGTCCAATGGCTCGAATCCTTCGTCACCAAGGACAAGACCTTCTGCGTCTATCTCGCGGAGGATATCGCCGCGGTGGGCGAGCATGCGCGGCTGAGCGGCTTTCCGGCCGACCGCGTCACCGAAGTCGTCCGCGTGATCGATCCGACCACGGGCGTCTGCTGACGCCGCGGCTTTGGGGAGGGCAGGGCATGGCACGAGCGGAACAGGAGCAGCACCGGCTGATCGACGTGACGGTCGTGCTGCTCGCCGATGGGCTTTCCTCCACCTCGGTGATGCCGGCGGAGATCTTCCACTCCGCCGGCGCGCTGTGGGAAGCGCTGCACGGCCGCCCGGCGACGGCGCGCTTCCGGGTGCGTACCGCCTCGCTCGACGGCAGGCCGGTGCGCAACCCGTTCGGCGCCGACGTCGCGCCGAGCTGCGCGATCGACGCGATCGAGCGGACCGACATCGTCGTGGTCCCCACCTCGGGGCTCGATTTCGAGCCCAAGCTCGTCGAGAATTCGGCGCTGCTCCCCTGGCTGGTCCGCCACCATGCCGCCGGCGCCTATGTCGTCGGCGCGTGCATGGGCTCGGCCTATCTCGCCGAGAGCGGGCTGCTCGACGGGCGCATCGCCACCACGCACTGGGCGCTCGCCTCGACCTTCGCCGCACGCTACCCGCGCGTGCAGTGGCAGCCCGACCGGTTCGTGACCGAGGACAACCGGCTGCTGTGCAGCGGCGGCGTCTATGGCGCGGTCGACGTCAGCCTCTACCTCGTCGAGAAGCTCTGCGGTCACGAAGTCGCGCTGCAATGCGCCAAGTCGCTGCTGCTGCCCATGCCGCGGCTCCACCAGAACAGCTATGCGATGCTTCCGGTCGCGCAGGAGCATGACGATGCGCCGATCCGCGCGGCCGAGGCCTATCTCCACGCCAATTTCCGCCGCGACGTGAGCGTCGCCTGCCTTGCCGGCGAGTCGGGGATGGCGCCGCGCACCTTCCTAAGGCGCTTCAAGGCGGCGACCGGCCGCTCGCCCGCGGCCTATGCGCAGGCGCTCCGCATCGAGCTCGCCAAGCAGATGCTCGAGCGCGAGGCGACGCCGGTGGCGAGCATCAGCGCTTCGGTCGGCTATGACGACATCGCCTTCTTCCGCCGCCTGTTCCGCCGCGCGACGGGAATGGCCCCGGCCGAATATCGCGCCCATTTCGCGCCGCTCGCGGTGCGCGGGCATCCGGTGTGCGAGGGGGCGTGATCAGACCCTGAGGTAGCGGAAGTACCACACCTCGTGCCCCTTGCGCCGGGCCTTGCGCTCGTAGCGCGTCTCGGGCCAGTCGGCGGGGCGGGTGAGGAAGTCCTGCGCAGTCTTCGCCTGCCATTCGAAGTCGCGGCGGCGGTTCATCACCATCATCGACCAGCGGCAATAAGTCGGGTCGTCGGTGCCGAGCCGGAACTCCGCGCCGGGGATCAGCTTGCGCGCGATCAGGTCCAGCGGGCCCATGTTGACCATCCGCCGCTTGGCGTGGCGCGCCTTGGGCCAGGGGTCCGGGTGGAGGAGGTAGACGCGGCTGAGGCTCGCGTCGGGCAGCCGCTCGAGCACGTCGAGCGCGTCGCCCATGTGGATGCGGACGTTCGACAGCCCCGCGTCGCGGATGTGGCCGAGCGCGGTGACGACGCCGTTGAGGAAGGGCTCGCAGCCGATGAAGCCATGGCCGGGCCGCATCGCCGCCTGGCCCGCGAGATGCTCGCCGCCGCCGAAGCCGATCTCGAGCTCGAGCGGGCGCCCGCGTCCTTTGGCATCTCCGAACAGCCGCTCGGCGTCGAGCGGACCGGTCTCGGGGACGCTCAGCTCGGGCAGCAGCTCCTCGACCAGCGCCGACTGGCCCTGGCGCAGCTTGTGCCCCTGGCGGCGGCCGTAGAGGCGGCGTATCGTGGTCGGGTCGCCGGACTTGGGTGCGGTCATGGTGGCGCGCCCTAGGGTCTAAACCCAATAGCCGCAACGCCCAGGATCGCCCGGAGAGCGCCGCCGGCTAGGAGCGGCGCGCAGCGCGGGCTGGTTCGCCCGTGCAAGCGTCGCGACGACGTCCGGCGGCGCTCTCCGGGCGACCGCGAAGCGGCGGGCGGAATTTGGCGCAGGGCGTCGTTGCTCGTCGGTCACTGTGTGCAAAGCACAGCTCCCTCCTCGCGCCTATCCCTGCGCCAAATTCCGCTCCGTCACGGGCATTGTGGCTATTGGGTTTAGACCCTGGGCGACGCACGCACCTCCACGCAAGCGTCAGGCGGCCTGGCGGTTGCCGATCTGCGGCAGGCGGCCGATCTCGGGGCGCGCGAGGAAATAGCCCTGCGCATATTTGACGCCGAGCGAGCGCAGCTTCGAATAGTCGGTGCCGTTCTCGACGCCCTCGGCGATCACCGCGACGCCGAGGCCGCCGGCGAGCCGCACGACATTCTCGACGATCAGCCGGCGCGCCCAGCTCGACGACAGGCCGCGCACCAGCTGCGGCGCGAGCTTGAGCGCATGCGGCTTGAAGCGCGAGAGCATCGCCAGGCCCTGGCCCTGCTCGTCGCCGCCGAAATCGTCGAAAGCGGTGTGGAAGCCGAGCTTGTGATAGGCGCCGACGATCTCCTGCAGGTGCACGGGATCGAGCCGGTCGAGGTCGCTGAACTCGAACATCAGCCGCTCGGGCGCGATGCCGCATTCGTCGGCGACGCGGATCGTCTCCTCGCTGTCGGCGATCGGATCCTTGACCACGTCGGGCATGAAGTTGATCGAGAGCCGCGCCATGGTGCGCGAGATGCCGGCGGCGCACGCCTGGCGGATCGCGGCCATGCGGCAGGCATGGTCGAAC
Organism: Sphingomonas sp.; assembly: GCF_017745215.1. Classification (GTDB taxonomy): domain Bacteria; phylum Pseudomonadota; class Alphaproteobacteria; order Sphingomonadales; family Sphingomonadaceae; genus Sphingomonas. The sequence goes on from NZ_JAGHZV010000023.1 coordinate 35,653, forward strand.
TCGGCGCGGCGCTCGGGCGTGACGGTCGCGAGGATCGATTCGGCGCTCTCGCCCTTGGCGCCGCGAACCAGCGCCTCATAGGCGAAGATGCGGCCGCTCGCCATGTCGACGATCGGCTGGAACGCCATCAGCAGATCAAATCCCGCGGGTGCGGGAGCATCGGTCATTGTCACTCTCCCCTCCTGAAGATTCGATTCCGTAACAAGGTTAAGGAGGCCCTATTTCCATCATAGGATGCTGCGCGGCGGAGAGTCCGAAACTTCGTGATTTTCGCGATTGGGGGTTTTGAGCCCGGCCTCAGCCGGCGAGCGCCTGGCGGCGGATCTCGGCGACCGGCGCGGCGGCGGGGAGCGCCGGCTGGTGGCGGTCGTGCCCGGTCAGGCGGCGGTGCGTGACATGGACGACGCGCGGCTCGCGGCGGGGCGCGACGCGCGCCGCCGGCTCCTGCATCGCGCGGGCGATCCAGTGGCTCTGGAGGTGGCGGATGCCGAGCGCATAGAGCGTCGAAAGCTCGCCCGACGTCGCGATATCCTGCGCGATCAGCGTCGCGCCCATCGTGCGGGCGACGCGCACCGCGCCTTCGAGGATCAGCTGCCGCGTCGTGCTGCGATCGATGTTGCGGGTGAGCGCGACGTCGAGCTTGACGTACCGGGGGGTGTGGCGGGCGAGCAGGCGGATCTGGGCGGGGCCGGGCGAGAAGGCGTCGAAGGCGACTTCCATGCCGCGCGCGGTGCAGGTGTCGATCAGCTCGGCGGCGGCGCCAAGGTCGTCGTGCGTGCCGACGCGGACCTCGAGGATCAGCTGGGTGGTGCGGAAGCCATGCGCGAGCGCGGCGCGGAACAGCGCGGCGACCTGGCGGCCCGAGTCGCCCTCGGCGACCATCGGGACGGCGATGCGCGCATCGGCCTTGGCATAGCCCGCGGCCGCGGCGGCGGCGAGCATCGCATCGAAGCGGCGGCGGTGGCGATCCCCCGAGGCGAGGTCGAGGTCGGCTTCGATGATGCGCGCCTGGCGGGCGATCGCCATGCCGGTGTCGGTATCGATCACGGGCTGGAAAACGATGCGGCTCGGCGTGGCGTTCATCTTGAAATCTCCCTGTCGAGAGATTGCCTAATGGTTAATGGCGATTCGCTATATTCCGGTCGAAGCCGCAAGGGGCTGCCACGATCGGGATTCTCCGTAGTGACAAACGGGCCGGGCTGAGTCCGTCGAGCGCGCGTTTCTCGCGACTCGCGGAGTCCCCTGCGGAAAGCGCGAATCGTCCCTCCGAACGCCCGGGATCAAGCACTTAGACCTTGCAGGCAGGTCCCTCGGTCCCTGCAGGGAAGGCGCGCCGGGCGGCGGGCTTCACCGTTCGCTCAAAGCAAAAGGGACGAGGCATCGAGCCCCGTCCCTTTCTCTCTTGTTCGACTGCCCTCGCGGGCGTCGGCGACGATCAAACCTCGGCCAGCGCGGCCTTGAGGTCGTCGATCAGGTCGGTGCGCTCCCAGGGGAAATAGTCCCCCTCGGGCTTGCGGCCGAAGTGGCCGTACGCAGCGGTCTTCCGGTAGATCGGCTTGTTGAGGCCGAGGTGCGTGCGGATGCCGCGCGGAGTCATGCCGCCCAGCTTCCCGATCTTGCCGATCGCCGCTTCGATCTTGTCGTCGCCCACCGTGCCGGTGCCGTGCGTGTCGACATAGAGCGACAGCGGGTTGGCCACGCCGATCGCATAGGCGAGCTGGATCGTGCAGCGCTGGGCGAGGCCCGCCGCGACGATGTTCTTGGCAAGGTAGCGCGTGATGTACGCCGCCGACCGGTCGACCTTGGTCGGATCCTTGCCCGAGAAGGCGCCGCCGCCGTGCGGGGCCGCGCCGCCATAGGTGTCGACGATGATCTTGCGGCCGGTGAGGCCGGCGTCGCCGTCGGGCCCGCCGATCTCGAAGCTGCCGGTCGGGTTGATGTGATAGACGGTCTCGTCGCTGAGCAGCTCGGCCGGGATCACCTTGGCCACGACCGACTTCACATAGGCGTGGAGCTCGGCTTCCTTCGCGCCTTCGTCATAGCCCTTGGCATGCTGGGTCGAGACGACGATGGCGGTCGCGGCGACGGCCTTGCTGCCTTCGTAGCGCAGCGTCACCTGGCTCTTGGCGTCGGGCTCGAGGAACGGCGCCGCGCCCGAATGGCGGTCGGCCGCCATCAGCTCGAGGATCTTGTGGCTGTAATAGAGCGTCGCCGGCATCAGGTCGGGCGTGTCGTCGGCGGCATAGCCGAACATGATGCCCTGGTCGCCCGCGCCTTCGTCCTTGTTGCCGCTCGCGTCCACGCCCTGGGCGATGTGCGCCGACTGGCCGTGGAGATGGTTGTAGAATTTGAGGGTCTCCCAGTGGAAGCCCTCCTGCTCATAGCCGATCTCGCGCACGGTGTTGCGGACGGTCTTCTCGATCTCCTCGAGCGCGCCCGGCGCCCATTCGCCGTTCTCGTACACGCCCTTGCAGCGGATCTCGCCGGCCAGCACCACGAGCTGGGTGGTGGTGAGCGTCTCGCAGGCGATGCGCGCTTCGGGGTCCTTCGAGAGGAAGAGGTCGACGATCGAGTCGCTGATCTGGTCGGAAACCTTGTCCGGATGGCCTTCGGACACCGATTCGGACGTGAAGAGATAATTGGAACGCATCAAACTTCCTCGTGAAAGAGACCGGAAAGCGGGGCCGTTGCCATGCCCATATAAAGCTTTCCTTATATGATCCTAACCCCCTAGCGGGCGTAGCGGCGGTTGGCAATCGCGAAGAACAGGAAGAGCGCGGCGGCCAGGAAGGCCATCCAATTGCCCCACCGCGCGAAGGGCGTCGGCGGGGTCGGACGGGGGAGCGGCACGTCGATCCGGCCTTCGGCGAGATGCGGAATGTCGGCGAGGACGCTGCCGTGCGCATCGATCACGGCCGATATGCCCGTCGGCGTCCCGCGCAGGATCGGCAGGCCCTCCTCGATCGCGCGCATCCGCGCCTGCGCCAGGTGCTGCGGCGGGCCCCAGGCGCCGAACCACGCGTCGTTCGAAGGATTGAAGAGGAAGTCCGGGCGATTGGCCGGGTCGACCGTGTGCCCTGAGAAGATGATCTCGTAGCAGATCTGCACGCCGACCTTGCCGAAGCCGGGCACGGCAAGCGTGCGCGGACCCGGACCCGGGAGGAAGTCGATCTCGCCCATCACCAGCCGCGCGAGGCCGAGCGGGGCGAGGATCTCGCGCATCGGGAGATATTCGCCATAGGGGACGAGGTGCGCCTTGTCGTAGCGCGGGCCGAGTTGCCCTCGCGAATCGATCGGCCACACCGAATTGCCCGCGCCGACCAGCCGGCGCGTCGGCTCGTCGAAGGCAAGCGAATTGCCGCCGATCAGCGCCATGTCGCGCGGGCCGAGCACCGCGCCGATGCGCGCGCGGACGAAGCGCGGGTCGATGCCGAAATAATAGCGCGGGTCGGCATAGCCGTCCTCGACATACTGGTTCACCATCCCCTCGGGCCAGACGACGAGCCGCGGCTCGGGGCCCGGCTTGCCGCTGAGCGCGATGAGCTTCGCCAGCACCTTCTCGTCATAGCCGGGATCGGCGACGCCTTCCTGGCCGATGTTGGGCTGCACGACGACGACATGGGGCGGCGGCGGCCCGGGATGCGGCACGCAGGCTGCGATCTGGCACGGCGCGAGGCTGAACAGCGAGACGATCGCAAGGATCGGCACGCCGAGGAGCAGCGGGGCGAACTGGCGCCGGCCCGCGAGGAAGACCAGCCCTGCGACCGCGACCATCACGCCCGAGAGCGCATAGGTGCCGATCCACGTCGCCATCGCCGCGACCGGGACGACCGGCAGCCAGGCGACGCCGAGCGGGTTCCACGGATAGCCGGTGAACATCGTGCCGCGCAGCCATTCGGTGGCGATCCAGGCGGCGGCGGCGGCGAGGACGAAGCCGAGATCGGCCTCCTCCCAGCCGTTGCGCTTCTTCACGAGCTGCTTGAACCGCCAGGCCAGCCCCATCGCCAGCATCGGATAGATGGCGAGGTAGAGTGCGAGCAGCACCACGGCGAAATAGCCGAGCACCGGCGGCATCTTGTCCTGATAATCGAAGGCGTGCTGGATCCAGTTGTCGCCGACGGTGAAATGGCCGACGCCGAATAGCCAGCTGCGCAGCAGCGCGCTGCGGAGCGTCGGCGCGTCGTGGACGAGCGCGAGGAGCAGCGCGAGCGCGGCGATCAGCACCGGCCAGAGATCGAGCGGCGCGAAGCCGGTGGCGGAAACGAGCCCGGCGACGAAGGCGATCAGGAGCGGCCGGCGCAGCATGTCGGGCCGGGTATTGCCGGTCGGGCCCGCTTCAGGCAAGCGCATTGCTGGGCCCTGACGGAGAACGACGATGCGCCGACCCACGCTGCTGCTGCTCGCGCCTGTGGCAGTGCTGAGCGCGCCGGTCGATGCGGGAGCCCAGGCCGCCGATCGTGCGGCCGACAGCGCGGAGATCAGGACCGGCGAGAAGGCCTGGGGCGATTCGTTCGTCACCGGCGACGTCGCGGTCGCCGATCGCCTGCTGGCCGACGATTTCGGCGGCGTGACCAGCGGCGGCGTCTCGTACACGCGCGTGGAGGTGCTGGGCTGGGTGGGCGACCCGCGGCATATCACTTCATATGACGGAACAATCACCGACATCCGCTTCTACGGCGACGTGGCGGTGGTGCGAGGGCGGGATCACGTCGTCGGCCCCGCTCCCGAGCGGACCGCCTTCAATACGGCCTGGACCGATGTCTGGGTGAAGCGCGAGGGCCGATGGCGAATCGTCTCGGCCCATGGCACCGATATGCCGGTGGAGCGCGAGCCATGACCCTGCGCCCCTTCCACCTCGCCTTCCCGGTCCACGACCTCGCCGCCGCGCGCCGCTTCTACGGCGGGGTGCTCGGCTGCCCGGAGGGGCGCTCGTCCGATCACTGGATCGACTTCGACCTGTTCGGTCACCAGATCGTCGCGCACCTCGACCCCGCGGCGAAGCCGGTCGCGGTGGAGAATGCGGTCGACGGCCACGCCGTGCCGGTGCCGCACTTCGGCGTGGTGCTGACGATGCCCGACTGGGAAGCGCTGGCGGCGCGCGTCGAGGCGGCGGGGATCGCCTTCGGCATCGCGCCCTATGTCCGCTTCAAGGGGCTGCCCGGTGAGCAGGCGACGATGTTCTTCCGCGATCCCAGCGGCAACGCGCTCGAGTTCAAGGCCTTCGCCGACGATAGCATGCTCTTCGCGACCTGAGCGGGAACGCAGCGGCGCACATGACGTTCTTCGCCGCATGCCCGAGTGGATGGAACGCTTCCGCAATCGCAACCGCGCCCGCAACTGGGCGCTGGCCGGCTTCGGCTATGCGACAGTGGCAGTGCTCGGCGGCATCGGGCTGACGCACTATACCCAGGCCGGGATGAACGCGGTCCATCCGCAGCCGGCCGCGATGGCTTCGGCGCAGGAAGCGACGATCCCGCCGCTGCTGGTGAGCGGCGCCCAGGCGATGGTGCACGGCGAGCCCGGCCTCGATCCCGATCCGAACCCGGCGCCCGAACAGGCGGCCTATCGGCAGATCAGCAACTAGACTCGGGTTCGTTCGACCAGGTTGAATCGCTGCAGCATTCAAGCCCCTCCCCTTCAGGGGAGGGGTTGGGGGTGGGGCATGTCCACAAGCACATCGGTCTCGGTGAGACCCACAGGCCCCACCCCAACCCCTCCCCTGAGGGGGAGGGGCTTCAGAAGCGTGCGAACCTGACCGGGTTCGAGTCCAGGCCCGCGCGCTACTTCCCCGCGCTCACCCGCCAGATCATGTTGCCGACGTCGTCCGCCACCAGCAGCGCGCCGCTCGCATCGGTGATCACGCCGACCGGGCGGCCGAGCGCCTTGCCGTCGGCGCTGAGGAAGCCGGTCAACAGGTCGCGCGGCTTGGCGCCCTTGGCCGGGAAGCCGTCGTCGCCGAACGGCACGTAGACCACCTTGTAGCCCGACACCGGCTCGCGGTTCCACGAACCGTGGAGGCCGATGAAGGCGCCGTTGGCATAGCCCGGCCCGAGCTTCGCGTCGCTCGCGAAGGCGAGGCCGAGCGGGGCAACGTGCGCGCCGAGCGCGAAGTCGGGGCGCTTCACATATTCGAGCATGCCGGGCTGCTCGGGCTGGACGCGCTTGTCGGGGTAGCCGCCCCAATAGGCCCAGGGCCATCCATAGAAGGCGCCGAAATCGACCTGAGTCAGATAGTCGGGCGGCATGTCCGAGCCGAGCATGTCGCGCTCGTTGACCACGGTCCACAGGCTCTTGCTGTGCGGCTCGAACGCCATGCCGTTGGGATTGCGCAGCCCCCAGGCGAAGACGCGCGTCGCCTTGGTATCGGGGTTCACTTCGAGGATCGCGGCGCGCGCGCCCTGGGCGACGGTGCCGATCTTGGCCATCTCGTCGGGCTGGCCGACGCGCGCGTAGAGCCCGCCCTCGGCCTCGAGCCCGTTCTCGGCGATGTTCGACGAGGAGCCGACGCTGACGAACAGGCTGTTGCCGTCGGGCGCGGCGACGACGTTGCGCGCCCAATGGTTGCCGCCGCCGGCGAGCGCGAGGATCTTCTCGGGCTTGGCGGTGATCTTGGTCTCGCCGGGGGTGAAGGGATAGCGGACCAGCGCGTCGGTGTTGGCGACGTAGAGCCAGCCCTTGAGCAGCGCCATGCCGAACGGCGAGTTGAGCCCCGAGAGCAGCACGCTGCGCTGGTCGGCGGTGCCGTTGCCGTCGGTGTCGCGGAGGAGGACGATGCGGTTGGGCGAGTCGCCGCCGGCGCCGGCCTTCTTCATCAGCGAGCCCATCACCGCGCCGGTGACGCCGCCGACGTTCCGCGGGGGTGAATTGGTCTCGGCGACGAGGATGTCGCCGTTGGGCAGGCGGTAGAGCCAGCGCGGATGGTCGAGCCCGCCGGCGAAGGCGGTGACCTGCAGCCCCGCCGCCGCCTTGGGCTTGCCGCCGCTCGGCCAGCCGGTCGCCTGGGCGACGGCCATGGTCGGGAAGAATTGCGGGCGCGGGGCGCTGAGCTCGGGCGTCTTGCCGGTGACTGCGATCTCGCTGAGCTGGGCGATGTCGGGCCGGGTGAACTGCCAGATCACGATTGCGACGACGAGGAGGGCGATGCCCGACAGGATCAGGGCGTGGCGGAGGATCGGGCGCATGGCGGCGTGATAGGCCGGGGCGCTGGTGAAGCCAACGGGGTTTGCTCCGATGCACAATAACCGTCATCCCGGCGAAAGCCGGGACCCAGGGCCACGAGCGACGTCCTCTGCAACTCTGGGTCCCGGCTTTCGCCGGGATGACGACTGTATTTGATGACGACTGTATTTTAAGCCTCGGGCTCCACCGCCTCCTGCGGCGGGTGCAGCCGCAGCCGGTTCACCTTGCGCGCATCGGCGTCGACGACTTCGAGCGTCCAGCCGCTCGGGTGCGCGAGGCACTCGCCCGCCGCGGGGACATGGCCGGCGAGCGCCACCGCGAGGCCGCCCACCGTCTCGACATCCTCCTCGACCTCGGCGAGCCGCGCGTCGATCTCCTCGCCGACGTCCTCGAGCTCGGCGCGCGCATCGGCTTCCCAGGCGCCGCCCTCGAGCGGCACGAGCATCGCCTGGGGGGCGTCGTCATGCTCGTCCTCGATCTCGCCGACGATCTCCTCGATCAGGTCCTCGATCGTGATCAGCCCCTCGGTGCCCGAATATTCGTCGATCACGATCGCGAGGTGGGTGCGGCTCGAGCGCATCTGCGCGAGCAGGTCGAGCGCGCCCATCGACTGGGGGACGTAGAGCGGCTGGCGGAGCATCGCGCCGGCGTTGGCGGGCGGCTCGGCGCCGCGCGCGATCACCGCGAACACGTCCTTGATGTGGACCATGCCGATGATCTGGTCGAGGTCCTCGCGATAGACGGGAAGGCGGCTGTGCTCGGCCTCGGCGAAGGCCTCGACCAATGCGGCGAAGCTGATCGATTCCTCGACCGCGACGATGTCGGCGCGCGGCACGCCGATGTCGCGCGCGTCGCGCTCGCCGAAGTGGAGGAGGTTCTTGAGCATCTCGCGCTCGACCGGGGCAAGATCGCCCGCGGGCGCCGCGCCGCCCTCATCCTCGTCGATCGCTTCCTCGAGCCGGTCGCGCAGCGTCTCCTCGCGCGAGCCGAGCAGGAAGGCGCGCAGGCCCTTCCACAGCCCGCCGTCCTGGGTGGGGGTGCCTGCGGTCCCGCCGCTACTGTGGCCCTCGGGCATGGTGGTCGTCAGTCCTCGCGCACGGGATAGGGATCGTGCAGCCGAAGCGCGGCGAGCGCGGCGCGCTCCATTTCCTCCATCACTTCGGCCTCACCATCTCCTTGATGGTCAAAGCCCAGCAAATGCAAGACCCCATGAACGATCAGGTGCGCGGCATGGTCCTCGACCGCAATGCCGCGCTCGGCCGCTTCGCTCGCGCAGACGCCGTGCGCGAGGACCAGATCGCCCAGGATCACTTCGCCGTCATCGCTGTTCTGCGTGACCGTTTGAAGAAGGTCGGGCTGGATCATCGGGAAGGACAGCACGTTGGTCGGCTTGTCCTTGTGGCGGTATTGCAGGTTCAGCGCATGGACTTCCTCGTCGCTGGTCAGCCGCACCGCGACTTCGATCGCGACCGGCCAGCCCGCCCATTCGCCATAGGGCGACTGCGCCAGCGCCGCCTCGGCAGCATGGGTGGCGAGGGCTTCCCAATCCTGCTCGGGCCAGCCCTCGGCCTGGACGGCGACGTCAAGCATCGGGGCCCTCATAGGCTTCGACGATCCGGCCGACGATCGGGTGGCGCACCACGTCGGCGATGCCGAAGCGGACGATCGAAATGCCTTCGACGCCCTCCAGCCGGCCCACCGCATCGTTGAGCCCCGAGGCGGCGGGGCCGCCGGGCAGGTCGGTCTGCTTGGGGTCGCCGCAGACCACCATCCGGCTTCCCTGGCCGAAGCGGGTGAGGAACATCTTCATCTGCATCGGCGTGGTGTTCTGCGCCTCGTCGAGGATCACGAAGGCCTCGGCCAGCGTGCGGCCGCGCATGAAGGCGATCGGCGCGATCTCGATCTCGCCGCTCGCGATCCGCCGCTCGACCTGCTCGGGCGGCATGCAATCGTAGAGTGCGTCGTAGATCGGGCGGAGATAGGGGTCGACCTTCTCCTTCATGTCGCCGGGGAGGAAGCCCAGCCGCTCGCCCGCCTCGACCGCGGGGCGCGAGAGGATCAGGCGCTGGACCGAGCCCGTCATCAGCTGCGCGACCGCCTGCGCGACGGCGAGATAGGTCTTGCCGGTACCCGCGGGGCCGAGCGCGAAGATCATGTCGTTGTTGACCAGCTCGCGCATGTAATGCGTCTGCGCGACCGAGCGCGGCACGATCGTCTTGCGCCGGGTGCGGATCATGATCGGCGGAAGCCCGCCGCCGCTCGCCTCGGCGCGGATGATTCCGGAGAGCGTGGGCTCGCTCGACATGGCGATGACGGCGTCGATCAGCCCGGTGTCGATCGCTTCGCCGCGGATCACGCGGGCATGGAGTTCCTGGAGCACTTCGCGCGCGTGCGCGACCGATTCCGCCGCGCCTTCGATCACCACGCGCTGGCCGCGGGCGTGGATGTACACGCCCAGCCGCTCCTCCAGCGCCAGGATGTTCGAATCATATTCGCCGAAGAGCTGGGGCAGGAGCTGGGGCCTGTCGAAGGTGACCTCGGCGCGGCTACGCTCGCCGGACTGGGCGGGGACGGGCTTGCGGCTCATGCGGCTCCTTGGCTTGCCGAAGACGGCGCTGGGTGGATCGACAGAGGGACGGACATGATTCGGCCATTACGCGCAATTGTGACGGCTGAGCGCAAGCGGGCGGCGGCGAGGCCGGTTCCATCGCGTTCCGAGCGAAGCGAGCCGAGGATCATGCTGGGCCGAGTCTGGCAGAGATGCGCCCGGCAGGACAGGGAAAATCGCGCGTGCGGGTCAAGGATTTCGCAACTGCGGCATCCTTGCACCGGTTGCTTCGGTCTTCAGCCCGGCACCGCGTCGGCGAGCTGCTTCTCGAGCTCCAGCATCGGCTTTCCGGCCGGCGGGATGATCGACATGAAGTAGAAATAGCGGTTGCCGCCGCGGAAGACGTGGAGCTGCGCGCCCGGCTCGGCCGAGAAGGAGCCGTTGCCGAGGTCGGGCAGCTCGGTGATCTTGGCGCCCATGTTGGCGACCAGGCCCTGCTTGGTGTTCTCGATCGCGGTGAGGGTATTGTCGTTGACCGGCGACTGGCGCGCGAAGAAGTCGAGGCTGCCGCCGCCGGCGAACTCATAGGTGCAGGTCGAGAAGCCCGCGCTGTCCTGGGTCAGCTTGGTCACGCGGTCGAGCTTGGCCGAGGTGACCTTGAGCCCCACGACTTCGGCGACCTTCTCCTTGGGGAGCATCGCGCACGCATCCTCGGCCTTGAAGCCGCTTTCCGCCTCGGCGGCGGCGTTGGCGGCGGTACCGTTCGCGCCGGACGCGCCCGGCTCGCTCGCGCAGCCGGACAGGAGGAGCCCGCCCGCAGCCAGCAGAAAGGTCAGCCTGGTCATCATCTTCCCCCTTTCGGCGCGCCGGACGCGCCGGTTTCGCGCGTTCAGTGCATGGAAGCCGGGCGATGTCCACCCCGCTGTCCTCGAATGATCGTTTCGCAACTGCGGGAAGCGCATGCATTCATTGCAATTTCCCGGGATCGACTGATCCCGTATAGCGTTACGGAGACCGGAGAGGATCGCTCGATAGGCTGCGTGACAGCATCTGGCGGGAGTTGGCCATGATCTCCTCGGCGGCGCGGTTCGGTCTTCTGGTATCTTCCTTGATGTTTCTCGCGCAGCCCGCGGTGGCGGCGCGGTTGAATTCTGGTTCGTTCGACGGCCCGGCGCCCTCGCTCGCCCGGATGGCGAACCAGCTCGCGGTGCCGACCGATGCCGTCGACGACCCGCGCGCCGCAGTGCTCCCTGCGCGGCGCACGGATGCCGGCGTGGCGCTCGCCGCCAGCTACGAGGATTTCGCGCACAGCGGCGACGCGCCGGCGCAGGTGCTCGGGCCGGTGATCTCGGCGCTCGGCTATGCGGCGGTGACGGTGGGTGACCTGCCCGACGCCTCGCGCGTGTCGCTCGCCTCGGCGACCGCCTCGCTCGACGTGCGCGAGCCCGCGACCTGGATGATGATGATCGCCGGCATCGGGCTGATCGGCGTCGCGATGCGCTGGAAACGCCGCGATCGCACGCCGCGCGTCCGCAAGGGCACGCGTGCGGCGCTGCGGACGGGCGGCAGCCTCGGCGGCCGGGCGACGCGGCACGTCGCCGCGGGCGGCTAGGCGGGGACCGGCTCGCTCGCCACGCCGCCGAGCGAGTTGGGCCCGGCCTGGACGATCTCGACCCGCACCATCGCGCCGATCGGCGCCTCGGTCTCGAGGTGCACCGACTGGAGCCATGGCGACTTCCCCACGCGCTGGCCCGGAAGCTTGCCGGGCCGCTCGATCAGCACGTCGCAGGTGCGACCCAGGCTCGCCTGGTTGAAGGCCAGCTGGCTCGTGTTGAGCGCGGCCTGGAGGCGCTGGAGCCGCTCGTCCATCACCTGCGCCGCGACGAAGTCCTCGGTCATCTCGGCCGCGGGGGTGCCGGGGCGCGGGCTGTATTTGAAGCTGAAGCACTGGGCATAGCCCACCTGCTCGACCAGGCTCAGCGTGTCGGCGAACTCGGCCTCGGTCTCGCCGGGGAAGCCGACGATGAAGTCGCCCGACAGCGCGATGTCGGGCCGCGCAGCGCGGACGCGCTCGAGGATGCGGAGGTAGGAGTCGCGGCTGTGGCTGCGGTTCATCGCCTTGAGGATGCGGTCGCTGCCCGATTGCACGGGCAAGTGGAGGAAGGGCATCAGCTTGCCCACCTCGGCATGCGCGCGGATCAGCCCCTCGCGCATGTCGTTGGGATGGCTGGTGGTGTAGCGGATGCGCTCGAGGCCCCCGATCCGGTCGAGCGCGACGATCAGTCCGTGGAGGCCGCGGCCCTGCTCATCGTCCCAGGCATTGACGTTCTGGCCGAGCAGCGTGATTTCCCTGGCGCCGGCATCGACCAGCGCCTTGGCCTCGTCGACGATCGCGTCGAACGGCCGGCTGACTTCGGCGCCGCGGGTATAGGGCACCACGCAATAGGTGCAGAATTTGTCGCAGCCCTCCTGCACGGTGAGGAAGGCCGACGGGCCGACCTTGCGGCGGCTGGGCAGCGCGGCGAACTTGCTCGCCGCGGGCATGTCGGTGTCGAGCGCGAGCTTGCCCTCGGCAGCCCGGGCGACGAGCTCGGGAAGGTTGTGATAGGCCTGCGGCCCGACGACGACGTCCACCCTGGCGCGGCGCGCGATCTCCTGCCCCTCGGCCTGGGCGACGCAGCCGGCGACGGCGATCATCGGCCGGCTGCCGTCCTCGCGCTTCAATCGGCCGATCTCCGAATAGACCTTCTCGGTCGCCTTCTCGCGGATGTGGCAGGTGTTGAGCACGACGAGGTCGGCGGCGTCGGTGTCGGCGGTGGCGGTGAGGCCCCGCGCGGCCATCAGCTCGGCCATGCGCTCGCCGTCATAGACGTTCATCTGGCAGCCGAACGACTTGACGTGGAAGGTCTTGGGGGTGGTCATGATCGGCGGGCGTATAATTGACCCCGAGGGCCAGCACAAATCCGTCATCCCGGCGAAAGCCGCGACCCAGGGCAGCACATCATGTCGCTCGTGGGCCTGGGTCGCGGCTTTCGCCGGGATGACGGCTGGAAGTCAGGGAACGGGCGGGCTTTCCTCCGTCGCCTGCTGAGCGGCAGGTGCCTGGTAGCGGACCTGCGCCACCGCGAAGCGGAAGTGCCGCAGCGGCTTGCCGAGCGCCTTGACCAGCGCTTCCTCGATCCGGCGGCGGCTCTCGGCGGCGATCGCCTTGCGGCCGGGGAAGTCGCGCGGGTGGAAGGGCTCGAGGAAGGTCACGCGCAGCCGGAAGCTGCCGCGCCGCGCGAGGATGCGCCGCGCATTGTTGAGTCCGCCCTCCTCACCGATCCAGGCGATGTCCTCGCCGACCTCGCCATAGTCGAGCATCACCGGCTGGACCATCACGCCGGGCGGCGGCGGCTCGAGCACGCGGAGCATCGGGGTCTTGAAGGGGAGCAGCGATCGGCCGTCGGTGGTGGTGCCCTCGGGGAAGACCGTGATCGCCCAATTCTCGGCGAGCGCGTCGCGCAGCTCGTTGATCTGCTCGGCCACGCCCATGCGGTTCTCGCGCTTGACGTAGACGGTGCGGTTGAGCCCCGCGAGCCAGCCGACCAGCGGCGAGCTCGCGATCTCGGCCTTGGCGACGAACGCCGTGCCGCTGGTGCCGCCGAGCGCGAGGATGTCGATCCAGCTCAGATGGTTCGAGATGTAGAAGACGTCGCGCTTGAGCGGCGTGCCCATCCGCTCGATCCGCGCGCCCGCGATCCGCGCCGCGGTGCCCAGGAAAAGCCGGGGCAGTGGCGAAGGGAGGCGGAGCAGCTTGAGCAGGTAATGCACCGGCACGCAGACCAGCACCGCGAGCGCGAGCAACGCGACGCGGAGCCACAGCCGGCACTGGCCGAGGAAGTCGAGCCTGGTCGGAAGCCCCGAGGCCGCGTCGTCGCGCCGCCTCAGCGCGCGCTCGGCTCGCCGTACGCGTCGTCGCTCGATGCGCTCGTGGCGCCTAGCCCTTGCGGTCGAGCGTGACGCCATAGAGCTCCATCCGATGATCCACGAGGCGGAAGCCGAGCCGTTCGGCGATCTGCTTCTGGAGGAGCTCGAGCTCGGGGTCGACGAACTCGATCACCTTGCCGGTCTCGACGTCGATCAGATGGTCGTGGTGCGCCTCGGGCGCGGGCTCGTAGCGCGCGCGGCCGTCGCCGAAGTCGTGGCGGTCGAGGATGCCGGCCTCTTCGAACAGCCGCACCGTACGATAGACGGTGGCGATCGAAATGCCGGGGTCGATCGCCGAGGCGCGCTCATAGACTTTCTCGACGTCCGGATGGTCGTCGGCGTCGGAGAGAACGCGCGCGATCACCTTGCGCTGTTCGGTGATGCGCAGTCCCTTTTCGTGGCAGAGTGCTTCGAGGTCGATTCTGCGGCCCATGGTCCTCTTCCGGCTGTCGAGCCCGGGTGTAGCGTCTCTCGCGCTGAGGGGGAAGGGCGGCGGACAGCAAAACGGCGGACAGGAAGGCCTGCCCGCCGCTAGCTCCTTTGGTTTCAGCTGCGCTGAAACGATTGCGGCACCGGCCCGCCCCGCCACCCGGCCACCCATCGGCAGTATCTTGTGGGTGGCCGGGTGGGAGAGCGGGCCGGTGCCGTCGAAAGCTCAGCGCTTGCGGCGCTTGGTGCCCAGGCCGATCTTCTTCGCCAGGCTGCGGCGCTGCTCGGCATAGTTGGGAGCGACCATCGGATAGTCGGCCGGCAGGTTCCACTTGGCGCGATACTGCTCGGGGGTCATCTGATAATGCGTCATCAGGTGGCGCTTGAGCATCTTCAGCTTCTTGCCGTCCTCGAGGCAGACGATGTAGTCGGGCTTGACCGACGAACGGACCGAAACCGCCGGCTCCTGCTTCACTTCAGGCTCGGCCGCCGTCCGGCCCAGACCCGCCAGCGCGCCGTGGACATTCTGGATCAGCACAGGGAGATCGGAGACTGCAACGCTATTGTTGCTCACATGCGCGGCAACAATATCGGCCGTCAGCGTAACCAGCGTTTCCTGAATATCGGCGTTCGTATCCATGATTTTCCTTTCGACCCAGAACTGAACCAATGCTTGTTTTTGGCGTGGCCGCTATCGGACCGTTTCGGATTGAAATCAACCCGATAAAGTAGCCATCGCAAAAATTATCCGATCTTACGAGAGTAGGTTAAAGCATCAAAAAGATGGCCGTGGCGTCCTCTGTAGTAACCGCGCCGTTCGCCGACCTTCAGAAAGCCCTCGCGCAGGTAAAGCCGCACCGCTTCATTACCCGCCCGGACTTCCAGATGAATATCCTCTGAACCCCGCAGCCGCGCTTCGGCGATCACCGACCGAAGAAGCGCGCCGCCGACTCCGCGCCCGCGCGCGCGCGGGCGGACCGCGAGGAGCAGCAGCTCGGCGTCGATTCCGGTCGATCGCGCGAGTGCGAAACCGGCGTCGCCGTCGCCGTGGCGCGCCAGCGTGAGCCAGGCGCCGGGCAGCGAGAGCATCCCCATGCATTGCGCCGTGGTCCAGGCCTCGCCGTAGCGCGGGTCGAACGCCTCGTGCATGATCGTCGCGACCGCGGGCAGGTCGTGCGCGCCGCCCTGGCGGATCTCGGTCAGGTTATAGGCAGTGCTCATGAGGCCAGCCGCTCCTCGAGCGTCCTGGCATCGGGCGCGCGGCCGTAGATCGGGCGCGGCGGCAGCGCGGCGAAGGCCTCGGGCAGCAGCGGCGCGTCGGCGGCGCGCGGCAGCGTGTCGTGGAGCGCCAGCGCCGGGTCGAGCGCGGCGAGATGACGGACGCCGTTGCCGAAGGCGGGGAGACCGCCGAGCCGCGCGAGCGCATCGGCGGGGACGAGCGACCCGAAGTCTCCGTCGGGCGCGAGCGGAGGCGCGGTGAAACGCTGCATGAAGACCTCACCATGTCCGCCTTCGAGCACCACCGCAAGACCGGCGAGCGACGAGTCGGCGGCGAAGGCGGCCGCGGCGACGAGCGGCAAGCTCGAATAGCCGAGGACCTCGGCGCCCCAGCCGATCGCGAGTCCCCGCGCCGCGGCGAGGCCGACGCGCACGCCGGTGAAGCTGCCCGGACCGCAATCGACGAGGATGCGCCGGGCACGGCCCTGACCGGGGAGCGCCGCGATCATCGGGATCAGCCGCTCGGCATGGCCGCGGCCGACGACCTCATGCGCCGCGTCGACCAGGACGCCGCCCTCGATCAGGGCGACCGAGCAGGCGGCGGTGGCGGTCTCGATGACGAGCGTGCGTCCGGGGGGCATCGCCGGCCCCTATCCCAAACCGACATCGTCGCGAAAGCGGAAGATGTCGGCGCCGGCCTCAGAGAAGCGTGTTGAACTGTTCGAATTCGGGGCGGGGCAGCCGCTCGAAGATCGTCGAGGGGTCGCCGTGGCCGAGCGTCGAGATGAAGTTCGACTTGAGATTCGGCTGGCCCGGGAAGAAGGCCTCGTCGAGCTTGGCATTGTCGAAGCCCGACATCGGCCCGGTGTCGAAGCCGAGCGCGCGCGCGGCGATGATGAGATAGGCGCCCTGGAGCGACGAGTTGCGGAAGGCGTGCGGGGCGCGCGCGTCGCGGTCGCCGAACCAGTTCTCCGCGCCCGGCGCGTGCGGGAAGAGCCAGGGGATGTGCTGGTTGAAGTCGAGGTCCATCGCGACGATCACCGCGGCGGGGGCCTTGACGATCTTCTCGGCATTCTTGGCGCTGGCGAAGCTCGCGAGCTTGTCCTTGCCTTCCTGGCTCAGCAGCCAGGTGAAGCGCGCCGGCTGCATGTTGGCCGAGGTCGGGCCCATCTTGAGCAGGTCGTAGATCCGGCGGACGTCGTCCTCGCTGACCGGGTCGGACGTGTAGCCGTTGTAGGTGCGCGCGGCACGAAAGATCGTGTCGAGCCCGGCATCGTCGAGCGGCTGGCCCATGATTCCATCCTTCCTGGTTTTGAGCGGGGTCCTCAGACCGCGCGGACTTCGGTGACTTCGGGGACGTAATATTTGAGCAGCTGCTCGATCCCGTTCTTGAGCGTCGCGGTCGACGAGGGGCAGCCCGAGCACGCGCCCTGCATCTGGAGGTAGACCTTGCCCTGGTCGAACCCGCGGTAGACGATGTCGCCGCCGTCGCCCGCCACCGCGGGGCGGACGCGCGTCTCGATCAGCTCCTTGATCTGCGCGACGATGTCGGCGTCCTCGGGGTTCTCGGGGAAGGCGGCGTCCTCGGCCGGCACGCTGAAGCCCCCGGCCGAGCCGGGGCGGAACAGCGGCATCTCGGCGCTGAAATGGTCGAGCAGGATCGCGAGCACGTCGGGCTTGAGCCCGCGCCAGTCGACGCCTTCGCCCGCGGTCACCGAGATGAAGTCGCGCCCGAAGAACACGCCGGCGACGTCGCCCAGGTCGAACAGCGCCTCGGCGAGCGGCGAGGCTTCGGCTTCCTCGGGGCTGGTGAAGTCGCGGGTGCCCGCGTCCATCACGGTGCGCCCGGGGAGGAACTTGAGCGTCGCCGGATTGGGCGTCGGTTCGGTCTCGATCAGCATCGCCCGCATGTGGCGCGCGCGGGCGCGGGGATCAAGGCCCGGAAGGGAAACGCTGCGTTGCCCGTTCGGGTAGGGGGAGGCTGTCTTCTCTCTATAGCCCTCTCCAGCTTTCGCGGGAGAGGGCTGGGTGAGCGTCTTCTTCTCTTCTTCTGTCACGCCGAGCTGGGCTGCCATCAATCGTTGAGCCGGCGTCGGCTCCCCCTAACCGTCATCCCGGCGAAAGCCGGGACCCAGGGTTGCGGAGGACGTCGCTCGCGGCCCTGGGTCCCGGCTTTCGCCGGGATGACGATCTGGGGGGGGGATCGCCTGTCGCCCGAGCAGGAAGACGAAGGAAGAAGACCCTCCCAACCCTCTCCCGCGAAAGCGGGAGAGGGTTAAGGAGAAGCCGGGGTTTTTCAGCCCCCTACCTCTTCTTCCCCTTCGCCGCCGGCAGCACCACCATCGACCAGTCCTTGTCGGGCTGGAGGTACTTCGCCGCGAGTGCCTGGATCTCGGCGGGGGTGGTCAGCACGATGTCGCGTGCCAGCCGATCGACCGCGGCGATGCGCTCGGGGTCGCCGGTGCCACCCTCGACCAGCTTCATCCAGAAGGGATTGCCCGTCGAGGCGCGGATGATCTGCTGCTTGAGCGGCGTGATCACGCGGTCGAGCTCGTCGGCGTCGATCGGCTTCGCCACCAGGTCGGCGGCGATCCCGCGCGTCAGCGTGAAGAAGAAGTCGGTCTTGTCGGGCGGCAGCAGGCCGAGCGCCATGATCTTGCCGCCGGTCGCTGCACCCACCGGCCAGTCGCTCGAGACGTTGGGCGAATAGCTCACCCCCGCTTCGCTGCGCAGCTTGTCGAGCAGCCGGTCGCGGAACACCGCGGCGAGCAGGTCGAGCTTGCGGCTCTCGGTCAACCCCGCCGAGCCGCCGCCGGTCGGCCAGGCGATCACCGCCGCCGCCTGGTCGGGCTGGCCGGTGTGGGTGCGCACCACCGGCTTCGCCACGTGCGCGGGGAAGGGTGGCGGCGGAGTCGACGCACCCGCGGGCTTGCGGGGAGCCAGTGCGCCGAGCGTCGCGGCAACGGCCTTGATCGTCTCCTCGCTGTCCATGTCGCCGAACACCTCGACTTCGATCGGGCCGCTGGCGAGCAGCGGCTCCCACACGTCGCGGAACGCCTTGGGCGTCAGCGCGGCGACCGCGTCCCTGGGCGGCGTGCCCCAGCGCGGGTCGCCCGAATGCAGCAGCGCGTCGAGGTCGCGGCCCAGCACTGCGTCGGGCGAGGCATTGAGACCGGCGTAGCTCGACAGCACCGCCGCCTTGCCGCGGTTGACCGGATTGGGATCCCAGCCGGGTGCTGCGAGCTTGGTGGCGAACAGCTTGAGCTGGTCGAACAGGTCGGCACGCGTGGTCTGGCCGGCGAAGCTGAAGGAATCGTCGTCGATGCCGAAGTCGAAGCCCATCTGGCGCTGGCCGGTGAGCGCGTCGAGCTCCTCCTGGCCGAGGTCGGCGACGCCGCTCGCGACGAGCGCCCCGGGGCCGGCCCAGGCCGCGGTGCGGCGGTTCGAAGGCAGCGCGCTCAGCCCGCCGCCGAAGCGGACGTTGACATAGACGCGGCTGACTTCGGAGGAATTCTGGTGCAGCAGCAGCTTCACGCCGTTCGAGAAGACGACCTTCTCGATCATCGGGCTGGCGAGCACGGTCTCGCGGCTCACCACCGTTGCCGGCGCGCCGAGCTTGGGCAGCCGGTCGAAGCTCACGTCGCCGACGATCTTGCGGCCACCGAGCGCGCTGACGTCGGCCTTGAGCGCGGTCTCGACCTTCTGGTTGATCTTGAGGTCGGGTGCATGGAGGTTGACCAGCGCGCGCACCGCAGTGCCCTGGAAGACGCGCTTCGACGCGGCGAGCACGGCCTCGGGATTGAACATCTTCTTGTCGATCGCGTCGCGGAAGATCGAATAGCTGCCCGCCGCGTCGGTGACCGTCTCGTTGATGTCGACCGCCTGCATCATGTCGTCGGCGTGCTCGGCGCCGGCCTTGACCGGCCAGGTCGCCACCGAATTCTTCATGCCGGTCTCGATCTCGGCGACTTCGCGGTCGATCTCGCCCTGGGTCGGCGGGGTCGCCTGCGCATCCGCGATCACGCCGCGCACGTCCTTGAGCGCCTGCTCCCAATTGTCGCCGGCGGGCAGCACCTGCACGGTGGTGACGTTGGCCGAGCGCGCGATGTCGTCGAGGCTCGCGCCCGCGGCGAGGAAGCTCGCGCCGGCGCGCGCCCGCGTCTCGAGGCGGCGGTTGATGATGCGGATGGCGACGAGGTCGACCATCCGCTCCTGGTTGAAGATCACCGTATCGGCGAACACCGTCCAGGGCCGCGCGACGGTGAGCATCGCCATCGTCGGGATCGAGGGCTCGACGATCGAGGCAGCCGAGGGATGGTCGGGCGAGGGCTTGCCGAAATCGGGCGCGGCGGGCGCGGGGCCGGCGCCCTTCCAGTCGCTGAAATATTTCTGGATCAGCCCTTCCAGGATCGCGGGATCGACGTCGCCGACCGCGACCACCACGGCGCGTTCGGGGCGATACCAGCGGTCGTGGAAGGCCTTGACCGTCTCGGCGGTGGCCGCGTTGAGCGCCTCGACGGTGCCGATCGGCTCGCGCTGGGCGAGCGGCTGGCCGGCGAACATCAGGTCGTAGAGTGCATCCGCCATCCGCTTCTGCGGGCCGGGCTGCTCGCGCCCCTCGGCGAGCACCACCGGCCGCTCGGCGCCCAGCGACTGGGCAGTGATCGCCGGGCCGTACATCATGCCCGAGAGGATCTTGAAGCTCTCGTCGAGCCCCGCCGGATCGGCGTTGGGCAGGTCGAGCTTGTAGACGGTGCTCGTGAAGGTGGTCTGCGCGTTCGAATCCGAGCCGAAGGTCACGCCGAGGCGCTGCCAGATGCGCTTCGATTCGCCGTCGGGCACATAGACCGAGCCACGGAAGCTGAGGTGCTCGAGCAGGTGCGCGAAGCCGCGCTCGCTGTCCTGCTCCATCAGCGATCCGGCATCGATGCGCACGCGGATCGAGACCTGGCCCGGCGGCACCCCGTTCTTGCGCACCGCATAGCGCACGCCGTTGGGCAGGCGGCCGAAATGCCATTCGGGATCCTGCGGGATGTCGCTCTTCTGGTAGAGCCAGGGATCCGCCGCGGTCTGGACCGGGCGATGGACGAGCTTGGGCGGGTCGCCGGCTTGCTGGGCGAGCGCGGGAACCGCGAAGCCGAGGAGCGAAAGGGCGAGGGCGAGCGGGCGGAACGCGCGGGAAAACGGCAGCATCGCGCGGCTTGTACCTGCGAAATGCGGCCATCGCCAGTCCGCAACCGAGCCGGGGCGCGTCGCTGTCGTGCGTTCCGGGACGAAGTGGTGCCGCCTGTGCGACATCATTTGGACCCACGCACCCGCTAGACAGGGGGCTGTCGACCGCGGGCCAGTGCTGCGTCGCAGCAAGCTTTCCCCGCGAGTCGCGCCTGAAGCGAGACGGCAGGGACGTGCGTAGCGTGGATTACGACCATCATGACGCGGGCGCCGCAATGTGGCGCCAATCGGGCGAGGCGGCCGTGGCGCCGCCGTGGATGATCCCGGACATCACCGTGATCTCCGGCGCGCCCGACCCCGACGCGCCGATGCGCGCCGATCCCAACCGGCCTTGGCTGATCAAATACGGCAAGCACCTGCGCGGATTGTTCGACCGGTTCGTCGCGCGCTCGTCCTTGGTCGCCACCGATCCGGTGCTCGACGTGCGCGACTTCGCCTGGACCGCGGCGCTGCGCGAGCATTGGCGGGCGATCCGCGACGAGGGCGTCGCCGCGGCGCTCGGGCCCCGGCCTGCGCCGAGCCTCGCGAGCGTCTCGCCCGATCACCGCGCGATCGCGCCGGTGCACCAGTGGCGCAGCTTCTTCCTCTGGGGATACGGCTACAGCTGCGAGGAGAACCGGCTCGCCTGCCCGGTGACCTCGGCCATGGTCGAGGCGATCCCGGGGATGGTCAGCGCCTTCTTCTCGATCCTCGCGCCGGGCACGCACATCCCGGCGCACCGCGGCGTCACCAAGGGGCTGATCACCTGCCACCTTGGCCTGATCGTCCCGCGCGACGGCGATGTCCGGATGCGCGTCGGCGACCGGATCGTGCGCTGGGCCGAGGGCGAGACTTTGGTGTTCGACGACACCTGTGATCATGAGGTGTGGAACGACACCGCGCACACCCGCGTGGTGCTGCTGGTCCAGTTCCGCCGGCCGCTGCGCCAGCCGGGCAAGTGGTTCGTCGACCGTTTCCTGGGGTGGATCCGCGGCTCGGCCTTCGTCCAGGAAGCGCGCGACAACGTCCACAAGTGGAACGACGCGATGCGGGCGTTCGAGGATTAGATGTTCGGTCCGATCAAATTATCGTCATCCCGGCGAAAGCCGGGACCCAGGGTAAAGCAGGACGTCGCTCGCGGCCCTGGGTCCCGGCTTTCGCCGGGATGACGGCCGACCTCAATACAGCGCGTCGAGCCGGCTCCCGTAAGCCCCCTTCAGCACGTGCCGGCGGATCTTGAGGCTCGGCGTCAGCTGCTCGTTCTCGATCGTGAACGGCCCGTCCGCCAGGATGAACTTGCGCACCCGCTCGATCACCGACAGGTCCTTGTTCACGCGCTCGACCGCCGCCGCCAGCGCGTGGCGGAACTCGGGGTCCGTCGCGAGCTCCTTGAAGTCGCACCTCGTCCCGCTCTTCGCGCACCATTCCTGCGTCCATTCGGGATCGGGGACGATCACCGCGACCATATAGGGCCTATTGTCGCCGGCGATCATCGCCTGGACGATCTCGGGCTGGAGGGTGAGCATCCCCTCCACCTTCTGCGGCGCGACATTGTCGCCCTTGTCGTTGACGATGATGTCCTTCTTGCGGTCGGTGATCTGGATGCGGCCCTTGGCGTCGATCAGCCCGATGTCGCCGGTGTGGAGCCAGCCGTCCTTGAGGACGCGCGCGGTCTCCTCCTCGTTGCGCCAGTATCCGTGCATCACCAGCTCGCCGCGCACGAGGATCTCGCCGTCGGCCGCGATCTTGACCTCGACGCCTTCGAGCGGCGGGCCGACCGTGTCCATCTTGAGCCCGGCCTTGGGCCGGTTGCACGAGACCACCGGGCCGCTCTCGGTCTGGCCATAGCCTTGCAGGAACGTCAGCCCCAGCGATTCGAAGAAGGTGCCCACCTCCGGGTTGAGCGGCGCGCCGCCCGAGACCATCGCCTTGATCCGCCCGCCGAAGCGCTTCGCCAGCTTGGGGCGCAGCGTGCGGTTGAGGAACAGGTTCATCGGCAGGTCGGCGAGCCGCTGCTCGCCCGCCGCCTTGCGGTTGCCGATCGAGACCGCGCGATCGAGCAAATAGTTGGCGAGCTTGCCCTGCTTCTCGACCTGCTTCGAGATCCGCGTGCGCAGCACTTCGAACAGGCGCGGCACCACCACCATGATCGTCGGGCGGACCTCCTCGATGTTCGAGGCGAGCTTCTCGAGGCCTTCGGAATAATAGATCTGCGCGCCCAGCGCGATCGGGAAGTGCTGGCCGCCGGTATGCTCATAGGCGTGGCTGAGCGGCAGGAACGAGAGGAACACTTCGTCGTCCCAGCCGAAATCCTCGCTGATCAGCGAGCAGCAGCCCTGGCAATTGTGGAGGATCGCGCCGTGATGCTGCATCACCCCGCGCGGCGCGCCGCCGGTGCCGCTGGTGTAGATCAGGCAGGCGAGGTCCTCGCGCCGGTAATCGGCGCGCGCGGCGACCACCTGCGGCTCGGCCGGATGGTCGGCGATCAGCTTGTGCCAGTCGTGGAAGTCGGTCTGTCCGGGCTGGCCGGCGCGCACCTCGTCGATCCCGATCAGGATGCGGCAGCAGCCGACGCGCAGCAGCGCGGGCACCAAGGTGCGCGCAAGCTTGGTGGTCGAGACGATCACGGCGCTCGCCCCCGAATTCTCGAGGATGTGCAGATGATCGCGCTCGGTGTTGGTGGTGTAGGTCGGCACGGTGACGCAGCCCGCGGCCATGATCGCGAGGTCGCTGATGCAGAATTCGGGGCGGTTCTCCGAGACGAGCATCACCCGCTCGCCCCGCTTCAGCCCCAGCGCCTGGAGCGCGGTCGCCAGCGCGGCAACCTGGCGCGCGGCCTCGGTCCAGCTGGTCGCGCGCCACTCGCCGCCCTCCTTGCGCCACAGGAAGGGCTTGTCGCCCAGCGCCGCGGCGCGCGCGAAGAACATCGCGACGAGATTATCGAAGTGTTCGAGTTTGCGGCTCATCGCCTCCTGCCTCTCTCATTCTTATCGGAGCGTCGTCCGCGTTTTTCGTAGCGTCATAATGTCGCGGCGGAGCTTGCGCCAGCAGTCATGGACGGCGCGGTGCAGCATGGGCTATCGCAGCCGCGAACGACGAGAGTGCGCATGACCCCGATCCGAACCGTGCTTGCCGCCCTTGCCCTGACTGCGCTCGCGGCCTGCGCGAACGGTCGCGCGGCGCCCCGGCCCCAGTCCGCGGCGCCGGCGCGCCATCACCAGATCTTCGTCGCCGCGGCGAACCCGCTCGCCACCGAGGCCGGGCTCGCCGTGCTTCGGCGCGGGGGCAGCGCGGTCGACGCGGCGATCGCGATCCAGGCGATGCTGTCGCTGGTCGAGCCGCAGAGTTCGGGGATCGGCGGCGGCGCCTTCATGACCTATTACGACGGCCGGACGCATCGGATCACGGTCTACGACGGCCGCGAGACTGCGCCTGCCGCGGCCGACGAGCGGCTGTTCCTCGGGGCCGACGGCAAGCCGCTGTCCTTCCCGGCCGCGGTGCTGAGCGGCCGCTCCACCGGCGTGCCGGGCGCCGTGAAGATGTTGGACCTGGCGCATGGCGACCATGGCAGGCTGCCGTGGCGCAGCCTGTTCGGCGACGCGCAGCGCATGGCGCGCGTCGGCTTCATCGTCTCGCCGCGGCTCGGCCGCTTCCTCGCCTCGGGCGGCTATCCGGAGAGCGCCGCGCCCGACGTGATCGCCTATTTCACCAATGCCGACGGGACGCGGGTCAAGGCCGGCGACCGGCTGGCAAATCCCGCCTATGCCGAGTTCCTCGGCCGGCTGGCCGCGCAGGGCGCGAAGGCGCTCTATGCGGGCCCGACCGCCGAGCGGATCGTCGCGCGGCTGCACCAGGGCGACCATTCGAGCGCGATGACGCTGGCGGACCTCGCCGCCTACAAGCCGGTGAAGCGCGAGCCGCTGTGCGGCACCTATCGGATCTACCTGGTCTGCACGCCGCCGCCGCCGGCGAGCGGGGTAGGTCTGCTCCAGCTGCTCGCGATCCTCGAGCATAGCGACATCGCCGCGCGCGGGCCCGGCGATCCGCAGGCCTGGTTCCTCTTCGCCCAGGCGAGCCGGCTCATGTACGCGGACCGCGATCGCTATGTCGGCGATCCCGCCTTCGTGACCGTGCCCGTCGCCGGGATGCTGGACCCCGCCTATGTCGCGGCGCGCGCGAAGCTGATCGGCGAGACCGCGGGGCCCGCGCCTGCGCCGGGCGTGCCCGCCGGCGCCCCGGCGCCCGCCGCGGACCGCACGCTGGAGCCGGTCGGCACGTCGCATTTCATCGTCGGCGACGCGGACGGGAATGTCGTGTCGATGACCACCACGGTCGAATCGATCTTCGGCTCGGGGCGGATGGTGGATGGGTTCTTCCTCAACAATCAGCTCACCGACTTCACGTTCCAGCCGCGCGACGAGCAGGGCCGGCTCGCCGCCAACGCCCCCGCGGCGGGCAAGCGCCCGCGCTCGTCGATGACGCCGCTGATCTTCCTGGATGCGCAGGGCGATTTCGTGGGCGCGCTCGGCTCGGCCGGCGGCAATTCGATCCTCGCCTATGTCGCCAAGTCGATGGTCGCCGCAATCGACTGGAACCTGCCGATGCAGGAAGCGATCGCGCTCCCCAACCTCGTCGCGCGCGGCGCGGCGTTCCAGGGCGAAGTCACGAAATACTCGCCCGACATCCTCCAGGGCCTGGCGGCGCGCGGGATCGCGCTCCGCCCGGGCCAGGGCGAGGATTCGGGTCTCCAGGGCGTGATGATCCGCGACGGCCGCTTCGACGGCGGCTATGATCCGCGCCGCGAGGGCCGCGCGACCGCCGAAGACCCGCCGCGCTAGAAGCAAACCCGATCAGGGTTAATCAGCCGTCATCCCGGCTTCCGCCGGGATGACGATTCAGGGTGATCGGGTTCGAGTCTGGACTCGAACCCGAGTCTGGGACCTATTTCCCGCCCCGCCGCTCCTTCAGCAGCGCTTCCGCCGCCTGGACCAGCTCGATGTAGCTCGGCCCCAGGTTGATGACATACTCGTTCTCGCCCCAGAAGAACGGCCAGACTTCGCTGTTCTCGGGGAAGTCGGGCTTGAGGATCAGCACGCCGGGGACCACGCCGCCGGCGATGAAGCTGAAGTCCGCCCGGTTCGAGCCATAGGCGACTTCCTTCGACACCGTGCCCACGCCCGAGACGAACGACACGTCCGATCCCGGATGCGTGCCGTGGAGATAGTCGAGCGCGCGGAACACGCCCGATCCGTCGGTCAGCTCGGGGAAGGCGCGGTGGATCGCATAGTCGGTGAGCCCCGCGCCGACGACCGCGCCATTGCCCGCCCAGCCGCCCTCGGTGACCGGCACGCCATAGGGATTGTCGCCCTGGCGCGCCTTCGCTTGCGCGAGATAGGCCTCGGCCGCCGTGCGCACCTTGTCGCGATAGGCCTTTGGCATGAACGGGATCGCCTTGAGCGCGACCTCGGCCTGGAAGGGGAAGAACTTCGCGAATCCCGGCCACAGCGTCTCCACCGCCGCGGCGTACTTCCGGTCCTTCGTCGTCGCCAGCAGCTCGACCGCGGCCGTGAACTGCTCGGTCTCGAGCGGTCCGCCGGTGGTGTTGCCGTGGCGGAACAGGTCGGGGGCGTGCGTCTGTTCCTCGGCCCAGACGCGCGTGGCGATGCCGAGAGCCTTGTCGGCGAGGTCGTCGCGATAGCCGCGGAGCGCGCGGCTCGCGGCGGCGAGCGCGGCGATCGAGCCATAGTTGAGCGCCGAGGACTTGCTGGTGAAGGCCCAGCGGTCGTCGTCGGTGCCGGGCACGCCGTCGGTCTTGGAGGCGGCGTCGCCGAGGTGGGTGTATTGCGCGACGTCGGGCTCGACGATGCCGTGGATCGCATGGCCGACCGCGTCGAACTGCGCGATCAGCTGGAGCGAACCATGGACGATCTGCTGCTGGACGTCCGGCGTGCCGTCGGGGACGTGGAGCTCGACGTGGCGGAGCTTCTCGTCGATCCAGGTCTGGTCGCGCTTGACGCCGTACACCTCCCACAGGTCGACCAGCGTGCGCACCACGGCATATTGGGTCTGGGTGCGGATGTCGAAGTCGCCCGCGTCGAGCCAGCCGCCGACGTTGAGCCCGGGGATATGCTCGCCGGGCTGGTAGGGCGTGTCGGTGGTCGGCCCCTGGGCATAGAGGTCGATGTGCTCATGGTTGACCGGCGCCTGCTTGGCGTCGTCGCGATGCGCGTCGCCGTGCCAGACGCGATAGGCTTCGTTGACCGTCACATGGTCCATCGCGACGGGGATGTAGACGTCGTTGGTCGCGTGCCAGGCCGTCGAATAGACGTCGGGCGCGATGCGGAAGGGGGCGGTGGTCGTGCCCGCGTAGCTCAGCTGGTAGAGGCCGGGCGCGCGGACCTGGCTGAAGTCGAAGCTCGCATAGCGGTAGCGCAGGTAGCTGCCCCAGGGCTCGGCCGCCCCCGACCCGGCCACGGTGCTGGTGCCATCGGCGTTGATCCGCGACAGCGTGACCGTGCCGGGCGCGGGGGCCCTGGCGTCGAGCTCGATCACCGCGCGCTTCGCCTGCTCGGGGGCATAGCCGAGCTGCGAATGGCCGATCACCGGCTTGCGGACATAGTCGGCGACGCTGTTGGGCGTGATCGTCCATTCGAGCACGCGCCCGGTCTTGTTCGCCGGCAGCAGCCCGCGCAGCACGAACCAGCCGTTCTGCGCCATGTCGCGCCCGTCGTAGAGGCCGAGCGTGCCGGTGGCCGACGCGATCGTCACGCGCCGCGCCGGATCCTCGGGCGCGAGCACGAAGCGGGTGCCGCTCGCGAAGGGCAGGGGCTCGGCGCCCGGCCCGACGTCGCGCCCGCTCGCGGCATTGCGCTCGCCGCCGGCGACCATGTCCGAGGCGGGGTGGAGCGGAAAGGTCCCCCCGGTGCCGTCGGCGAGGTAGCTGTGGTGGAAATAGGCGGCAGGCAGGAACTCGAGGTTGAACCCGGCCTTGCCGGCGAGGGCCGCCGGCAGCGGCTTGTCGAGGTTCACCGAGACCACCACCGATCCGCCCTGGCGCTCGGCCCGGATGCGGTACTGGAAGCCCAGGTCCTTATACTCGAGCCGCACGTCGATCGTGCCGGCCTTGGCGTCGACCTCGCGCTTCACCATCGCGCCGATCGGATCCCATTGGCCCGGCGTCGGCGAGAGGCGGACATCGCCGTTGGTGGCGAGGCGGAGGTCCTGGAGGATCAGCTCGACGCCGCTGATCTTGGCGTCGGCGAAGAGGCCATCGTACCAGTTGGAAAACACCAGCACGTCGGCGCCGGGGGCATGGTAGACGCCCTTGTCGCCGAGCTCGAGATCCTGCGCCAGCGCGGGCGCGGCTCCCATCAGCAGTGCCGTCGAAACCAGCCAGCGCAACGCCTTCACTCGCATATCCCTCTCCCGAATCACGCCTTGCCAGCGCCGATGTGAGCGCTACCATAAGCGCGTCCATAGGCAAGAATGCTCCGGGGGAAGGGGAGCGCGGGCAGGGAGAGCCGCGCGTGCAACTTTCGAATACCTTGAGCGACCGCCAGGCGGTCTGGGCCTTTGCGCTGGGCTGCGCGGCGGTCACCGCGGGGGTGCTGATGCATATCCCCATGTTCCTGATGGGCCGCGAGATGCATTTCATGCTCTACGGCATGCCGATCGGCTGGGACATGATCGCGGGCATGGGGCTGATCGTCGCGGGCTGCCTCGTCGCCGCATGGGGCCTGCTCCCGCGCGACGTCGCCGCGCAGCGCGCCGCCGCGGCGAGCATCGAGATCGCCGCGCCCGAGGATGCGCAGCTCGGCCCCGCGCATTGGGGGCTGATGCTCGTCCTCGTCGTCGCGCTGGTGATCGACACGATGAAGCCCGCCTCGCTCGGCTTCACCGTGCCCGGCATGGTCAGCGAGTACATGGTCCCCAAGGAGACGGTGAGCCTCGTCCCCTTCTTCGCGCTGGTCGGCACGATGACCGGCTCGTTCGTCTGGGGCGTGCTTGCCGACATCTATGGGCGCAAGGCGACGATCCTGCTCTCGGCGGTGATGTTCGTCGGCACCTCGATCTGCGGGGCGATGCCGTCGCTGTGGTGGAACGTCGGCATGTGCTTCATGATGGGGCTCGCCGCGGGCGGCATGCTGCCGGTCACCTATGCGCTGCTCGCCGAGATGATGCCCAACCGCCACCGCGGCTGGGCGCTGGTGCTGGTCGGCGGGCTCGGCGCGGGCGGCGGCTATTTCGCGGCGAGCGGCGCGGCGTCGCTGCTGGTGCCCGACTACAGCTGGCGGATCCTCTGGCTGCTCAACCTGCCGACCGGGCTGATCCTCGTGCTGCTCGGCAATTTCATCCCGGAGAGCGCCAAGTTCCTGCTCGCGCGCGGTCGCGCGGTCGAGGCGCAGGCGGTGATGGCGCGGTTCGGCGCGGTTGCGCGTACCGCCGGGCCGCCGCCCGCGGTGCCTTCGCAGGCGGCGCTCGAGGGCATGCACCTCTACGGCAAGCTGACCGCGCTCTCGCTCACCGGCGTGACCTGGGGGCTGATCAACTTCGGGCTGCTGCTCTGGCTGCCCAACCATTTCGTGACCAAGGGCTATTCGATGGCGGTCGCGAGCCGGCTGCTCGCCGAGAGCGCGCTGATCGCCTTCCCGACGATCTTCGTCGGCGCTTTGCTCTACAGCCTGTGGAGCACCAAGGGCGCGCTGATCGCCTCGATCGGGGTGACGCTGCTCGGTCTGGCGGGCGTGCTCAGGATGGAGCTGTTCGGCGGCGGCAGCCCGGTGCTGCCGGTGGCGCTGCTGATCATCGGAATCAACGGCATCATCGCCATCCTCCTGCCCTACACCGCGGAGAGCTTTCCCCTACGTGTACGCGGCAAGGCCACCGGCTGGGTCGCCGCCTGCACCAAGGGCGGCGGGGTAATCGCGCAGGCGCTGTTCGTGCTCAAGCTGGTGCCGCCGGTGGGCGTGGTCGCGGGAGCGATCATGGTGCCGATGGTCGCGGCGCTGGGGCTGGTGGCGTGGTTCGGGCGCGAGACGCGCGGGCAGGATTTGCGGGGGTTGGACGGCTAGGTGTTTAGTCCCGAGGAGAGGCGGTACGGGTCGATTTTGAATCGGGCCGGGTCTTCTGTCCAGATGCGTGCGACATATTCGTAGGGTGTGAAGCCGCGGAGCGTCTTCAAGCGGC
>NZ_JAGHZV010000024.1 GCF_017745215.1 Sphingomonas sp.
CAAGCAATGGCGACGCATCGCCACCAGATACGATAAACTCGCTGCCAACTTCCTCGGCTTCATCAAGCTCGCCAGCATCATGCTATGGCTCAAATGATTAAATCGTCACTACAGCCTAGCGCTTCTCCCCGAACGCCGGCGCCTCCGCCGGGATCGCGGCATTGCGCCAGCGCGCGACCGGCACCGCTTCGACGTCGCCCTTTTCGCTCTTGCGGCGGAGGATCAGCACCGCTTCCTGCTGCGACGTCCCCCCGATCGTGGCGCGGGCGCGGACCCAGTAGCTGTTCGAGCGGAACGACGTGCCCCAGGGCAGCGAGATGTTCGCGTCGAGCAGGTCCTTGGGCGACAGATGCCCCTGGCGCTTGCGCACCTCGACCAGCCGGTGCGCGACGTCGGCGTCGTTGAACAGGATCGCGAGCAGCGGCTCGCTCGCCGCGTTGAGGTTGACCGTGGTATCGGTCGGCAGCGCGGTCACCATCGCGTTGAAGCGCGCGAGCGCCTCGGCATCGAGCCCCGCGAGCGACACGGGGCGCAAGTCGCTGATCGGCCCCGCGAGCCGGACATAGGCCACCGCCTGCTGGATCTGCGCATCCTCGAGCCCCAGCGAGCGGGCGATCGCGGTGAACTGGAGCAGCGCCGAGACGTCGCCCGAGCGGACGTTGTTGATGTTGTAGCGCCCTTCGGCGTCCGAAATGGCGAGGTCGAAGGTGCCGCCGTCGATCGGCGCACCGGTCTCGGTGATCGCCCCCCAGCCCTCGGCGGGATAATCCTCCTGCGGCGCCTGCACCGCATCGCGGCGCAGCGCGACGATCGCGGAGAGCTCGCCGCCGCGCATCGCCGAGACCGCGCGCGTCGCCTCGCGGACGCGCAGGCCCCGGTCGAGCGACAGCTCCTCGCGGTTGATCATCAGCAGCACCAGCCCCGCCGCGATCGCGACGAACATCAGCACGTTGACGAGGATCATCCCCTCCTCGCCCGGCTTCGGCGCGCGGCTCATCGGATCGGCCCGATCGGTCCGGGGCCATTGCCCTCGCCCGGCGCAGGCGAAGCGGTGGGGGTCGGCTCGGGCGGCGGCACGGCCTGGACCGGCAGCTCGACGAGGCGGCGCAAGGTGCCGCCCGGCGAACCGGCGAGCGCCACCTGGACTTCGATCGCGCGCGGCCACAGCCCCGGCCGCCTGGCGTCGCGCGGCCAGCCGTTCGCCCATTCGCTTTGGTCGTAGAAGCGCCAGCGCGCCGCCTGCACGCCGGGCAGCAGCACCTGGCTGCGCGCGCCGATCAGCCGCACCAGCGCGCCGCCGACCACGGCATAGCGCACCTCGACCGGCGCCGAGCCCGCCGCGGGGCCGACACGGGTGAAGGCGATGTCGGTGCCGCCGCTCACGATCTTGCCGTTGGTCACCTGGTCGAGGTCGTTCTCGAGCACGAGCATCGCGCGCTGGAGCTGGCCGAGCCGGTCGAGCCGCACTTCGGTATGCTCGCGGACGTTGAGGATGCCCGAGACGAGCGCGAGCCCGGCGACCGCGATCAACCCGAACAGCGCGAGCGAGATCATCACTTCGATCAGCGTGAAGCCCGCTTCGTCGCCCCCATTGCCGGGCATCCGCCCGGGCGGCACCGAGGTCATGACCCGGAGCTCACCGCCACGGTCTCGTATCCGGTCTGGCGCGCCGCGACGATCGCGAAGTCGCGCGCGACGCTGCCGTCGGTGCGGAAGCGCACGGGGCCGGTGACGCAGTGGAAGCCCGCGCTGGCGAGCAGCCCCTCGCCGCTCAGCTGGTTGTCGGCGCGCAGCTTGTTGACGATGCCGGCGGCGTCATAGGCGAGCGCCGCGATCGCGCCCGGCGCGCCGCCGTTTCGCGCGGCATATTCGCTCGCGAAGGTGCCGAAGGCGTTCGGATCCGGGCTTGCAAGCCAGGCGCCGTCGAGCACGGCGAGTGCGTCGGGGCGATTGTCGAGCGCCTGGAGCGTGCCGAGCAGCTGGGTGCCCTCGGCCTTGAGCGTGCTCGCGGCGGCGAGCACCGCGGTGCTGCTGTCGGGTAGGAGCAATGCGTCGGGCGCGGCATCCTCGGCGGGAAGCGGTGCGCCGACCGCAAGCGTCTTGACGCGCAGTCCGATCTCGCTCTCGAGCCGGCCGGCGGCGAGCGCGGTGGCGGCCGACCAGGGAGAGCCGTCGTCGAGCACGATCACGCTGCGCACGCCGCGGCTCTGGGCGTAGCGCAGCACCGCGCTCGCCATCTGGCCGGCGGTGATGCCGAAGATCCAGGTGCCCGGCGCCTTGAGCACCGAATCGTTGCTGAAGGAAATGACCGGCACACGCCCCGCGACGGTGCTGGCGACCGCGGGCACTTCCTCGGAGAGCAAGGGCCCCAGGATCAGCGCCGGCCCCTTCTTGAGCGCGAGCGCGGCCGCCGCCGCCGCTCCGTTGGCGGTGCCGCCGGTGTCATAGCACTGGACGAACGCGCTGTTTTCGGCGAGCAGGGCGGCCTGCCGCATGCTCTCCCCCAGCCGCGCGCGGGGGCCGGCGAGCGGCACGAGCAGGGCGATCGGGCGTTTGTCCTGCTTCGCGCCACCAGCGAACGCAAGCGAAGGGAATGCTGCCGATGCGGCTGATGCCACGAAGCCCGACTGCACGAGCTTCAGAAGATCCCGCCGTTTCATTGCCGACTCCAGATGCGCGATCGCAGGCACGGCGGCGTCTTATCGCCTTCGTGGCACTCGGGATAGCGGCTTATGCCGTCGCGCTGGTCGCGACGATTCCGGCGAGCGTGGTGTTCCGCAACACGACGATGCGATCGGGCGTGGCGGGCACGGTGTGGAACGGCGAGGTCGGCATCGCGGGCGGATCGGCGCTGCGCTGGAACTGGGCGCCGCTGCGCTCGCTGCTCGGGCTGGGCTTCGCGGCGGACTGGAAGGCGGCGGGACCGGATACCGATCTCGGCGGCCAGGCGCTCGCGGGGTTCTCGACGACGCGCTTCGACCATGTCAGCGGCAGCGCACCGGCACGGCTGCTCGAGGCGATCCAGCCCACCCTGCCCTTCACCTGCGATCTGAACGGCCAGGTCGAGATGGAGAAAGTGGTGCTGCGCGGCTCGGGCAAGATGATGCAGGGCCGGATGGTGAGCGATCCGGGCAGCTGCCAGCCCAAGTCGGGCGGCGTTGCGACTGCGGTGCCCTCGCTGCTGCTCACCGCCGAGAAGACGGGCAACTCGACGCGTATCCGCGTGGCGCCGTCGGCGCAGCGGCTCAAGACGCTGATCGACGTGACGATGGCCGAGGACGGCGCGATGACGATCACGGTGACGCCCGAAGGCGCCTCGATGCTGCCGTTCCTGGGGGCACCGCCCGCGGGGGCGAAGGTTCAGGCGGCGCTTTGATGGCCGGGCGGAGCTTTCTCCTGGGGCTTGGCATCGCCGCGTCGGGGCTCGCGATAGCGCTTTCGGCGGAGCGCTCCGTTCGCCGGATCGAACGGCGAAAGGCGGAAGGCGACGACGCCTACTTCGAGGAACAACGCGCGCTCACCACCTATCCCTGGCTCGGCAACGCGAAGGTGATCCGGCGTTGGGGCTGGTTCATCGCCGTGGGCGGCGTGGCGCTGACGGTCGCAGCACTCTTCGTTCCCGACTGACGAGGCTACATCGCCACCAAATTGTTCAGATTGATGATCGGCAGCAGGATCGCGAGGACCATCGTGAGCACCAGCCCGCCCATCACCAGCAGCACCAGCGGCTCGACCAGCGCGACCAGCGCGGCGACGAGCGCGTCCAGCTCGCGCTGGAGCTCGTTGGCGGCGCGGTCGAGCGCGGGCGCGAGCTTGCCCGAGCTCTCGCCCGAAGCCACCAGCGCGACGAGCATCGACGGGAAGACCTCCGCCTCGGCCATTGCCGCGCGCAGGCTCACGCCCTCGCGGACGCGCTGCTCGACGTGGAGCGCGCGCTCGCGCACCCACACGTTGGGGGTCACTGCGGCGGCGGCGCGCAGCGCCTCGACCAGCGGCACGGCGCTCCCGACCAGCGTCGCGAGGCTGCTCGCGAAGCGCGCGGCGTTGTACTGACGGCTGAAGCGGCGGATCGGGCGGCGCTCGGTGAAGGCGCGGTGGAGGCGGAGCTGGTTCGCCGGCACGCGCCGCCAGCGCTCGAAGCCGAAGAACAGCACCCCGATCGCGAGCAGCAGGTAGAGGCCGAAATTCTGGAGGAACCAGCTCATCGCGATCAGCGCGCGGGTGAGGAACGGCAGGTCGGCGCCGCGCGAGACGAACACCTTCACGATGTCGGGCACGACATAGACCATCAGCAGCACCATCATGCCGAGCGACACCAGCGCGAGCAGTCCGGGATAGAGCAGGGCGAGCTGGAGCTTCTGGCCATTGGCCTGGCGCGTCTCGACATAGTCGGCGAGATGCTCGAGCACGTCGGGCAGCTTGCCCGAGGCTTCGCCGGCGGCGACCGAAGCGCGGTAGAATTCGGGGAAGGCCCTGGGATGCTGGCCGAGCGCCGCGGCGAAGCTGCGCCCGTCGAGGATCGCGCCGCGCACGTCGAGCAGCAGCGCGCTCACCGGCGCCTGCTCGGACTGAGTCGCGACGAGGCGGAGCGATTCCTCGATCGAAATGTCCGAGCCGACGAGCGTGGCGATCTGACGCGTGACGGTGGCGAGGTGGCGCGAGGAGATGCCCTGGCGCCTGAGGCTGGGCAGCGTGAGCCCCGCGAGCGAAACGCCGCCCTCGCGCGCCGCCTCGACCGAGAGCGGCAGCAGCGCCTGCTCGCGCAGCAACGCCCGCGCCGCGGCGGGCGACGACGCCTCGATCACGCCCTTGCGCTGGGTACCGGCGCGATCGGCGGCCTTGTAGGCGTAGGCGGGCATTAGCGTCCCCTGCCCTCGAATAATGCGTCATCCCGGCGAAAGCCGGGAGCCAGGGCAACAAGGGTCATCGCTCGCGGCCCTGGGTCCCGGCTTTCGCCGGGATGACGGTTGCGGGATGGCCAGACCGGCCCCACGATCGATGAAGCGCCCAAGGTCGGCGCGACAGGAGCGAGGGTTTCAAGCCTCATCCCGCACCACGCGCGCCACTTCGTCTACCGTGGTCAGCCCCGACTTCACCTTGGCCAGCCCGTCGTCGAGCAGGCTGGGCCCCGCCTTGCGCGCCGCGGCCTCGAGCTCGGCTTCCGAGGCACCGTCGTGGACCAGCTTCTGGAAGCCCTCGTCGACCGCGACGACTTCGTAGAGTCCCGCGCGCCCACGATAGCCTTCGCCGTTGCAGCTCGGGCAGCCCACGGCACGCCAGAGCTTCTTGCCCGGCTTGAGCGCGCCGCCGAGCAGCACCGAATCGGCTTCGTTCGCCGTGTCCTCGCGGCGGCACTCCGGGCAGAGCTTGCGCACCAGCCGCTGCGCGCAGAGCCCCACCACCATCGGCGCGAGGAGATAGCGCTCCACCCCCATGTCGATCAGCCGCGTCACCGAGCCCACCGCGCTGTTGGTATGCAGCGTCGAGAGCACGAAATGCCCCGTCATCGACGAGCGCACCGCCACCTGCGCGGTCTCCTGATCGCGGATCTCGCCGACCATGATGACATCGGGGTCCTGACGCAGGATCGCGCGCAGGCCGCGGGCGAAGGTCAGGTCGGTGCGCGGGTTGACCTGGGTCTGGCCGATGCCGGGCAGCTCATATTCGATCGGATCCTCGACGGTCATGATGTTGCGCTTGCGGTCGTTCAGCCGGTTGAGCGCGGCATAGAGCGTCGTCGTCTTGCCCGAGCCGGTGGGGCCGGTGACGAGCAGCATGCCGTGCGGGCGCTCGAGCAGCCGGGTGAACACCTCGCGGTCGCGCGCGCTCATGCCCAGCACTTCCATGTCGAGCCGCATCGAGCCCTTCTCGAGCAGGCGCATCACCACGCGCTCGCCGTGCTGGGTCGGGATGGTTGAGACGCGCGCGTCGACGATATGGCCGCCGATGCGCAAGGTCACGCGGCCGTCCTGCGGAATGCGCTTCTCGGCGATGTCGAGCTTGGCCATCACCTTGATGCGGCTGACGAGCAGCGGCGCGAGCTCGCGGCGCGGCTCGAGCACGTCGCGCAGCACCCCGTCGATGCGGAAGCGGACGACGAGGCGCTTCTCCTGCGTCTCGACATGGACGTCCGAGGCGCCTTCGCGGATGGCCTCGAGCAGCAGCGCGTTGATCAGGCGGATCACCGGCGAATCGTCGCGGCTGTCGAGCAGATCGTCGACCGAGGCGACGCTGTCGGCGAGCGCGGCGAGGTCCATGTCGCCAAGGTCGAGGTCGGCGGCGGCGCCGGCGCTGCCCGAATAGGCGGCGCTGAGCGCGGCGTCGAAGTCGGTGTCGCTCACCCGCACCAGCCGCGCGCCGGGAGCGACGCGCTGGACCTCCATCAGCGCATCGAGCGGCGCGTCGGTGCGGTGGACGCACTCGATCGCGCCGTCGGCGGCGCGCAGCAGCACCCCCTGGCGGCGCGCGAAGGCATAGGGCAGCGCGGGGAGCGCGCTTTCCTCAGGGTGGACGGCAGTGCTCTCGTTCACGATGCGAATTCCACGGTGGCGCTCACGCGGCCCGGCGCGGCGAGGCGCTGGATCGAGACGCGCTGGATGCGCAGGCTGCTCGTCCGGCCGAGGTCGGAAAGCCAGTTGATCACCGCATCGTAATTGGCTTCGGCGATCATCGCCTTGACCCCCGCGCCGACGGCCTCGACCTTGGGGATGAAGCCATAGGCCGCGGCCGAATCGCTGACGACCTGCTGCGGCGTCCCGGTGCGCGGCGTCGCGGGCTGCGCCGCAGCGGCGGGCTCGATCCTGCCGGCGGCACGCAGGCGGGCGCTGTAGGTCTCATAGGTGCGGATGTCGGCGAAGGCCTGCGCGCGCGCGGCTTGGAGGGGCATGATCACGCCATAGACGAGCACGACGCCGAAGATCAGCGCGGCCATGGCGGCGAACAGGATCTGCTCGCGGCGGCTGCGCCCGCGCCACCAGCCGTCGAACCCGGCGATCGCCGCCTCGACGCGCGAGGTGCTGAGGAAGCCGCCGCTCATGCCACGCTCGCGGTGATGCGCAGGCCGCCGGTCGGGCCCGGGTTGACGCTCGCCTTGAGCCGCGCGCCCTGCAATGCTGCAAGGATGCGCGGGGCGAGCGCGGGGTCGGCCGAATCGAGGTCCATGGTGATGCTGTTCGCCTGATAGTCGACGGTGCGCACGGTGAACGCATTGCCGAAGGGTCGGATCGCCGCGGCGACGCGCGAGACGAGCGGCACGAAGCTGCCGGGGGTGAGGTCGGCACCGCCGCCACCGCCGCTCGGCTGGATCGCGCCGACCACGCTGGCGGGATCGGCATCGGCGGGGCCGCCGAGGGTGGCGATGAGCTCCTTGGTCTCGCGGGCGCGATGGTCGGCGATCATCCCGAGCGCGACGGTGTCGGCGGCGGCGATCAGCACGTGCGCGGCCACGCCCGCCGCGACGATCCAGCCGAGCCGGCGCCAAACGTTGTTCACCGGTGCGGCGCGGCGCGCATAGCGGCCCTGGCGCAGGTCGAGGTCGTAGGAGGCGAGGATCAGGTGGAGCTGGTCCTGCTCGGTCCGGCTCGCGCTCGACTGGATGTCGGGCGAGAGCGGCTCGCCATAGCTGTGGACCGGCGGGCGGCCCGCGGCTTCCCAGGCGGGGCGGAGCAGCGATTCGGAGCAGGCGAAGCCGGTGCCGTCGCCGCTGCGGACCAGCGCGCGGCCGCGCGCGAGGTCGACGTTCCACCCGCCCTCGGCGGCGCACATCACGGTGAGCGCATCGGGCACCATCGCCGCGCGGCCCAGCCCTTCGGCCTCGGCTTCCTCGACCCAGCGCGCCATCACGTCGTGGCGGACGACGCCGACAAGATAGCGATCATCGCCCAGCGGCGCGCCCAAGGCGAGGTGGACCGCCTCGACCGGATCGGCGATTCGGTCCTCGACCGCATAGGGCAGCGCGGCGAGCCGCCTGGCGTGGCTCTTCAGCGGCAGCTCGACCGCGAGCAGCAACACCTGCTCGGTGGGGACCAGCAAGGTTGCGGGTCCCTCCGGGTCCGCTAAGATCACGCCGCTGCCTGAGAAGGACCAGACACCGCCGGCGCGCGAGTCCGATTCGCGACGCATGGTTGTCACATTGCTTTCATGGGGAGCACGCATGGGCTGCCGGATGCGCATAGTTATGAAACAATCCTGTGACAGTCACGCTCCGCGGACGCAAGGCCGGATCGGCCATGGGGAGGCGGGGCTGACGCTCATCGAGATGATGATCGTGCTGGTCATCATCGGTATCGTCTCCACGCTCATCGTGGTCAACGTCATCGGCAAGCCCGACGAGGCGCGGGTGACGACGACCAAGAGCAACCTCGCCACGCTCGCCACCGCGCTCAAGACGTATCGGCTCGACAACGGCTTCTACCCCTCGACCGAGCAGGGGCTGAAGGCGCTGGTCGAGCGCGCCCAGACCCAACCGGCGCCGCAGAGCTGGCCGCAGGGCGGCTATCTCTCCGAGAAGCCGGTCGACGCCTGGGGCCACGATTATGTCTACACGGCGGGGCCCGAGGGCTTCGAGCTCAAGTCGCTCGGCCGCGACGGCAAGCCCGGCGGCGAAGGCATCGACGCCGACCTGACGCAGAAGGGCTGAGGCTTGCGCGCGGCCGGCCTCTCGAATCGCGGCGTCCGCGCCGGCGAGGCCGGATTGACGCTGGTCGAGATGCTGGTCGTGCTCGCGATCATCGCCGTCGCGGCCGGGGCCACCGCGCTCGGGATCGGCGCGGTCACGCGCGCGCCCTCGGTCGAGAGCGAGGCGCGGCGGCTCGGCGAGCGGCTCCAGGCGGCAGGCGACGATGCGATGCTCGGCGACCGGATGGTCGCCTTCACCGTCGATCCGCACGGCTATGGCTTCGCGGCCTATCGCGACGGCGTGCCGGTGGCGCGCAAGGACGCGGGCTTCGCCTATCACCAGCTCCCCGGCGGCATGGTGATGACGATCGACCTCAAGCCGCCGATCGTGCTGGGGATCGACGGCAATGGCATGCTGCTCAACGCCACGGTCGAGAGCGGCAGCCAGCGCTGGCGCGTGACCTATGACGGGATGAACGCCGAGGTCGCGCCGATGAAGCCCGGCGAGAAGCTGCCGGGGCAGGTATGAACGCCCTTCCCTTCATCCGTCATCCCGCCCTCCTTCGTCATCCCGGCGAAAGCCGGGACCCAGGGCCACGAGCGATTCGGCTTGTTGCCCTGGGTCCCGGCTTTCGCCGGGATGACGGCACAATTGATGATGCCCTGGAAGGAAGCGACGCCGGCTTTTCCCTCGTCGAAGCGATGGTCGCGCTCGCGATCCTGGCGATCGCGGCGGTGGGGCTGACGCGCACGGTCGAATCGCACATCGATTCGACCCGCGGGCTCGAGCGCCGCGCCGCCGCCGCCTGGGTCGCCGAGAACCGCATCGCCGAGCTGCGCCTCGGGCTCGATTCGGGCGCCGGCCAGCAGGTCGAGATGATGGGCCAGGAGTGGCGCGTCGCAGTGAGCGAAGTTCGCACCGACGACCCCGAGATCCTGAAGGCGCGCGTCGAGGTCTATGGCGCCGGCGAAACGACGCCGCTTGCATCGATCGTCGGCTTCGTCGACGGAAAGCAGCGATGAACCGTCTCCCCAGCCTCACGCCGCGCCAGACGCGCACCGCGCTGGACCTGCTGACCGGCGCGGTGGTGATCTCGGTCGCCTTCGCGCTTGCCGGGCTGACCTGGCGGATCGCCGGCCATGCCGGCACCGGCGCGATCACCGTGCCTTCGGGCAAGAGCGCGCCGAGCGCCGACGCCGGCCCCGCGCTCGGCCTCTTCGGCCAGTCACAGACCAGCGAGGCGACCGCCCCGACCAGCTTGCCGCTCGAGCTCAAGGGCATCGTCGCCGCCAATCCGGCAAGCCTCTCGAGCGCGTTCATCGTGGTGAGCGGCGGCCCGGTCGCAAGCTTCACCGTCGGCCAGAACGTCGGCGGCGCGACGATCCAGGGCATCGCGCGCGACCGCGTCATCCTCAACAACGCCGGTCGGATCGAATATCTGACCTTCCCTGCTCCCACGCCGACATCCACGCCCGGCGCCGCGCCCGCTGCCGCTGGCCCCAACGCCCCGCCGCCCGCCGCGGCGCCCGTCGTCCCCTCGCCCGGCGCGCCGCCGACGCAAGGCACCGGCCCCGACCTCTCGAGCCTGCTCCAGCGCTTCAACGCCACCCAGGCCGACGGCGGCTATCGCATCGGCGCCAATGCGCCGGGCGGGCTCGCCGCGGGTGACGTGCTGCTCTCGATCAACGGCACGCCGCTCAGCGACCAGACCGCCGCGACCGCCGCCTACCAAGGCGCCCTGTCGAGCGGCAGCGCCACGATCCTGATCCTCCGCGGAGGCAAGCGCCTCACGCTCACCATCCCGATCCGCTAAAGGGCTACGCGTGCAACCGATGATTCGCTCCACTGTCGCCCTGCTCGCGCTCGCCGCAGCACTGACCGATTCGGCCGCGGCCTTCGCCCAGGCCGCGCCTGCCGAAGCGGGCCAGTCGGCCGACGTCGTGATCAACATGCGCGGGGTGGAGATCGCCGACGTCGCCGACCAGATCTCGCGGATCACCGGGCGTACGCTGATCCTCGACCCCGCGGTGAAGGGCCCGGTGACGGTCACCTCGTCGACGCCGCTCACGCCGGCGGGCGTGTGGGAGCTGTTCCAGTCGGTGCTGCGCGCCAACGGCTGGGCGGCGGTGCGCACCGGACGGACCTGGCGTGTGATCCCCGCCGCCAATGCAGTGCGCGAGGCCTCGGCCCCGGCGCGCGGCGTCGCGGGGCAGGAGCTGGTCACCCGGATGGTGCGGCTGTCGAACGTCCCCTCGGCCGATGTCGCGCGCGTCGTCCGCCCGCTGGTCGCGACCTTCGGCAGCGTCGAGCCGCTCACCAGCCCCAACGCCATCGTCATCACCGATTACGGCGACAACGTCCGCCGTATCGAGGCGATCGCGCGCCAGCTCGATGCCGGCAGCGGCACGAGCTATGCCACCGTGACGCTGCGCAACGGCAATGCCGCCGACGTCGCCCAGTCGCTCAGCACGGTGCTCGGCGAAGGCGTGCGCGTGGCGTTCGACGCGCGCAGCAACATGGTGATCGTGCGCGGCATGCCCTCCACCGTCAGCGAGGCGCGCCGCATCATCGCCGACATGGACAAGCCCGGCGGCGCCACGCCGATCACCCGGATGTTCCGCCTGAGCTATGCCGATGCCGAGACGGTGACCGACGTGCTGCGCGGCATCCTGGGCCAAGGTGATTCGGTGAAGAACCCGGTCGCTCGCTCGCTCGCCAGCCGCTTCCCAAGTAACAACAGCCGGCAGAATTCGCCGATCGCCTCGCTCGCCTCGAACAACGCGACCTACAACGCCGCCCAGGCCGTCACCAACGCGGGCACGCTGAGCGGCACCGCGCAGGGCGCAAGCGCGGCCAATCCCCTCGCGCAGGGCGGCACCGCGGCCGCGACCCCGCAGGGCTTCTCGACGCCCGACCTCACCATCCAGCCCGCGCCCGAACTCAACGCGATCGTGATCCGCGGCACGCCCGCAGCGATCGCTTCGATCGAGCCGCTGATCACCGATCTCGACGTGCGCCGCCCGCAGGTGATGATCGAAGCCGCGATCGCCGAGATCACCGGCGACGACGGCGAGCAGCTGGGCATCCAGTTCGGCACCGGCGGCGTCGCGCTGGGGCAGGTCAGCGGCGTCGGCACCTCGTTCAGCAACGGCCCCGGCCCGTCGCTCGGCACGATCCTGACCGCGCTCGGCGTGCCCGCGGGCAAGGTGCTGGGCGAAGGGCTCAACGCCAATGTCCGCGTGACCGACGATTTCTCGGTGCTCGTCCAGGCGCTCGGCATCTCGAGCAAGGCGAACCTGCTGTCGGTGCCGCAGGTGACCGTGCTCGACAATGAAGCGGCGCAGATCGTGGTGGGGCAGACGGTGCCGTTCGTCACCGGATCGATCCTCACCGACGCGACCAATGCGACGCCCTATACCACGATCGACCGGCAGGACGTGGGCATCACGCTGCGCATCATCCCGCGGATCAACGCGGGCGAGGTGGTGCGGCTCGAGGTCAGCCAGGAGGCCTCGTCGATCGCGACCGGGCTTACGGTGTCGGCGTCGGACCTGATCACCAACAAGCGCTCGATCGACACGACGGTGCTCGCCGACAACGGCCAGACGATCGTGCTCGGCGGGCTGGTCTCCGACGATTACATGGAGGCCAAGCGCCAGGTGCCGATCGTCGGCGACATCCCGATCGTCGGCGAGCTGTTCAAGAGCCGGCGGGAGTCTCGGAGCAAGCGCACGCTGTTCGTGTTCCTGAAGCCCACGATCCTGCGCGACACCGACGATGCCGAGGCGATCGCCAAGGCGAAATACGCGCGTCTCCGCGCCGACGAGATCGAGCTGGGCAAGACCCGCAGCCTGCTGCTCAAGCCCCCCGCGCCGCGGCTGACGGTGGAGATCGACGGGATTTATTGAGGGGCGTCTCCGTGCTCGCGTTCCTTTAACCGTCATCCCGGCGAAAGCCGGCACCCAGGGCCACGAGCGACGTCCTTCGCAACCCTGGGTGCCGGCTTTCGCCGGGATGACGGCTTTGAGAGAGCCGCCTTCACTCCACCGGCAGCGGCACCCGCGCCTTCTGGCTCCC
The DNA here is from genome assembly GCF_017745215.1 of Sphingomonas sp. Taxonomy (GTDB): domain Bacteria; phylum Pseudomonadota; class Alphaproteobacteria; order Sphingomonadales; family Sphingomonadaceae; genus Sphingomonas. The sequence continues at coordinate 12,695 of NZ_JAGHZV010000024.1, forward strand.
GCGCGTGAAGAACGCGGCATCCAGCGCCAGGCTCTCCAGCCGCCACCCGTCGACGCTGTCGCCGACGTGGAGCGTGCGGCTGCTGCCGTCCGCCGCGCGGACCAGCGCGACGGCGTCCTGGTCGAGCCGGCCGACGATGCCGATCAGCGCAGGCGCATCGCCAGGCGCGTCGGGCTCGATCGAGGCATCGGGCGCGGCGGCGAACAGCGGCCGCTCGAACGCCGCGGCGAGCGGCGGCGCGGCAGTCGGTGCGAGCGGCGCGGCGCGCGTTTCGGTGGCGGGCGCAGGCGTCTCGGTGCCGCCGAGCGCCAGCAGCACGGCGGGCATCGCCAGCGTAACCAGCCCCGCCGCGCCGAGCGCGATCATCTCCCGGCGCGCGATCATCGCTTCGCCGCCACCGCATCGCCGGTGAGCCGCACGCTGCCGCCCTGCGCCGGCGTGATCTCCCAGCGGGTGAAGCGCAGCAACACCGCGTCGCGCTCCACCCCGTCGGCGAGCGCCACCACAGCCTTCTCGCTCCCCGACACCGCGAGGTGGACGCGGACCAGCCCGCCCTCACCGGCGCTCGCGCGGAGCTGCTCGATCAGCACCCCGGCGTCATGCGCCCGACGGCGGATACGCTCGGCAAGCAGGTCGGGATCGTCGCCCGCGCCCAGGCCCTGCGCCACCAGCGGGCCCGGCGGCCGCTGCGCCGCGGCGGCGGTTGCCTTGGCTTCGTCGGCGCGCGCCGCCGCGAGGCTGCCCAGCGCACTGCCGGTCGCGGGCGCGAGCAGCAGCACGAGCAGCAACCCGCCGCCGACGCCGACCGCGAGCGGCGGGACCTTCACGACGCGTTCTCGCGCAGCTGGACGACCATCGCGCCGTCGCCCTGGCGCTGGCCGGTGTCGCGCAGGCCCGCCAACACCGGCTCGCGGCGCAGCGCCGCCCGCAGCTTGTCGGGGTCGGGCGAGGAGATCTCGAGCAGCAGCTGGCCGTCGCCGCCCCGCCCGACGCGGCTGAGCGAGGCTTCGGGCGGCAGCGCACGCGCCAGCGCTTCGATCACCGCGCCCACGCCCGGGCGGCGCGTTGCTGCGGCAAGCTCGGCACGGTCCTGCTCGGCGAGGCGCGCGGCGGCGAGTGTCGGCGCGGCGCGCTGGTTGATGGCGTTCGCAGCATCACGCGCGCGGACGGCGAGCAGCGTCGCGCCGCCGATCGTCAGCACCGGCCCCAGCCCGATCAGCGCAGCGACCGCGCCGGCGACCAGCCAGTCGCGCCGGCTCGCGGGCGGGGCCAGCTCCGCTGGCGCGGCGGCGCGCTCGCGGAACCCCCGCACCGCTTCGCCCAGCCGCGCAGCGAGGCTCGCGCCCGGACCCTGAATCGCGGACTCGGGCGCCGGTTCGGCCTCCGTCATCGGCGTGTCGCTTTCGTCGCTCATCGCGCCCCGGGCTTAGGCCAAGCGCATCGCAACGCAAGACCGGCGGGCGTTTCACAAAAGAGTCGCGCAGATTTCATCCTCGCGCAACGTTCCGTCCATTCCCACGTCATCCAGCACCCACAAGGGCTCGAGGAACCGAGATCGCAGTGACTCGGCGAGAAGGGGCCCTTTTCATGACTGACTCCAACGCGATCGGCTTCGGCTATACCGACGGCGACGTCGATACCAACCGCAGCGACAACCTTTCGCTCAACGACATGGTTGCGAGCCGCCTCTCGCGCCGCGAGACGCTGCGCACCGGCGCCGGCGCGATCGCGATGGCGACGCTGGGCGGCGGCCTGCTCGCCGGCTGCGACGACAAGAAGACGATCGACGCGCTGCCCACCGTCTCGGCGAGTGCGAGCGGGAACAGCAGCTCGGGCCGCGTCGTGACGCTCACCGGCACCGCGACCGACGACAGCGCGGTCACCGGCATGGCCTGGACGCAGACCGCGGGCCCGGCGGTGACGCTGAGCGCGCCCGCCAGCAACGTCACCACCTTCATCGCGCCGAGCGTCGCTGCCGCGACGACGCTGACCTTCCAGTTCAGCGCGATCGACAACCTCAACCAGACCAACACCACCACCGTGTCGGTCTCGATCACGCCGGCCGAGCTCGGCTTCACGGCGGTCGCTAAGAACAAGCTCGATGTCGTCTCGGTGCCTGCCGGCTATACCGTGCAGGTGATCAACCGCACCGGCGATCCCATCCTCACGGGCGTGGCGGCGTACAAGAACGACGGCACCGACACCAATTTCGCCGGCCGCATCGGCGACCATGGCGACGCGCTCTACTGGTATGGCCTGAATGCCGCCGGCACGCGCGACGCGACCAGCTCGACGCGCGGGCTGATCGTGCAGAACCATGAGAACATCAACCAGCAGTATCTCCACGTCGCCGGCGCCACCACCGTCGGCGGCGCACGCCCCGAGGGCGAGGCGCTCAAGGAGATCGAATGCCATGGCGTGAGCGTCACCGAAGCCAGCGAAGGCGCGGGCCGGGCCTGGACGGTGAACGCCACCAGCAGCTTCAACCGCCGCATCACGCCGAGCACGACGATCGACTTCAGCGGTCCGGTCAAGGGCTCGGACCTGCTCAAGACCGCCTGGTCGTCGACCGGCAACAGCGCGCGCGGCACGATCAACAACTGCGCCAACGGCACCACGCCCTGGGGCACCGCGATCACCTGCGAAGAGAATTGGGCCGGCTATTTCCGCCGCGCCAGCGCCGACACCGCCGGCCGCACCGCCAAGGAGCTGACCGCACTCACCCGCTACGGCGTCACCAACGCGACGGGCAACTACGGCTGGTCGACCGTGGTCCCCGCCGACGGCACCAACACGTTGTTCCGCCGCTGGGACGCGCGCGTGACCGGCGCCACCGCGACCGATGATTTCCGCAACGAACCCAACAACTTCGGCTGGGTCGTCGAAATCGATCCCTATGACAAAACCAAAAATCCCCGCAAGCGAACCGCGCTGGGCCGCCTCGGCCATGAGGGCTGCTGGCCGGGCGCGTTCGTCGCCGGCCGCAAGCCCGCCTGGTACATGGGCGACGACGCGGTGAACGAATATCTCTACAAGTTCGTCTCGAACACCGCCTGGGTCGCCGCCGACGCCAGCGCCGCCGACCGCCTGTCGATCGGCGACAAGTATATGGACGCCGGCACGCTCTACGTCGCCAAGTTCAACGCCGACGGCACCGGCAGCTGGCTCCCGCTGGTGTTCGGCACCAACGGCGTCGACGCGGCCAACGCCATCTATGCCTTCGCCAACCAGGCCGATGTGCTGGTCAACGCGCGCCTCGCCGCCGACACGGTGGGCGCGACGCCGATGGACCGTCCGGAGTGGACCGCGGTCAACCCGGTCACCGGCGAAGTCTATCTGACGCTCACCAACAACGCCAACCGCGTCGTCGCCGCCGACACGCCGACCGCGAGCCAGCGCCGCACCGACGCGGCCAACCCGCGCGTCTACGTCGATCCGCCCAGCGCCTCGCGCGGCAACCGCAACGGCCATGTCATCCGCCTCCGCGAGACGGGCGACACCACCGAAGCGACGAGCTTCGCCTGGGACATCTACCTGTTCGGCGCCGGCGCGGACCTCGATGCGACCAACATCAACGTCTCGGGCCTCACCAACGACCAGGACTTCTCCAGCCCCGACGGCCTGTACTTCAGCCGCTCGAGCAACGCCGCGGGCCTCGTCAAGCCGGTGTTGTGGCTCCAGACCGACGACAGCGCCTTCACCGACGTCACCAACTGCATGATGCTCGCGGCGATGCCGGGCTCGGTCGGCGACGGCGGCGCACGGACGATCACCAACAGGACGGCGGGCGGCGTCGACTCGCCCCAGGCGACTCGCGTCGGCGCGGCGCCGACCGCGGCCAACCTCAAGCGGTTCCTGGTCGGCCCGGTCGAGTGCGAGATCACCGGCGTGGACACGACGCCGGACGGCCGCACGCTGTTCGTCGGCATCCAGCACCCGGGCGAGCTCGGCACTCCCGCGGCGCCGACCAGCCACTGGCCGGACAGCCAGGCGGGCGCGGCCGGCGCCGCGGTGCGCCCGCGCTCGGCGGTGGTGGTGATCACCAAGAACGACGGCGGTCTCGTCGCGCTGTAAGGCGCGGCGGACACCAAGGTCGTGGACAGCAGGCGCCGGGCGGGGAAACCCCGCCCGGCGTTTGTGTTTGAGCGTCTTATAAGACCCGGTTCGCCCTGCTCCCTCAACCGTCATCCCGGCGAAAGCCGGCACCCAGGGCCGCGAGCGATGTCCTCCGCAACCCTGGGTCCCGGCTTTCGCCGGGATGACGACTGATGGGTTGAGGGCCGATCAGGCTGCGGCGTTACGCTCCCGCGGGGCTCAGCACCTTGGCGCCGCCATCGAGTTCCAGGATCACGAAGTGGCTCGACCCATCGCGGCAATGCGCCAGCCATGCCGGCAGCCCCGCCTGGTCCTTCTGGCGCTCGGCGCTGGTCACGCCGTCGCACTTCATCCCCGCGTCCATGATCGCGCGGACCAGCACCACCTTGAGCTGCTGGTCGTTCATCTTGAGGACCTTCTGGATCGTCGGATCGGCGGCGACCTTCGCCGGGTCGACGCCCTGCGCCGCCGGCGCCTCGCCGCCCGAGCCGCCGCCGCACCCGCCGAGCATCAACAGCGCGGCGCCCGCCGCCAGCATCATCCGCATCGAACCTCTCCTCATCCGTCCTCAATCGCCGCGACCGGCCGCGGTTCCCCTCAGCGCTGATAGGCCTTGGGGAGCGCGCCTTCCTGCGGCGTCCAGTAGCGGTCGCGCAGCTTGGTGGCGCGGGTGGCGAGCGGCTGCTCGACCCCGTCGATGAACACCGAGACCGCCGCGGTGCCGAGCTCCAGCGGATCGCCGTCCCAGATCACCACGTCGCCGTGCCGCCCGGGCCGGAGCGAGCCGAACTCGCCCCCAAGCCCCAGCGCCTCGGCGGGCCTGGAGCTGATCGCCGCGAACGCCGCGTTCCAGTCGAGCCCGGTCGCGCCCGGCATCTTGGTCAGCGCGACGAGGTTGCCGGCGTATTGCTTCTCCCAGCGCGCCTGGCGCGGATCGTCCTGGTTGATCGTGCCGATGCCGACGAGCACGCCCGCCGCCTTCATCCGCCCGATGTTCGACTGGGTCGCAGCGAGCTGCTCGAACGAAGCGGGCAGGTCGTTGAGCGCGGTCGCGATCACCGGCACGCCCGCCGCGGCGATCTCCTTCGCCACCGTCCAGCCCTCGGTCGCGCCGACGAAGACGAGCTTGAGCGCTGGCATCTCCTTCTTGAGCGCGATCAGCACCAGCATGTCCGACGCGCGCTCGACATGGACGAGCAGCGGCATCCGCCCCTCGACCACCGGCACCAGCGCCGCGGCGTCGGCCCGCGTGAGCATCGAATCCTTGTCGCGGTCGAGGAAGCGGCCCGGGTTGCGGGCATATTCGCGGACCTGGAAGAAGATGTCCTTGATCGCCGCATAGGCAGCCGGCCGGCTGCCGCCCGCAAGCTGCGCGCCGTTCTCGCCATATTCCATGAACTGGAAGGCCTGCGCCTTGCTCACCCCGTCACGATCGGCGCCGAGGTCGATGATCGCGCCCTGGCCGGCGAAGATCGAGCCCGCGGTGTCGGGCGCGACGACGGCGCGGGTGATCCCCTCGGCGCGGTTGATCGCGACCGGGCTGTTGAGCGGGTTGACCGCCGGCGCGACGTCGATCGCGGCGTGGAAGGGCGACTGGCCCGCCGAGGCGTCGTTGGTCTGGTTGACGCCGTCGACCTCGACGATGCCGAGCCGGGTGAAGCCGGCGAAGATGCCGGGCGAGACCCATTTGCCGCCAGCGTCGACGGTGCGGATGCCCGAGGGCACCGCGACGCCCGCGCCCGCCGCGACGACCTTGCCGCCGCGGACGACCACGGTGCCGCCGTCGATCGGGGCGGAGCCGTCGCCGATCACGAGCTTCGCATTGGTGATCGCGACATCCTGTGCCGCGGCCGGAACGGCGACCGCGAGCGCGCCGAATGCGGCGCCGAGAAGGAGCTTCGTCATCACTTCACATCCCCCTCGCCGGGCTGGCCCAGCTCGAAATCGGAAACCGGGCGGAGCCGCGGGTTGGCGGCGTCGTAGAGCAGCGCGCCGTCGACCCACACCATCTGCGGGCGCGAATAGACGCTCAGCGGATCGCCGTTCCAGAGCACGACATCGGCCATCTTGCCGGGCTTGAGGCTGCCGGTGACCTTGTCGATCCCCAGCGCCTTGGCCGGGTTGATCGCCACCCATTTCCAGGCGGTCTCCTCGGGGATGTCATAGCCCGCGCGGATGCCCGAGCGGCGCGCCTTGGCGATCTCCTGGTTCAGCCGCTGGATGCCGTTCTCGTCGTCCGAGTGGATCATCGCGCAGGCGCCCTGCTTCTCGAGGATCGCGAGATTCTCGGGGACGGCGTCATAGGCTTCCATCTTGAAGCCGTACCAGTCGGCCCACACCGCGGCGCAGGTGTTGTTGGCCTTGAGCAGGTCGGCGATCTTGTACGCCTCGACCGCGTGGTGGAACGCCGAGACGTGGTAGCCGAACTCCTTGGCCATATCCATGACGATGGCCATCTCGTCGGCGCGGTAGCAGTGGTTCTGCACCAGGATCTCGCCGTCGAGCACGCCGCGCAGCGTGTCCATCGCGATGTCGCGGCTGGGGGGTTCGCCGCCCTTCTCCTCATATTTGGTCCAGCGCCGGTCATATTCGACCGCGCGCGCCCAGGTGGCGCGATCGACCGCGATGTTGCCCATGCGGGTGGAAGGCTCGCGGCCCTTGGAGCCGTAGACGCGCTTGGGGTTCTCGCCGCACGCCATCTTGAGGCCATAGGGCGCGCCGGGGAACTTCATCGCCTGCACGGTGCGGGCGTAGACGTTCTTGATCACCACCGAGCGGCCGCCGAACAGGTTCGCCGAGCCGGGGAGGATCTGGAGCGTGGTGACGCCGCCGTTGACCAGCGCGCGGCCGAAGCCGGGGTCCTGCGGCCAGACGCTGTGTTCGGCCCAGACGTCGGCAGTGACGGGCGAAGTCGCTTCGTTGCCGTCCGAATTGGCCTGGACGCCGGGCGAGGGATAGTCGCCCAGGTGGCTGTGGATGTCGATGATGCCGGGGGTGACATACTTGCCCGTGCCGTCGATCACCGTGGTGCCGGCCTCGGGCGCGAGGTCCCTGCCGACCGCAGCGATCTTGCCGTCCCTGAACAGCACCGATCCGCCGTCGATCCGCCCACCCTCGCCGTCGAAGATGGTGACGTTGGTGAGCAGCGTCGGCACGCCCGGATAGGGCTTGTAGGTCGAGGGGTAGGGATCGTGGCTATAGCCCTTGCCGATGCCCGGGCCCTTGGCGGCCGGTTCGGACGAGGCGGTCTGGGGCGGCGGGCTCCCCGTGGTGCAGCCTGCGAGCGCCACGGCCGCGGCGCCCAGCATCAGCATCGTTCGTCTCAAGCGCATCTCCCTGGAATCGCTCGCGCGCTTCCCCCGCGCGCCTGGATCCTTCCGTGATCGCTTCAACCCGCCGCTTTGGCAAGATGCGCCACCAGAACGGGGACGATTTGGTGCGAAATGCGCCGAACTGGCGAAACCGGCTTTCCCCTGCGATTCGCGCGATGCTATGCTGGGTTCTCTCCATAACGGAGAGGTTGGGTAACTTGCGTTTGCAGCTTGCGACGGAATCGGCCGGAACGAGCCGGACCCTGGCCGTGAAACGGCTCGCGACAGGCTTTGCCGCGGCTGCGGGAGCGTGCAGCCTGCTGCCCCTCGCCGGCTGGATCGCCGACGTACCGGTGCTCGCCGGGCTCGGCTATTCGGACCTGCCGATCTGGCCCTGGACCGCGATCGCCTATTTCATGCTCTCGCTGGGCTTCCTCGCGCTGATCGCGGGCGAGCCGCGCATCGCCAACTACCTCTGGATCGTCCCCGCGCTGATCGCCGCGATCGCGCTTGCCGAGCATCTCACGGGGCTCGATCCCGGCTTCGACCGACTGCTGTTCGGCGACGCAGTGAGCACGCGCATCGCAGCGCATCCCGGCCGGCCGGGCGTGGGCCCGAGCTCGACCGTCGTGCTTCTCCTCCTCTCCGGCTACGCCAGCCAGCGCGAGCGCTGGATGCGCCACGAGCTGGGCAGCCTGTTCGCGAGCGGTGCGCTGGCGCTCGGCGCCTCGGCAGTGATGCTCATCCTGCTGAGCTCGGCCGAGGACCGCGGCCCCCTCCCCTTCAACTCGCTGCCCGGCGCGATCTCGGCGATGCTGCTCGCTGCGTCGATCATCGCCTGGAACATCGAGTTCGGCTGGATGCGGCTGCTGTCGCGCGAACGCGAGTTCCGGCCCGAGCGCGTGCTGCTGCCGCTGCTTCTGCTGCTGCCGCTCTTCCCCACCCTGCTCGCAGCGCTGATCGTGCCCGCGAGCCAGCGGCTGCCGCTCGCCGGGCAGATCGCGATCGTGACCGGCAACATCCTGATCATCGGGCTGGTCGCCTATGGCGCGATGACGCGGCTCGCGCGCGGCCAGGCGGCGGCGAGCGAGCTCACCCAGGCGCTCGACAACGCCAATGTCGCGCTCACCACGCTCGACGGCGAGATCCTCCACTGGTCGCGCGGCTGCGAACGGCTCTACGGCTGGACCGCCAAGGAAGCGCTGGGGCGGCGCAAATATGAGCTGCTCGGCTCGCGCAGCAAGGGCCTCGCCGCGCCCGACCTCAAGCGGCACGAGCAGGAACTGGTCGAGACGCGCCACGACGGGCGCGAGATCACCGTGATCGAGCGCATCCAGCGGATCGAGGCGTCGGGACGCGACCCCGTGCTGGCGCTGAGCATGAGCGACATCTCGCAGACCGCCGCGGTGCTCGCCGCGCTCCAGGCGAGCGAGGACCGGCTCGCCGAGGCGGCGGCGATCCAGGAGCTCGGCGTGTTCGAATGGGACCCGCGCACCGAAGCGATGCACTGGTCGCCGGGCACCGAGCAGCGGCTGGGCTTCGCGCCGGGCGATCTCGGCACGGCGGCGGCGCTCGCCGAGCGGATGATGCCCGAGGATCGCGAGGAGATCAGCCAGACGATCACCAAGGCGATCGCCGAACAGTCGCACAAGTTCCGCTTCCGCTTCCGCTTCCGCGAGCCCAACGGCAACGTCCGCGCGGTCGAGGGCAGCTCGCGCGCCTTCTACGACGCCGAGGGCCACCTCGTCCGCTCCGTCGGCGCAATCTCGGACGTGACCGAGCGCGAGGAGCGCGAGGCAGCGCTCCGCCAGCGCGAGGCGCAGCTGCGCTCGGTGATCGAGACCGTGCCCGACGCGATCGTCGGCGTGAACGACGACGGCGTGATCCGCGAGTTCAGCCCCGCCGCCGAAGCGATGTGGGGCTACCACGCCGCCGACGTGCTCGGCACTCGGCTCGAGACGCTCACGCCCGAGGCCGAGCGGAAGCGCTATTGGAGCGCGATCTACCGCGCGATCAAGCAGCGCGACGAGCGCATCCTCGGCCGGCTGATGACCGGCATCGGCCTCGCCGCCGACGGGCGCGAGTTCCCGATCGAATATCGCGTCGGCCTCGCGCTGATTGACGGGGAGGCCTTCTACACCGTCTTCTTCCGCGACATTTCGCAAAGGGTCGCCGCCGAAGCCAAGCTCGGCCAGCTCAACACCGAGCTCGCGCACGTCGCCCGCCAGACCGCGATGAGCGAACTCGCCGCCGACATGGCGCACGAGCTCAACCAGCCGCTCTCCGCGATCGCCAACTTCCTCGCTTCCGCCCGGATCCTGATCGACCGCGACGGGGACCGCGGGCAGATCGCCGAGATGATCAAGATGAGCGTGGACCAGACCCAGCGTGCCGGCCAGATCATCCGTCGGCTGCGCGACTTCACCACGCGCGGCGAAGTCGAGATGCGTCCCGAACCGGTCTCGCAGACAGTGCGCGACGCCGCCGAGCTGGTGTTCGTCGGCACCGGCGGGCTCCACATCCGCGTGACCTATGCGCTCGATCCCGAAGTGAAGACGATGCTGGCCGATCGGATCCAGGTCCAGCAAGTCGTGGTGAACCTGCTGCGCAATGCCCGCGACATCCTCGAGACGGTTCCGCCCGATCAGCGCGAGATCATCATCGGTTCGCGCATGATCGAGGACGACATGGTGGAAATCTCGGTAACCGATTCAGGCCCCGGAATTCCGCAAGCGATCCTTGACGAGATTTTCAATCGCTTTACCTCAACGAAAGGATCAGGGGCAGGAATGGGGATCGGACTATCGATCAGCAAACGTATCATTGAAGCGCATGGGGGAATTTTGAGCGCAGGGAACCGTCCCGAAGGCGGGGCGGTGTTCAAGTTCACCTTGCCCACCGTGGGAGAGGACGGGGCTGAATGATCAAGACCATCTACATCGTTGACGACGACGACGCCGTCCGTGCGTCGCTGCACAGTCTCCTCTCGCTGCAGAACGACATGGTCGTGCGAAGCTTCCGCTCGGGCGACGCGTTCCTGCAGGACATCGAAGAGCTCGAGCCAGGCGTGGTCCTGCTCGACTTCCACATGCCCGGCTCGACCGGCCTGGACGTGCTCCAGCAATTGAAGGCCCGCGGCGGCTTCGCCCCGGTGATCCTCACCGGCCAGGGCAACGTCTCGCTCGCGGTGCGCGCGATGCAGGCGGGCGCGCTCGACTTCATCGAGAAGCCTTATGAGGCCGAGCTGCTGCTCCAGGTGGTGGGCAACGCCTTCGCCAAGCTCGAGCGCAACAACGAGGCGTCGGCGCGGGTCGAGGCGGCCAAGGCACGGATCGACCGGCTGAGCCCGCGCGAGACCGATGTGCTCAAGGGGCTTATCGAAGGCCGGTCGAACAAGGTGATCGCCTATGAACTCGACATCAGCCCGCGCACGGTGGAGATCTACCGCGCCAACCTGATGGACAAGCTCGACGTGCGCAGCCTGTCGGAAGCGCTGCGCATCGCCTTCGCCGCGGGGCTGTTCCCGGAAGGGAGCTAGCCGATCAGCAGCAGCCGCTGCCGTCGTCGCGCCAGCTGGGAAGCATCTGCGCGATGACGGCACGGGCTTCCGCGGCGCTCGCGTAGCAGAGGTGCCCTTCGACCTCGGGGAGCGGCTCGACGTCGAGCGCGAGGACGCAGTACCAGTGCGGCTCCCGCACGAGCGCGGCCAGCCAGCCGGGCTCGCCCGCCGCGAGCATCTGCGCGTCGATCACCAGCGCCGCCGGGCGCCGCACCGCGCCGCGCACCGCCCGCGCGTCCGGATCGGACACCGTGACGATGTCCGCACCCGCGAGCGTCAGCTGCGCGGTGAGCGCGCTGCGCAGGCCGGGGTTGGCCACCGCCAGGACTACAAGAACCGCCCGCTCGGGCATCGATCGCGCTTCCTCGAACAGATGCGAATTGATGCAGCCATCTAGGCGATCGCACCGAAATCGAGGATTCAGGTCTTGTACCTACAAGGGAGAATGCATTGGATTCATAGTCTTAGGTATATTCACTGAGAGGAGAGTGTGAAGCAGCCGGAACGACCCTCCGCTCGCAGGTGACAAGCCTCGCCGCGCCCCCTAGACACCGCGCCATGGCAGTGCTGGTCGCGATCGAAGGCGCCGACGGAGTCGGCAAGAACACCGCGGCGAACCGGCTCCGCGATCGGCTCGCCGCCGCCGAGCGTAGCGCGACGATCATCGGCTTCCCGCAATATGGCGAGACGGTCGCCGGAATCACGATCGGCCGCATCCTCGCCGGCGAGGTCCCGATCGCCGCGACGCCGCAGGCCGCCGCGGTGCTCTATGCGCTCGACCGGCTCGAGTGGCGCGGCGAGATCGCCAGGGCGGCCGAAGCGCACGACGTGGTGATCTTCGACCGCTACATCGCATCGAACATGGCCTATCAGGCCGCGCGCGCCGACCATGGGGAGGCGCGCGCACTGATGGACTGGATCCTCGCGCTCGAGACCGGCCAGTTCGCCCTCCCCACCCCGGCCCTTTCGATCTACCTCGACACGCCATGGGATATCGCCCGCGCGCTGATCCTGCAGAAGGCGCAGCGCAGCTACACCGATCGCAGCTATGACGAATATGAGGCCGACATCGCGCTCCAGGCGCGCGTCCGCGCCAATTACGAGGCGATCGTCGCAGCCGATCTGCTCGGTCCCTGGCGCGTGGTGCGGGCAAGCGATGAGGGCCGATTGCGCCCACCCGAAGACATTGCGGGCGAGATCCATGCGCATGTGGATGCATTGCTCCTGAATTAGGACCATCGGCGCGCTTGACAGTCGCGCGCGCGCCACTCAATGGTAGCGCTATCAAATCCCAGACACATTGGACGAGAGAGGGTCTTGGAAGCGTTCTCAACCGATATGCTGCCCAGCGACCATGGGCAGGCGACGCTGGTCGGGCGCGTGTTGCTCGCCGAGGGTCCCACTCCAGTCCTGATTCGCGACGATGTAGTGCACGATGTCTCGCGCGAGGCGGCGACCGTCGCCGACCTGCTCGAGCGTGACGATCTCGATTCGGTGGGCGGTCGCGCGCTGTGCGACGTCGGCGCGTTGAACGGCGACGGCCAGCCGAAGATCCTCGCGCCTGTCGACCTCCAGTGCGTCAAGGCGGCGGGCGTCACCTTCGCGCTCTCGGCGATCGAGCGCGTGATCGAGGAGCGCGCGCGCGGCGATTCGAACCGCGCGAACGAGATCCGCGGCGACCTCGAGGCCAAGGTCGGCTCGGGCATCCGCTCGGTCGTCCCCGGCAGCGACGAAGCGGCGGCGCTCAAGGCCGCGCTGATCGAAGCGAACATGTGGTCGCAATATCTCGAGGTCGCGATCGGGCCCGACGCCGAAGTCTTCACCAAGGGCCCGGTGCTCTCGGCAGTGGGCTGGGGCGCGCAGATCGGCGTGCGCTCGAACAGCGACTGGAACAACCCCGAGCCCGAGGTCGTCGTCGTCGTCGACCGCCACGGCAACATCCGCGGCGCGACGCTCGGCAACGACGTCAACCTGCGCGACATCGAGGGGCGCAGCGCGCTGCTGCTCGGCAAGGCCAAGGACAACAACGCGTCCACGGCGCTCGGCCCGTTCATCCGCGTGTTCGACGACCATTTCACGATGGACGACGTGCGCAACGCCACCGTCGACCTGGTGATCGAGGGGCGCGACAACTATCGCCTCGAAGGCACCAACAAGATGAGCGAGATCAGCCGCGATCCGACCGATCTCGTCCGCCAGACGATGAGCGAGCACCAATATCCGGACGGCTTCGTGCTGTTCCTCGGCACGCTCTTCGCCCCGATCCAGGACCGCGACGCGCCGGGCCGCGGCTTCACGCACAAGGAGGGCGACATCGTGCGCATCTCCACGCCCAAGCTGGGCACGCTCGTCAACCAGGTCACCACTTCGAAGGCCGCGCCGCCGTGGGAATTCGGCATCCGCGACCTCATGCTCAACCTCGCCCGGCGCGGTCTGCTCGCGCAGCCGGCACATGCCTGAAGGCGATACTCTCATGTCGGAAGCCGATCCCATGCACATGCCGCTCGCGCGCGACCAGCGCGCCGTCTACCCCAGCCTGCGCGGCAAGCGCGTGCTCATCACCGGTGGAGGCTCGGGCATCGGCGCGGGCTTCGTCGAGGGCTTCGTCCGCCAGCATTGCGACGTGACCTTCTTCGACATCGCCGAGGAGGATTCGACCGCGCTCGTCGAGAGCCTGTCGGGCGTGCAGCAGCCGCCGATCTTCCACCGCGTCGACATGACCGACATCAAGGCGGTGCAGGCGCGGATCAAGGACCTGATCGACGCCAACGGCCCGTTCGACATCCTCATCAACAACGCCGCCAACGACGATCGCCACACGATCGACGAAGTGACCGAGGAATACTGGGAAAACCGGTTCAACGTGAACCTGAAGCACCTGTTCTTCGCGGCGCAGGCGGTGATCCCGGGGATGAAGGCCAAGGGCGGCGGCGTGATCGTCAACCTCGGCTCGATCTCCTGGCACCTTGCGATCCCCGAACTCGCGCTCTACCAGACCGCCAAGGCCGCGATCGAGGGCCTCAACCGAAGCCTTGCGCGCGATCTGGGTCCCGACAACATCCGCTCGGTCTGCATCGTGCCCGGCAATGTGAAGACGCCGCGCCAGATGAAATGGTACACCCCCGAAGGGGAAGCCGAGATCGTCAACGCCCAGTGCCTCAAGGGGCGGCTGGTGCCCGAGGATATCGCCGCGCTCGCGGTGTTCCTCGCGTCGGACGACGCGCGTCTGATCACGGGCCACGAATATTTCATCGACGCGGGCTGGCGCTGACGTGACAGCCGTGCAGCGTTCCGAGCCGGTCAGCGTCTGGCCGCTCTCCGGGCCGCTGCTCGAAGGCCCGGTGTGGGTGCAGCGCGATGCGGCGCTGTGGTTCACCGACATCAAGCGCCACAAGATCTACCGCTACGATCCGGTCAGCGGCGACAAGCGCGAATGGCTCGCGCCCGACCAGATCGGCTTCGCGCTGCCGGCGGCAGGCGGCGGCTTCATCGCCGGGCTCAAGACCGGGCTGCACCGCTTCGACGAGACCAACGGCAGCTTCACGCCGCTCTGCGATCCCGAGCCCGAGTTGCCGAACAATCGGCTCAACGACGGCATCGTCGACGTGCACGGCCGGCTGTGGTTCGGCACGATGGACGACGGCGAGGCGAACGCCACCGGCCGCATCTATCGGCTCGGCGCGGACGGCAGCTGCGTCGCCGAGAGCGATTTCTGCTCGATCACCAACGGCCCGGCGCTGAGCCCCGACGGCCGCACGCTCTACCACACGGACACGCTCGGCGGCTTCATCTACGCCTGCGACGTCGGCGACGACGGCACGCTCTCGAACCGCCGCCTGTTCGCGACGATCCCCAATGCCGACGGCTTCCCCGACGGTCCCGCGGTCGATGCCGAGGGCTGCGTGTGGACGGGGCTATACAAGGGCTGGTCGGTGCGGCGCTATTCGCCGGCGGGCGAACTGCTCGAGACGGTGCGCCTGCCGGTCGACGCGATCACCAAGATCGCCTTCGGCGGGCCCGACCTCAAGACGGTCTATGTCAGCACCGCCAACAAGCATCTGAGCCCGGCCGAACTGGAGGCACAGCCGCTCGCGGGCAATCTCTTCACCTTCGACGTAGACGTCCCCGGCGTCGCGGGGGTCGAGATCAGCGTCGGCGTTTAAGCCGAGATCCAAATAACCGTCATCCCGGCGAAAGCCGGGACCCAGGGCCACAAGCGACGTCCTGCTTGGCCCTGGGTCCCGGCTTTCGCCGGGATGACGATTCAGGATGCCCCCCCGGGGCAAGCCCCAGGGTAGGATCCAGGCTCAGTTCTGCGACAGCATCGCCATCGCGGCACGCCGCTTGGGCGTCTGGTCCATCGGCTGGCCGCTGTACTCGCGCAGGCCCCAGGCACCCGACTTCGAGATGAAGCCGGTCGCGCTGTACAGCATCATCACGTCGCCGTAGCGCTGGCGCCACGTCGAGAGGTAGCTCGTGTAGATGTCGTACATCCGCGGATTGCGGTTCACGCTCGAGAGCAGGTCGACCAGCGTCGTCGAGATGACGTGCTGGCCCGCCTCATAGGCGAGATAGCGCTTGCCGTACTTCTTGGCGACGTCGGCATTCTCCTGCACGTCGGCCCAGCCGTCGTTCATCTGCTTGCCGAGCTGCGTCATCAGCATATCGACGCTGTCGGTGGCCTTGGCGCCGTCGAGCAGCTTCCGGCCGAAATAGGGCGCGGTCGCCAGCGCATCGACGTTGCTCGCCGTGTCCTTGAACGCGAGCACCTGCTCGGCGGTCCAGCTGTTGCCGTTCTGCGTCGAGACGACGCGGACGAGCTTGCCCGGGCGATCGGCGAACACCTGCGACCAGATCTTGAGCATCCACACCGACTTCTCGGCATAGCGGCGCATCTGGGCCTGGAAGGTGTTGGTCGAGAGCCCTTCGGCAAGACCCTCGGACGCCGCCTGGTCGGCCACCGGGAAGGC
Source organism: Sphingomonas sp. (assembly GCF_017745215.1). Taxonomy (GTDB): domain Bacteria; phylum Pseudomonadota; class Alphaproteobacteria; order Sphingomonadales; family Sphingomonadaceae; genus Sphingomonas. Next base: position 28,630 of record NZ_JAGHZV010000024.1, read on the forward strand.
GCCGTTCCATACCTCGTTGCTCATCTCGACATAGACCGAGCGGTTTGCCGGCAGCGTGTCGTGCACGGTCTGCGCCATGCGGCGGACATAGTCCTCGTCGGCATTCCACGGCACGTTGAGCCACATATCGGCGTCGACCTGCTTGGCGAGCGCGACCATCGTCTCGATCGCGGCGCCGTTGACCGTGCCCTGGTCGGCGCTGCCGGGCAGCGTCCGCGCCGCCCAGGTCACCGAGTCCGGGTTGTTGTTGGCCTGGCCCCAGTCGAGGAATCGCAGCACGCCATAGCCGCGGATCGAGTCGATGAACTCCGAGGCGAACAGGTCGCTGGTCGACGCGCCCTTCTCGCGGCAGTCGACGTTGCGGACCGGGTCATTGGCGTCGGGCGTGCGGAGTTCGACCCAGACCTTGCCGTTGGCGCTCGGCGCGAGCACCGGCCAGTCGAACTCGGCGCTGTGGTCGCCCTTGACGATGTTGGCAGCCTTGCCCTTGACGTCGAGCTTGCCGCTGCCGATCCAGGTGCAGCGGATCTTGACGTTGCCGCCCGCAAGCGCCGCGGCAGGCTGGGTCAGCATGCGCGACGCGACCTGGCCGGCGTTCAGGAACCTGACGTTGCCGTAGCTGTCGAGCTGGCTCGCGTCGAGGAACGCCTCGTCATTGGTCTTGTCCTTCCAGCCGAGACCGATCAGCAGGTTGGCGAAGATGCGCTCGCCGCTCGAATAGGTCGGGCGGGCGACGTTGATGCCGAGCATCGAGCGTGGCTTGGCAGCCGCTGCCGTGGCATCCGCCGCCGCGGTGGGCGTCGGGGTCGGCGCCGGCGTCACCGTGTCGGCCGCAGCGACGACGACGTCGCCACTGGCGGTCTGGGTGCCCGAGCCGCCGCCACCGCCGCAACCGGCGAGGAGCAGGGCACCGAGCGCGGCGCTGGCGTGGAACAGCGGGCGGCTACTCGCGCCGAGACGGCGCACGAACGAGGGCTGCGAGGCCCGGATACGCATGGTCACAACAATTTCCCCTGAGCTACTGGAGTCCTTCCTCCGGAGCTTTCGAAGGGGGAGTTAATCTGGACTGCTTAATGACCGGTGCCCGCCGAGGTACGGGCGATGCCGCTCCGGTTCGCCCCCCGTTTCGTTACGAGTGCGAACGAAGCTGCGGATTCCCTCGCGTCGTTCCCCGAGTATCGAACGATATAGTCAATGTAATTGACTGTCCCGATATTATACGATATAAAATCTGCATGAATGACGAGCCTTTCTGGACGCGAATCGTCTTCCCCGCCCTGCTCCGCCCGGCGCGGACGACCTATGGCCAGGCGATGCGCGCCGCGCTCGCGCGAATCGGCTGCGACGATGTGCCGCGCAACGGCCTCTATGTGATCGGCGCGCTCAACCTCGAGGGCATGCCGCTCGCCCAGGTGATCCGCGACCTCGGCGTGTCGAAGCAGGCGGCGGGGCAGCTCGTCGATACGCTGGTGCTGCGCGGCTATCTCGAGCGCAGCGTCGATCCCGAAGACCGCCGCCGGCTCACCGTCACGCTCACCGAGCGCGGCAAGGCTGCCGCCGCCGCCCAGGCCGCCGCGCGCGAAGCGATCGACGCCGAGCTGATCGCGCGCGTCGGCGCGGAGAAGGTGATGCACGCGCGCGAAGTGCTCGGCGCGCTGCTGGTGATGGGGCACGAGCACGACCACGCCGACGAGGACTGACTTCGCCGCCACCAGCGGCTAAGCGCCCTCGATGAGCGGAGACCATGACGCGATCATCCTGGGCGCCGGCGCCGCGGGGCTCTTCTGCGCCGCGACGGCGGGGCAGCGCGGCCGGCGCGTGCTGCTGCTCGACCATGCCGACGCGCCGGGTAAGAAGATCCTGATCTCGGGCGGCGGACGCTGCAACTTCACCAACCTAGGCACCGCGCCCGACCGCTTCCTCTCCGCCAATCCCCATTTCGCCAAGTCCGCCCTGAGCCGCTTCGGCCCGCAGGACTTCCTCGCGCTGGTCGAGCGCCATGGCATCGCATGGCACGAGAAGACGCTCGGCCAGCTCTTCTGCGACGGCTCGGCGCGGCAGATCGTCGACCTGCTGCTCGACGAATGCACGACGGGACGGGTCGAGCTGGCGCTGGGGCGAAACATCACCGGGGTCGAGCACGCCGACGGACAGTTCCGCGTCGCCACCGGCGCGGGCGAGGCACGCGCGCCGGCGCTGGTGATCGCGACCGGCGGGCCCTCGATCCCCAAGCTCGGCGCAACCGGCTTCGCCTATGAGCTCGCGCGGCGCTTCGGCCTGAAGGTGGTCGAGCCGCGCCCCGCGCTGGTGCCGCTGACGCTCGGCGCCGACGAGACCCTGTTCCGCACACTCTCGGGCGTCTCGGCGCCGGTGGTCGCGCGCTGCGGCAAGGCGGCGTTCGCCGAAGCGGCGCTGTTCACGCACCGCGGGCTCTCGGGCCCGGCGATCCTCCAGGTTTCGAGCTATTGGCGCCACGGCGAAGCGATCGCGATCGACTTCCTGCCGCAGCAGCCGAGCGGCTGGCTGACCGAGGCGAAGCGCGAGCAGCCGCGCGCGACGATCCGCAGCCTGCTCGCGCGCGCGCTGCCCGACCGGCTCGCCGAGACGCTCGCCGATCGGCTGGGGTTGGCCGGCGAGCTCGCCAATCTGCGCGACGGCGTGCTCGCCGAAGCCGAGCGCAGGCTCGCCGGCTGGCGCTTCAGTCCCAACGGCACCGAAGGCTTCGCCAAGGCCGAAGTGACGATCGGTGGGATCAGCACCGCCGAGCTCTCTTCGCAGACGATGGCGGCGCGCCGCGTGCCGGGCCTCTACGCGATCGGCGAAGCGGTGGACGTCACCGGCTGGCTCGGCGGCTACAACTTCCAATGGGCATGGGCGAGCGCCTGGGCGGCGGCGCAAGCGCTCTGACGCCGCCACTGGACTGGGGTCGGTTTAGTCGTCAGGATGCGTCCGCTGTCCGGGAGAGAATGGTCTGTTCATCGTAGCTTGTCTGGCGTTTCTCCTGTCGATGCAGCAGACCGCCCCCAGCGCCGCCTTCGAGCAGTTCTTCGTCGGCGTGACCGAAGGGGCGGGCACCGTCGACGTCGCCATCCTCGGCAAGCACAACATGCGCGACCGCGGCCATGGCAGGCTCGATGCGAGCGGCGCGCTGGTGCTCGAGCAGACCGTCGAGGAACAGGGCAAGCCCGCGCGCAAGCGCAGCTGGCGGCTGGTCCGCTCGGGCGCGCGGATCACCGGCACGATCAGCGATGCCAGCGGGCCAGTGAGCGGCGACGTGTCGGGCCCCACGCTGCACCTTCGCTACCGGCTGGCCGAGGGTCCGTCGGTCGAGCAGTGGATCACGCTTCATCCCAGCGGGCGCAGCGCGACCAACCGGATGAGCTTCCGCCGCTTCGGCTTCAAGGTGGCGACGGTGGAATCAGTGATCCGCAAGGTCGAATGACCCGCCTTGCAATGTAGGAGTTCGGCTGCTTGGCTGCCGCGGCTGGATTTGTCCGGCCGCTCCTTGAACCCGCCGGCGACCAGATACTCGATTTTCGGCGACGGGGTGTGACTCTTGTGACTTTTCACTGCCCGATCCCACAGCGACTCGCAAACGCCTGCTCGATTTGGATACGCCCTACTCTTCGAACGCCGCGATGATCGGGCAAGGGCCCTTGCGCCCCGCCGCGCACTCGCCCGCGAGCCGCTTCAGCGCGTCACGCGCCGTCTCGAGCTCGGCGATGCGCGCGTCGAGCGCTCCGATCCGCTCGTTCGCCAGCGCCCGCACTCGCGCGCGATCCTCGCCGGCGTCGAGCGCGAGCAGCTCGCCGACCTGCTCGAGCGTGAAGCCTGCCGCCCGCGCCTGGCGGATGAAGCGCAGCCGCCGCACGTCGCGTTCGTCGTAACGGCGGATGCCGCCGCCCAGCCCGGTTCCACCGCTGCGCTCGGGCGTGCCCAGCAGCCCGCGGCGCTGGTAGTAGCGCACCGTCTCCACCCCCACGCCGCCCGCGCGCGCGAGCCCCGCGATCGTCGTCGATTTCATCCTTGACTCCGTACCATGGTACGGACCTCATATGGGCGGGGTCCGCTGTTGGACAAGCGATAAGGAGACCGACGATGACCCCCGAGACCCAGCAGGCCGCTCAGGCCACCCGCATCTGCACCTGCAAGCCCTGCACCTGCAAGAACTGCGGCTGCTGAAGCGCAAAGGGGGCCGCGCGGCGACGCGTGGCCCCTGCCCTTGCGGAATGGCTCAGCTGCCGCCGAGGTCGATCGGCTCGGTTCCGAGGACCGCGGGGACGCAATAGGTCTCCTGCCTCGCGGCGATGGCGACCGGGATCATCGCGACCCGCTCGACACCGCCGATTGCGGCACATTGCGGACCGGGCGCGACGTCATAGTGGATCACGCGGGTGGTATATCGCGGGCAGAGGTCCGAGCAGCGGTATTCACCGACCACGCGCGTGCCGTGGTGGATGCCGAAGTCGCGGACATAAGTGTCCGGCTTGCCCTTCTCATAGCGCGCGGCGAGCGCGACGATCTGGGCGTCGGTCACTGTGTCCTGCGGCCAGGGCGCGGCTTGTTGGGACAGCATCCAGGCGAGCAAGAGTGGCATCGGCGGCCTCCTTGGGAGAAGGTGCCGATCATTCCGCCCGAGCGCTGTATGGGCGGTGAACCGACCACTCAGCCGTCACCCCGGCGAAAGCCGGGGCCCAGAGTTACAGAGGACGTCGCTCGCTGCCCTGGGTCCCGGCTTTCGCCGGGATGACGGTTGAAACGCGCGGGAGCGATCCGCCCCCCCTCAATGGTTATGCCGGGGCACCTTCTCGCTCGTCCGGCGGTATTTGAGCGCGAATTCGAGTGCCCCGCCCTCGCCGAGCTGGCCCGACTTCTCGCGGTATAGCTCTTCCCACGGCGTGTTGCTCGCCGGGATCGGCGGCGCGGGCTCGCCCTTGCGGCGCGCGATCTCGTCTGGCTCGACCAGCGCGTCGCAGGTGCCGGCGTTGAGGTCGATCCGGATCGTATCGCCGGTGCGCAGCCACGAGAGCCCGCCGCCCACCGCGCTCTCGGGCGAGGCGTTGAGGATCGAGGGGCTGTCCGACGTGCCCGACTGGCGGCCGTCGCCGAGCGTCGGCAGGCTCATGATGCCCTGCTGGATCAGCGCGTCGGGCGGCTGCATGTTGACGACCTCGGCCGAGCCCGGCCAGCCGATCACCCCCGAGCCGCGGATCACCAGGATGCAGTTCGCGTCGATCGCGAGCGCGGGATCGTTGATCCGGTGGTGGTAGTCGTCCGAGCCGTCGAAGACGATCGCGCGGCCCTCGAACACGCCTTCGTGCCCCGGCCGCGAGAGGTAGCGCGCGCGAAAATCCTCGCCGATCACGCTGGTCTTCATGATCGCCATGTCGAACAGGTTGCCCTTGAGGACGAGGAACCCGGCCTTCTCCTTGAGCGGCTTGGCCCAGGGCAAGATCACCGCGGGATCCTTGATCCGCGCATCGGCTACATTCTGGGCGAGCGACTTGCCCGTCACCGTCTTCACGGACCCGTCGATCGCCCCCGCCTCGGCCATCACCTTGATCACCGCGGGGATGCCGCCGGCGCGGTGGAAGCGCTCGGAGAGATATTCGCCCGCGGGCTGCATGTTGACGATCAACGGCAGGTCGTAGCCGGTCATCCAGTCCTCGGCGGTGAGCTCGAAGCCGGCATGGCGCGCCATCGCGATCAAATGCGGCTGGGCGTTGGTCGAGCCGCCGATCGCGGTGAGCAGCTTGATCGCGTTGAGGAAGCTCTCGCGGCTCAGGATCTTGGACGGGCGCAGGTCCTCATAGGCCATGTCGACGATGCGCTTGCCGGTCTCATACGCCATCTGGCCGCGCTCGCGGTAGGGCGCCGGGATCATCGCGCAGCCCGGGAGCGACATGCCCAGACCCTCGGCGATCGAGTTCATCGTCGAGGCAGTGCCCATCGTGTTGCAATGGCCGGCCGACGGCGCGCTCTCCATCGCGCGCTTGAGGAACTCCTCCTCGTCGATCTCGCCCGCGGCCATCTTGCGGCGGCTGCGCCAGATGACCGTGCCGCTGCCGACCAGCTCGCCGTCGTGCCAGCCGTCGAGCATCGGCCCGCCCGAGAGCACGATCGCGGGGATGTCGACGGTCGAGGCGGCCATCAGCTGCGAGGGCGTGGTCTTGTCGCAGCCGGTGGTGAGCACGACTGCGTCGATCGGATAGCCGTTGAGGATTTCGACGAGGCCCAGATAGGCCAGGTTGCGGTCGAGCGCGGCGGTCGGCCGGCGGCAGTTCTCGAAGATCGGGTGAAGCGGGAACTCCATCGCCACGCCACCCGCCGCCAGGATGCCCTCGCGCACGCGCTTCACCGTCTCGAGGTGGATGCGATTGCACGGCGCGATGTCGCTGCCCGATTGCGCGATGCCGATGATCGGCTTGCCCGAGCGAAGCTCGTCGGGCGTGATGCCGTAGTTCATGAAGCGCTCGAGGTAGAGCGCGGCCATGTCGGCGCGGCCAGGCGCAGCGAACCATTCGCGCGAGCGGAAGGGGCGGGCGGGAGTACGGGTCATGGAGTCCCTCTAACGAAAGGGGCGCGGCCTCGCGGCCGCACCCCCTTTAGGCGTGTCGCGGTGGAAGGTCAGCCCTCCATCGCCTCGAGTTCCTTGCCCTTGGTCTCGGTGATGAAGCGCGAGACCAGGAACAGGCTGATCACCGCGCAGACGCCGTAGAAGGTGTAGCTGATGGCGAGCCCCAGCGACGCCGCCATCACCGGGAAGCTCTGCGCGATGCAATAGTTGGCGAACCACTGGAAGAAGCCGCACACGGCAAGCGCCGAGCCGCGGATCTGGTTCGGGAACATCTCGCCGAGCATCACCCACATCACCGGGCCCCAGGAGACGTTGAAGAACACCACATAGACGTTGGCCGCGATCACGGCGATCAGGCCGAGATCCTTCGACAGGATGATCTTGCTCGCGTCGGCCGGATCGATCGAGGCGTGGCTGAACGCATAGACCATCACGAACAGCGAGATCGCCATGCCGGCCGAGCCGATGATCAGCAGCGGCTTGCGGCCGATGCGGTCGATCACCGCGATCGTCACGAAGCAGGCCGCGATCGATACCGCGCCCGAGACGATGTTGATCATCAGCGAGTCCTGCTCGGTGAAGCCGGCCAGCTGCCACAGCGTCGAGCCATAGTAGAAGATCACGTTGATGCCGACGAGCTGCTGGAACACCGCGAGCATGATGCCCACCCAGACGATCGAGCGCATGCCGAGGAAGCCCTTGCCGCCCGCCGGGGTCAGCACGTCGGCGAGGCGCGGACGGTGGTCGGTCGAGAAGCTGGCGCGGATCTCGGCGAGCTTGAGCGCGCCGGCGGTGGTGCCGAACAGGTTGGTGAGCACCTGAAGCGCCTGCTCGTTGCGGCCCTTGGCGACGAGGTAGCGCGGGCTTTCGGGGATGAAGAACAGCGCGACGAGGAACACTGCCGCCGGCAGCGCCTGCGCCAGGTACATCCAGCGCCACGCTTCGATGTCCATCCAGATCTTGTTGGTCGAGACACCCGCCACCGACGTGACGTAGAAGTTGACCAGGAACGCCGCGGTGAGGCCGGTGATGATCATCACCTGCTGCACCGTCGTCATCCGGCCGCGGATGTTCGCGGGGGCGACTTCGGAGATATAGGCAGGCGACAACACCGAGGCCGCGCCGACTGCGACGCCGCCGCAGAAGCGCGCGATCACGAAGAGGATATGCTCGTGCGCAAAGCCCTGGACCAGCGCGCCGCCGAGGAACAGCACCGCGGCGAACCGCATCACGTTGCGGCGGCCCATGCTGTCCGCCAGCGTGCCGGCCGAGAAGGCGCCGACGACGCAGCCGATCAGCAGCGAGCCCACGGTGAAGCCGAGCCACCAGTCGTCGAGGTTGAAGGCTGCCTTGAGGCCGGGCTGCGTGCCGTTCACGGCACCGCTGTCATAGCCGAAGAGCAAGCCGCCGATCGTCGCCACCGCGACGATGGCAAAGACGAGGCCGGTGTTCGTCCTCTCTGCCGTATCATTCATTGTTGGAACCCCTCTCCCTACGGCCCGTGCCTGGAATGTGCCGGACTGTTAGCGGTAACGGTTAGGGCATCGCAACGGAAAAGCAAGCTTCGCCGCGGGGATGGCCCAGGCCGTTCCAAAGCGGGAGTATGCGCGATCGGAAGGCATGCGTCATCCCGGCGAAAGGTCGGGGGCGGCGCGAGGTGGGGATAGCCGAAACGGATGCGCTCTCCCCCAAGGTCGCCATCCCGGCGAGAGCCGGGACCCAGGGCCACAAGCGACGTCCTCCGCAACCCTGGGCCCCGGCTTTCGCCGGGATGACGGTTGAAGGGAGGCGGGGTCCGTTCGACGATATAGCGCGCCCAGATTCAGGGCGGCGAGCGACTGGCAGCGCCGCGCGGGGAAGCGATCTCAGCGCAACCCCTTGCCGTTCTCCCCCAGCGACGCGTGCGTCTGGCGGCCGCGCGGGCGGGGCTCGGCGGTGGCACGCGGGGGCGGGCCGGCGGATTCGCGGATCACCAGCTCGAAATCGAGCACTTCCTCGTCCGAGGCCGCGCTGCCGCCGCGCCGCGAGCGCAGCTGGGCGAGCAGCAGGTCGATCGCCGCCGAGGCCATCGCCGCGGTGGGCTGGCGGATCGTGGTGAGCTCGGGCCAGATGCTGGTGGCGAGCTGGGTGTCGTCGAAGCCGACGATCGACACGTCCTGCGGCACATGCAGCCCGCGGCGGTGCGCCACGCCCACTGCCGCCGCAGCCATGTCGTCGTTGCACGCGAAGATCGCGGTCGGCGGATTGGGGCGGTCGAGCAACCGCTCGGTAGCGATGATGCCCGACCGGAAGGTGAAATAGCCTTGCTCGACCGGCATGTCGCTCAGGTCGAGCCCCGCCTCCTCGAGCGCGGCGACGAAGCCGCGATAGCGCTCGAGGCTCGCGCTCTGGTTGGGGTTGCCGCGGATGAAGCCGATCCGGCGATGGCCGAGCCCGAGCAGGTAGCGCGTCATCGCTGCAGCCGCGCCGAAGTCGTCGATCCGCACGTTCATCGTGCCGCGCATCGGCTGGCCGATCGCGACGCACACCGCCGGGATGTCCGCCGCGGCCAGCTCGGCCTGCACCGGCGAGGCCTCTGCGAGCGGGCACGGCAGGATCACGCCCTGCACTTCGGTGCCCGCGAAGCGACGCGTCGCCTCGGCCTGCTCGTCGGCGCGCTCGCTCTCGCAGACTTCGAGCACGAGATGCGCACCCGCTCGCCGCGCCGCCGCCAGCGAGCCGACGAGGAACTGCGAGAGATAGGCGTCTGACGGGTTCGAATAGAGCAGCCCGATCTGAGTCGCGTCGCCCGCCGCCAGGCTGCGCGCCGCGCTGTTGGGCGAATAGTTGAGCTTCTCGATCGCCTCCATGACCGCGGTGCGCGTGCTCGCGCGCACGTTCGCGCCGCCGTTGACGACGCGCGATACCGTCATTGCGGATACCCCGGCCGCCCGTGCGACGTCCTGCACGGTGACCGTACCCCTACTTCTGCGACTTGGTTTGCTCATCCCGCCTCTTTGGCTTCGAATAAGTTGACCACGCGAACAAAGCAATTGTTCCGTACCGCGCATTCGGTTGACCGTCGCAAGTCGGCACAATTATAGCTGATAGCGCTACCATAGTTTCGAAGACGGCGCACGCCGCGCCGCAGCAGGAGGGGAACATGACCGTGAACGGCCATTTCGTGCCGGGCGCCCTCGCCCGTCGCTCGCGCATCGCCTGGCTTGCCGCCGCTGCCGCACTCGCGATCGCGCCCGCGATTACTGCAGTGCACGCGCAATCGACGACCGAATCGGCGAAGCCCGCCAAACCCGAGAAGCCGCTCTACAAGGACGCTTCGCAACCCGTCGAAGCCCGCGTCGAGGACCTGCTCAAGCGGATGACGCTCGAGGAGAAGGTCGCCCAGCTCGAATCGATCTGGCAGAACAAGGGACAGATCCAGACGCCCGACGGCCAGTTCGATCCCGCCAAGGCGTCGCAGAACTTCCCCGACGGGCTCGGCATGATCTCGCGCCCCTCGGATCGCCAAGGTGTTGCGCCGGCCACGGGCGCAGCGGGCGCCACGGCCAATGTCGGCAACCGCCACGCGCTCGAGGCGGCGACCTACGTCAACGCCGCGCAGAAATGGGCGGTGGAGAAGACGCGGCTCGGCATCCCGATGTTCATGCACGAGGAAGCGCTGCACGGCCTCGTCGTGCCCGACGCGACGAGCTTCCCCCAGTCGATCGCGCTCGCCTCGACCTGGGACCCCGAGCTGTTGACCGGCATCTTCTCGGTCGCCGCGCGCGAGGCTCGCGCGAGGGGGGCGAACCTGGTGCTCGCGCCGGTGGTCGACGTCGCGCGCGACCCGCGCTGGGGGCGGATCGAGGAGACCTATGGCGAGGACCCGTACCTCGTCGGCACGATGGGCCTGGCGGCGATCAAGGGCTTCCAGGGCACCACGCTGCCGCTCGCGTCCGACAAGGTGTTCGTCACGCTCAAGCACCTCACCGGCCACGGCCAGCCCGAGAGCGGCACCAACATCGGCCCCGCGCCGCTCGGCGAGCGCACGCTCCGCGACTTCTTCTTCCCGCCCTTCGAGCGCGCGGTCACCGAACTGCCGGTGCGGTCGGTGATGCCGTCGTACAACGAGATCGACGGCATCCCTAGTCACGCCAACGGCTGGATGCTCACTGACGTCCTCAAGGGCGAATGGGGCTTCAAGGGCGCCGTCGTCAGCGACTATTTCGCGATCCGCGAGCTGGTGACGCGGCACAAGATGGCCGCCGACCTCAAGGACGCCGCCGCGCGCGCGATCAACGCGGGCGTCGACGTCGAGACGCCCGATGGCGAGGCGTACAAATTCCTCCCCGAGCTGGTGCGCGAGGGCCGCGTCTCGATGGAGCGGATCGACGATGCGGTGCGCCGCGTGCTGACAATGAAGTTCCAGGCCGGGCTGTTCGAACATCCCTATGTCGATGCGAAGGGCGCCCAGAAGAAGATCGCGACTCCCGATGCGATCGCGCTCGCGCGCCAGGCCGCGCGCGAATCGGTGGTGCTGCTCAAGAACGCCAACGGGCTGCTGCCGCTCGACGCCTCGGGCATCAAGCGGATGGCGGTGATCGGCACCCACGCCAAGGACACGCCGATCGGCGGCTATTCGGACGAGCCCGGCCGCGTCGTCAGCCTGCTCACCGCGATGCAGGCCGAGGGCAAGGGCAAGTTCGAAGTCGATTACGCCGAAGGCATCCGGCTGACCGAAGGCCATGTCTGGGCGCAGGACGCCGTCACGCCGACGTCGCCCGAAGTCAACGACAAGCTCCGCGCCGAGGCGATCGAGACTGCGAAGAAGGCGGACGTGATCGTGATGGTGCTCGGCGGCAACGAGGCGCTGAGCCGCGAGGCCTGGGCGGACAATCACCTGGGCGATTCGGAGACGCTGGACCTGCCGGGACCCCAGGACGAGCTCGCGAAGGCGATGATCGCGCTCGGCAAGCCGGTGGTGGTAATCCTGCTCAACGGGCGGCCTTATGCGGTCAACTATCTGGCGAAGGAGTCGCCGGCGCTGATCGAGGGCTGGTACCTCGGCGAGCAGACCGGCCCGGCGCTCGCCGACGTGCTGTTCGGGCGGTACAACCCCGGCGGCAAGCTGCCGGTGACGATCGCGCGCGACGTGGGCCAGCTCCCGATGTTCTACAACAGGAAGCCGAGCGCGCGGCGCGGCTATCTGTTCGGGGATACCAGCCCGCTCTATCCGTTCGGCTTCGGGCTCAGCTACACGAGCTTCGACGTCGCCGCGCCGGTGCTCGCCGCGCCGGCGATCGGCACGGGCGACAGCGTCGACGTGACGGTCGACGTGACCAACACGGGCAAGGTCGCCGGCGACGAAGTCGTCCAGCTCTACGTCCGCGATGATGCGGCAAGCGTGACCCGGCCGGTGATCGAGCTGAAGCGCTTCCAGCGCGTGACGCTCCAGCCGGGCGAGAAGAAGACGGTGACCTTCCAGCTCACCCCGCGCGACTTGTCGGTGTGGAATTTGCAAATGAAGCGCGTGGTGGAGCCGGGGACGTTCACCATCTCCTCGGGGCCGGATTCGGCGACGCTGAAGAGCGTGACGCTTACGGTGAAGTAGCCCCATCAGTCGTCATCCCGGCGAAAGCCGGGACCCAGGGCCAAGAGCGATGACCTTCGCGACCCTGGGTCCCGGCTTTCGCCGGGATGACGACTGATGGGGCTACTTCACCGTAAGCGTCACGCTCTTCAGCGTCGC
>NZ_JAGHZV010000025.1 GCF_017745215.1 Sphingomonas sp.
ACGGATGAACCGCACCATCAAGGATGCGACGGTCAAACGCTATCACTACGACAGCCACGACCAGCTTCGACAGCACCTCCAGCTGTTCATCGACGCCTACAACCATGCCCGCCGCTTGATGACGCTCCGCGGCTTCACACCCTACGAATATGTCGCACGCATCTGGACAGAAGACCCGGCCCGATTCAAAATCGACCCGTACCGCCTCTCCTCGGGACTAAACACCTAGGCGACGCCCGCCCGCGCCAGGTGCGGGCCGAGCCGGCCGGTGAGCCAGAGGAAGAACATCCGGTAATCGGAGGCCAGCGACCAGAGCGGATAGGTGAAGGTCGCCGGCCGGTTCTTCTCGACCCCGAAATGCGCGGCCCAGGCGAAGCCATAGCCGGCGATCGGCAGCATCACCCACCACCAGGCGCCCCAGGCGAGCGCGAGCCCGGCGAAGACGAAGGTGAGCGTGGTGCCGACATAGTGCAGCATCCGCGTCTCGGGCCGGGCGTGCTCCTGGAGGTAATAGGGCCAGAAGTCGCGGTAGCGGGTGATGGTCCTCGCCATGGGGCGGAGGGTACACCCGGGTTCCGCCTCGACGCAAGCCATGGTAGAAAGCCTTCGATCGGAGGTAGAAAATGGGCGCGCAGCTCAACATCAAGGATGCCGAGACCGTGCGCCTCGCGCGCGAGCTCGCCGACGCGACCGGCCAGCCGATCACCCAGGCGATCCGCCAGGCGCTCGAGCACGAGCTGGCGCGGCGCGAGGAGGAGATTCAGGCCAAGATCGCCCGCGTCAACGAAGTCGTCGCCGAGTTCCAGCACAACATGCCCGAGGAATGGCGCGACAAGACCTCCAAGGAGATCATGGACTCGATCTACGACGAGCACGGCCTGCCCAAATGATCGTCGATACGTCGGCGATCATGGCGATCCTGCTCGACGAGCCGGAAAGGCCGAGCTTCGTCGCGATGCTGGCGCAGACGACGCTCCCGCGGATCTCCGCCGGCAGCTGGATCGAGCTTGCCGCGGTGCAGGGTCGCGGCAATCGGGATTTCCGTCACGCGCTCGAACGCCTCGTCACCGAGTTCGGGTTGAGGGTCGAGCCGGTGAGCACCGAACAGGCCCGCATCGGTGCCGAAGCCTATCGCACCTATGGCCAGGGCTCGGGCCACCGGGCCCGGCTCAACTTCGGCGACTGCTTCGCCTATGCCCTGGCTCGCGAGAGCGCCGAGCCGCTGCTGTTCAAGGGCGACGATTTCGGCCACACCGACGTTCGCGCGGCGTGAACCCGCGCAAGCACAGCTTCCCGCCCGTGGTCGACGCGCACGTCCGGCTGCTGATCCTCGGCAGCCTGCCCGGCGAGCGCTCGCTGGCCGAGCAGCGCTATTATGCGCATCCCCAGAACCAGTTCTGGCGGCTCGTCTCCGCCGCGATCGGGCAGGACATCACCGGGCTGCCCTATGACAAGCGGCTCGCTGCGCTCCGCCACGCGCATGTCGGCCTGTGGGACGTCGTCGCCAGCGCACGCCGCCGGGGCAGCACCGATGCCGCGCTCGAGGAGGTCGAGGCGCACGACGTCGCCGCTCTCGCCGCGACCCTGCCCGAGCTGCGCGCGATCGCGTTCAACGGCGGCACCGCGCACCGCCACGGCCTGCGCCAGCTCGGCGCCGCCGCAACGCGCTACGAGATCCTCGCGCTGCCTTCGAGCAGCCCGCTCCACACCATTGGTTTCGAAGCGAAACGACCCGCCTGGGCGGCGCTCGCACGCTTCCTGCGGGACTAGCGGCGGCTCGATTTACGCAAGCTGGTGCTGGGAGGACGGGAGAAATCCATCTGCTCCTTGCAGAGCCCCAGCTGATCCCCTCTCAATCGTCATCCCGGCGAAAGCCGGGACCCAGGGCAGCGAGCCATGTCGCCCGTGGCTCTGGGTCCCGGCTTTCGCCGGGATGACGGCTTAAGGGAACGACTTCAACCGACGGCGGGAGGCAAATCCAGAATGCCCCTTGCCAATCCGCCTCAATCTCGCCATAATTACGGCAAGATTGAGGCGAACCCCGAAACGGGCACGCCTCCCCCGAGGTCGGCGACGGTTCTAGGGACGTCGCCGGCGCCGCCGCGGCCCGCCAAACCGCAAGCCCGAGCCGCGGCGGCCCCTTTCCCCGCTACTTCGGCCGGCCCGAGAAGCCCGCCGCCTCGCGCAGCTCGTCGGCGTTCATCAGCGCGCCGTCGGACATCACCCACACCGTGTGGCGCATGTCGCCGATATTCTTCGAGGGATCGCCGTCGACCAACACCAGATCGGCTTCCTTCCCGACCGTGATCGATCCCGTCGCCTTGTCCGCCCCCACCAGCCGCGCCGGCGCGATCGTCGCGGTCTGCAGCGCCTGGGCAGGGGTCATGCCCGCCTGGATGTAGATCTCGAGCTCGCGGATGATCTCGACGCCATAGCCGTCGGTCCCCGCGACGATCGGCACGCCCGCGTCGTGCAGCCGCTTCACCAGCTCGACCATCTTGGCATAGCTGCGGCGATAATCGTCGCGCGTCGTCCCCGGCGGGGGCATGTCGCCGCCACTGCGGAAGCTGCGCTCCACCGCAGGCGGGACCGTTCCCATATAGGGCACATAGGCCGGGGTGAGCTCGCCGTTGGCGACGAGGTAGAGCTGCTCGAAGGTCGAGATCGTCGGGTCGACGGTGATCTTCTTCGCCGCCATCAGCGGGATCAGCGACTTGAACGGCTCGGCCGAGAGGTCGACGTTCTGGGCGTATTTGCCCGGCCCCTGCCAGCGCGCCAGCCCGTTCGAGACGTTGACCACCGAATCCGGCATCGCCTGCATCATCACGAAGTTGATGTGGGTGATCTCGTCATAGCCGTGCGCGATCACGTCGGTGGGGCGCAGCGTCGCAGGGATATGGCCATGGACGTGGAGGCCCAGCCTGTGCGCTTCCGCGATCGCCGGATAAAGCCATTCGGGCTTCATCGAGGTGTAGAACTTCACGGCTGCGAAGCCCTTGTCCTTCGCCATCCGCACTGCGGCGACGGCTTCCTCGGGAGAGGAAACGGTGACGCCGCCCTGCGCCTGGAGCGGGCCCTTGCCGTCGATCAGCACCGAGGAATAGACCGTCGGGAACACCAGCTCGTGCCGCGCGATGCGGGCGCTGCGCTCGATCGTCGGCGCGACGTCGGCGCCCGGGTTGCGCGCCGACGTCTCGCCGAGCGAGAGCAGCATCAGCCCCTGCAAGTCGCTGCCGACGTGCATGTGCGCGTCCCAGATCCCCGGTGTGAGCGTCTTGCCGGTGCCGTCGATCACCTTGGCATTGGCGGGCACCTTGACGCTCGCCGCCGGCCCGACCGCGGCGATCCTGCCCGCGTCGGCGACGACGGTCTGGTCGTCGAGCCAGGCGCCGTTGATCGAGTCGAACAGCTTCACATGGGTGAAAGCCACCGGCACCGGCGAGACCTTGCCGAACTTCGCGTAGTTCGCCGGCCCGCGCGCCGCGAGTGCGTCGTCCTGCGCCTTCTGGAGCCTCAGGAAGTCACCGGTATAGGCTTCGGGGAGGATCGCCATCACCCCGACGAAGCCGAAGAAGCTGCCGTCGGCATTGAGCAGGATCGGCGAGGGCTCCATCCCCACGCCTTCCACCGCCCAGGCCGAGACCGTCTTCGCCGTCGCGCCGCTGCCGACGGGGACGTCGACGAGGTGGGTCAGCCGCGCCTCGCCGCCGGGCAGCAGCGATATGCGCTTGCCCGGCGCCTTGTAGAGCAGCTCGGCGAAGGTCGCGTTCGAACTCCAGGTGCCGCCCGCGGTCGAATATTGCCGCACGCCGTCGTCGGCGACGTCGCCCGCGTCGAGCTGCGACTTCCACCTGGCGCGGCCGCTCTCGATCGCAAAGGTCTCGGCCGCGTCGCCGGCGGGCGTCACGCCGCGCACGACGACCTTGTCGATCCGGCCCGCGCCGTCGACGTGGATCGTCTCGTCCTGCTCCCACACCATCCCGCGCAGCAACATGCTCTCGCGTGAGACGTAGCTGCCGTCCGCGCCGCGCCAGAGGAACGAAGTGCCGTGCTGCCCCGCCGCAGAGATGATCACCAGCTTCTGGGCATCGGCGGGCGGCACGAGCAACTGGTCCTTGGGCGTCTGCGCGGCGGCGGGGACGGCGGCAGCGAGCGCGGCGCAGGAACAGGCGAGCGCAAGCGCGAGGCGGCGGAACTTCATCGAGTCTTCCTCCCTGAGGTGTATCACTCAACTATTACACTAGACCCGCCGCCCGGCAAGCGGCATGAGGTGGGCGATGTTCGCCATCTTCCTGCTCGCGCTCGCCCTGCAGCAGCAAAGCGCCCCTCCGGCGACAGGCGACGTCGCGCCCGAGGATGTGATCGTCGTGACGGCGAAGAAGCACAAGTGCCGGCTCTCGATCGCCAGCCGCGTGATCTCGGACAGCGAGTTCCAGAAGCGCGCGGCCGAATGGGCGGCGGGCCGGCCGGTACGCGTGATGGTACCGGCGGGGACCGACTATCAATGCCTCGCCAAGATCATGTTCCGCCTCAACGACCATGGCGTGAAGCGCGCCGCCTTCGTGGATGCGCCGGCGGAGTAGTGAACATGATCTACCTAGGAATTCCTGCCTGGGCTCGAGAATGCGAACAAATTGAAAATTGGAGTGGGTTGGGTCCGGCCCGAGCCGCTCGCCTAGTTCAGTTTGGACCGATGTCGTTCTATTATTGGAATTGCGATAAATATGTTGCCGCATATGGAGGAAATGTCATCTACGGATGGCAAATAGTTGCCGTTCCGGGTCTCTTTGCCAAAGCACTTCATCATGCAGTGGTGGAGGCAGAAGATGGATCGCTTGTTGATCCGACAGATCCTTATGGCGTTCATACTGGAGAGACGACAATTTTGCTGGATAACAGCTTGCAGCCAGCGCGGGATTATCCACCACTCTATTCAAACAAATATCTGCCGTTTTCTGAGCAAGGTGCAAATGCTTGCCGCCTCGTGCGGGACGCGGAGGAGGATCAGCTTGAGATTTGCCGACGCCTGAACGCGATTGCAAAGTCGCAGGGGATTGAATGGAGTCCCGAAGAATATAGAGGACCCGATCTTACCGAAGAAGTCCATTTCCTTCATGATGCTTACGCTGAAACACAGCAGCGAATCAGTGCGGCATACGATTTCTGCCGGTCTATTCTGGATGCTAATAAGAGCTCATGACTCTAAGCATCCTGTTCGCCGCTGATTTTAGTAATTCACTTGGTCGAAGATCAGGGAATGGACCGAGGTCGCCTGGGATATAGAGCTTCAACCTTCGCCACCGCCGCACTCGTGGCCCGAGTCGAGGATGCCGCGGATCGCCTCGCGCGCGGCCGATTGCGCCCCGGCCGGGCTCGCGCGGCGATAGGTGCGGTAATAGGCCGCCAGCTCGGTCACCGCCGCGTCGGCCGTGGCCGTCGGAACCCCCTTGAGGCGCGGCAGCGGCTTGCCCAGACTCGGCTTGCTGCCCGGCCCAACGCCTTCGCCAAGCCGCGCCGCCGAGACCATGCCGGCATAGCCGCGATAGGCCGAGAAGCGGATCGTCCCCTGGCACGGCGGCCAGCTTGCACTGATCTGCGCGACGAGCGCGTCGAGCTTGGGCAGCGGCGGCAGCGTCATCTCGCAGTCGGGCGAGGGAATGAAATTGTCGAGCGTGCTGCCGTAGATCGCCTGCGTCGACTGCCACAGCGCCGGGCGCCGCACGATCGCCGCGCAGGGCATCGTCATCGGATTGTACCGGCCCTCCTCATAAGTGGCGAGCACGGGGAGCAGCTGCTCGAACGCGTCCTTGACCGTGAAGACGTCCTCGGCGCGCGTGATGCCCTGGTCCTTCAGCATGTCGCGGCCATAGCCGCGGTCGCGTTCGCTCTGGAGCAGCGCGACCTTGGGGCGGAGCAGCCGAAGCAACCGCTCGCGGTCCGCACCCGACCAGGCCGCCCGGACGGGATGCGAGACCCAGACGAGCACCGCTTCGTAGAGCGGCGCCACCTCGGGATCGGTCCGCCGCAGCGTCTCGAGCGCGAGCGGGGTCGCAGTGAACAGCGCAGCGACCGCAAGATCATGGTTCCGGCTGTCATAGCGCTCGGCGAGGCACGCCTCGCGCGTCTTGTAGGCGCGGGCATAGTCGAGGCAGTCGTCACGTTCCTTCAGCCAGGCGCGCTGGCTCGGCAGCAGGTTGGCGGGGCCCCTGCCGAACGCGCTGGTCTTCGCCGCGGCATAGAGCCTCGCCATGGTTCGATCGGCCTTCGAAAGCCCCGGATCGCGGCAGACGCTCTGCTCGATCACGCCCTTGGCGGCCTTGCAGTCGAAGCTCGGCCCGGCGCCGTCCTGCGCAGCCGCGGGGGCACCGAGGAGGAGCAGCGGCGCGATCGCGAGCAAGCCGAGCCGAACGATGCGCATGCGGTGTTTCTCCCCTGGGACGCGGGCGCTTCCATGGCCGATCCGGGCACGCCGGGTCTACCCCGCGCGGTCATGTTCTGATAATGTTCCCCCATGCCGGACGCCCCGAGCCTCTTCGCCGAACCTGCGCCGGTGCTCGCCTTTCCGCCGCGGCCGCTGCGCTGGCTCTATGTCGACCTGAACAGCTATTTCGCCGCGGTCGAGCAGCAGCTGAGTCCCGAGCTCCGCGGCAAGCCGATCATCGTCGCGCCGGTCGACAGCGACACGACGGTGGCGATCGCCGCCTCGGTCGAAGCCAAGCGCTATGGCATCGGCACCGGCACGCCGGTGTGGGAAGCCAAACGCAAGTGCCGCGACCTGCTGATCGCCCCCGCACGGCACGAGAAATATGTCGAGTTCCACGAAGCGATCGTCGCGGAGGTATGGAAGCACATCCCCGTCGCGGCGGTCTGCTCGATCGACGAAGTCGCCTGCCGGCTGCTCGACAATGAGAACGGCCTCGAGGCCGCGATCGCGCTGGCGCAGCGGATCAAGGCGGGGATTCGCGCCAACGTCGGCGAGGGCCTCACCTCGTCGATCGGAATCGCGCCCAATCGCCTCCTCGCCAAGCTCGCCTCGGACATGGAGAAGCCCGACGGGCTGACGATCCTCACCGAAGAGCAGCTGCCCCAGCGGCTCTTCGCGCTCAAGCTGCGCGACATCGCCGGGATAGGCGCCAAGATGGAGCGCCGCCTCGCGCAGGACGGCATCCTCGACATCCGCCAATATTGCGCGCGCCGCCCGCGCGACGCCGGCGAGGCCTGGGGCGGGGTCAACGGCGACCGGCTCTGGTACTTGCTCCACGGCGTCGACCTGCCCGACAAGCCGACCCAGCACCGCACGATCGGGCACAGCCACGTCCTCTCGCCGCAGAAGCGCGGGCTTGAGCCGGTCCGGCTCACCGCGCGCCGGCTCGCGCTCAAATGCGCCAGCCGCTTGCGCCGCAAGGAATACCGAGCCCGCCTGCTCGTGCTCCACGGCAAGTTCGAGGACGACAAGTCCAACTGGCGCGCCTCGGTGAAGCTGCCGACGACGCAGGACAGCTTCGTGATCCTCCACGCGCTCGACCGGCTCTTCCCGCGCCTTGCGGAAGCAGGGCGCGCGCGGCCGGGCGGATTTCGCCTTCGGATGATCGGCGTCACCCTTGCCGAGATCGAATCGACCGAAGGCGAGCAGGAATCGCTGTTCGCCGCGCTCGACCCCGACGATCCGCTCGCCCGCGAGACGCGCACGCTCGCGCTCAGCCGCGCGATGGACCGGATCAACGAGAAGTTCGGGCGCAATGCGGTGAGCGTCGGTCCGCTCTCGGGCGGGCGGATCGACGGAGTCGGCACCAAGATCGCTTTCGGCCGGATTCCCGACGCCAGCGAGTTCCATGAGTGAAATCGCTACGCTGCCAAGAAATAAAATTACACGAAAACGGTGCAATTGTCCCAAAATCGTTGCGCTGCAACACAATGATGATACGTTGTAACCCTTAGAGGCTTGACGTCGGGGCACCCCGCACGCCATGAGCGGGGTGCCATGAAAAAAGCCCCCGTTTTCGCCATCGCCGCGGTCGCGCTGCTTTCCCTCGCCGCTTGTGAGCACAAGCCTGAGGAAGTCGACAGCCGCGCTCCCGATCCCCAGGCTTCCGCAATCGCGAACGCCGCACCGGTCGAACTGCCGCCTCCGATCGCGGCGTCGGTCACCTTCCGCTGCCAGCCGGGCAACACGCTGATCTATGTCGACTTCTTCCAGGGCGACAAGCAGGTCCTCGTGAAGACCGAGAAGGGCGGCACGGCCACCAAGCTCAAGGCGCCCGAAGCCGGCCAGCCCTATGTCGGCGACGGCAGCTGGAAGCTCACCGGCACGTCGAAGGCCGCGACGATCGTGCTCGCCGACGGCAGCTCGCACAGCTGCAAGTCGTAAGCGACCGGTTCAGGCCCGTGCTTCTTCAAACCAGGGCCGGCGGGCATTCCCGCCGGCCCTTTTTCATGCGAAGTCTCGGCCAAGGATTCGAGGAGGCCCGGGCTTGGCGACGGTCGCGATCTACAGCCTCAAAGGCGGCGTCGGGAAGACCACCCTCGCGGTCAATCTCGCCTGGTGCTCGGCCACGCTCTCATCGCGTCGCACGCTGCTCTGGGACTTGGATCCCCAGGCCGCGTCGAGCTTCCTGATCGGCGAGCCCGGCCGCGCGCACGACCACGCCCAGGCGATCTTCTCGAAGGACGTGAACCCCACCAAGCTGGTCCAGCACTCCGGCGTCGAGCGGCTCGACCTGATCCCTGCGGACACCTCGCTTCGCGGGCTCGACCTGCTGTTCCACGAGCTCGACAAGAAGAAGCGGCTGGCCAAGCTTCTCGGCCAGCTCGACAGCGCCTATGACCGGATGCTGCTCGATTGTCCGCCGGGTCTCACTGAGACGAGCGAGCAGGTGATGCGCGCCGCCGATCTGATCGTGGTGCCCGTCGTCCCCTCCCCGCTCTCGGCACGCGCGCTCGACGAAGTCTCATCGCACCTCGCGCAGAAGGGCGGCAAGGCGGTGCCGCTGATGCCGGTGCTGTCGATGGTCGACCGGCGGCGCAAGCTCCATGTCGAGGCGGTCGAAGCGCATCCCGACTGGCCGGTGATCCCCGCGGCAAGCCTGATCGAAGCGATGGCGGTCCGCCGCCAGCCGCTCGGCGCCTATGCGCGGCGCTCGCCGGGCGGCGAGGCCTTCGCCGAGCTGTGGCGCGAAGTCGAGCGGAGGCTCGCGGCGAAATGACCCACCACATCCGGCGCGGACACGATCTCGATCCCGAGCTCGTGTTGCGCGCCTATGCGATGGGGGTGTTCCCGATGGCGGACCATCGCGACGCCCCCAATGTCTATTGGGTCGAACCCAAGCTGCGCGGGGTGCTGCCGCTCGATGGCTTCCACCTCTCGCACTCGCTCAGGAAGACGATCAAATCGAATCGCTTCCGAGTCACGGCTGACAAGGATTTCGAAGGCATCATCCGGCTCTGCGCCGAATCGGCCGAGGACCGGCCCGACACCTGGATCAACGGCCCGATCGAGCGCGTCTTCCTCGAGCTCCACACCCGCGGCTTCGCGCATTCGATCGAAGTGTGGGACGGTGATCGGCTCGCGGGCGGGCTCTACGGCCTCGCGCTCGGCCACGCCTTCTTCGGCGAATCGATGGTCACCCGGGTGCGCGACGCCTCGAAGGTGGCGATCGCCTGGCTGGTCGCGCGGCTGCGTGCGGGCGGATTCAAGCTGCTCGACTGTCAGTTCCAGACGGAGCATCTCGCGTCATTGGGTGCAGTCGAGATCGCCCGCGACGATTATATCGCGTTGCTGGGCGCCGCGCTCGGCGACACTTCGGCGGGGCTGTCGCTCGGCTCACCCTCGGTCGACGGCGACTTCTTCGCACTCGAGTCGCTCGCGCCGCCCGAGGCGCCGCGCGGGCCGGCGCCGACCGACACCGTGTCGGGCCCGCTGTCCTTGAAGGTCATCGAGCAGCTCACCGTCCACACGTCGTAGATCGGGTGGATCACGACGTTCTGCGACGGCTGCTCCTTGTAGAGCCAGCCCGAGAAGACGCGCTGCCAGCTGTTGTCGACCTGATGGACGATCATCTGGACGAAAGCGCCGGTCCATTCGTCCTGCTCCCAGGGCGCAGTCTTCTCGCAGGCGCGCAGTCGGACGATCACGTCGCCGACGCGGACCCATTCGCCAGGCTTCAATTTGAGCTGCCACGAGCGACCGTTGCGCTTGTTGAGCAGCCCGATCACCGCGACGCGCTCGCGCATCGGCGTCGCGGAGGCGAGCGCGCTGCCATCGGGCGCGGCTTCCTGGACTACGGCGTTGCCGGTGGTGACGATGTCCTCGAGCCCGTTGTCGGGCGCCTTGCCCGTGCCGCAGCCGGCGAGCGACAGCAGCAGCGCCGCGCCGAGCATTGCAGACCCGGCGCGCACGATCATGCCTCGGGCGCCCAGGCCTCGTAGTCGCCGGTCGCGGCGGCGCGGTGCCCGCCAGCCTCGAGCGCACCCGAGGGGCGATAGGCGCTGCGCGACCCGGTGAGGTTCATCTCGGCGGGCTTCTCCCAGCCGCGCGCGGCGGGCAGCGACTCGTCGGGCGCGCCCTCGATCTGGTGGTGGAGCCAGCTGAACCAGTCGGGCGGCACGCGGCTCGCATCGTTGGGGCCGTTGTAGATCACCCAGCGGCGCGGGCGGCCGTGCACGTCACTGCCGCCCTCGTAATAGACATTGCCGAGCGAATCCTCGCCGACGCGCGTCTTGCCGCCCAGCGAGAGCATCGTTCCGATGGTGGCGCCTTCCCACCAGGTGAAGATCGACATCAGCAAACCCATGCGCGGCGATTAGCGGGAGCGTGGGTGGGAGGCAATGGGAAGTGTCGTGGAGGGCCGCCCCATCTCTCTTCACGACCACTTTACCGTCATCCCGGCGAAAGCCGGGACCCAGGGTTACAGAGGACATCGCTCGCGGCCCTAGGTCCCGGCTTTCGCCGGGATGACGACTGTTATGATGGCGATCGAAAAGCGGGCGAGCGGCCTACTTCCGCTTCTTCCAGCTCACCTTGTCGCCCACCGCGATCCCCAGCGCCTCGGCGCGCCCGCCGTTGATCTCGAGCACCGCCGCCACCGGCTCGCCCGAGAGCAGCCGGTCGTCGGAGAAGGGCGCGGCATTGGCGGCGATCTTCGCGATCGTGCCATCCTTGCGGATGAACAATATGTCGAGCGCGCTCGGCGTGTTGACCATCCAGAAGCTCGCCTCGCGCGGCGCGCCCTCGGGCGGATAGGGCGCGAAGATCATGCCGCCGTCGGCCGGGATCTCGGTGCGGAACATGAGTCCCCGCTCCTGCTCGGCCGAGGTGCGCGCGAGCTCGACGCGGAAGACCCTGGGCCCGCCATGCGTCTCGATCGTCACTTCGATCCTGCGCGCCGCCTCGGGAGACTGGTCAACCGCCGCGGACGCCGCGGCAACCGCGCAAGGGACCACGGCCGCGGCCAGCACGGCACTCGCCCAACGCAAGCCTGTCATGGACTTCAGCCGTTCCTTTCGACCGCCACCGCCAGCGGCCCTTTTTCGCCATCGACGATGCGCGCCATCAGCGGCTGGCCCGGCTCGACTTCCTCGATCTCGGCGCGGCGCAGCGTCTCCATATGGACGAATATATCGGCCGAATCGCCGGCGCGCACCAGAAAGCCGTAGCCCTTCAGGCGATTGAACCATTTGACCGTCACCGACTCGAAGGGCCCGGCGGTGTCGATCAGGTTCAGCCGGTCGGCGCGGTCGCCGGCGCGGACGCGGGGGGCCTCCACGGCCTTGCTGAGGTCGATCGACAGGATTTCGCGCGCCTGGAGCCCGCGCTGGCGCTTGACCGCCACGCACTCGACTCGCGCGCCTTCGGGCAAGCTGCGGCGGCCATGGTCCTGCAGAACGGTGAAGTGGATCAATATGTCGCCGATCGACAAGTCGTCGGCGACGACGAAGCCGAAGCCCCGCGTGACGTCGAACCATTTGACGACGCCAGTCAGCAACAGGCCATCGTTCGCAGCCTCGGCCTCGATCTCTCCCGGCGCCTGCGAAACTTCATAATCGTTCGACAGTAGATGCGGCTCGGCACGCATTTTGATTATCCCCCGACGGAGGACTTTAACACAGTATTTCCCCGTAATGGAACTGCCTTTTCCTAGTCGGAGTCCGGCAGTCCCTCGACCTCCTCTCCGGGAGACATTCGCGCGATCCTCCAGGCGATCGAGGGCGCGTGGCCGGCGCGCACCATCGCCGCGACCTGACGCTCGCGCATCCGCGGGTCGGGCGCCTCGCGAGCATAGGGCCCGATCCGCCGCCGCCGCGCGAAGGCGAGCGCGCTCGCCAGGGTATCGCCCTCGACGATCGGCGACACCGCCTCGGCATCCTCCTCCTCGATCCCGGCGAAGCGCAGCGCCTGCGCCACGCGCCGCGCGCCGAGCCCGCGCCGCCCCATCGAGGCCGCGCGCGCCTCGGCGAAGGCACGGTCGTCGACATAGCCGAGCCCCGCGAGCCGCTCGGCGATCGCGGCGGGATCGGCGGGCGGCGTCCCCTCGGCCCAGCCGCGCTCGCGGACCTTGCGGGCCAGATAGGCGGCGAGCCTGGCCCTCGTCGTCGCGAACCGCTCGACGTAGCGGAGCGCCATTTGCTCCAAAGCGGCATGATCCAAGGGGTTTCTCTGGCGTGTCCGGTGTTGCATGCGCCATGATTGTGCCACAGTGGCAACCGATTTTGAACGACGGTGCGCAGCATAGGCGGGCGGGCATTCGCGAGAAGAGACACTCGGGAAGGCGCGTTGGGGGGCCAACGTCGATGCGGCGACAGGGGGCACGGAAAAGAACGGATGGAATTGGACGTTACGGGATCGCTTATGAGCTTGGAGACTGAATCGGCAGCGCCGGTTCCGACTCCGACCGACGACAGCCTGCCGCGTCGCTTTGCGGACTTCGCCACCCTCGGCGAGGCGCTCGACTATGCGGCACAAGGGCTGCGCGGGCTCAACTTCCACGATGCGCGCGGCAATCTGGCGCGCCCCTATACCTTTGCGGAGCTCCGCGAGGATGCGCTGGCGCAGGCCCATCGCCTGATCGCCGCGGGGGTGAAGCCGCTCGATCGCATCGCGCTCATCGCCGAGACGGGCACCGAGTTCGCCTCGCTGTTCTTCGGCGTGGTCTATGCGGGCGCCTGGCCGGTGCCGCTGCCGCTGCCGACGAGCTTCGGCGGCGCGCAGAGCTATATCGACCAGTTGCGCGTCCAGCTGGAGAGCTGCGACCCGACGATGCTGATCTACCCGCCCGAGATCGGTGCGATGTGCGCCGAGGCGGCGCGGATCGCCGGCACCGAGGGCGTCGACTGGGCCGAGTTCATCGCGCGCGACGCGACGCCGACAGCGCTGCCCGAAGCGACATCGAGCGACATCGCCTATCTGCAATATTCGAGCGGCTCGACGCGCTTCCCGCACGGCGTGGCGATCACGCACGAAGCGCTGCTCTCGAATCTCCGCGCGCATTCGATCGGGATGCACGTGGGCGACGGCGACCGCTGCGTCTCGTGGCTGCCCTGGTATCACGACATGGGCCTCGTCGGCTGCCTCCTCTCGGTGGTCGCGAACCAGGTCTCGACCGATTATCTCAAGACCGAGGACTTCGCGCGGCGCCCGCTGGCGTGGCTCGACCTGATCAGCCGCAACCAGGGCACCACGCTCTCCTATTCGCCGACCTTCGGCTACGACATCTGCGCGCGGCGCATGTCGAGCCAGACCAAGGCGAGCGAGCGCTTCGACCTCAGCCGCTGGCGCGTCGCAGGCAATGGCGCGGACATGATCCGGCCCGACGTGATGCAGAGCTTCGTCGACGCCTTCGCCGACGCGGGCTTCAAGGCCTCGGCCTTCCTGCCCAGCTACGGCCTTGCCGAAGCGACGCTGGCGGTGTCGATCATGCCCCCGGGCGAAGGCATCATCGTCGAGCTCGTCGAGGAGACGCAGCTGTCGGGCGGCAGCGCGAGCGGCAGCCGTCCGCAGCGCTTCCGCGCGATCGTCAACTGCGGCAAGCCCGCGCTCGGCATGGAGATCGAGATCCGCGAGGAGGACGGCACGCCGCTTCCCGAGCGGGCGATCGGCAAGGTCTGGTGCCGCGGCCCGAGCGTGATGACCGGCTATTTCCGCGATCAGGAGGCGACCGACGCCTGCCTCGTCGACGGTTGGCTCGATACCGGCGACATGGGCTATATCAGCGAAGGCTATATCTACATCGTCGGCCGCGCCAAGGACATGATCATCATCAACGGCAAGAACCACTGGCCCCAGGACATCGAATGGGCCGTGGAGCAGCTGCCGGGGTTCAAGCAGGGCGACATCGCCGCCTTCGCGATCACCACGCCCGGCGGCGAGGAGACGCCGGCGGTGCTCGTCCAGTGCCGTACCTCGGACGAGAAGGAGCGCGTGCGCCTGCGCGAGGAGATCCGCGAGCGCGTCCGTTCGGTCACCGGCATGAACTGCGTCGTCGAGCTCGTGCCGCCGCGCACGCTGCCGCGCACCAGCTCGGGCAAGCTGAGCCGCGCCAAGGCGCGCAACCTCTACCTCAACGGCGAGATCAAGCCCTACCAGATCGCGGCTTGAGGCGATCAAGGCCCGCCCTATCGATCGTCATCCCGGCGAAAGCCGCGACCCCCGGGCCAAGAGCGACGTCCTCTGTAACCCCGGGGTACCGGCTTCGCCGGGATGACGAATAATGGCGCGGGGAGACGGGCAAAATCATTCCACCCCCGATCGAATAATTCTCGTTCCGCGCCCATCGCCTAACCTCTCGTCAACCTCCGCTCCGCTAGACCTGGGGACGTGAGCAGCCAGACGACATCCCAGTTTGCCAAGCCGCGCATCGATGCCCGCGCGCTCCTTGGGCTTTACGATCCCACGGACAGCACCGATTGGGGGCCGATCCGCGCTGCGCAGCTCTATGCGGGCCGCCAGCTCGCCCTCTTCATGCTCGGCGCGAACGTCGTCGGCGCGGCACTCGTCACGCTGCTGCTCGCCCCCGTCGTGCCGGTCTGGCAGCTCGCGAGCTGGGGCGCCCTCGTCGCCGCGGTGAGCGCCGGCGTCGCCTTCCGCCGCCTCGCCTCGCGCCATCGCGCCGCCGTGACCGCTCCGATCGCCGACGTACGCGCCACTGCCTTCGACGGCGTCGCGCTCGCCGCGGTCTGGTCGATCCCCCCGCTTGCGGTAGGGCATCTCGCCGACGCCAACGCCGCGCTCGGCCTGTGGATCGTGCTTTCGCTCCTGATGACCGCGAGCGCCGTGGCGATGGCCGCGCTGCCGCTCGCCACCATCCTGTTCGTCACCATCCTCGGCGGCGCGATCGCGGCCGAGCTGAGCTTCATCGCCTCGCCGCTGCTCGCCGCCGCCGCGCTGCTCTTCGCGGTGCTGCTGGCGATGACCACCTTCGCGCGCGGCAAGGCGCTGGTCGTGATCCGCGCGAGCGAGCTTGCCCTCGCCGAGCGCGACGAGACCGTCAGCCTGCTGCTCCGCGAGTTCGAGGACCAGGGCGCCGACTGGCTCTGGGAGATCGACGCCCAGCGCCGCGTCGCCCGCGCCAACCCGCGCTTCGCCGTGGCCGTGGGTGTCGATCCCAAGGCGATCAACGGCATGCCCTTCCTCCAGGTGCTCGCCGGACCGACCTGGGAGACAGGCAATTTCGCCCCCGCGCTCCACACGCTCGCCGACAAGCTCAAGGCCCGCGAAGCGTTCCGCGACATCCTGCTGCCGGTCTACCTCAACGGCGAGGAGCGCTGGTGGGAGATGTCCGCCGGCCCCCGCTTTGACGAGAGCGGCACCTTCGTCGGCTTCCGCGGCGTCGGCTCGGACGTCACCGAGGCGCGGCGCACCACCGACAAGATCCACCGCATGGCACGGTTCGACACGCTCACCGGCCTGCCCAATCGCCTCATGATCCACGAGACGCTCGCCCAGGCGATGGCCGAGGCCGAGAAGTGGAGCTCGCGCTGCGCCTTCATGATGATCGATCTCGATCGCTTCAAGGCGGTCAACGACACCCTGGGCCACCCGGTCGGCGACCGGCTGCTCGGCCGCGTCTCCGAGCGGCTCAAGCAGATGATGACCGACAATGAGATGATCGGCCGGCTCGGCGGCGACGAGTTCGCCGTGGTGGTGCGCGACGCGACCGATTCGGCGCAGATCGAGCGGCTCGCCAAGACGATCATCGACACGCTGTCCAAGCCCTATGAGGTCGACCAGCACACGCTCTACATCGGCGCCTCCGTGGGCCTCGCGGTCGGCCCGCGCGACGGGCGCACCGCGGAAACGCTGATCCGCTCGGCCGACCTCGCGCTCTATCGCTCGAAGGATGCCGGCGGCGGCGTGTTCCATGCCTATGAACCCCAGCTCCACATGGCCGCCGAGGAGCGCCGCGTGCTCGAGATCGCGCTGAGGAGCGCAGTCGAGAACGGGCAGATGCACTTGAACTACCAGCCCGTGGTCGATGCCGGGACGGGCGCGCTCAAGGGCTTCGAGGCGCTGCTCCGCTGGACGCATCCCGAGTTCGGCAACGTCTCGCCCGCCAAGTTCGTGCCGCTCGCCGAGGAAGCGCGGCTGATCGCGCCGATCGGCGAATGGGTGCTGCGCACTGCCTGCCAGGAAGCCGCGCGCTGGGACCTGCCGGTGCGCATCGCCGTCAACGTCAGCCCGGAGCAGCTCCACAACCCGGCGTTCGTGAGCATCGTCGCCCAGGCGCTCGCCCAGTCGGGGCTCCCCCCCGAACGGCTCGAGCTCGAAGTGACCGAGAGCGTGTTCATGCACGAGGGCACCGCGGCGATCCAGGTGCTCGAGAAGATCCTCGACCTGGGCGTCAGGCTCAGCCTCGACGACTTCGGCACCGGCTATTCGTCGCTCGGCTATCTGAGCCGCACGCGGTTCAGCTCGATCAAGATCGACCGCAGCTTCGTCCAGGGCGCCTCCAAGGGCGTCAAGGAAGCGATCGCGATCATCCGCGCGGTGGTGGCGCTCGCCGACAGCCTGGGCATGGCGACCACGGCCGAGGGCGTCGAGACCGAGGAGGAGCACCACATGGTCCAGGCGCTCGGCTGCACCAAGGTCCAGGGCTATTATTTCGGCCGTCCGCTCCCCGTCCAGGAAGCGCGCGCGCTGGCGATGCGCCGCGATGGCGGAGCGAGCGTCGCGGCCTGACCTTAGACGCGGTTTGGAAATGCGCCTCACGCACCACCTGGAAACTCGCTCCTTCGCGATTTTCCGAACAGGCTCTTAGAGCTTCGATTCGTCGAGTTCGGCGTCAGGCGGCCGCCGCGCCGCAGCGTCTGCTCGCGCCACTTCATCGAGCACCGCGTCGAGATCCGCCAGCGCTTTGCCGAGCGCGTTGAGCAGTTCCTCCGCTTCCTCCGCCGCGATGCGGCCGTGGAGCCTGGTGGCGATCTCGTCGAGCGAGGCAGCGCGCTCCTCGCCACTCTCCAGCAGCAATCGGTGACGTTGCGGCATCTGCCCTCTCCCGGTCCGCGCGATGGATTAACCTAGGATAAGAACCCCCGGGCAGGAAACCGGTTCAGTCCGAAACGGAGTAATAACCGGGCATTTTTACACCCCCCTTGCCGTGTCCCCCGCGCCGAGCTACAGGCGCGGGCCGCACAGGGGCGTAGCTCAGCTGGTTAGAGCGTCGGTCTCCAAAACCGAAGGCCCTCGGTTCGAATCCGAGCGCCCCTGCCATCGTCTCCGATCGCACGCCGCGCCTATTGGGCCTTGGGCAGCCATATCTCGAGCTGGCCGGACGGTGCCGTCAGCGCGATCGGCGCGAGCTCGAACGAGCCGAGGCCCTTGAGCGCCACGGCGACATGCGCCGCCTTCGCCGCGTCCTGCGGGTTGAAGTAGCGCACCTGGCCGCGCCCGGGCATCTTCGCGCTGGCGATCTGCTCGATCTTCGAGACCACCGGCAGGCTCAGCCCGCGCAACAGCGCCACCGCGCGCTGGTCGCGGCCCGAGCGGTCGGCGATGTCGCGGTGCACGTAGATCATGCCCTGTCGCTGGACCGCGACCGGCTTGCTGATCGTCAGGCGGATCTGATTCTCCCGCCCCGCGACGGTGGGATTGTCGACGAGGAGCTCAAGCGTGCCGTTCGACCCCGCGGCCGGGGCCGGCGTCGAGACCGGCATCGCCGCAGGGCTGATCGTGGTCGGCTTGGCGGAGATCCGCGTCCGCAGCTGCAGGATCGCGACCGGGCTCAGGTCGCTGAGGTCGATCGAGGCGTTGGAGGTGCGGCGTGCCTCGAAGGTCGCGACGCGGGCGGCGTTCATGCCGGATCCGACCGCGGCGCTCAGCTGGAACACGCGCTTGGCCCGGAAATAGCCGCGCACCATCTCGAACGGCCCCTGGGCCAGCGCCCGGACGCAATCGGGCTGCTCGAGTACCTTCGACAGCCGGTCGTCGTCGAGATAGACCCGGCTCTGCTCGTCGAAGCGGATCACGGTCGTGTGCCCCTGGTCGACCTTGGCGCCGGCCTGGTCGAGCGCCTGGAGGACGCCTTGGTCCACGCCCAGCGACGCGGCAAGATTGCTGCCCGCCTGATAGCTGACGAAGGTCGTCGTCCCGCGCCCCTGAGGCAGGACCTCAGGAACGCAGCTGTGATCGTTGGCCTCCATGGTAAGGCCGGGCCGGTACAGCGTGCCGATCGGCGGGCTGTCGTCGGTCGGGAGGATCTCCAGGCCGGGATCGGGGTAGCGCGACTGGACCGCCGCCGCGAGGCCCTTCTGGAAATCGAACATGTTCTGCATCACCTGGCCGTACTCGACCGGCTTGGGCGGCGTGGGCGGCTTCGGGGGTGGCGCCGGCGAGCGCGCGAACAGGATCCAGGCCCCGATCAACGCCACGACGAGCGCGCCCGCCCCCGCGAGCAGATATTGCCGCATCACGCTTCTCCCTCGGCCAATCGCTATCTCACGGCGGCCATGGGGGCGCCATTCTCGATTACTCGGATTTGAGAGCGATTTGGCCCATTGATCGGCCGTGACGAAGCTGCGAGGACGCCCGGAGGCTATCGAAGGAAGACGATGTTCCGCCCCCTCTATGACTGGGTCCTGCGCATGGCGCACCACCGCCATGCGCTTCCCGCGCTGGCGGGCGTCTCCTTCGCCGAGAGCAGCTTCTTCCCGATCCCGCCCGACGCGATGCTGATCCCGATGGTGCTCGCCCGGCGCGACCGGGCGTGGCTGATCGCCACGGTCTGCACCGTCGCTTCGGTCTGCGGCGCGGCGCTCGGCTATTTCATCGGCTACGCGCTGCTCGAGAGCGTCGGCCAGTGGCTGATCCAAATCTATCACATGCAGGACAAGATCGCGCAATATCAGACCACTTACGCCGAATATGGCGCCGCGATCATCCTGCTGAAGGGTCTTACGCCGATCCCCTTCAAGCTCGTGACGATCGCCAGCGGGATCGCCAAATTCCCCTTCGGCCTCTTCCTGCTGCTCGCGGGCATCACGCGCGCGGCGCGCTTCTTCCTCGTCGCCGCGCTGCTCAAGCGCTACGGCGCGCCCGTCCAGGAATTCATCGAGAAGCGCCTCGACCTGTTCGCGTGGCTGTTCCTCGGGCTCATCGTGCTCGGCTTCGCGGCGGTGACCCTGCTGTGAGCGCCGCGGAGGCCTATGCGCTGGTCGAGCGCTATTATGCCGCGTTCAACGCCGGCGACTGGGAGGCCATGCTCGCCTGCCTCGCCGACGACGTCGCGCACGACATCAACCAGGGCGATCGCCAGACCGGCAAGGCGACCTTTCGCGCCTTCCTGTCGCACATGGACCGCTGCTACCGCGAGCGGCTCGAGGACCTCGCGATAATGGTCTCGCCCGACGGCACGCGCGCTGCGGCGGAGTTCGTCGTCCAGGGCGAATATGTCGCCACCGACGAAGGCCTGCCATCCGCGACCGGCCAGCGCTACACGCTCCCCGCCGGCGCCTTCTTCGAGATCGCGGGCGAGCGGATCGGCCGGGTCACGGTCTATTACAACCTCGCCGACTGGACTCGGCAGGTCGAGGGATGAGCCTCCACGTCCGCCCGCTGACCGCCGGCGCGATCGAGCCTTACCTCCGCGACCTTGGTCGGCTGCGCATCCGCGTGTTCCGCGACTGGCCCTATCTCTACGAGGGCAGCGAGGACTATGAGCAGCAGTATCTCCGCGCCTTCGCCGCCGCGCGCGACGCCGTGCTCGTCGCGGCGTTCGACGGCGAGACGGTGGTCGGCGCCGCGACCGCCTCGCCGATGGCGGCGCAGGACGCGGACGTGAAGCAGGTGTTCGTCGACCGCCGCGGCGACCTGTCGACGATCTTCTACTTCGGCGAATCGGTGCTGCTCCCCGAGTATCGCGGGCGCGGGATCGGCCACGCCTTCTTCGACGCGCGCGAGGGCCAGGCGCGCGCGTGCGGCGCGACGATCGCGACCTTCTGCGGCGTCGTGCGCCCGGAGGACCATGTGCTGCGCCCGGCCGGCTATCGCCCGCTCGACGCCTTCTGGCGCAAGCGCGGCTATGCGCCGATGCCGGGGCTGGTCACCTCCTATCGCTGGCGCGACATCGGCGAGCAGCAAGAGACCGACCATCCGATGCAATTCTGGCTGCGGGCGCTGTGAACGGACTGCGCCGCTACACCGTCGCGGCCGCGCAATATCCGATCGACCGGCTCGCCGACTTCGCCGCGTGGAAGGCGAAGCTCGCGCATTGGGTGGCGGAGGCCGCGGACGAAGGCGCGAAGCTGCTCGTCTTCCCCGAATATGGCGGGATGGAGCTGACCGCGCTCGACCCGGCGACCGTCGCCGACCTCCACGGCTCGATCGCGGCGCTGGGCGCGCTCGCCGAGCGGATCGACGCGGCGCATGCCGAGCTCGCGGCGCGGCACGGCGTCCATATCCTCGCGGGCACGCTGCCGGTGCGGGGCGATGACGGGCGCTATCGCAACCATGCGCGGCTGTTCGCGCCGAACGGCAAGTCTGGCGTGCAGCAGAAGCTGGTGATGACGCGGTTCGAGCGCGAGCAATGGGGCATCGCCGGCGGCGCCGCGATCCGCGTGTTCGAGACCGCGCTGGGGCGGATCGGCGTGGCGATCTGCTACGACGTCGAGTTCCCGCTGCTGGTGCGCGCGATGGTCGAGGCGGGCGCGGAGCTGATCCTGGCACCCTCGGCGACCGATACGATCCAGGGGTGGTGCCGCGTGCGCGTCGGCGCGCGGGCACGGGCGCTGGAGAACCAATGCTATGTCGTGCAGGCGCCGGTGGTGGGCGACGCGGAATGGACGCCGTCGCTGGACGTGAGCCGCGGCGTGGCGGGCATCTTCGGCCCGCCGGACCTCGGCTTTGCGGATGACGGCGTGGTCGCCGAGGGCGCGCTGGACGTGCCCGGCTGGGTGTATGGCGAGGTGGACCTGGACAAGGTCGCCGAAGTGCGCCGCGCGGGGGCAGTGTTCAACCATGCGCATTGGGGCGAGCAACTGGGGGGGGCTGCGGTGCCTGGGTTGGCGGCGGGGGTCGAGGGGGTGGATCTGCGCTGAGCCTTGTCGATTCGATATTTCGGCGATATTCGAAATATCGAATCGAGGAACACCCTACCATGCTCCTGCCCGAAGCCGTCGAAGCGCTGTCGGCGCTCGCCCATCCCAGCCGTCTCGCAGTGTTCCGCCTGCTCGTTCGCGCCGGCAGCGAAGGGCAATCCGCCGGAGAGATCGCGCGCGAGATCGGCGCGCTTCCGAACACGCTGTCGAGCCACCTCGCCATCCTGAGCCATGCGGGACTGATCCAGTCGCGCCGCGAAGGCCGATCGGTGATCTACGCCGCGGATTATCCGCGAATGCGCGCCCTCCTCGGCTTCCTGGTCGACGATTGCTGCGGCGGGCGGCCGGAGATCTGCGCGCCGCTGACGACGCTCGCGGCCGATTGCTGCCCCTCCGAATGACGGTTTCGCGCCGCCTTGCCGCCGAGGCGCTTGGGACGGCGATGCTGCTCGCGATCGTCGTGGGATCAGGAATCATGGGCGAGCGGCTCGCCGGCGGCAATCCCGCGATCGCGCTTCTCGCCAACACGATCGCGACCGGCGCGGGGCTGTTCGTGCTGATCCTGACGTTCGGCCCCATCTCCGGCGCACATTTCAATCCGGCCGTGACGCTCGCGGTGCTGGCGAGGCGCGGCATCGGCGCACGCGCGGCAGGCGGCTATGTGCTAGCGCAGCTGGCGGGCGGCGTCGCAGGGGTCTGGACGGCGCACGCGATGTTCGCGGAGCCGTTGCTGCAGCTTTCGGTGAAAGCGCGCGACGGCTTGCCGCAGGGCTTCGCCGAAGCCGTCGCCACCTTCGGGCTGATCGGCACGATCCTCGCCGCGCAGCGCTTCCGCCCCCAGGCCACGCCCGCCGCGGTGGGTCTCTACATCACCGCCGCCTATTGGTTCACTGCCTCGACCTCGTTCGCCAACCCCGCCGTCACCGTGGCGCGCAGCCTTTCGGACAGTTTCGCCGGGATCGCCGCGCATTCGGTGCCGCTGTTCGTCGCCGCGCAGCTGACCGGCGGCGCGATCGCGCTCGGCGTCTTCGGATGGCTTCTGCAGGGCGAATTGCAGGGGGAATGCCCGCAATGACCGGCCGCTTCCCGATCACCATCTACCACAACCCCGATTGCGGCACGTCGCGAAATGCCCTGGCGATGATCGAAGCCGCAGGCCATTCGCCGACCGTGGTCGACTATCGCGTGCGCGGCTGGACCCGGCCGTTGCTCGAGCGCCTGCTCGACGCGATGGGGGTGAGTCCACGCGAATTGCTACGCGAAAAGGGCGCGCCCGCCGCCGAGCTCGGCCTCCTCGACGAGGGTGTGAGCGACGGCGCGATCCTGGAGGCGATGATCGCGCATCCCATCCTCGTGAATCGCCCCATCGTGGTGACGCCCAAGGGTGCGGCGCTGTGCCGTCCCTCGGAGCGTGTGCTCGATCTGATCGAGAATGCGCCCACCGAATTCACGAAGGAGGACGGCGAAGTGGTGCGGCGTTGAACCCGCCTTAC
Source organism: Sphingomonas sp. (assembly GCF_017745215.1). Classification (GTDB taxonomy): domain Bacteria; phylum Pseudomonadota; class Alphaproteobacteria; order Sphingomonadales; family Sphingomonadaceae; genus Sphingomonas. Next base: position 23,016 of record NZ_JAGHZV010000025.1, read on the forward strand.
CCCACTCGTTTCTTCCCATCCCCGATCCGCCAGCCGCCGAACAGCGTGCCGCCCTCGCGGTGCGGCTTCTTGGCTGGATCGGCCTTGCTCCAGCCGGTGACCTGCTCCAGCGGCGGTAGCACGACCGGCGCGGGCTCGTCGGGCGCGCGCCAGTCGCCCGTCTCCTCGTAGCGGCGGCCGCGCGCCTCGGCGCGGGCCTCGCGAGCGAGACGGTCCTCGCGGTGCCACTTCTCGCGGTGCCACCGCGCCTGCAGCAGGTGGCTCACCACTTCCCACGGCATGCGACGGCGCATGATCTCGCGCGGCTCGTCGTGGCAGACCGAGCGCTGGTGCATCGCGAGCTGCTGGATCGCCTGGGCAGCGGTCATCGGCGGGACCGGGTTGGCTTCAAGCGAATGGAGCCACTGGGCGTCGGGCCCCTGGCTCTCGTCGGCGGCGATGGTCGCGGCTAGCAGCGCGCATTCGAGCCGGTCGAAGCCGATGCGCAGCGCATCGTCCATCGCCTTGGCGAAGGCGGGGAACTTGCGGCGCCGGTGGTAGATGCTGGTGTGCGCGAAGCCCGCGGCGGCGGCGGCCAGGCGCACGTTGGCGGTGGCGGCGAGCGCGGCGAGGAAGGCCTGCTCCGCCGCGCGCGTCATCTTGCCCGGCGTGGCGAGGCGGAGCTGGAGGCGGCCGGACGCGGTGCGGACGACGCTGGGCTCGCCGCCGCGGGTGCGGAGCGCGGCGCGCCAGGCGGGGGCGTCGGCGAGCGCGAGCGTCGCGGGGTCGACAACGGGTGCGTCCGGCTCGGGCGGGCGTTCGCCGCCGGCGAGCGCGAAGGCAGCATGGGCGGCGGCGAGCGTCGCGTCCCATTCGGCGGCGAAGCCGGCGTGCTTGGCGCGGCGCTTGGTGAAGGTCGAGCGGTGGACACCGAGCTCGCGCGCGGCGAGGCGGGCGTTGCCGGTGCGGCGCAGCGCTTCGAGAAATTGCGCGTTCTGGACGAGCTGGCGGTGGCTGAGCGGGCGCGGCATGGCGATTTTCCCGATGCGTGGTTCGCGCCGAGCGTCCCAGCCGAATTCCGACATTGCAAGCCGCCTCCCCTCCCCGCTTGCTTTCGTTCCAGAAATCGCTAGGTACAGGCCCCAATCCGACAGCGTGGATGGGCCGAGCCGGTTCCTTGGGAAGGACCGGGCAGCGGACCCGTGCCCCGCGGCGGAGGCTCTAGTTTCGAGAGGCAGCAGGTGGCCAAGACCAGTCCCCTAGAATTCGTCCGTCAGGTCCAGGCCGAGACGCGCAAGATCGTGTGGCCGACGCGCCGCGAGACGATCATGACCGGCGTGATGGTGATGATCATGACGACGATCCTCGGCGTCTTCTTCATCGGGATCGATTCGCTGTTCGACGCGATCGTCAACTTCCTGCTCAGCCTGGCCAAGTAAGGACACAAGCACCGCCATGTCGCGCTGGTACATCATCCACGCCTATTCGGGCTTCGAAGGCAAGGTCCGCGATCAGATCCTCGCGGACGCGACGCGCATGCACCTCGACCGCTTCGTCGAGGCCGTCGAAGTCCCCGTCGAGACCGTCACCGAGGTCCGCCGCGGCAAGAAGGTCCAGTCGGAGCGCAAGTTCTTCCCCGGCTATGTGCTGGCGAAGCTCGACATGAACGACGACGTCTATCACCTGGTGAAGAACACGCCGAAGGTGACCGGCTTCCTCGGCTCGAGCGGCAAGCCGCAGCCGATCAGCGAAGCCGAGGCCGCGCGCATCCTCAACACCAAGGAGGAAGCCGCCGCCGCGCCGAAGCACAAGGTCAGCGTCGACTACGACATCGGCGACACGGTCAAGGTCACGAGCGGCAACTTCGCGACCTTCTCGGGCGTGGTCGAGGAGCTCGATTTCGACAAGAGCCGCGTCAAGGTGTCGATCTCGATCTTCGGCCGCGCGACGCCGCTGGAGCTCGGCTTCGAGGACGTCGAACGCGTGAAGTGACGTCGTTCTCCGTCGGGCAACCGACGGGGTTTGCGTTCCGCGGCGGCGTGCGCTAAGGGCGCGCGCTTCCAGCGCTAGAGCAATGGAAAATCGCGGGAGGCCGTCTTCGGGCGGCCGCCACTACCGCTCGACTTGATCAGCGCCCGCCGGCTTCCAGCCGAAGGGCCGAAAGAGAGTGACACATGGCAAAGAAGATTACCGGCTATATCAAGCTGCAGGTGCCGGCCGGCAAGGCCAACCCCAGCCCGCCGATCGGCCCCGCGCTGGGCCAGCGCGGCGTGAACATCATGGAATTCTGCAAGGCGTTCAACGCGCAGACGGGCGACCAGGAGCAGGGCACTCCCCTCCCCACGGTCATCACCGTCTATGCCGACCGCAGCTTCTCGTTCGAGACGAAGACGCCGCCGGCCACCTTCCTCATCAAGAAGGCGATCAACCTCAAGTCGGGCTCGAAGGAGCCGGGCAAGACGAGCGCGGGCACGATCAAGCGCTCGCAGCTCGCACAGATCGCCGAGGTCAAGATGAAGGACCTGAACGCAAACGACATCGAGGCCGCGACCAAGATCATCGAGGGCTCGGCCCGCGCGATGGGCCTCCAGGTAGTGGAGGGCTGACCCGATGAGCAAGCTGAGCAAGAAGCAGAAGGGCTGGAGCGTCGATCCCCTCAAGCTCCACGGCGTGGACGAGGCGATCGCGATCGTGAAGGCCAACGCCACGTCGAAGTTCGACGAGACCCTCGAAGTCGCGCTCAACCTGGGTGTCGATCCGCGCCACGCCGACCAGATGGTCCGCGGCGTCGTGACGCTGCCCAAGGGCACCGGCAAGACGGTGCGCGTCGGCGTGTTCGCGCGCGGCCCCAAGGCCGATGAGGCGCGCGAGGCGGGTGCCGACGTCGTCGGCGCCGAGGACCTGATGGAAGCCATCCAGGGCGGCACGATCGACTTCGATCGCTGCATCGCCACGCCCGACATGATGGGCCTGGTCGGCCGCCTCGGCAAGGTGCTGGGCCCCAAGGGCCTGATGCCGAACCCGAAGCTGGGCACCGTGACGATGAACGTCGCCGAAGCCGTGAAGGCGGCCAAGGGCGGCCAGATCGAGTATCGCGTCGAGAAGGCGGGCATCATCCACGCGGGCCTGGGCAAGATCAGCTTCCCGGCCGAGGACCTGCGCGCGAACTTCGACGCGCTGGTCGATGCGGTGGTGAAGGCCAAGCCGTCGGGCGCCAAGGGCAAGTACCTCCGCAAGGTGGCGCTGAGCTCGACGATGGGCCCGGGCGTGAAGGTCGACGTGGCGGAAGTCTCGACGATCTGACGCCGATGTGCGGATGATACGGGAAAGGGCCGGGAGCGATCCCGGCCCTTTTCGTTTTCCGGGAGGGGCAGTACCCGTTCAGCGTTCAGCAAGGCCCGCGTGCCGATGGGCGGCGCGGACCCGGGCGAGAAGGAGGATCGCGATGCGCTTGCGCTGGCTTGCCGCGCCCCTGCTCCTGCTCGCGCCTGTCACGGCGCTCGCGCAGACGGCGACGCTCGATCCCGATACCATCACCGTGCGCGGCGTCCCTGTCGGCCGCAACGGCAAGCCCGTCGACATGAGCAGCTGGTACGTCGCCGAGACCGAGCACGTCCTCGTCTACGGCACGCAGGAAGAGCGGATCACCCGGCTCGCACACAATCTCGAGAAGCTGCACCTGCTGCTCTCGACCCTCTTCAGCCGGCTCGACGACAGCGACGATGCGGTGAAGCTGAGCGTCGTGCTGGTCAACAACGACGTCGACTTCCGCCGGCTCGACCTGCGCGGCGTGCGCGCGCAGCGCGGCCCCTTCCCCGCCGCCTTTCCCGGCGCCTATTATTACGACCCGCGCGACGACGGCGCCGTGCTAGCGACCACGGCCGAGGACCAGAAGATCGCGCTCGACCCGGGCACCGACCTCTTCTCGGCGCTGACCCGGCTCGGGCCGCAGGGCGTAGCGATGCAGCGCTCGCTGGCGCGGATCGGCCAACCCGACCTGGAGGATGCCCGTACCGGCGAAGTCGCCTATCTGGTGACGCCCGAGAGCCGCATCTACGCGGGCTACGCCCAGCATTACCTGCTCACCTATTTCCCCGCCGCCTATCCGCGCTGGTACCTCGACGGCTTCGGCGAAGTCTTCGCGACAATCGATGCGAGCCAGGACGGCGCGATCCAGTACGGCGAAGTGCCCGAGGGTTATCTGAAGGTGCTCGACTGGTACGGCCGCTATCCGGTGTCGCGGCTGCTCGACGGGAGCTACCTCGCCGAGCCCGGCGGCCGTCCGCGCTGGACGCCGATCCATGCCTTCGCGCTGGTCCATCTGCTGTTCTTCTCGGAAAGCTGGCGCGAGCCGCTGCGCGCCTATCTCGAGGCCGTGGCGAACGGCGCTTCGCGGGCCGATGCGGCGGTCAAGCTCGACGCCGCGAAGCTCCAGGCCGAGCTCGCCGGCTATCGCGGGCGCAAGATCCCCAACGACCGGCTCTACTTCCCCGCCGAGCGCGCGCCGCCGCCGCTGCTGCGCCAGCTCACCCGCGCGGAAAGCTGGCAAGTGCGCGAGCGGCTGCTGCTCGGCTCGCGGCTCGATCCGCCCTCGACGCCGCGCGAGGCGCGCAAGGTGGCGGGCCGCCGGCGCGACTGGCTGCGCGAGCTGCGCCGCGTCGCGGGGCGCTATCCCGAGAGCCGCGGGCTCCAGCTGGTCCTCGCCGAAGCCGAATGCCGCAGCGGCAATGCCGCAGGCTGCCTCGACGCGGCCGACCTTGCGCTCGTCGCAGCGCCGGGCAATGCGACCGCGCTGGCGTGGCGGGGCGTCGCGCTGACGCAGCAGGCGCTCGCCGGGCCGGCCGCGCGCCGGGCGGAAGGGTTGCGCGGCGCGCGCGAGGCGCTCGCCCGCGCGATCCGGGCCGACAGCGATGGCGTACGCGGGCTGCTCGCCTATTCGGCGAGCTTCGCCGATGCGGGCGAGCCGCTGTCCGCGGATGCTGTCGCGGGGCTGGAGAAGGCAGTCGCACGCGCGCCCTGGTCGGCGGCAGCGCGGCTGCGGCTGGGCGAGGCACTGGCCAAGCGTGGCGACGCGACCGGTGCGCGGGTGGCGCTGCTGCCGGTGGCGCAGGGCGCGTGGGATTCGCCCGAGCGCGCGCGGGCGGCGGCGTTGCTGGCGGCATTGGCTCGCTAGGCTGTGTCGACATTCACGGTTTGAGTCGGGCTTCCGGCAAAAAAACCGTCACCCCGGCCTTGTGCCGGGGTCCACCCCGCCACGCCGGCTGGACAAGAAGCACTATTCCAGCCCTTGCCTCTCGGTGGGCCCCGGCACAAGGCCGGGGTGACGGTGATATTTTGGGGTTATTCTCCACCGTCATCTTGGATGTCGATCCGCGCTGGCATCGGAGCATTGCGCCAATCGCGCCACTATGGTCTGACTGCGTCAAGCCGGGCGTCGAAGCGCCGGCGCCATGGGGAGGAAGCATGCGAGCCAAGCACCGCGTTTCACTGGCGCTGACGACGTTGTTCCTGCTGCTCCCCGTTGCGGCGGAAGCGCAGCAGAACCAGACGATCGTCGTCGAGGGCAGCCTCAACCGCAAAAGCGACTGGTGGGTAGCCGAGAGCGACCATGTGATCGTCTATTCGAACGGCCCGCGCGGGGATCTGACGCGGATCACGCACAATCTTGAGCGGCTGCATTTCCTGCTCTCCATCCTGCTCAACCGCGTCGACGCGCCCGACGAGACGCTGAAGCTGCGCGTCACGCTGGTGGGGGACACCGCCGAGTTCGACGCGATGGACCTCAGGAACACGCGCTCGGCGCAGGGACCGTTCGCCGGGCCGTTCCAGTTCCAGCGCTACTACGACCCGCGCGAGGACGGCGCGGTGATGGCCGCCAGCCGCAGCGACGCGGTCGCCGAGATCGAGCGCACGCAGAAAGTCGACATCGCGAGCCTCGGCGTGCTGCAGATGAACCCTCAGACCGGCCAGCTCGAGAATTCGCTGTTCGGCAGCGACAACCAGACCCTCAGCACTACCACCGGCGGTGACACCGTGCCGATCAGCGCCGAGGGGCGGCTCTATGCGGGCTTCGCGCAGCATTATCTCCTCACCTATTTCCCCGCGGCCTATCCGCGATGGTATCTCGACGGCTTCGGCGAGCTCTTTTCGACGATCCGGATCCGCCAGGACGGCGCGCTCGAATATGGCCATATGCCGGAGGGCTACCGTCACGTGATCGACGTCTACGGCAACGTGCCCGTGCGCGACGTGCTCGACGGCAAGTATCTCGAAGTCGCCAAGCGGAGCAGGTGGACGCCGTACCACGCCTGGATCCTGGTCCATTACCTGTTCTTCTCGGACACGCGACGTGCCGAGCTCAGCCGCTATCTCTGGGATATCGCGCACGGCGCTAGCCCCGCAGCGGCGGCGCAGGCGTTCGGCGATCCCGCCAAGCTCCAGGCCGAAGTGACCGCCTATGACAATCGCGGCCTGCCCTACGACCGGCTGAGCTATCCCGCCGAGCGTGCGGCCGAGCCCGTGCTGACCCAGCTGAGCGAAAGCCAGGCGCGGTTCCTGAAGGGGCGGATCGAGATGGGTTCGCGCGTCGAGATTCCGCCGCTGCCCGCGCCCGGCACGGATCCCAAGGTGGCCGAGCGGATGACCGCGCTCCACGACAAGTCGATCGAGGCGCGCGACCGCTGGCTCGCCGGGCTGCGCGACACGGTGCGCCGCGTGTACAACAACCTCGACGGGCAGCTGCTGCTCACCGAGGCCGAGTGCCGCACCGGCCATTATGCCGAGTGCATCGCCGCGGCGGACAAGGCCCTGGCGCTCCGCAACGATTCGGCGCCGGCGCTGGCCTGGAAGGGGCTGGCGATGGCCGAGCTGGCGGTCGCGGGTCCCGAAGCCGAACGTCCGGCCAAGCTGCGTGCGGCGCGCGCGCTGATCGCCAGGGCCAATCGCGCGGATACCGAAGCGGTGATCCCGTTGATCGCCTATTTCCGCAGCTTCGCCGATGCCGGCGAAGAGCCCAACCAGGCCGCGAACGCCGGGATGCTCAAGGCCGTCGACAGCGTGCCGGCCGCGCCGGCGACGCGGCTGACGCTGGGTGCCGAGCTGGCGCGCGAGGAACGCGGCGACGCGGCGCGCAAGGTGCTGCTGCCGGTGGCGGGCGCGGGCTACGACTCGCCCGAGAAGCCCGCGGCGCAAGCGATTCTGGAGAAGCTGCCCCCCGCGAAGTGACGCGGCTCAGCGCCCGTAGACGTCGCGGAGCCAATGGCGGGTGACGGTGACCGGCGTGCCCTTGGGGACGGCCGCGAAGAGCAGCGCTGCGAACTCGTCGGGCAGGCCGACGCAGCCGTGGGTGGCGTAGCGGCCGTCGACCACTTCGCCGCTGCCGTGGATCGAGATGCCGCCCCAGGTGAGCCGCAGCATATAGGGCATCGGCGCGTCGTAGAGGTTCGAGATGTGGTCGCGGTCCTTCTGGAGGACGGTGAACTCGCCGAGCGGGGTGGGCTTGTCGTCGTCGCCGTAGAGGATCAGCGTGCGGCCGATCTCGACGCCGCCCCGGTACACGTAGAGCCGCTCGGCCGCGACATCGACGACGATGGCAATGGGGCCGGTGCGCGCCAGCTCGGGGTTCCAGAGATATTCGCCGGGCTCGAGCTCGGCATCGGTCGCGAGTACCTGGCGGACCACGGGCGCGGCGTTGGCCGCGGGGGCGCAGGCGAGCAGACCAAGGAGCAGGGCGAGGATGGTTGACGCGCGATTCATGATCCCGATCTCGCGCTTGGCGAGGCCAATGCCCAGTCACCGATTTGGGACGTCCCGCGGGGGGACGGGTGGCTGGGGCGTTAAGACATCCGCCTCGCTCTTTACCGCGCCCCAACGCGTCATCCCGGCGAAAGGGGTAGCGAGGTCGCCGAGGGGACCAGCCTTCCACCACCCCTCCCCGTTGACTTTCCCCCCGTTTCCGCTAAGGGCCCCGCTTCCTCCTTCGGGAGGAGACCGTCCGAGACAGCGAGCGCCGGGATTTGCCCGGCTTAATCTCTCGCCAAGACGGGGACAGATTTTTACCGGCCCGCTATCGTGCGATGGAGCGTCCGGGTCCAGCCGGGGATTTCTCTGGCCGCGACGATCGTGCCCCTCGGACATTCGTGAACCGGGCTGCCTTTGCGGGCAGTCCAGAATGAGGAGAACGGCATGGATCGCGCTCAGAAGACCGAGCTCGTTTCCGAGCTGAACCGCACCTTCGGCGAGGTGAGCGTGGTGGTGATCACCCGCAACCTCGGGATGACCGTCAAGCAGTCGACGGCCCTCCGCACCAAGATGCGCGAAGCCGGCGCGAGCTACAAGGTCGCCAAGAACCGCCTTGCCAAGATCGCCGTCGAAGGGACCGACTATGCAGGTATCGCTGACCTGCTGACCGGCCCCACTGCGATCTCCACGTCCGCCGATCCCGTGGCTGCGGCCAAGGTCATCGCGGAATTCGCCAAGACGAACGACAAGCTCGAGATCGTCGGCGGCGCGATGGGGACCCAGTTGCTCGACGCCGAAGGCGTGAAGGCGCTCGCAACGCTTCCGTCGCTCGATGAACTCCGCGGCAAGATCGTCGGCCTGCTTCAGGCTCCGGCGTCGAAGCTCGCGGCGGTCACGCAGGCGCCGGCCGCGCAGCTCGCGCGCGTCTTCAAGGCTTACGCCGAGAAGGACGCCGCATAAGCGGTTCTTATTTAGACCAAATCCCGAACATATCGATAGATTGGAGTATATCACATGGCTGACCTGAACGCTCTTGTTGACCAGCTCTCCGAGCTGACCGTCCTCGAAGCCGCCGAGCTCTCGAAGCTCCTCGAAGAGAAGTGGGGCGTCACCGCCGCCGCTCCGATGGCGGTTGCGATGCCGGGCGCCGGCGGCGGCGCCGCTGCTCCGGCTGCCGAAGAGCAGACCGAGTTCGACGTGATCCTCACCGGCGACGGTGGCAAGAAGATCAACGTCATCAAGGAAGTCCGCGCGATCACCAACCTCGGCCTGACCGAGGCGAAGGCCCTCGTCGAGGCCGCGCCGAAGGCCGTCAAGGAAGGCGTGTCGAAGGACGAGGCCGAGAAGGTCAAGAAGCAGCTCGAGGAAGCCGGCGCCACCGTCGAGATCAAGTAATCTCGACGCTGCCTCCGCAGCGAGCATGAAGGGGGCGGTCCGGCGACGGGCTGCCCCTTTTGCATGTCCTTTCCCCGGCATCGTCGTTGCATTGGCGTCATGAAGCCTGCGCTGGTAGAGAGGCGGTCTTCGAGGAGAGGAGACCCGCCCATGACCCACGTCGCCAACGGCATGATCGCGCTGGCCGCGCTCGCGATGACGCTGACGGCCTGCACGCCCGCCGCGCCGACCGCCGACAAGCCCGCCGGCGCGCCATCATCGGCGGCCGATACCGAGGCCGTGAAGGCCGCCGACGCCGCGCTGCTCGCCGCCTATCAGGCGAAGGACGCGGCGAAGCTCAAGGCGCTCTATGCGGAGGATGCCGAAGTCTTCACGCCCTTCGCGCCGGTCCACCACCAGAGCGACGCGGGCAGCGACTTCAAGGACCCGGCGTTCAAGCTCGACTACAGGACCGCGCGCGCCGAGACCAGCGGCGACCTGGGCTTCACCAACGGCAGCTTCACGGTGAGCTTCACCAATCCCGAGACCAGGAAGGTCGAGACGATGACGGGAAGCTATGTGACCGTGTTCCGCAAGGGCGCGGACGGAAGCTGGAAGGTGGTGCAGGACATCGCCACGCCCGGGCCGGCGCCGACAGCAGCTCCGACGGCGGGGTAGGCGCTCAGCCGCCCGCCGCCATCGCGGCCGGCCGGGGGAAATAGCGGCTCGCCGCCAGCCCCTGGTGCTCGCGCTTGTCGAGCCAGATCGGGCCGAGCTTGCCGCCCTGCCCTCCGGTGCCCACCATGAAGTCCGCCGCCTGATGGCGCAGGCTCAGGCCGGCGCGCCAGCGCAGGTCGACCATCAGCATCGGCACGAACATCCGCCGCCCGCCGAGCTCGACCGAGTGGATCTGCCAGCGCGGCAGCACGAGCGTGGCGCCATTGGCCCAGACCCGGCCGGGCGGGAGCGTGAAAGGCGCGGTGGAGGGCGGCTGGTTGCCCGTGCCGCGATGATAGGCGTCGAGCATCGTGTCCTGCTCGGGGCTGGCGCTGACCAGCGCGATGCCGAGGCGGAGTCCGTCGGCGGTCTCGGCCTGGCTGGCGAGCCGGAGCTCGAACTCGAGCAGCGCATCGACTTCGTTGAGGACCAGCCGGCGCGGGACGATCTCGACGGCGATCGCTTCGCCGGGCGGGCGCGGCGCGGGTCGCGGCGCGGCGATCGGCGGCGGGACCGGTGCGGGCGGCGGTGGCACCGGCGGTGGCGGGGCGGCGACGGGGGCGTCGGGCTCGACTTCGGCGCCCTCCGGCGCGCGCCGCCGGCGGAGCAGCAGCCAGCCTGCCAGACCCGCAAGCAGCGCGAGGCCTCCGCCCAGGGCTGCAAAGGGCAGCCAGGATGAACCGACAGGTTCGGGCGCGAGCACAGGCGCGGGCGCGATGGTCGGCTGGGGCGTGGGCACGGCAACCGGCGGCGCGACGGGGGTCGGCGATGGCGCCGGGGCGGGCTCCGGAGTCGCCGCGACGGCCGGGGTCGGCGATACGGCGGGCTCCGGCGTTGGCCGAGCCTGCGGCGGGCGCGGCGTGGCGACCGGCGTCGGCGTGGGCCGGCGGGCAGCGGGGGTCGGCACCGGCGTCGGCGCGGGGATCGACGTGGCGACAGGCACCGGCGGGCGGACCGGCGCACTCTGCGGCCCCGAGGCCGGCAGGCTGAAGCGATCGGCGCTCGGCACGATGATCGTCGGCGGCGGCGCTGGCGTGGGCGTCGGACGCGGGGTTCCCTGCTGGGCGAGCGCCGGCGCGGCTGCCAAGGCAGCCCACGCGGCAAGCCCCCGCGCGAACCCTGGATTTGCGTTTCGCACGCCCCTGCCTAGCGCCGCGAAGCTGAATTGCACCTGCACGATGCGCCCAGCCGATATCCACGCGCGCCGATTGCCCGACGCCTCGCCGTTGCCTAGGGGTCGCGAGTGACAGGCCATCCCCCCCGCACCAGCCTCGGCTATATCCCCGCGATCGACGGATTGCGCGCGCTCGCGGTCGTCTCGGTGGTGGTGTTCCATCTCTGGCCGCGCGCGCTGCCCGGCGGGTTTACCGGCGTCGACATCTTCTTCGTGATCTCGGGCTTCGTCGTCACTGCCTCGATGGAGGGGCGGCGGTTCGAGAGCCTGGGGGGGCTGGCCGCCCATTTCTACGCGCGGCGGCTGATGCGGATCATGCCCGCGCTCGCGGCGATGCTGCTGGTCACGATCTTCGCGGCCAACCTCTTCATTCCCGACGCCTGGCTGAGCCGCGCGATGATGGCGTCGGGGGTCGCAGCCTTCTTCGGCGGCAGCAACATCGCGCTCGCACTCGACAGCGACACCTATTTCGGACCGCAGGCGGCGTACAACCCCTTCACCCACACATGGTCGCTGGGCGTGGAAGAGCAATTCTACCTGCTCTTCCCCCTCCTCATCCACTGGCACCAGCGGCTGAAGGGCGAAGCGATCAGCGCGCGGCGGATGCTGGTGCTGACCGCGGGGCTGAGCCTGGGGTCGCTCGCGCTGGCAGCGGCACTCTCGGGGATGCACGCACTCGCCTTCTACCTGATCTTCCCGCGCTTCTGGGAGCTGGGCGCGGGCATGCTGCTGTGCCTGACAGCCGAGCGCTGGCGGCCGTGGCTCGCGCGCTCGAACGGCAGCGCGCGGGCGGCGCTCGTCATCCTGAGCCTCGTGATGGTGATGCGAGGCCTGACGATCCCCGAGGGGCCAAACTTTCCCTTCCCGCTCGCGCTGCTGCCGGTGCTGGGAACCGCGGGCCTGATCGCGGTGGTGGTCGCGCTCCCGGGCAATCCGTTCGCCCGCATGCTGGCGTGGCAGCCGGTGGTGGCGATCGGCCTGCTCTCCTATTCGCTCTATCTCTGGCATTGGCCGGTATTCGTGCTGTTCCGCTGGACGAGCGGGCTCGGCACGCTGCCGCTCCAGCTGCTTGCGCTGGCGATCGCGGTGGGGCTGGCGGTGCTGTCCTACCGCCTGGTCGAGAAGCCGCTCCGGACCAGCAGCCGGGTCGCCGCGCTGCCGCGCGGCAGCGTGGTGTGGCGAGCGCTGGGGGCGCTGTGCCTTACGGGATTGGCCGGGACCGGGCTGTTCCTGGCGCACGACCGGCTGACGCTGAGCGTGACCCGCGACCATGCTGCCTGGTACGCGGAAGGGAGCGGCGAGACACTCTACCCCGCCCTCGTCCATTGCGCGGTGGCCGAGAGCGTCGAGCGCTTCCACGGCGGCAAGATCACGAGCTGGACGCCCTCGAGTTGCAAGACGCCGGTGGCGGGGTTCACGGTCTATGCGATCGGGGATTCGCACAATCTCGCCTACGCGCCGGCCTATCGCCAGTTCGCTGCCGAACTGGGCGCGCCGGTGCGCAGCTTCTTCCGGAGCGGCTGCCCGTTCCTCAAGCTCAACGACGCCGTACCGGTGAACGGCAGCTGCTCGGGCTATCCGCAGCTCCTGCTGGGCGAGCTTCGCCGGCGCCTGAAGCCGGGCGACGTCGTCTTCCTGCCCGGGCTGCGGCTGGTGCGCTTCACCAACCAGTTCGAAGGTGATCGCGCGGTCGAGCATCCCGCGCCGCCCAGCGTCTCGGCGACATCACTGGCCGAGGCGCGGACAGCGATCGCAACGCTGGCATCGATGGGCGCGCGCGTCGTGTTCGAGGCGCCCAAGCCGATCTTTCGCAGCCCGCCCTTCCGCTGTTCGGACTGGTTCAACCGGGCCAACCCGATCTGCGAGGGCGGGCTGACGATGCCGCGCGCCGAGCTGGAGGCGCTGCGAGCGCCGGTGCTGGGGGCGATGCGGCGGCTCGCCGGAGCGCAGCCGGCGCTCGCGGTCTGGGATCCGTTTCCGCTGCTCTGCCCCGGCGCGGTCTGCAAGGCAGCACCGGACGGGCGGCCGCTATTCTTCGATGGAGACCATCTGAGCGGCGCAGGAAATGCGGCGGTCTATCCCGGGCTGCGCGACGCGCTGCTGGCAGCTCAGAGGCTGTTTGGAAACTCGCGAAAGAGCGAGTTTCGAGGCGGTGCCAGCCCGCTCCCCCTCCCGGCCACCCATAGAATACTGTCGTTGGGTGGCCGGGAGGGGGAGCGGGCCGGCACCGCCATGCGCCGTGAGGCGCATTTCCAAACGGTCTCTCAGCGGTAGCACGCTCCCCTCAACGGCGAGCGGCCCGCCCTCCCGGATTGGGAGGGCGGGCCGCGACGTGGGGTCTGAGGCTCAGGCGCGTTCGAGGACGTGGTCCAGCTCCGCGCTGACGTCGTCGACGAAGTGCGGCCGCGTGGCGCCGATCGGGCCGAGGCCTTCCTCGGGCGATGGGCGGCCGATGCGGAAGGCGGCAGCGGTGCGGCCTTCGCTGCCGTCGGGCAGGCGATAGCGCGCATCGGCGACGACGACGGGGTTGAACACGCGGCCCAGCCCTTCCTTCGGCGCGGCGAGCGTCGCGTCGATGCGCGTGCCCTCGCCCGGCGCGATGGTGACCGGCGGGACCGAATCCTCGCCCTGGTGGTCGAGCAGCATCTGCTCCATCTCGCTGCCCTCGGCGTCGGCGAGCATGAAGGTCGTCACATGGACGTCCTCGGCCGGCAGGTCGCCGCTGTTGCCGATGGTGAGCTCGAACTCGACCGCGGCTTCCTCCTCGGTCGTGCCCGCGCGGACCGGGCGGATGCCCAGCTCGAGCCACGGGCGATGCGCGACGGGGGCGGCACCGGCCAGCGCGGCAAGGTCCTCCTTGTCGGCCTCATGGGCATGCGCCTCGGTCTCGATCGGGTGGAGCGGCTCGGCGGCCTCGGAGGCGAGCGGCGCCTCGGCGACAGGCTCGACAAGGGGCTGGACGCGTTCGGGCTCGCGGCTGACGATGATGGGCTCCGGCGCCGGGCGAGCGGCGATCGGATCGGCATAGGTCGTGACCGGCATCGGCTCGATCTCGTCGCGGCTGCGGCGACGGAGCAGGAGGAACACCGCGCCGGCACCCGCCAGAACGATCAGCGCAAGCAGGGCGATGAGCGCCATCGGCGAGCGCGATTGGGTGGGCGGCGTCGTCTCGGTCGTCGTGGTTGTCGTCTCCGCGGCGGTCGCCGGTTCGGCAGCCACGGGCGCAGGAGCCGGCGCCTCGGCGACGGGTGCCGGCGCGGCTTGGGGTTCAGCAGCCGGCGCGGCTTCGGCCGGAGCTTCGGTACGCGTCGTGGTGGTCGTCGTGCGGCGCGCGGCCGGCTCGGGCTGGACGCGGCGCGTGGTGGTGGTCGTGGTGGTGCGCGACGTGGCGGTGCGCGCGGGCGCGGCCTCGGGCACCGCCTGCTGGACCGGCTGCACCGTCTCGGTTTGCGGCGCGAAAGTGATCACACGCTCGGGAGCGGGTGCCGGCGCGGGTGCCGGGACGGAGACCGTGGGCACCACTGGCGGCGGCGTCACGGTCTGCTGCGCGTCCTGCGCGAAGGCTGGAGTTGAAAGGAGCGCGGCACCGATCAACAGCGCGGCGCGGGGGCGAAGCAGTACGCTTTGGTTACTCATGACGCCTGCCCAATGAATGGAACCTGCGATTCGCCGCAGGTGCTGCGCCGGTCCGAGCGGGACGTGCGACGAACGGCAGCCGATGGCTTCACGGGCGTGCAAATTGGATCGAACGAGGATCAGCGCTTGGGTCAGCACCAGCCGTCCCCTCCTCATCCGCCTCCCCCCGCCCCTATTTATACCCTCGCGACCTAGTCCGGGGCGAGGCGGTTGACCAAATCCAACACGCTCCCTATATCGCGCTCCTCACCTCACGACCGGGATAGGACGCGCCGTCGCGCAGCGCGTCTCACGAATGGGTCGGCCGAGGTTCAACGGACGCTGGAAGAGGCTGGAAGTTTTTCCGATCGATACGGGAAGGCGGTCCGGCCCTTTTGCGTCCGTTTGCGTGCCTGCCCCGGCGGATACCGGGACGACATTCAGGCTGAACGAGGCACATCTCCCTATGGCAACCAAGGCAATCGCAGGATCCAGCGGCACCGTGAAGCGCCGCATCCGCAAGGTGTTCGGCGACATCCACGAAGTGGTGCAGATGCCGAACCTGATCGAGGTTCAGCGCGAATCCTACGAACAGTTCCTGCGGAGCGATCCTTCGATCGGCTACGTCTCCGGGCTCGAGAAGACGCTGC
This sequence comes from Sphingomonas sp., assembly GCF_017745215.1. GTDB lineage: Bacteria > Pseudomonadota > Alphaproteobacteria > Sphingomonadales > Sphingomonadaceae > Sphingomonas. The sequence goes on from NZ_JAGHZV010000025.1 coordinate 38,265, forward strand.
GTTCGGTGTTCCCGATCCGCGACTTCGCCGGCACCGCCGAGCTCGACTTCGTCAACTACGAGCTCGAGCCGCCCAAGTTCGACACCGACGAGTGCCGCCAGCGCGGCATCACCTATGCGGCGCCGATGCGCGTGACGCTGCGCCTCATCGTGTTCGAGGTGGACCAGGATACCGAGGCCCGTTCGGTGCTCGATATCAAGGAGCAGGACGTCTACATGGGCGACATGCCGCTCATGACCGAGAACGGCACCTTCATCATCAACGGCACCGAGCGCGTCATCGTCTCGCAGATGCACCGCTCGCCGGGCGTGCTGTTCGACCATGACCGCGGCAAGACCCATGCCTCGGGCAAGTATCTCTTCGCTGCGCGCGTGATCCCGTATCGCGGCTCGTGGCTCGACTTCGAGTTCGACGCCAAGGACATCGTCAACGTCCGTATCGACCGCAAGCGCAAGCTTCCGGTGACGACGCTGCTCTATGCCCTCGGCCTGAACGGCGAGGACATCCTCAACTATTTCTACAACCGCGTGACCTTCGTCCGCGGCCCGAACGGCTGGCAGATCCCGTTCCAGCCCGAGAACTGGCGCGGCGCCAAGCCGATGTTCGACATCATCGACGCCAAGTCGGGCGAAGTGATCTTCCCGGCTGGCCAGAAGATCAGCCCGCGCGCCGCCAACAAGGCGCAGAAGGACGGTCTCGAGACGCTGCTGATCCC
>NZ_JAGHZV010000026.1 GCF_017745215.1 Sphingomonas sp.
GTGGAGGTAGAAGACGTCGCCCGGATAGGCTTCGCGGCCCGGCGGGCGGCGCAGCAGCAGCGACATCTGGCGGTAGGCGACCGCCTGCTTCGACAGATCGTCATAGACGATCAGCGCGTGCATGCCGTTGTCGCGGAAATACTCGCCCATCGCGGTGCCGGTGTAGGGCGCGAGGAACTGAAGCGGCGCGGGCTCCGACGCGGTCGCGGCGACCACGATCGAATATTCCATCGCGCCATTCTCTTCGAGCGTGCGCACCAGCTGCGCGACGGTCGAGCGCTTCTGGCCCACCGCGACATAGACGCAGTAGAGCTTCTTCTTCTCGTCGTCGCCGGCGTTGACCGTCTTCTGGTTGATGAAGGTGTCGATCGCGACGGCCGACTTGCCGGTCTGGCGATCGCCGATGATCAGCTCGCGCTGGCCGCGGCCGACGGGGACGAGCGCGTCGATCGCCTTCAGGCCCGACTGCATCGGCTCGCTCACCGACTGGCGCGGGATGATGCCCGGCGCCTTCACTTCGACGCGGCTGCGGCCCTCGGCGACGATCGGGCCCTTGCCGTCGATCGGGTTGCCGAGGCCGTCGACCACGCGGCCGAGCAGGCCCTTGCCGACGGGCACGTCGACGATGGTGCCGGTGCGCTTGACAACGTCGCCTTCCTTGATCTCGGCGTCCGAGCCGAAGATCACCACGCCGACGTTATCGGCCTCGAGGTTGAGCGCCATGCCCTGCACGCCGTTCGAGAACTCGACCATCTCGCCCGCCTGGACGTTGTCGAGCCCGTGGATGCGCGCGATGCCGTCGCCGACCGACAGCACCTGGCCGGTTTCCGAGACCTGCGCCTCGGAGCCGAACGAAGCGATCTGGTCCTTGATGACCTTCGAGATTTCTGCGGCGCGGATATCCATGATTCTAGCCTTCAGCCTTTCATCGCGTGCGCGAGGGAATTGAGACGAGTGCGGATCGACGAATCGATCATTTGCGAGCCGACGCGGACGACGAGCCCGCCCAGCAGCGAGGGATCGACCGAGAGATCGACCGCGACGTCGCGGCCGATGCGCTGGCGAAGCTGCTGCTTGAGGGCCTCGACCTGGTCGGAGGTGAGCGGATGCGCCGAGGTGACCTGCGCGGTCGTCTCGCCGCGGTGCGCGGCGGCGAGGCGGCGGAAGTCGCGGATGATCGCGCCGAGCTGGCCCAGGCGACGGTTCTCGGCGAGCACGCCGAGGAAGCTGGCCGTGGTCCGGTCGAGCTTGAGCGTCGTGGCGATCGCGGCGACGGCGCGGGCGGCATCGCCGCGGGCGACGAGCGGGCTCTGGGTCAGTGCCTTGAACTCGGCCGATTCGGCGAGCGCGGCACCCACCGCGGCGAGGCTCGATTCGACGGTGGCGAGCGTTTTTGCGTCACGCGCCAGTTCGAACAGCGCATAGGCATAGCGGCCGCTCAAGCTGGCCTGGATGCCGCCAATGGTGCCGCCGGAAGTCTCCACGCGTTTCGGTTCCTCTCGGGATCAGGAGATGGCCCCATGCTCAGCGGGGCTGCACTCCAGCCAGGAGGCCCCCCATGGGTCGCGGCGCGGTTAGCATCGGTGTCCACGGGATGCAACCCGGTGGCGGCGGGTGGGGCGGAATGCTATGTGATGGGCATGAAACCGGAACGCTCCATCTTCGACGACGTCGATCCCGCGACCGAGGAGGCTGCGCTGCGCGAGGCCGAGGCGGACATCGCGGCTGGCCGCGAGGTATCACACGAGGAAGTCGTCAAATGGCTTCGGACCTGGGGCACCGATGAATCGGGCCCGCCGCCCGAATCATGGTTCAAATAAGATGGTCGCGGAGGGCGACACACGATCTGAATGCCATCCGCGCCTATGTTGAGCAGTTCCATGTTCCGGCGGCACGGCGGCTCGCGACACGGCTGATCGCCCTGGCCGACAGTCTGGCAGAGTTCCCGGACCGCGGCACGCCGATCGAAGGAGGGCGCCGTCAGCTGTCCACCGTGTGGCCTTATCTGCTGATCTATCGCCGCGAAGAGGGACTTGTCCGAATTCTGGGCATCCGTCACGGCGCAAGGATGCCCCCGGACGAGTAGAGTCGCTTTTCGCTCAGCCGGATTCGTCCTCCTCCATCACCTCCAGCCGTCGCACCCGGAGCGTGTCGATCTCCAGCTCCTTGATGCTCGCCTTGCCGATCTTGAGCCGGCCGATCGCGAGCGCCCCCACCGCCAGCGCGCCGATCGCGCCTGCGATGAAGCCGATCGAGCCCACCGCCAGCGTGCCCAGCGCGCCGGCGCCGATCGCGGCGGCGCCCGTGGCGAGCCTGGCGGGCGGCGCGTCCTCGGCCGTTTCGGCCAGTTCGGTGCGATCGGACGGGTGCGAGTGCATCGGACGCTCCACGGCAATGTGAGACCATTATATCTTCCAGCCGAATCGAGAAGGCGAGGGAGATTTCCGAAGATGGCCGGCCAGTTCGAGCAGATGACGATGTCCGACGAGGCAGTGGTCGCCGTCTACCATGCCGAGCCCGAGGGCGGGCGGCGCGGCGGGCTCGTGGTGATCCAGGAGATCTTCGGGGTCAATGCGCACATCCGCTCGGTCGCCGACGAGTATGCCGCCGAAGGCTATGAAGTGCTCGCGCCCGCGCTGTTCGACCGCGAGGCGCCGGGATTCGAAGTCGGCTACGATGGCGAAGGCATCGCTGCGGGCGTCAAGCTCGCCCGCCAGGAACATCCGATCGCGCTGTCGGTCGCCGATGTGCGGACCTGCGTCGAGGCGCTGGCGGCCAAGGGCCCGGTGTTCGTCGTCGGCTATTGCTACGGCGGCTCGATCGCCTGGCGCGCGGCGCAGAACATCGCCGAAGTCGCGGCGGCGTCGAGCTATTACGGCTCGATGGTGCCTGGGCTGCTCGACGATGCGCCGCAATGCCCGACGATCTGCCACTTCGGCCGCAACGACCACGGCATCCCGATGGACGGCGTCGAGAAAGTCATCGCCGCCGCGTTCCCCAACGTCGAGGTGTTCGTCTATGAAGCCGGCCACGGCTTCAACTGCGGCGAGCGCCCGGATTACGACGCGGCGAGCGCGGGGCTGGCGAAGGAGCGGACGCTGGCCCTGTTCCGCGCCAACGGGGGATAAGCCGCAGAGACGCCCGGGGGGCGGCGCGACACGAGGGGGGGCGAGATGACGGCCGAGACGCCGCGGCGCGGCGTGCTGATCCTGATAGGCATGATCGTGTTCACCGATACCGCCGGCATCGGGCTGATCATGCCCGTGATGCCGCGGCTGGTGATGGGGCTCACAGGCACGACGATCGACCGCGCGGCGGAGATCGGCGGCTGGCTGCTCTTCGCCTATGCGCTGATGCAGTTCCTGTTCGCGCCGGTGATCGGCGGCCTGAGCGACCATTTCGGGCGGCGCCCGGTGCTGCTCGCCACGCTAGCGGCGCTCGGCATCGACTATGCGCTGATGGCCTGGGCGCCGACGCTCGGCTGGCTGTTCCTCGGCCGCGCGGTTTCGGGGATCATGGGCGCGACCTTCGCCGCGGCGAACAGCGCGGTCGCCGACATCGTGCCGCCCGCCGAGCGCGGTAAGGCGTTCGGAGCGCTGGGCGGCGCGGGCGCGGCGGGGTTCGTGCTGGGGCCGGTGATCGGCGGGCTGTTCGGCCAGCTGGGGCCGCGCGCGCCCTTCGCCGCGGCGAGCGTGCTGGTGCTCGCGGGCGTGGTCGTTGGCTGGTTCGTGCTGCGCGAGACGCTGCCGCCCGGGCGCCGCCGTCGCTTCACCCTCGCGCGCGCCAATCCGGTGGGCAGCCTCGTCCAGATGGCGCGGTGCCCGCTGGTGATCGGCTGCCTCGTCACGGCCTTCTTCATCCAGCTCGCCGCGCAGGCGCAGCTTTCGGTGTGGAGCTACCAGGGGATCGCGCGCTTCGGCTGGGGGCCGATGGCGATCGGGCTCACCATCGCGCTGTTCGGCGTGCTGATGGTGCTGGTGCAGGGCTTCGGCGTCGGCATCGCGATCCGCCGCTTCGGCGCGGTGCGCACGGCGATCGGCAGCCTGGCGTTCGGCGCGCCCTCCTATCTGATCCTCGCCTTCGCGCCTTCCACCGCGGTGCTGGTGATCGGGGTCGTCGTGGGGTCGCTCGGCGGGCTGACCTTCCCGGCGATCCAGGCGCTGATGAGCGCGGACGTCGAGGAGAACCAGCAGGGCGAGCTGCAGGGTGCGGTGGGCAGCACGATCAGCGCGACTGCGATCCTGGGGCCGCCGCTGATGACCGGGGTGTTCGGCGCCTATGCCGATTCGCGCGGACTCTATTTTCCCGGTGCGCCCTTCCTGCTCTCGGCGGGGATCATGATGGTGGCGCTGGCGGTGCTCGGCGTCACGCTGCTCGGCCGCGCCGGGCGATTGCCGCCCGAAGGCGGCGAGGATAGGCTGGCTGCGGCCGACTGAAACGAGGGGAATCGAATGCGTTGGACGGGAATCGCTGTGCTTGCGCTGGCATGCGGCTGGTCGGGGAGCGCCGCGGCGCAGGGAACGGTGGAGTTCAAGGTCGGCGACACGGTAATCGTCGCCACGCCGCCGAAGGGCTATTGCCCGCCCGCCGGCGACGCGATCGCCACGGCGCGGATGACCGCCGCGGCCGATAGCGCGAACGTCACGCTCGCCACCTTCTATCCCTGCGGCAAGACCCAGGCGACCCAGGAGGATTATTTCCTGGTCAAGGCGCCGGTCCAGGCGCTGGCGCTCGAGATCGACCGCGACACCGCGCTCGACCAGCTCTCGGCCGCGCTCAACAAGCCCGAGGTCGTCGACGATGCGGCGGAAGCCACGTCGAAGCAGCTTTCGGACAGGACCAGCGCGATGGCGGGCAAGCCGGTTTCGGTGAAGTCCTCGATCCGCTTCACCGGGCGCGACGACGTCTGCGCCTATCTCGGCGGCACGGTCGGCTTCGCCTCGCCCGATCCCAAGCTCTCGGTCACGACCGAGGTGGGCGTGTGCATGACGGTGGTCGCGAAGAAGCTGGTCGCGGTCTATCGCTATCGCAAGGCCGGTCCCGATCCGCAGGTCGAGACGCTCCAGCGCTCGGCCCGCAACTTCGCCGAGGGCCTCGAGGGCAAGGCGGCGCAATAGCCGCCGCGGTTGCCGCGCGGGCTGCCTGCCGATAGTTTCGCCACCGAATCTTTGGGGGCCGGCAGGGGAGACAGGCATGAAGTTTCAGAGGAAGTGGCGCGGCGCGTTGGCGCTGGCGGCGGGGGCGGCGGCCGCGTTGCCGGCCCATGCCGAAGTGATCGAGATCACCGGCGAGTTTCCGGCGCCGAGCCGCGAGGCCAGCCTGCTCACATCGCTCCATGTCGCGCCGATCTCGGGGCAGGACGGGCCGGCGCTCGAGATCGCGATCGAGCGCGCGCTGGCGAACGGGGTGCCGTTCGCGCTGGTCGCCGGCCGCGCGGGGCGCCAGGGTGCCGAGGGCACGCTCTCGGGCACCGTCTCGACCGGGGTCGAGGAGAGCCGCTACACGCGCAAGGACAAGCACTGCGTCCAGAAGGATGCGAACAACAAGAAGTGCGTGAAGGAGGAGGAAGTCGAGGTGCCGTGCAAGCGGCGCGTCGTGAACGTCAACGCCGACCTGCGTATCGTGCGCGAGACCGACGGGCGCATCGTCTATTCGCGCGGCTTCCCGATCCGCGACGAAATCACCTGGTGCCAGAAGGAGAACCCGCCGCGCACCGTGGAGGAGAGCGTGTCGAACGCGATCGGCAACATCGCAGGCTCGATCCGCTACGACGTCGCGCCGCGCGTGGAGACCTATCGGATCCGGCTGCGCGAAACCAACAAGGGCATGGACAAGCCGACGGCGCAGCAGTTCAAGGCGCTGATCAAGTCGTCGCAGCGCGACATGCGCGGCGCATGCCAGGCCTGGACGGCGATGGACCAGGCGACGCCGGGCAACGGCTCGCTGCTCTACAACCTCGGGCTGTGCGCCGAGCAGCGCGGCGATTACGAAGGCGCGATCGCGCTGTACCGCCGCGCCGTGGCGGCAGGCGCGCGCGAGGGGAGCGATGGCGCGAACCGCGCGACCCAGCTGATCGCCGGCCGCGACGATGCGCGCGAACGGGCGAAGCGGCGCTAGGCTTTCGGCGCTTCGGCCTCGCTTGTAGGGGGCGCTGGCATGACCGACAGTTTCTTCACGCCCTCGGGCGTCCGTCTTCGCAGGTATTCCGCGCGGCCGGGCGCGCTCAACTGGCTGCTGCTGCCGGGCGGGCCCGGGATCGGGTCGGAGAGCCTCGGGGAACTCGCCGCGACGCTCGACGTGCCGGGGATGGTGTGGCTGGTCGACCTGCCGGGCGACGGGTCGAACCGAAATCCGCCGGGTGCCGGAGCCGACGTCTTCGCGGGCTGGCCGCAGGTGCTCGCCGAAGCGGCGGCGGCGCTGCCCGACGTGGTGTTCGCCGGCCATTCGACCGGGGGGATGTACCTGCTCGCGACGCCGGCGCTGGCAGGCAAGGTGCGCGGGCTGGCGCTGCTCGACACCGCGCCCGACGCGCGCTGGCATCCGCGCTTCGTCGAGATGGCGGCGGCGAACCCGCTGCCTGCGGTCGAGGCGGCGGCCGCCGTCTACGAAGCCGACCGGTGCGACGCGAACATCGCGGCGATCGCGGTGGCTTCGGCCGAATGGAACTTCACGGCTGAAGGGGTGGAGGCAGGCCGCGAACTGCTCGCGCGGATGCCGTACAACAGCGCGGCGGTCGACTGGTCGGATGCGAACTTCGACCATGTCTATGCCGCGGCGTGGTGGCCGGAGGACGTGCCGGTGCTGGTGCTCGCGGGCGCCGGGGACCGGATCGTCTGGCAGGGCGGCTGGGACGAAGCGCGCTTCCGCACGCCCAATGCGCGGTTCCGCACCGTGCCGGGCGGCGGGCACTTCCCGTGGATCGAGAACCCCGGCGCGGTGGCCGCGGCGTTTCGGGAGCTGGCGGCGGCGATCGAGGCGGGCTGAACGGAGTCCCCCACCATAAACCGTCACCCCGGCGAAAGCCGGGGCCCAGGGCAGCGAGCGATGCCCCCTGTAAGCCTGGGTCCCGGCTGTCGCCGGGATGACGACTAAGCGTTCAACACCTTACCCCTGCCGGCGCGGTTGGCCGCCGCCGCCCTGGCGCTGCTGGCCGCCGCCGGCGCGCGGGCGCCAGTTGCCCTTGGGACGGGCGTAGTTGCGCGGCTGCTCACCGGTGGCGTTGCCGCCTTCGGCGCGGCGCGGCTGGGCCGGGCGCTGGTCGGTGCGCGGACGATCGTCGCGCTGCGGGCGCGCATCCTGGCGGACGCGATCGCCGTGCGGACGCTGGTCGTCGCGGCGCGGACGGTCGTCCTGGCGCGGGCGGAAGTCGCCGCGCGGCGCCTCGGCGCGCTGCGGGCGCTGGTCCTGGCGCTCACCCTGCGGACGCTCGGGGCGCGGCCCACGCTCGCCGAAGGGACGCGCCTCGTGACGCGGCCGAGCCTCGCGGAACGGGCGCGACGGACGCCCGCCCTCACCACGTTCCCGCTGCATCTCGCGGCCGCGGCGGCCGTTGGCCTCGTCGCGGGCGATCGGCATGGGCGCGCGCGACTTGGCGATCTTGCCCGCCTCGGCCAGGAACCCCTCGGGCAGCGGACGCACCGCCACCTTCTGGCGGGTCAGCTTCTCGATGTCGCGAAGGTACGCGCGCTCGTCGTCGGCGCAGAAGCTGATCGCGATGCCATCGTTGCCCGCGCGCGCGGTGCGGCCGATGCGGTGGACATATTGCTCGGGCACATTGGGCAGCTCGAAGTTGAACACATGGCTCACCCCCGAGACGTCGATCCCGCGCGCGGCGATGTCGGTCGCCACCAGGATCGGCACCTTGCCCGCGCGGAACTCGCCGAGCGCGCGCTCGCGCTGCGGCTGGCTCTTGTTGCCGTGGATGGCGTTCGAGGCGATGCCGTTGCCCGCGAGCAGGCGGACGACGCGGTCGGCGCCGTGCTTGGTGCGCGTGAAGATCAGCGCGCGGTCGATCGTCTCGCTGCGCAGCATCATCGTGAGCAGCGCCTGCTTCTCGGTCTGGTTGACGAAGGTCACCTGCTGCTCGACGCGCTCCGCGGTGGTGGCGACGGGCGTGACCTTCACTTCGGCGGGATCCTCGCGGAGGAACTGGCCCGCGAGCTCGCGGATCGCCTTGGGCATCGTCGCCGAGAAGAACAGCGACTGGCGCTTGGCCGGCAGCTCGCGGACGATGCGGCGCAGCGCGTGGATGAAGCCCAGGTCCATCATCTGGTCGGCTTCGTCGAGCACGAGGATCTCGATCCCGATCAGGATGGCGTAGCATTGCTCGATCAGGTCGACGAGGCGGCCGGGCGTGGCGACGAGGATGTCGACGCCGCGCGCGAGGTCGGTCTTGTTCTTGTGGATCGAGACGCCGCCGAACACGGTGGCGACGCGCAGGCCCGTGCCCTTGGAATAGTCGCGCGCGCTGTCGGCGATCTGCGAGGCGAGCTCGCGGGTGGGGGCGAGCACGAGCATGCGGGTGCCGCGCGGCTGGGCGCGCCGGCCGCTCGCGACCAGCCGGTCGATCGAGGGGAGCATGAACGCGGCGGTCTTGCCGGTGCCCGTCTGGGCGATGCCGAGCAGGTCGCGGCCCTCGAGCAGCGACGGGATCGCCTGCGCCTGGATCGGCGTGGCGGTCTCATAGCCCTTGGCGGCAAGCGCGGCGAGAACGGTCCCGGAGAGACCGAGTTCGGAGAATTGCATTGGAATCCTTGCGTAAAACGGCTCACGCGCGCCAGCTTTGGGCGCGCGGAAGCGGGGTCAAAAGATGACGACCCGCGTGACTAGGGAAGCCGGAAAAATAACCGAGGCAGAGCCGGGACGGCTGACCGTCCGATCACGCTGCATGGTGCCTCGCTGGCCGCGCATATGGCAGCGAGGTTGCCCTAAGTCAAGGCGGGCGCGGTTCGCAATGCACCTCGCGGCGCATGGCAGTGGGTCGGCACCGCCCCCAAACGGACTCTCAGGGCTTGGGCGCGTCGCCGTCCTTCTTGGGGAATTGCAGCGTCTTGCAGCCGGGCTCGGCGGTGGGGCGGAAGCTCCACAGCGCGAGCTGGTAGATCGGCGCCTGCCAGTTCTCGAACACCGCGATGCCGGGCATCAGCGAGCAGACGCTGGTCCGCTCGGGCCCGCGCGTGGTGGTCACCATCAGCGCGGCATAGTCGAGCGTGTCGGTGCGGCTGCTCTCGACGGTGAGGAGCAGGCTGCCCTTGCGGAAGGTGCCGAGGCCGAAGCGGATCTCGCCGCCCGCCGGCTTGGTGTTGCGCGAGGCATCGCCGGCGCGGACCAGCCGCGGCACGAGTTCGCCGCCCTGCTCGTCGAGCACGATCGTCACGGAGTCGCCGGGGTTGAGCAGGACATTGCCTTGGGTGACCCAGGGCAATGTCTGGTCGAGCCGGATCGTCTGCGCGGTGCCGTCGGCCGACTCGATGCGAAGCGTGTCGACATGGCGGCAGGCGCTCGCGACGGCGCAGGGATCGGCGTCCTGGAGCGCGAGCATCGGCAGCAGCAACGGCATTGAAATCCCCCTCGAATCCGGCGGCTTGCTGGTCTGGCGACTGTGCGGCGCGGGCGGCGGCGGGTCAACCGCGCAGGGCTGGCCGGGGGAAGCGTTTCGCGGCATGATAGCGCTAACGAACGAGGAGAGGGGCGATGCGGATCGGCGTGGCGGTGGCAGCGTGCGTGCTGGTGGGGACGGGCACGGCGGAGGCGCAGCAGCTCAGTCCCGAGCAGGCGGCGCTGATCGAGGGCGATCCGGCCGCGGCGCCGCAGCGGCTCGAACTGCGCGACTTGCCCAAGGCGACCGGGCCTGCGGACGACCTGTTCAACGGGCGCAACCTCGCGGGCTGGCTGCCCTGGCTGGGCTTTGCCGACACGTCGGTAACCTTCCGCTCGAACCCCGGCGCCGAGCCGCTGGGCACGCGCGCCGACTGGCGGCGGATCTTCTCGGTGGAGCAGGTCGACGGCGGACCGGTGATCAAGGCCGGGGGCAACTATTGGGGCAGCCTCGCGAGCACCGGCGACTATGGCGACTTCCACCTGAGCCTCGAATATCGCTGGGGTGCCGAGGAGCCCGGACGCGCGCGAAACAACGGCGTGGTGTACCTCTCGCATGGGGCGCCGGGCGCGGCATTCGGGACCTGGATGACGGGGATGGAGTTCCAGCTCGAGCACGGCTCGAACGGCATGGCGATCCCGATGGGCCGCTCGATGCGCGCGGGCGCGACGATCGCCCAGGACAGGACCGTCCGCTACCCTTTCCGCGTCTATCGGCTCGGCGGCAGGGCGATCGACCTCGCCAACGTCAACCCGGCCTATAGCGTCGAGCATGCCAGCGACGCCGAGAAGCCCGCGGGGGAGTGGAACCGGATCGACCTCTATGTCGTCGGCAACCGCGCGATCCATGTCGTCAACGGCGTGCCCGTGATGATGCTGACCGACATTGCCGAGATCGGCCCCGACGGGAAGCGCACCCCCGTCACCAAGGGGCACATCCAGCTCCAGGCCGAGGGCGGAGTCACCTATTTCCGCAACATCCGGATCGAGCCGATCAAGCGGCTGCCGCGTCTCGTCGCGGTGAATCCCTAGGGCGAAGTCCTTGCTGCCGGTTAACCAGGTTCAAACCATTCCGGACTAGCTCCCGGGCGGTGCGCGCGTTCGTCCAGCCCCTTCCGCTCGTTGCGAGTCAAATTGTGCTGGCCCTGGCCGGACTGGTGCTGCTCGCGCTGTGGCCGCCGGTCCGCGGGGCGATGATCGTGGTGCCGCTGAGCGGCCAGGCCGCCGACGCCGTGCTGGCGCTCGAGGGCGGCGCACGGCTGCTTGGCGAAGGGCCGCTGCCCGGCTCGCTGGTGGTGACGGGCAACCGCGTCAAGCTCGCCGCGGCGCTCAAGGGGCGTGCGCTGCTGCTCGCGGCGCCGGCGATGCTGTGCGGCGCGGCGGCGCGGCGGGGGAAGGCATGACGCGGATCCACGAACTCGACCAGCTCCGTGCCCGCGGCGTGCGCGTGATCGTCGCCTGCGCCTGGGCCTGGACCGCGGCGCTGCTCTTCATCGGCCTGTTCACGCGCGCCGACAATCTCGTCGCGGTGATCGCGATCGCCGGGATCGCCAACCTGCTCCCCACGCGCGTGGCGCTCGCGCACCGCCACGACGACGGCGCGCGGCTGCTCGCCGGCACGCTCGCCGCGATCCACCCGGCGCTGCTCGTCTATCTGTTCAACGGCCACGGCTGGCAGATGGACGCGCACATGTATTTCTTCGTCGCGATCGCGGCGCTGACCCTGCTCTGCGACTGGCGGCCGTTCGTGCTCGCCACGGGCCTGATCGCGGCGCACCATCTGCTGTTCGAGTTCCTCGCGCCCGAATGGGTGTTCACCGGATCGGGCAACCTCGGCCGCGTGGTCTTCCACGCCGTCGCGGTGATCCTCCAGTCGACCGTGCTCGGCTATCTCGCGGTCAAGCTGCGCGCGCTGATGGAGCGTCAGGCCGTCGCGCGCGCCGAAAGCGAAGCGCTCGCGCACGAAGCCGAGGCGCGCCGGGCCGAGGCCGTCGCCGCAGTCGCCGCCAGCCGTCAGGCCGAAGGACGCGCCGCCGACGCGCGCGCGCGCAACGACGCACTCGCCCGCGAAGCGACTGACGCGCGGCGCAAAGCGGTGCTCGACTTCGCGCGCGGCTTCCAGGACACGATCGCCTCGACCGTCGACGCGGTCAGCCGCGCTTCGGAGGAGCTCCACGGCTTCGCGCGCGAGCTCAACATCCTCGCGCGCCGGGCGAGCGGCGATACCGCCCACAGCGCCGCCGCCGCGCAGCAGAGCTCGAGCCGCGCTGGCGAAGTCGCGGGGCGCATCCGCGAACTCTCGGCTTCGATCGGCGCGATCGCCGGCCAGATCGACCAGCAGGCGCGGCTTTCGAGCGACGCGCAGCAGGTCTCGGCCTCGGGCAACCAGGCGGTGCGCGCGCTCGCCGAGAGCACGCGCTCGATCGCGGGCTTCGCGGACTCGATCCAGGAGATCGCCTCGCACACCAACCTGCTCGCGCTCAATGCGACGATCGAAGCGGCGCGCGCGGGCGAGGTGGGCAAGGGCTTCACCGTCGTCGCCAAGGAAGTGAAGCAGCTCGCCGGCCAGACCTCGGGCGCGACGGGCGAGATCCGCATGCTCGCCGAATCGGTCGAGGACGGCGCCGACGTCGCGCAATCGGCGCTGAGCGGGGTGGCGGAGAGCGTCTCGGCGCTCGCCCAGGCGGCGCAGGCGATCCGCGGCGCGGTCGACATCCAGCGCTCGACGGTGGGCGCGATCGACGCCGCCGCCTCCGACGTGGCGGCGGGGATGGCGCGAATGGCGGACCGGCTCTCGGGGGTGGCCGGTGCCGTCGACGACACCGAGAAGCTCAGCGCGCGCGTGGCGGGCTCCGCGGCCGAGCTGGCCAAGGCGGCGCATGCGCTGCGCCATGCCGCGGACGGGTTCGTGGAGCGGCTTCAGGCGGCTTGAGCGGGCTACGGCGCCGAGCCGACGCAACCCTGACTTTGCTCACCACTCACCAAGATCCGACGTTCGATGAGCTGGCGCGAAAAGCGTCGCATCGCCGCGAGCCCGCGATTGATGGCGGCGCTGTCTACCTCGCTCTGGTCCGTTGCCTGATACTCGCGAAAGAAGAGCGCCTCCGCTTGCATCGCTTCGGCGCGGGTGCAGAATTCATCGCCGCCATTCCCGCCGACCACCATCGAATAGGAGAGCGTCAGTTGGCTTCCATCCGCGAGCCATACGCCCCTCTGGGACAGGGGGAAGCAAGCAGTTCCGCTCGCAGGCCCGAGCGACACGCCGGTTGCGGCGCCGAACCGATCCCAGCACGCTGCCTTGGCGCCTCGGTTACGCGCGGCACGAGCGCATCTGCAAGCCGCTTCGGCGCGGGGCTGGAGCTCCCCGACCCGCAGTCTGGCGAGCCCCGCTGTCGGCGGATCGAGCAGCATCACCACGGGCACCCCGACCACCGCAACCCCGATCAGCGCGAGCCACAGATACAGCCAGATGCGAGCCATGCCCTATCCCCCCGGGGCGGGATGATACTCGCGTTCACGATAGTCGAACCAGTCGAAATCGGCGTGCAGCGCCGCGCCTGAGGTGTCCTGGCAGGCCATCCCCACGAAGGCGCCGGTGAAGTTGGGCTGGCCCGGCGCGGTGGCTTCGTCGGAGAGGATCGAAGCGTCGAAGACTTCTGGGAGCCAGTTCCACGCGCCGCTGTCCACGCGCCAGGCGAAGCGGAGGCGCTCATAATCCACGTCGCAGCGCAGCTCGATCGGGCCTTCTGGGGTCGGCAACGGCGCGGTGAAGGCGTCGGCGACGGGGGAGTCGGGGAGAGCGGACATCACGCGGAGGTGGCGGCCGTGCTCCTCGTCATGCGTGACGTGGAGGTAGTGGAACTTGGCGCTGTTGTAATAGGCGACCAGCCCCGCGGCCTGCTGGAAATGCTCGGGCGCATAGTCCATCGCGCAGGTGGCGGTGTAGCAGAAGGCCTGCTGGCGCCGCGCGACGAGCGACTGGGTGAACAGCGCGCCGATGCTCTCGCGGCCGTAGAGGCGGAGGTGGCCGGGGCGAGCGGCGAGGCTGAAGATCGCCTCGGGCTCGGGGGTGCGCAGCCACTGGAAGTCGATCGGCATCTCGGCGTCGTCGAAGTCGGCGCGGGCGGGAGTCTCGGGCCAGGGGTGCGGCGCCAGGCCGGGCGCGGATGCGCTCAGCATCGGCAGCCCGGAGCCGTCGAGCGTGTAGAGCCAGCCGTCGTCGCCCCAGCGCATCGGCTGGAGCGCCGTCTCGCGGCCGAGGATGCAGCGGCCGCGGTTCCTCAGGGGGCGGCCGCAGAGATAGGCGATGTACGTCTCGCCCGCCGCCGTCTCCACGAGGTCGGCGTGGCCCGCGCGCATCAGCGGCGCGTCGGGGCGAGTGCGGCTCGAGAGGATATAGGTGTCGGGGTGGAGCTCATAGGGCCCGAGCAGCTCGCGGCTGCGCGCCATCGTCACGGCGTGGTTCCAGCCGGTGCCGCCCTCGGCGGTGAGGAGATGGTAGAAGCCGCCGCGGCGATAGAGGTGCGGCGCTTCGGTCAGGCCGAGCGGGGTGCCCGCGAAGATGTTCACGCGCTCGCCGACGAGTCCGCGCGCCTCGGGCGAATATTCCTGCGCGACGATCCCGGCGAAGCGGTTGCGGCCCGGGCGATGGTCCCACAGCATGTTGAGCAGCCACTTGCGCCCATCCTCGTCGTGGAACAGCGAGGGGTCGAAGCCACTGCTGTTGAGGTAGACGGGGTCGGACCACTCCCCGTCGATCGTGTCGCACGTGACGAGATAATTGTGGAAGTCGCGCAAGCTCGCGCCCGAGGCGCCGCCGACGCTGGTGCGGCCGTAGCGCTTCACGTCGGTGTAGATCAGGTGGAAGCGCTCGCCGTCGTGGCTGAGGCACGGTGCCCAGACGCCGCAGCTGTCCGGATCGCCGCGCATGTCGAGCTGGCCCTTGCGGACCAGCGGCCGCGTGAGCAGCCGCCAGTTCACCAGGTCGCGGCTGTGGTGGATCTGGACGCCGGGGAACCATTCGAAGGTCGAGGTGGCGATGTAATAGTCGTCGCCCACGCGGCAGATCGAGGGATCGGGATTGAACCCCGGCAGGATCGGGTTGCGGATCATGCGGTCAGGGTCCTTCGGCTGCGCACGCGGACTTCGATGACGATGCCGAGCACGAGCAGCAGCACCCCGAATCCGAAGCCCACGTACCCCGCGATCCCCGCTGCGCCAATGCCCGCGACGCCGCCGAGATAGGCGACCGTCCCGCCGCCGAGCAGGATCGGGATGATCCCGCTCTCGCGCTCCGGCTTGCCGCCGGGCTTGCGCACCAGCGTCCAGAGCAGCGCGGCGGCGATCAGGTCGAGCACCGAGAGCGCGACGAAGAAGGGCGTATAGCCGATCTTGGTCACCAGCGCGCCGATCAGCAGCGTGAAGATCATCACGCCGAGGTTCGCCATCGTCCCCGCCATGCCCGCGACCGTGCCGATCTCGTTGCGCCGGAACAGGTCGCTGCCGAGCGTGAGGTTGGTGACCGACAGCGTCTGGTGCGCGAAGCCGCCGAGGCTCAGGAGGATCACTGCGGCCGTCGGACTCGTCACCGTGCCGACAAATGCCATGCTCGTCATCATCAGCGCCCCGAAGGTGAAGGTCCAGCGCCGCGCGTCGATCAGCTGGACGCCGCGCCGCTCGAGGAACAGCACCAGCGCCGGCCCGAACAGGCAGCCCAGGTCGGCGGCGACGAAGGGCACGATCACGGCGATCGCGAGCGACTTGAGGTCGAGCCCGCGCGCTTCGCTCAGGTAGAGCGGCAGCCAGAAGGTGAGCGTCGCCCAGGTCGGGTCGGCGAGGAAGCGCGGGATCGCGATCCCCCAGAAGTTGCGCCGGCCGAGCAGCGAGAGCACCGGCGGCTTCTCGCCGCTCCCCGCCTGGAGGTGCGCTTCCTGCCCGGATCGGATCGTCGCCAGCTCCTCGGGCGCGAGATCGGGATGCGAATCGGGCGTGCGATACCAGCGCAGCCACAGCAGCACCCAGAGCAGCGCCAGCAGCCCGGCGGCGTAGAAGGCCGCGCGCCAGCTCCACCAGACGATCGACACCGCGACCAGCGGTCCGGCGAGCGCGATCCCCGCCGAGGCGCCGAGATTATAGATCCCGCCCGCGAGCCCACGCTCCTTCGCCGGGAACCATTCGGAGACGACCTTGAGCCCGGCGGTATGCGCCGTCCCCTCGGCGAAACCCAAGGCCCCGCGCAGCGCCGCGAGCCCCTGCCAGTTGCCGACGAGCCCATGCGCGGCGATCAGCAGCCCCCAGCCGGTCGCGAAGATCGCCATGCCGGTGCGCAAGCCGATGCGGTCGAGGATGTACCCTACCACCGGCTGGAGCATGATGAAGGCCTGGAACACGCCGGTGACCCAGCTGTACTGCTCCTTGGTCATCGGCACGTCGGCCTTGAAGGCGTCGGTGGCGACTGCGACGCCCAGCGTCTGGCGGACGAGATAGTTGATGATCGTGCCGAGCATCACGATCACGATGATCCACCAGCGGAGCGCCCGCGTGCGTTGCCAGAAGCTCAACTGCCCTCTCCCGCCGGCCGCGCGTCGGCGCGCTGCCTGTTAGCGATAACGGTGGCGCGAAGCGGCGCGAAGGGCAAGGCTTGGTCCGAGTTATTCTGCCGGCTGGAGTGCCGATGTCAGCGCCGTGCCCGCACGGCAGATCGCCTCCGCCAGCACAGCGGGCGTGCACGGCGCCTCGGCCATCAGCCAGCTCCGCACCGGCCCGAGCGCGGCGTCGGCGAGCTGGCGCGCGGCGATGGGGAGGGGGATCGTCAGCGCCGCGCCGCGCGCCTCGAGCCGCTCGGCGACCATCTCGGCGAGCACGCGCACGACCTGCGCGTCCATCCGCCCGAGCAGCTCGCGGGCGCGCTGGCGGTTCTCCCAGAAATGCTCGAGCACCCAGGTGACCCGCGCGAGATCGCCCGCGCCCGCCGCGGCATCGGCGAGCGGTGCCATCGGGGTGCGCATCGCCTGGAGCATCAGCGCGTCGGCGCTGGCGAAATGCTCGTAGAAGGTCGAGCGGCCGACATCGGCTTCGGCGACGATGTCGTCGACCTTGATGTGGCGCTGGCGGCGGACGAGCATGAGGTGGTTGAACGCCGCGACCAGCGCCGATCGCGTCCGTGCCACTCGCCGGTCGAGCTTCGCCATCGCCTCCGCTTTCCGGACTTTGCGGGGGTCGAGTCCGCTATCGGACTGGAGCCCCGCATTGCCGCTTCCGCTGTGCGCCCAAGCCGTACAGTCAGGGCGGGATCAGTCAATTCGCGGAGCGGGCAATGGAAGAAACGGCGCGGTACGACGGGCTCGCGGGGCGCGTGCTCACGGGGTCGGCGCTGCTCTCGGTGCTGGTGATGGCGCACCATCCGACGAGCATGCATTCGGGGATCGGCGGGCCGGTGCACGCCGCGATGATCCTGCTGATCGGACTTTCGACCTATGGCCTGCTCCACATTGCGCTGCGCCGCGGGATCGGGCGACCGGCGATGCTTGCGGGCGCGATCGCCTGGGGCGTCGCGCTGTTGGGCGACATCGGCGCTGCGACGATCAACGGTTTCGCAGTGCCCGCGCTCGCCTCGCGCCTACCCACGGTGGGGCCGGACGTGTTCGCGCTCGCCTGGGAGTTCAACCAGGCGCTGGCGCGGCTCGGCGTGGTCGCGACCGGAGTGGCGTTCCTGCTCTGGGGGCATGGGCTGCTCCACTGGCAGGGCTGGCCCGCGAAGGCGCTCGGCGCACTCGGGCTCGCAGCAGGGCTGGTGCCGGTCGCGCTGCTCCTCGCCGGCGCGGTGCGGATGAACGTCGCCGGCGCGATCCTCGTCTATGCGCTCGAGTCCGCCTGGATGTTCGCGACGGGTGTGTACCTCTGGTCGGGCCGCTTCGCGAAGGATCTTGCTTTGAGCGCAAGCGGCGGGATGTGAGGCTCGCGGCGCCGGCCTATATCGGCGCCATGAGCAACGCACCCAGAACCGACGACGACGAGTGGGCTTGGGCCTGGGCCTCCTTCATGGCGCACGACCGCCATTCGGACGGCCGCTTCATCGTCGCCGTGACCACCACCGGCATCTATTGCAAGCCGAGCTGTCCGGCGCGGCGGCCGAAGCGCGAGCATGTGCGCTTCTACGCCGACGCCGACGCCGCCCGCGGCGCCGGCTTCCGCGCGTGCCTGCGCTGCAAGCCCGACGAGGTCGGCCGCGATCGCATCGCCGTCGCCCGCGCGGTCGAGCTGATCGAAGCCGCCGAGGAAGGCATCGCGCTCGAGGAGCTCGCCGAGCGGGTCGGCTATGCCCCGCATCATTTCCACCGCCTCTTCAAGCGCGCGACCGGCGTGACGCCCGCGGCCTATGCCCGCGGCCTTCGCGCCCGCCGTGCCGCCGAGGCGCTACACCAGGAGGACAGCGTGACCGAAGCCATCTACGAGGCCGGCTATTCCGCGCCGAGCCGCTTCTACGAGACCGCCAATGCCCGCCTCGGCATGACGCCGAGCGTGTGGAAGCGCGGCGGCGCCGGCGTGACGATCCGCTGGACGATCGCCGACACGACGCTCGGGCCGCTGCTGATCGCCGCGACCGACAAGGGGCTGTGCCGCGTCGCCTTCGACGAAGACGCGATCCAGCTCGCGCGGCGCTTCCCCGCCGCCGAGATCGTCCAGGGCGGGGCGGCGCTCGCGGCGCTCGCCGCGCGGGTGGTCGCCGAAGTCGAGACGCCGGGGCGCGATGCCGACCTGCCGGTCGACGTGCAGGGCACCGCCTTCCAGGAAGCGGTGTGGCAGGCGCTGCGCGCGATCCCGCCGGGCGAGACGCTGAGCTACGCGCAGCTCGCCGCGGCGGCGGGCAACCCCAATGCAGTGCGCGCGGCGGGGACGGCGTGCGGCGCCAACCACGTCTCGATCATCATCCCCTGCCACCGCGCGCAGCGATCGGACGGGAGCATGGGCGGCTATGCCTATGGGATCGACCGCAAGCTCGTGCTGCGCAAGCGCGAAGGGGTGAAGGAGCAGGGCGAATGACCTACCGGATCGAAGGACTGGGCCCCGCGCGCTTCGCGCATCTCGCGGGGCTCAGCGACGAGGTGCTGGCGGCCGAAGGCGTGGTACGCGTGATCGCCGACAAGCATCCCGGCTATCCCTGCCGCGTGACGCTGGCCGATGCCGAGGCGGGGGAGGCGCTGCTGCTCCTCAACCATGTCGACCATGACGTGGCGACGCCCTATCGCAACGGCTTCGCCATCTATGTCCGCGAGGCGGCGCTCGAAGCGGCGGTCCATGAGGACGAACTGCCACCGGTGTTCCGCGGCCGCCCGATCTCGCTGCGCGGCTATGGCGCCGACGGCAACCTCAAGGGCGCGCTGCTCGCGCTGCCGGGCGACGTCGAGGCGAAGATCCACGAGCTCTTCGCGCGGCCTGACGTGGCTTACATCCATGCGCACAATGCGGCCCATGGCTGTTTCGCGGCGCGGATCGAGCGATTCGAAGCGGAGGCGCGGGCGGCGGCCTGACTCGCCTCCCTGACGGCCAAGTTGTCATTCCGGCGAAAGCCCGGAACCAGGGCCGCGAGCGGTGCCTTCCGTAACCCTGGGGCCCGGCTTTCACCGGGATGACGGTCGATTGGCATGGGACCGGTTAGCGCTAACAGGATCGCTCGCCTCCCCGGGAGGCGGGCGATTTTCGTTTCCGCGTCCATCGCGCCACCCAACCGAATTCTAAGACAGATTTCCCAAATATTTCAGCCTGTTCCATTCTCACGGCAATGGGTTGTTTTCCCACGACTATCCCGCTTCAGAAATGTATGAGTTGACACTAACTCAGACAAGGAATAGCCGAAGCTGTGACCGCTAACATCGCGAGGGGCGATGGGCGGAGGTGCCCGTGAGAGGCGTATCAGGAGGGGGAACCCATGATCAGATTGTTCGCACACCCGGATTCCGCGCGCCGCGCCGCGATGCTCGGCGCCATGCTGCTGGCCGGCACCGCCTGGCCCGCGCTCGCGCATCCGCTCGCCGACAAGCCGGCCGAGACCGAAGCTGCTGCCGCCGACGCGCCCGCGCTGGCGCAGGACAACCCCGCTCCGGACGGCGACGAGATCGTGGTCACCGGCTATCGCAAGTCGCTCGAGAGTTCGACCAACGCCAAGAAGAGCGCGACCGGCTTCACCGACACGATCTTCGCCGAGGATATCGGCAAGTTCCCCGACACCAACATCGCCGAATCGTTCAACCGGGTGCCCGGCGTCACGATCAGCCGCGAGATCACCGGCGAGGGCCTGAGCGTCACCATCCGCGGCCTCGGCACCAACTTCACGCGCGTGACGCTCAACAATGCGCCGATCCTCGTCGCGTCGACGGGGCGCACCGATTCGCAGAACACCAACCGCGAAGTCGATCTCGACCTCTTCCCGACCGAGCTCTTCACCAAGCTTACCGTTTCGAAGAGCCCCACCCCCGGCATGCTCGAGGGCGGCGCCGC
The DNA here is from genome assembly GCF_017745215.1 of Sphingomonas sp. Lineage (GTDB taxonomy): Bacteria > Pseudomonadota > Alphaproteobacteria > Sphingomonadales > Sphingomonadaceae > Sphingomonas. The sequence goes on from NZ_JAGHZV010000026.1 coordinate 20,095, forward strand.
CGGCACGGTCGACATGCGCAGCGCGCGGCCGTTCGACAATCCGGGCACGCACGTCACCTACTCGGGCCAGGTCACCAAGGGCAGCAACGCCGATAAGTGGGGCTATCGCGGCTCGGCGCTCGCCAGCATGACTTCGGGCGACTTCGGCGTGCTCGTCGGCGTGGCCGGCGTCCACAACGAGGTCCGCGTCACCGGCTTCGAGACGATCGGTTGGACCAACCCTCAGCTCAGCGCGGCGCAGTGCAGCGGCACCTGCAACGGCACGGGCGGCGGCAACTGGACGATTCCAGGCAGCGTCCCCGCCAACGCCGGCATCAGCGGCGCCCCCACCGGCACCACGATCGACCAGGCGTGGCTGCTCGCGCACAATCCGGGCGCGACGATCCAGCAGATCGACAACGGCATCATCCCGCGCCTCGGCCGCCCGTCGGACGAATATGGCACCAAGGAACGGATCAGCCTCATCGGCAGCCTGGAATATAAGGGCGACGCGATCCATGCCTATGTCGACGGCATGTTCGCGCGCCGGCGCAACACGATGGATCGCATCGACATGAACTGGGTCGGCCGCAACGGCGCGGTGATCCCGGTCAACACCCAATACGACAAGACCGACTGCTCGCAGGGCTGCACCGTCACCAAGGGCACCTATTACAACGCGCAATTCTTCCTCGAATATCGCCCGTTCAACGAACATATCCAGTTCTGGAGCGTGAACCCGGGAGTTGAGGCCGAGCTTTCGGACGTGATCCACGTCGACCTCAACGCCAATTACACCAAGAGCATCTTCCACCGCGAATCGCCGACGGTGCTGGTGATCACCCCGGGAAGCTCCGGCGTGACGGTCAACTACGACAATAGCAGCGGCGACATGCCGATCATCACGTCCAACGTGGATCTCAACAATCCGGCGGCCTTCGGCTGGCCGGGCGGGCGCGTGAACGTCCAGGACGAGCGTCGCCAGACCTATACCAAGGGCGTTCGCGGCAGCTTCAAATATGGCGGCGACACGCTCAATTTCCGGATGGGCGGCGCCTGGGACGACACCTCGCGCCGGATCCGCGGCTACGACAACAGCCAGGCGTGGCAGAATGCGGTGTGCGGCGATCGGCCCAACGTGTTCCTGCCGGGCCCGAACCGCCAGCCGGCGTGCGAGGGCCTCAACACCGCCACGCCGCCGGTTGGCGACACCGCGCATGTCTATCCGACCTATCCGGCCTACGGCACCGGCTACACCGCGGGCTCGGCGGGCCCGATCACCTATGCCGGGTCGCTGATCCCGAACGCCAGCCTCGCTTCCTATCTGAAGCCGGGCCCCGACGGCTTCATCACGGTCGACTGGCCGAAATTCACCGCTGCGTCGAACTATGACGCCTTCCACAATTCCGCGCCCAATTCGGGCGGCACCAACACCGGTGCCTCCGACGGCGACATCCGCGAACGCACGCTGGGCGCCTTCGCCGAGCTGAACGGCGACGTGGCGATCGGCGACAACCGGCTGACCTTCAACGCCGGCATCCGCTGGGTGAAGACCAAGCAGCGCGTCGGCGGCCGCGTCTCGATCACCGACCCGCGCAACTCCACCGATCCCGACGGCGTGGGCCCGCTGCCCGCGGACTGCCCCGGCACGAGCGTGAGCACGGCAAATCCGCCGCGCGACGGCTCCTGCTATCCGAGCCTGGTCAACTTCGTCTACACCGAGAACGACTATGACAATTGGCTGCCGTCGGCTTCCGCCGCCTTCCATATCGGCGAGAATACGGTGGTGCGCGCCTCGGCTTCGCGGACGATGACGCGGCCCAATCCGAGCGTGATGCTCCCGGGCCTCAACTTCTCGAGCCCCTCGGCCGATTCGGGATCGGTCGGCAACCCGGCGCTGGCGCCCTTCATTTCGAATAATATCGACCTGGGCTTCGAATATTACACCGGCCACGAAGGCTATGTCGGCTTCGCTGCCTTCCGCAAGGCCGTGACCGGCTTCACCGTGACCCAGGGCCTGAGCACCAACTTCTCCGATCTCGCCTTCTACGGCGTGACCTTCAACACGCTCACGCCGACCCAGCAGGCCGGCATCTGCGGCCGCGCGGGCGTTCCGATCGCCACCTGCACGGCGTCCAGCGTCGCCTCCACCAAGGTGGTGCTCAACCAGCAGGTGAACGCCACCGGCACGCTCAAGGTCACCGGTCTCGAGTTGAATTGGGTGCAGCCGCTCGATTTCATCCTGGGCCGCTACCTCGGCATCAACGGCTTCGGCTTCAACGCGAACCTGACGCTCATCAACCAGAGCGGCTCGGGCAATGCGCCCGCGGTCGCGACGGGGGTATCGCCGGTGACTTACAACATCACCGGCTATTACGAGAATCACGGTGTGATGCTGCGGATGTCGACCACCTTCAACCAGGGCAGCATCAGCGCGACCGCGCCGCAGAACGGCATCACCGCGGCAGCGCTCTACAACGACGATTACCAGCAATGGGACTTCGGCGCGTCGCTCGACCTCGCCAAGATCACCGGCACGAAGTTCCTGCCCGAGCTCACGCTGGATGTGCAGAACCTGACCAAGGCGAAGCAGCGCAGCTACTTCCAGTTCGAGAATGCGGCGTTCACGCTCTACGATCCGGGCCGCCAGGTGATGATCGGCCTGCGCGGACGCTTCTGAGGCCCAGGCGAGGGGAGGCGGCGGCGCAGGTTCGCTGACCCACCGCCGCGGCTTCCCCGGCCCTCCCGACCAAGGCGCCGCTCTCCACCCTGGGAGAGCGGCGCTTTCGTTGGTTTCGGCCGCGCTGGAACGTTGCGGCACGGCGCGCGCCCGCGAAGCGGGACAAGGACTCACTCTCCGTCCATGAGTCCCGCGGCGAAGGCGATGCGCAGCGCCTCGGAGAGCGAGCGCACTCCCAGCTTGCCCATCAGGTTGGCGCGATAGACTTCCACCGTGCGCGGGCTGATCCCCAGGTCGTGCGCGATCACCTTGTTCGCCTTGCCCTCCACGAGGCCGCGCAGCACGTCCTGCTCGCGGTTCGACAGCGCGTCGAGCCGCACCTTGGCGCCGTGCGACACCGATCCGCTCGCGCGCGCCTCCTCGAACCGGTCGAACGCCGCATCGATCGCGCCGAGCAGGAGCGCCTGGTCGAACGGCTTCTCGATGAAATCGGTCGCCCCGGATTTCATTGCGGCGATCGCGGTCGCGATATCGCCATGGCCGGTGAGCACGATCACCGGGATCGAGATCCCGCGCTCGTTGAGCTGCGACTGGACCTGGAGCCCGCTGATTCCGGGCAGCTGGACGTCGAGCAACACGCAACCACTCGGCGAATCGCCGACTTCTTCGAGGAATTCCTCGCCGGAGCCGTAAGCGGCGACTCTATACCCTGAGTTGCTGAGCAGGAAGCTCGTGGATTTGCGCACAAGATCGTCGTCTTCGACCAAGTGAACATTCTGCTGCATTACTCGGACCCTCCAATGCGCCGCTCTCGCGGGTGAACTGGAAGACCGTGGCACCGCCCATTCCCTGCACCGGCCTTGATTCGTGCGGACAACGCCCCGTCGACCGCACGCTGTTTGGCGTATTGCAGTGCAGCAAGTTCAGGCCGGTCGAATTTATCCAAAATGGAGTTAAAATCTCACTGCTTTCCCGGGCAGGAGAATTCTTCGAACGACTCATGACCCTTTGCCGCTCCCAATCGATGATTGTGACTGCAACATGACCTTTATGCATGCGAATCCGGATTCGACCTAGCGAAATCTTGGTGCAGCCTCAGTACTTTCCCTCGCCGCGGGCCTGCGCTAGCGCTCCGTCATGGGACAGGGGCCGGTGATCGCGGGATTGGAGCTGGGCGGGACGAAGTGCGTCGCGCTTCTGGGCGGCGGGCCGGAGTCGGTCGCGGCGCGCGAGACGATTCCCACCACCCAGCCGGACGAGACGCTTGCGGCGATCGAAGCGGCGCTCGACCGCTGGGATTTCGACGCGATCGGGATCGCGAGCTTCGGCCCGCTCGAGCTGGACCGCACGCGCGCCGACTTCGGCTCGATCACCGCGACGACCAAGCCCGGCTGGACCGGCACCGACCTCTACCGGCGCCTCGCCGCGCGCTACCGCAAGCCGATCGCGATCCAGACCGACGTCAACGGCGCCGCGCTCGCCGAGGCGCGCTGGGGCGCCGCGCAGGGGCTGTCCTCGCACTGCTACATTACCATCGGCACGGGCGTGGGTGTCGGCGTGGTCAGCGGCGGCGTTGCCGTGCAGGGGTTTACCCATGCCGAGGCGGGGCACATGCGCGTGCCGCGGATGGCGGGCGACGGGTTCGAGGGCTGGTGCCGCTTCCACGGCGATTGCGTCGAGGGGCTGATCTCGGGGCCGGCGCTTGCGCATCGCTTCGGCCGGCCGGGCAAGGACCTGCCCGACGAGGGACCGGAGTGGGACCTGTTCGTCCACGACCTGTGCGGCATGCTCCACAACTTGGTGGTGACGCTCGCGCCGCAGCGGATCGCGATCGGCGGCGGCGTTGTCGAGACGCGGCCCTATCTCTTTCCGCGCGTCCGTGCCCGGCTGGCGAAGAGCATCGGCGGCTACGGCTCGCTCGACGCCTGGACCGCCGGGCTCGACACGCGGCTCGGCCCGCCGGGGCTGGGTGCGATGGCCGGCCCGATGGGCGCGATCGCGATGGGGCTGGAGGCGCTGAACCCCTGAGCCCCTTGCCTGAAGGGGCTCGGGGGTTCAGATCACCTCCATGTCCACCTTGTAGTGATGCCACGCCAGGATCGCGGCGGCGCCGCGGTGGGGGCGCCAGGCCTCGGCGAGCTCGCGGGTGAGCTTCTCCGAGGGGCGTTCGGCATGGCCGAGGAGGCGGCCGATCTCGATCTGCACCGCGAGGTCGCCGGCGGGCCAGATGTCCTCGCGGCCCTCGGCGAAGAGCAGGTAGATCTCCGCCGACCAGCGGCCGATGCCCTTGATCCGCGTGAGCGCGGCGATCGCTTCCTCGTCGTCCTCCGGCAGGTGCATCAGGTCGAGCCGGCCGCTCGTCACTTCGTCGGCGAGGCTGCGCGCATAGCCCGACTTCTGCCGGCTGAGCCCTGCGGCGCGCAGTTCCTCGTCGCTCGCGCGGGCGACGGTGTTCGGATCGGTCAGGTCGCCAAGCGCGGCGGCGAGCTTGTTCCAGATCGACTGCGCCGCGGCGACGCTCACCTGCTGGCCGACGATCGTGCGCAGCAGCGTCTCATAGCCGCGCTCGCGGATCCGCGGCTCGGGATAGCCGGCGCGCGCGATCGCCCGGGCGAAGGCGGGCTCGACCGCGGCGAGCGCATCGAGCGATGCCTTGAGTTGCCCCGCGCTCAGGCCCACGGGAGCTTGGCCCATGGCGTTCCGGCCGATGCTTGCGCGCGCGCTGGAAGGGCGGCATGGGAACCGCGACTGAAGGAGATCATCATGCCCAAGCTTATCGTCGTGACCAGGAACGGGGAAGAGCGCGAGGTCATGGGCGAGGCGGGTCTCAGCGTGATGGAAGTGATCCGCGAGAACGGCTTCGACGAGCTGCTCGCGCTGTGCGGCGGTTGCTGCAGTTGCGCGACGTGCCATGTCCATGTCGATCCGGAATTTGCGGCCAAACTCCCGGCGATGAGCGAGGACGAGAACGACCTGCTCGACTGCGCCTCGGACCGCGACGACCGCTCGCGGCTCTCGTGCCAGATTCCGTTCAGCGATGCGCTCGACGGGATGCGCGTGCGGATCGCGGCGGAGGATTAAACCTAACCGTCATCCCGGCTTTCGCCGGGATGATGGCCGTGGGGTCAGAGCCCCTTCACCTTCAGCACGGCCATCGGCGGATCGTCGGTCCGTGCGTTCACGCGCCACTTGAACGTCCGCATGCCGCCCGCCGCGGTGCCGCCGCTCTCCTCGTTCTGGCTCACCACCTCGGCGTCGGTCACCAGCGTGAAGGTCCCGTCGAGCTTGTCCTCGCCCGAGGCCATCGGCATGCCGTTCACCGAATTGTCCTGCTTGGCGAAGCCCGGCGCCTTCACCCGCACCACGTCCTTGCCCCTCAGCTCGATCGCCAGCCAGGGGAAGATCATCTGCGTGTCCATGTCGAACGGATAGACGAAGTTGTGCGTGAGCACGCCCGAGATCTCGTAATCGACGTAGAACAGCCCCTCGCCGCGATATTCGACGCTGCGATAGCCGGCTTCCTTGGCGAGCTGCACCGCGACCTCGCGATATTCGGCTTCCTTCTTGGCCTTCTCCTCGGCCGCCTTCTTGGGGTCGGGCTTCTCCTCGGGCTCGTTCGACTCCTCGCTGCCGCCGTCCTTGGACTCGCCCATGCCCGAGAGCGTCTTGCCCATCGCGCCCTCGAGGTCGGCGGCGACGACTTCGCCCTTGTAGGCGAAGGTGAAGCTGCGGTCGGCGTGGATCGTCAGCGTCGACTCGAACTTGCCCGGCAGGAACAGGCAGGCGGTGAGCACCAGCGGCAGCAGCAACACCGCGGCCAACGGCTTGACCCAGCGATTCATCGTACGATCCTCCCCTGCAGCGCCTCAGCCGCGCGTGGTGACCGCATAGAGCGCGATCGCCGCGGCGTTCGACACGTTGAGGCTCTCCACCTTAGGCCCGATCGGCAGGCGCGCAAGCTCGTCGCAATGCGCCTCGGTGTTGTGGCGCATGCCTTCGCCCTCGGCGCCGAGCACCAGCGCGATCCGCGCCTCGCCCATCACCTCGCCGAGCGTGCCCCGGGCGTGGCCGGTGAGCCCCACGCGCCAGAAGCCCGCCTCGGCGATCTCGTCGAGCGCGCGGCTCAGGTTCACCACGCGCACCCAGGGCACGACTTCGAGCGCGCCCGAGGCCGATCGCGCGAGGCTGCCCGATTCGGGCGGCGCGTGCCGGTCCTGGGTGATGATGCCCAGGGCGTCGAACGCCGCCGCCGAGCGCAGGATCGCGCCGACATTGTGCGGGTCCGTCACCTGGTCGAGCAGCAGCAGCGGGCGGCGGTCGTTGGCGCCCGCCTCGAGCAGGTCGCCGAGCCAGATGTCGTCGAGCGGATCGACTTCGGCGACGATCCCCTGGTGCGGCGCGTCGGGCGGCACGAGGCGCGCAAGGTCGCCCGCTTCGGCATAGGTGATCGGCACCACCGGCGGCAGGTCGAGCGCCGACAGGACTTCGCGCGTGCCCCAGATCTTGCGCACCGTCCGCTCGGGGTTGGCGAGCGCAGCGAGGACGGCGTGCCGCCCGTAGAAGCGGGGGCGCGACGCGGGCGCCTGGCTGGGTCGATGGGCGCGGCGTGCCATCAGGCGAGGGTCTTCGGGAGGATCATCAGGCGGGTGACGCTATGCCTCGCGATCCGTGCGCGCAAGGCGTTGACAGGGGGGCCTCGCTTCGGCATTGGCACGCGCTCGCTGGCAAGCGGCTCCAAGGACAGGTGGCCGAGTGGTTAAAGGCAGCAGACTGTAAATCTGCCCGCGCAAGCGTACGCTAGTTCGAATCTAGCCCTGTCCACCAGCCCGATCCAAAGGGCTGAAATCGCTGAAAATCCTCACCTTTTCGCCTTTCGTTGCTACACAAAACCGCTACACGAAGGGCGTGGCTGAGGTGTTCAAACTGTCCCGGCGGAAGGGCTCCGCCAAGTGGCAAGTCCGCAAGCGCTGGCCAAGCGACGTCGCCGCGATTCTCAAGGGCGAGTTCAACGCCTCGACAGGCGAGGAGGATCGCAAGCAGGCCCAGGAGCGCTTGCCGCTGATCGCCGCTGAATACGAGCGGCGTGTCCGCGAGGCCCGCGATGGCGTCTCCGCGGCACCTCGGAGCGAGCTGAGCGAGGCCGAGGCACATCGCATGGCAGCGGAGTTCTACCGCAACACGCTGCCTGCGTTCGTCGTCCGCCGACAGGTGGAGATGCTGGAGCATCGCGAGTTGCTGAGCACGACGCGGGAACGCTTAGCGACCGCGCGCGCCTCTCTCGGGCGCAACGACTACACGCCGGTGTATCCGCTGGCGCGAACGATGGCGCGACAGGCCGGGATTGAGCTGGCCGATGAAGGGCCCTCCGCCGACTATCTCAGGCGAATGCTGATGCGGGCCTTCGTGGAACTGCACGAGGCTGCGGTCGCGCACCTCGAAGGCGTCGAATATTCCCCCCGCGACACCGCCATGCGCGACCTCCCGGAGGCCGCCCGCGAGGAGCCGGGGAAGACCTTGGAGGCTCTGCTGGAAGCCTACGAGAAGGAGAAGGCGCCGGGTTGGAGCGGGTCGAGTAAGAAGGCTGCCGTGCCTGTGTTCCGCCTGCTTCGTGATGTGTTCCCTGGACGGGCGGTGGCAAGCATCTCCCGCGAGGAAGCGAGGGGTGTTGTGACGTTGCTGGAGAGCCTGCCCACCAATCTCGGCAAGCGGAAGGAGCTGAAGGGCTTGACCGTTCTCCAAGCGGTAGAGAAGGGCAAAATGCTCAACCTGCCCATAATCCAGCCGAAGACCATCAACGACGGCTACCTGATCCACATCGCGGCCATCTTCAATTGGGCTGTGCGGGAACAATGGATTCCTTCCAGCCCCTTCGGAAGCCTGTCGGTGTTCGACCCGGTCGACGATGCCGAGCGCCGTGACCCGTTCAGCGGTGAACAGCTCCAGACCCTGTTCTCGGCGTCGCCGTGGGATCGCCCTTGGAGCGCGGACCTCGGTAGGCTCGGGGACTATTGGGTACCGCTGCTTTGCCTTTTCCACGGCCTTCGGAACGGGGAGGCTGTGGGTCTTCGGGTTGAGGATGTCGGAAGCGATGCAGATACTCCAGTGCTCCACATCCGAGCGTACGGCGAGAAGCGTCTGAAGACGAAGGAAGCGCGAGCAACCCTGCCACTCCACCCAGAGCTGGCTCGATTGGGCTTCCTCACCTTCGTCGAGACCAGAAGGTCTGCGGGAGAGATGTTGCTGTTCCCCGAAGGGGTCGTGAACGGGCGCGGCCAGGTTGGCGCGAAGCTCGCCCGCGAGTTCCGTGATCGGGTCAAGGCAATGGGCCTTGAGGGCCGAAAGCTCGGGATGCATTCGTTCCGCCATTGCTACGAGGACGCGCTGGCACGTGCGGAACTACCGGATCGCACGCGGCGGGCGCTTGCAAGACGCGCTGAGGTCGGATCGGGCCGGGTCTACGGCAGCGGGATTTCCATCCGCCAGCTCGCCGCGTCCGCAGCGAAGATCGATTATCCCCGGTTGGACCTTTCGCATCTCTATGCCCGCTGAAGTGCCCGAAGCCCCCGCGGCACCCGAGGGAGTTCCGCATCGTCCACATCTGGAGAACAGTCGGCCGCTCGACTGGACACTGGTGCCCGCCGACGATGCGGCCCAAGCAGCCGTAGGTCATCTCCTGTGGCAGATGGAGGACAGCGAAGCTCGGGCACGCGCTCGTAGGCCGGCGGACGGTGAGCGGCTGCGTGCGACGATGTCTGCCGTGGCGCTCGATCTCTATGCCTGCGCGAAGGAAGACCCGGCGCGCTTCCTGTCCTATTCGCGCCGCAAGGCCGACTATGGGCAGAGCGGTGAATATAACCGTACCTCGTTGACCGCAGTGACGCAGGTAGTCGCCTTTCTCGAATCCGCTGGCTACGCGTCGACCCGACCGGGCTCCTATAGCCGCCGCGCGAATCCCTTCGGCGGTGCCGACGTCGGTACTGGCTATCGCTCGCGGACGCGCGCCGAGCCGTTATTGGTTGCGTTGATGGAGGACGTCTTCGGCGTCACCTCCGACAGCATCGCGGCGGGCAACGCTATCGCAGGGCGACCGATTCGTTTGCGCGCCCCGATCCAGCGCGGCGCGGGCAAGCGCTATCTTCCGTTCTCCGAGACGCCGATGACGCAGGCAATGGCTCGGAGAGTGACCGACGCAAACCGGTTGCGGGCCCACCATACCTACTCGTTTGATGGTGAGCGTCCCGCGAGGCTGACAATCGACAAGGGGCACCTGCACCGCGTGTTCAGCAACGGCCGCTGGGATCATGGCGGGCGGTTCTATGGCGGTTGGTGGCAGGGGCTACCCTCAATCGACCGTGCGCGAATCCTTATCGACGGCGAGGACACCGTGGAGCTGGACTTCCGGGCATATCAACCGCGCCTAGCCTTTCATCTAGAGGGACACCCGCTGGCGCCTGCAGACGACCCCTATAGCCTGCCGGGCCATGACCCGGCGATATATCGCGAGGCCGTGAAGACCGTCTTCGCCAAGCTCCTCAACGCCGCGCCCGGCGTGCCCATTCGGGCCAGCGAATCGATGAAGGGCTTGTTCGCGAAAGACGCGTTCCCGGCCTTTGTGGGCGAGGTTGAGGCTGCGTTCGCGGCCATCAGGCCGTGGCTGCGGACCGGGCGAGGCATGGAACTGCAATTCATCGACAGCGAAATCGCAGACGGTGTGATCGAAGCGCTAACCGTCGAAGGCATCCCTTGCCTCCCGGTGCACGATAGCTTCATCGTTCCTCGCTCGGCAGAGGTCCGACTAGGGCGGCTCATGTACGAGGTCTACCGGCGCCGGCTCTTGGAGCGGACTGGCATCGCCGCCGATCCCGTCCTTAGTGGCTGGTCATCCTCCGAGGCGGAGCAATTGGTCCGCTCCTCGCTGTCGTGATCCTGTGCACGATTGGCCACTCTCCTCCAGCTGGGGGGTAGAGATCGGTGTGCGCTCTGGACCACCTCTGGGGGGACCTTAGGGCATACTGGTCCCCATAAGCGACCTGCTCGGCGGAGGGGTGATCCTCGCGCGTCGGAAGAAATAGTCAGGACTCTTTAGTCAGGACTCTTGGAGAGCGAGGCTCGACGGCTGGTCCCCGCTTGAGAACAGCGGGCAGAGTCCCGTCGTTTTTAGCTGCAAAAATCCGAAGTGATATGCCGCTCCGGATCGCGGCGGCTGTCCCCCCGTGGGGGTGGTCGTTCCACGAAGGATGCGCCTGGCAACTGCTTTGAGTTCACCGCATCACGACTTTGAGTCCGACCGAGTCATCCCAGCGACAAACGGACCTGCGCCAGGATTCCACTGCCGTACAAATTCGCCTAACGACCGTTGCGTGGATTTGTATGGAGATGGTTCGATGTGTCGGGTTGTTGCCTATTACCGTGTTTCAACCGAAAATCAGGCGCGCTCCGGGCTCGGCTAGGAAGCGCAGCGGGAGGCGGTGGCGTCGCTCTGTCGCTCGCGGGGTTGGGCGATTACCGCCGAATTCACCGAAGTCGAGAGCGGCGGGTGCAACGACCGGCCGCAGCTGGCATCTGCGATGCACCTCGCTAAGGTCACCGGCGCCGTGCTGGTCGTGGCCAAGCTGGATCGCCTTTCGCGGAACATGGCATTCCTCGCGACTCTGCAGGAAAGCGGGTCGCGTTTCCTCGCCGCCGACATGCCCGAAGCGAACGAACTGACGGTGCACATCATGGCCGCCGTTGCCCTGGCAGGGCGGAAAGCCATCGCGATCCGCACTCGTGACGCGCTGGCAGTGGCGAAGGCGAGGGGCGTCAAGCTGGGTAACCCGAATGGAGCCGAGGCGTTGCTGCGGGCCGCCAAGGGCAATCGCGCGGCCACGGCAGCGGTGCGGGATGGCGCAAACTGTCGCGCGGCCGACTATGCCCCGATCATCGCGGATGTGTGCGCGAGCGGGTCGACATCGTTGCACGCAATCGCCCGGGCGTTGAACGAACGTGGTATCGTGACCGCTCGCGGCGGCAGATGGCATCCATCTTCAGTACGAAACCTGTTGGGGCGCCTTGCCTGAGCCGCCGAGGCTCGCTCGCGCTGTGCCCTGCTTTTGTTGATCGTGGTATCGGCGGGGGTCGCCGAGGCACATCGCGACTTCCGGTTCCGCGGCCGATGTCACGCGAGGATGAACCCTCAGAAGTGCAAGGCTGCGCCAGCGTAGGGATCGCGCGCCTGGGACGGTGGGGGCGGAAGCTCGGGTGACGATGGGATGGGCGGCGGAGTTGCCGCGAGTTCAAGGACGCCGTCGCTTGGGTCGGTCAGGCTGCGCAGTCCCGCGGCAATCGATGTCGATCCGAACAGCACGAAGCAACCTGCAATCACGGTGACGCCTCGGCGGATGTCAAGGCGACCATTGAGCATCCCGAGCCCTACCGCAGCAACGCACACAACCGCGAGCGTGGTCGCGATGGTGCCGAGAAGTGTGGCCTCCATCCAGTATGCTGCGGCGGGGATTGCGGCATTGCTGGGCATGGACAAGCACTAGATACGAGGAGGGTGGAAAGGAAGGCCCACGCGAAGCATTCGCCCGAAGGAAGTCCTTCCAGTCTGCGCCAAGGTGCAGCGCAGGCTGTTCCAAATTGCTACGTCGCAGCCCATTCGGCGCGGACGATGCGCGCCAGCTGAATATTGTAGCGAAGTGCCGCAGGTCGATTGTAAGGTAATTTGATATAAAGTCTGCGTAATTTCTGTCCTTCGAGGTATGGAATAATCGAAATATATATCACTTATAACATTTAATTTTTTCAAATTTTATAGGATGATATTCTTCATCGAATATCGATATATGATCTAATTTCGGATTTTTTTCAGCTCTAATCAGTAAAATACTTCCGCGCGATGATAGAAATAGCCTATTATCCGATATAACTAATCTATGCCCTGGGGAAAGCGCCCAGCTTATATTGTCGGACATGAATGATACCGACGTTTCATTTGAATCAAATTTCAATATTTTGTCCGATTTTATCTCAATGTATGGATTTTTTAAAGTTTTCGGTCCGCGATAACAGCCAACAAAATATTTAAAATTTGATTGATCCTCTTTGTGTAATAATAAATACGTCCATACTAAAAATATAAATGCGATCAATGTGAGGGAGCCATATTTCATATTTTTAGTCTTTTCTCTCAATAGCTACCAAGGACACATCCAAATATAATGGTGTTTGAAGTGCCAGCAGAGCTGCCGGCTTTCGGCGATTTAATTGGCCACTTCTTCAAGCCTAACTTCACGCCGGGGCCGGCGCTCGCCCCCACCAATTTTCCATCACTATTAAAGTTTATATTTCCGGACCACTCTCCAATGGACACGCTTATATTCGCATTGAAGCCGAACAGAGATCCAATATTCTTATAATACCCTGCCTTGATACTAACTCCCGCCTCTAGGCCCGAACCCCAACCACCCGAAGCGAAAAATCCCTGAGTCCCCGTCGAAAGATTTAAAAAGACACCCACTGCACCACTGCCTCCATAACCCGCTACGACAGAACCGTCGACAAAGAGAACGAGAATGCCGCCCTGCTCACCTAGCGCTTTTTGACAATCCGGAACATTTCCCGTGCCATTTGGTGGTTTCAACCCCGCTTGCGTAACCGATGGTTTGGGTTTGGTCGCTTCGACTACAATATCGTAATTGAATATATCTGAATCTGAATCTGAATCTGAATCTACAACGGACTGCATTGAAATATTAGGACGGAAGCTATTGAAGAAATTAACGATATTACTATGGCCTGTCACGCTACCGCAGCCTCCGCAGACCACGATATCGTCACCTGACAAGCCGCTCGAATCGAGTTTCCCGATTGGGTCGTTCCGAGCATATGCTTGCACGTTCATCCCGTCGCCGTAGCCGATGGGGTCGGTCTGCATGAAGCGTCCCAGTGCTGGCGAGTACATGCGCGCCTTGTAGTAGGACATGCCGATCTCGGGCAGCCAAGTCTGCCCGGTATATTGGAATCGCCCGGCGTTGCCACTCGCCGGGATACCATATTCATCATAGCTGTTGATCGCCGTCTTGGCGCCGGAGTTATCCGCCCGTGCTACGATCGAGCCACGCGTCCGCGAGCAGATAGGTGCGGTTGCCGCTGCTGTCATACTCCACCAGCGTCTCATCGACGCCTGAGCCGTGGACGTAGCGCTTCTGGAGCTCGTTCGAGCTGTTGTACTCGGCGATCAGATCGGCGCCGTCGTACTGGAAGCGTGTCGTGGTCCCCGCCGCCGTCTGGTACAGCCGCAGCGCCGGATCGTAGCTGAGCGTGGTGCTCACGCTCGCCACCGTCGCGCTCGTCAGGAGGTTCTCCGAGGAGTAGCCGAAGCTGTCCGAGCCCGAAGAGGTCAGGTTGCCCCGCGCGTCATAGTCGAGGCTCGTCCCGCCCGCCGCGGTCAACTGGTTGAGCCCGTTGGACGTATAGCCACGATTGACGTTGAAGTGCCCGCCCCAGGCGTAAAGGTCGTTGGTCCGCGTCTGTCCGGCAATCTGGCTGGCGGGCGAGTAGATGAAGCTCGTCGTCACGTCGTTGGTGGTCGTGGCGCCGTCGAGGTTCAGCCCGATCGAGGCCAGCCGCGAAACATTGTCGAAGCCATAGCTCGTCACATTGCCGTTGCCCCGCGTCAAGCTCGTCCGGCGGCCAAGGTCGTCATAGGCATAGGTCGCGAGCGTCGTGCTGCCGCTTTCCTTGATCGTCGTGACCTCGCCGGTCACCTGATAGTCGTAGGTCACGTAGAAGCTGTCCGGCCAGGTCAGCCGCGTGCGTCGCCCGGCCGCGTCATACTGATAGCTCATCGTGCCCTGCGGGCCGCCCTGGCTCGTGTTGCGGCCCAGCGCGTCATAGCCGAACGTCAGCGCATTGCCCGTCTGGCTCGCTCCGGTAAGGTTGCCCACGAGATCGTAGGTATAGCTGACGTCGGGCTCGGA
>NZ_JAGHZV010000027.1 GCF_017745215.1 Sphingomonas sp.
CAGAACATCGACTTCGCGCTGCTCGTCGACGGCCTCGCCGCCGAGCGCGAGCAGGGCATCACGATCGACGTCGCCTATCGCTTCTTCGCGACCGAGAAACGCAAGTTCATCGTCGCCGACACGCCCGGCCACGAGCAGTATACCCGCAACATGGTCACCGGCGCCTCGACCGCCGACCTCGCGGTGATCCTGATCGACGGCCGCAAGGGCGTGCTCACCCAGACGCGGCGGCACAGCTATCTCGCGCACCTGATTGGCATCCGCCACATCGTGCTCGCAGTGAACAAGATGGACCTGGTCGGCTACGACCAGGCCAGGTTCGATGCGATCGTGGACGACTATCGCAACTTTGCGGCCTCGATCGGCATCACCCATTTCACCCCGATCCCGATCTCGGGCCTCGGCGGCGACAACATCGCCTCGCGCTCCGAGAACACGCCCTGGTATACGGGGCCGACGCTGCTCGGGCTGCTCGAGACGGTCGAAGTCGATGTCGACGCCGACCGCGCCAAGCCCTTCGCGATGCCGGTCCAGTGGGTGAACCGCCCCAACCTCGACTTCCGCGGCTTCTCGGGCACGATCGCCGGTGGCGTGATCAAGCCGGGCGACGCGGTGCGCATCCTGCCCTCGGGCCGGACGTCGACCGTCGCGCGGATCGTCACCTTCGACGGCGACCTCGACAGCGCCGGTGCCGGCCAGTCGATCACGCTGACGCTCGCCGACGAAGTCGATTGCTCGCGCGGCGACGTGATCGCCGCCGCCGACGCGCCACCGCAGGTCGCCGACCAGTTCGAAGCCACCATCGTGTGGATGGACCAGGCCGAGATGCTCGCCGGCCGCGCCTATTGGCTCAAGCTCGGCACACGCACGGTGAGTGCGACGATCCAGCAGCCCAAGCACGCGGTCGACGTCAACACGATGGCCGAGCTGTCGGTGAAGACGCTGGGCCTCAACGACATCGGCATTGCGGAGGTCTATACCGACCGCGGCATCGCCTTCGAGCCCTATGCCGGCGCCGAAGGCAGCGTGAACCGCGACCTCGGCGGCTTCATCCTGATCGACAAGATCACCAACGCCACCGTCGCCGCGGGGATGCTCAACTTCGCGCTGCGCCGCAGCCAGAACGTCCACTGGCAGGCGATCGAGATCAGCCGCGAAGCGCATGCCGCGCAGAAGAACCAGGCGCCCAAGCTGCTCTGGTTCACCGGCCTTTCGGGCTCGGGCAAGTCGACCGTCGCCAACCTCGTCGAGAAGAAGCTCCACGCGCTCGGCAAGCACAGCTTCCTGCTCGACGGCGACAACATCCGCCACGGGCTCAACAAGGACCTGGGCTTCACCGACGCCGACCGGATCGAGAACATCCGCCGCGTCGGCGAAGTGGCCAAGCTGATGACCGACGCAGGGCTGATCGTGCTGACGGCGTTCATCTCGCCCTTCCGCGCCGAGCGCGAGATGGTGCGCGCGATGATGCCCGAGGGCGATTTCGTCGAAGTCTTCATCAGGACGCCGCTCGCGGTCGCCGAGGCGCGCGACGTGAAGGGGCTCTACAAGAAGGCGCGCGCCGGCCAGCTCAAGAACTTTACCGGCATCGACAGTCCCTATGAGGAACCGGAGAAGCCCGAGATCGTGATCGACACCACCGCCATGGCGCCCGAGGACGCCGCCGACCTGATCGTCCGCACGGTGCTCGGCGCATGAGCGGCGTTGATGATGCTGCCCTCGCGCGGCAGATCGCCGATGCCGCCGGCAAGCTGCTGCTGACCCTGCGCGACACCGGAATGTTCGAGGGCAAGGCGCTCGGCAATGCCGGCGACCGCGTGGCCAATGCGATGATCCTCGAGGCGCTCGCCAAGGAGCGGCCCGAGGATTTCGTGCTCTCCGAGGAAAGCGCCGACGACAAGGCGCGCTGCCAGCAGGCGCGCGTGTGGATCGTCGATCCGCTCGACGGCACGCGCGAATATTCCGAAGGCCGGACCGACTGGGCGGTGCATGTCGCGCTGACGATCGGCTGCGAGCCGGTGATCGGCGCCGTCGCTTTGCCCTCGCTCGAGCTGACGCTCGGCAGCGATTCGCCACCGCCGCTCCAGCCCGCGCACGCGCCGCTCCGGATGCTGGTGAGCCGTACCCGGCCCGCCGCCGAAGCCGTCGCGGTCGCGGAGAAGCTCGGCGCCGAGTTGCTGCCGATGGGCTCGGCGGGCGCCAAGGCGATGGCGGTGGTGCGCGGCGAGGCCGACATCTATCTCCACACCGGCGGCCAATATGAGTGGGACAGCTGCGCGCCGGTCGCGGTCGCCGCGGCGGCAGGGCTGCACGTCAGCCGCGTCGACGGATCGCCGCTCGTCTACAATTGCGAAAATCCGTACATGCCGGACCTGCTGATCTGCAGCCGCGAGCTGGCACCCCGGGTGCTCGAGCTGGTGGCCGAAGTCGCAGCCGCCGCGGGCTGAGCGGGCTTAGAGGGGGCAAAGCTTGGACTGGATGCACGCAATCGCCGGCCTCGTCGTCGGCCTGATGGTGGGATTGACCGGCGTCGGCGGCGGATCGCTGATGGCGCCGATCCTGATCCTGATGTTCGGCGTCGCCCCCACCACCGCGGTGGGCACCGACCTGTGGTTCGCCGCGATCACCAAGACGGTGGGCGGCTTCGTCCACCACCGCGCCGGCGGCAAGGATGGCGGACCAGACTACCAGATCATCCGCCGCCTCTGCATCGGCAGCCTGCCCGCCGCGCTGATCACGCTCTATTTCCTGTCGCAGACCGACACGCACCAGATCAAGAGCGGCACGATCATGACGCTGCTCGGCGTGGTGCTGGGGCTGACCGCGGTGGCGACGCTGTTCCGCGGCCAGTTCCACAAGATGGCGATGCAGGCGCGCACGGAGGAATCGAGCAGCGACAGCTTCCTGAAGTGGCAGCCGATCCTCACCGTGCTCGCGGGCGCGATCCTCGGTGCGATGGTGACGCTGACCTCCGTCGGCGCGGGCGCGCTGGGCGCGACGATGCTGCTCGCGCTCTATCCGCTGCGGATGAAGATGCAGCGGCTGGTGGCGACCGACATCATCCACGCCGTGCCGCTGACGCTGGTGGCAGGGCTCGGCCACCTCTGGATCGGCAACGTCAACGGCGAGTTGCTGCTCAACCTGCTGGTCGGCTCGATCCCGGGGATCATCATCGGCTCGTTGCTTGCCTCGCGTTCGTCGGACAAGGTGCTGTCGCCGGTGCTCGCGGCAGTGCTGCTGTTCGCCGGCTGGCGGCTGATCGCGAACTGATCGCGGCTCAGGCCGCCTTCACCAACGGCTGAACCTTGAGCTCGGCTTCGTGAAGCCGGGCCTGGGCGAGGTCATGGCTGGTCTGCATCCGCATCAGCGTATCCGCCTTCACGCCGAACGCCTTTTCGAACCGGATCGCCATCTCGGCGGACAGGCCGGCGTTGCCGTTCAGCAGCGTGCTGAGCGCCTGGCGCGACACGCCGAAATGCGTCGCGAGATCCTTCACGTTGATGCCGGCGGGAGCAACGACCTCGGTCCTGAGCCACTCGCCCGGATGAACCGCCAGCGAGCCGTGAAGCTTGATCGCCATCAGTGATAATCCTCCAGGTCCATGTCCTCGGTCGCAAGGACATCGTTGATCCGAAACGTCATCCGCCAGTTCTTGGTCACCGTAAGCGACCAGGTCCCGGCGCGATCCCCGGTCAACTCGTGGGCGCCGAAGTTTGGCGGCAGGTAGAGTTCGTCCGGGTGCTCGATCGCCACGAGATAGGCCAGCATGTTGCGCAGCCGATCGACGAGGTTGCCGGGCAATCCCTTGGTCTTGCCGGTCTCGGCGAAATTGCGGAGCGCCTTGTGCCGGATGCTCTCGATTTCCACGGCGCGAAGATAGGTCGAATCGCGTCACGCGTCAAGTGACGCGCGACACACCTTCACGCTCGAACCCGCCCGCAACGCCAACGCGATGCGTGAACCGGCGGCGCGCGATCAGGGGAGGGTCCGGCAGCGCCGGAGAAGGTCTGGATCCGGAGAGAGTTTCGGGGTGGTGGAGCTGAGGGGAATCGAACCCCTGACCTCTGCAGTGCGATTGCAGCGCTCTCCCATCTGAGCTACAGCCCCGCCCCGTCGTCGCCCGAAGCCGGGCGAGGCGGGCTCCCTAGCGGCATCTGCGGGGCGATGCAACACCCCTGAGCAGCTTTCCTCCACTCTGGCTCCGCCCGTCGCAAAATGCCTCGAAACACAGACGTTTTCCGGAACCGACCGCACCCTCGTTCCTTGAATCCCCCGTGGCCGCGCCGCGCGACACCGTTCGGCGCGTCTGAGAAAACCCAAGCCCCGGAGGGATGCCCCATGAACGACCGTTACATCCGCAGCGGCACGCAGCACGACTATCTGCAGGACCGCACGCCTCGCAGCGGATTCGATGACTCCGATACGATCCCCGCGCAGTCGAGCGCCCGCGACTATGCCGCCGCCGGCATGTTGCCCAACGAAGGCCGCTACCGCGAGCGGAGCTACGGCCGCGACTATGCCAGCAGCCAATGGGACCAGGGCCGCCACAACGACTGGCGCGGTGAACGCGATTACGGCGCTCGCGACTACGGTACCCGCGACCATGGCCGCGACGCCCGCGGCGACTATCGCCAGGACCGCGACTTCCTCGATCGCGCCGGCGACGAGGTCCGCTCCTGGTTCGGCGACGAGGAAGCCGCGCATCGCCGCGAGATGGACGCCCGCCGCCAGCGCGAACAGGACGGCCACTACCGCGAGTGGCGCGCCGGCCGTATCGCCGAGCTCGACCGCGACTATGACGAATATCGCCGCGAGCACGCCCAGCGCTTCCACAATGAGTTCAGCAGCTGGCGCACCGAGCGCCAGGGCCAGCGTGACAGCCTGTCGCGCGTCAACGAGCATATGGACGTGGTCGGCTCGGACGGCGAGCATGTCGGCACCGTCGACAAGATCCGCGGCGACCGGATCATCCTCACCAAGGGGGACGCCGATGCGGGCGGCCATCATCATTCGATCCCCTCGCGCTGGATTCGCAGCGTCGACGACAAGGTGACGCTCGCCAAGACCGCCGAGGAGGCACGCAACCACTGGCGCGACGAGGAGCGCTCGGGCGCGATGGGCTGGAACCGCGACGAGGATGCGCAGGGCCGCATCCTCAACCGGAGCTTCCCGGGTACTTATTGAGTTCGTCCGCAGGCGGGCCCGGGCGACACGGCCCGGGCCCGAATGATTTCCTCGAGCCCTCCCTCTCGCCCCGGGGAGGGCGTTTCGTCACTTCACGAAGTCGGCGAGCGCGGCGGCGAAGGCGTCGGGCGCGTCGAGCATCACGAAATGCGCCGCATCGCCGATTGGCACATAGGTGACGTGCGGCGCCTTGGCATATTCGGCGCGATAGAAAGCGTCGGCCTGCTCCCTGGGCAGCTTCGCCGACCAGGGATAGACGAGCGTGATCGGTGTCGCGATCGCCGCCATGTCGGGGCGCAGGTCGGTGGTGAGGTCCTCGTACATCGCCTGGCCCGAGACGCGCGGGTCGCTCGCCTGCGCCCAGGCCGAGACCCTGACCTGCGACTCGGGCTTGAGCGCGAGGAAGGCGGCGGTGGCGTCGGCGCCGGCCTTGTCGGCGGGCTTGCCGTAGCTTGCCTTCATCTGGTCGCGCATCGCCGCCGCGCGCGGCTCGATCATCGCGACCTGGGCATTGGGCACGAAGATGTCGCCCGAATAGGGCAGTGCATCGACCACCATCAGCCGCGCGATGTCGGCGGGATGGGTCTTCACCCAGACCAGCCCCGCGAGCCCACCCATCGAATGGCCGACCACCGCGACGTCCGCGAGCTTCTTCGACCCGACGAAGCCATGGAGATCGGCGACGATCCCCGCGATGATCCCCGGCTCGAGATTGGCGCCCGCCGCCTCGCCGGCGAAGCCGTTGACCTGGACGAGGTAGACGCGGTGCCCCGAGGCGACGAGCGCGGCGGCACTCGGCTCCCACACCGCGCGCGGACTGGCGAGGCCGGGGATCAGGATCACCGGCGTGCCCTTGTTGCCCTCGCCCATCGCGATGATCGAGACATGGGGCAGCTGGACCGTGGCGGTCGCGGGCGCTGCGATCGCCGTCGCGGGGGCGGGATCGGTCGCGAGGATCAGCGGGAAGGTCGACATCGCCAGCGCGGCGGCGAGGATGCGTGTGATCATTGGTCTTGCTCCTTGGCGGGATTGGCGAAGATGTCTTCGATGGCGAGGCCGAACAGGTCGGCAATCCTGAAGGCGAGCGGCAGCGAGGGGTCGTAGCGGCCGGTCTCGATCGCGTTGACGCTCTGGCGCGAGACTTCGAGCCGCTCGGCGAGGTCCTGCTGGCTCCAGGCGCGCTCGGCGCGGAGCACGCGAAGGCGGTTCCTCATGCCTCGCCTCCGCGATACTGGTCGCGCAGGCTGAGCGCGCATTGCGCGAGGCCCCAGGCGGCGCACCAGAGCGGGAAGCCCCAGAAGACGTCGACCTTGCCGATCACCCCGCCGATCTGGAGGAAGCCGAGCACGGTCGAGGCCGAGAGCAGCACGCCGACGCCGAAGAGCTGGCAGGCGACGATGCGCTGGCGAAGGAACTCGTCGGTCTCCTCGGCAAGGTAGAGGCCGATCACGGCGATCACGCCGATGATCGGCAGCGCGGGCAGCACCGAGAGCGCAACGAGCGCGGCGCCGTGTGGCTTGTACGCCTCGATCGCCCAGGTCGCGGCGAACAGCACGACGACATAGGCGATCATCATCGGCGTGAAGCGGCGCAGGTAGCGCTGCGCGGCGGCGGTGCGGTGCATGTCAAGCTCCCTTTCGAATCAGTCAAGGGAGCTTTACGTTATGAAGTGCGATATGTCAATGGTACTTGCTATTTTGCAAAGCAAGCTGTCCTGAATGGCGCTGATACTTTCCACGCAGGCCGTCATCCCGGCTTTCGCCGGGATGACGTTTTCTGGGAGGATGATGAGCGGATCAGCTCCGGTCGCGGAGCTTCGCCACCATCTCGCCGGCCAGCAGGCTCAGCGTATCGTCGCGCGCGCCCATCACGACGATGCGGTCGCCCGGGCGCGCTTCGGCGAGCAGCGCCTCGGCCGCATCGGCGCGAAGCGGCACATGGCGCGCATCGCGACCCGCCGCCGCCACGTCGGCGACGATGTCGGCGCTGGTGACTTCGCGGCTGGTCGTGCCGCCGAAATAGGCCGGGTCGGGGAGCACGAGCATGTCCTCCGCCGCGAGCCGCTCGGCGAACATCGCCACCAGCTCGCGCCGCATCACCTTGAGCGGGCCATAGCCGTGCGGCTGGAAGAACAGCAGCAGCCGGCCCGGAAAGGCGTGGAGCGTGTCGAGCGTCGCGGCGATCTTGTCGGGGTTATGCCCGAAATCGTCGATCACGGCGACGCCGCCGCCCTCGCCGACCAGCTCGAAGCGGCGCTTGAGCCCCACGAACCCCTCGATCGCCTGGGCCGCGGCTTCCTCGGGCACGCCCGCCGCGACCGCCGCCGCGATCGCCGCCAGCGCGTTCGAGACATTGTGCCGCCCCGGCACCTGCAGCCGCACCCGCCGCCGCCCGAAGGCGCTCGCCAGGTCGAAAGCGATACCGAACGGTTCCTCGACCAGCGCCTCGGCGGCGTAGTCCGCCTCCGCCTCGATCGCGAAGGTGTAGACGTCGTCGCGGTCCTTCAATCCGATCAGCGCCGCCGCCTCGGCGTCGCCGGCGTTGACCACCGCCCATTCGGCGCGCGTCAGGAAGTCGCCGAACAGTTCGCGCAGCTCCTCCATCGACTTGTGGTCGAGGCTGACGTTGTTGAGCACCGCGACGCCGGGGTTGTAGAGCGCGATCGAGCCGTCGCTCTCGTCGACTTCGCTGACGAACACGCCGCCCGAGCCGACCAGCGCGCTCGCGAAGGGCGCATCCGGCGAAGCGAAGTTCTTCATCACCGCGCCGTTCATCACCGTTGGGTCGCGCCCGACCGCGTGGAGGATCCAGCCGATCATGCCGGTGACGGTCGACTTGCCGCTGGTTCCCGCGACGCCGATCGACAGCGCGGCTTCGTTGAACAAGGTCGAGAGCAGCTCGGCCCGGCTCATCCGCGCCGCGCCGACGCGCTCGGCGGCGACCATGTCGGGCACCGTCGCTTCGATCGCGGCGGAGGCGACGACGATCTGATCCGCCGAAGTGATCCCGCTGCCGTCCTGCGGGAAGAGCGCCACTCCCCTCGCGCGGAGGTCGTCGAACTTGGCGGGCAGCCGGCCGGCGTCGAGGCTGCGGTCCGATCCCGCCACCGTTGCGCCTTGCCCTGCCAGGATCATCGCCAGCGGCATCATGCCCGAACCGCCGATGCCGACGAAGAAGTAGGATTTGCCGTGCTGCATCGGCTCGCGCTATCGGCGGAAACGCGAGGAGGAGCAAGCGGATGAAGATCGGCGTGGTCGCACCGGGGCGGCCTGTGAGCCATGAAGGCTCGCTGCGGCTTGCGGCGTTCATGGCGCTGACCTATCCGGCGCACGAGATCGTCTTCCACCCGCAATGCTATCTGAGCGACGGCGGGCATTTCGCGGGATCGGACGAGGTCCGCGCCGCCGCCTTCCTCGAGTTCGCCAATGATTCGAGCTTCGACGCGATCTGGTTCGCGCGCGGCGGCTATGGCTCGAACCGCATCCTCGCCGAGGTGATGCCCAGGCTCGGGCCCGCGGCGAACCACAAGACCTATGTCGGCTTCTCCGACATGGGGTTCCTGCTCGGCGCGCTCTATGCCCGGCGGATCGGGCGGCAGGTCCACGGCGCGATGGCGAGCAGCGTGGGGCTCAACGACAAGGCCGAAGCGGCGGGCTGGGTGCTCGCGTGGCTGATCGACCAGGATCGCCGCGGCTTCGAGCCGAGCCTCGCCGACGGCAAGCCCGCCGCCGCCTTCAACCTCGCGATCCTGACGACGATGATCGGCACGCCCTGGCTGCCCGACCTCACCGACCATGTGCTGATGGTCGAGGAAGTCGACGAGCCCTTGTACCGGATCGATCGGATGTTGTTCCAGATGGCCAACGCAACGCAGCTGAAGGGCATCGCCGGCGTGCGGCTGGGCCAGGTGACCGCGATCAAGGACAACGACCCGCCCTTCGCGGAGACGCCCGAGCAGATGATCGTCCACTGGTGCCGCGACATGGGCGTGCCCTACCTCGGCCGCGCCGAGATCGGCCATGTCGAGCTGAACCGGCTGGTGCCGTTCGGCGTGGTTTGACCGCTCGTCTCCTCGAGCCACAACCGTCATCCCGGCGAAAGCCGGGACCCAGGGTAGGAGAGGACATCGCTCGCGGCCCTGGGCCCCGGCTTTCGCCGGGGTGACGGCTCGAGTTCAGAACGGCCCGCGCACGACCACTCTCGTGTCGATGATCTGCTGGAGCGCGGCGATGCGCCGGTCGTAGAGCCGGCCGATGCAGCCGACGCTCGCCGCATGCGCCGGCGCGGCGGCAAGGAAGGCGGCGGCGGCGAGGGCGACGAGGGTCAGGCTGCGGATCATGGCGTCCTCCGGGTTGAACAGGGAATGATGCTTCAGATCCCCCGCAGGAACGCCAGCGCGAACACCGCGACGGTGAGCAGCGACAGCCCGCCCATGAACGCCACGTCGGCGACGCGCTCGGCCCTTGGCATGTCGCGATCGGTGCGAATCGAGAGGTAGGACAGCCAGCAGCTCGCCGTGAAGCACAGCGCGCTGAGCCAGGCGATCTCGTCGGCGATCGTCCGCGCGGCGCGGCCGGTGACGTGCAGCCCCGCGATGATCACCAGCGTGATCGCCAGCAGGTTCGACGCGCTGGCGAGGATGTGATGCGTCGTCGGCTTGTCGCTCACGCTCAGATCACGCCGTTCGCCTTGAAGTGCGCGAGCATCCGCGCCCAGCCGTCCCTGGCGTCGGCCTCGTTGTAGCTCGGACGATAGTCGGCGTGGAAGCCGTGCTGCGCGTCGGCATAGGTGACGAGGTCGGACCCCGTCTTGTTGGCGGCCTTGAGCGCCGCGCGCATCGCATCCTGGTCGGTCACGGGGATGCCCTGGTCCTGCCCGCCGTAGAGCCCGAGCACCGGTGCCTTCAGCTCGCCGACCCGCTCTACCAGCCCGCCGAGCCGGCCATACCAGGCGACGCCCGCCTTGATGTCGGGGTTCACCATCGCCGAGCGCCACACCACCGCGCCACCCCAGCAGAAGCCGGTGATCCCGATCGCCGGCTTGGCGAAGCGCTGCGCCTTGACCCAGGCCGAGGTGGCCTTCACGTCGCCATCCACTTGATCAGGAGTAGCCTGCTGGACGACCGGCATGATCGCCTTGAAGTCGGTGATCGCGGGCAGGTTGACGCCCGCGCGATAGAAGAAGTCGGGCGCCACCGCGACATAGCCGAGCTTGGCCAGCCGCCGGCAGACGTCCTTGATATAGTCGTGGATGCCGAAGATCTCGTTCACGACGATGATGGTGGCGTGGCGTCCCTTGTCCGCCGGCCGCGCGACATAGGCGGGCAGCGGCTTGGGCGCGCCGTTGGGGATCAGCACTTCCTCGATGGTGAGCCCGGCCTCGTCGGTCACCACCGGCCTGGCCTCGGCCGAGACCGCGGCGAGCGCATAGCCGACGAAGAACATGCTCGTCGCGACGCGGCGCGTGACGTGGAAGTCCTCGGGCGGCGATCCTTCGGGGCGCGTGAGCGTGACCATCGGCGATTCTCCTGAAGCTGGCCGCATCATAGCGCGCGGCCCGGCGCGAACAATCAGCGTGCCGGCTTGCCGATCCGCACCAGCACGCCGTCGGGATCCCCGATCGCGAACTCATAGGTACCCCAGGGCTTCACATGCGGCGCGCCTTTCTCGACGATGATGTCGTGCACCAGGGCCGCCACGCCGTCGACGTCGTCGGTGCGCAGGAACAGTCCGTGCGAGTTGCGGTCGGGGATCACCCAGCCGGGCTCCGCCTGGCGCAGGTTGATCGCCCAGCCCTTGCCGTCCGCCATGATCCGGAAGCCGGGATCGCCGCCGACCACCCTGAACCCGATCCGCTCGTAGAAGGCCTGGGTCCGGTCGAGGTCGTTGCACGGCAGGATGGGGACGACCTGATGCTCGATCATGCGATTCGCCTTTCAAGGGACTGGCGGAATAACGGGTGATTGCCCTCGCGCCGCAAGCGTCATCTCGCCTTTCCGCGGCGCTTGCCTATATCGCGCCTGCGAAGGCATAAGCCGCGCTCCGAAACTCCTCAGAAGGAAGCCCATCCCGTGTCCGAGATGTTCCGCATAACGCTGCCCGACGGTTCCGTCCGCGAGGTAGCCCCGGGGACCACCCCGGCGGACATCGCCGCCGCGATCGGGCCCGGGCTCGCCAAGGCCGCGATCGCCGCGCGCGTCGACGGCGAGGTGCGCGACATCATGCGGCCGCTGGAAGGCGACGCGCACCTCGCGCTGATCACCGCGAAGGACGAGAAGGACGCGCTCGAGCTCGCGCGCCATGACTATGCGCACATCCTCGCCGAGGCGGTGCAGTCGCTGTTTCCCGGCACGCAGATCACCTTCGGCCCCTCGACCGACGACGGCTTCTATTACGATTTCGCGCCTTCGGCAGAGCACGGCCCCTTCACCGAGGAGGACCTGCCCGCGATCGAGGAGGAGATGCGCCGCATCATCCGCGCCGACCAGCCGCTGATCCGCGAGGTCTGGACGCGCGACCAGCTCATCCGGCGCTGGCAGGCGCAGGGCGAAAGCTTCAAGGCCGAATGGGCCGCCGAGCTGCCCGAGGGCGAGGAACTCACCGTCTATCGCGCCGGCAAGGGCGAGGACGCGTGGCTCGACATGTGCCGCGGCCCGCACCTCGCCTCGACCGGCAAGGTGGCGGCGGATGCGTTCAAGCTCACGCGCGTCTCGGGCGCCTATTGGCGCGGCGACCAGAACAACGCGATGCTCAGCCGCATCTACGGCACCGGCTGGCTCTCGAAGAAGCAGCTCGACGAGCATCTCGTCCGGCTCGAGGAAGCCGCCAAGCGCGACCATCGCCGGATCGGGCAGGAGATGGACCTGTTCCATCTCCAGTCCGAAGCGCAGGGCTCGGTGTTCTGGCACCCCAAGGGCTTCCTGCTCTGGCGCCAGCTCGAAGCCTATATGCGCCGCCGGCTCGACGCCGCGGGCTATCGCGAGGTCAAGACCCCGCAGCTGATGGACGCGCGCCAATGGGAGCAGTCCGGCCATTGGGGCAAGTATCGCGAGAACATGTTCGTCGTCCCCGACGAGATCCCCTCGGTCGACGACGAGAAGCCCGTGCTTTCGGGCGCCGCCGACCTGATGGCGCTCAAGCCGATGAACTGCCCGGCGCATGTGCTGATCTTCCGCCAGGGCATCAAGTCGTACCGCGACCTGCCGATCCGCATGGCCGAGTTCGGCTGTTGCCACCGCAACGAGCCGCACGGCGCGCTGCACGGCATCATGCGCGTCCGCCAGTTCACGCAGGACGACGCGCATATCTTCGTGCGCAAGGACCAGCTGATCGACGAGATCCGCAGCTTCTGCGACTTGCTCGACAGCGTCTACAAGCATCTCGGCTTCGAGAAATATGCGATCAAGCTCGCGCTGCGCCCCGAGAAGCGCTTCGGCTCCGAAGCGATGTGGGACGAGGCCGAGCAGGTGCTGCGCGACGCGGTCCATGCCTCGGGCCGCGATACCGAGGCATTCGGCTGGGAGGAGCTCCCCGGCGAAGGCGCCTTCTACGCGCCCAAGCTCGAGTTCCACCTGACCGACGCGATCGGCCGGACCTGGCAGGTCGGCACGATCCAGGCCGACGAGGTGCTGCCCGAGCGATTGGACGCGAGCTACATCGGCGAGGACGGCGAGCGCCACCGCCCGGTGATGCTCCACCGCGCGATCCTCGGCACCTTCGAGCGGTTCATCGGCATCCTGATCGAGCACCACGCGGGCAAGTTCCCGCTGTGGCTCGCCCCGGTGCAGGCGGTGGTGGCGACGATCGTCTCGGACGCCGACGACTATGCCCGCGAAGTCGCCGAGGCGCTGTCGGTGCTCGGGCTGCGTGTCGAGACCGATCTCCGCAACGAGAAGATCAACTACAAGGTCCGCGAGCATTCGCTGGCGAAGGTCCCGTACCTGCTGGTGGTCGGCAAGCGCGAGGCGGAGGAACGTACGGTCGCGGTCCGCCCGCTCGGCGCGGATGCGCGGCAGGAAGTGCTGGGGCTGGACGAGCTGGCGGCGCGGCTGAAGAAGGAAGCGACTCCGCCCGATTTGGCCTGAACTCGGGCGCTGTGATAGGCTCGCCGCATGACGCTGTTCCAGAACATGCGGCGAGGCCTGTTGCCAGCGCGTCTCACGGTCGACGAGATCTATGATCTCACGGCGTCGGGCGCGCTCGCGGAGAACGAGCGTCTGGAGCTGATCGAGGGGGAGATCGTGCCGATGGCGGCCGCCAAGGCGAACTGGCACTCGATCATGGAAGGCAAGCTGAACTGGGCGCTGGTCAAGCAATTGCCCGACAAGCTTCGCGTTTATCCCGCCCCTTCGCTGACGCTTTCGGACGATACGCTTCTCGAACCCGATCTGGTCGTCGTGCCACTCGGCGCAAAGATGCGCGAGTTGCGCGGGCCGGACATGCTGCTCGTCATCGAAGTGGCGGACAGTTCGCTGAGCTACGATTTGCACGTCAAGGCGCCGCTCTATTCGGCGCACGGCGTTCGGGAATATTGGGTCGTTGATGCGGTTCGCCAGACGATCCGCACTCATCGCGCGCCCGGACCGGACGGCTACGCCGATGTCGAGGAATATGAAGCGCACGACCGCGTCGAGGCGCTGCTCCTCCCCGGCGTCACCATCCGGCTCGACACGCTCGGCTGAAACAATCGCGACAATCTGCGACAATATTTCGCGGCGCGCGCCGGCAACTCCGCACCGCGCCGCCGGGTTTGAACCTCCGTCGATCCAATCCAAGACTGAGGAGAATCCCATGCCCACGCGTTTCCTCACCGGCCTCGCCGCAGTGCTCGCCTCGACCGCGACGCTCGGCATGGCGGTGCCTGCCCAGGCGCAGGACCATCACTGGCGCAAGGGCGAGCGCTTCGACCGGCGCCATGCCTCGCATTATGTCGAGATCGACTATCACCATAACCGCCACCTGAAGGCACCGCCGCGCGGCTATCACTGGGTCCGCTCGGGCAACGACGCGGTGCTCGTCGCGATCTCGACCGGGATTATCGCCTCGGTCGTCGCCAACGCGATGCGCTGATCCGACGGGCTTCGGGGCTCGCGGCTTGCACAAAGCGGCCGCGGCTCCGATATCGCGAGTCACACGCGCGACACAGTGCGCGGTAAAATGGACGGAATCGCGCGGTGCCCGCTACCGGACCGCGCCATTCTGCGTTATCCTGGCAATGCCCGAACAACCACCACAGGAGCAGTTTCTATACGTCCTCCCATGATGCGGCGCCCGATGGCGCCCCCGATGGCCCTCAACGGACCTCGCTATAACGAGTTCATCCAGTCGCCCAAGGTCCGGGTGATCGACGAGAATGGCGAGAACCTCGGCGTGATGTACACGCGCGAGGCGATGGAGCAGGCCCAGGAGGCCGGGCTCGATCTGGTCGAAGTGTCCCCCAATGCGGACCCGCCCGTCGCCAAGTTCCTCGATGTCGGCAAGTTCAAGTACGAGGCCCAGAAAAAGGCCAATGCCGCGCGCAAATCGCAGAAGACGCAGGAGATCAAGGAGATCAAGATGCGTCCGAACATCGACGATCACGACTATGACGTGAAGATGAAGGCCATCCACAAGTTCATCGGCGAAGGCGACAAGGTGAAGGTCACCCTGCGCTTCCGCGGTCGCGAGCTCTCGCACGGCCAGCTCGGCATGCGGCTGCTCCAGCGCGTCCAGGAGGATTGCGCCGAGGACGCCAAGGTCGAGTCCTACCCGCGCATGGAAGGCCGGCAGATGCTCATGGTGCTGGCGCCCAAGTGAGGGTGCCGGCGCTTCTCGTCGCGGCGGCGCTGCTGCTGCCTGCCGCGGCGGCCCATGCCCAGAACGGCAATCCCCCGCCCGCGTCGGCCGACGAGCCGATCGCGGTGCCGGCGGGCGCGAAGCTCGTCTGGTCGGACGAGTTCGACGAGGGCAAGGCGCCCGATCCGAAGAAGTGGCGCTACGACACCAGCCGCAACAAGGACGGCTGGTACAATGGCGAGAAGCAATATTACGCCGCCGACCGGCCCGAGAACGTGCGGATCGAGAACGGCCAGCTGATCCTCGAGGCGCGTGCCGAGCGGCTCGCCGACAAGCCCGATTTCGGCGGGCAGGATTATGCTTCGGGCAAGATCGTCACCCAGGGGCTGGCCGACTGGACATACGGCTTCGTCGAGGTGCGCGCCAAGCTGGCGTGCGGCAAGGGCATGTGGCCGGCGATCTGGATGCTCGGCAGCGACGGCGCGCGCGGCTGGCCGGCGCTCGGCGAGATCGACATCCTGGAGCTGGTCGGCTGGGACCCGGAGACGGTGCACGGCACGATCCACACCCAGGCCTACAACCATGTGAAGGGCACGCAGAAGGGCGCGACGACCAGGACGCCCACTGCCTGCGGCGACTTCCACGATTACCAGCTCGACTGGAACCAGGACCGCATCCTGATCGGCGTCGACGGCCATGCGTACATGCGCTTCGACAACGACCATAAGGGCGACTTCGCGACCTGGCCGTTCGACAAGCCGCAATACCTCATCCTCAACGTCGCGGTCGGCGGCTGGGGCGGGCAGCAGGGGATCGACCCGGCGGCGTTCCCGTCGAAGATGGAAGTCGAATACGTCCGGGTCTACCAGAAGCGCTGAGCGGGGCTGCCTTACGCGATGGGCGCGGGACCTTTGATGTCGCAGCTTGTCGATTGGACGCCGCGCTCCATCGCGCCCGCGTCGCCGCAGGCAACCTGAGACGGCAGCAGCCCCTTCCGTCATCCCGGCGAAAGCCGGGACCCAGGGTTACGGAGGGAATCGCTCGCTGCCCTGGGTCCCGGCTTTCGCCGGGATGACGACTTATAGGGTGCGGCATTCGAAACGGTGAGACGCCACCGAGCCGATTTTTGCTCGCGAACCTTGGCGCAGCCAGCAGCTCGACTGCCTCTTCCCAAGGAACGCTCCCGCCCGCGTGGCCCTCGGCGATCATCCGACGCAGGCTCTCGACTTCGCCGGAAGCCAGCTCCTACAGGTCCCGGCCGACTTCGATCAGGCGGCCGGCGGTTCCCACAATTCGATCGCATTCCCCTCCGGATCATGGATCCGCGCGAACCGCCCGAGTTCCGGGCTCGCGTCCCATTCCGCCTTGGTGATCACCTCGATCCCCGCCGCATTCAGCTGCTCGAGCAGCGAATCGAGGTCGCTCACCCGCAGGTTGAGCATGAACTGCTTGTCCTCGGCGAAATAGTCGGTCGTCGCCTTGAACGGCTGGAACACCATCGGCCCGGGCGACGGATACCAGAGCCATTCGTTCGACTCGCCCTTCTCGTCGGTGCCGCAGCCGTTGCCGACGCCGAGATGCTCGCGATACCAGGCCTGCAGCGCCTCGGGGTCCTGCGAGCGCCAGAAGAAACCACCCAATCCCAACACCGGCATGTCGTGTCTTCCCATAATTAGTTGGCGTCAGGCCGCCTTGGCCGCCACCGTCTCCCCGGCCGCGGCATCGAGCAACCGCCGCTCGATCGAGCGCAGCCGGCTCGGCGAATCGATCTTATCGCCGATCAGATCGGTCAGATAGAAGGTATCGACCGCGCGTTCGCCATAAGTCGCGACATGCGCCGAATGGATCGTCACCTTCGACTGGAACAGCGCCTGCGCCAGCGCATAGAGCAGCGCCGGCCGGTCGCGCGCGTTGACTTCGATCACGGTGAAGCGGTTCGAGGCCTTGTTGTCGATCAGCACGTTGGGCTCGATCGCGAAAGCGTCGGCGCGCAGCCGCGGCAGCGGGCGCTTCCTGAGCCGCTCGGAGAGCTTCGAGCGGTTGGCGAGCGCATCGGCGATGCCGTCCTGGAGGCGCTTCAGCTGCACCGGATCGTCGAACGGGCGGCCGAGCGGGTCCTGGACGAGGAAATTGTCGAGCGCCATGCCATCGCGCGTGGTGTGGATGCGCGCATCGATGATATTGCCGCCCGAGACGTGGATCGCGCCGGCGATGCGATAGAAGATGCCCGGATGGTCGGCGGCGTAGATCGTCACCAGCGTCGCGCCGCGCTCGGGATAGACTTCGGCCTCGACCTTCAGCCGCGCGTCGCCCGCCGCCGCGATCATCTTCGCGTTGCGCTCGAGCACGTCGAGCGGCTCGGCGACCCAATAGCTTTCGGGGAAGCGCTTGCGATAGGCCTCGAATACAGCGGGCGCCCAGCCGAGCGCGGCGGCGAGCGCCCTCTGCTTGGCGGCGATCCGCTCGGCGCGGCCCTTCTGCTTGTGGCCGAGCCGGAGAACCTCCTCGGCGCCTTCGTACAGGTCGGTGAGCAGCTGGCGCTTCCAGCCATTCCACACGCCCGGGCCTACCGCGCGGATGTCGACGATGGTGAGGATCAGCAGCAGCCGCAGACGCTCGGGGCTCTGCACCACGTCGCAGAAGTCGAGGATCGTCTTGAAGTCCGAGAGGTCGCGCTTGAACGCCGTCGCCGACATCAACAGGTGATAGCGCACCAGCCACGCCACCGTCTCGGTCTCCGCCGGCGTGAGCCCCAGCCGCGGGCAGAGCCGTTCGGCGACTTCGGCGCCGAGCACCGAATGGT
Organism: Sphingomonas sp.; assembly: GCF_017745215.1. GTDB lineage: Bacteria > Pseudomonadota > Alphaproteobacteria > Sphingomonadales > Sphingomonadaceae > Sphingomonas. The sequence continues at coordinate 17,761 of NZ_JAGHZV010000027.1, forward strand.
CGCCGCCGCGCCCCTTGGCGATGTCATGGAGCAGCACCGCGACGAACAGCACGCGGCGGCTCACCACCTGCTCGAAGATGCCGGTGGCGAGCGGATGGTCCTCCTTGAGCTGCCCTTTCTCGATTTGGTTGAGCAATCCGATCGCGCGGATCGAATGCTCGTCGACCGTGTAGTGATGGTACATGTCGAACTGCATCTGCGCGACGACGCGGCCGAAATCCGGAACGAAGCGGCCGAACACGCCGGCCTCGTTCATCCAGCGCAGCACCGTCTCCGGATCGCGCGGGGAGCAGAGCACGTCGAGGAACAGCGCATTGGCGCGCGCATCGTCGCGAACATCGTCCACCAGCTTGGCGTCGCGCGCGGCGGCGCGCATCGCGACCGGGTGGATCTGGAGACCGTGCAGGTCGGCGAGCTGGAACAGCTCGATCAGCCGCACCGGATGCTCGGCGAAGAAGCCGTCGTCCGGGATCGAGAGCCGTCCGCGGTCGAGCAGAAAGCCGTTCAGTTTGCGCGGCCGCCGCCACAGCGCGGGCAGCCCGAAGCGCCGGCCCCGCGCGGCGAACTTCTCGTCGAGATGCGCGAGGAACACCCCCGTCAGGTCGCCGACGATCTTCGCCTGCAGGAAGTAGAAGTGCATGAAGCGCTCGACCTTCGACTTCCCCGGCCGGTCGGCGTAGCGCATCTTCTCGGCGATATCGCGCTGCAGGTCGAAGGTCAGCCGGTCCTCGGCACGGCCCGCGAGCATGTGAAGCTGGCAGCGCACCGCCCAGAGGAAATTCTCGGCGCGCTTGAACTGGCGATATTCGTGCGCCGAGAGCAGCCCGGCCTCGACGAGCTGCGCGGGCTCGCGGACGTTGTAGGCGTATTTCCCGATCCAGAAGAGCGTGTGGAGGTCGCGCAATCCGCCCTTGCCCTCCTTGACGTTGGGCTCGACGACATAGCGGCTGTCGCCCATCCGCTTGTGGCGCGCATCGCGCTCGGCAAGCTTCTCGGCGATGAAGGCGCGGACGGTGTCCTGCTGGACCTCGGCCTGGAAGCGCTTCGAGGCCTCGTCGTACAGCGCCGTGTCGCCCCAGACGTAGCGTGCCTCGAGCAGCGCGGTGCGCACGGTGATGTCGGCCTTGGCCTGGCGCACCATCTCGTCGAGCGAGCGCGACGAATGGCCGACCTTCAATCGCATGTCCCACAGCGAATAGAGCATCGATTCGATCACTTGCTCGGACCAGCCGGTGACCTTCCAGGGCGTGATGAAGCCGATGTCGATGTCCGAATGCGGCGCCATCTCGCCGCGCCCGTAGCCGCCGACCGCGATCAGCGCCATCCGCTCGGCAGCGGTGGGGTTGTTGTTGGGGTAGAGCCGCTCGACGGTGAAGTCCCAGAGCAGGCGGAGAATCTGGTCGACGAGGAAGGCACCCGAGGCGGCGGCCTCCATGCCGCGGGTGGGATGCTCCTCGAGCCGGCGCTCGATCTCGACGCGGCCGGCCTCGAGCGCGGCGCGCAGCACGACGGTCGCGGCCTGGCGGCGCTTGGCGATGTCCTCCTCGGCGACGGCCGCGAGCCGCTCGCCGACCGCGCGCCGATCGATGATCGCCCGGCGGTGGGGAACGGAATCGAAGCGCGACGACATGGCGGCGGGGATAGGGGAGACGCGGGCCGCGCGCTACCCATTCCAACAACCGTCATCCCGGCGAAAGCCGGGACCCAGGGCAACAGAGGACATCGCTCGTGGCCCTGGGTCCCGGCTTTCGCCGGGATGACGATGGTTAGTTTGCCGCCCGCACGCTCGCCAGCGCTTCGATCTGCGCGGTAAGCGCGTCGATCTTCTCGTGCAGGCTCTCGATCTGCGCTTCGGCGCGCAGGTTGGTCTCATAGTCGAGCCGCGCCTCGAGCCGGTCCTTCGCCGCCTGGCGGTTCTGGCTCATCATGATCACCGGCGCCTGGAGCGCGGCGAGCATCGAGAGCATCAGGTTGAGGAAGATGAAGGGGAACGGGTCGAAGGCCCGCGCGCCCAGCGCCAGCGTGTTCAGCAGCCCCCAGGCGACGAGGAACAGGCTGAAGCCGATGATGAACTTCCACGAGCCGCCGACCGCGGCCACCCGGTCGGCGAGCTTCTCGCCGAAGGTCAGCCGCGCATCGAACAGCGCATTGGGATCACGCCCGACACCGAGCCGGCGCAGGTCTGCGAGAAAACGGATTGCTGCGTTCATGGTACACCTCACTGTCGACCGGCCGCCCGGGCCGGGACGCGAGGTGATCGGGGATCAGCTCAGCGCGGCGGCCACGGACGGCACGGTCGATCGACTATGATCGTTGCTGGACATGAGCCCTTCTCGGACTGTTGACGGAACGGACGAGTGGAATACGCGCCCGGGCGCCACATGGGTGTTCGCGGCGCCCGAGTCAAATGAAGCTTCCTTCATCTTTTAGGATGATGGACGGGCGCTCAGAAGCGTTCGCCCACCATTCCCTCGCTCTTCGCCCACAGCGCCTTCGCACGCTCGAGATCGAGCGCATAGCCGCGCACGCCTTCGCTGGTCGGGCCGATGGGGCCGTCGGTGACGTCGGAGACGTGGCAATTCTCGCAGTAGCGGCCGCCCACCGCGTCGGCGCTCGCGACGAACCCCGCCCACACCGAGGTCGCCGCGCCCTGCGGGATCGTCTTCCACTCGAACGCCGGCCTGCCCTGCGCGGCAAGGTCGGCGTTGATCTGCGCGAGCATGCCGTCGATCAGACCGGGCTCGAGATGCCGCGCCAGCTCGGTGACGATCCCGCCCGGATGCAGCGCGGTCGCGCGCACGCCGCGCTCGCGGTGGCGCCGGTCGAACTCGACCGCGAACAGGATGTTGGCGGTCTTCGAACGGCCATAGGCGACCATCGGATCATAGGGCGTATGCTCGAAGTTCGGATCCTCGAGGTCGACGTCCGAATAGCGGTGGCCCGACGACGAGAGGTTCACCAGCCGTCCGCCCGGCTTGATCAGCGACGCGATGCGATTGACGAAGACGAAATGGCCGAGGTGGTTGGTGCCGAATTGCGTCTCGAAGCCGTCGGCGGTGTGGCCGAGCGGCGTGGCCATCACCCCGGCATTGGCGATCACCACGTCGAAGCGGCGTCCGTCGGCGAGCAGTTCGTCGGCCGCGGCACGCACGCTGGCGAGCGAGGCGAGGTCGAGCTCGACCAGCTCGAGCCCGCCGCCGTTCGCCGCGGCTTCGCGCACGGCCTGGGTGGCGCGCTCGGCCTTGGCGAGGTCGCGCGCCGCGCCGACCACCTGCGCGCCATGCGCCGCGAGCACGCGCGCGGTCTCGACGCCGAGCCCCGCCGAGACGCCGGTGACGAGCACGCGCTTGCCGGCGAGGTCGACGCCGTCGAGGACCTGGTCGGTGGTGGATTGGGCATTGAATTGCTGGATCATGGGATCTCCTCCGTCGTTCGACGCGCCCGGTCCGTCGCCGCGGGCTTGCCCGGCGGCGGCGGAATCCATAAATGGAGGGCGTCTCCGCTATTAATACGGAGCCGTCCTCCGCTTTTCAAGGAGCGCTCGCGCGAAAAAGATGGCCGACGCTGCCCAACCCTCGACGCCCCGCAAGCCGCGCGCCGACGCCGAGCGCAACCGCGCGCGGCTGGTCGCGGCGGCGAAGGATGTGTTCGCGGAGAAGCGCTCGGCCGCGAGCCTCGACGAGATCGCACGGGTGGCGGGCGTGGGGATCGGCACGCTCTACCGTCATTTCCCGACCCGCGACGCGCTGATCGAAGCGGTCTATCGCAGCGAGACCGATCAGCTGGCGGGCGCGGCGACGCGGCTTTCGCTGACACTGACGCCGGTCGAGGCGCTGCGCGAATGGCTGCTGCTGTTCGTCGACTATCTCGACACCAAGCACGGCATGGCGGAGGTGCTCAACTCGGTCGTCGGCGGCGCGCCGGCGCTCTACGCGGCGACAGGGTTCCGCGCGAGCGACGCGGTGGCGATGCTGGCGGAAAAGGCCGCGGCGAGCGGCACGATCCGGCTGGGACTCGATCCGCTCGACCTGCTGCGCGCGATCGCGGGCGTGGCCAATCTGGGCACGACGGGCGACTGGAAGCCGGCGGGGCGGCGGATGGTGGATATCCTGATCGCGGGGTTGCGAGCGGAGACCGCTCCATAAAACGTCATCCCGGCGAAAGCCGGGACCCAGGGTCAAGCAGGACGTCGCTCGTGGCCCTGGGTCCCGGCTTTCGCCGGGATGACGATTGCGGAAAAAACAAAAAAGGCCGGCGCAATCGCGCCGGCCTCCCTCATCCTCGAAGCGACGACCCTCAATCCGCCGCCTTGGCCACACCCACCAGCGCCGGGCGCAGCAGCCGGTCCTTGATCATGTACCCCGACTGGATCTCCTGCACGACCGTGCCGGGCGCGGCATCGCTGGGGATTTCCATCATCGCCTGGTGGCGATTGGGATCGAGCGCCTCGCCCACCGCGGCGATCTTCGAGATGCCGTGGCGCGCGAACACTGAATCGAGCTCGCGACCGGTCGCGTCGAGGCCGGTGACCAGCCCCTTGAGCTTCTCGTCCTCGCGCAGCTCCGCCGGGATCGACTGGAGCGCGCGCGCGAGATTGTCCGCCACCGACAGGATGTCGCGCGCGAACGCCGTCGCGGCATAGGTCCGCGCGTCTTCGGCTTCCTTCTGCGCGCGGCGCAGCATGTTCTGCGCTTCGGCGCGGGCATAGAGCAGCGCCGACTTGTGCTCCTCGGCCTCGGCCGCGAGCGCCTTCACGCGCTCGGCCAGCGCCGCGCTGTCGTCGGCCGCTGCCGCCTCGGGCGCAGCCGTCGCTTCGTCACGGACGTCCGCGCCGTCGTTCACTTCGGTTTCCATTTTCTCGTCTTTCGCCATGGGTCCCTGTTCTACTCAATTCACGCCAGCAGACGGGCGAGCGTCGCCGCGGTGAAATCCACCATGGGGACGACCCGCGCATAGTTCAACCGTGTCGGGCCGATCACGCCCACCACGCCGACCACGCGACCGTCGATCGCGCGCACCGGCTTGGCGATCACCGACGATCCCGACAACGCGAAGAGCTTGTTCTCCGATCCGATGAAGATGCGCGTCGCTTCGCCTTCGCGCGCCGAATCGAGCAGGCGAGCGATCTCCTCCTTGCCCTCCAGTTCGTCGAGCAGCTGGCGGACGCGGTCGAGGTCTTCGGCGGCGGTCGCGTCGATGAGCCGCGCCTGGCCGCGCACGATCAGCACCGGGCGGTGGCCGGTGTCCTCGCTCCAGACCGCGAGGCCCTGGGCGACCAGCGCCTGGGCCGCGCTGTCGAGCGCCGCGCGCTGGCTGCGCAGGTCGCGCTCGATCCGCGCCCGCGCTTCGCTGAGCGTGTGGCCGCCCAGCGTGGCGCTCAGGTAATTGGCCGCCTGCTGGACCGCGGACGAGTCCATGCCGGGCGGCAGCTCGACGACGCGGTTCTCCACCGAGCCGTCCTCGCCGACCAGCACCGCGAGCGCGCGGTCGGGCCCCAGCGGCACGAAGCCGAACTGGCGCAGCACCGGCTCGCGCTTTGGCACCAGCACGAGGCCCGCGCAGGCCGAAAGGCCCGAGAGCGCGGCGGTGGTGTTGGCGAGCGCTTCCTCGACCGGCCCGCGCTCGACCGCGCCGGCACCGGCCTCGATCGCGGCGCGTTCCTCGGGCGACGGCTCGCTGGCCTGCATCATCGCGTCGACGAAGAGCCGCAGGCCCGTCTCGGTGGGCATGCGGCCGGCGCTGGTGTGCGGCGCGGCGAGCAGGCCGAGCTCCTCGAGGTCCTGCATCACGTTGCGGATCGAGGCGGGCGAGAGGTTGAGCCCCGAGATCTTCGAAATCGTCCGCGAGCCCACCGGCGCGCCGCTGTCGAGATATTGGTCGACGACGATCCGGAACACGTCGCGCGCGCGGTCGGTCAGCTCGTGGATCGGCGGAGTCATGGGGATGATGTAAGGCGATGCGGGACGGGCCTCAACGCCTGGCGTGACCTGCCGCTCAGCGCCGCGCCACCAGCTCGTCGATCGGCAGCAGCTCGCGGGCCCGGTTGAGCACGACCGAGATCGGCGCGTCGCCGTTATAGTCGCAGCCGTAATCATAGCTGAACTGGCGCATCGTGCCCGTGCGGTCCTGCCAGGTAACGACCACCGTCGGCGAATCGGTGCCCCAATTCTCGCAGCCCGCGTCGCCGGGCGTCACCGACCAGGCGCCTTCGTCGGGCCTGAGCGGCGCGAGCAGGTCGACGAAGGCGCGATAGTCCGTCGGCGCCATGTCGAAGGCGTAGCGGCCCGGCTGGGTGGTTCCGCGCTGGCCGTCGAACAGCCCGTGGCCGTCGGGCTGGAGCGTCACCAGGACGCGCCGCGCGCTGAAGCCGGTGGGTCCCACCCAGAAGCTGATCGCCTCGCCCTGCCCGCGCGGCGCCGGGCCGACGATGCGCGTGGGCCCGTGCGGCGACGATGCGCAGCCCGCGAGCGCCAGGAGCGTGGCGGCGATCAGGCGGGCTGGCAGGCTCGGGCAGATCATGCCGCCGTCGTAGCGGATCGCCGGCCGCGAGTCTGCCTCAGGGCCGCGGGCCGATCAGGGCCTCGATCGGCAGCAGGTCGGGCGCCTGACCGAGCGCGTCGGCGATCGGGCGCTCGCCGTCGCCGATCCGGCAGCCGTAATAATAATAGAGGTGCTGGCTGTCGCCGATCGCGCGCGTCCAGGTGATATCGACGCTGGGCAGGTCGGTCGCGGCGTGCTCGCAGCCGGGCTCGCCGGGGGAATAGCGTTTCTCGCCGCTCGCAGGGCGCCAGGGCGCGAGCTTCGCGGCGAAGGCGCGATACTGGTCGGGCGTGAGGCGGAATTCGCGCTCGCCGGTGACCGCAGTGAAGCGCTTGCCGGTGAAGACGCCGCTGCCGTCGGGCCGCACCGTGACGGCATAGACCGGGCAGCGGCCGAAGCACGGGCCGGTCTCGTAGCTGATCGAATCGCCTTCGATCGGGATCGGGCGCCCCGGGCCGTTGCCGCCGCCGCCCGCGCAACCCGCGAGCATGGGGGCCAGCGCCCCCGCCACCATCCCCGCAGCAACTGTCCAACGTCCGCGCATCGACGCCTCCCTGGCTCGGCCGATCAACCGGCCGCCGCTGCCTGATGCACGGGGAAACCCTTCGCGGGGCTGAACGGGTCCGGCGGGAGACAAGCCCCGCCGGACCCGAAGCGGGTCACGCCGCGAGCGCCGCCCGGCGCGCCGGCCGCGTGCGGAGCGCGACGCCGATCGCGCCGAAGCCGAGGATCAGCATCGCCCAGGTCGCCGGCTCGGGAACCGCGGCGACGTGGAGCAGATAGGTGCCCGACGACCCGGTAAGCGTGAAATCGCCGGTCTTCATCGTCGGATTGCCGGTGGTGCCGGTGAACAGCCGCGGGCTGGCGCCGCCGGCGAGGCCGAGCACCGTGGTGCCGCCGTTGCGAATCTGCAGGCCGCCGGTGTTGACGAAGGCGATGGTGCGGATGCCCGAGAGCGGCCCGAGGTTCACGGTGACGCCGTCGAGCGTGAAGCCGAGCGCGTTCGACGCGGTGGGATCGGGCTCGTCCTTGATCTGGAAGGTGATCTTGGCGCCGAGCGGGCCCGCGCCCGTCAGCGTGTAGAGCAGCTGCGTGGCGTTCGCCGGCGCCGCCACCAGCGTGGCGAGAAGGGCGAGCAGCAGGAACTTGATCTTCATCATGGCGAATCCCCCACCCGAATCATCTGATCGGCCACCGTAACATTTCCTCGAATCCGATCAATGCTTTGGTAACCATTGCTCAGGGAACGCCGCGGTGCCGGAACGGGACGCGGACACGAAAAACCCCGCCCCGGCCGCGCCCGGCCGGAACGGGGTTCGATCGTTCGGTCGCTCCCGGCGGGACGAGGGGTCTCGCCGGGATGCCGCTTTCGAGGTCAGGCCAGCGCCACGCTGTGGCGCGGACGGCTGCGCTGCGAGCGCATGCCGAAGCCGATCACGCCGAAGCCGAGGATGAGCATCGCCCAGGTCGCCGGCTCGGGGATGGCGGCGACGAGCAGCGAGAAGGCGCCCGAGGTGCCGGTGAGCGAGAAGCTGCCGCTCTTCATGACCGGGTCGCCCGGGAGGCCAGTGAACAGCCGGTCGTTCGAAGTCGCGCCCAGGCCCAGCACGACGGTGCTGCCGTTGCGGATCTGCAGGCCGCCGGTGGTGAGGAACACGATCGAGCGCAGCGCCGAGAGCGGGCCGACCGAGACCAGCACGCCGTTCACGCGGAAGCCCGAGGCGCTCGAATTGTTGGGTGTCGGCAGGCTGTCCAGCGTGAACTTGACGATCGGCGTCCCGCCCGAGCCGGTCAGCGTGTAGAGAAAGGTCGCCGCGTTCGCGGGCGCCGCAAACATCATTGCAGCGCACAACGCGATGAAAAACCTGATTTTCGTCATGTCGATCTCCCCAGAACGATCCGATTCCGATTCGTTCTTTACCATATTTTTGTGCAGCGCGACAAACATTCGTTAAGCAATTGTTACAATTTCGCGATGCGGTGCCGAAGGGATTGAAAACAGAGGAAGGCTGGCGTGCGGAGCGTCGCGAGGCTAGGGCGGACGCCGACCAGTCCTCAGGAGAATAGAATGCGCCCCTCCGGCCGCGCCCCCGACGAAATGCGTGCGATCAGCATCGAGCCCAACTTCACCAAGCACGCCGAAGGCGCCGTGCTCATCGGTTTCGGCGACACGCGCGTGCTGGTGACCGCGAGCGTCGAGGAGCGGGTGCCGCCGTTCCTGCGCGGCAAGGGCGAAGGCTGGGTGACCGCCGAATATGGCATGCTCCCGCGCGCCACCCATACGCGCGGCAGCCGCGAGGCGGCGAAGGGCAAGCAATCGGGTCGTACCCAGGAAATCCAGCGCCTCATCGGCCGGTCGCTGCGCGCGGTCACCGACCTCAAGCTGCTTGGCGAGCGCCAGATCACGCTCGACTGCGACGTGATCCAGGCCGACGGCGGGACGCGCACCGCGTCGATCTCGGGCGCCTGGGTGGCGCTGCGCATCGCGATCGACCGGCTGATGGCGCAGGGGCTGATCGCGGAGGATCCGATCCGCCAGCAGGTCGCCGCGGTGAGCTGCGGCATCTGGCAGGGAACCCCGGTGCTCGACCTCGATTATGTCGAGGACAGCGCGGCCGACGCCGACGCCAATTTCGTGCTGCTCTCCGACGGCCGCATCGCCGAGGCGCAGGCGACGGCCGAGGGCGCATGCTACGACGAGGAAGGGCTGCTCCGCCTGCTGCGCCTGGCGCGGATCGGCTGCACGCGGATCTTCGACGCGCAGGCGCAGGCAGTGAAGGGCGCATAGACCGATGACCGACGACGAGGTGGAGATGCCGGCCCCCCAGCCCATCCGCAAGCTCACCCCCGGCAGGCTGGTGATCGCCAGCCACAATGCCGGCAAGGTGCGCGAGATCGAGGCGCTGCTGGGCCCGTTCGGCATCCAGCCCGTCTCCGCCGCAGAACTCGACCTGCCCGAGCCCGAGGAGACCGGCGCCACCTTCGTCGCCAATGCCGAGCTGAAGGCGCTGCAGGCGGCCGACCTCTCGGGCCTGCCGGCGCTCGCCGACGATTCGGGCCTCTGCGTCGAGGCGCTGGGCGGCGAGCCCGGCATCTTCTCGGCGCGCTGGGGCGGGCCCGAGCGCGACTTCGCCCTGGCGATGCGGCGCGTCGAGGAGCGTCTCGCAGCCCTCCCCGAAGGCACCAGCCGCGACGCCTATTTCGTCTGCGCGCTGGCGCTCGCCTGGCCCGATGGCCATGTCGAATGGTTCGAGGGCCGGGTCGACGGCACGCTGGCCTGGCCGCCGCGGGGCGAGCACGGCTTCGGCTACGACCCGATGTTCGTGCCGCTGGGCCGCAGCCTCACCTTCGGCGAGATGGACCCCGACGCCAAGCATGGCATGAGTCATCGTGCCCGCGCCTTCGAGCAACTGGTCGCCGCGGTACTTTGAGGGCGGCCAGTAACGGCCGCTTCATTTCATTGTCATCCAGAAACGAGCCGTAGAATGCTGCGGCAAACGGCTTGGCGCGTCTGTCGTCGATTGCGCTTGGTCGCGACGGCAGAACCATGCCATATTCGAGTAAGAGTAGAGTTCCTGCGTAATCGCTTATGCGATAGGCCATGCGTCCATGCGAGCCGTGCGGGTCGGCGCGCATTTATTCGACTAGGGAACGGAGGGGCAATCGATGAGCCAGCAGTTTCTGGGCGAAGTCCGCCTTATGCCTTATAATTTCGCGCCAAAAGGCTGGGCCTATTGCGCCGGGCAAATCCTGTCCATTCAACAGAATACGGCACTTTTCTCACTACTTGGCACCACCTATGGAGGGAACGGCGTCAGCACCTTCGCGCTGCCCGATCTGCGCGGCCGCGCACCGATCGGCATCGGCACGTCGCCATCGGGCATCACCTATGTGGAAGGCGAGGTCGCCGGACAGGAGAGCGTGACGCTCATCGTCACGGAACTGCCGATGCACAATCACATGTGGCAGGCCGACAATACCTCCGCCGACAGTCCGGCGCCGGCGAACAACTATCTTTCGTCGCCGCACCTGCCCGGCGCGAACAATTCGCCGATCAACACCTATGCCAGCCCCGGCAGCCAGGTACCGCTCGCGCCCGGCATGTGCGGCCTTACGGGCGGCAACCAGCCGCACAACAATATGCAGCCCTATCTGGTGCTCGCCTATTGCATCGCGCTCCAGGGCGTCTTCCCGTCGCGCAACTGACGCGCCGCCGGCACCTCGAATTCAAGGAATCGACCAATGACCGGATATTATCTTGGTGAGATTCGTCCGTTCGCCGGCAATTTCGCGCCCCGCAACTGGGCGACCTGCAGCGGACAATTGCTGTCGATCGCGCAGAACAACGCGCTCTTCGCGCTGCTCGGCACGACCTATGGCGGCGACGGCATCACCACCTTCGGCCTTCCCGACCTGCGCGGTCGCGTCGCGCTCAGCCAGGGCCAGGGGCCGGGGCTGACCAACCGCGTGCTCGGCGAGAAATCGGGCACCGAGACGGTGACGCTGATCACGCAGCAGATCCCGCAACACAACCACGCGATCCTCGCAACCACGGCGGGCGGAACCGCGGCCAACCCGTCCGGGCTGATGCCCGGCACGCCCGACCAGAACGGCATCTTCTACCTCAACTCCAACGTGGCCTCGCCGGCGGATGCGCCGCTTCCGGCGGATACGATCACCAACACGGGCGGCAACCAGCCGCACGACAACATCATGCCGATCCTCGCGATCACTTACATCATTGCCCTTCAGGGCATCTTCCCGTCGCAGAATTGAGCCAGAGAGGAGAAGCAACATGGTGCAACCTTATCTCGGCGAAATCCGCTGGGTCGGATTCAACTTCGCGCCGCGCGGCTGGATGCTTTGTGCAGGCCAGCTGCTCTCGATCGCGCAGAACACGGCGCTCTTCTCGATCCTGGGCACCACCTATGGCGGCAACGGGCAGACCAATTTCGCGCTGCCGAACCTCCAGGGCCAGGCGATGGTGAACGCGGGCCAGGGCCCCGGGCTCACTGACTATGCGCTCGGCGAACAGACCGGCACGCCATCGGTGACGCTGCTGACCACGGAGATTCCGTCGCACAACCATGCGGCGGATACGAAGATCCTGACCGGCAGCAACGCGAGTACCGTCGCTTCGCCGCAGGTCGGCTTCTGGCTTACGCGTCTCGCAACGACGGCGGGCGGCGCGGTCGGGTGGAACACTCCGCCGCGCAACAATCCCGTGCTGATGCACCCGCTGATGGTGGGCGTGACGGGCGGGAGCCAGCCGCACAACAACATGCAGCCCTATCTCGCGTTGCTGCCGTGCATCGCCGTGGAGGGCATCTTCCCGTCGCGGAACTGAGCTGACCCGATGCACTCGGTCCGCCGGAGGCGCGAGCCTTCGGCGGACGGGTGTTCCCATGCTATGCCGGCAATGTGATTCGGATCCTGGGAGCGGTCCTCGCCGGCGGCCGCGCGACTCGCTTCGGCAGCGACAAGGCGCTTGCGCTGCTCGACGGCGCGAGCCTGCTCGATCATGCGCTCCGGGCGCTCGCGCCCTGGTGCGAAGCGGTCGCGATATGCGGCCGCGAAGTGCCGGGATCGCTCTCGCTCGCCGATCGCCCGCGGCCGGGCATGGGCCCGCTCGGCGGACTCAACGCCGCGCTCCACCATGCGGCGGCACATGGCTTCGCCGGCGTGCTCGCCACCGGCTGCGACATGCCCCGCTTCCCGCCCGAAGTCGCCCGCGCGCTGATCGGCGAGGGGCCGGCGGCGCTCGAAGGACAGCCGCTGGCGGGCTATTGGCCGGCGACGCTCGCGCCCGTGCTGGACGCCCATCTGGCTGCGAGCGACGATCGTTCGATCCGCGCCTTTCTGAAGCTGGTCGGCGCACGCGCGGCGGCGGTGCCAGCACCGAGCCTGCCGAACGTCAACGCCCCCGCCGACCTCGTCGCTCTGCGGCGCGGGGAAGCTGCCGGGAAGTGAAGAAGTCGCCGCGGCGGCTGGTGGACAGGGCTAGATTAGCGAGACTGTCCGGAAAACCGCAGAAATCCGACACTTTTCGACCCACGTTGCGGGCAGTTGTGTAGCACTTTGGTGGGTACGGGAAAAGGCCTGTCCGTACGATCTCGCCAGACACAGCCTGGCTGACGGATTCGGTATCAAAACGGATTCGATCTCGCTTGCTCAAGAACGCGGTCGATCTTGAGATGCCGATGCCATCGACTCGTCTGCAATCGATCTCGCGGGTTCGATTGGCGGACGCGCAGGCGGCGGTTTGATACCGATGCTGGGTTGTAGGCAGCATTGGCCTTGCAATGTAGGAATTCACACTGTTCTAGATATGTTCCGAACGGCGGCGGGCCGATTGGGCATCCTTGCGGGGGAAACTCTGATGCGAGGTTTGATCGCGCCAATCGTGGCACTGACCTTCATCGTCCTCGCTGCGGCTGCGGCGCCCTCGGCGGCACCAATGGGCAACGAGACGATCAACTACAGCTATGATGCGCGCGGGCGGCTGACGAATGTCAGCCACAGCGGGAGCGTGAACAACAACCTCCAAGCGAACTACACCTACGACAAGGCAGAGAACCGCGTGACCGTGGCCAGGTGATCACGATCGGCCGTGAGGATGGAACCGGCGATCGGTTCACGGGGCTTAGCTATACCAACGCCAAGGCCAATGGCGCCGTGCTGACGCAGACCGACGCGGCGCATTATGTCTATCGGACCGCGGACGGGACGACGATCCTGTTCGAGAACCCCTCGGGCGGCGATTCGGAGAACGAGACCTCGGGCCTCTGCGGCTTCTACGTCACGGGCAATTGCGACCTGCTGCCGACGACGGTCACCAGCCCCAACGGGCGCACGGTCTCGCTCAGCTGGGATCTCTATTCGCTCTCCGATGGTGCCGGCGGCGTCAGCTACGACCATCGCCTCGCGAGCATCGCGAACAGCTACGGCTATTCGGTCACCTTCACCTATGCCGACAACAGCACGTCGACCGGCGGGCCTACGCCGAGCGACTGGTTCAAACGCACCCGGGCCGATTTCCGCAACACCGCAATCGGCAGCACGATCCAGGGGAGCGTGACCTACGCCTACCCGTCGAGCGGCACGGTCGACGTGACCGATATGGCGGGCAACAGGTGGCGCGTCACTGCGACCAGCATCCGCCGGCCCGGCGAAGGCAGCGCGAGCTTCGCGGTGGGCGGCACCACCGGCGCGGTCACCTCGGTAACGCGCGACGGCATCACCACCAGCTATTCGCGCTCGGTGAGCGGCAGCACCGCGACGATGACGGTGACCGATGCGCAGAGCCACTCGACCGTGATCGTCTCGAACCTGACGACGGGCCGGCCGACCTCGGTGACCGATGCGACCAGCAAGACCACCAGCTACACCTATGATGGCTATGGCCGGCTCACGCGAGTCACCGCGCCTGAGGGCAACTACGTCAACTACACCTATGACGGGCGCGGCAATGTCACCGAGGTTCGCAAGGTCGCCAAGTCGGGCTCGGGGCTGTCGGACATCGTCGAGACGGCGAGCTATCCCTCGACCTGCACGAACCCGGTGACGTGCAACGAGCGACGAGCACCACCGACGCGCGCAGCAAGACCACCGACTATACCTACGACAGCACGCATGGCGGGGTGACCGCAGTGACCGCCCGGCCCCGAGCGGATCGGGAACACGGCCGGAGACGCGCTACAGCTATACGCTTACCAACGGCGAATATCTCGTCACCGGGGTCTCGGCGTGCCGCACCAATGCGGCGCCGGGTTGCGTGGGCACGTCGGACGAGACCAAGGCCAGCGCCGCCTATGACACGAACGGCCTGGTCACCAGCGTGACGCAGGCCGCAGGCGACAACAGCCTGAGCGCCGTCACCACGGTGACCTATACGCCGCTTGGCGACGTGCTCACGACCGACGGGCCGCTTTCGGGGAGCGCCGACACCACGACCTTCCGCTATGATGCCGCGCGGCGACAGACGGGCATGGTCTCGGCCGATCCCGACGGCGGCGGATCGCTGAAGCGGCGCGCGCAGAAGACGACTTATGACGGCGCGGGCCGGGTGACCGACGTCGAGGTCGGCACGGTCAACGGCACGAGCGACAGCGACTGGTCGGCGTTCGCCTCCGCGCAGAAGGTGACCAC
>NZ_JAGHZV010000028.1 GCF_017745215.1 Sphingomonas sp.
CAAGCAATGGCGACGCATCGCCACCAGATACGATAAACTCGCTGCCAACTTCCTCGGCTTCATCAAGCTCGCCAGCATCATGCTATGGCTCAAATGATTAAATCGTCACTACAGCCTAGAGCCAGCCGGCGGCCTGGAGCTCAGCCACCTTGTCGCGGGCGACGGGGGCTTCGAGGCCGGCGGCGAGCGTGAGCCGCAGGTTGCGCCCGTCGCGGCGGCTGCCGGTCACTGCGGCGCGCGCGACCCACCAGCTGCGATGGACCTGCATCCCCTCGATCCCCGCCAGCTCGGCTGCGGCGTCGCGCATCCGCATCAGCACGAGCGCCGAGCCGAGATCGGTGTACGCGCGGACGTAGTGATCCTCCATCTCGAGCGCGATCAGCGCGGTGCCGAGATGCGGCGGCAGGCGGTCGAGGAAGGGCGAGGTTGGCGTCGGAGCGGGCTCCGGCGTTGTTGCTTCGGCAAGGGGTTCGGCGCGGCGCTGGAGGATCCAGAACACCGCGGAGACGATCCCGCCGAGCAGCAGGACATTGCCATAGGCGCCGATCGCCTGGCTCGCGGTCGGCCACGGCGGCGGCTTGGGGAGGAAGTTGATCAGCCAGACGACGATCGTCATCGGCACGGTGGCGAGCGCGCAGGCTGCAGCCCAGGCGCCCGCCTCGGGCAGGTCGAGGCGTTCCGCTGCGCGGATCGCGAGGACCACCGCGGGCCGGTAGAGGAAATAGCCGGCGAGCGCGAGCGGCAGCCAGTAGAGCAGCCGGATCGCGAAGGGCGCCTGGAAGCTGCCGAGCGGGCCGAGCAAGGCGGCGAGCACGCCGATGCCGAGCGAGATCGCCACATCGATCACCAGCCGCCGCGATTCGAACATCCGATCCTTCCTGAGGGCAAGGCCATCTCCTAGCGCCGCTTCGCGCTTCGCGAAATGGCGGGGCGGACGCTCCACGAAGCCGTTCCGTCCGTCCGCGCAGCCGCGGTTGTCCGGCGGGCCGCGGCTGCCATGCCTAAGGAAATCCATCGGGAGGCAGGCATATGGCAACCAAGGCTTCGTTCGACATCGGCCCCGTCCAGCGCGCGATCATATTGGCCGGCGGTCTCGCGATAGGCACGGTGAGCGCGATCGCCGTCGCGCGCGGCTTGAGCGGGATGGCGCCCGCCGCCCCGCAGCTCAAGGAAGCGGCGGTGATCGTCCATCTCTCGGCCGCGCTGCCGGCGATCCCGCTTGGCCTCCATGTGCTGCTCACGCGCAAGGGCACCGCGATGCACAAGGCGCTGGGCAAGCTCTGGATCCTGCTGATGCTCACCGCCGCGCTTTCGGCGCTGGCGATCCGCGACATCAACCACGGCGCGTTCAGCTGGATCCATCTGTTCGTGCCGCTCGCGGTGATCACGATCGTGCGCGGGATCGCCGCAGCGCGCGCCGGGCGGATCGCGGCGCACAAGCGGAATATGGTCGGCCTCTACATCGGCGCGCTGCTGATCCCGGGGATCTTCACCTTCGTGCCCGGCCGGCTGATGTGGGTCTGGCTGTTCGGCTGAGCCGTTCAGGCCGCGCCCTCGGCCGGAAGCGAGCGTTCCTTGACTTTGCGCACCGCGGCGAGCTGGCCGCGCAGGATCGCGATCGCATCGGCTTCCTGCGGGCTCAGATCCTCGAGCCTCACATGGTCGAGCAGCACTTCGAGCACGTCGCCGATACGGCCGAGCTGGCGGCCATAGCTGCCGACCTCGTCGAGGATGCGCTGCTCGGTCTCGGGATAGGCCGTCGCGCCCAGGTCGATGTTGATCAGCCCGAACTGCGCGCCCTGCTGGTAGAAGCTCCAGGGATTGATCGCCTGCCAGAGCTGCTCGGGCGCGAGCGAGAAGGAGAATTGCTTCTGCATGCGAGTCTCCGCCGAAAGAGGAGACCTCTCATACCGCACCGCAGCATGATGCGGGAACGGGATCAGTCCAAAGTGGCGCCCAAAGCCTCGACGGCTGCGCTCCACGCCGCGACTTCGTCGCCGCGTCGCGCATGGATCAGCGGCGGCTGCGCGCGCGAGGCGGCCGCATCGACGTCTACCGTCGCATCGTAGACGAAGGTCGCATTGCCCGAGATCGAGACCAGCGCGCCCTCCGCGGGCGAGGACGCGCGGCCGCGCACAAGCCCGCCCTTGTTGAACACCGTGACGTCCGAGCCGAACGGCACGCGGCCGGTCATCCCCGCGGCGAACACCGAGGCGGCCATGGCGCTGCCGCAGCTGTCTGTCAGCCCGACGCCGCGCTCGAAGGTGCGGACGAACAGGTCGCCGCCGCGCACCTCGACGAAGCTGACGTTGGCGCGGCCCGGGATCAGCACGGGCCCCGCCTCGCACCACTCGCCCAGCGCCACCAACTCGGCCTCGTCGACTCGATCGACAAAGGCAATGAGATGCGGATTGGGCATCGCCACCGCCGTGAACGCCCGCTCGCTCGGCAGCCCCGGGATCGCCGCGCCGACGACCTCCGCGGCATCGATCCCGAGCCCGACAGCCGCGGTCGACAGCGACGCGGTCCCGCGCGTCCGCACCGTCACCACGCCCGGCGCGACCGGCGGCTCGCGCGACACGTCGGCGCTGCTCGCCTTGAGCTTCACCCGCGCCCGGTCGACACCCAGCAGCTCGAACCCCAGCCGCGCGACGCAGCGCAGGCCGTTGAGGCAGGTCTCCGCCTCGCTGCCGTCCGAATTGAACATCCGCATGCCGAAATCGTGACGATCGTCGCCCAGAGTCAGCAGCAGCAGCCCATCGCCGCCCACCGGCCCATCGCGGTCGGCGAGCGCACGCGCCACGCCCGCCCAATCGGCGTCGCCGAGCGCGATCGCGCGCGCGTCGATCAGCGGGAAATCATTCCCCGAACCATGGCATTTGACGAAGGCGAACTGCATGCGCGCCATCTAGGGCCGGACGGCGCGCATTGCCAGCGGTTCAGCCGGCCATCTCGGGCTCGACCGGCCCGCCCATCGCCGTGACCAGCGCCTTGTCCTGCGCGATGATCGCCGCGAAGCTCGGCCGGGCGTGGAGCGCGTCGACATAGGCCGCGGTCTTGGGCCAGCGGTTCGGATCGATGCACACGCCGATCGTCCCCAGCGTCGCCACTGGGCTCGCCACGGCGATGTCGGCGAGCGTCAGTCGGTCGTCGACCAGATAGCCGCTCGCCGGGATCTGCGTCTCGAGATAGTCGAAGATCGGCGGCAGCGCGTCGCGTTCGGCGGCGGTCGCCGCGGCATGGTCGCATGGCCGGTTGAGCACGCGCGGGAACACGAAGCGGTTGCCGAAGATCGCGCCGCCCGCCGCCATCATCAGTGTGTCGGCGAGTTCGTCGAACCAGATCGTCCGCGCGCGCGCCCGCGGTTCGGCGGGGATCAGGCAGGGATCGGGATATTTGGCCTCGAGATAGGCGACGATCGCGCTCGAATCGGAGATGAGGAAATCCTCGTCCTGGAAGCCGGGCATCTTGCCGAACGGGCTCGCCGCCTGGAATTCGGCGGGGCCGCGGCCCATGCCCGCTGCCTTGATCTCGAGTGTCAGCCCCTTTTCGGCGCCGAACGCCATCACCTTGCGGACGTAGGGCGAAAGCGTCGATCCATAGACGATCATGGCCGGTAACTCCTCTCCTGGAACCGGCGCGAGCCTGCCATGATCCGTTGCGAAACGCAACTGAAGGTGGCCAAAAGTCACGAAAGTCACGACCCGTCGCGCGCGTTCGCCGCCCTGCGTTCATTTGAGCCCATAGTGATCCGCCAGGCGATCCAGCGCGAAGCCGAGCACGAGCTTGCCTGCGCGCGCAGGCCAGCCGAGTCCCTTCTCCGCCACGCCCAACCCCTCGCCCGCGCAGACGACGCGCCACAGCACGTCCGCGAGCCCCGGCCCCGCGGCGGTGATCGCGCCATCGAAGCGGCGCTTGGCGGCGATCTGGGCAAGCGTGGGGTCGAGCGCCGCGCCCGGGCCACGGCGGCGCTCGGCGCGTGCGGCATCCCAGCGCATCGTCACGCGCGCGCCGAGCGCCGCGGTCTCATAGTCGGCGCGCAGCCGCTCGCCCGCCTCGAACTGGCGCGCGTCGACATGGCCGTGTGCGCGTAGCCAGCCGAGCGGCGATTCGGCGAGGTTGACCATCACGCTGCGCCGGGCGCCGCGCCCGCGCGGCAGATGCTGGCCGAGCCGGCCCTCGTCGATCTCGCGTTCCACCAGCTCGCGCATGCCTTCGCTCCCGCAATTCATGACCGCGAAGGGCTTGCCATAAGCGCATGGTTGTAGGACAATGATTTTACCAGAGAGGTTATAGAGGCGAGCGATGATCACTGCCATCCGCGAAGTCCGCCGTGCCAAGGGCCTGACGCTGGAGGAAGTGGCGCAGCGTTGCGTGCCGCCCACCACCGCGCAGACGATCGGCCGGCTCGAGACGGGCACGCGCACCGTCTCGGTCGGCTGGCTCAACCGGATCGCTGCGGCGCTGGGCGTCGACGCCGCCGACCTGGTGACGCTGCCCGAGCGCCCCGAAGTCGCGGTCGCGGCGGTGCTCGACGGCGGCGGTGCCCAGGCTCCGCGCCGCGCCGCCAACGTCGCTCCGCCGCGCGCCGAGCCCGAGATGGTGGCGATCACCGTCACCGGCGGCATCGGCGATTATCGCGCGGGCGACGAGATCTGGTGCACGCGTCTGGCGCCCGAGGCCTTCGCCGGGGCGCTCAACCGCGACGTACTGGTGCCGCGCCCGGCGGGTCGTTTCCTGTTCGGCCGGCTGATCGGGCGCGAGGACGGCAAGCTCCACCTGCTCCCGCTCGGCGGTGGCATGCGCCAGCAGGTGGTGGCCGATCCGCCCTGGATCGCCGCGGCGGCACAGCTGATCCGCCGACTCTGACCGTCGCGCAAAAACCACGCCTCATCCGCATAAATCCGGGGGTCCGCCCTCTTGCCGAGCGGCGCGAACAGGCGCATCTACGCAGCCAACTGAGGAGGGGAATGCGCATGCGGAACAGGGCACTTTTCGCCGTCGCCGCGCTGGTGATCGCCACACCCGCGCTCGCCGACGACTGGGATTTCATGCTGATCAACAGCACCGGCAAGGAAATCAAGACCATCGAGGTCTCGCCGACCGGCGCCAATGCGTGGCAGCCCAACAAGGTCGACCCCGAGCTCAAGAAGGAAAACGACGGCGTGATCAAGGCCACCGGCCGCACGACGATCCACTTCGACAAGAAGAGCAGCGACTGCCGCTACGACGTGAAAGCGACCTTTACCGACGCCTCCAACGCGGTGTGGACAAACATCAACGTCTGCGACAACGCCTATGTCACGATCAAATACGCCAACGGGGCACCGACCTTCTCGGCGAACTGAGGGGAATTTGAGGCTGCCATAGTTTGCATCGTAACCTCGGCCTTGTGCCGCGGTCTAAGGTGCCGCGCCGACTGAGTTCCCGCGATACGCCCGATGCTCGCTCGCCGGTGGGCCCCGGCACAAGGCCGGGGTGACGGACAGGAGAACCGGCGCGCGACCCGAAGACCCGGGCGGCCGGTATGAGCGGAGATGCGATGGTGGGCGCTGACGGGCTCGAACCGCCGACATCTTCGGTGTAAACGAAGCGCTCTACCAACTGAGCTAAGCGCCCATCGCGCGCTCCAGATGGCGCAGCGGCGGCGGCTGGGCAAGAGCCTAACCTCGAGCCGTCGGGGCGAGGAACGATGCCGAGGCTAGATCAGCCCCAACCCCTGGCGCTTCACCGCCGAGGCGAAGCTCCGCATTCCCTCCGCACCCTTGGGGCTCAGCGCGATATAGGCGCGGCGGCGGTCGGCGGGGTCGGCCTGGCGCTCGAACAGGCCCGCGGCGTGGAGCGTGGTGATCCAGCGCAGCGCCGTCGTCGGCGGCACCGCGGCGGCGATGCAGAGGCTCGACACCGAGACGCGACGGTTCTCGAGCTCCGCTGCGAACAGGTCGAGCAGCATGTCCCAGGCAGGATCGGCGAACAGCGCCGAATCGAAGAAATGGCTGCGCATCCGCCGCGCGCGGATCACGTTGCGGACTTCCTGCGCGTTCACCGCCGGCGGATCGCCATCGTCGGGCCCGCGATAGCCGGTGCCCGAATCGCGCACGCTCTCGCTGCGCGCGAGCTCCTCGCCGCGAGTGAGCCGCGCCAGCGCCTCGGCGATGCGCGCGACTTCCTCGTTGAGTCGCTGGAGCCGCACCGCCTCGCTCTCGGGATTGACGTCGCTGCCGCGCACGCCGGTCCGCTCGCCGGCCTGGAGACAGGCGAGCGCGATCGCCGCGGCGATCTCGGCGTCGCTCGGATTGCACAGCAACTGGGTGCGGGGGCCGAGCAGATGTGCGACGGCGATGTCCACCTGCTCGATCGCCAGCATCGCCACCACCGGCAGCATCCGCTCATCGGCGAGCGTGTCGGCGCGGGCTAGCGCCGCGTCGAGCAACGCCTCGTCGGCCTCGGCGGCGTCGATCAGGATCAGATCGATCCGGCCCTGATCGCTCACGTCGCGGCTCGCATCGACGAAGCCGAGCGTGCGGGTGACTGCGCCTGCCGCCTCGAGCATCGCCCGCGCCGCATCGGCGCGCGCGCCGGGCTCGGCGATCAGGGCAGCGGAAATCGGGCCGGCGTCATAGCCGAAGGGCCGGGTCGCAGGTGCGCGCGGTTCCAAAATCGCCATGGTGTCCCCAGGTTCGTTTTTCGTTCCGACAGGGATGCCGCGTGCATCCGAAATGGGTGAGTCCTATTTCCTCCAATTCGGAGGTACGCGAGACACTGAAGCCGCCGAAGCGGACGAGCCCGTCCGTTCCGGATCATTCGATGCGCGTCGCATCGTCGAGCATCTCCTCCGGGAGCCTGCCCGAGTCGCGCAGAAAGCCGAGTGCGGCAGTCGCCATCGCGCCGGCGAACAGCGCAACCGCCGCCGTGCCAAGGATCGCACCCAGCAGTGCCACAGGCGCCAGCGTGGTCAGCGGCGATGCGGCCAAATGCTGGAAAACGGCAGCCCCGGCAGCGCGTGCGGCAGCCGGATCGTTGCTCGGCACCGGCGCAGGCATTCCGCTGAAGATCGCCCAGTTCGCCGGGATCATGATGAGGATGCTGGCGACGAAGAAGATCGCCACCAAGGCCAGATAGGCGAGGAACAGTGTCCAAAAGCGCCCGCGCGTGAGGGTCCAGGCTTCGTCGAACACTAGTTGGCGGCGGATGAAGGTGAGCGGATAGACCATCGAGAGGCGCACCGATGCTAGGATCACCGCGCCGATCGCAGCGAGGCACAGCACGAACCACATCAGCCCGACCAGCATCTGCGAGTTGCCGAGCGCGAAGGTGAGCGCCATGCCGGCCAGCGCGACGAGAAGGAAGAAGATCCCCAGCGCAATTCCGCCGCCGACGAGGACGATCACCATCATGCCGAATAGACGCAGCTCGTCGCCACCGATGCGCAAGAAGGCGAAGCCGCCCTCCTCGGGGCGGATCACCGTGCGGAACGCGGCGCTCAGCAGAACCGCATCGACGAGCAGCCCGAACAGCCACATCAGCCAGAAGAGACCGCCGGCGCCGTTCATCGCCCGGAGCGCCGCGAGTTGCGGACCACTCGGCGCGCCCGGCTGCATCGACGCCATCGCTTCCATCGCGGCGTGCATCTGCAGCAGCATTGCAGGCAGCACCGAGACCGCGATGAGCAACGCTAGGCCGAGCCGGATCGCCCCCCAGATCGCTACCGCCAAGGGGTGACGCTTCAGCAGCCCGAAGCCGCCGTTCAGGATATCGCCAACGCTTGTCATGTCAGGTCCCCCTTAAAGCCGAGCTCCCCGCACCGATCAGTCGAGGCTCTTCCCCAGATCGCGAGGGGATCAAGCCCTCGGCCTAATCCAGACTCTTCACGATCTCCTCGACCATCTTCTTCGCGTCCGCGAGCAGCATCATGGTATTGTCGCGGTAAAACAATTCGTTGTCCACACCGGCATAGCCGACGCCGCCCATCGAGCGCTTAATGAACAGCACCGTCTTGGCCTTTTCCACGTCGAGCACGGGCATGCCGTAGATCGGCGAGCTCTTGTCGGTCTTGGCCGCGGGATTGGTCACGTCGTTGGCGCCGATCACGAAGGCGACGTCGGTCTGGGCGAATTCCGAATTGATGTCCTCGAGCTCGAAGACCTCGTCATAGGGCACGTTCGCTTCGGCGAGCAGTACGTTCATATGGCCGGGCATGCGCCCTGCGACCGGGTGGATCGCGTATTTCACGCGCACGCCATGTTCCTTGAGCTTGTCGGCCATCTCGCGGAGCGCATGCTGCGCCTGGGCGACCGCCATGCCGTAGCCCGGGACGATGATCACTTGCTCGGCCTGGCTCATCAGGAAGGCGGCGTCCTCGGCCGAGCCGCGCTTCCACGGCCGGTCGATCGCCGCGCCCGCGCTCGCGCCGCCGCCGTCGGTGCCGAAGCCGCCGGCGATCACGCTGATGAAGCTGCGGTTCATCGCCTTGCACATGATGTAGCTGAGGATGGCGCCCGACGAGCCGACCAGCGCGCCGGTGATGATCATCGCGGTATTGTGCAGCGTGAAGCCCATCGCCGCCGCGGCCCATCCCGAATAGCTGTTGAGCATCGACACGACCACCGGCATGTCGGCGCCGCCGATCGGGATGATCAGCAGGAAGCCGATGATGAAGCTGAGCGCGGTGACGGTCCAGAACACCCAGGGGCTCTGGTCGGTCACGAAATAGCCGATCAGCCCGAGGATCGCGGCGAGCGTGCCCAGGTTGATGACGTGGCGGCCGGGCAGCATGATCGGCTTGCCGCTCATGTTGCCGTTCAACTTAAGGAAGGCGATTACCGATCCCGAGAAGGTGATCGCGCCGATCGCGACGCCCAGCCCCATCTCGATTCGGCTGATCGGGTAGATGCTGATCTCGCAATCCTTGGAGATCAATTCCCTCGTTAGACCGAGGATCGTAACGCAGGTCCGGCTGGCGATGCCGAACGCCTCGGGGTTGAGGAACGCCGCAGCCGCGACGAGCACCGCGGCCATACCGACCAGGCTGTGGAAGGCCGCGACGAGCTGCGGCATCGCGGTCATCGCGATCATCCGCGCGGTGACGAAGCCGATCCCGCCGCCGATCGCCACCGCGGCGGCGACTTCGATCCAGTTCTGCCACTCGGTCCAGTTGGGCACCGGATGGGTGATCAGCGTCGTGGCGACCGCGATCACCATGCCGATCATGCCGTAGCGGTTGCCCGTGCGGCTGCTCGCCGGGCTCGAAAGCCCGCGCAGCGCGAGGATGAAGCAGATGCCGGCGACCAGATAGGCCAGCGCCACCCACGGATTCACGGGAGCCCCCTCATGCATGTCCTTGCCCCCTCACTTGGTCTTTTTCTTGTACATGGCGAGCATCCGCGCGGTCACCGCGAAGCCGCCGAAGATGTTCACGCTCGCCATCCCCACGGCGACGAGGCCCAGCCATTTGGCGATCCCGCCCTGCTCGCCCATCACCGGCGCGACGCTGGCGATCAGCGCGCCGACGATGATCACCGACGAGACCGCGTTGGTCACCGACATCAGCGGCGTGTGCAGCGCCGGCGTCACCGACCAGACGACGTAATAGCCGACGAACACCGCCAGCACGAAGATCGAGAGGATCGAGATGAAGTCCATGTTTTTCGCCGTTCCCTAGATCCAGACTACATTGACCAAGACGTCCTGAATTCGCCGCCGCTCCGTGTGTGCCCGACCTGCATCGTCGCCAGCTTCGACGTCACCTCCACCACCCTGATATCCGACCCATAGGCGTTGATCGCGATCGGCATCGAAGCGAGCGATGCGACCCGCCGATCCGCGAGGCACGAGACCGATGTGGTGTCGCTTCCGAAAACGATCTTGTCGCGAGCGATCAGCGCGCAAATCCGGTAACGGAACTCCAGCTTCGAACTGCCTTCGTTGAGGATGCCGAGCTTGACCACGGGCGCTTCGCCGCTCTCGACCGCGTCGAGCGTCGCCGGATCCGGCAGCGACCGGAAGTGGCCATCGTCACCGATCGACCCGAGGAAGATCTCGTTGAAGACCTGGGTGGCGAAAAAGGTCTCGAATCGCCCATCGTGGTCCGTGTCCGAGAGACAATCGAAGGCACTGCCGCCTCGCCGCAGGATCTCGCAGGCCATGTCGTCACGCCCGTCGACATGCGTCATCAACGTGCCTTTGGGGATCTCGACATAGGGTTTGTCCTTGCGGGTAAGGAAGACATCCTCGCGCAGCCGGAACAGCGACTTGGGGACGATGCGGGCGAAAAGGGCCAGCTCCCCGCGCTTTCGCGTGATCGTCTGCCCGACATTTTCCTCGCCGGACACGACCCAGGTGGCGGTGTGCCGGAGATCCGCGCGCGCCGGCAGCGCCGGCGCGAGGAACGCGAGCATCAAGGCCAGAGCCGAGAGCGCTCCGCGGTTCACGGCAGCACGCCCGCAGGCAATTCGGGCACCGAGACGGTGCCGTCGTTCATCGCATAGATGTAGATCGCCGGCGGGACGATCAGCTCGACTTGCGCATCCGCCGCGGTCACCGACTTGACCTTCACCACCGTGCCCAGCGCGGCGAGCAGCCCGCCTTCGCCGTCGGCCATCCCGCGCACGTCGACCCAGTCGCTGTGCCCGGGCCGTTCGACCGTGACGCGCAGCCGCGTCTTTGCCGGGGCGCTGCCGGGGCGAAGCTCGTAGCGGACCGTCATCTCGACCGGGAATTGATGGACGTCGACCGCCTCATAGCCCGCCTGTACCGCCATCGGCTTCGCCGCGTCGATGCTGCCGCGCGTCTGCGGCGGCGAGAGCGTGGTATAGGCGTCGAACACGCCGAAGCTCGCGTCGAGCCTGCCGTCGCCATCGGTGTCGGCGAAGCAGGGACGCTGGTCGAGCACCGGAATGAACAGCGACTTGGCCTGGTTGCCCGCCGACCGGTCCTTGATCGTGCACCAGCCGCGCTTGCCGCTCGCGTTGACCACCAGATAGAGCAGCGTGCCCGCCGGCGTCGCGGTCGTGCTCCCGGCCGGCGTCGCCGCTTCGGTGAGCTTCACCAGCTTCACCGGCAGCATGCGCTGCGCGAACAGCGGCTTGCCGAAGGCGGCGTTCTGCGCGCCGACCGGCATCGTCGGCTCGAGCTGCCAATAGGTCGTGATCCGCTCCGCCGCCGCCGGCGTCGCGGCGAGCGTCGCCGCCGCGAGCAGGAGGCACGCGCGCGCGCTCAATAGAACCGCCATGCGGTCCGCTCCTCGCCCACGAAGGGCATCGGATCGAACCCGTGCCTGACCACCAGCGTGACCGCGGCGCCATCCTTGGCGACGGCCTCGACGACATTCCCCGCGACGCTGATCGGCTTGGGCAGCTTGTCGCCGCGCACGCCGAAATAGCCGTCGAAGCACGGCTCCCGCTTCGTGGTCGAATTGCCGATGCAGATGCCGAGATAGGCGTAGCCGGTGATCTTGTCCTGGTGCGAATATTTGAACAGCAGCCGCGGCAGCGCCGTCGCTTCCGACAGCGGCAGCTCGGCGTAGCGGACCGGCCTGATCGCGACGCGCTTGCTCGGGATCGCGCCGAACGCCGGCGGGATGCCGATGGTCGAGCTGCTCAGCTGGAACGCCGATTCGAATCGGCCGTCCGCATCGGCATCGACCATGCAGGTGAAGCGCTGGCCGCGGAACAGCAGGACCTTGAGCCCGGTGTCGACCGGAAAGGCGAAGGTGCACGCCGCACCGACGCTCGCGCGCAACCGCATCATCTGCGTGCCCGCCATGCCCACCGCCGCACCGTCGACGCCCACCGCATCCTCCTGCAGCGCCACGAGCCCGCCCGCCGGCACCAGCCGCGCCTGGGTGATCACGTCGCCGGGGCGGATCGTCACCGTCGAGCCCGGCGCCGGCTCGACCGGGCTGATCAGCCAGCTCGCCTGGTACGTATCCTTGGCAGCCGCAGGCGTGGCGACGGCGAGCGCTGCAAGGAGCGCCAGCGCCTTCACCCGAGCAGCCTCGCGTTGACGACCTTGCCGTCCCTGGTCAGCCGGATCGCGTCGCCGATCTCCTCGTCGAGCACCGGCGCGCCCTTCTCCTTGTCCCAGAAGGCGGAGAGGAAGTTGAACAGGTTGCGCGCGAATAGCGCCGAGCTGTCCGCGGCGAGGCGCGACGGCACGTTGCGGTGCCCGACGATCTTCACGCCGTGCTTCTCGACGATCTCGCCGGCGACTGCGCCCTCGACGTTGCCGCCCTGCTCGACCGCGAGGTCGACGATCACGCTGCCGGCGCGCATCGTCGCGATCTGCGCGTCGCTGATCAGGCGCGGCGCCGGGCGGCCCGGGATCAGCGCAGTGGTGATGACGATGTCCTGCTTGGCGATGTGCGACGAGACCAGTTCGGCCTGCGCCTTCTGATACTCCTCGCTCATCTCGGTGGCGTAGCCGCCCGAGCCTTCGCCTTCGATGCCGGCGACATTCTCGACGAAGATCGGCTTGGCGCCGAGCGACTGGATCTGCTCCCTGGTCGCCGAGCGCACGTCGGTCGCCGAGACCTGCGCGCCGAGGCGCCGCGCCGTCGCGATCGCCTGGAGCCCGGCGACGCCGACGCCCATCACGAACACCTTGGCGGCCGAGACGGTGCCCGCCGCGGTCATCATCATCGGGAAGGCGCGGCCATATTCGGCCGCAGCGTCGAGCACGGCCTTGTAGCCCGAGAGGTTCGACTGCGAGGATAGGATGTCCATCGATTGCGCGCGCGTGATGCGCGGCATGAACTCCATCGCCAACGCCTCGAGCCCCGCCGCGGCATAGCGGTCGACGCGCGCGCGTTCCCCGAAGGGATTGAGCCCCGCGACGATCCAGGCGCCGGGCTTCACGCCGGCGAGGCCGTCGGGGTCGGGGCCCTGCACGCCGAGCACGATATCGGCGTCCCTGAGCGCGTCCGCGCGGCTGCCGACGGTGGCGCCGGCCTGGGCGAAGGCGTCGTCCGCGATGCTCGCCGACTCGCCGGCGCCCGATTCGACCGAGACGCTCGCGCCGAGCGCAACGAATTTTTTCACGGTCTCCGGCGTCGCGGAAACACGCCGCTCGCCGGCGGCGGTTTCCTTCAGGACGGCGAGCTTCACTTGGGTGCGATCAGCAGGACGACAATGGCCCCCACCAGGAACGCGCCGAGCGTCCCCCAGGTCATCATCGCCTTGAATCCATTCCAGCTTTGCTCATGCGCCTTGTAGTCGGCGCCCTGCGTGCCGGTGTCCGAAGCGTCAGCCATTCGTGTCTCCCCTCAAACACTTTTGCGAGCCTGTGTAGCTTCGGGCGTCCCGGCCCTCAAGCTCCCAGCAAGGTCTGCACGCTTAAATCGACCTTTACCCTTCCGTTCTAAGAGTGGCGACCGGAAACGGGACATTGGGGACACTTGGATGACGCGCAACGGCCAGCGCCTCCTGATGCTGATCGACGACGAACCGGCACAGCGCCGTCTCGTCGCCGCGATCGCTGCACGCCGCGGATGGCGCACGATCTTCGCGAGCGATCCGGAGACCGCGATCGCGACTCTCGGCACGCCCGACGGCATGGCGCTCGACGCCGCGGTGCTCGATCATTCGAGCCCGGAGATGGACGCCGCAGCGCTCATCGCCGAGATCCGCTCGCGCCGCCCGCAGCTGCCGGTGCTGATCCTCACCGCCAACGGCTCGGTCGCCGCGGCAGTGAGCGCGATGCGCGCCGGCGCCACCGACTTCCTGGTCAAGCCGATCGCTTCGGAGCGGCTGCTCGCCGCGCTCGAGGCCGCGGTCGGCGGCAAGACCGCGGGCGAGCTCCGCCCGCTCACCGAGAAGCTTTCCGCCCAGCTCGCCTTCGACGAGATCGTGGGCTCGGCGCCGCAGTTCCGCGCGGCGCTGGCGATCGCGGCCAAGGCGGCGCGCGCACGCGTCGCGGTGCTGATCGAGGGCGAGAGCGGGGTCGGCAAGGAAGTGGTCGCCGAAGCGATCCATGCCGCGAGCCCACGCGCCAAGAAGGAGATGATCCGCGTCAATTGCGGCGCGATCCCCGCGAACCTCGTCGAATCCGAGCTGTTCGGGCATGAGAAGGGCGCCTTCACCGGCGCGTTCGAGCGCAAGATCGGCAAGTTCCAGGATGCCGACGGCGGCACTTTGTTCCTCGACGAAGTCGGCGAGATGCCGCTCGAGGCGCAGGTCAAGCTGCTGCGCGTGCTCCAGTCGGGCGAGATCCAGCCGATCGGCGCGCGCCACGTCCGCGAAGTCGACGTCCGCGTGATCGCGGCGACCAACAAGACGCTGCTCGCCGAAGTCGAGGCCGGGCGGTTCCGCGAGGACCTCTACTACCGCCTCAACGTCGTCCAGGTGACGATCCCGCCGCTGCGCGAGCGCGGCGGCGACATCCCGGCGCTGGCCCGCCATTTGCTCGGCCGCATCGCCGAACAGCCCGGGCTGCGCCCGCTCGGCGTGACCGACGATGCGCTGGCGCTGCTCGGCAGCTACGACTGGCCGGGCAACGTCCGCCAGCTCCAGAACGCGCTGTTCCGCGCCGCGGTGCTCTGCGAGAGCGACGCGCTGACTCGCGCCGACTTCCCGCAGATCGCCCAGCTCGCCGCGGGCCGTCCCGCCGGCGGCGCGCCGGGGACAGTCGCGACCGGCCATGCGGGCATCACCTTGTTCCGCCCCGACGGCAACATGCGCGCGCTCGACGAGATCGAAGCGGACGTCATCCGCCTCGCGATCGGCCATTACCGCGGCCGGATGACCGAAGTCGCCCGCCGCCTCGGCATCGGCCGCTCGACGCTCTACCGCAAGCTCGGCGAACTGGGGATCGACCAGAGCGCGGCGTGAGGCGCGAGCCGTCCGAGTGGGCGGCTATTCGAAGGTCACGTGCCCCGGCGCCTTGGCGGCGATGCTTTCCATGGAGCTGGAAGAGAGTTCGTTCGCGTCCACCACCCGGAGCATCGCGCCGCCTTCCGCCGCGGCCGTCGCCATGCTTTCGAGCGTCGAAGAGCTGAAATCCTTCGCTGATACCGTCAGGCCACCGCCGTTCTTCAGGATGGCCTCGGCGCTCGAGCTGCTCAGATCGAGCGTCGACGGACCGCATCCGCAAAGAAGGATTGCCGCGCATAAAGCCCATGGTCTCATTCGACTCTCCCATATCGAGGGGGAGCGGTCGCAGCCCCCATATGTGCATCCTGCGGTCCCGGCGGACTCGCGACAAGCCGTTGCGGCACTCTGGTATCGCTACCACAAACTGCTAGCATCCTCCCCGGACTCGGGCAGCGGCGACATGGCCGCGCCCGAAGGAGAGGGAGCCTGCCATGCCGAACCTGTCTCGCCGCGGCGTCATCGAGCTCGGGCTCGGCGCGTCCGCCGCCGCCGCGATCGCCCCCGAAGCCGCTGCCGCCGGCTGGGGGCCCGAGCTGCCCGACGGCGACAAGCTGGGCTTCGCGATCGTCGGGATCGGCAAGCTCAGCCAGGGCCAGCTCATCCCGGGCCTGCGCAAGTGCAAGGGCGCGAAGCTCGCCGCACTCGTCTCGGGCCATGCCGACAAGGCGGCCAAATGGGCGGCGAGCGAAGGGTTGAGCGCGGACGCGATCTACAGCTACGAGACCTACGACAGGATCGTGAACGACCCGCGGATCGACGTGGTCTACATCGTGCTGCCCAACAACATGCATGCGGAATACACGATCCGCGCCCTGAAGGCCGGCAAGCACGTGCTGTGCGAGAAGCCGATGGCGACCAGCGCCGCCGATTGCGAGAAGATGATCGCCGCCGCCAAGGCCGCCAAGCGCCACCTGATGATCGCCTATCGCTGCCATTACGAGCCGCACAACCTCGAAGCGATGCGCCGTATCCGCTCGGGCCGCTACGGCAAGCCGCGCCTCGTCGTCACCGAGATGGGCCGGCAATCCACGCTCGACGATCCGTCGGACGTGTGGCGGCTCGACATGAAGATGTCGGGCGGCGGCGCGCTTACCGACATGGGGATCTACGGGATCAACGGCACGCGCTACCTGCTGAACGAGGAGCCCACCGAAGTCCGCGCCTGGGCGAACACCGACCATAAGGATCCGCGCTTCAAGGACGTCGAGGACCTCATCTCCTGGCAGTTCAAATTCCCCTCTGGCGCGCTCGCGCACGGGTCGACGAGCTTCTCCTACGCCGGGTGCATGAAGTTCGACGTCTTCTGCGAACAGGCGCGGCTGCGCGGCGATCCAGGGGCTTATTACGGCGGCAACCAGCTCGACATCTTCAGCCACCCCGACCAGGGGACGGTGAAGATCGCCGACACCGACCAGTTCGCGCGCGAGATGGACTGGATGGCCGACGTGATCCGCGGCAAGGCGCCGATGGTCTCGCCGGGCGAGGAAGGCCTGCAGGACGTGCGGCTGATGGAAGCGATCCTCGAGTCGGTCGCCAAGGGCGGCGCGACGGTGAAGACCGACTTCGGCTACAGGCGCGCGGTCGATCCCGCGGCGGTCGTGGACGTGCCCGCCTGACGCTCGACGAAGCGGTCGAGGCGCTCAGACGCCGGGCCCGGCGGGGCGGCCCCGAGAGCATGGCACGCTTCGGCATAGTCACCGCGCAGCCGGCGATGGGCATGCGCGTCGACGACATCCGCGCGGTCGCCAGGGCGGCGGGGCGCGACCACGCGCTGGCGCTGCAACTGTGGGACGCGGGCTGGTACGAGACGCGGCTGCTCGCCTGCTTCGTTGCCGATCCCCGCCAGGTGACGCCCGAGCTGATGGACGCCTGGGCCGGCGACTTCGACAATTGGGCGACCTGCGACACGGCGTGCTTCGACTTGTTCGACCGCACGCCGCACGCGCTCGCCAAGGTGCGGCAATGGGCGGCCGACGAGCGCGAGTTCGTCCGCCGCGCCGCCTTCGCGCTGCTCGCGAGCGTCGCGCTGCACGTCAGGACGCTCCCCGACGCCGAGCTCCGCGCGCTGCTGCCGCTAATCGAGGCGGCGGACGACAACCGCAACTTCGTCAGGAAGGGCGTGAGCTGGGCCCTGCGCGCGATCGGCGGCAAGCGCGCCGGGCTCCATGCCGAATGCGTCGCGGTCGCCGGGCGGATGGCGGCGTCGGCCGGCCCGGCGAAGCGCTGGGTCGGCAAGGACGCGCTGCGCGACTTGCAGCGCCCGCTGGTGCTCAAGCGCCTCGGGCTGTAGGCTGGCCTCATGCTCGCGCTTCTCGGACTGATCACCGCCGCGCTGTTCACCGGCGCTTCGCTCTACGTCAGCTGGGCCGAGCACCCCGCCCGAATGAAGCTCGACGACCGCGCCGCGCTCGCCCAGTGGAAGCCGAGCTACGACCGTGCCGCGATGCTCCAGGCGAGCCTCGCGCTGGCGAGCGCGGCCGCGGGTATCGCCGCCTGGGCGCGCTGGCGGAGCATGTGGCCCTGGCTCGGCGGCGGCGTGCTGATGCTGTCCGTCATCGTCTACACCTTCGCGGTGATCTGGAAGACCAACCAGCGGCTCGAAGCCACTGCGCCGGACGCCGCAGGACCCGAGACGCGCGCACTGCTCGTCCGGTGGGGCCAGCTCCATCTGGTGCGGACCCTGCTGGGACTGCTTGCGACGCTCTCCTTCGCGGTCGGGCTGCTTCCGGCCTGAAGCCGACTATTCGCTGAGCGCCAGCGGCTGGCCGACGCGCTGCGCGGCGATCTCGGCAGGCGTGAAGGGCAGGCGCAGCCAGCGCTTGGCCGAATAGGCGCGCGTGCCGTCGGCGAACCAGGGCGAGTCGGGGTTCGAGGACTGCGAATAGCTGAGCAGCGAGTCCGCCACGGGGCCCTTGTCGTCGAAGGTGACGAGCTGGACGTAGCTGGTGCCGTGGAAGGGGACGAGGCCCTGCGCGGTGGGCAGCGCATGCATCGCGTTGAGTACGCCGGCGGCACTGGGGCCGCCATGGATCGGGATCCGCTCGTTGCCGCGCGGGGCGACCTGAACCTGGCCAAGCGGGGCATCGAGCGGGACGTTGAACTGGCCGAGCTCGGCGACGGCGCCCTGGAGGGCGTCGAGGATCGCGGGCGCGGCGGCGAGGTTCAGCCCCGAGGGCGTAGTGGCCGGGCTGGCGGGGTCGAAGGGGATCGCCCAGAAATCCTTGATCGCGGCCGCACGGCGCCAGAAGCTGAAGAACAGCAGCGCGCCCTTGCTGTCGTTGTCGGCATGACGGTCCCAGGCGGCGAGCGCGGTGCAGGCTGGGGCGAGCGTTTCGCGCTGGGGACAGAGCTTGAGCAAGTCGTCGAGCACGAGGCGGGCCGCCTCGACGCGATTTTCGAGGACGAGCGCGCGGACGCGGTCCATGTCGAGCTTGCCGGCGGCCAGCGCGGCCGAGATGACGGCAATGCCCGAGCGCGTGCGGAGGCTCTGGCGCGTGCCCCAGGGGCCGAGAATCGGCGCGAGCTGGGAGAGGGGGCTGTTGGAGTTCGCCAACCAGTAGCTGTCATTCGAGTTGGCGACCCAGTCGCGGCGGAGAGCGACGGGGAGGTCCTTGAGCGGCATCAGGCCGGGGACGGGCGAGGCGCGGTCGACGGTCCAGTCGCAGGCGGAGCGCGCGCCGT
Organism: Sphingomonas sp.; assembly: GCF_017745215.1. Classification (GTDB taxonomy): domain Bacteria; phylum Pseudomonadota; class Alphaproteobacteria; order Sphingomonadales; family Sphingomonadaceae; genus Sphingomonas. The sequence continues at coordinate 18,549 of NZ_JAGHZV010000028.1, forward strand.
CGAGAAGGAAGATCGACGCATCCTCCGAGTCGGGCTTGCTGCCTTGGCCGGTGCCGCACTCGGCAAGCTTCTCCGCCGAGATGTCGGGGACCGCGCTGATGTCGGAATACATTACGGAACCGTAACGATCGGCTGCGATCGTGTTGACGTAGGGGATTCCCAACGTGCGGGCGGCGGCGTCGCGGACGGCGGGGGCGGTGTGGGCGCGGGCGATGGCGAGCCAGGCGTCGCCCGAGCGGAAATTGGCCTGGTTGGCGTCGCGGATCGAATAGGCCGTCGCCGGGCCCCAGCCGAGCCCCGAGGCGGGGATCGCGATCATCACGCCGTAGCGCGTCGCATAGAGCGTGCGCGCGACCGGCGCCGCGTCCTTGACCGCGACGGTGACCACCCGCGCCTTCATCGTCTCGCGCCGGCCGTCGACGACATAGACGGTGGGATCGGCCGGATCGAGCGCGAGCTGCTCGAGCGTCATGTGCTGCGAGGTGGTGACGGTGTGCGTCCAGGCGACGTCCTTGTTGAAGCCGATCGCGATGAACGGCGACGTCACCAGTCCCGCGCCCATCACGTCGAGCTTGCCTTCCACCCGCATGTGGAGCCGGCGGAAGCGGTTGTTGCCGGCCCAGGGGAAATGCGGATTCCCGACGAGGATGCCGCGGCCGGTGGCGGTGGCTTCGGCGCCGAAGGCCCAGCCGTTGCTGCCCAGGCCCTCGCGCGCGAGCGGCGCGGGGGCGGGGAGGTCGAGCAGCGCCGCCGCGGCGGGCGCGGCGGGCGGCGCGGCATTGGCGATGAAGCGCGCGTAGCGCGAGGCGCTGCCCTGGACCATCGCGGCGTTGACCAGCAACAGCATGTCCTGGTGCGTCATCGGCGCGAGCCAGGCCGCGCCGCGGCACTCGGCGGCGAACCCCTCCGGATGGTCGCGCAGATAGCGGTTGTACCCCGCGACGAAGCCGTCGAGCAGCAGGCGATTGTCGCGCGAGGTTGCGCGAAACGCTCTCTCGAGCTCGGGCAGTTCGCCGATCGCGCGGTGGAAGAAGTCGCTCTCGAGATCGGCGATGTCGTTGAACCCGACGGTCACCTTCGCCTTGGCGCCGAAGTATCTCGAGCGCTCGCCGCGCACCGTGACGAGCGTGTCGGCGACGATGCAGCCATTGTCCTCCGCCGCGGTGTAGCCCGAGCCATAGCCGAGCGAGCCCATGTCGCGCGCATCGAGATGGACGACGCCCTCGGCCGTGCGCGTGACCGTGACCGAATAGCGCGGCGGCGGGGCGGCGGCAGCAGGCGTGGCGAGGAGCGCGGCGGCGAGCGCGAGACCGGCACGGCGGACGACGGACATCAGGACCCCCTCCCGAGGCGTGTTTCGCGCCAGCCTAGCCGCGGCGGGCGCAAAGGCAATGCCGCATGGCCGACCGACCTCATGGAGAGGGCCGTTGGAATAACCATATAGGAATAATCTGCTTGACATCGTCACGCTGATCTGGCACACATAGGACAGGCTGGAGAATTGCGAGTCGGGCACTCGCTCCGGCCTGACGGGGGACTGCGAAGGGGCCGAGGCGCACGCGCTTGCGGCCCCTTCGCTTTTGGGATGGAGGCGCGGATGGGGACCCGCAAGGTGGTGACGGGGTGGAAGCGCGTGCGCTGGACGAACCAGATGCGCGAAATCTTCTTCAATACCCTGGCCGAGACCTGCAATATCATGGCTTCGGCGGAAGCGGCCGGAATCAAGTCGCAGAACGTCTATGAAAAGAAGCGCAAGGATCCCGCTTTCGCCGAGGAATGGCATCGCGCGCTCGAGTGCGGCTACGAAGTGCTGGAAACCAAGTTGGTTGGAATCGCGCTGTCGGGCGACGAGTCGCGCACGATCGACAATGGCGCGCACGGCAAGATCGACACCGACCTGGCGATGCGCATGCTGACCCAGCACCGCAATGCCATGAACGGGCGGGTGCGCGGCGGCGGACCCGAGATGCGCAAGGCGACGCGCGAGGACACCGATCGGGCGATCCTGGCGAAGCTCGACGCGATGGCGCGGCATCGTGGGGCAAAGTTGGGCGAGGCGGGGCAGGGCAAGGTGGAGCAGGGCAAGTTGGAGCAGGGCAAGGCGGGGCGGGACGAGGCCGAGCAGGGCAATGCGGAGCCGGGCGAATGAGCGGCTCCGGCGAGCGCAGGGCCGGGAAAGCCAAGCCGGCCGGGCCGGACGTGATCGAGCGACTGCTGGCGCTGAGCCCTGAAGATCGCGCCAAGGCAATTCGTTCGCTCAAATGGCCGGAGGCACGCGAGCTCGACGAGCGCTGGTGGGCATGGGCGCTGCCGGGGCAGCGCGAGCCTGGCGGCGAGTGGCGTATCTGGCTGATCCGCGCCGGGCGCGGCTTCGGCAAGACGCGCGCCGGCGCCGAATGGCTGAGCGAGATGGCGCGATCGACGCCCGGCGCCAAGATCGCGCTGGTGGGCGCCACGATCGAGGATGTGCGGCGCGTGATGATCGAGGGCAGCAGCGGGCTGATCGAAGTCGCGCGGATCGGCGAGACGGTGACCTGGAAGCCCAGCCGCGGCGAGCTGCGCTTCCATTCGGGCGCGCGCGCCTTCGTCTATTCGGCGACGGCGCCGGAGAAGCTGCGAGGGCCGCAGCATCACTTCGCCTGGTGTGACGAACTGGGCAAATGGGGGGACCAGCACGGCATCCAGGCCTGGGACAATCTGATGCTGACGCTGCGCGTCGGCGATCGCCCGCGCACGGTGGTGACCACCACGCCGCGACCGGGCAAGCTGATGCGCAAGGTGATGGCGATGCCCGACTGTCACGAGACGCGCGGGCAGACGCGCGACAACCCGCACCTGCCGCGCAGCTTCGTCGAGGCGATGTTCGGCGATTATGCCGGCACCCGGCTCGGGAGGCAGGAGCTGGACGGCGAGATGATCGACGATGTCGAGGGCGCGCTGTGGACGCGCGCGATGCTGGAGGGCTGCCGGGTGGCGGCGGCGCCCGAACTGGTGCGCGTGGTGGTGGGGGTCGATCCGCCCGCGAGCGCCCGAGGCGATGCCTGCGGGATCGTCGCGGTGGGGCTGGGGCGCGACGAGCGCGGCTATGTGATCGAGGATGCGAGCGTGCGCGGCGCCTCGCCCGAGCGCTGGGCGCGCGCGGTGGCGGCGTGTGCGATGCGGCACGGCGCGGACCGGGTGGTCGCCGAGAAGAACCAGGGCGGCGACATGGTGCGCAGCGTGCTGGCGGCGGCGGACGCGGCGCTGCCGCTCCGGCTGGTGCATGCGAGCAAGGGCAAGGACGCGCGCGCCGAGCCGGTGGCGGCGCTGTACGAAGGCGGGCGCGTGGGGCATGTCGGGGCGTTTCCTGAGCTGGAGGACGAGCTTTGCGGGCTGCAGGCCGGCGGCGGTTACCAAGGGCCCGGGCGCTCGCCGGACCGGGCCGACGCGCTGGTCTGGGCGCTGACCGAGCTGATGCTGGGGCACAAGGGCAGGGCGGCGGTCCGGCGGGTTTGACGGGCGCGGGCTTTCGCGCGGAGGTGCGGAGAAGATAGGGAGAGATTGGTTCACGCGAAGGCGCGAAGGCGCGAAGGCGCGGAGAGGAGGGTTTGTGCGCAGAGACGCAGAGACGTCGGAATGTGCCTGGCGCGTTGCCTATCGCGCCAGCGGCAGGCCGGGCTCCGAGATTGGAATAGCCGCTGGCGCGGCAGGAAGTTCCTTCTCCTTCTTCTCCGCGGCTCCGCGCCTTTGCGCGAACAAACCTTGTTCTTCGCGGCACGCTTGCCCGGCGCGCTCAGGGCGGGCAAGGCGGGGCATGACTCCGCGCGAACTGATCGGCACGGCCGAGGTGCCCGGCGGCGAACCGCTGCGGCTGTTCCGGCGGGGCGGCGACTATATGATCGTGCTCGAGCGCAACGAGCTGATGAGCACGCGGATGCGCGGCTCCGAAGTCGCGCTGGCCGAGATGACGCTCGAACGACTCGGGGCGCGGCCGGGGAAGCGCGATGCGCGGCTGCTGATCGGCGGCTATGGGATGGGGTTCACGCTGCGCGCGGCGCTGGCGGGGCTGGGGGCTGGCGGCGCGGTGACGGTGGCCGAGCTGGTGCCGGGAATCATCGACTGGGCACGCGGGCCGATGGCCGAGTTGACCGCCGGGTGCCTCGACGATCCGCGGGTGCGGCTGGTGATGGGCGACGTCGGCGACGCGATCGGCGAGCGGGCGGAGGCCTATGACGGCATCCTGCTCGATGTCGACAATGGGCCCGACGGGCTGACGCGGCTGGCGAACGACCGGCTCTATACGGCGAGCGGGCTGGCGGCGGCGCGGCGGGCGCTGCGGCCCGGGGGCGTGCTGGCGGTGTGGTCGGCGGGGCCCGATCCGGCGTTCGCGAAGCGGATGGCGGCCGCGGGGCTGGCGGTCGAGGAAGTGGCGGTGCGCGCGCGAGAGAACGGCAAGGGGCCGCGGCACGTGATCTGGTTCGGGACGAAGGGGCGCGGCTAGCCGCAGCGCCACCCACTCGCTTCGAGCGCGGCGGGAACGTCGCGGACGGTGGTGACCGGGAAGGTGAAGGTGGCGACCGGGCCGCCGGCGTCGGCGAGGCGGACCGAGACGAGCGCGCCGCGCGACAGGGCATAGAGGAAGGCGGGCTCGTCGCTCACCGTCGCGGGAGCGAAGGTGACGACGGTGCTCCACTCGCCGAGCGCGGGGATGCGCTCCTGGGTGATGCGCATCGCGACATTGTTGACCGGCTTGCCGTCGAGCAGGAGCTTGGCGCGGACGATCTGGCGCGTCGCATAGCCGTTGCTGCGGAAGGTGAAACGCGGCGAGACGAGGAGGAGGCCGCGCCAGTTGGCGGTGGCTTCGGTTGATTGCTGGAGCGCGAAGCTGAGCCGGGTGCGATCGTCGGCGCGTTCGTTGGGCGCGGCGGACCAGGTGGCGGTGCCGCCCGTGAGGCTGAGCTGGGGGATGGCCGGGAAGCGGCAAGGGGTGTTCGAGGGCGCGGCGGCGGCTTTCGGCGCCGACGGTGCCGGCGCGGCGGCGAGGCGGCTGCCGCAGCGTTCGGCGAGCTGCTTCATCACGGCGGCGAGGCTCGCGGCGTCGGCGGGCGTGCCGGCATAGAGATAGCGGCCGCCCTCGGGCAGGCCGGGCGCGGCGACGACGATATACTCGCCGTCGGTGGTGACCCTGGCGGCCTGCGACCACGGGATGACGATCCGATCGGTGTGCGCGGCATAGGTTTCGTCGCCGGCGCGGGTGGCGGGATAGTCGATCACCACTTCGGTGAGGCAGCCGGTGCCGCTGACCGAATAGAGCGCGGTGACGTCGAGCTTCCTCCCGCCGCCGAACATCGGCGCGCGCTGGCGCTCGAGCTGGAGCTTGATGCTCGCCTGCGCGGCGGAATCGCCCTGTTGGGCGTGAGCGAAGCTAGGCAGGGCCGTCACGAGGACGGCGAGAGATAACGGAATCAGGCGCTTCATCTGCTTCCCCACGGGCAGGTGGCGGACCTTGGGCGAACGGCGAAAGGGTAGAACATGAAATGGTTCGGACGGAAGTCCGCGCGTGGCGACGCGCGGCCGGCCTTGTCGCGCGCCGGGACAGCGGGCGGGTTCGGGGGCGGTTTCGGGAGCGCATTCGGCGAGTGGCCGCAGAGCTATGAGGCGCAGCTGCGCGAGGCCTATTGCGCCAATCCGATCGCGCAGCGCGCGGTGAAGCTGGTGGCGCAGGCGGTGGGCGAAGCGCCGCTCGAGGCGTCGGACCCGGCGCTGGCGGCGCTGGTGGCGGCGCGCTCGGGCGGGCAGCCGCTGCTGGAAGTGCTCGCGGCGCAGCTGCTGCTGCACGGCAACGGCTATGTCCAGCTGCTGTGCGACGAGAGCGGCATGGTGCGCGAGCTCTATGCGCTGCGGCCCGAGCGCGTGACGGTGGAGGCGGATGCGGGCGGCTGGCCCTCGGCCTATCGCTATCGGGTGGGCGAGCATGTCGCCCGGCTGATGGCCGAGGACGCCGCCGGGAGGGCCGAGCTGGTGCATGTCAGGTCCTTCCACCCGGCGGACGACCATTATGGGCTGGGCTGCCTGGGCGCGGCGGCGGGCGCGGTGGCGATCCACAATGCCGCGACGCGCTGGAACAAGGCGCTGCTCGACAATGCCGCGCGGCCCTCGGGCGCGCTGGTCTATGATCCCGGCGACGGCGCGGCGCTCTCGGGCGAGCAGTTCGCACGATTGAAGCGCGAGATGGAGGGCGCCTTCGCCGGCGCGGCCAACGCGGGGCGGCCGATGCTGCTCGAAGGCGGGCTGAAGTGGCAGGCGATGAGCCTCACCCCGGCGGACATGGACTTCGTCGGGCTCAAGGCCGCGGCGGCGCGCGAGATCGCGCTGGCCTTCGGGGTGCCGCCGATGCTGGTCGGGCTGCCGGGCGACAATGCCTATGCCAATTATCGCGAAGCCAATCGCGCGCTGTGGCGATCGACGGTGCTGCCGCTGGCGGGGACGATCCTGGCGAGCCTGTCGCAGGCGCTGGCGGGGTGGTTCGACGGGGCGCGGCTGGCGGTGGACCTCAACCAGGTGCCGGTGCTCGCCGAGGAGCGCGAGCGGCTGTGGCGATCGGTGAACGCGGCGGACTTCCTCACCGACGAGGAGAAGCGGGCGATGGTGGGAGTGAAGCGATGAGCGAAGGCGAGCTGCTCGCGCAGCTGACCGCGCAGGCGGAAGGCGAGGGCGGATCCATCGCGACGCTGCGCGCGATCGTCGAGGAAGCGGGCGAGCTCGGCGCCAGGCGGGCGCTGGCGCGGCTGGGGCTCGACGATCCGGGTGCGGGCAAGGACATGGCCGAGCTGCGCGAGCTGCTGGGGGCGTGGCGCGACGCGAAGAAGTCGGCGGCGAAGGCAGTGGTCGACTGGGCCGTGAAGCTGCTGCTCGCCGCGGTGCTGGTCGGGCTGGCGATGAAGCTGGGCTTTTCGGGCTGGGTGAAGCCGTGACGCGCTTCGCGGGCTATGCCGCGGTGTTCGACGCGGCGGATCGCGGCGGCGACGTGGTGCGGCGCGGCGCGTTCCGGGTGCGCGGCGCGGTGCCGCTGCTGTGGCAGCACGGCGGGGCGCCGGTGGGCAAGGTCGAGTGGCTCGCGGAGGACAGCCGCGGGCTCAGGGTGATCGGGCGCGTCGAGGATGCCGGGCTGGCCGAGGCGGTGGCGCGCGGCGCGGTGACGGGGCTGTCGTTCGGCTATCGGGTGCAGGCGGCGCGGGCCGGGCGGGTGCGCGAATTGCTGCAGGTCGAGCTGGTCGAGGTCAGCCTGGTGGCGCGGCCGATGCAGCCGCTGGCGCGGGTGCATGCGGTGGAGGCATGCATGCCCGAGGTCGACGTACAATCAACTGATAATCGTGGCGCTACTGAGCCCCGTCACCGGGGCGCGGGCTTGACATAAGAATACTTGGTGTTCACCAAAACAGACCCCTTCGCTTGGCAGTGGCGACTGTGGGTCATTTTGGGGGCCGGCCATTTCCGAAAACAGAGCAGCGCGCCGTGACATCGCGGCTCAGCGTCGCAGAAGGCCGAAACCCCCCTCATTGATGCGGTCCGTCAAGGCGGGAAGCGCGTGGTATTTAACACCTTTGTTGGGGATGTGTGGTCTGAAGGACGCATGGTATCCATTCATGGCTACCACTACCTATATGTTTAACCACTGGTGGATATTGCCGACGGGCTGGGGTCTGTCGATTGTCGCTCATTGGTTCATCCTGGACCAAGAAACGTTCAGGCAACGTCGGCAGTTGGAAGCGATTCGTGCCAAGGCGAAAGGAAAAGGCCGTAAGCGGTGATCTGTAATGGATCGGATGTGGGATCGTTGGCTGGTTGTAGTTGGTTATGAGTTGACGTAGGAGACACGGTGCATGGGAGCGTCTGCTATCACAGGACTCGCCGTCGTCACGGTGTTCGTTGTTGCCGGCATGCTCTTTTTCCGCATGCTGAACCGAGCCGTGTACCCGAAGCGTGTCGAACTGTTTGAGATGGCCGTGAAGGTCATCAACGATCCCAAAGCGCCTGCGGTCGATAAAGCCTTTGTCACCTGGTGCATGGATCACGCGATGGAATTCAGCGGTGGTTGGATGATCCTCCGTGCGATGGCCAGCGCTATCAAACGCGCCGGTGAGGCACCTCAAGCAGAGCCGCTACGCTGCCCCAGGACAAAGTATGTCGGCAAGCGTTTCATCTTCTCGGCTCTGGCGATCAATCCAATCGCGTTCGTTGCCACTGTGCCCATGTTGCTCGTCCTGATGCTGGTGGAGCGGCAACGCGTGCCGTTTACCGCGATGGGCGACGCAGCTATCCAGCTCCGGGCGAATTGGCGCGACCGACCGATTACACTCGGCTGAACTGCCCGCTACTGTCGACATAGGTGCTGTTGCCCACTAGGCCGACGCCAGGCTTCTTTGTGGCAAGTCGCCTAAATAGCTCCGGGAATATCTTAACAGATACGTGAAGGCGGTCCGCTACGCGCAAAGCGATGCGGCTGCTGGGTTCATTTGTCTGTGTCCGAGAGCCGGTGGTCCAAACCATTCGACGAAGTTCCGCCACTGGCGGCGCGCCTCTCCGGCTCTGCTCCGGAGAGGTTTTTTCTTGTGGGGAGACTGACATGATCGAGACGAAGGCGGACGGCCTCGAGGCGAGCTTCGAGGCAGTGGAGAAGGGCGGGCTGCCGGCGGGGCAGCTCGCGGGGCGGCCGATGCTGAGCGGGGCGCGGGCGCCGGGGGCGGGGTTCGAACGGTTCCTGCGCTCGGGCGCGGCGATCGAGATGAAGGCGTTCGACGGGACCGCGGGCGACCATGGCGGCTATGCCGTGCCGCGCGAGATCGACGCACTGATCGACGCGACGCTCAAGAGCATCTCGCCGATCCGCGGAATCGCGAACGTGGTGAAGGTGGGGAGCGCGGGCTATCGCAAGCTGGTGACCAGCGGCGGCTTCGAGAGCGGCTGGGCGAGCGAAACCGGTGCGCGCGACGAGACCGACACGCCGGTGTTCAACGAAATCGCGCCGCCGATGGGCGAGCTGTTCGCCAATCCGGCAGCGAGCCAGGCGATGCTCGACGACGCGCAGTTCGACGTCGAAGGCTGGCTGGCCGACGAAGTGGCACGCGAATTCGCCGCGGCCGAGGGTGCTGCGTTCGTGAACGGCAACGGCACCAGCAAGCCCAAGGGCTTCCTGCAGGCGACGGTTTCCGCGTCGAGCGATGCGAGCCGGACGTTCGGGCAGCTCCAGTATATCGCGAGCGGCGCGGCGGGGGCGTTTGCGGCGAACCCCGAGGAGAAGCTGATCGACCTGATGCAGGCGCTGCGGCCGCCCTATCGCCAGGGCGCGAGCTGGGTGATGAATTCGGCGACGCTGGCGAAGATCCGCAAGTTCAAGACGACGACGGGCGAGTTCCTCTGGGCGCCGGGGCTCGCGGCAGGGCAGCCGGCGACGCTGCTCGGCTATCCGGTGGTCGAGGCCGAGGACATGCCCGACATCGCGGCGAATTCGCTGTCGATCGCGTTCGGCAACTTCAAGGCGGGCTATCTCATCGCCGACCGGACCGAGACGCAGGTGCTGCGCGATCCCTATTCGAACAAGCCCTATGTCCATTTCTACGCGACCAAGCGCGTGGGGGGGATGGTGAGCAATTCGGAGGCGATCAAGCTGCTGAAGTTCGCCGCGAGCTGAGGCGCGCAGCGCTGCTTTCCTTCTTCGCGCCTTTGCGCCTTTGCGAGATTCATTTTCACGCGAAGGCGCGAAGGCGCGAAGATTTTGAGGCCGCTGCGCGGCGAGGGGATCATCATGGCAGACCAATTCGCAAACCGCGCCGACGAAGTGTCGGCACCGGCGACGCGCGCGCTCGGCGTGACGCCGCATGACAGCAATGCGCTGAGCGACATTCCCAAGGCGCTCTACGTCGGCACCGGGGGCAACATCACGATGCGCGGGGTGAACGGCACCGCCGACCAGCTGTGGAAGAACGTGCCGAGCGGCGCGCTGCTGCCGTTCCGCGCGCAATATGTGCGGGCGACGGGGACCACTGCCGCCGACCTGCTGGCACTCTACTGATGGGCGCGCTCGGACTTTCGATCCCGGCGCTGGCGCTGCGGCGGGGTTCGCCCCCGCCCGCGCCGTCGCTGGTCCTGGCGAGCGACGCGGGCGTGCTCGCGAGCGCTTCGTCGCATCTTGCAAGCGGAGCCTGATCCATGGCCAAGCAAGTGATCAACCGCGGCGCTTCGGCCGGCGATGCCGGCGCCGAGACGCTGTACGCCGCCTTCGGCAAGGCGATCGCCAATTTCGACGAGCTCTACGGCGGGCTCGCGGGCGTGACGCTGCTCGACAAGACCGCGGCCTATGCGGTGCAGCAGGCCGACGCGGGCAGACTGATCCGCGGCGATGCGAGCGGCGGGGCGTTCGCGTTCACGCTGCCGGCGAGCGGCGCGGCGACGGGCGACGTGATGCGCTTTCGGAAAAGCGACACGAGCGCCAACCGCGTGACGGTGAAGGACAATGGCGGGAGCGACGTGGCGTGGCTCTCGGCGCAGCGCGACCAGGCGCTGTTCTTCTGGTCGGGTTCGGCCTGGGTGCCGCTCCAGTGGAACATCCAGCCGCTGCGGCAGGTGTTCGCCAGCTCGGGGACGAGCACGCGGCCGCCGCTCGCGACGAGCTTCGACGCGATCCTGATCGGCGGCGGCGGGGGTGGCGGCGGCGGGCGAGTCTCGAGCAGCAGCGCCAATCGGGCCGGTGGCGCGGGCGGGGCCGGGGGCGCGGCGATCTACCAGAGCTTCCTCGCCGGCGCGCATGGCGCGACCGAAAGCGTGACGATCGGCGCGGGCGGCAGCGGCGGCGCGGGAGTGACGACGGGTTCGGGCGCCAATGGCGGCGCCGGGGGGACGACGAGCCTGGGCGCGCTGGTCAAGGCCGATCCGGGGGCGGGCGGCGCCGGCGGCGGCTCGAGCGCGGCGGCGAGCGCGGTGGCGCCGGCGACGGGGACCTTCGGGCAATCGGGGGCGGGCGGCGCGACGTCGACCAGCGCGGCGAGCTCGGCGGGCGGCGACGGCGTCGTCGGCGGCGGCGGCGGTGGCGGGAGTGCC
>NZ_JAGHZV010000029.1 GCF_017745215.1 Sphingomonas sp.
TTCTATGGGAGGCCGGGTGGGGGAGCGGGCTGGTGCCGTCTCGAAATGCGCTCTTCCGCGCATTTCCAAACGGGCTCTTAGGGGCCTTCACTCCCCTCCCTTACCGGGAGGAGAGCAAAGCCCTACTTCGCCCATGTCCAATCCGAAGCCTTCGCCCGGCACCCGCCGCTCGTCGCGCCCTTCCACGCCCGCCCATGGACGAAGCGCCCCGTCGCCGCGCCCGTCGCCTTGCCGCCGCGCATCGCGACGCCGCCGTTGACCACCACGTCGCTCACCCCCACCGCCAGCGCGTGCGGCTTGGCGAAGGTCGCGCGGTCGGCGATCGTCGCAGGGTCGAACACCACGATGTCGGCATAGCTGCCGACCGCCAGCGTCCCCCGCCCCTCCAGCGACAAGGTCGCCGCGGGCAGGCTGGTAAGCCGCCGGATCGCTTCGGCGAGCGGCACGCGCTGCTCGTCGCGGACATAGTTCGCGAGCAGCCGCGCGAAGCTGCCATAGGCGCGCGGATGCGGGTTCGAGAGCAGGAACACGCCTTCGGGCGCTGGCGCCGCCTCGTCCGAATCGAACATCATCCAGGGCAGCGCCACTTCGCGCCGGAGGTTGTCCTCGGTCATCGAGCGATACGATACGCCGACGCGCGTGCCGTCCTCGATCACCAGGTCGATCGCGGTTTCCTCGGGCGACTTGCCGCGCATCGCCGCGACTTCGGCGAGCGTCTTCCCCGTCAACGGTTTCAGCGCCGGGTTCTTGAACGCGAGCAGCAGCGTGCCCCCGGCGCCCGCCTGGCCGTAGGCATTGTCCCAGCCTGCCGGATGCGGCTCGTGCATCTCCGCTGCCACCTTGGCGCGCACCGCTGGGTCGCGCATCCGGGCGATCCACTGCTCGAGCCCGCCGTCCTGCACCCAGGGCGGCATCGCCGCGTCGAGACCGGTCGCGCTCGCCGGATAGGTGTACATGTCCGCGGTGATCCGCACCCCAGCCGCGCGCGCCGCCTCGACCCGCGCGATCGCCGCGTCGATCTTGGGCCAATTGTCGCGGCCCGATTGCTTGAAATGATAGATGTGCCCCGGCGCGCCGCTCGCCTTCGCCACTGCGACCAGCTCGTCGATCGCTTCGAGCAGCCGGTCGCCTTCGTTGCGGATGTGAGCGCTGAAGATGCCGCCGCATTGCGCCGAGACCTCGGCCAGCGCGATCAGCTCTGGCGTCTTCGCATAGGTGGCGGGCGAGTACATCAAGGCGGTGGTCAGCCCGACCGCGCCTTCCTCCATCGCCTGGCGCACCAGCGCGCGCATCGCGTCCAATTGCTGCGCATCGGGCTGCAGGTCGCGCTCGCCGAGCAGGTTGGTGCGCACCGTCGCCGCGCCGACGAAGGACGCGACATTGGGTGCGATCCCGCGGCGCTCGAGCGTATCCATGTACTGGCCGAGCGTCTGCCAGGTGACGGGGAAGTGGACGTCGCTCTGCCGCGCCGCCATGTCGCGCGCCATCTCGGGGGTGAGCGGCCCCATCGAATCCTCGCCGAGCACTTCGAGCGTCACGCCCTGCGACAGGTCGCTGAGCGCGCGCCCGTCCTCGAACAGCGAGACTTCGGGGTGCGCCAGCATGTTGATGAAGCCCGGGGACACCGCCTTTCCGCGCGCGTCGATCTCGGCCCTGGCCGTGCCATCGACGTGCGGCGCGATCTTCACGATCCGGTCGCCGGTCACCGCAATGTCGCCGACGATCGGCGCGCCGCCGCTGCCGTCGTAGATCGTGCCGCCGCGGACGATCAGGTCATAGGCCGGGCCCGGCGACGCCGCTCCCAGCAGCATCGGCAGGATCGAGCCCGCAAGCAGCGGGCGGACCAGGCGTTTCATCGGCATCTGCGAACTCCTCCCTGCGGCGCAGGGTAGGACGAAGCGCGGCGGTCGCGCAAATGCGACCGCGTTGCCCTACTTCCCCAGTTTCTCGATCTTGTCCTGCAGCCGCGCGAGCTCGGCCTTGAGCGACGTCAGGTCGTCGCCGCTCTCGGCTGCGGGCGCGGCCGGCGTCGCCGGCGTGGCGCCCGGCTTGAACGCCGCGGTCGCCGCTTCGAACATCGCGATGTTGCGCTTGGCGATCTCGGCGAAGGGCGAATTGGCGAAGGCCCCCTCGACGGCCGACTTGAACTGCTCCTGGTTGCGCCGGAAGCTCTCCATCGAGGCCTCGAGGTAGCCGGGCACCATCGCCTGCATCGAATCGCCGTACAGCGCGATCAGCTGGCGCAGGAAGTTGACCGGCAGCATCGTCTGCCCGCGCGCCTCTTCCTCCATGATGATCTGGGTGAGGACATTGTGCGTGATGTCCTCCTCGGTCTTGGCATCCACCACCTTGAAATCCCGCCCCTCGCGCGTCATCGCCGCCAGGTGGTCGAGCGTGATGTAGGAGGAGGTTTCGGTGTTGTAGAGCCGCCGGTTCGCGTACTTCTTGATGATGACCGGGCCATCGCCGGGAGTCGCTTTTTTCATGGGGCCCCTCGCCTGTGACTGATTTAAGTCTATCACCCTTTTCTTCCGCAGCGCAACAAGGGCCTCGCCCTTTACCATTGTTTCTCGAGTTGCTGCGCAGCGAGACCGCAGCATCGCCCGATCGCCGCAGCGCGGCACTCCAGGGTTTGCGCGCCTATCAGCAGGCTCGGCGCCCCGCAGCGCGCCCGCCCAAGCCCGCGATCGCAAGCGCCGGACGCGCCGTGCTGCGCGACTATGGCGGGCACGGCCAGCCCGTCGTCTTCGTCCCCTCGCTGATCAATCCGCCGCTGGTGCTCGACCTCGCGCGCGGCAATTCCTTGCTGCGCTGGCTCGCGCGCCAGGGGGTGAGGCCGCTGCTCGTCGACTGGGGCGCGCCGACCGCCGACGATCGCGACATGGACATCGGCGGCCATGTCGAGTCGCTGCTCGTGCCGCTGGTGCGCTCGCTCAAGCGGCCGCCGGTGCTCGCCGGCTATTGCCTGGGCGGCACGATGGCGATTGCTGCGGCGAACCTGGTTAATGTCGCGGGGCTCGTCTCGATCGCCGCGCCATGGCGCTTCTCGGGCTATGCCGGCCAGCTCGACCCCATCTCGTCGCTCTGGGACGAAGCACACGAGACCTGCCAGGCGCTCGGGCTCGTGCCCATGGAAGTGCTCCAGGCCGGTTTCTGGCAGATGGATCCCGCCCGTACCGTCGCCAAGTTCGAGCGATTCGGCCGGCTCGAGTCGCGCAGCGCGGCGACCAGCGCCTTCGTCGCGCTCGAGGACTGGGCCAATGCCGGCGCGCCGCTCACCTTCGCCGCGGGCCGCCAGCTGTTCGACGACTTCCTCGTCGCCGACCTGCCCGGCCGCGGCAAATGGCAGGTCGGCGGCCGCACCGCCTCCCCAGAGGCCGTCGACGCGCCGATGCTGTCCTTCGTCTCGACCACCGACCGCATCGTGCCGCGCGAAAGCGCCGCCGACTTCGGCACCGCCCGCGAGCTGCCGCTCGGCCATGTCGGCATGATCGTCGGTGGGCGCGGCCGCGAATCGCTCTGGCAGCCGCTTGCGGACTGGCTAAAGGCCCTGCCCGCGCCTAGATAGCGCGCGAAATTCACTTCCTCTGAGGTTCTCTCCATGACCGACATCGTCATCGCTGCCGCCAAGCGCACGCCGGTGGGCAGCTTCCTCGGCGCCTTCGGCACCGTGCCCGCGCATGAGCTCGGCAAGGCCGCGATCGAAGCCGCGCTCGCCCAGGCCGGCGTCTCGGGCGAGGAAGTCTCCGAAGTCATCCTCGGCCAAGTGCTCACCGCCGCGCAGGGCCAGAACCCCGCGCGCCAGGCCTCGATGGCCGCGGGGGTGCCCAAGGAAGTCCCCGCCTGGGGCGTCAACCAGGTCTGCGGCTCGGGCCTGCGCGCGGTCGCGCTCGCTTATCAGGCAGTGGCCAACGGCGACGCCGCCATCGTCGTCGCCGGCGGGCAGGAGAGCATGTCGCTCAGCAACCACGCCCAGGCGCTGCGCGCCGGCGCCAAGATGGGCAACGTCGAACTGGTCGACACGATGATCAAGGACGGCCTCTGGGATGCCTTCAACGGCTATCACATGGGCATCACCGCCGAGAACGTCGCCGAGCAATGCCAGGTCTCGCGCGAGGATCAGGACGCCTTCGCCACGCGCTCGCAGAACCTCGCCGAGGCGGCGCGCGCCGAGGGCCGGTTCAAGGACGAGATCGCAGCCGTTACGGTCAAGGGCCGCAAGGGCGACACCATCGTCGACCAGGACGAGTATATCCGCGCCGGCGCGACGATCGAAGCCGCCGCGGGCCTGCGCCCGGCGTTCAAGAAGGATGGCACGGTGACCGCGGGCAACGCGAGCGGGATCAACGACGGCGCCGCCGCGCTCGTCATCATGACTCGCGAGGAAGCCGAACGCCGCGGCGCGCCGATCCTCGCGCGCATCGCCAGCTGGGCTTCGGCGGGCGTCGACCCCGCGGTGATGGGCCTCGGCCCCGTCCCGGCGTCGAAGCGCGCGCTTGAGAAGGCGGGCTGGACCGTGGCCGACCTCGACCTGATCGAAGCGAACGAAGCGTTCGCGGCGCAGGCGCTCGCGGTCGGCCGCCAATTGGGCCTCGACCCCGACAAAGTGAACGTGAACGGCGGCGCGATCGCGATCGGCCATCCGATCGGCGCCAGCGGCGCGCGCGTGCTCACCACATTGCTCTACGAGATGCAGCGCCGAGACGCGAAGAAGGGACTCGCAACGCTTTGTATCGGCGGCGGTATGGGCATTGCGATGTGCGTCGAGCGTTGATTCGGATTTGAAAGCGAACGCTGGCGGGGCGCTGCGGAAATCCACCGCGGCGCCCTTTTTTCGCTTGACAACTTATATTGCGTTTCGTATTATTATTGTCACTTTCATGCAACACAATTGCGCTGAATCCCGCGGCGCAGCATGAAGTCGCTTGCATGTCTCGTGTATTGCCGGTTGATTTCCGCCCATCAGGCATTCCGCCTGCATGGGGCATATTGCAATGAACCTCTCCCGTTTGCTGGGCGCCACGGCACTTGCCGGTTCGCTCATGCTGATCCCGACAGCAGCGTTCGCGACCGACGCGCCCGCCGCTGCCCAGGATGACAGCGCCACCACGACCGCCGCGGATGATGAAGAAGCCGGCCCGATCGTCGTGGTCGGCTCGCGCATCAAGCGCGACACCTTCAACATGCCGGAGCCGGTCACGGTCGTCACGAAGGATGAAGCGACCCTCGCGGGCTTCAACTCGACGAGCGCCGTGCTGCAGGGTACCGCGATCACCAACGGTGCGTCGCAGATCAACAACTCCTACGGTGGCTACGTCACCAACGGCGGCCCGGGTGCCAACACCCTGTCGCTGCGCGGCCTGGGCGCCACCCGCACGCTGATCCTGCTGAACGGTCGCCGAGTCGCGCCGGCGGGTTCGCGCGGTTCGGTCGGCTCGGCCGACCTCAACGTGCTGCCGAGCGCGATCATCAACCGCATCGAAGTGCTGAAGGCCGGCGCGTCGTCGATCTACGGTTCGGACGCCGTCGCGGGCGTGGTCAATATCGTGACCGAGACCAAGGTCGAGGGCATCACGCTCCAGGCCCAGCACAACTTCACGGAAGAGGGCGGCGGCGGCCAGCAGCGCTATTCGGCGGTGTTCGGCTTCAACGGGGACCGCTTCAACATCGCGGGCTCGGTCGAGTATTTCAAGCAGGACGAGCTGCGGCTCGGCCAGCGTGACTGGGCGCAGTGCCAGACCCAGTACCGCATGACCAACGGCGGCAGCCGCGTTCCGGGCTCGGGCGACCTGCTCGACCCGAAGACCGGCAAGTCGAAGTGCTATCCGACCGGCGCCACCGGCGAGAACGGCGTGACGATCAATACGATCGGCACCAACAGCGTCGCCGGATCGGCGGTCGCGCTGGCTCCCGGCGTGCCCGCGGGCTACGCCGGCGCCTGCAACCGCTTCCGCCCGAACAGCGCGGCTGCCGGCGGCATCCCCGGCTATGAGTGCGTCGGCGGCGGCACGCTGGGCCTCAACATCCGCGACACCTTCGATCCGCGGATCCTGAACCAGCAGCTCTGGTCGCCGGCCGAGGTCCTCACCGGCTACCTGCAGGGGAGCTACAAGCTCAACTCGCTGGGCAATGCCGAGATCTACACCGAGGTCCTCATCAACCGCCGCAAGTCGAACCAGACCGGCTTCCGCCAGTTCACCCTCGACTATCTGAAGGGCAGCCCGCTGATCCCGTCGAGCCTGGCGTTCAGCACCTTCGGCGCGGCCGGCACGTCGACCGCCAACCCGACCTCGGTGATCGGCGTTCGCGCCTTCACCGCCTATGGCAACTACGACAACCGTCAGACCGTCGACTTCGCGAAGCTCAGCGGCGGTATCCGCGGCGACCTGCCGTGGGGCTGGAACTACGACTTCTACGTGTCGAAGACCTGGTCCGACGCGACCTACACCACCGACCTGATCCTGACCGACCGTCTGGGCCAGTCGATGGACGTCGTCGCTTCGGGCGGCGGCTTCGCCTGCCGTGACACCACCGGCGGCTGCGTCGCGGCGCCGGCGCTGACTCCGGCGGTGGTCGGCGGCCAGTTCCCGCAGGCGTGGTTCGACTATGTCACCGATCCGGTGACGGGCGTCACCAAGTACGACGAGACCGTCGCCAACCTGACCGCCACCGGCTCGCTGTTCAAGCTGCCGGGCGGCGATTTCCAGATGGCGCTGGGTGCCGAGTTCCGTCGTTCGTCGATCGACGACGAGCCCTCGCCGGAGAGCGTCCGCGGCAATCTGTACGGCTTCACGTCGTCGCAGCCGACCAAGGGCACCGATCAGGTCTGGGAAATCTTCGCCGAAGCCGATGCGCCGCTGCTCAGCGACCTGCCGTTCATCTATGAGCTGTCGCTCAATGCGTCGGGCCGCTACACGCACTATCGTTCGTACGGCGGCGACAAGACCTACAAGTTCGGCGGCGTCTGGGCTCCGGTCAAGTGGCTCAGCTTCCGCGGCAGCTACGGCACGTCCTATCGCGCGCCGGCGCTGTTCGAACAGTATCTCGGCGCCACGTCGGGCTTCCTGTCGCAGACTGCTGACCCCTGCTACAACTACGGTGCCAGCTTCGCTCCGACCGACACGCGCTACAAGAACTGCGCCTCGGAAGGCCTGGCTCCCGACTTCCTCCAGACGAGCAGCGTCACCACCTTCGCGGGCGGCGGCAGCGCGACTGGTCTGAAGGCGGAAACCTCGACCAACTGGTCGGTCGGCGGCGTTCTTCGCCTCGATGGCGGCGAGAGCTCGTGGGGCAATTTCTCGTTCGCGGCCGACTATTTCTCGATCGAGGTCGACAACGGCGTCGCTCGTGCGGGTGTGGGGGGCATCTCGTCGCTCTGCTACGACGATCCGGACTTCCGCGCAGGCGGCGGCTATTGCAACCTGATCACGCGTAACTCGGTCACCAAGGCGCTGACGGTCAACGACAACTATGTGAACCTGTCGGAAGACAAGGTCCGCGGCATCGACTTCAACCTGCGCTATCAGCGTCTGATCGGCCCCGGCCGGTTCGTGCTCGATGCCGCGGCGACGAAGTATTATTCGCAGGCCAACCGTCTGAACCCGACCGATCCGCTCGACGAGTACAACGGCTCGCTGAACTCGCCGGAGTGGACGGGCACGCTGAACGCGAACTACAGCTGGAACCAGTTCCTGTTCCACTATGGTCTCGAGTACATCAAGGGTCAGCAGAGCTACGACCTCTACGGTCTGAATCCTGCGACGACGCCGTACTTCCTCGAGACGCCGGACGTGTTCTATCACTCGGCCTCGGTCCGGATCAGCATCAAGGACTATGAGCTGACGATGGGCGTCCGGAACCTGACCAACAAGGCTCCGCCGCAGATCTCGTCGATCCAGTACAATCGCCAGGGCAACGCCCCGCTCTACAGCGGCTACGATGTCTTCGGCCGTACGTTCTTCGTGAACGGCAGCGTCCACTTCTGATCGGAGCCGGCTTCGGCCGGCCCCGTGACGGGAAAATTCAGCCGGCGGTCCGCAAGGACCGCCGGCTTTTCTTTACCTCCGCGATGTCGAACGCCTCGCGCCGGCCGCTTAATCCCAGATGCGGTCGAAGCGCCGCCCAAGCCCCGTGAGCAGCTCGTACTGCGAGAGCCCGCTCAGCGCCGCGGTCGCGGGCAGGTCATAGGCGAGCGACACCCAGTCGCCCTCGCGCAGCTGCGGCGCGGCATCGGCGCCCACGGCGAGCAGGTCCATCGAGACGCGCCCGAGCACCGGCAGCGCGGCACTCCCGGCACGCGCGCCGCCCTTGCCCGAGAAGCAACGGAGATAGCCGTCGGCATAGCCGATGTTGAGGATCGCCACTTGAGTATCGGTCTCGGCGACGAAGGTGGCGCTGTATCCGACCGTCTCGCCTGCGGCGACGCGGCGGCGCTGGAGCACCTGCGCCTCGGGCGTCACGATCTGGCGGATCTTCCCCTCGAATGCCGCGCGCTGCACGCCGCCGTACAGCGAGATGCCCGGCCGGGTCAGGTCGAAGCGATAGTCGGGGCCCAGCGCAATCCCCGCGGAATTGGCGAGGCTCAGCCGCCGGGCCGAAGTGCGCCCGGCGAGAGCGGCGAAGGCGTCGCACTGGCGGGCGTTCATCGGCACGTCCTCGTCGGCGCAGGCGAGGTGGCTCATCAGCGTCTCGATCGCGAGTCCGTCGAGCAGTCCTTCCGCCACCTCGGCCGCCGAGACGCCGAGCCGGTTCATGCCCGTGTCGACCATCACATCGCACGCCCCGCCGCCCGCATTACGCCAGCGGAGCACCTGCTCGCGCGTGTTGAGCACCGGGCGCAGATTGGCCGGACGCGTGATGCCGATGTCCTCGGCGCGGACGCCGTGGAGCACCGAGACCGGCAGCCCGAGGTCGGCAAGATCAAGCGCTTCGGCCCAGGTCGCGACGAAGAAGTCGCGGCACCCCGCCTCGCCGAGCGACCGCACCACCTCACGCGCGCCCAGCCCATAGCCGTCGGCCTTCACCGCCGCGCCGCACGCCGCCGCGCCGCTCATGTCGGCAAGCGTCCGCCAATTGGCGATCAGCGCGGCACGCTCGATGCGCAGGCGAAGCGGCGAGGGAATCACGGTCACCCCCCGCCGCTAGGACATTTCGCGCGCGCTGATAAGGGCGTGCCCCAAGCCTCGAGGCGAAGGGAAGCGGTTCGCGCTGAGACGCGGAGACGCAGAGAGGTTGTCCGCCGCGTCAGCAGCTCGCGTCCAACCCGCCAAGGTCTCCCCTGCCGCTTGCCTGGCACACCGCGGCCGAGCCTGATCCAATCTCTCTCTGCGTCTCCGCGTCTCCGCGCGAACAAACCCTTCTTCGACTCAATACATGTGCTGCCCGCCGTTGATCGACAGCGTCGAACCGGTCACGAACCCGGCGTCCTCCGAGCAGAGGAACGCCACGCCGCGCGCGATCTCGTGCGCCTGGCCGAGGCGGTTGACCGGGATCTTGGCGACGATCTTCTCGAGCACGTCGGCGGGCACCGCCGCGACCATATCGGTATCGATGTAGCCCGGCGCGATCGCGTTCACGGTCACGCCGGCACGTGCGCCTTCCTGCGCCAGCGCCTTGGTGAAGCCGTGGATGCCCGATTTGGCCGCGGCATAATTGACCTGGCCGTACTGCCCGGCCTGGCCGTTGATCGAGCCGATGTTGACGATCCGGCCCCATTTGCGGCTGCGCATCCCCGGGAACACCGCGTGCGCCATGTTGAAGCAGCCGCCCAAGTTGATGCGGATCACGTCTTCCCACATCTCGCGGCTCATCTTCAGGATCGTGCCGTCGCGCGTGATGCCGGCATTGTTGACCAGGATGTCGACCGGCCCCAGCTCGGCCTCGACCTGCGCCACGCCCTCGGCGCAGGCGTCGAAATCGCCGACGTCCCATTTGTAGCATTTGATGCCGTTGCGCTCGGCGCAGTCGCGCGCCTTCTCTTCGTTGCCGGCATAGTTGGCGGCGACGATCACCCCTGCATCCTTCAGCGCAATGCTGATCGCCTCGCCGATGCCGCGCGTTCCGCCCGTCACGATCGCTACGCGTGCCATTCCCGGTCCTCTCTGTTGTCGTTGCCGAACGAACTCGTTCAAGGCTCTACCCAGCCCGCAAGCTCGCGTCCAATAATTGTGCGCAGCATTTCGATGCCGAGTTGAGTGGCATTCAGGCAAGACAAATAGGCGAAGTCGCTGCCGCCCGCAGCGCGGAAGGTCTCGCGGCCGCGGATCGCGATTTCCTCGAGCGTCTCGAGGCAATCGGCGGAGAAACCGGGACAGACCACCGCGACCTTCCGGCCCTGGCGGCCGAGTTCGGCGAGCGCGACGTCGGTCGCGGGCTCGAGCCATTTCGCCCGGCCGAAGCGCGACTGGAAGGTGAGCGTCAGCGGCCGCCGCAATGCTTCGCCGAGCAGCCGCGCGGTCTTGCTGCAGTGGCAGTGATAGGGGTCGCCGAGCGCGAGCGTTCGCGCGGGCATGCCGTGGAAGCTCGCGACGATCGTGTCGGGCTCGAAGTCGAGCGCGGTCAGCGACTCTTCGACCGATGCCTTGAGCGCGGCGATATAGGCGGGATCGTCGTGATAGGCCGGCAGTGTTCTGAGCGCCGGCTGGCGCCGCATCCCCGCGAGCGTCGCGAAGGCGACGTCGTTCGCGGTCGCCGTCGTCGCCGCGCAATATTGCGGGTATAGCGGCGCAATCAGGATGCGGTCGCAGCCCTGATCGGCGAGCGCCGCGATCCGATCCGCGATCGCCGGGCGGCCGTAGCGCATCGCATGATCGACGATCACGCGCTCGCCCCAGCTCCCGACCAGTGCCTCGGCCTGCGCGCGCGTGATCGCCGCGAGCGGCGAGCCCTGCTCGCTCCACACCTGGCTGTAGGCGTGCGCCGACTTCTTCGGCCGGGTGCGCAGGATCACGCCGTGGAGGATAGGCTTCCACAGGAGCGGCGGGATCTCCACCACGCGGGGATCCGAGAGGAATTCCGCCAGATAGCGCCGCACTGCTCCTGCATCGGGCGCATCGGGCGTGCCGAGGTTGATCAGCAGCACGCCGACCCGCCCCCAGGCGACGCTCGGATGGCCGTCGGGCAGGCTCATTCGCTGTCGACGTCCGAGAGCAGCGGCAGCGCGCGGAAGCGCGTCCCCGTCGCCGATTGCAGCGCATTGGCGATCGCCGGCGCGACCGGCGGCACCGCCAGCTCGCCCACCCCGCCGGTGTCCGATTCGCTGTGGATCAGCTCGACGGTGATGTCGGGACAGTCGGCGAGCGTCGGCAGCGAGAGGTCGGCGATGCTGCGCACGTCGGCCATGCTCTCGGTGAAGTCGGTCGACGCGCCCACTGCCGCGGCGAGGCCGAAGATCAG
This sequence comes from Sphingomonas sp., assembly GCF_017745215.1. Lineage (GTDB taxonomy): Bacteria > Pseudomonadota > Alphaproteobacteria > Sphingomonadales > Sphingomonadaceae > Sphingomonas. The sequence goes on from NZ_JAGHZV010000029.1 coordinate 11,395, forward strand.
CCCGCCCTCGATCTGCTGCTTGACCATGTCCGGATTGATCACCCGCCCGCAATCGACCGCCGCGACCAGCCGCGTCACCTTCACTTCGCGCTTGGGCGTGAGTCCCGCCTCGGCGAGCACCGCGATATAGGAGCCGCGCATCGCGTGGCAGGCGATGCCCTGGCCGCTTCCCGGCTCGCCGCCGCTCCAGGCGCCGAGCTGCGTCACCACCTGGAGGCAGCGCGCGAGCCTCGGCTCGTTGCCCAGCATCGCCATGCGGAACGACAGCGCCTCGATCCCCGCGACATGCGCGAGCTCGTCGATGAAGCTCTCGGTGAAGAACGCGGTGTAGCTGTGCGCGTCCGAGCGCCAATGGCCGCTCGGCACGCCGATGTCCGCCTCGTGATGGTCGATCGCATAGTTCGGGATGGCATAGGCCGGTTCAGCCCCCGCCACCGCCGATGGGTCGCCCCCAGTTACGGCCAGGGTGGCGGCGGCGAGCGTGTCGCCCGCGAGCAGCCGGCGCGTGAGTTCGCGTCCGCTCGCCGGTGCGGCGATCTTGGCGAGCCAGCCGGCGACCTGCCCCTTGGCGTCGAGCCGCCCGGTCAGGCGCGCCGCGGCGGCGGGCCGGAAGCAATCGTGGCGGATGTCCTCGGCGCGCGACCAGGTGAGCTGGACCGGATGGCCGATCTTCAGCGCGATCACGGCGGCCTGCTCGGCGACGCGATGCTCGAGCTTGGCGCCGAACGAGCCGCCCGCCATCATCGGATGCACGGTGACGCTGTCCTCGCTCACCCCGATCGCGCGCGCGGCGGCGGCGCGGGCGAGGCCGGGGGCCTGGGTCGGCAGCCAAAGGCTCAGCCGCCCGCCCGACCAATTGGCGGTGCAGGTCATCGTCTCGATCGGGGCATGGACCGCGACGCCGACGCGATAGTCGGCCGACACCACCTGCGCGCCGCGGAACGCCGCCGACAGGTCGCCGGCGCTCGCGATCCGCGCCCCGTCGCCGGCCAGCGCATCGTTCAGCGTCGAATCGATCGTGTCGCTGTTGACCGGCTTGTCGGGCGCCTTGAACCGCGGCTTCATCGCGTCGAGCGCGCGCTCGGCCGCCCACCAATTGTCGGCGACCGCGGCGATCCAGCTTCCGGTGCGCACTACGGCGCGCATGCCGGGGATGCGGTTCGCCGGCCCCTCATCGGCGCTCAGCAGCTCGCTGCCGCCGATCGGCCCCTGGCGGACCGAGGCATAGACCATGTCGGCGAGCCGCACGTCGGCGGCGAAGTTGACGCTGCCGTCGACCTTGGACGGCGCATCGAGCCGCGGCACGCCCTGGCCGTAGAGCCGGGCGGGCCCGCCCTCGCCCGCTTCGCCGCGCAGGGGCAGTTCGGAGGGCAGCGTCTCGTCGACCGCCGCGGCGGCAAGCTCGCCGAAGCCGAGTTTCTGGTTGCCGTGGATCACCTGGTTGGCCGCGGTGCCGCACGCCTGCCAGTCCACGCCCCAGCGCCGCGCCGCGGCCTTGCACAGCATCACCCGCGCCGCTGCGCCCGCCTGGCGCAGCGCCTCCTCGAAATAGCGGATCGAGCTCGAGCCCGCGGTCAGCACCAAGGCGCTGCGCATCGCATGCTCGCGCTGGAGATTGCCCGGCAGCCCGCCGAGCGCGGCCTCGAACAGCGTCGCCGCCGCCAGGGGATTGGCATAGAGCGGGTTGAGCGGCGCCGCCTCGACGCCAACGCTGCGCCAATCGGCGCCCAGCTCGTCGGCGACGATCTGCGGGAAGACGGTGAACACGCCCTGCCCCAGCTCGGCCTGCGGCACGGCCACCACGATATGCCCGTCGGTGCCGACCTTGAGCCAGGCGCCGAAGATCGTCTCGCCTTCGCCGGGCGTGAGGTTGGCCAGATAGGTGCGCGGCCACACCGCCCAGGCGACGAGCAGCCCCGCCGCCGCGCCGCCGCCGATCAGCAGCGTCCGCCGGCTGGGGCCTTTCCGCGGGTTGCTCGGCTTCACGCTCTCCATCGTGACGGCCTTAAGCCAACACGCTTGGGTTTGTCATCCGATGGGATTAGGGGTGTCACCGACACATCGCTTTCGGAGTTTCGCCCCGCCGTGCTTTTGGACACGCTCGCCGCCGCCAGCCAGCACATCCGGTTCGAGGACCTGCACCTCAGCAAGGTCGCGCTCGACCTGAAGTTCTTCGAGATCAAATGGTATTCGCTCGCCTATATCGCGGGCATCCTGGTCGGCTGGTGGTATCTGCTCAAGATGCTCGGGGCGCCGGGCGCGCCGATGTCGCGGCGCCACGCCGACGATCTCGTCTTCTACGCGACGATCGGGATCATCGCCGGCGGGCGGCTGGGCTATGTGGTCTTCTACCAGCCCGAGATGTTCCTCAACCCGGTCCACATCTTCATGCTGTGGGACGGCGGCATGTCGTTCCACGGCGGCGTGATCGGCACCACGCTCGCGATCCTCTGGCTCTGCCGCCGCAACGGGCTCAGCTGGCTGCGCGTCCACGATTATGTCGCCTGCTGCGCGCCGATGGGGCTGTTCTTCGGCCGCCTCGCCAATTTCGTGAACGGCGAACTCTGGGGCAAGCCGGCGGACGTGCCCTGGGCGATCGTCTTCCCCGGCGCAGGCCCGCTCGCGCGCCATCCGAGCCAGCTCTACGAGGCGCTGCTCGAGGGGCTGGTGCTCTTCGCGATCCTCGCATGGATGTTCTGGCGCACCAGCGCGCGCTATTATCCCGGCCGGCTCGTCGGCGTGTTCCTCACTGGCTACGGCTGTTTCCGCTTCTTCGTCGAATATTTCCGCGAGCCCGATCAGCAGTTCATCGGCACCTTCTTCGAGAATGTGATCCACATGGGCCAGCTGCTCTGCCTGCCGATGATCGTCGGCGGCATCTACCTGCTCGCCACCTCGGCGAAGCGGCGCGAGAGATACGAAGCGATGCCGCCTGCGGGCGAGCCCCGACCTGAAGCGGCGCCCGAGCTCGTCCCCGAGGCGCCGGCCGCGGCCGAGGGCGCTGCGTGAGCGGCGCCCCTCCCGGAAGCGGGAGGGTGGAGTGAGCGAGCCCCTCCTCCCCGAACGGCTGGCGCGTGCGATCACGCTCGCCGGCCCGATCCCGCTCTCGCAATACATGGGCGCCGCCAACGCGCATTATTATGCGACGCGCGATCCGCTGGGCGCGCGCGGCGACTTCACCACCGCGCCCGAGGTCAGCCAGATGTTCGGCGAGCTCATCGGCCTGTGGCTCGCCGACCTCTGGGATCGCGCCGGCCGGCCGAAGGTCCGCTACGTCGAGCTCGGGCCGGGCCGCGGCACGCTCGCCGCCGACGCGCTGCGGGCGATGGCGCGGGTGGGTCTCGAGCCGCCCGTCCATTTCGTCGAGACCAGCCCGCTGCTCCGCGACGCGCAGAAGGAGCGGGTGCCCCACGCCGAGTGGAGCCTCGAGCTGCTCGGCATCGAGGACGACCTCCCCCTGCTCGTCGTCGCCAACGAATTCTTCGACGCGCTGCCGATCCGCCAGCTTCTCCGCACGGCCGAAGGCTGGCGCGAGCGGCTCGTCGCCTGCCAGGACACGATGTTCCTGCCGATCGCCGGCCAGTCCAGCTTCGACGCGATCATCCCCTACCCGTTTCGCGAGGCCGAGCCGGGCGCGATCCTCGAGACATCGCCCGCCAGCGTCGCGGTGATGCGCGCGCTCGCCGGCCGGCTCACCGCACAGGGCGGCGCGGCGCTGATCGTCGACTATGGCTATGAGGGGCCCGCGATCGGCGACACGCTCCAGGCGGTACGCGGCCACGAGTACGTCAATCCGTTCGAGGGCCCCGGCGAGGCCGACCTCACTGCGCACGTCGACTTCGCCACGCTCAGGGAAGCCGCCGAGGCCGAGGGGCTGGCGGGCTGGGGCCCGGTCAGCCAGGGCGCCTTGCTGACCGCGCTCGGCATCGACGCGCGCGCCGAGACGCTCGCCCGCGCCCATCCCGAGCGCGCCGAGGGCATCGCCGTCGACCGCGCCCGGCTGGTCGAGGAGGAGATGATGGGCAGCCTGTTCAAGGCGATCGCGCTCACCGCCCCCGGCTGGCCCGAGCCTGAAGGGTTCCAATGACCGGCATCCTCTATCGCGACGCTACCCCGGCCGACGGCCCCGAGCTCGACGCGATGGCGCGGCAGATCTGGATCGAGACCTTCGCGCACGGCAGCTCGGCCGAGGACGCCGCCACCTATCTCGCCAAGGCCTATGGTCCCGAGGGCCAGTTGCTCAGGGATCTCGGCGCCGCGGGGATCGACTTCCGCCTCGCCGTCGCCGGCGGACGGATCGTCGGCTATGCCAAGCTCAATCCGGTCTGGCTTCCTGACCCCGAGCCCGGCGCGCTCCAGCTCAGCCAGATCTATGTCGCGAGCGACTGGCACGGCAAGGGCATCGCCCAGCAGCTCATGGCCTGGACCGCGGACCGCGCCCGCGAGCGCGGCGCCTCGGCGCTGCTGCTCACCGTCTGGGAGCACAACCCGCGCGCGATCGCCTTCTACCGGCGCCTCGGCTTCGTCCATGTCGGCGACTATGACTTCGCGGTCGGCGAGCAGGTCGACCGCGACCTGATCCTGCGGCTCCAGCTGTGAGCGTCGAGGTCATCCGCGCCGCTGCGCTCGAGGGCGTGGCGCACGGCTTCCTCGGCCGGCGCGGCGGCGTCTCGACCGGCGTGGTCTCGGGGCTCAACACCGGCATCGGTTCGGGCGACGATCCGGCGGCGGTCGCCGAGAACCGTCACCGCGCCGCCGAAGCGGTGCTCTCCGGCGCCGCGCTCGCCGGTCTCTACCAGATCCACTCGGCCGATTGCCTGACCGTCACGCAAGCCCCCGCCGAACGCCCGCGCGGCGACGCGCTGGTCACCGACCGGCCCGGCCTGCTGCTCGGCATCCTCACTGCCGATTGCGCCCCCGTCCTCCTCGCCGATCGCGAGGCCGGGGTGATCGGCGCCGCGCACGCGGGTTGGAAGGGCGCCGTTGCGGGCGTCACCGATTCGACCATCGCGGCGATGCAGAAGCTCGGCGCGCGCCGCGAGCGCATCGCCGCCGCGATCGGCCCGTGCATCGCGCGGGCGAGCTACGAAGTCGACGAAGGCTTCCTCGCCCGCTTCGTCGCCGAGGACCCGGAGAACGAGCGTTTCTTCGCCGCCGGCCGGCCGGGCCACCACCAGTTCGACCTCGAAGCCTATGTCGCGCGTCGTCTCGCGAGCGCCGGCATCGGTCGCATCGAACTGCTCGGGCTCGACACCTATGCCGACGAAGCGCGTTTCTACAGCTTCCGCCGCGCGACCCATCGGAAGGAGCCGGACTATGGCCGGCAGATCTCGCTGATCGGATTGGCTGACCCCGAGGGGTTGTGATGTTGGAATTCGTCTGCTGATGTTCCAGCGGATGATCTTCGTCGGCGCGGCGCGAGCGAGTCGAACGAAGCGAATGGAAGGGTTCATCACGCGCACGGGTTGTGACTCTTGTGACTCTTGCCTTCCGTTGCCTGGCCGGCGGGGCTCCCGGGCAAAATATTCTTCCCGAGATCGATAGTATCATCTGAGACTTTTCGGCTAGAGGCTGGCTCCAAGGAGAGACCAATGACCGACGAGACCGAAGCCGACCTCACTGGCGGGACCCCGCGCCGCCGCCCCAAGCCGCCGGTCGACAAGGTCGGCGGGCGCAAGCTCAAGCCCAGCACCCTGATGATGGGCCATGGCTACGACCCGATGCTGTCCGAAGGCTCGCTGAAGCCCCCGGTCTTCCTCACCTCGACCTTCGTCTTCCCCAATGCCGCGGCGGGCAAGCGCCACTTCGAAGGCGTCACCGGCAAGCGCCCGGGCGGCGCCGAGGGTCTCGTCTATTCGCGCTTCAACGGCCCCAACCAGGAGATCCTCGAGGATCGCCTGGCGATCTGGGAGGAAGCCGAGGACGCGCTTGCCTTCTCGAGCGGCATGTCGGCGATCGCCACGCTGTTCCTGTCGATGGTCAAGCCCGGCGACACGATCGTCCATTCGGGCCCGCTCTATGCCGCGACCGAGACGCTGATCGCGCGCATCCTCGGCCGCTTCGGCGTGCACTGGCTCGACTTCCCCGCCGGCGCCACGCGCGAGGAGATCGACGCCGTCCTCGGCAAGGCCGCGACCGGCAATGTCGCGCTGATCTATCTCGAGAGCCCGGCGAACCCGACCAACGCGCTGGTCGACGTCGAGGCGGTCGCCGCCAGCCGCGACGCGATCTTCACCGGCGCCGCCAAGCCGCCGATCGCGATCGACAACACCTTCCTCGGTCCCTTGTGGGCCCAGCCGCTCAAGCAGGGCGCCGACCTCGTCGTCTACAGCCTCACCAAATATGCCGGCGGCCATTCGGACCTCGTCGCGGGCGGCGTGCTCGGCTCGAAGGAGCACATCAACACCATCCGGCTGATGCGCAACACGATCGGCACGATCTGCGACCCCAACACCGCCTGGATGCTGCTGCGCAGCCTCGAGACGCTCGAGCTGCGCATGAGCCGCGCGGGCGAGAATGCGGTGAAGGTCTGCGAATTTCTCCGCCAGCATCCCAAGGTCGAAAAGGTCGGCTATCTCGGCTTCCTGGAGGGCGGCGACGACGCTCGCCAGGCCGACATCTACCGCCGCCATTGCACCGGCGCGGGCTCGACCTTCTCGCTCTACCTCAAGGGCGGCGAGAAGGAGGCCTTCGCCTTCCTCGACAGCCTCAAGATCGCCAAGCTCGCGGTGAGCCTCGGCGGCACCGAGACGCTGGCGAGCCACCCCGCGGGGATGACGCACCTCTCGGTGCCCGAGGCGCGCAAGAAGGCGCTCGGGATCAGCGACAACCTCGTCCGCATCTCGATCGGGGTCGAGGATGCCGAAGACCTGATCGCCGACTTCGAGGAAGCGCTGAAGGCGGTCTAGCCGCCGACTTCCACCTCCACCGCAAACCGGCGGATGGCGGAATCGTCGCTCTCCCAGCTGCGCTTCTCGACGAAGCGCAGCCTGGTGCTGCCCGCCGCCATGCCCTCGACTTCGAACACCGCCGCGCCGCCGCCGCCGATCGCGTTCGAATAGTCGCCGCCGCCGTCGCGCACCGCGAGGATATTGCCGTCGAACCCGGCGGGCGCCCAGCGATAGCCGGTGCTCGCATTCTCGGGCAGCCTGAGCGACGCGACTTCGCCCGCGCGCAGGCGATGCGCGCCGCCGTTATCGGCCAGGGACCAGCTCTGCATTCGTCGCCTCCTCCGATCCTCCGGCGGGGCGGCGAACGCCTAGAGGGTCACGCCGTAAGCCTCGTCGAAGAAGCCGTCCTTGATATAGGACTCGGTTGCATAGGCGAACCCCTTGTCCCCCCAGCCGGTTCCCCAGCTGTTGCGGATGATGAAGCGCCCGTCCTTGGTATAGCCCACTACCGCCACCGCATGACCGCCGCGCGTCGTGTTCTTCTGGAAGCTGTCGAGCTTGCCCTGCGTCTGGGTGGCATGGTCCCAGGTCGCGTCGACGTTGAGCGCGACCAGCAGCGGCCCGTGCGCGGCGAGCCACTGGCGCCACTTCGCCACGTCCTTCTTGAGGTTGAAATAGGACGCGATCTTCCGCGTCGCGAGCGTCGCGTAGAAGGTGTTCTCGTCGCCGAGGTAGAGGTTGGTGTTGATCTGGAAGGGCAGCAACGTCTCGGGGGCCGCGCCATATTTGCGCAATATGTCCATCGCTGCCTTGAGCGTGGTGCCCGCGCCTTCGATGAAGGTCTCGGGGCGCGTGGTGATCTCGTCGGTCTCCTTCGAGGCCATCCAGGTGAAGCGTGGCGAAAGATGCTCGGCCTGCCCCAGCCGCCCGGCCATGGTGAAATGATAGCGCGCGACGCCGTCGGTCGACGACCAGCCGACGCACGAGCCGGTGCTGCCCTGGTCGCCGACGGTCCACCAGGGCTTGCGCAGGTCGACTTCGGCGGGGAGTCCCGCAGGGGCGGGCGGCGCCGCGATCGCCTGCGCCTGGACCGCGGTGGTAAACCCCCAGTCGATCTCGGTCTTGCGCGACGCGACGATGTTGCAGATCCGGTCCTGCTCCGGGCGCTTGTCCGCGGGAGCCTTTTTCTTCGGTGCCTTGGCCATGGTGTCCCCACTCGCTCGCGGCCCGGCACAGCGATTGGCGCAGGGCCAAGCACGGGATTCGGTCATGGAATCGAAGTAGAGTCCATGAAATGGCGCCGTTCTGGAACGAATTCCTGCGAATTGCTGCAGGTCAAGGCCGGCTCAGCGCTTGCGGATCACCTTCAGCACCGCTTCCGCCATCACCTGCTGGTCCTTGAGCGAAGGGTGCCAGTCGCACGCGGTGAGCTCGAGCGCGGGTGTGTGGAGCGTGCGCACCCGCTCGGGCGTCGCGAGCGCGATCGCGACCTGCTGGACGTCGCCGTAGAAGGCGTCCGCGCCCATCAGCACGAAGCGCGCCTGCGGCTGCGTCGCCATCAGGCTGCGCACGAAAGCGGCGTAGGTCGCGCGATAATCGGCCCTGAGTGCCGCGTTGTCGGCCCATTTCTCGCCGGCATGGAGCTTCGTCGAGAAGTCGTTGGTGCCGAGGTTGATCACGATCCATTCGGGCTTCCAGCCCTTGTCGCTCGCCGCCTGGCCCTGGCCGGGGATCGCACGGGCATAGCGCAACACCATCGAATCGCCCGGCGCGCCGCCCGCATAGTTGCGCACGATGCCGAAGCCCGAGAAGGCGTTGACGCGATAGTCCGCGCCCAGCCGCCGTGCGACGATCGGTCCGAACGCCTGCTGCGTGTCGGTGGTGTCGTGGACTTCGGGACGCGTGCACTCGCGCTTGGTCGCGGTGTCGCCATAGCCGACGCTGTGCGAGTCGCCGATGAACTCGATCGCGTGGCGCTTCTCCTGCGGTGCGAGCGCGCTGCCCCTGCCGACGATGCGGAAGCCGCGGAAGCGGCTCTCGCCATCCTGGCTCTCGGTCAGCTTCTCGAGCCGCACGACGTGGCGGCCGGGGGCGAGGCCCTGGACGATCGCGCTCAGTTGGCCGGGCCCCAGCCGCGCGCGTTCGGCGTCGTCGACGAGCAGGCGGAACAGCTCGGTCTGCGTCTCAATCGAAACCGAGACCGCGGTGCCTTCGAACCACCCCTCGAAATAGATGGCGGGCCAGCCGAAGCGGTAGCTGCCGTCCGCCTCGGCGACGACGCGGCCGCCGGTCACCACCGGCAGCGTGTCTGCCGCGGGTGCGTTCGCCGCGCAGGCTGCGGTCGCCACCACGAGCATCGATACGAGCTTGTTCATCGGCCTGGCTCTCCCCACGGAATTGGTCTAGCCGCCCTGCCGATCCACGCAAGCGCGCGCTCATGATGCATATGTCGCGCAAATCGGCGACAATGATTCCTGTCGTGGCACCGCCGATTCGGTTATCGTTGCAAGCAATCTACACGAGTCGCGCCGATCCGCCTGAGACAAGAGCGGATGTTAATCGCGTTCCCAGCCAATGATTTGTTGCAGCTACTTGCGGTTCTTCGCAGGTGGAAGGGGGCTCCATGGCATCGCTTCGTCGCATCGGGATTCCGGTTGTTCTCACTGCGGCCGTCGCGCTGCTCGGCGGCACGCTCGCACTCGGCCGCTACGGCCAAGGCGAAGCGCAGGTACGTCGTCCCCTCCCGATTCGCGCCGGACCCGCGCATCTGATCGGCCGGCTCGCGCTCGCGCCCTCGCAGGAGTTGCGCGGCACCGCGGCGCTCGTCGAACTGCCCGACATCAAGGTCGAGCTCCGCAATGCGGCCTCGGGCGGCGGGACGGTCGGCAGCGACGTGACGCTGATCGACGGCAAGTTCGATCTGGTGGCACCGGGCCCCGGCATCTACGTCGTCTGCGCGATCGTCGCAGACAAGCCCTCGTGCGGCAATCGCATCCAGGCGGCCGGCAAGGACATCGCTGTCGGTAACGTCGTGATCCGTCCCAATCGCGCGATCGTCTGGGGCACGGTGCTCACCGGCGACCGGCGGCCGTGCTGGATGCGCGATCATTTCTTCGGCGTCGATTTCTCGACCCGGGTCGAGGCCCGCCAGGGATCGGCGGTGGTCGGCACCCCGGTGCGCGCCAACGTCCAGGGCGAATATGCGCTGCTCGACGTGCCCACCGGCGCGCTCAGCATCAAGGCGAGCTGCGAGAAGTCGACCGCGGGCGCCAGCGTCTCGCTCGCCGGCGTCGTCCGCCGCGACCTCGCCTTCGCCAACCATGCTCCCAAGGTCGATGCGATCAGCGCGGTCGATGCGGGCGGGGCCGCCGCGCGACGCGCCGATCCGGGCGACAAGCTGACGGTCGTCGCCGAGGCCAAGGACCGCGACGGCGACAAGCTCGAGTTCCTCTGGCGCGCGACCGACGGCAACGGCGCGCTTGCCGGCGGCAGCACCGATGCCAAACAGGGCTGGAAGATGCCCGCGACCGAGGGGATGCGCACCGTCTACCTGCTCGCGCGCGATGGCCTGGGCGGCTACGCCTATCGCCGCTTCGACCTTTCCGCGGCCAAGCGGCTGGTCTTCTCGGGCCAGGTGATCGACGAGGCCTCGGGCGCGCCGATCACCGGCGCGACGGTGACCGTCGGCGGCGCGACCGTCTCGACCAATGCGAGCGGCTGGTTCCGCACCGAAGTCGCGCCCGTTAAGGCCGACCGCTACATCCTCAACATCCACCACCCCGCCTATGCCGCGACCTCGCGCGTCTATTCGGCGGGGAGCACCGGCGAGACCTACGATCTGATGCGCGCGACCGTGGCGAGCGTGCCTGCGGGCGGCAAGCTCGTGTTCCGCGACAGCGGACAGGGCAAGTGCGGGACGGGCGGCGACACGCGCAAGAAGCCGGTGCGCCAGCTCGCGGCACCGCAGCTGCTCGGCTATTCGCGCGAGACCGGCGATTTCGCGCCGGTGACCGGCACCAAGGCGAACGCGCGGCTGACGGCGCAGCTGCGCGCCGCCGCCCAGCCGGTGCCCTGCGACACGCGCGGCACGCAGATCGCGATCGATCCGGGCGGACTCGTCGACGCCAGGGGCAAGGCCGCGGCGGGCGTGACCGGTGCGGTGCTGACCTTCGACCCCACGCGACGCTCGCTGCCCGGCGACTATGGCGCGATGGGCGCCGACGGCAATGCGACGCGGCTGTTCAGCTATGGCGCGGTCTATGCCGAGTTCCGCGGATCGGGCGGCGAGAAGCTCAATCTCGCGCCCGGCCAGGCGGCGGAGCTGCGCATCCCCGTTCCCGCCGCGCAGCGCGCCTCGGCGCCGCCGGTGATCGCGCTCTGGTCGTACGACGAGGATCGCGGAATCTGGGTCGAGGAAGGCGACGCCAACCTCCAGGACACGCCCACCGGCGCCTGGTACGTCGGCAAGACCAAGCATTTCTCGTCGATCAACATGGACATCAAGATCACCGGGGGAACCTGCGCGCGCTTCCACGTGCCCGCGGGCAGCTTCTCGGGTTGGACCAATCTCAAGCTGCGCGCCTATGTCACCTTCGGCGGCACCAATTCGCAGACCTTCGAGACGCCGCTCAACGGCGACGAGATGCACGCCGTCTTTCGCATTCCCTTCGGTGCCGCGACCGCGCCCAACACGCTCCGGTTCGAAGTCACCGGCACCTTCGGCGGCTCGACCGCGATCCTGCTCAACAACATCGTCGACATCGACAGTTTCGCAGTGCCGACCAGCGGCGCCTATTCCTATCCCTATCCGTACAATGAATGCGGCACCGCGATCGAACTCGCGCCGCCCGCAGGCGTCGTTCCGGCCTATGGCAAGGATGCGAGCGGCCGGCCCTATTTCCTCACCGGCCCGGCAGGCGGCTTCAATCCCGCCCCCGCCGACTACGACCCGACGGTCTATTACACCCAGATCGATCCGGGCAACGCCAAGACCACGCTGGGCGACTGGTGGGGGCTGAACGGCTTCGACGCGACCACCGGCCAGGCGGGCACCGGCACCAACTTCACCGAGGCGCATTACCTCAACAACAACGACCTCGGCTTCGGCCGCGACATGCACTGCATCAACAACGGCGCCAAGCTCGCCTGCTACGTCACCAACTACGGCCTGCCCGACCAGGATCCGACCAACGCCGACCTGCCCGTCGCCAAGCGCGGCGCGACGGTGACGATGGAATATGATCCGGGCGCGGCCGCGGACCGGCAGGTGCAGTTCTACGTCTTCGGCGGCGGCGTCGCGGGATCCCCGCGGATCAAATATGCCGACCTCGACGGCTTCGGCCCCAAGCCGGTGCCCCAGCTCTGCACCGTCTGCCACGGCGGCAAATACAATGTCCCCGCCAAGCTCGCGCTCAACTCGGTGTTCCGCGAGTTCGACCTGCCGTCGTTCAAATACCCTTCGGGTCACGTCTGGGACTATGGCGCAGATCCCGCGCCGATGAATCCGGCATCGCCGACGCAGGCGGAGTTCCAGAACTTCGCCAAGCTTAACAAGATGGTCCACGACATCGCGCCGGGGAACAAGATCGGCAATCTGATCACCGCCTGGTACACCGGCGGCTTCGGCGGGCCCGACTTCCGCCCGCACCTGCCGGATGCGCCCACGGGCTGGAACAATGCCAACCCCACCGAAGTGGCGCTCTACCACGGCCCCTACGGCAAGGGTTGCCGCGCCTGCCACATCGCGCGCAGCCTCGACTTCGACGCGTCGAGCTACACCGGCACCAGCTATGTCGTCTGCGGGATCGGCCGCGTGATGCCCAACGCGGTGGTGACCTACAAGAATTTCTGGGCCGACACCTCGTCGCTCCTGAAATACGAGATCGCCAACAGCATTCCGCCAGGCGCCTGCAAGAACGACTGACTCCGCCCGCCGCCGCTCCCTGCCCCGGGGCGGCGGCGGGCAACCCGTCTGGGAGCGCTAACATCGCCGCTTGACGCACGCCTCCCGCTGCGGCCTATTCCCCGCCAGGGGAGAGGCTGCCGATGGAAACCACGGCCGGGTCGCGCGCATCGAACGGAGCCACGCCGAGCGAGGCGGAGGCCGCCCGCTTCCTGCTGCGCGCGCAATTCTCGGCGCCTGACGCCGACATCGCCGCGGTCCGCGCACTCGGTCCCGCGGCGTGGCTCGACAAGGCCTTCCAGGCGCCGCGCGGGCAGAGGGGCTATGATTGGCTCTCGGCCGCGGGCTACAACGAAGTCACCAAGGAAGCCCGCTATTTCTGGCCGATGGCGGGCGATCACATGATCTGGAACCAGCTGATCGCCCAGCCCGACCAGATGCGCCAGCGCGCCGCCTTCGCGCTCTCGCAATATTTCGTGATCTCGCTCAACCCGATCGACGGCTTCTGGCCGCCCTACATCATGGCGGGCTGGTGGGACGTGCTGTGCGACGAGGCGTTCGGCAATTTCCGCACCCTGCTCGAGCGCGTTTCGCTCAACGCAGGCATGGGCATGTACCTCAACACCAAGGGAAACCTGAAGGAGGACGCTGCCACGGGCCGCCAGCCCGACGAGAATTATGCACGCGAAGTGATGCAGCTCTTCACCATCGGCCTCTATGAGCTCAACCCCGACGGCACGCCCAAAATGGGACCCGGCGGCAAGCCGATCGAGACCTATGTGCAGAGCGACGTCACCAACCTGGCGCGCGTCTTCACGGGCTACAACCATGACATGCGCCGCGTGAAATACACCAATGTAAAATGGCAGAACTACCCGGTGGTGTCGCAGGAGTTCACCGTCGATCCGATGGTGTGCAACCCCGCCGAGCACTCGGCACAGCAGGTCGATTTCCTGGGGCTGACGATCCCCGCCGGCACGCCGCCCGCGGATGCGCTCAAGGCCGCGCTCGACCATCTCTTCGCGCATCCCAATGTGGGGCCCTTCTTCGGCCACCAGATGATCCAGCGGCTGGTCACCTCCAACCCGAGCCCGGCCTATGTCGGCCGCGTCGCCGCCGCCTTCGCCGACAACGGCCAGGGCGTACGCGGCGACCTGAAGGCGGTATGGCGCGCGGTGCTCGCCGATCCCGAGGCGCTGGCCCCCGGCGATCCCAGGGACCCGACCTCGGGCAAGCTGCGCGAGCCGGTGCTGCGCTGGGTGAGCTGGGCGCGGACGATGGGGATGGCGTCGAAGAGCGGCAAGTTCGAGATGTTCGACACCGCGCGCGCCGACGAGGGGCTGGGCCAGAGCCCGCTGCGGAGCCCATCGGTCTTCAACTTCTTCCGCCCCGGCTATGTCCCGCCGCACACCGCGATCGCCAAGGCGAGGAAATGCGCCCCCGAGTTCCAAATCGCCAACGAGACCAGCCTCGCCGGCTACATCAACTTCCTGCAGTGGACGCTGCGCTGGGGCTACAAGGACATCAAGCCTGACTATGCCGCGGTGAAGCCGATCGCACATGATCCGCCCGCGCTGGTCGCCTGGCTCAACCTCCACCTCGCCGCCAACCAGCTCTCGGCGGAGAGCTGCGCGTTGATCGCGGGCGCGCTCGCGACCAAGGGCGTCACGCCCGAAAGCCCCGACGAGGCGAAGCTCGACCTGCTCGCAGCCGCCTGCCTCCTGGTGCTGAGCACGCCCGAATATCTGGTGCAGAAATGACCGGTATCGTGACCACCCCCGTCAGCCGCCGCGCGCTCATGGGCCGCGCCTCGATGCTCGCCGCGCTGGGCGCCGGCGCGTCGCTCGCCACCGGGCTCGCCTCCATGGCGGAAGCCGCCACCGCGGCGGGCGCCGACGACTATCGCGCGCTGGTCTGCATCTTCCTCTACGGCGGCAACGACCATCCCAACACCTTGGTGCCGTTCGACAAGGTCAACCACAGCCGCTACCTCGCGATCCGCGGCGGCGTGAGCTTCGCGCGCAAGGACCTCGAAGCGACCGCGCTCACCCCGATCCAGCCGCAGACGCTCACCGACGAGCTGCAATTCGCCTTCGCGCCCTATGCTCCGCGATTGAAGGTGCTGTTCCAGGGCGGCAAGCTTGCGCCGCTGCTCAACGTCGGCTCGCTGATCACGCCGGTGACGCGCGCGCAATATGACGGATCGAACCGCGCGCTCTATCCGCTGCCGCCCAAGCTGTTCAGCCACAACGACCAGCAATGCTATTGGCAGGCGCTCGGCAGCGAAGGCTCGACGATCGGCTGGGGCGGGCGGATCGGCGACTATGCGATGGCGGCGAACGAGCAGGCGCTGCTCACCTGCGTCTCGGCCGCCGGCAACGCCGTGTTCGTCTCGGGCGACAAGGCGCTCCAGTACCAGATCAGCCCCTCGGGCGCGATTCCGGTGAAGGCGATCCAGGGCCTGCCCTATGGCTCGCCGGCGATCAGCGCAGCGCTCAACCAGTTGATCACCCGGCCCTCGGACCATGCGATGGAGAATGAGCTCGCGATCCTCGCGCGGCGCTCGATGGGGATGGAGAAGATCGTCAACGGCGCGCTCGACAAGGTGGCGCTGCAGACCTCGTTCGACCTCGTCCCCGGCGACAATCCGCTCGCCAACCAGCTCAAGATCGTCGCGCGGCTGATCGGCGCTCGGCACGAGCTGGGCAGCAAGCGCCAGGTGTTCTTCGTCAGCCTCGACGGCTTCGATCACCACAGCGACCTCTCGAAGAAGCACAATGATCTGATCGCCAAGCTCGATGAGGCGATGGCGTCCTTCTACATGGCGACGGTCGAGATGGGGGTGGAGCATCAGGTGACGGCGTTCACCGCCTCGGACTTCGGCCGCACCCTGGTCAACAACGGCGACGGCTCGGACCATGGCTGGGGCAGCCATCACTTCGTCGTCGGCGGCGCGGTGCACGGCGGGCGCTATTACGGCACCGCGCCGCATGTCTCGGCGACGTCGGACGACCAGGTCGGCCAGGGCCGGCTGCTGCCGAGCACGTCGATCGACCAGTACGCCGCGACGCTCGCGCGCTGGTTCGGCGTGCCCGACGGGGAGATGGCGCACATCCTCCCCAACATCGGCAATTTCGACGGGCGGTATCTGGGCTTCGTCTAGGTGTTTGATCCCGCAGTGTGGTGGTACGTTTGACCATCACGCATGGCGGGAGGAGCTATGGGTCAGGTTCTACACGGGAGCGCCCGCACGACTGAGGCAGTCCGTCGAGCGATAC
>NZ_JAGHZV010000002.1 GCF_017745215.1 Sphingomonas sp.
ATACCGATCGCTCGCACGATGCCGCCTCCACCTCGATCTCGCCGCCATCGCCTATAACCTGCGACGCGTCGCCGCCTGAGCGCCCTTCAACCCCCAATACCCCGCCACCGCACCAACCAGGCCGCGTTCAAACGCGTCTCATCCCCTGACCAAACCTCAAATCCTCACACACCAACCCGTTTCGCAGAGACCTCGCTTTCGCCGGGGTGACGGCCATGGAGTGCATTCGCCAATAACGGATACGATTCGATTGCGGAGCCGTTTCGCCCCCGCTAGGACCTATTCGCCTGGCTGATATGCACGCCGGTGCGAAAGGGAGACGAGAGGATGTCGAAGCTGCTCCCCACCACCCTGGTGGGTTCCTATGCGATGCCCGAGTGGCTGATCGACCGCGCGCGGCTCGCGGGGCGCTTCCCGCCGCGGGTGCGCGCGCGCGAGCTGTGGCGCCCGGCGTCCGAGTTTCTCGACGAAGCGCAGGAAGACGCGACGATCATGGCCATCCACATGCAGGAGATGGCCGGGCTCGACATCATCACCGACGGCGAGATGCGCCGCGAAAGCTATTCGAACCGCTTCGCCACTGCGCTGGAAGGCGTCGACCTCGACAATCCCGGCACCGCGCTCGATCGCAGCGGTCACCCCAATCCGGTGCCGCGCGTCACCGGCAGGATCCGCCGCAAGCATGCGGTGCAGGTCGGCGACGTCGAGTTCCTTCGCCGCCACACCGGTCGGATGATCAAGATCACCGTCCCCGGCCCCTTCACCATGACCCAGCAGGCGCAGAACGACTTCTACGCGAGCGAGGAGGAGATGGCGCTCGACTATGCCGCGGCGGTCAATGCGGAGATCAAGGACCTGTTCGCCGCGGGCGCCGACATCGTCCAGATCGACGAGCCCTATCTCCAGGCGCGGCCCGAGAAGGCGCGCGTCTATGGTCCCAAGGCGATCGAGCGCGCGCTCGATGGCGTGACGGGAACGACCGCGCTGCACCTCTGCTTCGGCTATGCCGCGATCATCCACGGCGACCGGCCCAAGGGCTACGACTTCCTCGCCGAACTGGCAGGGACGCACGTCGACCAGGTGTCGGTCGAGACCGCCCAGCCCAGCCTCGACCCCGCCGAGCTGAGGCCGCTCAAGGATAAGAAGATCATGGTCGGCGTGCTCGACCTCAACGATCCCGAGGTGGAGACGCCGGAGGTGGTGGCCGAGCGCATCCGCCGCGCGATGACCGAAGTGCCGGTGGAGAACATCATCGTCGCGCCCGACTGCGGCTTCAAATACCTCCCGCGCGACCGCGCTTACGGCAAGATGCGCGCGATGGTGGAAGGCGCGACGCTGGTGCGCGAGAGCCTTTGAGGCGACCTTGCGGCAGGGTATTTCCCGGTGATGATTCGACGTCGCTTTCTCTCCATTGTCGTTGCGGTGCTGCTTGCCGGCTGCGGCGGGCACGCGGTGCAAGACGCGCCGCCGCCCGCAGCGCTTGGTCCCGTAGCCACGCTTCGCGCGGTTCCGAACGAGTTCGCGATCTACGGCAGCATGAAGACGCTCGAGATCGCCCCGATTCTCGTCGCGGCGCGGGACCATTATGAAGGCGAGCTGACGCTGCAGGACGGGGGTATCCCCAATCTGATCGGCGCGCCCTCGACGGCCGGCCCCGCCGTCATCGCAACGCACGCCGAGACCCAGGCGCTGCGCTATTCGGTGACGCATCCCGAGCTGCGGATCATCCTGACCGTCACCGAGGCGCGCTACCGCATCGTTGCGCGGCGCTCGTCGGGGATCGCTCGGCTCGCCGATCTCAAGGGCAAGCGCATCGCGACGCTCGCGACAACTTCCGCGGGCTATTTCCTGGCGCGAATGCTGGGGCAGGTCCGGCTGAGCTTCGCCGACATCCAGCCGGTGCGCATCTCGCCGATCGAGGATATGGCCGGCGCGCTCGCGCGGGGCGACGTGGACGCCATTGCGATCTGGGATCCGTATTCGACAAGCGCAGCAAAGATGCTGGGCAGCGACGCGATCGAGTTCCCGGGCGATGGCGTCTATCGCGAGCGCTTCAACCTGAACACGACCGCCGCCAACCTGGCCGATCCGCGCCAGCGCACGCGGATCGTCGCCTTTGTCCGTGCGATCATCGAGGCGAGCGAAGCGATTCGCCGGGATCCTGCGCCGGCGCAGAAGCAGGTCCTGTGGGGCTCGAGCTTCGGACCGGAGGAGGTCGCCGCTTCCTGGCCAAACCTCAGCTTTCCAGCCGCGCTGCCCGCGGACCTGCTCGATGTGCTCGTCGATGAGGAGCGATGGCTCGCGATGCAGGACAAGCGCGCGCCGCGTTCGCGCGCCCGGCTTGCCCGGCTGATCGATGCCAGCGTGCTCGACGAGGCGCTCGGCTCACGCTGAGCAACCCGAATCGTCATCCCGGCGAAAGCCGGGACCCAGGGTCACGAGCGAAGTCGTCTGCTGCGGTGGGCCCCGGCTTTCGCGGGGGATGAGGGCTGGGGCAAATCGCGCCCATCGCCCTGAAACGAGACGTCGGCCCTTCGATAATATCCAACGCTGTTTGCTATTGTCCTATTTTCCGCTTGTCTTTATCAGCCTATCTGACATAAGCGGCGGGCGCTCGAGGATGACGGGCGTTCACCTGAGGAAGACACGGCAGGCATGCCGGACCCAGGGTTGCCGGGAGAGGGAGGGCCTGATGGCATATTCGACGAACCGCCGTTTCGCGCCGTGGCTGCGCCGCGCGCTGGCGACGACTGCACTGACCGCCGCCGCGTTGGCCGGCACCACCGCGCAGGCGCAGGACGCGCCGGCCGAGCAGCCCGCCGCCGCGGACGACGGTCCCCAGGATCAGGGCGGGGACCAGACCAAGGAGATCATCGTCACGGCCTCGCGCACGGCGCAGAATGGCCTGCAGGCGCCGACGCCGACCCAGGTGATCGGCGACGAGATCATCAAGACCCAGGCGGCGCCGACCGTCATGGAAGTGCTCAACCAGAACCCCGTGTTCAAGGCGACGCGCTCGCCGGGCGCCAACGCGACCAACACCTCGAGCCCCGCCCAGGCGACCGCGGACCTGCGCGCGCTCGGCGGCCAGCGCACGCTGGTGCTGGTCAACCAGTCGCGCGTCGTGCCCTTCGCGCCGGCGAGCAACCTCGGCGTGCCGACCACGACCGACCTCAACCTCTTCCCGACGATGATGATCGACCGCGTCGACGTGGTCACCGCCGGCGCCTCGGCGCTCTACGGCTCGGACGCCGTCTCGGGCGTCGTCAACATCATCATGAAGAAGGAATATCAGGGGATCGACGTCACCGCGCAGGCGGGCATCTCGCAACAGGGCGACTATCGCACGATCCGCACCGGCTTCATCGCGGGCACCAACTTCAGCGACGACCGCGGCCATTTCGTCGTCAGCGTCGACTATTCGGACAACAACGGCGCCGACGACATCTACTCGCGCGACTGGGGTCGCCAGGAGTGGATGATCGTCAGCAACGGCCAGCGCACCACGCCGAACACGCCGGGCTTCGGCCAGCCGGCCTTCATCCTCGCGCCGAACGTCCACAACAATCTGAGCTCGGGCGGCCTGATCATCACGACGGGGCTGACCGGCCTCACCAACATGACCTTCAACCGGGACGGCTCGCTGCGCCCCTACCAGAAGGGCACGATCTCCGGCGGCTCGACGATGATCGGCGGCGAGGGCGCCTCGATCATCAAGGGCACCGCGCTGGTCCCCGACGTGCGGCGCTTCACCGCCTACAGCAGCCTCTACTACGACATCTCGGACTCGGTGACCGCCTATGTCGAGGGCGGCTATTCCTGGTCGCGCGGCTTCCTCGACGGCGTGCCGATGCGCCTGTCGAGCCAGATCATCAAGCGCGACAACCCGTACATCCCGGCGGCGACGCTCGCGCTGCTCCCGGCGAACGTCGCGAGCTTCAACATCAGTCGTATCGCCTACGACATGAGCAACAACCACTATAAGGTGATCAACGAGACGCCGCACGGCGTGGTCGGCTTCGATGCCAAGCTGGGCGGCTCGTGGAAGCTCGACGGCCATGTGTCGTACGGAGCCAACTACTACCAGTCCTTCACCTATCAGAACCCGGTGACTGCCAACCTCGCCTTCGCGATCGACGCGGTGCGCGATCCCGCGACGGGCAACATCGTCTGCCGCGCGGTGCTCCAGGGCAATCCGGCAGCGGCGGGCTGCCAGCCGCTCAACCTGTTCGGCGAAGGCAACAGCTCGGCCGCCGCGCGCGAGTATATCTGGGGCGAGGGCCTCGCCGAAGTGAAGTACGACCAGCTCGCCGCGGGCATCAACCTGGTCGGCGAGCCCTTCTCGACCTGGGCGGCGCCGGTGGCGGTCGCGGTCGGCGCCGAGTATCGCCGCGAGACCGAAAGCCTCAGGGCGGATTCGATCGGTTCGGCCAACGGCTTCCTCACCGCGGGCAATGCGGTGCCCTATTCGGGCCGGTTCGACGTGAAGGAGGCCTATGCCGAGGTCACCGTCCCGCTCGCCAAGGGCACGCCGTTCCTCGAGACGCTCGATGTCAACGGCGCGATCCGCTACGCCGACTACAGCACCGTCGGCGGCCAGACCGCGTGGAAGCTGGGCGGGGTGTGGGAGCCGATCGAGGGGCTCAACTTCCGCGTCGCCCGCTCGCGCGACATCCGCGCGCCTGCGATCAACGAACTCTACAGCCCGGGCAGCAACGTCAGCAACAACGTCACCCTGGTGGTCGACGGCGTCACCAAGAATGCGGTGATCCCGCAGAACACCAGCGCCGGCAGCCCCACCGTCGGGCCCGAATATGGCAAGACCTTCACGGTGGGCGCGGCCTATCGCGGGCGCGGCTTCCTGAGCGGGTTCGGCGTCTCGGTCGATTACTACAAGATCAAGATCGAGGACGCGATCACCAACCTCTCGACCGCGAACATCGCGACGCTGTGCGGCCAGGGGCAGACCTATTTCTGCAACCTGTTCACCTATGGCCCGGATGCCAGCACCGCCGATCCAAACGACCGGATCCAGACGGGGCTGGTCGCGGGCGCGCTCAACGTCGGCGCCTTCCAGCAGGAAGGGCTCGACATGACGCTGAGCTACCGTACGCGCCTCGGCTTCCTCGGCGAGGGCGGTCACTACAACCTTTCGGCAAGCGGCACCTATATCTTCCACGCGCTGGTGGATTCGGGCACCGGCCAGTCCAATTCGGTGATCGACCGCGCGGGCGAGAACGGCTGGGCCAACCTCGGCTCGATCCCGCGCTTCCGCGGCAACCTCTCGCAGACGGTGGGCGGATCGGACTGGGAGCTGACGCTGCAGACGATCTATATCAGCCGCGGCAAGCAGGACGTCACCTACGACACTTCGCCGACGACGACGATCAACGACAACCAGGTTCCCGCGGTGGTCTATTTCAACCTCTACGGGAAGATCTTCGCCGGCACGGACAAGAAGTACGAGTTCTTCTGGGCGATCAACAACCTGCTCGACAAGGATCCGCCGCCGACGCCGTACATCATCCTCAACGGGCCGGTAAACGGGCAGTATTACGACAAGGTCGGCCGCGCGTTCATGGCGGGGGTGCGCGTGAAGTTCTGATGGCGGGGAAGGGCGCTCCGAGATGGGGGGCGCGCCCCTTCTTCCTTCAACCGTCATCCCGGCGAAAGCGGGGACCCAGGGCAGCAGGCGACGTCGCTCTTGGCCCTGGGTCCCGGCTTTCGCCGGGATGACGGTTATGGGGTTGGGGAGAGGAACTAGCTGAAGTTCAGCTGATCCCCACCCTTGAACAGGTTGACCAGCTCGCGCCGGGTGCACAACCAGCGCTGCTCGCCCTCGTCCCAGCGGAAGGTCTCGGTCGCGCGGCTGATCCGCGTGGGCACGCGGCTCTCGAGCGGGGCTTCGCCGTCGGCGGCCCAGAGCAGCATGTACCAATGCGCGGTCGCGCCGCCGGCATCGTCGAACTCGGCGCGGAAGTTGCTGAATGCGTGCACCGCCACGCGCGCGCCGCGGCCCTCGCGCCAGCTGTAGAAGTCCTGGATCTTGTCTCGCCCCTCCAGGTGCAGCCGGCCCGAGGCATAGACGGCTTCGGGCGCATAATAGCTGCCGGCGTCGCGGCCCCAATTGGTGTCGACGTCGTGCCAGAAGTCGGCGAGGCCCATCTCGAGCTCGGCAGTGGCGATCGCGCGTTCGCGGCGGTTCATGGCTGGGTCCTCATGTGAAATAGAGCTGGAGCGCAGTCGCATCGATCGCGCGGCGCGTGGCGGGATCGGGGACGAGCCGCGCGTAGAGCGCGAGCGCTGCGGCATAGTCGGTGGTGCCCTCGTGGTTCACGAAGGGCGCGTCGCTGCCCCAGAGCAGGCGCTCGGGGCCGGCGTCTGCGAGCAGGCGCGCAGCGACTTCCTCGGCTAGGTCCCAGGGCAGGCGGAAGCCGGCGGAGAGCTTCGCCCAGGTCCGCCCGCCGTCGATTGCATGGAGCAGCGCCTCGGCGCCCGCGGCTCGCTCGGCGGGATCGCGCGAGGGGACGCCGAAGTGATCGACCACGAGCCGTACGCCCGAACTCAGCAATGGCGGGAGCAGGGCAGGGAGGCTCGCCCCGCCTGCGAGCAGCTCGACGTGCAGCCCGGCATCCGCGAGCCGGCGCAGGAAGCCGCGCCAGGGCTCGCTCGCCAGGTCGGGCAGCTCGGCGAGCCGCCGCCAGGTCAGCCGCACGCCGGCCACGCCGCCGTCCGCCAGCGCCTGCAACTCGGCCACGCCGGTCTCAGGCGGCAGCAGCACCGTCCCCCGCAGCTGCGGATGCGCGTCGAGCACCGCGAGCGTATAGGCGTTCCCGTCGTCGAACAGGCTCGCCGCCGCGATCACCCCGTGTGTGATGCCGTGTGCGCCCATGTCGGCCAGCCAGGTCTCGACCGGATAGTCGTACGCCGGTCGCGAATGCGCATCCGCGGCGAAGGGCATCGCTCGCGTGAAGACATGGGCATGGGCATCGACTGTCGGCGCCCCAACGTCACCCATGCGCGAGCGCGGTGCGCTGGATCGTCGGCGCGCCCTTCAGGCTCATCAGCCAGAAGGTGAAGATGCCGCCGCACGCCAGCGGGATCGCCAGCATCGCGAAGATGCCCACGGGCCCCAGCCCTTCGCCGAGCACGAACGTTCCGAACAGCGGCGCGAAGATCGAGGCGACGCGCCCTGCGCCATAGGCCCAGCCCACGCCGGTCGCGCGGCTGTTGGCGGGGTAGAGCGAGGCGGCGAGCGCGGCGATGCTCGCCTGGCCACCGTGCTGGAACACCGCCATCGCGACCACCGCGACGAGGATGTACGGCCCGCCCGCGAGCACGCCGATCATCGCGCAGCCTACCGCGGCGAGCAGGAAGGTCGCGACCATCACGCGCTTGAACCCCAGCCGGTCGATGAAGAAGCCGATCGAGAGCATGCCGATGAACCCCGCCACGGTGTTGGCGCCGTTGAGCCAGGCGATCTGCTGGTAGTTGAGCTCCATCACTTCCTTGTAGATCGTCGTCTTCCACACGCCGGCAGTGATGAAGACGAAGCTCGAGATCGCGATCGCCCACATCAGCAGCGTCTTGCCGATCTGCTCGCGGCCGAGGATGTCGTTGAGCAGCACCGCGAGCGGCGGCTTGTCGGGCCTGGGCTTGGCGACCAGCGCGACGGGCACCTCGCCCTCGGGCTGCATCCGCCGTGCGAGCGCCGGGATGCGCGGATCCTCGGGGTTGCGTGCGGCGAGCGCGCGGAGCGATTCGGGCATGAACCAGATGAAGGGCAGCAGCATCGCCGGCATCGCAAAGGCGATCCAGAAGGCGCCGCGCCAGCCATAGGGCTCGAGGATGAAGCCCTGCATCAGCGCGCCGAGCATCGCGCCGATCATCGTGCCGCTGACGGTCACCGTGCTCATCGTCGAGCGCAGCCGCCGGGGCGCAGTCTCGGAGGCGATGCTCACCAGGATCGGCACCATCGCGGTGCCGCAGAAGCCCGCTAGGAAGCGGCAGGCCATGAAATAGGAGAGCGAGTGGGTGAAGAGGATCGCCAGCGCGCTCAGCATCATGCCCGCGTAGCAGAGCAGCAGCGCGCGGGGGCGCCCGATCCGGTCGGCGAGCGGCGGGATGAAGAAGGCGCCGACCAGCATCCCCACCTGCTGCGCGACCATCGCCGACGTGATCGCGGTCGGCGGCACGCCGAGGTCCTTGGCGAGATCGGGGAGCACCCAGCCGACGACATAGAGCTCATAGCCGTCGATCGCGGTGAGAAGCGTGCAGAGGATCAGCACCATCAGGTGGAAGCGATTGAACTTCAGGCCGTCGAGAAAGCTGTCGACATCGACTGGCCGGGCTTGCGACTCGTTCATTTATCCCCTCCACACACGCACTCGGGCGGCGGTCTTCCGCTCGCCGATCTCTGGCTCGGAGTCGTCACTATCACATGTAATTCGCTATATACAAACGATCGTTCGGCCCGGGGGTATGTCGGCGGCTCTGGACAGCGTTGGCGGGATCGGACACTAGGGGCGTGTGGGGAATACGGACGAAACAACGTCGGAGCGCAAGGCGCCTTCGATCCTGCACCTGGTCAAGCAGGTCCAGTACAAGGCCTATGTGCGGCTGGAGTCGGTGCTCCAGCCCCTGGGCGTCACTGCGGTGCAGTTCCGCATCCTGACGACCTTGTCGACGCGGCCCAACGTCTCCTCGGCCGAGCTCGCGCGGCTCTACGACGTCAAGCCGCAGACGATGATCAAGCAGATCGCGCTGCTCGAGGCCAAGGGGCTGATCGACCGCCAGGTGAGCCGCGAGAACAAGCGGCTGCTCGAGCTGAGCCTCACCAAAGCCGGCCGGACCGCGCTCGAGCAGCTGCAGACCGACACGCAGGCGCTCGAGGCCGAGCTGCTCCAGCCGCTGGGCGAGCGCGAGCAGGAGGCGCTGCGGGGGTATCTTGCGCGGCTGCTCGAATCGCTGAGCGCGGTGGTCGTCGACGCGGAAGAGCATGACGACGCCGAGGAGTTCACCCAGGAATATCGCCGCCCGGGCGTCCAGCGGCTTTAGGGGCAGGGGCATGTCGGCATCGCTCTATGATCTTAGCGTGCCGACCTTCCTCCAGACGATGCGCGCGATCGGCGGCTTCCTCGATCGCGCGGCGGCGCATTGGGCGGAGACCGGCGAGGATCCCGAGGCGGTCGTCAACGCGCGGCTGTTCGACGACATGGCGCCCTTCCACTTCCAGATCGAAGCTGCGTGGCACCATGGCGTGTGGGCGGTCGAGGCGCTCAAGACCGGCGCCTTCGCCCCGCCCGGGCTGGTCGGCCCGGTCCCCTTCGCCGAGCTGCGCGCGATGATCGCGAGCGGGGAGGCGGCGCTGGCGGCGTTCACCCGCGACGAGATCGACGCATGCGCGGGGAAAGCGCTCGACATGCAGATCGGCCCGCGGCGGCTCGCGTTCACGGCGGAGACCTTCATCCTCTCCTTCTCGCTGCCCAATTTCCATTTCCACGCGGTGACCGCCTACGACATCCTCCGCTCGCGCGGCGTGCCGATCGGCAAGCGGGATTATGAGGGACGGTTGCGGACATCCGCCTGATCGATGTTGGAAGGTTGACACGGTTGACACCAATCATGTCGAAAAATCCCCGATCGGCGAGGGTGATCGAAACGGCGCGTGGCAGAGATCGACGGTGAGAAAGAGCGCCCCCAACGCTCGCAGGCGGATTCCTACATTGCAATCGGGTGTCGACGGATCGGCATCCGGCAAATCCTTCCCCGGAGGGTAGGGGCACCGCCGCCGAAGGCGGTGGTGGAGGGGTAGATGCCCGCGGGCATGTCGCCCGTGGATGGCTACCCCTCCGTCAGCCCTTCGGGCTGCCACCTCCCCTTCCAGGGGAGGGGTCGGGATTTGATGGCGACCATTCAATCAAATGCGATTCGCCATGGCCGAATATCAGCGCGGCTGCTATCTGAGCGCCATGCTGGAATCCCTGGGCTATGTCGCCGTCACCACCGCCGAGGCCGATGCGTGGACGATGTTCGCCACGAACCTGCTCGGCATGCAGGTCGCCGATCGCGCCGCGACCGGCTTTTCGCTGCGCACCGACGAGCGCGCCGGCCGTCTTTTCGTCGAGCGCGGCGGGCAGGAACGGGTGAGCGCGATGGGCTGGGAAGTCGCCGATGCCGAAGCGCTCGCCCGGCTCGCCGCCAAGCTTTCGGATGCAGGCCATGCCGTCACGCCCGGCACGCCCGCCCAAACCGAGCAGCGCCGCGTCGCCGAGCTGCTGATCGCGCACGACCCGACCGGCAACCGCCTCGAATTCTTCCACGCCGCCGCCGCCGCGCCCACGCCTTTCCAGCCGAGCCGCGCGATCACCGGTTTCCGCACCGGGCCGCTCGGGCTCGGCCATGTCGTGCTCACGGCGAAGTCGCTCGACGCGGTGCTGCCCTTCTACACCGAACTGCTCGGCTTCCGGCTGAGCGATTATGCGCTGAGGCCGTTCAAGGCGTTCTTCTTCCACCTGAACAGTCGCCACCACAGCTTCGCGGCGATCGAGACCGGCGTCGACGGCTTCCATCACCTGATGGTCGAGCTCAATTCGCTCGACGACGTCGGCCAGGCCTATGACCTCGCTCAGCTCGACGAGGGCCGCATCGGCGTGACGCTCGGGCGCCACAGCAACGACTTCATGACCTCCTTCTACGCGCGCACGCCCTCGGGCTTCATGATCGAGTATGGTTGGGGCGGGCGCTCGATAGACCCGGCGCGCTGGGAGCCGTTCGAATGCGACCATGGCCCCAGCCTCTGGGGGCATGAGCGCGCCTGGCTCGACGACGCCAAGCGCGCCGAAGCGCGCCAGCTCCGGCTCGACGCCGCGGCGCGGGGGTATCGGGCGCCGGACTTCGTGCGGAGCAGGGACTGACACGGCCCAACCTGCAACCGTCATCCCGGCGAAAGCCGGGACCCAGGGTTACTGAGGACGTTGCTCGCGGCCCTGGGCCCCGGCTTTCGCCGGGGTGACGGGTTGGAGTGAGGGGAGGGGAAGCGCTACTTCCCCTGCTGCCCCGTCGCGAGTGCGCCCATCCGCTGCGACACGCCCTGCGTCGCGGTAAGCAGCAGCTTGCACAGCTCCTTCTGCCGCGTGCGGTTCATGAAGTCGGCAGGGCCGAGCAGGGTGATCGCCGCGGCGACGCGGTTGCTGTAGTCGAACACCGGCGCCGCGATCGCCGCGAAGTTGCGGTTGAGCATGCCGACCGTCGAACTGTAGCCGTCGCGGCGCACCTGGTCGAGGCTCTCCCCCATTTCCTGCACCGTCTGCGCGTTGACGGCGCGCTCGGTCTCGTAGCGCGGCAGATGCGCGAGGAAGACGAGGCCCGTCGCGGTGGTCGTCACCGGCAGGATATAACCGAGCCGCACCGAGAAGGCGCCCTGCAGCGTCCCGTCGGCCTTGGCGACGATGCACGGGCCGCGGTCGCCCCACAGCGAGAGGTAGATCGCGCAGTCGGTCCTATCGCGCAGCTCGGCCAGCGTGTCGGCGGCGAGCGTCACCACGTCGAGCTGGCGGATCGCGGCGAGGCCGAGCTGGATCGCGAAGGTGCCGAGGCCGTAATAGCCCGTCTGCGGATCCTGATAGGCCATCTCCTCGCGCACGAAGCTGACAAGGTAAAGATGGACCTTGCTAGGGGGCATGCTCGCCCGCGCGGCGATCTCGCGCAGCGGCAGCGGCCCTTCGGCCATTCGCAGGACGCGCAACACGCGGAACCCCACTTCGATCGACTGGACTCGCCTGCGGGATTGTTCCGCGTCCGCCATGCTCCCTGGGCCTTTCTTGTCTAAGTTTCTCGGCTTCTTCCTGCCGTCCGCTTTCGCGTCTGTCCATCCAAGCCTGTGTTGGCGCAGCGAAATCGATGCTTGGCCGGCATCGGAGCCCGCGGAACAAAGAATTGGACGCATCCGCCGCGTGCGACCCAGTCTTTGAGGGCCAATCAAGAACGAGGCAGGGCGAGGATGATCGAGCTGGAAACCGCGGGATCGGCGCCGCTCAGCGTCGCGGAGCAATTGCGCAACGGGCTGCGCCGGCTCGGCAAGGCCGTGGTGGTGATCACCGCCTGGGACGGCGAGCAGCGCTGGGCGATGACCGCGACTGCGGTGAGCGAGCTCAGCATGGACCCGCCCTCGCTGCTCGTCTGCGTCAACCGCACCGCGAGCCTCTACGGGCCGCTCTCGGCCGGGGCGAACTTCTGCGTGAACATCCTGCATGCCGACCAGCTTGCGGTCTCGAAGGCGTGCAGCGGCGCAGTGAAGGGCGAGGCGCGCTTCGCCGAGGGGCGCTGGGGCTCGGGCGCGTGCGGCACGCCCTACCTCTGCGAGGCGCAGGCGAACATCTTCTGCGAGCACGAGACGATGCTTGAATACGGCACCCACGCGATCGTGATCGGTGCGGTGCGCGAAGTCGACTGGTGGGGCGACGTCGACCCGCTGATCTATGTCGACGGCGGCTACGCCCGCGCGGCGCGGCTGGGCTAGCATCCTCCTTTCCAACGTCATCCCGACGAAAGCCGGGACCCAGGGCCACGAGCGACACGGCTTGCTGCCCTGGGTCCCGGCTTTCGCCGGGATGACGGCCGTCGAGTTTATCAGCCTGGCTGATTCTGACGCTTCCCATGCATCAGCAACGCTGTTATAAGCCTAGCTGTTATTAAGCGCCGGACGCAGTGCCGGGAGAGGAAAGCGAGGCAATCCCCATGCAGTTCGGCCTATTCTACGAGCATCAGTCGCCCGCGCCCTTCACGGCGGAGAAGGACCGGCAAATCTACCATAATGCGCTCGACGAGCTCGAGCTCGCCGACAAGCTCGGCTATGACTATGCCTGGCTGGTCGAGCATCATTTCCTCGAGGAATATTCGCACAGCTCGGCGCCGGAAGTGTTCCTCGGCGCGCTCAGCCAGCGCACCAAGCGGATGCGGCTGGGCCATGGCATCTGCGTGATGCCGCCGCGGATCAACCATCCTGCGCGCGTCGCCGAGCGGATCGCGACGCTCGACCTCCTCTCCAACGGCCGCGTCGAATGGGGTACCGGCGAGAGCGGCACCGCGATGGAGCTCGAAGGCTTCGGCGTCGATCCCGAGCTCAAGAAGGGCATGTGGCGCGAAGCGACCGAGCAATGCGCCAACATGATGACGATGACGCCCTATCCGGGCTTCCAGGGCGAGCATTTCTCGATGCCGACGCGCAATGTGGTGCCCAAGCCGGTGCAGGCGCCGCATCCGCCGCTCTGGGTGGCGTGCTCGCGTCGCGACACGATCCTCTACGCCGCGCGCAACGGCATGGGGGCGCTGGTCTTCGGCTTCGCCGCGCCCGAGCAGGCGGGCAAGTGGGTCGACGAATATTACAGCATCATCAAGTCCGAGGAGTGCGTGCCGATCGGGCATGCGGTGAACGCCAACTTCGCGATCGTCACGGCGCTGTCGGTGCACCAGGAGGAGGAGGAAGCGATCCGCCGCGGCACCGAGGGGTTCAAATATTTCGGCTATTCGCTGGGGTTCTACGCGTCGTTCGGCAAGGGCAAGCCGGGCCATTCGACGGTGTGGGAGGATTTCAAGAAGGCGGAGTCCTCGATCGAGGACAATCATGGCAACGGCGGCATCGGCACGCCCGAGCAGGTCTATGCGCATTGCAAGGCCTATGCGGACGTCGGCGTCGACCAGATCATCTTCGTCCAGCAGACGGGGCCGGCGAACCACGACCACATCTGCGAATCGCTCGAGCTCTTCGCCGAGACCGCGATGCCGCGGCTGAAGGAAGGGGAGGAAGTGCGCCTCGCGAAGAAGCAAGCCGAGCTGGCGCCGCACATCGAGGCGGCGCTGGCACGGAAGCCGCGGATGGCGCCGCTCGCCGAGGCGGACATCGAGCCGGTGCGCTCCTATGGGTTGCGCAAGAAGGAAGCGGGAACGTTCGAGAACACCCGCTCGGACCGCGGCGGCGGCCTCGCGGTGGTGGCGGACGATCCGCTGGCGCTGGTGTCGGGGCAGGCGGAGACGGCTGCGGAGGCAGTGGAAGCGAAGGGCTGACATCCCATCCCCAACCGTCATCCCGGCGAAAGCCGGGACCCAGGGCCGCGAGCGACGTTCTCCGCAACCCTGGGTCCCGGCTTTCGCCGGGATGACGATTCAGAGGGCGGGAGTGCCGTGGCTAAGCGTCTGTTTCGAAACTCGCGGAAGAGCGAGTTTCGAGGCGGTACCGGCCCGCTCCCCCTCCCGGCCACCCACAAGATACTACCGATGGGTGGCCGGGAGGGGGAGCGGGCCGGTACCGCCTCGAAACTCGCTCTTCCGCGAGTTTCGAAACAGATTCTGAGAGCTGCATTCGATACGGCTCGTCGATTCAAATGGGGAGATCAGGGTGCGTGGAACGATAACAGCGGCGGCATTCGCGTTGAGCGGCATTGCCTCGTCGCTCGCCACCGTCGTGCTGTTGATCCTGGTCGACGCACTGACGGGGATGGACGTGTTCGGCTTGTTCGTCTGGTTCATCGTGCCGTTCGGCGCGATAATCTGCGGCGCGTTTTCCGCTTCGGGCTATTATCTCGCCGCCAAGCGGCTGCACGTTCCGCCCGGATGGGTGGTGCTCGCCGAAATGGTCACCATCGCCGCAGTCACCCAGCTGCTGATCTACTATGCCAAATATCGGCTCGCCCTGATCGACGGAGTCCCCGCCTCGAGCCTGATGACGTTCGCGGTGTTCACCGACCGGCTGATGACTCAATCGAGCTATTTCTTCCTGGCGCGGCCGATGGGGGAGCTCGGCTATCTGGTCGCCGCGGCGCAATTCGTCGGAATGCTCATCGGCGGTGGCTGGACCTTCGCCGTGCTCAACATGCAGGCGCGATGTGCCGACTGCCGCACCTATCTGCGCAAGCTGGCCGTGAAGCGCGACAGCTTTCTCGACGAGGAAGGGTTCGCGGCCCATTACGACCATGAATTCGACCATCCGCTGGCGAGCCGCGAATTCGCCGGGCACGTCGCCAAGCGCCACAGGCCGACGACTCGCCTTCGATCGGGGGCGTACAAGCTCACGACCATCGTGTTCGGCTGTCCCGAATGCGCCCGGCAGACCATCGCACAGGACGTCAGCTATTGGGGAGCGAAGGGTTTTGCCCGGGACGCGAGCCTCGCGCGAACCATCGCCGTTCCGCTCGGCATGGACATGGCGCCCGTCTATCGCGGCGTCATTCCCTGAGCCGCGGCATCAGCTCGACGAAGTTGCAGGGCTTGTGGCGGCTGTCGAGCTGGTCCCTGAGGATGCCCTCCCAGCCGTCGATCACCGCGCCGGTCGAGCCGGGGAGGGCGAAGAGATAGGTTCCGCCCGCCACCCCCGCGCAGGCGCGCGACTGGATCGTCGAGGTGCCGATCTTGGCGTAGCTCAGCCAGCGGAACAGCTCGCCGAAGCCGGCGATCTCCTTCTCCCACACCCGCGCGAACGCTTCGGGGGTGACGTCGCGGCCGGTGACGCCGGTCCCGCCGGTCGAGATCACCACGTCGACCGAAGGGTCGGCGATCCAGCCCTCCAGCTGCGCGACGATCGGATCGGGCTCGTCCGCCACGATCGCGCGGTCGGCGAGTTGGTGCCCCGCCGCGGTCAGCCGCTCGACCAGCGTCGTGCCGGAGCGGTCGGTCTCGATCGTGCGGCTGTCCGAGACCGTGAGCACCGCGATCCGCACGGGGCGGAACGTCAGGCTCTCGTCAATTGGCATCCGCGCCCGTCGGCTCGAAATGGATGTCGCCCTGCGGCAGCGGCTGGACGATCGCCTTGCTCGGGTCGAGCTGGACCGGCCGCGGCGGCGGGGTGATCTTCACCGCAGTCGCGCCCGGCAGCCCCGGGAAGCGCGGCCACAGCCCCTGGACCAGCGCCTCGCGGCTCGGCGAGCGGCGGCCCTCCTGCAGCTCGTACATCCAATAGTTGCGCAGCACGATCATGACGTAGGCGCGCGTCTCCCAATAGGGGATGCTCTCGATGTAGAGCAGCGGGTCGCCGTTGTCGCGGATCATCGTATTCCAGTTCTGCACCGGCAGCGGCCCGGCGTTGTACGACGCGATGACCTTGGGCAGCAGGCCCTGGGTCTGCGCCGAGTCGCGGAGCTGCTCGAGGTAGCTCTGGCCGATCTCCATGTTGACCGCGGGCTTGGTGAGGTCCGAGCTGACATAGGTGACGCCGTGGCGCCGGCCGACGTCGGTCGCGGCGCCGAGCTTGACCTGCATCAGGCCGATCGCGTTGGCGGCGCTGCGGATCTCGGCGTTGAAGCGCGATTCCTGGAGCGTGTGCGCGAACACCAGCGCCTTGTCGACACGCCAGCCGCCCGCCGGGGTCCAGTTGGGCGCCGGATAGCGCGCCTCGATCAGCGGCTGCGCGCCGGCGGGGAGGTGATTCGAGAGCCAGAGCTGGGTCGAGGGCAGGTTGAGCCGGCCGGCGATGCGGGTCAGCGGCTCATGGTCGCGCGGGTCCTCGATCGTCGCCTGGAAGCGCAGCATCTCGTCGGCGAGGTCGTTCTCGCCGATCTCGGCGAGCGCGGCGGCGGCGCGGACATTGTAGTTGCGCCCGATCGCCTGCCAGTCCTGCCCGACGAAGGCGGTATCGTCGATGCCCTTGTCCTCGATGCCCAGCGCCTGGCGCGCGAGCAGGCCGTAGAAGGTCTCGCCATATTGCGCGGCGGCGCGCAGGTGCGGCTGGACCTTCTCGGGCCGGTCGCAGGCCATGTCGGCGCGCGAGGCCCAGTAGAGCCCCGCCGAGCGCATCTCGATGTCCGAGGCGCGCGCGGCAACGCTCTCGAACGCCGCGCCGGCGGCCTGGCAATCGCCCTGGCGCCAGGCGGCGAGCCCGGCGACCCAATCGGCCTGGGGCGCCCAGTCGCCGCTGCCCTGCTGGCCCATCGTCGCGACGCGGCGCGCGTTGGCGTCGTCGCCGGCGACATAATAGATCCAGGCGACCTTCTGCTGCCATTCGGTCAGCGCGTCGGTGGTGAGGTCGGGGGCGTAGCGGTTGAGCACGCCTTCGGCCGAGGCGCCGTCGTCGGCCTTGATGTAGCGCTGGGTGGCGAGCGCGATCTCGGTGGCGGCGGCGTCGCTGCGTACCGAGCGCTGGCGGCGGCGGACGGGCGGCGGATCGTACCAGGCGAGCGTGCGGATCACGGGCAGGCTGGGAAGCGACACCGCGCCGCGGTTCTGCGCCATGCGGCTGAGCTGGTCGGCCTGGGGCAGGTCGGGCGCGCTCGCGAGCAGGCCGACGATCTGACCGACCTCGACGCGCGGCGAATTCTTCGCGGTGTAGAGCTCGGCGAGCGCGAGCGGGTGGAGCGGGCCGGTGCCCATCAGGTCGAGCTCGGCCCTGGCGTCGCTCCAGCGGCCGCGGCGGATCGCCGAGAAGGCGAGGCGATAGCCGGCACGCTGCTCGGGGGTGAGCTGGTCGGGGATGCCGTCGTCCTTGCGGAGCGAGCTGCCCGAGGCGCGGGTGATCGCGGGCGCGAGGACGCGCGGCGCCTCAGCGACTTCGACGGGCTCGGGGACGACCAGCACCGGGCGCGACAGCACCGACTGGGGCTTGGGCCGGTCGGCGCGCGCGGCTTCGGTGGCGGTGGGTTTCGGCTTGGCTTGGGGCCTGGGCGCGGGCTTGTCCTCGTCGCGGTCCTTCGCGGCAGTGGCGGTGGGCTTGGCGCCGGGCTTGGCAGGGCTGCGCTTCTCGTCGGCAGTCTCGGTCTTACCCTTGCCCTTCTTCGGTGCCGGCTCATCCTTGCCGCCCTTTTTCGACGCCGTCTGGGTCTTGCCCTTCGCGCCCTTCTTCGCGGGCGTGTCGTCGTCGTCCTTCTTCGCGGACTGGGTCTTGCCCTTGGCGCCCTTCTTCACGGGCGTGTCGTCATCGTCCTTCTTCGACGCGGCCTGCGTCTTGCCCTTGGCACCTTTCTTGGGCGCGGGCGCGTCGCGGTCGGCCTTCTTCGACGCGATCTGGGTCTTGCCCTTCCTGACCGGCGTGTCGTCGTCGTCCTTGCCGCCCTTCTTGGCGGCAGTCTGGGTCTTGCCCTTGGCGGCGGGCTTGGCGGCTTCCTTCTTGGGCGGCGTGGCGGCCTTCTTCTGGGTCGCCTTCTGCGCGACCGGCGCGGCCGAGAGCGCCGCGGGCGATGCGGCGAGCAGCAGGGCAGCAAGGATCAGACGCAGACTCACGGGCAAGTCCCCCCGCTCCATTCGATCAGTTGTTTCCAAGCCTCGGCCTTGGCGGCCGGGTGCTCCAGCAGGAAGCGCGGGTGGCGGATGGCAGCCACGTTCGTGTCCGTCAGCTCTTCTGCGGCAGGAAGGTTAATGTCACTGCTACGATTGCCCGGAGCTGAACCGCTCGCCGCCGGCCAGACACGCTTCGCCGCTTCGCCCAGCAGGAGGAGGCGTTTGGGCTTGGCCAGGCCCGCGTGGTGGCGTGCGAGACGAGCGAGCTGCTCGGCCTGTTCGGGCGGCAGGCGGCCGGTGATCGGGCGGGCATAGGCGAGGGGCACGAGGTGCACCGAGTCGCGAGTCTCGCCGATCGCGGCGAGGATTCGGTCGAACAGCCGTCCCGCGGCGCCGCCCAGCAGCGTCCCCGCGTTCGAATCGTCGGGCTCGGGCATGTCGGTCAGCACCATCGTCGCGGCGCTCGCCGGGCCGGTCGGGCCCAGGATCGCGCTGTGCCAGTCGGCCTCGGGCGCGGCGTCGCTCAGCCGCCATGCGACGAAGCCCTCGATCGTGTCGGGAAGCGGGGCTTCCGTAACGGCGGGCGGCGCCTCGGGCGCGGGCTCGACGCGTGGCGCGGGGGCCGCGAGCCAGTCACGCGGCGCTTCCTCGACGAACGAGTCAACGCCCGCGTCGCGCCACCATTCCAGTGCGGCCGCAAGCTCTTGCGACCATGAATGACCATATTCCCGCCCCATGGTCGCATAGAGTCGCGCCTTGACGTGGCGGTCAATCTGGCCCCATCGCCCAAGGGACGAGGCGTTGCGCAAGCGCGACGACAGGGGCGGAGCCCGTCCCGAAAGGAAACGAGGAACAGGAGCGGGAGATGAGCGAGCGGGAGTCGATGCCTTACGACGTGGTGATCGTCGGGGCGGGGCCGGCGGGGCTGGCGGCGGCGATTCGGCTGAAGCAGCTCGCGGCCGACGCGGGCGCCGAGATCTCGGTGTGCATCCTCGAAAAGGGCTCGGAGGTCGGCGCGCACATCCTCTCGGGGGCGGTGGTCGATCCCAA
Source organism: Sphingomonas sp. (assembly GCF_017745215.1). GTDB lineage: Bacteria > Pseudomonadota > Alphaproteobacteria > Sphingomonadales > Sphingomonadaceae > Sphingomonas. The sequence goes on from NZ_JAGHZV010000002.1 coordinate 19,252, forward strand.
GGCGCTCGACGAGCTGATCCCCGACTGGCGCGAGCAGGGCTGCCCGCTCGCCGCGACGCCGGTGACCGAGAACCATCACTGGTGGCTGGGCAAGACCAGCCGCTCGGCGATCCCCGAGTTCATGACCCCGCCCTTCATGCACAACAAGGGCACCTATACCGGCAGCCTCGGCAACCTCTGCCGCTGGCTGGCCGACAGGGCAGGCGAGCTGGGCGTCGAGATATTCCCGGGCTTCGCCGCGGCCGAGATCCTCTACGACGACAAGGGCGTGGTGAAGGGCGTCGCCACCGGCGACATGGGCGTCGCGAGGGACGGCAGCCACAAGCCCGACTATCAGCCCGGGCTCGAGCTCCATGCGAAATACACCTTCTTCGCCGAGGGCGCGCGCGGGCACCTGACCAAGCAGCTCGTTTCGAAGTTCGGGCTGCGCGACGGGGTGTCGCCGCAGATCTACGGGATCGGGATCAAGGAACTCTGGGACATCGCGCCCGAGAAGCACGTCCCGGGCAAGGTGATCCACACCCAGGGGTGGCCGCTCGACGATGCGACGCAGGGCGGCGGCTTCCTCTACCACCAGGCCGATGGGCAGGTCGCGCTCGGCTTCGTGGTGTGGCTGGACTATAGGAACCCTTTCATCTCGCCCTTCCACGAGATGCAGCGCTGGAAGACCCATCCGGCGATCGCCGACATCCTCCAGGGCGCCAAGCGCGTCTCCTACGGCGCACGCGCGATCAGCGACGGCGGGTGGCAGGCGGTGCCCAAGCTGGTGATGCCCGGCGCCGCGCTGATCGGCTGCACCGCGGGCTTCCTCAACGTGCCGCGGATCAAGGGCAGCCACACCGCGATGAAGACCGGCATGATGGCCGCCGAGGCCGCCTTCGCCGCGATCCAATCGGGCCGCGAGGGCGACGAGCTCGCCGCCTATCCGCAGGCCTATGAGGACAGCTGGGTCTACAAGGAGTTGCGCGGCGTCCGCAACGTCGCGCCGCTGGTCAAGAAGTTCGGCGCGACCTGGGGGACCTTCCTCGCCGGCGTGGCGATGTGGAGCGAGCACTTGGGGCTCCGCTGGCCGTTCACGATGAAGCACCATGCCGATTACGAAGGCATGACCCACGCCGCCTATGCCAGGCCGATCGACTACCCCAAGCCCGACAATGTGCTGATGTTCGACCGGCTCTCCTCGGTGTTCCTCTCGAACACCAACCACGAGGAGGACCAGCCGGTCCATCTCAAGCTCGCCGACCCGACGATTCCGATTCGCGTCAATCTGCCGTTGTACGCCGAGCCCGCGCAGCGTTACTGTCCCGCCGGCGTGTACGAAGTGGTGGGCGAAGGGAGCGATCTGCGCTTCCAGATCAACGCCCAGAACTGCGTCCACTGCAAGACATGCGACATCAAGGACCCCAGCCAGAACATCACCTGGGTGGTGCCCGAAGGCGGCGGAGGACCCAATTACCCGAACATGTAGCCTCTGGGTGATGGGCGCGGCGGCGATCGTCGCCGCCGCGCCCGCGTACGCCCAGCAGAAGCCCGCTCCCGCCGCGTCGCCGACGCCCGCCGCGGCCGAGGGGCCGGCGATCGATCCGGACGACCTGACCGCCTATGTCCGCGCCCGTGCCGCCGATGCGAGGGGCGCGGCCGATACTGCGGCGGCCGGCTATGCGCTGGCGCTGCGCGACGTGCCCGACGACGCCGACGTCGCGCGGCTCGCCTATCGCCAGGCGATGGCCGCGGGCGACTTCGCGCTGGCGAGCAAAGCGAGCGACGTGCTTGCGCGTGCCGGCGCCGCGCCGCCCGACGCAGGCATCCTGGACTTCGCGGTCGCGCTCCACGCCAACGACGGGCGCGCGATCGAAGCGGCGCTCTCGCGGCTGCGCCGGGGGCCGCTGGACTTCATGGTCCCCGTGCTGACGGCCTGGCTCGCGCTCGACCGCGGCGCCGATCCGCTCGCCGGGCTCGAGGGCCGGAGCGGCGGCGCGCTGGCGCGGCGCTATGCCGCCGAGCACCGGGCGCTGCTGCTGATCGCGCTGGGGCGCGCCAACGAAGGGCTGGCGGCGCTCGGCCCGCTGCTCGCGCTCGACGGCGACGAGCGCCAGGACCTTCGCATCGACGCGGCGCTGCTGCTCGCCGGCACCGGCAAGCGCGACGCTGCGCGCGGGCTGCTCGGTGGTGCGCCGGGGCTGGCGCCGCTGCGCGACAAGCTCGGCAAGGGCACGACGCCGAGCGCCGCCTTCGGCACCGCGCGGCTGCTGCTGAGCCTCGCCGCCGACATCGCGCAGGAAGACGCCTCGCCGCTCTCGATCCTGCTCACCCGCTGCGCGCTGCTGCTCGATCCCGAGGACGACCGCGCGCGGCTGTTCCTGGCCGAGGCGCTGTCGCGCAGCGGCGCCGACAGGCTCGCGCTCGACGTGCTGGCGCAAGTGAAGCCGACCAGCCCCTATGCCCGCGGCGCCGAGGCGGGGCGGATCGCGGCGCTGCGCCGCGCCGGCCAGATGGACGAAGCGATCGCCAAGGCGAAGGTCTTCGCGCGCGACCGCGGCGCCACCGCCGCCGACCTGCAGAGCTATGGCGACCTGCTCTCGGGCGCGGGCCAGTTCGCTGCTGCGGCCGATGCCTATGCTGGCGCGATCCGGCGCGACGGCGGCGACGGCGGGTGGCAGCTCAACCTGCTGCGCGGGACGGCGCTGGACCGTGCGGGCCGCTGGCGCGAGGCGCTGCCGGTGCTTCGCCGCGCGGTCGAACTCGCGCCCGACCGGGTCGAGCCGCTGAGCTATCTCGGCGCGGCGCAGGTCGAGCATCGCGAGAACCTGCCCGAAGCGCAGGCGCTGCTCGAGCGGGCAAAGAAGCTTCGGCCCAATGATTCGGCGATCGCCGATTCGCTCGCCTGGGCCTATTATCTCGGCGGCGACACCGCGAAGGCGCTGCCCCTGCTCGAAGCGGCGGCCAAGTCCGATCCCGGCGGGAGCCAGGTCAACGAGCACCTCGGCGACGTCTATTGGCAGCTCGGCCGGCGCTACGAGGCGCGCTACGCCTGGCGGGCGGCGGCGATCTACGCCGATGCCGGCGCCGCGACGCGGATCGCCGGCAAGCTCGAGGGCGGGCCGACCGGCGCGAACTGACGATGGTCGAGGAAGTCGCGAAGGCCAAGCTCAACCTTGCGCTGCACGTGCGCGGGCGGCGCGCGGACGGCTATCACGAATTGGAGACGTTCTTCGCCTTCGTCGCGGACGGCGATCGGGTGCGCGCCGAGCCGGCGGCGGTTGCGTCGTTCGAGGTCACGGGGCCCTTTGCCGGAGCGCTGGCGGGGGAGGGCGACAATCTCGTCACGCGCGCAGCGGCGGCGTTCGCGGCCCAATTCGGCGGCGGGCCCTGGTCGATCTCGCTGGCGAAGAAGCTGCCCGTCGCCTCGGGGATCGGCGGGGGTTCTGCGGACGCGGCGGCGACGCTGCGGGCGTTGGCGCGGCTGCATGACCTCGATGTGGGGGATCCGCGGCTGTTCGCGATCGCTGCGACGCTGGGCTCGGATGTCCCCGCCTGCCTGCTCGGGCGAACCGCGATCGGGCGGGGCAGGGGCGAGGCGCTCGAGCCGGTCCCGGGGCTGCCGGGCACGCCGGCGCTGCTGGTGAACCCGGGCGTCGCGGTATCGACCGCCGACGTGTTCCGCCGCTGGGACGGCGTCGACCGCGGGCCCTTGCCGGCCGACCCTGCGGAGGGACGCAACGACCTCGAAGCGCCGGCGCGCGCGATCGCCCCGGCGATCGGCGAGGTGCTCGACCTGCTCGCCGCGCAGCCGGGGACTGGGCTGGTCCGCATGTCCGGCTCCGGCGCGACCTGCTTCGGACTGTTCGACACCGTCGAGGCCTGCGCGGCCGCCGACGAGGCGATCCGGGCGGTGCATCCGAATTGGTGGGCTCTGGTGACCACGCTGGCTGAATAATCGCCATTCCGGTTCTTTAACGCCCATGAAAGTCGACGGTGGGATAGTGGTTCCATGGGACGACACCATCCCCACCACGGGCGAGCGCGACGCGGCAGAGAGTCGCCTCGCAGTCCCCGAAGACGCGATCGGGAGGAGGAAGAGGAGTCGGGCTTCGGCGCGATCCTGATCATCGGCTGCACGATGACGGCGGCGATCGCATGGTACACGGCGCCAGTCATCGAATCGGTCTGGAACTACAAGCCGTTGACTGCCGAGCAGGTCGCCGAGCGCGAACAATCCGTCCATTATTCGGGCTGCAACGAAGCGCGTGCGGATGGCGCAGCGCCGATCTACCGCGGCCAGCCCGGCTATCGCGAGGAAATGGACGGCGACGGTGACGGCATCGCCTGCGAACCCCATCGCGGCTATTAACCACCCTCGCAAACCGGCTCTTCGCCATTCGCCGCTATGTCGGGGCCCAAGCGGATCAGACGCTCCAGGAGGGTGGGACGTCCGTCGGTGGTCCGGGCCTTCGTGCCCGCGCCATCCACCCCTTCACAGCGATGCGGCGATCGGGCAGAGGCGGCCCATGATCCATCTCGCGCGCGATGGCGCGATCGCCACGCTCACGCTCGACCGCCCCGAGGCCCGCAACGCGCTTCCCGTCGCCGGCTGGCGGCGCCTATCCGAACTCGCCGCCGAAGTCGCCGGGAGCGACGCTCGCGTCGTGCTGCTGCGCTCCGAGGTTCCGCTGATCTTCTCGGCCGGCGCCGACATCACCGAATTCGCGAGCTTCGCCGGCGATCCCGGTGCCGCGACGCGCTTCCGCCTCGCGATGCGCGCGGGGATCGAGGCGGTCGCGGCGCTGCCGATGCCGGTGATCGCCGTGATCGACGGCGGCTGCTTCGGCGCGGGTGTAGCGCTGGCGCTCGCTTGCGACCTGCGCGTGGCGGGCGAAGGAGCGCAGTTCGCCGCGACGCCCGCCAAGCTCGGCATCGGCTATCCGCGCGAAGACGTCGCGCGGCTGTCCGCCCAGATCGGCAAGGGCAATGCCGCGCGGATGCTCTATTCGGGCGAGATCCTCGACGTCGGCGACGCGCACCGCATCGGGCTCGCCGAACTGCATTGGGAAGAGGCCGAGGGGCTCGCCCGCGCCTTTGCCGACCGGATCGCCGCCAACGCGCCGGGTGCGGTGCGGCTGCTCAAGCGGACGCTGGCCGATCCGCTGGCGGCCGAGCACGATGCCGATTTCGACGCGGCGTTCCTCGGCAAGGAGTTCGCCGAGGGCCTCGCCGCCTTCCGCGCGCGCCGGAGGCCCGACTTCGCATGACCACCGAATTCCTCGACGGCGCCGCGCGCGACGTGCTGCTGTTGTGCGACCATGCCTCCAACCAGGTTCCCGGCGACATTGACCTGGGCGTGGAGGCGCGGCTGCTCGACCTCCACATCGCGATCGACATCGGTGCGGGGCCGCTCACCCGCGCGCTGGCGGCGGCGCTCGACGCGCCGGCGTTCCTCGGCGGCGTCTCGCGGCTTGTGCTGGACCTGCACCGCGAGCCCGACCATCCGAACCTCGTCCCCGAATCGAGCGATGGCCATGCGATAGCGGGCAATATTCAGATCGATCGTGAGGAACGGTTCCAACGCTTCCACGTGCCTTACCACGATGCGATCGAAGGCTGGATCGCCGCGCATCGCCCGAGGATGATCCTCTCGATCCACAGCTTCACGCCGAAGCTCGAGCAGGGCGGCGTGGACCGGCCCTGGCATGTCGGCATCCTCTACAACCAGGACGAGCGCGCCGCGCGGATCGCGATTCGCTGGCTCGAGGCGCAGGGCCTGCCGACGGGCGACAACGAGCCCTATTCGGGCAAGCTGCTCAACGCGACGCTCAACCGCCACGCGGAGGCGCACGGCATTCCCTCGATCGCGATCGAAGTGCGCAACGACCTGATCCGCGACGAAGCGGGGGTGGCGCAGTGGACGGAGATTCTGATCGGGCTGACGGCGGAGCTCCGGGCCAAGCTTCCGTAAAAAGTTCGCGCAATTCTCTTGCGCGAATCCGCTCTTCTACGACATAGGCGTGCGCGCCATGACCCAACGCTTTGACAAGTCCAAGCTCCCCAGCCGCCATGTCTCGGTCGGCCCGGAGCGCGCGCCGCACCGCAGCTACTATTATGCCATGGGGATTTCCGAGGAGGATATCGCCAAGCCCTTCGTCGCCGTGGCGAGCGCCGGCAACGACAGCGCGCCGTGCAACACCACGCTCGACATGCAGGCCGATGCCTGCCGCGAGGGCGTGATCGCGAACGGTGGCATGCCGCGGCGCTTCAACACCATCACCGTCACCGACGGCATCGCGATGGGTCACCAGGGGATGAAGTCCTCGCTGGTCAGCCGCGAAGTCATCGCCGATTCGGTCGAGCTTAGCGTGCGCGGCCATTGCTACGACGCGCTGGTCGGCTTCGCGGGCTGCGACAAGTCGCTCCCCGGCATGATGATGGCGATGCTCCGCCTCAACGTGCCGTCGATCTTCGTCTATGGCGGGTCGATCCTGCCGGGCCGCTTCCACGACAGGGACGTCACCGTCGTCGACGTGTTCGAGGCGGTGGGGCAATATGCCGCCGGCAATTGCCCGCTCCACGAGCTGATCGCGCTCGAGAAGGTCGCCTGCCCGGGGCACGGCGCGTGCGGCGGCCAGTTCACTGCCAACACCATGGCGTGCGTCGGCGAAGCGATCGGGTTGTCGCTGCCCAATTCGAACATGGTCCCGGCGCCCTATCGCAGCCGCGAGGAGATCGCAGTCGCGGCGGGTCGCCAGGTGATGGAACTGCTCGAGCGCAACATCCGCCCGCGCGACATCTGTACGCGCGAGGCCTTCATCAACGCCGCCCGCGTCGTCGCGGCGACCGGCGGCTCGACCAACGGCGCGCTGCATCTGCCCGCGATGGCGAACGAAGCCGGGATCGAGTTCGACCTCCACGACGTAGCCGAGGCTTTCAAGTCGACGCCTTATATCGCGGACCTCAAGCCGGGTGGGAAGTATGTCGCCAAGGACATGCACGAGGCGGGCGGCGTCTACATGCTGATGAAGACGATGCTCGCCGGCGGCTTCCTCGACGGCAATTGCCTGACCGTCACCGGCAAGACGCTGGGCGAGAACATCGACGAAGTCACCTGGAACCCCGACCAGAAGGTGATCTACGACGTCAAGACGCCGATCACCCCCACGGGCGGCGTGGTCGGGCTGCGCGGCAGCCTGGCGCCCGAGGGCGCGATCGTGAAGGTCGCGGGGATGAAGCGGCTGCAGTTCGAAGGCCCCGCGCGCGTGTTCGACTGCGAGGAGGAAGCCTTCGACGCGGTCGAGCATCGCCGGATCAACGACGGCGAAGTGATCGTCATCCGCTACGAGGGCCCCAAGGGCGGCCCCGGCATGCGCGAGATGCTCTCGACCACCGCGGCGCTCTACGGGCTGGGGATGGGCGAGAAGGTGGCGCTGATCACCGACGGCCGCTTCTCGGGCGCGACGCGCGGCTTCTGCATCGGCCACGTCGGGCCCGAGGCGGCCGACGGCGGCCCGATCGCGCTGGTCGAGAACGGCGACCTCATCAAGATCGACGCCGAGGCGGGAACGATCGACCTCGAAGTGCCCGAGGACGTGCTCGCCGAGCGGCGGGCGAAGTGGCAGCCGCGCGTCAACGATTACCAGTCCGGTGCGCTGTGGCGCTATGCGCAGAATGTCGGCCCTGCCTATAAGGGGGCGGTGACGCACCCCGGAGCCAGCGCCGAACGCCATGTGTACGCGGATATCTAGCCTGACGATCGCCGTCGCGCTGCTCGCGGGCGGGTGCGACGGCAAGCTCCAGGACAAGGTCGCGACGGCCAAGGCCGACGCCGGCAGGCGCGCACTCGCCGCGGCCGAGGGGCGGATCGAATGCTCGCCGCCCGGTGCGGCGGGCTTCGCCTTCGTCTGCGGGATCGACCGGACGCAGACGCAGGACGGGCTCTACCTCACGCTGCGCCACCCCGACGGCGGCTTCCGCCGGCTGCTCGTCACGCGCGACGGACGCGGCGTGGTCGCGGCCGACGGCGCGGAGAAGGCGCAGGTGACGCCGCTCGCCAGCGACCTGATCGAAGTCGCGCTTGGCGGCGCGCGCTACCGGCTGCCGGCGACGGTGCGCCACTGGAAGGAACCCAAGGCCACATGATCCCGCCCGGCGCCCCGATCGTCACTGCCGAGGAGATGCGCGCGGCCGAGGAAGAGGCCTTCCTCCGCCAGCGTCAGGACGACGTCATGGAGCGCGCCGGCGCGGCGGTGGCGCGCGAAGTCGTGCGGTTCGCGCTCGGACGGCCGGTGCTGGTGCTCGCCGGGCCGGGCAACAACGGCGGCGACGCCTATGTCTGCGCGCGGCTGCTCCAGACGGCGGGGCTCGACGTGGCGGTGGCGGCGCTGGGGGATCCCAAGCCGGGTTCGGCCGCCGAAATGGCCTATCGCTGGACCGGTCCCGTCGCCTCGCTCTACGAGGCGCGCGCGCGGCCGGTGATCGTCGACGGGCTGTTCGGCACCGGGATGACCCGCCCGCTCGAGCGCAGCGTCCAGGCGATCTTCAACCACCTCTGCCATGACGCCGACCTCGTCGTCGCGATCGACCTGCCCTCGGGGCTCGACACCGACAGCGGCGCGCATCTCGGCGCTCCGCGCGTGGATGTGACGGTCGCGCTGGGGGCGCTCAAGCCCGCGCACCTGACCGGCGCGGGGCTCGACTGCTGCGGCGAAGTGATCCTCGCCGACATCGGCGTCCCCGTGCCGATGCGCCGCCGCGTCGTCGCGCGGCCGCGGCTGAGCGCGCCGGGCACGCAGGCGCACAAATATACCCGCGGCCTCGTCGCGGTGATCGAAGGCGCGATGCCCGGCGCGGCGCGGCTCGCGGCGCGCGCGGCGATGGCGGGCGGAGCGGGCTATGTCGTGCTCGCGGGCCCCGACGTCGGCGGCGGCGGACCCGATGCGCTGGTCCGCCATCCGGTCGGCCATCCCGAGGACCTGGGCGCTTGGCTCGCCGACGACCGGCTCTCGGCAGTGGTGATCGGCCCGGGCCTGGGCCGCGACCGCCGCGCCGAGCTGCTGCTCAAGGCCGCGCTCGATTGCCCGCACCCGCTGGTGGTGGACGGCGACGCGCTGACCCTGATGGGCCGCACCGCCGGCCGCTGGCTCTCGGGCCGGTCGGCGCCGTCATGGCTCACCCCGCACGCCGGCGAGTTCGAGCGGATGTTCCCCGAGGCGCAGGGCAGCAAGCTCGACCGCACGCTCGCCGCCGCCGCCGAGACCAACGCCACGGTGATCCACAAGGGCGCCGACACGGTGATCGCCGCACCGAACGGCGAGATGCGTGTACTCTCCCGCGCGAGCTCCTGGCTCTCGACCGCGGGCACGGGCGATGTGCTCGCGGGCCTCGTCGCCGCGCAGGCGGGGCTGGGCGAGATCGAGGCGGCCGAAGCGGCGGTCTGGCTTCATGGCCGCGCGGCAGGGCTTGCAGGACCTGCGTTCATCGCCGACAGGCTGATCGACCATGTCCCGCAAGCGATCGCCGAATGCCTCTGAATCCTGACGAGATCGTCCGCGTTGCCGCGCGCGGCGAAGGCGTCACTGCCGATGGGCGCCACGTCGCGCTCGCCGCCCCCGGCGATCGACTCCGGGCCGACGGCAGCGTCGCGCCCGGGCCGAACCACCAGCCGCCGCCATGCCGCCACTATCCCGAATGCGGCGGCTGCCAGCTCCAGCACCTCGACGATGCGGCGTGGAGCAAGTTCATCGTCGATCGCGTGACCAGCGCGCTCCAGGCCCACAAGCTCGAGACCGAGATCCGCGCGCCGCTGCTTTCGCCGCCACGCACCCGCCGCCGAGCGACGCTCCATGCCGAGCGGCGCGGGCGGCAGGTCCACCTCGGCTTCACCGAGAAGGCGAGCCACAAGCTCATCGACCTCGCCGAATGCTGGGTGCTCGCGCCCGAGCTGTTCCAGCTGATCGCGCCGCTGAGAGGCCTGCTCGCGGCGCTGCTGCCGGGCAACCGCCGCGCCAACGTCCATCTCGCGATGACCGACCAGGGCCGCGACGTGCTGGTCGACGGACTCGAGGCCGAGGGGCTGGCGGCGGCCGAGGCGATCACGGCCTTCGCACATCGCCACGGCCTCGCGCGCTTCTCGATCGACGAGGGGCTGGGGCCGCAGCCGCGCTGGGAGCCCGATCCGGTGACGGTGACGCTCGGCGGCGTGCCGGTGCCCTTTCCCGGCGGCAGCTTCCTCCAGGCCACGGCCGAGGGCGAGGCCGCGCTGGTTGCCGCGGTGCGCGAGGCGGCGGGCGGCGCCGAGGCGGTGGCGGACCTGTTCGCCGGGCTGGGTACGTTCACCTTCGCGTTCCCGGGGGCCAAGGTCTATGCGGCAGAGGCAGCGCGCGACGCGATCCTCTCGCTCAAGGCAGCGGCGGGCGCGGCGCGGCGGCCGGTCTTCGCCGACCACCGCGACTTGTTCCGCCGGCCGGTGGTGCCGAGCGACTTGAACCACTTCGGCGCCGTGGTGATCGACCCGCCGCGTGCGGGTGCGAAGGAGCAGGCCGCGGCGATCGCCGAGTCGAGCGTGCCAGCGGTGGCCTATGTTTCCTGCAATCCCAGCACCTTCGCGCGCGATGCGGAGATGCTGTGCGAAGGCGGCTATCGGCTGGAGTGGATCCAGCCGGTGGGGCAGTTCCGCTGGTCGACGCATGTCGAGCTGGCGGCGAAGTTCAGCCGCTAGGATAATCCGCCGCCACGAAGAACAGCCCGTCGGGCGGCGCGTTGATCGGCAGGCGCTGGCGATCGCGCGCTTCGAGCGCCTCGCGCAGGTCGTCGCTGCTCCAGCGGCCCAGGCCGACGAACGACAGCGCGCCCACGATCGAGCGGACCTGGTGGTGGAGGAACGAGCGTGCCGCCGCGCGGACCAGCACATGGTCGCCTTCGCGGACCACCTCGATCTCCCTCAGCGTCTTGACCGGCGAGTCCGCCTGGCATTGCACAGCGCGGAAGGTGGTGAAGTCATGCCGCCCGACCAGGCATTGCGCGGCGTCGTGCATCGCCTCGGCGTCGAGCGCGTGCGCGATCCGCCAGGCGAAGCCGAGCTCCCAGGTCAGCGGCGCGCGGCGGTTGACGATGCGATATTCGTAGCGCCGCCCGGTGCAGGAGAAGCGCGCGTGCCAGTCTTCGGGTACGACCTCGCAGGCGTTGACGGCGACCGGATGCGGGCGGAGGCGCGCGTTGAGCGCTTCCATCAGCCGGAAGGGCGTGATCCGGCGCTCGATGTCGAGGTGCGCGCGCATCGCCAGAGCATGGACGCCGGCGTCGGTGCGCCCCGCGGCATGCGCGACGACGGTCTCGCCGGTCACCGCGAGCGCCGCCTCCTCGAGCGCCTGCTGGACGCTGGGACCGTGCTCCTGTCGCTGCCAGCCCATGAAGGGCCGGCCGTCCCACTCCAGCGTTAGCGCGAAACGCGTCAAAGCCGGGTGCCCGCGGGGATCGGGAAACCGCGCAGCAGCTCCTCGGTGGTCATGACGCCGCGACCCGCGCGCTGGACGAGGAGGGGCGTGATTTCCCCTTCGCCACAGGCGATCGTCAGTGCGCCATCCAGCACCTGACCCGGATCCCGGCCTCCGCCGGGGTGATGGACTTGGGCAGCGAGGACGCGGATTCGTTCGCCCTGATGCTCGAAGAAGGCGCCCGGCGGATTGAACGCCCGGATCGCACGCTCGACTTCCGCAGCGCTCCGCGAGAAGTCGAGCTTCAGCTCGGCCTTGTCGATCTTGGCGGCGTAGGTCACACCCTCCTCGGGCTGGGGGACCGGCGGATAGGCATCGGGATCGTCGAGAACCTCGACCATCAGCCGCGCGCCCATCGCGCTCAGTTCCTCGATGAGCTGGCCCGACGTCTTGGCGTCAACCGGCGTGCGCCCCTCCAGCCGCACCGGGCCGGTGTCGAGCCCGGCCTCCATCTGCATGATCCCGACGCCGGTCTCGTCGTCGCCGGCGAGGATCGCACGCTGGATCGGCGCCGCGCCGCGCCAGCGCGGGAGCAGCGAGCCATGGACGTTGAGGCACCCCAGCCGCGGCGCCTCGAGGATCGGGCGCGGCAGGATCAGGCCATAGGCCGCGACTACCGCTACGTCGGCGCCGAGCGCTGCGAACGCTGCCTGTTCCTCGGCGCTCTTGAGGCTGGTCGGTGTACGGACTTCGATCCCCAAGGCTTCGGCGCGAGCCTGCACCGGCGAGGGCGTCAGCGCCTTGCCGCGCCGCCCGCCCGCCCGCGGCGGCTGGCTGTAGGCGGCCACCACCTCGTGCCCGGCCTCGACCAGTGCCTTGAGCACCGGCACCGCGAATTCGGGGGTTCCCATGAAGATCACACGCATGGCGGCGGCCTTTAGCCGATTTACCGTGGTGGTAAATCGACATCGCCTTTTCGGATATCCGTCATCCCGGCGAAAGCCGGGACCCAGGGCCACGGGCGACGTCCTCTCCTACCCTGGGTCCCGGCTTTCGCCGGGATGACGTAAAAGGGAAAAGCCGCGTGAGTTCTCCCCTGTGGGGAAAGGGCGGGGGGAGTTTCCTTTCTGTTCCCCCATCGCTATCTCCGCCGCCATGGCATCGCCCGAAATCGAAGCGCTGACCCAGGCGCTCTCCCGGCTTCCCGGGCTCGGCCCGCGCTCCGCCCGTCGCGCCGTGCTCCACCTGCTCAAGAAGCGCGAGACCGCGCTCGATCCGCTGCTCGCCGCGCTCGGCGCGGTCAGCCAGCGGCTCGCGACGTGCTCGATTTGCGGCAATGTCGACACCAGCGACCCGTGCGCGATCTGCGCCGATCCGCGCCGCGACGCGCGCTCGCTGTGCGTGGTCGAGGAAGTCGCCGACCTCTGGGCGCTCGAGCGGTCGCGGCTCTTCCCCGGCCGCTTCCATGTGCTCGGCGGCCGGCTCTCGGCGCTCGACGGCGTGCGGCCCGAGGATCTGTCGATCGAAGCGCTCGTCCGCCGCATCGCCGCGGGGGGAATCGACGAAGTGGTGCTCGCGATGAACGCCACGCTCGAGGGACAGACCACCGCGCATTATATCGCCGAGCGGATCGAGGCCTATCCGGTGCGCGTCACCCAGCTCGCGCACGGGCTGCCGGTGGGTGGCGAGCTCGACTATCTCGACGAAGGGACGCTCGCCCAGGCGCTGCGCGCGCGGCGGCCGGTCGCCTGACGCGCCTAGGGAAACGCCCTCCCTTGCGGCGCGCGGGGGTTCGGCTTAAATTTGGGCGATGGCTCTTCTTCCGATCCTCGAAGTCCCCGATCCGCGGCTGCGCACCATCTCCACCCCGGTGGAGAGCGTCGACGACGCGTTGCGCGCGCTGATCGCCGACATGTTCGACACGATGTACGACGCCCCTGGCATCGGCTTGGCGGCGATCCAGGTCGGCGTGCCCAAGCGCGTCATCGTGATGGACCTGCAGGAGAAGGAAGACGAGGACGGCAAGGCGATCCGCGAGCCGCGCGTCTTCATCAACCCCGAGATCCTCGATCCGTCGGACGACCAGTCGGTCTATACCGAGGGCTGCCTGTCGGTCCCCGACCAGTACGCCGATGTCGAGCGCCCCGCGCAGTGCCGCGTGAAATGGCTCGACGAGGATGGCAAGGCGCACGACGAGATCTTCGAGGGGCTGCTCGCCACCTGCATCCAGCACGAGATGGACCACCTCCAGGGGATCGTGTTCATCGACCACCTCTCGCGGCTGAAGCGCGACATGATCCTCAAGAAGCTCGCAAAGGCCCGCAAAACTGCGGCTTAAGAGCCTCATCGTAAACGCTATTACGTTTTCACCCCGGCCTTGTGCCGGGGCCCACGCAGCCATCGCTCGATGGCCTCCGACCGCTTTTCCATCGCGTGCCTCACGGTGGACCCCGGCACAAGGCCGGGGTGACGGGTGAGGGTTTCAGGCCTTCCTCGCCACCAGATCGATGACCGCCGACAGCCCCCGGTGGCGCGGCCCTTCGTCGAGTTCGGCTTCATAGGCCTCCAGCCGCTCGATCGCGAGCCCGGCGAATGCCTCGCGCAGCAGCGCCTCGGTGTAGAGGTTCTCGACCGCGCTCGGCCCGCCGGTGCCGTGCTGGAGTTGGTCGGGGGTATAGCCTTCAAGCAACAGCAGCCCGCCCGGCCTGAGCGCGCGCCGGAGGCCTTGGAACACCTTCGCCCGATCCGCCGGGCCGACGACCTGGATGAAGATCGCCACCACCACGTCGAACGCCGCTTCGGGATAGTCCCAGCTTACCATGTCGGCCTGGCGATGGTCGATCGTCACGCCGCGCGACGCCGCCAGCTGGCGCGCCTTCTCGATCCCCACGGGCGAGATGTCGGTCGCGACCACCTCGAGCCCCTGTTCGGCGAGCCAGACGCTGTTGCGTCCCTCGCCGTCGGCAACCGCGAGCGCGCGCATCCCCGGCTTCAGCAGCGGCGCCTGCCGCTCGAGGAAGCGGTTCGGGCCCTCGCCGAAGATATAGCCGTCCTCGGCATAGCGCAGGTCCCAATGGTCCTGGCCATAGGTCTTGCCTTCCATCACGCCGCTCCCGTCTCTGACTGACTCGCTCATAGCTGCTCCCTTTTTATGATACAATGTTACACTCAATAGGGGCTGTCCTACCTGCGATGTTCAAGCTATGTTCCATGGTGGCGTTGTTTCGTGTCCGATCCTGCCGAAAGCCGGCGGCGAGGTCGGATCGCGGCGACGGGTCGTGACTCTTGTGACTTTTCGGGACTGCGGCGCGGCGACGGGTTGCGACTCTTGTGACTTTTGGAGGATTTCGGCGTGGATTCGGTGGGGCTGCTTCTGGTGATCGTGGCGCTGCTCGCCGGGCTGGGGATCGGCTGGTTTCTCGGCGGACGCGGGGCGGCGCAGATGCGCGGCGAGCGCGACGCGCGCGAAGCTGACTTCAAGGCAGCGATCGCCGACCTCGCGCGCAAGGACGCCGATCTCGCGCGGCTCCAGGGCGAGACCTCGGGGATGGAGGCGCGCTTCGCCGATCTCGCCAACCGCGTCCTCGGCGATGCCCAGCGCAACTTCCTCGAACGCGCCGACCAGCGTTTCCACCAGGCCGGCGAGAAGAGCGAGGCGCAGCTGAAGGCACTGCTCCAGCCGGTCGAGGCCACGCTCAAACGCTATCAGGAGGGGCTCAACCTCGTCGAGAAGGAACGGGTGGGGAGCTACCAGGCGTTGCGCGAGGCGGTGACCTTGCTCCATACCAGCCACGGCCAGGTGCGCGACGAGACCGCCAAGCTGGTCAATGCGCTGCGGGCGAGCCCCAAGGCGCGCGGGCGCTGGGGCGAGCAGAGCCTGAAGAACGTGCTCGAACAGGCGGGTCTCTCGCAATTCGCCGACTTCGAGACCGAAGTGTCGGTGGATACCGGCGAGGGGCGGCTGCGCCCCGATGTGATCGTGCGGCTGCCCGGCGGTCGCAAGCTGATCATCGACGCCAAATGCTCGCTCAACGCCTATCTCGACGCCTCGGACGAAGTCGACGAAGCGACGCGGATCGCGCACCTCAAGACGCATGCGCAGGCGATCCGCCGTCACGCCGAACAGCTCGGCTCGAAAAGCTATTGGGCCCAGTTCGGCGACGCGGCCGACTATGTGATCCTCTACATCCCCGGCGAGCAGTTCCTGACCGCGGCGATGGAGCAGGACGAGGCGCTGTGGGAATGGGCGTTCGAGCGCCGCGTGCTGCTCGCGACGCCGACCAATCTCGTCGCGATCGCGCGGACGGTGGCGAGCGTCTGGCGGCAGGAGCGGCTCGCCGAGGAAGCCGCCGAGATCGCGCGGCTGGGCAAGGAGCTGCACTCGCGGCTGGCGACGATGGGCAGCCATGTCGCGCGGATGGGGCGTAACCTCGAAGCGGCGTCGAGCGCGTACAATGCGATGGTGGGAAGCTTGGAAAGCCAGGTGATGACCCAGGCCAAGCGCTTCGAGGCATTGGAAGTTTCGAGCGGCACAAAGGAGATCGAGCCGCTGCCGATGGTCGAGACCAGCCCGCGCCCGCTGACCAAGCTCGTCGCCGCGACCACCGAGGCTGAAGACGCGGCCGAGTGAAGCTGCTAGCCTTCCCGGGAGGCAAAAGGGGGAGGGCGAGCCGATGTGGATTGCGGGAATGGCGCTGGTCGCCGCGGTGGCACCGGTACAGGACGCCGATGCGGCGCGCTCGGAGCGGGTGAGCGCCGCGGTCGCCAAGATCAGCGGGGGCGACCTCGACGGCGCCTTCGCCGACTTCAACGCGCTGATCGGCGAATATGAGCGCAAATACGC
The DNA here is from genome assembly GCF_017745215.1 of Sphingomonas sp. Classification (GTDB taxonomy): domain Bacteria; phylum Pseudomonadota; class Alphaproteobacteria; order Sphingomonadales; family Sphingomonadaceae; genus Sphingomonas. The sequence goes on from NZ_JAGHZV010000002.1 coordinate 35,515, forward strand.
CCCCGAGAAGCGCGCGCTGTTCTGCGCGATCAACGACGGCGACGAGGCCCGCTACGAAGTCGCTGCCTCGCGCCGCAAGCAGCCCGCGCTGGTGATCGACTCGGGTTATTGCTTCGCCCTCTGGGGCAAGGGCTATGTCCTCGCCGACCGCAAGGACTTTCCCGGCGCCGCGACCTTCCTCCAGCGCGCGACCACGATGGCGCCCGATTATGAGCAGTTCCTCGCCGAGCTGGGCTATGTCCAGCAGTCGCGGAACCAGTGGGAAGCGTCGGTGGGCACTTATGCCCGCGCCGCCTCGGCCGCCGAGCTCCAGACCGACCCCGACAAGCGCAAGCGCGGGCAGCTCCGGGCCTGGTGGGGGCAGGGCTATTCGTTGATCGAGCTCGGCCGGATCGAGGAGGCGAAGGCGATGTTCCGCAAATGCCTCGAGCTCGATCCGACCTATGAGAAGGCACAGAACGAGCTCGATTACATCGCCGGCCTCAAGGGCGACGGCGGCAAGGTGAAGCAGCAATAGGCCTGCGATCAGCGGCGCGGGCCGCCCTCGCGCGCCAGCGTCATCGTCGCACCGCCCGGAGCGGTGAGTACCAGCTTGCCGCTCCGGTTGGTCGAGACGCTCAGCGGCTTTCCGAGCAGGCCGAGGATGTTGCTCTCCTGCGTGTTCGCCCCGCGCTCGGCACAGAAGCGCCGCGTTGAGGCGACCGGACCGGCGGTGAGGCGACCGCGCTCGAAGCGGTAGCTGCCCGAGAAGGCGTTGCAGCCGGTATTGCCGCTCAGCCGATCGCCCTCGAAGCGGATCGTCGCGGGGCGCGGCGCCCAGGCCGGGTTGCCGCCGATCGCTTCGATCCGCCAGCTGCCCGCCAGCGGCGCGGGCTGGGGCTTCACGGTGAATGCGCCGCCGCAGCCCTTGTACTGGCGCCCGCCGAGCGTGACCTGGACGGTGTCGCGATAGCTGCGGTCGCTCATCCCGTCGCTGCAGGGCGTGTGGACCACGTTCACGTTCATCTGGCGGGTCTGGTAGATCTCGCCCGCGAAGCCGTGGATCACGCGCGGCTGCGGCACGCTCACCGGGCGGCCGAAGGCGGATTCGAAGCGCATCGTCTGACCGTCGATCGTCAGCGACCAGAAGGGCTCGGTGCCCTGCGCGCGATAGGGCTCGGCGCGCGTCTGGGCGTTGGCATCGCTGGGCATGCAGGCGCAGAGCGCGAGCAGGCCGATCGCGGCGGCAGTCGAAAAACGCATCGTCTTGGCTCCTTCTGCCCGCCCCAATGCTCGGAGCCGGCTGAACGATCCATGTCCGCAACGATCGGCTTTCGTTCAGCTTTGCGGGCGAACCCTTTTTCCGTCATCCCGGCGAAAGCCGGGACCCAGCGTCAAGCAGGGCGAGGCTCGTGACCCTGGGTCCCGGCTTTCGCCGGGATGACGGTCGTTGGAGTCAGTCGAACTTCTTCAGAAACCCCGTCAGCGCAGCGAAATAATTCGCCTGGTCGTCATAGAGGGCAAGGTGGCTGCCGTTGGGCATGAACGCGTAGCTGCCGTGGGGCAGCTTCCTGGCCATCTTCTCCATATAGGCCGGGTCCATGGTGTCGTAGCGCGCAGCCATCACCAGCGTGGGGGTCTGGATCTTCGCGAGGTCCTCGAACCGGTCCCAGTCCTTGAGGATGCCGCCGGCGCCGAGCTCGCTCGGGCCCTGCATATAGGCATAGACCGGCTGGTTGACCTTGGTGAAGGCGCGCACCGCGGGCTCGGGCCATTGGTCGAACGGCATGCGCAGGATGTGCTGCTCATAGTGCATCGGGACCAGCAGCGCCATGTAGCGCGGGTCCTCGGTCTTGCCCGCGGCCTCGAGCGCCTTCACTTCGGCGAGCTGCTTCGGGTCCATCGCGGGCATCAGCACCTTCTGGGCGTAGTCGTTATATGCCGGCACCGACGCCATCATGTTCGAGACGATCATGCACTTGAGGTTGGCCTGGTATTTCAGCGCATATTCGATCGCGAGCAGCCCGCCCCAGCTCTGGCCGTAGAGGCAGAAATTGTCCCGGGTCAGCCCGAGCGCGACGCGGACCTGCTCGACTTCCTCGACGAAGCGCGGGAGGTTCCACAGCGACATGTCCTCGGGCCGGTCGCTGTTTCCGGCTCCGAGCTGGTCGTAGTAATAATATTCGACGCCCTCGCGGGGCAGGAAACTGTCGAACGCTTCGAGATAGTCGTGCGGCACCGCCGGGCCGCCGTGGAGCAGCAGGACCTTGAGCCTGGGATTGTTGCCCACCCGCTTGGTCCAGACGCGGAACGTCCCCTTGGACGTGGTGATCGGGATCATCCGCACGCCGCCGGTCAGCACGTCGCTGCGGCCGCTGTTGTCGAAATAGCCGGCCGGCTGCGCGGCGGCGGGCGCGGCGAAGGCAAGCAGGGCCAAGGCGGCGGCGGCGAGTGCGCGAATCATGATCTGTCCCCCTGAGCGAGTACCTCATAGGCCATCACGGCGGTCGCCACGGCGGCGTTGAGGCTGTCGGCCTTGCCGAGCATCGGAATCTTGACCAGCAGGTCGCATTCGGCGGCCATGAAGTCGGGCATGCCCTGCGCCTCGTTGCCGGTGAGCAGGAAGGTCGGCGTTTCGTAGCGAGGCTCGCGATAGCCATGGTCCGTATCGAGGCTGAGCCCGACCAGCTGCCCCGGCCCGGCGCGCAGCCAGTCGCGGAACGCGTCCCAACCCGCCTTGGCGACAGGCACGGTGAACAGCGCCCCCATGCTCGCGCGCACCGCTTCGACCGAGAAGGGATCGACGCAGTCGTCGACGAGGATCAGCCCGCCCGCGCCGACCGCGTCGGCGGTGCGCAGGATGGTGCCGAGGTTGCCCGGGTCACGCAGCCGCTCGGCGACCAGCCAGATCCGCGCGCTGCTGCGATCGAGCGCTTCGAGCGGCACGGCGAATTCGGGATAGACGCCGACGACGGCGCCGGGATTGTCCTTGCCCGAGAGCTTGGAGAGGATGTCGGCGTTGGTCTCGACCGCCTCGCCGCCCGCGCCCTCGGTGGCCTCGACCAGCGCCCGGACGAGCGGATGGCTCGCGCTTTCGGCAGCGAAGAAGAGATAGGCCGGCAGCCTTCCCGCCTCGCGCGCCTCGGTGAGGATGCGCAGCCCCTCGGCGAGGAACAGCCCTTCCTCGCGCCGGTGCTTCTTGTCGCGAAGCCCGCGGACGCGCTTGATCAGGGGATTGGAGAAGGCGGTTATCTGGCGGGGCATGATTGCAGGCCGAGATGCGTCACGAACGGATCGAAGTCACCATCCGAATAGAGGAGCTGGAGACCGTCTTCGATGCAGCGGGTCGCGATCAGCGTGTCGATCGTCTTGCGCACCGTGATCCCGAGCGACCGCAGCGCCCGATAGTTTTGCGCGGCTCTCTCGGCAATTTCAAAGCCGCCAATCTCGACGGATGCGAGCGGCTCGAGCAAGCGCCGTGCCCGTTCGAAATCGGTATCGCGGATGAATCCCTGCAGGATCTCGGTGAGAATCAGATCTCCGACCGCCAAGGGCTCGACGCCAAGCAAGGCGTCGAGCCGATCGGTTTCAGGCGTTGGCGTGCCGCGGAAATAGTCGATCCACACGCTCGAATCGACGAGGATCATCCGTCGGTCCGCATCGCCTCGAGATCACCGGACCAGGCGAGCTTCCCACGATATTTCCGGATTTCCTCTTGCTTGCGCAGCCGGACCAGCATGCGCAACCCAAGCTCCACCGCCTCGCGCTTCGTCTTGAGACCGGAAGCCTGCATTGCCTCGGCCATCAACCGGTCGTCGATAATGATATTGGTACGCATGATGTGTATCCAATCGCCTCTGGATACACATAGTTGCGCGAGAGCGTGAGCGCAACGGCACGCCTCAATCCTCGCCGAAACGATCCTCGACCAGCTCGACCAGCGCCCGGACCGCGGTTTCGGCGCCGTCGCCGTCGGCGCTGATCGTGATCGTGTCGCCCATCGCGGCGCCCAGCATCATCAGCCCCATGATCGAGGTCGCGGTCACGCGCGATCCCGCCTTCTCGACCATCAGCGGCACCGGCTGGGACGAGGCGAGCGTGACCAGCTTGGCGCTGGCGCGGGCGTGCAGGCCGCGCTTGTTGGTGATCTGGACCGCGCGGATAATCTCACTCATGCGGCAGCCTCTCCGAGTACCTCCGAGGCGACGGTGATGTATTTTCGCCCCGCCTCGCGAGCAGCGGCGACAGCCTCGGTTACCTTCATCGCCTTGCGCGCGCCGCCCAGGCGAATCAACATCGGCAGGTTGATGCCCGCGATCACTTCGACCTTGCCCGCCTGCATCAGCGAGATGGCGAGGTTCGAGGGCGTGCCGCCGAACAGGTCGGTGAGCACGATCACGCCACGGCCCGAGTCGACGTCCGCGATCGCCTTGGCGATGTCGGCGCGCCGCTCCTCCATATCGTCCTCGGGGCCGATGCAGATCGTGGCGATCCGCTCCTGTTTCCCGACGACATGCTCCATCGCGGTGACGAACTCCTCGGCGAGTCGCCCGTGCGTCACCAGCACCAACCCGATCATACCAAACTCCGCCCCGCTCATATCGTCACCGGCACCCCTTCCAGCGAGTCCTGTGGCGCGGTCTTCAAGTCCCGATGCGCCACCGTGGGCGAAAATCCCGCACTGCGCAACCGCGCCGCCACCCGCTCGGCGACATGGACCGACCGGTGCCGCCCACCGGTGCAGCCGAAAGCGATTGTAACATAAGCCTTTCCTTCCGCCTGATAGCGGGGGATCAGCAGCAGCAGCAGCGATTCGATCTGCGCCATGGCGTCATTATAGGCCGGATCGGCCATGACATAGGCGGAGACGTCGGCATCGAGTCCCGTGCCGGGGCGCAGCGCTTCGTCCCAATGCGGATTGCGCAGGAAACGCATGTCGAAGACGAGGTCCGCGCCGCGCGGCAGCCCGCGCGAATAGCCGAAGGAGAGGACCGAGAGCGTCGTCTCGCCGAGCCCATGGCCGCCGAAGGTGTCGCGGATCAGCTGCGCCAGGCCGTTCGAGGAGAGGTCGGTGGTGTCGATCAGCCGGTTGGACCAGCTCCTGAGCGGCGTGAGCAGCTCGCGCTCGCGGGCGATGCCGTCGGCGGCGGGGCGGTCCTGTGCGAGCGGGTGGCGCCGGCGCGTCTCCGAATAGCGCCGCTCGAGCTCCGAGCCGGCGCAGTCGAGGAACAAGGTGCCGATGTCGTAGCCGCGCTCCTCGCGCAGCTTGGCGATGCGGCGGACGATGCTCTCGGCGTCGAAGCCGCGCGTCTGGCTGCCGATGCCGAAGGCGAGGGGGCGGTCGTCGTCCTCCTCGAGACTTTCCGACGGCGCGGTCTCGAGCAGGCGGTTGAGCAAGGTGACGGGCAGGTTGTCGGCGATCTCCCAGCCCATGTCCTCGAGCGTGCGCAGCACCGTCGACTTGCCCGCCCCCGACATGCCGGTGACGAGCAGGATGTTCTTGGGCCTACGCCTTGTCATTGCCCATGTTTCTTGAGCGCCAGCTCGACCTTGATCGGCGCGGAAGGCTCGAGCGCGGCGAGCGGGAGCACGGGGACGTCGATTCCTGCGATGCGACGCACGCGAAACTCCTCGGGATAGCGCGGCGGCGATTCGAGGATCGCGATCAGCAGCGCGATCGGCGCGCGCGCACGGTGCGGCATCTCGACGATGCCGACGCCGCGGACCTCGATCTTGCCCGCGATGTTCGCCGGCGCGCAGGCCTGGAGCACGCCCGCCTGGCGCTGGCAGATGGTATAGTCGTCGGCGACGAGCTCGGCGCCGCGATCGATCAGCCGCAGCGCCAGGTCCGACTTGCCTTCGCCCGAGCGGCCCTCGATCAGCACGGCGCGGCCGCCGATCGCCACGCATGAGGCATGGATCGTTTCCGACGACACATCCGGCACGCGCAGTTCGTTCATCGCCCGTCTCCAGCCAGCGGCAGCCGCACCACGAAGCGAGCGCCGCCCAACCGGTCCTCCCGTGACTCCACGGAAATGCTCCCCTGATGCCCTTCGACAATCGTCCGTGCGATGGCAAGCCCCAGCCCGCTGTGCTGGCCGAAGGCCTCGCTCTCGGGGCGCACCGAATGGAAGCGGCGGAACACCGCTTCGCGCGCATTCTCGGGCACGCCCGGTCCTTCGTCCTCCACCCGCACGACCAGCATCGTGCCGTCTCGGCCTGAAGAAACCGTAATCAGCCCACCCGGCGGCGAGAAGGAGATCGCATTCTCGATCAGGTTCTCGAACACGCGCTCGAGCCGCGAGCCGTCGCCGAGCCCGACGAGCGGCTCGCCAGGCCGCTGGTCGAAGCGGAGCTGGACGTCGTTCGGCAGGCCGCGCGCGCTGCGCTGGGCGATCAGCGCCCCGATCATCGCGCTCAAATCCACCGGCACGAAGGTCGTGCGGCTGAGCTGGGCGTCGAGCCTCGACGCCTCGGAGATATCGGTGATCAGCCGGTCGAGCCGGTGGACGTCCTCGCGGACGATGTCGAGCAGCTGGTCGCGGTGCTCCTTCTTGCGCACGCTCGTCAGGCTCTCGACCGCGGAGCGGAGCGAGGCGAGGGGGTTCTTGAGTTCGTGCGCCAGGTCGGCGGCGAAGCTCTCGGTCGCGTCGATCCTGGCACGGAGCGCCTGGCTCATGTCCGAGAGCGCGCGGGCGAGCAGGCCGATCTCGTCCATCCGGCTCGGAAGGCGCGGCACCACCACTTCGCGCGCGCGGCCCTGGCGAACGCGGATCGCGGCGCGCGCGAGCCGGCGCAGCGGCCGCACGATCGTGCGCGCGAGGAACAGCGACAACGCGATCGAGGTCAGCGCGACGACGAGCAGCACGATCCCCAGCCGGTAGCGCTCGGCGCGCACCGTTGTGGTGATGTCGCGCGCGTTGACCGTGGTCATCACGGCGCCGAGCTCGGCGATCGGCGCGGCGGCGGTGATCACCGGCGTGCGGTCGGGCGCGCGCCACACCGTCGCGGGATAGGCATGGGTCGATAGCGCGGTGCGGACGTCGGGCCAGTCGAGCCCGTGCTCGGCGTCGCGCTCGCGGTAGAGCGGTGCGCGCTGGGCGCCCGCGACCGCGTCGATCGTCGCGTCCAGGAAGCGCGCGACGGTCTGGTTGTAGGGATCCTTGTCCGGATCGCGCAGAATGACGTTGTGCAGCCCCATCGCGCGGCTGTCGGTGATGAGGTGGCCGGCCTCGTCGAACAGCCGGATGCGCGTGCCGGTGTCGCGCGCGAGGCTGAGCACGAGCAGGTCGCGGCGCTCCTTCTGCCCCGCTGTCGCGCCGGCCTGGGTGCCCGCCGAAGCGATCGCCTGCGCGACCAGCCGCGCCTCGCGGCTCGCCTGGGCGACGCGGCTGTCGACGATCCGGCTGCGGAACGAGTCGAGGTAGGAGAAGCCGCCCGCAAGCAGCGCGAGCGCGAAGATGTTCACCGCGAGGATGCGCGGCGTGAGCGAGAGCCGGTTGGACCATTTGAGCGCGAGCTCGCGCTCTTCACTCGTCTGAGAAACGGTATCCGGCGCCATAGAGCGTCTCGATCGCATCGAACTCCGGATCGACCTGGCGGAACTTGCGGCGGACGCGCTTGATGTGGCTGTCGATGGTCCGGTCATCGACATAGATGTCGTCCTGATAGGCGGCATCCATCAGCTGGTTGCGCGTCTTCACGATCCCCGGGCGCTGGGCGAGCGTCTCGAGGATCAGGAATTCGGTGACGGTGAGCGTGACGTTGGTGCCGTCCCAGGTCACGCGGTGGCGCGCCGGGTCCATCGCCAGCCGCCCGCGGACCAGCGGCTGGGCGGGCTCCTCGTTGCCGCCCTCGGTGCTCGGCACATTGGCTTCGGTGCGGCGCAGGATCGCCCGGATGCGTGCGATCAGCAGCCGCTGGCTGAACGGCTTGGCGATATAGTCGTCGGCGCCCATCGCGAGGCCCAGCGCCTCGTCGAGCTCGTCGTCCTTGCTGGTGAGGAAGATCACCGGAATGCCGCTCTTCTCGCGCAGGCGCCGGAGCAACTCGAGCCCGTCCATCTTGGGCATCTTGATGTCGAGCACCGCAAGGTCGGGCGGATTCTCGACCAGCGCCTTCAGCGCGCTTTCGCCGTCCGAATAGACACGGGTGAGGAAGCCCTCGGTCTGCAGCGCGATCGAGACCGAGGTGAGGATGTTCCGGTCGTCGTCGACGAGCGCAATCGTAGCCGTCATGGGTAGGGCGTAATCCAAAGGGCGCGGCTGCTCAACCTTCGAGGGTTGCCCAAATTGTGTTGGCGGCTGCCCAAATTGTAACGGGTCGTCGCAACCTGAGAGTCTCCCGCAACTCGATTCAACCGGCGGACCGCCCTCACCGTCGTCATCCTGGCGAAAGCCGGGACCCAGGGCCACGGGCGATACGGCTTGCTGCCCTGGGTCCCGGCTTTCGCCGGGATGACGGTTATGGTTGAGATGCGATTGTTCAGGCGCGAGGCCATCGAATCCAGAATCGGGCCAATCGATTTCGAAAATTGTCCACTATCTGACAACGTTTACAGCAATTGACCACCGGGACAGCCGGTGCAAAGCGGAGGACGACGACCGCGCATGCCGCCAAAAGCGGTAATCCCCACACGCGCGGGAGGGAGAAGGACTTTGACCGAGCGTGCTCCGCGCCACGGTCTCGACGCCATGGGCATCGGGACGCGCGCCGCCATCCACTGGAATCTGCTTACCCCGTCGCTGATCGAAGCGGCCGTCCAGCGGGGCGAAGGCCATCTCGCCGCCGATGGGCCGCTGGTCGTCGCGACCGGCAAGCACACCGGCCGCTCGGCGCAGGACAAGTTCATCGTTCGCGACGCCGAGACCGAGGACAGCGTCTGGTGGGGCAAGGTCAACAAGCCGATGGAGCCCGCGCATTTCGCGGCGCTCAAGGCCGATTTCCTGGCTGCATTGTCCGACAGGGACAATCTGTTCGTCCAGGACCTCTACGGCGGCTCGCAGCCCGAGCATCGCGTCAAGGTGCGCGTGATCAACGAGCTCGCCTGGCACAATGCCTTCATCCGCACGCTGCTGGTGCGCCCCGAGGCCGACGCGCTAGCCGGCTTCGAGCCCGAGTACACGATCATCGACCTGCCGAGCTTCCGCGCCGATCCCGCGCGCCATGGCTCGCGCACCGAGACGGTGATCGCGGTCAACTTCTCGGAGAAGCTGATCCTGATCGGCGGCACCGCCTATGCCGGCGAGATGAAGAAGAGCGTCTTCGGGCTGCTCAACTACCTCCTCCCGCTCGACGGGATCATGCCGATGCACTGTTCGGCGAACATCGGTGCCACGGGCGACACCGCGGTGTTCTTCGGGCTCTCCGGCACGGGCAAGACGACGCTGTCCGCCGACGCCAGCCGCACGCTGATCGGCGACGACGAGCATGGCTGGTCGGACACCGCGGTCTTCAACTTCGAGGGAGGCTGCTACGCCAAGATGATCCGCCTCTCGGCCGAGGCCGAGCCTGAGATTTTCGCGACGACGAAGCGCTTCGGCACGATCCTCGAGAACGTCGTGATGGACCCGGTGACGCGCGCGCTCGACTTCGACGATGCGAGCCTCGCCGAGAACAGCCGCGGCTCCTATCCGATCGACTTCATCCCGAACACGTCGGAGAAGAACCTCGGCCCGGTGCCGAAGAACATCATCTTCCTCACCGCCGACGCCTATGGCGTGCTGCCGCCGATCGCCAAGCTCACCCCCGAGCAGGCGATGTACCATTTCCTCTCGGGCTATACCGCGCGCGTCGCGGGCACCGAGATCGGCGTGACCGAGCCCGAGGCGACCTTCTCGACCTGCTTCGGCGCGCCGTTCATGCCGCGCCACCCCTCGGTCTACGGCAACCTCCTCAAGGAACGGATCGCCAAGGGCGGAGTCGATTGCTGGCTGGTCAACACCGGCTGGTCGGGCGGCAAGGCGACGATGCCCGGCATCAAGCGCATGCCGATCAAGCTCACCCGCGCGCTGCTCAACGCGGCGCTCGACGGGAGCCTCAATTCGGCCGAGTTCCGCACCGACCCCAACTTCGGCTTCAAGGTTCCGGTGAGCGTGGCGGGCGTCGATCCGGCGACGCTCGATCCGCGACAAAGCTGGGCGGACAAGGCGGACTATGACATGACCGCCGCGAAGCTCGTCGACCTGTTCAATGAGAATTTCGCGCAGTTCGCGGAGCATGTCGACGAAGGGGTCCGCCAGGCCGCCCCGCAATGCCTCCCCGCCGAATGACCTAGCCCGGTTCAGACGATCGGGCGCTTCTTCCAGGAAAGCCCGATCGAATGACCGACCATGAGCCCCGCCTGTTCGCGTCCGATGCCGAGGTCGTCCACCTCGGCGAAGGCCTTGTCGCGCGCCGCCTCCGCCGCGAGGAATGGACGCACGAGGCGCATCTCGCCGCCTGTCTCTATCTCCTGACCGAGCGCCCCGACATCGACGTCGACGCCGAGATCGCCGGGATCATCTCGCGCTTCAACGAGAGCGTCGGCGGGGTGAACGACGACCGGAGCGGCTATCACGACACGATCACCCATGCCTTCGTTACGGGCGTGCGGCTGTTCCTCGCCCAGACCGTCGAGACGGGTCTCGCGGCGCGCGTGAACGCGCTGCTGCTGTCGCCGATGGGCCGGCGCGACTGGCCGCTGCGGCATTACTCCAAAGAGTTGCTCTTTTCGGTGCCCGCACGGCGCGGATTCGTGCCGCCGGACCTCGCGCCGCTTCCTGACCTCTGTTAATCGGAACGCGTCCCCAACGAAGGAGTGCGTGATGTCGATGCTTGACGGATTGCTCGGCCAGATCGGCGAGCATGTCGATGTGAACAACCTCGCGGCGAAGGTCGGCCTCTCGCCCGAGCATGTCCAGCAGGCGATCGCGCAGCTGGCGCACTTCCACACCGCCGACGGCGACACCGCCGAGGGTGCCGCCGCGGCGACGGGGCTTCCGCTCGACAAGATCCAGGAGATCGTCTCGCACCTCGGTGGCGAAGGCGCGCTCGCCCATTTCGCGGGCATGCTCCAGGGCCAGGGCGGCGTGCTCGGCTCGCTGGGCGGGCTGCTGGGCAAGAGCTGAGCTTCCTCCCCCAGCCCAGCGCCTCGACGAGCAAGGCGAACGCCGGGGAATGCTGGCGGCGGGGTAATAGAGAGGATAGCCGTGGAAGGGCAGGGACCGATCCTCCAGGATGCGGACCAGCCCTCCCTCGGCGACCCCTTCGAGCACCGCGCTCTCGAGCAGGCCCTCGAACCGCCGGCGCCTTCGCGCCTTTCCCGCGAGGAAGGCGACGCGTTCGGAGCGGTCGAATGTTGAGGGGTTTCAGGGGGTTGAGCGACGCTCGGATCGGAAAATTGGTGTGGTGTCCAGATACTACAGTTTACACGGTTGACACCAATCATGTGAGAAAATGCCGTTCGGGATGAGCGGATGTGCGACGACCTCGATTGAGCGCTGGTTCGGATCGACGATGCGAAAGAGCAGGGGCAAGCTCGCGCCTCAACTCCTATTTTGCAACCCCAGGCCGAGACCATCCTTGCTGACCAAAGAGGAAAGGAGCGGGCAGGGCCCGAGGGGACTACCCCTTCCGCTCCGCAATATGCCGGTCGATCACGCGGCCCAGCACCGTCATCGGCACATTGCCGCCCAGCACCACCGCATCGTTGAACGCGCGGAAGTCGTAGCGATCGCCGAGCGCCGTCTTGGTCCTGTCGCGCAGGCGGTTGATCTCGCTGTGGCCGACCTTGTAGCCGCACGCCTGGCCCGGCCATGAGCAATAGCGGTCGACTTCGCTCGACACTTCCTCGCGGCCCGAGCCGTTGGTGCTGGCGAACCAGTCGATCGCCTGGTCGCGGGTCCAGCGCTTGGCGTGGAGGCCGGTGTCGACCACCAGCCGGCAGGCGCGGAAGGCAAGGCCCTGGAGATAGCCGAGCCGCTCGACCGGATTGGCGTCGTACACGCCCAGCTCGTCGGCCAGCTGCTGCGCATAGAGCGCCCAGCCTTCCGAATAGGCGTTGAACGCCAGGATCGAGCGGACCAGCGGCAGCTTGAAGGTGTACTCGCCCTGCCAGACATGACCCGGGATCGACTCGTGATAGGCGAGATCGGGCAGGCTGTAGCGGCGGTGAAGGTCGGTGGTGCGCAGGTTGATCCAGAACTTGCCCGGCACGGTGCCGTCGATCGAGCCCGGGCCGCCATAGGCGCCCGGCGCGCCCGGCTCCTCGGCGGGCGACATGCGCTTGACCTCCACATTGCCCTTCACCAGCGTGTGGAACGCCTGGGGCATGCGCGAGCGGATGTCGGCGATGCGGTCGTTGAGCAGCTTCATGATCTCGGCGCGCCCCGCGTCATTGTCGGGGAACATGAAGCGCGGGTCCTTGCCGAGCGCGGTCATCCGCTCGCCGACGCTGCCCTGCGAATAGCCCTCGGCCTTGAGGATCACGTCCATTCGCGCCTGCAGCTCGCGGAGCTGGTCGAGCCCCATCTGATGGACTTCCTCGGGCTTCATCGTCGTCGTCGTGCCGGCCTCGAGCGCCCAGGCGTAATAGGCATCGCCGTCCTTGAACTTCCACACGCCGGCGTCGCTGGTCGCGCGCGTGCGGTGCAGCTCGAGCTCGGTGAGTTGCCGGTCGAGCGCGGGGGCGATCAGGTCGGTGCAGATGTCATAGGCGCGCTGGCCATAGTCGCCGCTCATCCCGGCGGTGCGGTTGGCGAGCGAGGTGACCATCTCCCAGCCGGCGATGTTGCCGCCGCGGGCGAGCTTCAGCTGGGCGAGGCATTTGTCGAGCAGGAAATCGGGCGCGATCACGCCCTGGCCGGCGGCGGCGTGGAGACGGGTGGTCTCGCCGTCGAGCTGCGCGGCATAGGCCTTCATCCGTTCGAGATAGGCGTCGGCGTCATCGCGCGTCTTCACGCTGTGATCGGTGACGAGCATCTTGGGCGTATCGAGGAAGGCGCCGACATTCTGGACGACGACATAGGGCGAGTTGCGCCACCCGCCGACCGCGACGTCGCCATAGGGGAAAGCGAAGCCGCCGAGCGCATATTCGAACGAGGTCTTCACCACGTCGACGTTGACCTTCATCACCGGGCTCAGCGCGGCGGTGTCGAGCCTGCCGATCTCGGCGATCGTCGCCTCGAGGTGCGCGGCGATCTTCGCCTGGCCCTCGGGCGACTTGTCGGTGAGCCGTGCCTTGAGCTTGGCGCGCTTGTCCTTGTCGATGCCCAGCCCGGTCGCGCCCTCGGGGTTGTCGGCGAGGAGCACCTCGGCGGTGCGGTCGATCAGCGCCTGGGCGGCGGCTTCGGGCGTGGCCGCGCCGGCGCTGCCGCGCGCGCACGCAGGCAGGGCCGTCAGCGCGGCACCGGCACCCGCGCCGAGCAGGACTTCGCGACGATTGATACGCATTCGGGGCAACTCCAGGAAATCAGGTGGCCAGGAAATCAGGTAGAAAGAGGTTCGACGTCGAGCGAGGTCCCGCTCGCGCCCTTGATCCGCACGCGCGCGCCGACCGGGGTGTCAGGGCCGCGGGCGATCCATTCACCATCGCCGACCCTGACCCGTCCGCTGCCCGCTTCGATCGCTTCGACGACAGTGACGACTTCGCCGATCAGCCGCGCGGTGCGATCGTTGAGCAAGGGATCGGCGGTGTCGACCGGATATTCATGATACCAGCGCCGCCCGATCGCCACTGCCACCACCGACCAGGCAGCGAAGCTCATCAGCTCGCCTGCGATCCCCAGCTCGGGGAAGAGCAGGGCGAGGATGCCGGTGAGCGCAGCGGCGCCGGCGATGAAGATCAGGAAGAGGCCGGGGATCATCAACTCGACGCCCGCAAGCACCGCGGCCACGGCAAGCCAGGCGACCCAGGCGTGGGCGAACCAGTCCATCCTATTGCGAGTCCGGCCCCGGCACGCGCGGAGTGCGAGGCGGCTGCGGCGGCTTGGGCGCCTCGGGCGACTTGCCCAATACTTCCTTCGCCAGCTCGCCGATCCCGCCCAGCGTGCCGATCAGCTGCGTCGCCTCGACCGGGAAGAGGATCGTCTTGGCATTGGGCGAGGTCGCGAACTTGCCCACCGCCTCGACGTATTTCTGCGCGATGAAATAGTTGAGCGAGGCCTGCGAGCCCGCCTCGATCGCGTCGGAGACCAGTCGCGTCGCCTCTGCTTCGGCCTGCGCCGCGCGCTCGCGCGCCTCGGCATCGCGATAGGCCGACTCGCGGCGGCCCTCGGCCTCGAGGATCCGCGCCTGCTTCTGCCCCTCGGCGCGCAGGATCTCGCTGGCGCGCGTGCCTTCGGCCTCGAGGATGTTGGCGCGCTTCTCGCGCTCCGCCTTCATCTGCCGGCCCATCGCGTTGACGATGTCGGCGGGCGGGCGGATGTCCTTGATCTCGACGCGGGTGATCTTCACCCCCCAGGGCGTCGTCGCATGGTCGACCACCGAGAGCAGCCGCGCGTTGATCTCGTCGCGCTTCGACAGCGTCTCGTCGAGGTCCATCGACCCCATCACGGTGCGCAAATTGGTCGTGGTGAGCTGGAGAAGCGCGACATAGAGGTCCGACACTTCATAGGCCGCCTTGGCCGCGTCGAGCACCTGGAAGAACACCACCCCGTCGGTGGAGATCATCGCATTGTCCTTGGTGATGATCTCCTGGCCGGGGATGTCGATCACCTGCTCCATCATGTTCACGCGGCGGCCGACGCGATAGAAGAAGGCGGGGAAGAAATTGAACCCCGGCGTGGCGACGCTGGTGAAGCGCCCGAAATGTTCGATCGTATATTGATAGCCTTGCGTGACGATCTTCACGCTCGAAAACAGGTAGAGGAACACCACCACGGCCGCCAGTGCAGCCACGATCGTCAACGCGTCCATTTCGATTCCCCTCGCAGACTCCGGCCATTCATACTCCGGCCTCGCATTCTGGCTCGCTTGCTAGCATAGAGGCGCGCGATGAGCACGCTCAACCGACTGGCGCCGCGCACGGCGCTGTTCATGCCGGCGTCGAACCCGCGCGCGATCGAAAAGGCGCGCGACCTCGACGTCGACCTGGTGATCCTCGACCTGGAGGACGCCGTGCGCGCCGACGCCAAGGACAGCGCCCGCGCCGCCGCGCTCGACGCCGTGGCCGAGCCTTTCGGTGCGAGCCTGTCGGCGATCCGGCTCAACGCGATCGGCACGCCATGGCACCAGGCCGACGTCGCCGCGGTTGCCGAGTCGGCGTGCGACTATGCGGTGCTTCCCAAGACCGAGTCGGCCGAGGACGCCCGCCGGATCGCCGCGGCGACGGGCAAGCCGCTGCTCGTGATGATCGAGACTCCCGTGGGGCTGGTGGCCGCAACCGATATCGCGCGGACGCCGGGCGTGGCGGGGCTGATCACCGGCTCGAACGACTTGCGCGCCGAGCTCGGCATCCCGCCGGTCGCGGGGCGCGCGGGGCTGGCGCTCGCGCTGCAGATGATCGTGCTCGCCGCGCGCGTCGGCGGGGTGTGGGCGATCGACGGGGTGTTCAACGCGCTCGACGACGGCCAGGGCTTCGCCAAGGAATGCCGCCACGGCCGCTCGCTGGGCTTCGACGGCAAGTCGCTGATCCACCCGTACCAGATCGCGATCGCGACCAAGGAGTTCGGCCCGACCGAGCAGGAGCTGGCCGAGGCGCGCGAGCTGATCGCCGCATTCACCGGCGGCGCGGAACGCTTTCGCGACCGGATGATTGAGGTCATGCACGTCGATCAGGCGCGGGCATTGCTGGCGCGGACGGGGGAGGAGACCGAAGCCTAGGTGCCCGTCACGCTCGCCGAACTGAAGCAAGCCCATGCCGAGCTCGAAGCCGCGCTGCTCGCGCTCGAGGCACTGACGATCGATCCCGTCCTTGATGAGCCGCGCGTCGCCGCCGCGCGCGTGCGCCTCAGCCGCGCGAGTGCGCATCGCCGCAAGCTCTCGGACCTGGCGGCGATGGAGTTGCTGGATACGGTGCGTTCAGCCGAGGCCGACAGCCTCCGCGCGCTGCGCGAGCGCAACGCCGCCCAGATCCAGGCCTCGAGCCAGCATATCGGCGCTTGGGGCCTGCGCCAGATTACCGCCGACTGGCCCGGCTATTGCCGCGCCTCGGTCCAGGTCCGCGCCGCGATCCGCGCGCTGGTGAAGGCGGACCAGGACACGCTGTACCCGCTGTTGCGCTGACTGATTGCGGCCGGGCCATGCAACGCCTAGGGCCGCGGCATGCCTCCCTTCGATTTCCACGCGGCCGACCTTGCGGCGCTCTCGGCGCGCGGGCGGCTGCGCGCGCTGGCGCCGCGGGCGGGGCACGACTTTTCGTCGAACGACTATCTCGGGCTCGCGCGCGACCCGCGGCTGGCGGCGGCGGTCGAGGCGGCGCTTGCGCGGGGCGCGGCGATCGGCTCGGGCGGGTCGCGGCTGCTGCGCGGCAATGACGGCGAGCACGAGGCGCTCGAGGCCGAGGCGGCGGCCTTCTTCGGGGCGGAGGCGGCGCTGTTCTTCGCCAACGGCTATATGGCCAATCTCGCGCTGCTCTCGGCGCTGCCGCAGCCCGGCGACCTGATCGTCCACGACGCCTGGATCCATGCGAGCGCGCACGACGGGATGCGGCTGTCGCGCGCGCCGTCAGCGGCCGCGGCGCACAACGATCCAGGGGCGTTCGAGGCGGCGATCGCCGGCTGGCGGCGGGGCGGGGGCAGGGGGACGCCGTGGATCGTCGTCGAAAGCCTCTACAGCATGGATGGCGACCGTGCGCCGCTCGCTGCGCTGGCGGAGGTGGCGGCACGGCACGAAGGCGTGCTGCTTGTCGACGAGGCGCATGCGACCGGCGCGTTCGGCGCGGGGCTGGCGGAGCATCTCCATGCCCGGCGCGAGGTCGTGACGCTGCATACGTGCGGCAAGGCGCTGGGCTGCGAGGGCGCGTTGGTCTGCGGGCCGAGCGTGGTGCGCGATTTCCTGGTCAATCGCGCGCGGAGCTTCATCTTCACCACGGCGCCCTCGCCACTGATGGCCGCGGCGGTGCGTGAGGCGCTGCGCATCCTTGCCGGGGAGCCGGAGCGGCAGGTGCGGCTCCACCAGCTGGTGACGCATGCGAGCGAGGTGCTCGCGCCGTTCGGCGTGGCAGCGACGGGATCGCAGATCCTGCCGCTGATCCTGGGCGACGATGTCCGCGCCATGGCGGCGGCGGCGGCGCTTCAGGCGCGCGGGTTCGACGTGCGCGGCATCCGCCCGCCGACGGTGCCCGAGGGAACCTCGCGGCTGCGGCTGTCGATCACGCTCAACGTCGATGAAGCGGCGATCGACGCGCTCGGCGAAGCATTGGGCGAGGTGCTCGGATGAGCCGGATTTTCGTGGTGACCGGCACCGACACCGGCGTCGGCAAGACCGTCTTCGCCGCGGGCCTCGCCGCGGCGCTGTGCGGCTTCTACTGGAAGCCGGTGCAGGCAGGGACCGAGGACGGCACCGATGCCGCCACCGTTGCCGCGCTCGGCGTCGCGCCCGAGCGGATCCTCCCCGAAGCCTATCGCCTCGCGACGCCCTGCTCGCCGCACCGCGCCGCCGCGATCGACGGCTTGACGATCGATCCGGCCCGACTCGCGTTGCCCGAGGTGTCGGGCGCGCTGGTGGTAGAGGGGGCAGGGGGCGTGCTGGTCCCGCTCGCGGGCGAGCTGCTCTACGCCGACCTGTTCGCGCATTGGCGCGCGCCGGTGATCCTCGTCGCGAGGACGGCGCTGGGAACGATCAACCACAGCCTGCTCAGCCTCGAAGCGCTGCGCATCCGCGGCGTGCCGGTCCACGGCATCGCCTTCGTCGGCGATCCCGAGCCCGAGAGCGAAGCGACGATCGCCGAGCTCGGCTGCGTCCGCCGCCTCGGGCGGCTGCCGCGCCTCGATCCGCTCGACGCCGCGAGCCTCGCTCCGGCCTTCGCCGATGCCTTCCCGGACTTCGCATGAGCCCGATCTGGCACCCCTTCACCCAGCACGGCCTCGGCGAGCCGATCCCGCTCGTGACGCGGGCCGAGGGCTCGGCGATCTTTACCGCCGACGGGCGCCGGGTGATCGACGCGATCTCGTCCTGGTGGGTGACCACACACGGCCATTGCCACCCGCGGATCATGCAGGCGATCGCCGACCAGGCGCAGCGGCTCGACCAGCTGATCTTCGCCGGCTGGACGCACGAGCCCGCCGAAGCGCTCGCGCGCGACCTCGTCGCGATCACGCCGCCCGAGCTCGCCCATGTCTTCTTCTCCGACTCGGGCTCGACCAGCGTCGAAGTCGCGCTCAAGATGGCACTCGGCTATTGGGCCAACCGCGGCGAGCCGCGCCACCGCATCCTCGTGCTCGAGCACGGCTATCACGGCGACACGATCGGGGCGATGTCGGTCGGTGCGCGCGGGGTGTTCAACCGGCAGTACGCGCCGCTGCTGTTCGACGTCGGTACGATTCCCTTTCCGGAACCCGGCGCTGAACAGGCTTGTCTCGACGCGCTCGACGCCGCCTGCCGCGACGGCGCCGCCGCCTTCATCGTCGAGCCGCTGGTGCTCGGCGCCGGCGGCATGCGCTTCTACCCCGCGGCCGTCCTCGCCGAGATGCGGCGGATCTGCGCGGCGCACGGCGTGCTGTTCATCGCCGACGAAGTGATGACCGGCTGGGGCCGCACCGGCACGCGCTTCGCCTGCGAGCAGGCCGGGGTTGTGCCCGACCTGCTCTGCCTGTCGAAGGGCCTTACCGGTGGGTCGCTGCCGCTCGCGGTGACGCTGGCGAGCGAACCGCTCTTCGAAGCGCACCGCAGCGACGACCGGGCAAGGATGTTCTTCCACTCGTCGAGCTACACCGCCAATCCGATCGCCTGCGCCGCCGCCTGCGCCAACCTCGCCGTCTGGCGCGAGGAACCGGTCGGCGAGCGCATCGCGACGCTCGCCGAGCGCCAGGCCCGGCACGTCGCCGCGCTCGGCGGCGTCGGCAACCCCCGCGCGCTCGGCACCATCGCCGCCTTCGAGCTCGAGGACGCCCGCCCCGGCTATCTCTCCGACCTCGCCCCGCGCCTGCTCGCTTTCTTCCGCGAGCGCGATGTGCTGCTCCGGCCCTTGGGCAACACGCTCTACGTGATGCCGCCCTATTGCATCGACGAAGCCGATCTCGCCACGATCTACGCCGCGATCGGCGAGGCGATCGAAGTGTTGACGGCCCACTAGCGCTTTCGCACCCTCGCGGTTACATGGGCCGCCAACTTCCGACTCAGGACTTGGCGCTCCCCATGGAAATCTCCCTCGGCCTCACCTTCGACGACGTCCTCCTGTACCCGGGCGAATCCGAGATCCTGCCCAGCATGGCGGACACCCGGACCCAGGTGACGCGCGGGCTGAGCCTCAACATCCCGATCCTCTCCTCGGCGATGGACACCGTCACCGAGGCCGACATGGCGATCGTGATGGCGCAGCTGGGCGGCATCGGCGTGCTCCACCGCAACCTCGACATCGAGGAGCAGGTCGAGGCGGTGAAGCAGGTCAAGCGCTTCGAGAGCGGCATGGTCGTCAACCCGATCACGATGGCGCCGAACGGCACGCTGGGCGAGGCGCAGGCGCTGATGGCGCAGCACAGGATCAGCGGCATCCCGATCGTGGAAGGCTCGGGCAAGCTCGTCGGCATCCTCACCAACCGCGACGTGCGCTTCGCCGAGCATCCCGGCCAGCCGGTCTCCGAGCTGATGACCCACGAGAATCTCGCGACGGTGCGAGTGGGCGTGAACCAGGACGAAGCGCGCCGCCTGCTCCACCAGCGCCGGATCGAGAAGCTGCTCGTGGTCGACGACGCCTTCCACTGCGTCGGGCTGATCACGGTGAAGGACATCGAGAAGGCGGTGAACTATCCGCACGCCACCAAGGACGGCGCCGGCCGCCTGTGCGTCGCCGCGGCGAGCACGGTGGGCGACAAGGGCTTCGCGCGCACCGAGGCGCTGGTCGACGCCGAAGTCGACCTGATCGTGATCGACACCGCGCACGGCCACAACAAGGACGTCAGCCGCGCGGTCGAGCGGGTGAAGAAGCTGTCGAACCGCGTCCAGGTGATCGCCGGCAACATCGCCACCGCCGAAGCCGCCAAGGCGCTGATCGGCGCGGGCGCGGACGGGGTCAAGGTCGGCATCGGCCCGGGCTCGATCTGCACCACGCGCGTGGTCGCGGGCGTCGGCGTGCCGCAGCTGACGGCGGTCATGGAAGCCGCCAACGAAGCCGCCAAGTCGGGCGTGCCGGTGGTGGCGGACGGTGGCATCCGCACTTCGGGCGACGTCGCCAAGGCGCTGGCCGCGGGCGCGTCGACCGCGATGATCGGCTCGCTGCTCGCGGGTACCGAGGAAGCGCCGGGCGAGACGTTCCTCTACCAGGGCCGGGCGTACAAGTCGTACCGCGGCATGGGCTCGGTCGGCGCGATGGCGCGCGGCTCGGCCGACCGCTATTTCCAGCAGGACGTCAAGGACCAGTTGAAGCTCGTTCCCGAGGGGATCGAGGGCCAGGTACCGTTCAAGGGCCCGGCGCGCGACGTGATCCACCAGCTGGTCGGCGGCGTGAAGGCGGCGATGGGCTATGTCGGCGCGGGGACGATCCCCGAGCTGCAGAAGAAGGCACGCTTCGTGCGGATCACCAACGCCGGGCTGCGCGAGAGCCATGTCCACGACGTGACGATCACCCGCGAGGCGCCGAACTATCCGACGCGGTAGCCGTTCGGCCCGGGCCGCGATCCGGCCCGGGCCGAGACTGGCGCTTCAGAACTTGCCCGAAATCTGCACGTACCAGTTGCGCGGGCGCGCATACATTTTCTCGGCGTAGCCGAGCGTGCCGAGCGAGGCGTTGCCCTGGATGAGATAGCGCTCGTCGAACAGGTTCATCACGCCCGCCGAAAGCTTCAGTCCGCGCCGCGTGTCGGCGAGGGTCAGCGAGGCGTTGCCGACGAAATAGCCGTTCTCCTCGATGTCGGGGATGCTTCCGGTGATGAAGGTGATCTTCGAGGTGTAGCTGCCGTCGAACCGCGGCGTGAGCGTGTAATCATCGCTCACCGGAATCTCGTAACCGATCCCGAAGCTGCCCTGGAACGCCGGCGTGAACGGCAGGTCGTCGCTCGGGGTGACGGTCGCCGTCGCGCCGGGAACCGCGGTCACGCTCTTGATGGTGTCGTCGAGCGTGCTCATCGAGGCATCGAACTGAAAGCCCGAAGGCGAATGATAGCTCAGCTCCGCTTCGAGGCCCTTGATCCTCGCCTTGCCGGCGTTGAACAGCAGCGGCACCACGCCCTGGCGGAAGATCAGCTGGATGTTGTCGTAATCAGCGATGAAGGCGGCGGTGTTGAAGCGGAAATCGCCCCAGCTGAACTTGGCGCCGATCTCGTAGCTGTCGACGCGTTCCTCGTCGAAGGGAAGCGGCACGTTGCCCGGCGGCGCGGCATTGTAGCGGGTGTTGAACCCGCCCGACTTGAAGCTCCGCGCGTACGAGACATAGGTGCTCACCGCGTCCGACCAGGAATAGCGGACGCTCGCCGATCCGGTGAGCGCGGAGAAGCTGTCGCGGTAGGGGCGATGATAGAGGTACAGCGGCCCGCCCTCCGGGATCGCGAGCGTGGGCAGCGGGTTCGGGTCGGGGAGGGTCGACGGAAAGAGGTTCATCACCGTCCCGATGAACCGCTTCTTGTCCCGCGTGTACCGCAGGCCGCCGCTCACTTCGAACCCGTCGAACGGCGTTACCGACAACTCGCCGAACCCCGCGATCGAATCGGTCTTGAGGTCGGAGATCTGCAGGTCGCGCGACCCCGGCCCGCCGTTCAGCAGCGACGTGATGACCGGCGGCGACGGCGGGAAGGCAAGCGGGACCGTGGCGCGTTCGGTGGTCGACTCGGTGAAATAATAGGCCCCGACGATTCCGCTGACGATCCCGGATTCATATTGGAGCTGGAGCTCCTGGCTGAACTGGTCCGACGCGGCGCCGACATCGGTGGTGATCATCACGAACGGGGTGTTGTCCGCATCGCGAATGCCGCGCGACTGCGTGGAGCGATAGGCCGTGATCGACTTGAGCGTCAGGCTCTTGGCCAGGTTGGCCTCGACCGTGCCGGACACGCCCCAGACCTCGGACGTGCTCATCACCGGGGCGGTGCCGCCGTTGACGAAATCGCCCTTCGCCTGGAAATCATTGGCGCAGCGTGAATCGTTGATCAGCGGCACGTTGGGGGCCCCGAAGCGCGGATCGCCGGCCGCGATGGGCGCGAAGGGGATCTTTGCGCCGGGACAGCCCGCGGCGACGCTGACGATCGCGGCGACGGGCGCCTGCTCGTTGATGCCGGCGAACACGAACGGCGCGCCATGCTCGTCGCGCTTGGTATAATCCGCCCGCAGGTTGACCCGGAGGTCCGGGCTGGCTTCCCAATAGAGCGCGCCGTTCAGCGTGAAGCTGTTGTCGTCGCCGAGGTCCAGGCCGTCGAACGCTCGGATGACATAGCCGTCGCGCTTGCGGAAACCACCCGAAACGCGCGCGGCGGCGGTATCGCCGATCGGCACGTTGAGCGCGGCGAATCCTTCGTAGAGATTGTCCGAGCCGACGCGGAAGCGCGCGCTGCCGCCCAGCTTGCCCAGCTCGGGCTGCCGGGTGCGCACGAGGATGGCGCCGCCGATCGTGTTGCGGCCGAACAACGTCCCCTGGGGGCCCCGCAGCACTTCGACGCCTGCGATGTCGCCGAAGTCGATCGCGCCGCCGACCGCGCGGCCGACATAGACTTCGTCGATATAGATGCCGACGCCCGGATCCACCGCCGCGGTGGGATCCAGCTGGCCGACGCCGCGGATGAACACCACGGTCGAAGCGGAGTTGCCCGAAAGCTGGCCGGCGGGCTTGAACTGGAGGCTGGGCGTGATTCGCTCGAGATCCGAAGTCTGGGCGATCTGGCGAGTCTCGAGCGTGTCCGCGCTGAAGGCGGAGACGGCGATCGGCGTATCCTGGATCGATTCCTCGCGCCGGCGCGCAGTGACGATGATTTCCTCGCTCGTCGCCTCTTCGGCAGCGGGCGTCTGACTATCGTCTTGTGATGGCCGGGCTTGGGCCGGCGTCAGCGCCGCCAATGTCGCGGTGATGCCCAGCAAGCTGACGCGACCGAATAGAGTCCCTCCACGGTACCTCATCGCATATCCTCCCCTGATGACAGTTGCCGCTCGGGCGGCGCTTAATGTCCGGGGGGATAGTCACTCGACATTATGTTATTGTCAATAACAGTTATACGACATCGCTTATTGTAGGCGTCATCGTGAACCCGAATGTCTTTTGCAAGCGCTTGCATTTCGCGTCCTTGGAGCAAGCCGATTTTCGTGCGGGATGACCTGCGAGGACCTTCAGCAACGCCGCCGCCTTCGGGATAGCGTTGTCCCCGAGGCGCGGATTGGGTGGGGCTGCTAGTTGCGGGCCGTCGACATCGAGAAGGGACGTGCTTCCCTGCTGCTGCCCCAGGTTCGGTTTGGAAGCGCTTGCATGGTGAAACGCAGCTCGCCCCCCGCGCGAATCTCGGCGTCGGTGACGTAGCTGCGCGCCAGCGGCCTGCCGTTGAGCGTGACGCGGCCGACATAGGCATTCGCGTCGGAGAGCTTCTCGGCCACCACGGTGAATGCCTTGCCGCCGGGCAGATGGATCGTCGCGCGGTTCACGAAGGGGCGGCCGATGACATATTGGTTCGATCCCGGCGCCACCGGATAGAAGCCGAGCGACGTGAAGACGAGCCACGCCGACATCTGGCCGAGGTCGTCGTTGCCCGAGAGGCCATCGGGGGTTGGCTTGTACTGGCTCTCGACGATCTGCTTGAGCCGTGCCTGGGTCCGCCAGGGGGCGCCGGCATAGGCGTAGAGATAGGCGACGTGGTGGCTGGGCTCGTTGCCGTGGATGTACTGGCCGATCAGTCCGGCGATGTCCTCGGCGTGGCTGTAGTCGAGCTTCGACACGTCGTAATCGAACATCGCGTCGAGCTTCGCCACCGCCCTGGCATCGCCGCCGAGCAGCTTGAACAGCCCGGCCTGGTCCTGCGGCACGAACCAGGAATATTGCCACGCATTGCCCTCGGTATAGTCCGAGCCATAGTTGATCGCGGTGGGATCGAAAGGCTCGCGGAAGCTGCCGTCGGCCTTGCGCGCGCGCAGCCAGCCGCTCTTCGCGTCGAAGCTGTTGCGCCAATAGCCGGCGCGCTTCTCGAACGCCGCGGCGATATCGGCCTTGCCCATCGCCCGCGCCATCCGCGCGATCGCCCAGTCGTCATAGGCATATTCGACCGTCTTCGACGCCGCCTCGGGCTCGCGGTCGATCGGGACATAGCCGAGCGCCATGTAATCGCCGAGGCCGCCATAGGGCGGATAGGTCGCGCTCGAGAGCATCGCCTGGAGCGCCGCTTCGGCATCGAAGCCGCGGATGCCCTTGAGATAGGCGTCGGCGATCACCGGGGCGGCGTGGTAGCCGATCATCGTCCAGGTCTCGCGCCCGGCGAACTGCCAGACAGGCAGGATGCCATAGGGGCCGTAGCGCTGGCTCGCGACGAGCGACTGGACGACGTCGCTGGTGGTCTGCTCGGGCTGGATCAGCGTGAGCAGTGGATGCTCGGCGCGGAACGTATCCCAGAGCGAGAAGGTCGAGCGGAAGGTGAAACCCTCGGCCTTGTGCACCTGATCGTCGGGCCCGCGGTAGCGGCCGTCGGCGTCGCCCCACACGCTGGGAGCAAGGAGCGTGTGGTAGAGCGCGGTGTAGAGCGTCCGGCGCATCGGCGCCGGGGCGTCGATCTCGACCGCGCCGAGCGCGTCGCGCCACGCCGCCTCGGTCTTTGCACGGATTGCGTCGAACCCGCCCGCCTCGGCGTCGAGATTGGCGACCGCGCCGGCCTCGTCGACGCCCGAGAGCGCGACCTTCACTTCGAGCGGGCCCGCCAGCGCGCCGAAGTCGAGCCTCGCCTCGAGCGCGCGGCCGAGCTTCTCGGCCACCGCGTCGTCGCGGCCCGGGGCCTGGAAGCCCTTGTACTTCACTGCGGTGTCGCGATCGACGAAGCCGTGGCCGGCGAGCGGCGCCGAGAAGCGCATCGCGAAATAGAGCTTGCGCCCCGGCGCCCAGCCGCGCGTCTCGCGGAAGCCGGTGAGGGTGCCGTCGGGGAGCAGGTGCAGGCCCGACCAGAGGATCTTGCCGGGATAGTCGTAGAGCGACGAGCGCAGGTCGATCAGCAGATGCGCCGGCTTGCCCGCGGGGAAGGCATAGCGATGGATGCCGACGCGCGTGCCCGCGGTCAGCTCGGCGCGGATGCCGCTGTCGGCGAGCGTCACGGCATAATAGCCGGGGTGCGCGGTCTCGCTGGCATGGTCGAAGCGCGAGCGATAGCCCGAGCCGGGAACCTTGGGATCGCCCGGGTCCAGCTGCACCGCGTCACCCGCCTGGGGCATGACGAGCACGTCGCCCAGGTCCGAATGGCCGGCGCCGCTGAAATGGGTGTGGCTGAAGCCCTGGATCGTCGGATCCTCGTAGCGATAGCCCGCGGCATGGCTGTAGCAGGCGCGGATCTCGCAGGTCGCATCGGTGTCGGGCGAGAGCTGGACCATGCCGAAGGGCGCGGTGGCGCCGGGATAGGTATGGCCTTCGCCGCCGGTGCCGATCATCGGGTCGGCGGCGGCGATCGGTTCCGGCAGCGTCTGGGCGACGGCCTGGGCGGGGAGGGCGAAGGCGGCGAGGACGGTCAGGGCGAAGCGCATGCGCGGGTTAGAGCAGAGGCCCACGGTCATTGTCCAATGCCAACCGCTCCAATCTTCACCGCCCCAATCTTCGTCATCCCGGCGAAAGCCGGGACCCAGGAGTCACGAGCGACGTCCTGCTTGACCCTGGGTCCCGGCTTTCGCCGGGATGACGGTTTAATCGGAGATCAGCGCGTGTTGACCGCGAGCTGGTCGGCGAAGGCGCGCTGGTACGCCGGGCGCGCCTCGCCGCGAGCGACATAGGCGGCGAGGGTAGGAAATTCGTCGAGCAGGCCCGAGAGGCGGAGCCGCAGCAGTACCGAAACCATCATCAGGTCGCCTGCGCTGAAGTCGCCATCGAGCCATTCGGCGTCGCCCAGCCGCGCGGCGAGCTGCTTCAGCCGGTCGCGGATCCGGTCCATGACCAGGGGCAGGCGTTCGGCGGTCCAGGGCTTGTCGCCTTCGACGAACTTCGCGATCGTGAGATCGAGGATCGGCGGCTCGACGGTGTTGACTGCCGCGAACATCCAGCTGATCGCACGCGCCCGTGCGTCTCCCCCCTCCGGCAGCAGCCCCGGATGCTGCTCTGCGACGTGGAGGATGATCGCGCCGGTCTCGAAGAGCGCGAGGTGGCCTTCCTCATAGGTCGGGATCTGGCCGAAGGGATGAAACGCGAGGTGCGGGGGCTGCTTCATCGCCTGGAAGGAGACGAGCCGGACATCATAGGGCAGGCCAGCTTCCTCGAGCGCCCAGCGCACCCGCGTGTCGCGCGCGAGGCCCTTGCCGCCGTCGGGCGAGCGTTCGAACGCGGTGATCGTGATCGTCATGCCGCAAATCCTAGCCTCGGCGATATCCCGCCCCTAGCAAAATCGGGCGCCATCTGCTCCACGTCCGCGCATGACACCCGCCGCGCGTACCCAGGCCGCGATCGACCTGCTCGACGAGATCGTCGCCGCTGCCCGCGACCAGGGACCGGCCGCCGATGTGATCCTCGCGCGCGGGTTCGCGGCGCGGCGCTATGCGGGCTCGAAGGACCGGCGCGCGATCCGCGACCTCGTCTATGACACCATCCGGCTGTGCGGCGACCGGCCCTCGAGCGGGCGTGCGGCGATGCTCGCGCTGGCGGCCCAGCGCGAAGCCGTGCGCGAGAGCTTCGACGGATCGCCCTATGGCCCGGCACCGATTTCGCCGGGCGAGGACATCGCCGTCCCCGGCGTCGCGCCGGCGTGGCTGGTCGAGGCGCTTGCCGCTTCGGGGATCGCGGGCGAGGAGGCGAGGGCGCTGCTCGACCGCGCGCCGCTCGACATCCGGGTCAACCGGCTCAAGGCCGACCCCGCCGCGGTCGCCGCGCAATTCCCCGACGCGCAGACGGTGCCCGGCGCGCCCCAGGCGCTGCGGCTCGCGCCCGACACCGCGGTGGAGAAGCACCCGCTCTGGACCGAAGGTGCGATCGAGGTGCAGGACGCGGGCAGCCAGATCGTCACGCGTGCCGCACCGGTCGAGCGCGGCCAGCATGTGATCGACCTCTGCGCCGGCGGCGGCGGCAAGACGCTCGCGCTCGCCGCGGCGATGGCGGGGCACGGCTCGATCCTCGCCTGCGACGTCGACCGCGCGCGGCTTTCCCGCCTCATGCCGCGTGCCGAGCGGGCGGGGGTGGGCATCGTCGAGACGCGGCTGCTCGATCCCAATCGCGAGGCCGCGATGCTCGCCGACCAGATGGGCCGCGCCGACGTCGTGCTGGTCGACGCACCCTGCTCGGGCACCGGCACCTGGCGGCGCAACCCCGAGGCGCGCTGGCGGATCACTCCGGCGCGGATCGCGCGCTATGCCGAGACGCAGGCGCATATCCTCCGCGTCGCCGCCGGGCTGGTGCGGCCGGGCGGGGCACTGGTCCATATCGTCTGCTCGCTGCTCGAGGCCGAGGGCGCCGATCAGGTCGACGCCTTCCTCGCCGCGCATCCGGGCTGGGTCGCCGAGCCGCTGTCGCTCGGCGCTGGCAGCCCGCGCGGTGCCGGGCTTCGGCTCACCCCGTTCCGAGACTCGACCGACGGCTTTTTTGTCGCGAAGATGGTCCGGCCATGGTAGCGACGCGGGTTCCAGTCTCGGAGATGTTGATGCGGTTCACTGCGATTTCGGCCGCCGTCGCGCTGATGGTGCTCACGGTTTCCTCGGCGTTGAACGCACAGCGGCCCGACGACCAGATCGACGCCAAGTCGATCGCGCTGCTCCAGCAGGGCCGCGCCGCACAGACCGCGGGCAACCTCGACGGTGCGACCGACCTCTACGAGACGGCGCTCGCCGTCGATCCGCGCAACCGCCAGGCCTTTGTCGCGCTCGCCGAAGTCGCGCGCGCCAAGGGGCTGCCGGGCAAGGCGATCCGCTTCTACCAGGAAGCGCTGCTGCTCGAGCCCAACGACGTGAGCACGCTGCGCGGCCAGGGCGAAGCGATGATGGCCAAGGGCGCCGTCGAGAAGGCCAAGGAGAATCTCGCGAAGATCCAGGGCCTGTGCCGCAGCACCTGCCAGGACGCGACCGTCCTCGCCGCCGCGATCGCCAAGGGCCCGCCGGTTACCGCGACCGCCCAGGCGACGCCGCCCGAGACGCCTGAGACGGCGACCCCCGCCAAGCCCTGAGGCCGTTCAGCCCAGCTCGCGGGCGAGCGCGACGAACTCGGCGACGCTGACCGTCTCGGCACGCCGGCTGGTGTCGATGCCGAGCCGCTCGGCCGCTTCGACAGCGCCCGGCACGCCCTTCAGGCTCTGCCGCAGCATCTTGCGGCGCTGGCCGAACGCCGCGCCGGTGAGCGCCTCGATCCGCTCGACGCGCATGCCTTGGGGCGCCTCGCCGGGCGTGATGTGGACGATCGCCGACATCACCTTGGGCGGCGGGGTGAAGGCCGAGCGGTGGACGGTCATCGCGATGCGCGCCTCCGAGCGCCACTGCGCCAGCACCGCGAGCCGGCCATAGGCCTCGGTCCCCGGCGCGGCGACGATCCGCTCGGCGACTTCCTTCTGGAACATCAAGGTGAGGCTCGCCCACCAGGGCTGCCAGCCGCCGGTGAGCCAGCCGACGAGCAGCGCCGTGCCGACATTATAGGGCAGGTTGGCGACGATGTGCGGCCGCCCGGCGAAGAGCGAGGGCGCATCCACTTCCAGCGCATCGCCCTCGATCACCCGGAGCTGTCCGGGATAGGCCTCGGCGACTTCCTCGAGCGCCGGGATGCAGCGCCGGTCGCGCTCGACCGCGGTCACCTTCGCGCCCGCGCCCAGCAACGCCCGCGTGAGCCCGCCCGGGCCGGGGCCGACTTCGAACACTTCGGCGTCGCCCAGCTTCCCCGGCACCGCGGCGATGCGCGCGAGCAGTTGCGTATCGAACAGGAAATTCTGCCCCAGCGCCTTGCTGGCGGAGAGGCCGTATTTCCGGATGACGTCGCGGAGTGGCGGAAGCTCGGTCACGAATGCCCGGCGAGCGCCAGTTCGGCGCGGTGCTGCGCGGCGCTCGCCGCCATGCGGATCGCGGCGATCATCGCGCCGGGATTGGCCTCGTCGCGCCCGGCGATGCCGAAGGCGGTACCATGGTCGGGCGAGGTGCGTACGATCGGCAGGCCGAGCGTGATGTTCACGCCGTCGTCGAAATGGAGCGTCTTGAGCGGGATCAGCGCCTGGTCGTGGTAGAGGCACACTGCCGCGTCGTAGGTGGCGCGTGCGCGGGGGTGGAACATGCCGTCGGCGGCATAGGGGCCGACCGCGTCGATCCCTTCCTCGCGCAGCTGGGCGATCGCCGGCTCGAGCAGCTCGATCTCCTCGCGCCCGATCGCCCCGCCTTCGCCCGCGTGCGGGTTGAGCCCGGCGAAGGCGAGCCGCGGCTTCTCGATCCCGAAGTTGCGGTAGAGCCCGCGCGCCGTCACGCGCGCCTTGGCGAGGATCAGCTCGACCGAGAGCAAGGCCGCCACCTCGGCGAGCGCGACATGGACGGTGACGGGCACCACGCGCAGCGTCGGGCCCGCGAGCATCATCACCGTATTCTCGCGCGCGACGCCGCAGCGCTCGGCGACGAACTCGGTCTGGCCGGGGTAGGTGAAGCCGATACTGTAGAGCTGCGCCTTGGAGACCGGCCCGGTCACCAGCGCGCCCGCCGCGTCCGACCGCGCCAGCCCGGCGGCGAGCTCGAGCGACTGGAGCGCGTTGCGCGCGCCGTCGATGTCGGGCTTGCCCGGCACGATCTCGCCTGCGTCGGCGACGGCGACCACCGGCAATGCCCTGGCGAAGACCTGGCCGGCTTCGGAAGGGTCGTCGATCCGCTGGACCGGCCCGTCCCACACTGCTTCGATCGCGCGCGGATCGCCGACCGCGAAGAAGGGCGCGAGCGAATGGAGCTCGCGGGCCTTCCACGCCTTGGCGGCAATCTCGGGACCGACCCCGGCGGGGTCCCCCATGGCGACGGCGAGCGGCAGGATCATGTGCCGGCCGCTATGCCCGGTTCAACGATATTCCACAATCGCGTCGCGGCGCAGGTCGCGGAGCATGCGCTGCGCGCGCAAATTGGTGCGCTGCTCGGCGATCTGCTCGCCCAGCTGCTCGGCCGAGGGCAGGTTCGCCGCGGTGGGATCGTCGCGGCCGCAGAGCACGAGCACGCGCACGCCATCCTCCACCGAACCGAAGGGCTGGGTCGACTGGCCGACCTGGAGGCCCAGCACCATCTGCTGGAGCGGCCCCGGCAGCTCGCGGACCCTGATCGAATCATTGTCGACGACTTCGGCACCCAGCGTCCCGGCGACGCGCGCGGCATCGCCGCAGCCCTGCATCGTCTTGGTCGATTCGGCGAAGTTCGCCGCGAGCGTCTGCGCCTGTGCCTCGGTCGTGCCTTTGGCGAAGTGGATGGTAAGCTGCTTGAGCGCCAGCTTGGCGTCGCGCGGATCGGCCATCAGCACCTGGCGCTTGTCGGCCAGATACAGGATCGAGAAGCCCGTGGGCAGCTCGATCGGCCCGGCGACTTCGCCAACGTTCATCTTCTGGCCGACGACCGAGAGCTGGTCGGGCAGCATCGCGATGCGCACCCAGCCCAGATCGCCGCCGGTCGCCTTGGTCGAGGCTTCCGAATAGGTGCGCGCGAGATATTCGAACGGCGTGCCCTGCTTGAGCTGCTCGAGCATCCGCTGCTCGGCGGCGAAGACCTCGGAAGCGCGATCGGACGTCGCGTTCATGTAGATCTCGTAGAAGCGATACTCGTCGGTGCCCTTCGATTCCTGCAGGCGCTTGAGGATCGCGTTCACTTCCTCGTCGCTCACTTCGATCGAGACGCGGCGGCGGAGCAGGCGGCTCCAGGCGAGCTCGCCTTCGATCTGGCGCTTGATCGAGCGCTCAGACGAGCCGATCTGGCGCAGCCAGGTGCGCATCTGCTCGGGCGTGCGCTGGAAGCTGCGCGAGACGCGCGCGAAGCTGTTGTCGATGTCTTCCTTGGTGACGTCGATCTTGTCGGCCTTGGCTTCCTGGATCTGCAGCGTCTCGTCGATCAGCGAACGCAGCACCTGGAGGCGCAGACGATCCTTCTCGTCGGCCTGGAGGTTCGGGATGTTGTTGAGCGCGATCACCATCGCGACGCGCTGGTCGACGTCGGTGCCGGTAATCACCACGTCGTTCACGATCGCGGTGGGCTTGCGGATGTTGGGATCCTGCTTGCCGAAGATCTGGAGGTTCGCCGGCAGGTCGAGCCCGGCGGTGGGCGTCGTGTCGTCGGGCACCGTCTGTGCAACCGAAGCAGTGGTCAACGCGGCCAAGCCAAGCGCCAGCAACGTCTTGCGGCCCATGCGAGCCGCCTTCGCAACACCGATGTTCACCTGAACTTCTACCCTCATCCTGGCTGTGACTGCGCCGCTTAACCGCCAAATGTGCCTGAACCAAGGCTGTTCGGCGGTGATCCCCATTCCCCACGGGATGCGCGCGTCTCCGGCCCTCCACTCCCCCAGTGGGGCCCTGCTAGCACAAGCCGGACGCCTTTGGGAACCGTCGCAAATCACCTGAGATCGGTGCCGCTCAGAAGCCGAGGTTCTTGAATGCCAGGCTCAGGATGAAGCTGGAGCCGCGCTTCGCGTCGCCCGTGGTCTCGTAATCCTGCTTCCAGGTGAGACCGAGGCGGAGGCAGTCGTCCTCATAGGCGATGCCGAGCCGGTGACGCACGGGCGTGAAGCCGTCGGCGGTCGACAGCGGGTCTTCCTTCCTGTCGGTCAGGTCGATCAGCATCGAGCCCGAGACCGACCAGAAGCGCGCGATCTGGACGCGGCCGGCGATGCGTGCCTCCTCGCGATCGCGCAGGTCCTCGAGCGCGGGAGCGATGTTCCGGTCGAGCCTGAGATAGCCCATCGAGACATAGGTGCTGCGCGAGCCGAGCGTCATGTCGATCTCGTTGCGCCGTACCGCCAGGCTGTCCTTGTCGAGCCGATAGCGGTGGGTCAGCGAGACGAAGTCGCGGAAGCGGATGACGGTACGCCCGACGATGTCCGACACGCGCCCGTCGAGCCCGGTGCCCGCGGGCAGGATCGAGGGGCGCGACGACAGGCGATAGCTCTGCCCGACGTTCGCATCGACGGTGAAGCCCGAGAGGTAGAGCGAATAGTCGAGCCCCCAGGTGAAGCGCGTCGAATCCTCCCAGCGGTCGTAGCCGGGGAAGCGATTGAGCGCGAAGAGGTTCGAATCCTCGAGGTCGACCGCGCGGGCATCCTCGTTGGGCACGTCGAGATTGGCGATCCGCGGCGAGGCGACGATCTGGAAGCGCGGCGTGATCCGCTGGATGCCGCCGAACGCGGGACCGACCAGCGGCCATTTCATGTCGAGCGCCAGCGCGCCGATCGCGCGGGCGTGGAAGCCGGGATCGCCGCGATAGCTCACCACCGTCGTCGAGGCGACGTCCGACGCATGATAGAGGTCGCCGCGGCCATAGGCCGTGAGCGTGATCTCCTGGCCCCAGGACGTCAGCTTGCGCAGGTCCCATTTGAACGAGGCGAAGGCGCGCTGCGAATCCTCGCCGTTGGTGCGGCCGATCGCGAGCGTGTTGACCTCGAGCTCGATGCGGCCGCCGATCAGCCCTTCGTTGAGGCGGCGGCGATAGTCGATCTCGGGCAGCGCGATCGGCTGCGCGCCCTGGCTCTCGCCGAGCCGCAGCGTCTGCACCGCCCAGCCGTTGATGCTGAGGTAGCTGTCCTCGTCGATCCGCTCGACGCGGAGGTTGTTGCGCAGCCGATCGTCGCGCGAAATGTCGTAGCGGCGCAGGAAGGTGCGGTCGCTCGCGACGCGGATCGAGCCGCTGACGCTCCAATAAGGGTCGAGCTGGTAGCGCCCGACCGCGTCGATATAGCCGCGGAAGGCCTCGTTCGAATTGGCCGCGGTGATCGGCGCGAGCAGGTCGTCCGAGCGGCGGCTGTAGGTGCCGTAGGCGGTCACCTGGAAGGCGCCGAGGCTGTTCAGCTCGCGATATTGCGCCTCCATCATCGGCAGCACCGAGGAATAGATGTGGGGCGTGACGGTGAGGTCGCGATTGGGCGCGAAGCTGAAGAAATAGGGCAGCGCGAACTGCACGCCGTTGGTGCGGTTGTAGCGCAGGTCGGGGAGCAGCAGGCCGCTGCCGCTCACCCCGCCGACCGGGTGCGAGAGCGCGGGCATCGGCACGGTCGCGAAGCCGAACACCGAGATGCGCGCGCCGGTGTAGCGGATGCGGTGGATGTTGGGGTTGTAGACCACCTTGTTGGCGGTGATCTTCCACGATGGCTCCTTGGGGCAGCCGTCCGAACCCGTCACCGAGCAGGGCGTGTAGGCGGCGTCGTAGACGGTGATCACCCCGTCCTGGCGATAGCCGCGCTTTGCCGCGATGCGCCCGCCTGCGTCGAGCACCACCAGCATGTTCTGCACCACACCGTCGCGCAGCGTGTCGGTCAGCTCGATCCGGTCGCCATAGGCCGCGTCGCCGCCCGGATTGACGATGACGATGTTGCCCTCGGCGACAACCTGGCCGGTCTTGCGGTCCCAGGTGACCTTGTCGGCGCGCAGCTTGTCGCTGCGGCGATAGAGGCGGACATTGCCCGTCGCGATGACCACGTCATGGTCATAGTCATAGTCGAGCTGGTCGGCGGTGAAGTCGATCTGGTCGGCGTCGGCATCCTCGGGCGCGGATGCGTCGACGGCATTGGGATTGGGTGGCGGCAGCGGGGTACCGCGGTCGCGCAACGCATCGGTGCCGATCGGCGATTCGGGCGGAGAAGTGGTCTGGGCGGCCGCGGGCGAGTCGGGCGCAGCGGTGCCTTCCTGCGCGCGCGCTTCGGCTGCGACCAGGAGCGCGAGGGCGCTCGTGAGCAGCAGAGCCTTGCGCGTCGTTACCAGTCCCACTCGTTTTCCACCCTGCGCACATGGCCGCCGAACGCCGCCCTATCGCACTCATGGCGCCCCATCGCAACGCCGCGTGGTTGCGGCAACGCACGGGCGCGCTAACAGGGTGCAATGCAGGTCGACTTCTACCATCTGACGCTGCGCCCGCTCGATCGCGTGCTGCCGCAAATCGCCGAAAAGGTGCTGGCGAGCGGTGGGCGGCTGCTGGTCGTCGCCGGCGAGGCCGAAGCGCGGGCGCGGCTCGACCAACTGCTCTGGAGCTACGCGCCCGAGAGCTTCCTGCCGCACGGCCAGGCCGGCGGCGCCGCGGATGCGCTCCAGCCGGTGCTGATCGCAGGCGACGCAGCGGCGGCGAACGGGGCGCGCAACGTCGCGCTGGCGGATGGGGTGTGGCGCGAGGAGGCCCTGGGATTCGACCGCGCCTTCCACTTTTTCGGCGAGGAGCGTGTCGTCGAGGCGCGTGCTGCGTGGAAGGCGCTTGCCGGTCGCGAAGGGGTCGAGCGGCGCTATTGGAAGCAGAACGACGCGGGCCGCTGGGAACAGGCCGCTTAGGACCTCCCTGGGTGCTTGCAAAGAAAAGGCGGCGCGACTAGGAGGCCGCGACTTTCCGCAACGCAAAAAACAGGAGCCGCACGGCCATGGCCGCGACCCGGACCTTTTCGATCATCAAGCCCGACGCCACGCGCCGCAACCTGACCGGCGCGGTCACCAAGATGCTGGAGGAGGCCGGCCTGCGCGTCGTCGCCTCGAAGCGCATCCTGATGAGCAAGGAGCAGGCCGAGGGCTTCTACGGCGTCCACAAGGAGCGCCCCTTCTTCAACGACCTCGTGTCGTTCATGACCTCGGGCCCGGTCGTGGTCCAGGTGCTCGAGGGCGAGAACGCCGTGCAGCGCAACCGCGACATCATGGGCGCGACCAACCCGGCCAACGCCGAGCCCGGCACGATCCGCAAGGAACTGGCTGAATCGATCGAAGCGAACTCGGTCCACGGCTCGGACTCGGACGAGAATGCGGCGATCGAGATCGCCTTCTTCTTCAAGCCGGAAGAGCTGGTCGGCTGAGGCCGGCCGCGCTTTAGCTCAACCAATCAACCGTCATCCCGGCGAACGCCGGGACCCAGGGCAGCGAGCCGTGTCGCTTGTGACTCCTGGGTCCCGGCTTTCGCCGGGATGACGGCGTTTTGGGCGGATGGGGGACGGGCTCAGGCGTGACGCGGCAGCGTGATCGTCGCCACCAGCCCGCCGCCTTCGCGCGGCGCCAGTCGGATGTCGCCCCGCGCATCGCGGACGATCGCGCGGGCCAGCGCCAGGCCCAGCCCGGTGCCCCCGGTCTCGCGGTTGCGCGAGGTCTCGAGCCGCGTGAACGGATCGAACACCGCCTCGTATTTCTCGGGCGGAATGCCCGGGCCGCGGTCGGCGACTTCGATCGCCACCAGCTGATCGCCCGGGACCAGCCGCACCTCGGCGCCGCCGCCGTATTTCACGGCGTTCTCGATCAGGTTGCGCACCGCCCGGCGCATCAGCGACGGGCGCAGCCGCATCGTCAGCCGCGGCGCTTCTTCGAACTCGACATTCGCCTCGAGGTCGCGAAAATCCTCGACCACCGCGTCGATCAGCGACGACAGGTCGACGTCGGTCGGCGGTTCGCTCGGGCGGCCCAGCCGGGCGAGCGACAGGATGTCGTCGAGCGTGCGGTTCATCTCGTCGATCGTGTCCGCCATCCGGTTGCGGTCCTCATCGTCCTCGACCGACTCGATCCGCACGCGCAGCGCCGCCAGCGGCGTGCGCAGGTCGTGGCCGATCGCGCCGAGCATCCGGTCCTTCTCGTCGAGCATCGCGTTCACGCGGAGGCCAAGCGCATTATACGCCGCGATCACCGCACGGACGTCGCCGGGCCCGCGCTCCTCGACCGGCTGGCCGCCGTCGCCCGGCGTGAACTGGCCCGCCGCCTGGGCGAGCTGGCGCAGCGGCCGCGAGATGCGCCGCCCCGCCCAGAGCACCGGCAGCAGCACGACGATGTAGAGGATCAGCGTCTGCGCGAGCAGCTGGAAGATCAGCACGCGCTCGGCGCGCGGCCAGGCGGCGCGGAGCATCAGCCAGCGGCCGTCCTGCAGCTGCGCGGCGACCTGCAGCTCGGCGCCGAAGCGGCGCAACCGGTCGGCGCGCAGCTGCGGCATCTTCTTGAGCATCGGCTCGTCGGGCGAGATCTCGCGGATGCTCGCGACGACCTGCTTGGCGGGAAAGCCCGCCTCGCGGAGGCCGTCGGCGATCTCCTGCTCGACGTCGGCGCGCCGCAGCGCCGTCGCGGCGATCGGATTGGTCGGCATGAGCTGGACGCGCATGCGCGGATCGAACAGCCCCGGACCTCGCGGACGCGGTCCACGGGCGCCATCGCGCGAAGACGGCGGACCGGGGCGTGCCGCCGCGGGCGTATTGTCCGCGTCCGGCGGAGGGCTGCCCCAGAACGGCCGGTCGAAGCCGCCGCGCATGAACCCGCCGTCGGCCGGATCGCCGCCCTGCGCGAGCCGCTCCGAGGCGTCGACGAGCCGCGTCACCGTCGGCACGATCACCTGTGCCGAGCGCGCGGCGCGCCGTTCGTTGAGCAGCAGCGCGAAGTTGATCGCCTGCGCGACGAACAGCGCCGCCGCGACGAGCAGCGCGATCTGGCCGGGCAGGCTCTGCGGAGCGAGGCGGCGAAGCTTCAAAGGCGAGTCACCTCGGTGGCGAGCGTATAGCCGCCGCCCCACACGGTCTTGATGATCGCCGGGTTCTTGGGATCCGGCTCGATCTTCTTGCGGAGCCGGCTGACCTGGTTATCGATCGCGCGGTCGAACGCGGCGGCCTCGCGGCCCTGAGTGAGGTCGAGCAGCTGGTCGCGGGTGAGCACCTGGCGCGGGCGCGTCACCAGCGCGTGGAGCAGGTTGTACTCGCCGGTCGAGAGCGGGAGCGAGACGCCGTCACGGTCGACCAGCGCGCGCTCGCCGGTCTTGAGCACCCAGCCGGAGAAGGCGAAGCTGCCGCTCTCGGGCGCGTGCTGGCGCGAGCCGCCGCCCGCCGACATGCGGCGCAGCACCACCTTGATCCGCGCGGCGAGCTCGCGCGGGCTGAACGGCTTCACGACATAATCGTCGGCGCCCATCTCGAGCCCGACGATCCGGTCGGTCTCCTCGCTGCGCGCGGTGAGCAGGATGACCGGCGTCTCGCTGGTCTCGCGGATGTGGCGGCAGAGGCTGAGCCCGTCCTCGCCGGGCATCATGATGTCGAGCACCACCAGGTCGATCGCATAGGCGGTGAGGCGCGCGCGGGCGCCCTCGGCGTCGCCGGCCTGAGTCACGCGAAAGCCCTGGCGCGTCAGATATTGGGCCAGCGGCTCGCGGATCGAGCGCTCGTCGTCGACGAGCAGGAGGTGGGGGGTATCGGACATGGGGGACAAGGGTAGCGATTTGATCAGCTTAAGGAAGTGCCGGGCGGCTGAGGAGGCCAAGCCGCCCGGCATTCCAGCCGGCTATTGGTTGGGGGAGCCGGCCGGAGGGGGAGGGGGACCATCCTCGTCGCCCGGCGGCGGCGGCGGGGGCGGTCCATGGCGTCGGCCGCCGAAGCCCCCAGGACCGCCAGGTCCGCCGGGGCCGCGCATGGCCATCATATTCTCGCGGACGAGGTCGCGCTCGGCCTTGTCCACCTTGCCGTCGCCGTTGCGGTCGACGAAGTCGAAGAGCTTGAGGGCACGGGCCTCCATCGCGTCGAGCGTGACGTCGCCGTCGCGCATCCCGCGATCGCCCACGGCGGCCCTTACGCGCTCGGCGCGCATCGCCTGGAACGCCGCCTGGCGCTCCTCGGGCGAGATCTTGCCGTCGTGGTTGGTGTCCATCTTCGCGAAGCGGCGCGCGACGTCGGCGAGCAGTTCGTCCCGGGTGACGACGCCGTCCTTGTTGGCGTCAGCGCGCAGCAGCGGGTCGCGCATCATATGGCCGGGACCGCCCGGCGGCGGCGGGCCGTCCTCGGGCGCCGTCTGCGCGAAGGCGATGCCTCCGGCGAGCAGCGTGGCCGCGAGCGCGGCGGACAGGATCGTCTTCCTCATGGGCTTCCAGGCTCCCTGGTGCGGCGGACCAGGGCCTGGCCCGCCGCTGGAAGCCTTCTGCACCCGCGCTGTCGCAGGCGTGTGTCATCGTTCCGGCGACTATGTCGCAATTTGTCGCAGGCGGAACGGACTTCAGCCGGCGGGCTGCGCCTCCGCCTCGACCGCGTGGACGCGCGGTACGACCTTGAGCGCGACCAGCAGCAGGGCGACGAACACCAGCACCGCCGCCAGCGCGAAGTTGCCGCCGGTGAAGCCATGTTCCGCGCCGCCGGCGAGCGCCTGGCCCATCGCCAGCGGCGAGAGGATCCAGGCGATGCTCGACAGGCTCTGCATGCCGCCCATCAGCGCGCCCTGGTGCGACGCGTCGGTGAGCTTGGAGAGCAGCGCGTTCATCGACGGGAAGACCAGTCCCTGGAGCGCGGCGAGGACGATGATCGTGAAGATCATCCAAGTCTCGCGCGCGAAGACATAGGCGAGGAAGGCGAGCCCGCCCGCGAGCATGCCGATCACCACGGTGCGCTCCTCGCCCCAGCGCTTGATCGCGCGGCCGGTGACGAGCATCTGCGCCAGCGCCATCGCCGCGCCCGAGGCCGCGAGCGACCCGGCGATCATCCGCTCGTCCCAATGGAGCGCGATCTCGGCCCAATAGGCCCAGGTGGCGGGATAGACCATGTGCGCGAACTGCCAGAGGAACGCCGCGGCGAGCAGCCACTTCGCCTGGCCGGCGTGGCGCAACGGCTCGAACGCGCCGAAGAGGTTGGCCTTGCGCCACTCGAACGGGCGGCGCGTCTCTGCCTTCATCGTCTCGGGCAGCAGGAAGAAGATCCACGCCGCGTTGAGCAGCGCGAGCGCTGCCGCCGCTGCGAAGGGCGCGCGCGGGCCGAGGAAGGAAAGCAGCCCGCCCAGCGCCGGCCCGAGCACGAAGCCTACCCCGAACGCCGCGCCCATCAGCCCGAAGACCTCGCCGCGTTTCTCGGGCGGGGTCACGTCGGCCAGCACGGCGTTGGCCGGGCCGTAGGTCGCGCCGGCGATCCCGGCGATCACGCGGCCGACGAACAGCCAGGCGATCGTCGGCGCGGCGGCCTGGAAGGCATAGTCGGCGGCGAAGGCGAGCATCGAGAAGAGCAGCACCGGCCGCCGCCCGACGCTGTCGCCCAGGCTGCCGAGCACCGGCGCCGCGACGAACTGCGCGAGCGAGAAGGCGGTTAGCATATAGGTGCCCATCCGGGTGACGTCGGGCAGGCTCTCGTGCGTCAGCGTCTGGATCAGCTTGGGGAGCACCGGCAGCACGATGCCGAAGCCGATCGAATCGATCAGCACCGCGGCGAGCACGATCGGGACGGCGCGATGGTGGAATTTCATGCGCCCGCCACCTGCGAAGAGTCACAAGAGTCACGACCCTTCGCGCGCGCGCGACCCCAAACGTCACAAGAGTCACGACCCGTCGCCGTCACGCGGCTGCACCCACATCTCTCCAGGACTTGCCCAGTCATCGCACCCCCTTGCGGCGAATCGGAACGATTCGGGAACATTGCACGCGGATGCAGATTAGGACAGCCCCTTTCCGTCCATTTCCACAGTACCCATCCCGCTTGACGCGCGACGCGCCATACCGCAGTTTCGAATCCAATCAGAACAGATGCACGCAGGAGAGGCCATGGCCACCGCACCCGAGATCGACGCCCCCAAGGAGACGCTCGACGCCTTCCGGACCGAGGTCCGCGCCTGGCTCGTCGCCAATTTCCCGCCGTCGCTCAAGGGCAAGGACGACCCGATGTCCGCGGTCGAGGCGCCCAAGCCGCTCAGCGACGAGGAACAGGCCTGGAAAGCGGCGATGGGCGCGAAGGGCTGGGGCGTGCCGAGCTGGCCCAGGGAGTATGGCGGCGGCGGGCTCAATCGCGCGGAAGTGCGCGTGCTGCAGGAGGAGATGGCGCGCGCCGGCGCCTGGAACCCGATCGGCGGGATGGGCGTGATGATGTTCGGCCCGACGCTGCTCGAATATGGCAGCGAGGAACAGAAGCGCGAGCACATCCCCGCGATCGCCCGCGGCGAGGTTCGCTGGTGCCAGGGCTATTCGGAGCCGGGCGCGGGATCGGACCTCGCGAGCCTCCAGACCTTCGCCGAGGACCATGGGGATCATTACATCGTCAACGGCCAGAAGACCTGGACCAGCGGCGGTCAATGGGCCGACAAATGCTTCGCGCTGGTGCGTACCGACAAGACGAAGAAGCATGAAGGCATCACCTTCGTGCTGATCGACATGGACACGCCCGGCGTCGAAGTGAAGCCGATCCGGCTGATCTCGGGCAGCTCGCCCTTCTGCGAGACCTTCTTCACCGACGTGAAGGTGCCCAAGGCCAATCGCGTGGGCGCCGAGGGGCAGGGCTGGACGATCGGCAAGCGGCTGCTCCAGCACGAGCGCAACAGCCTCTCGGGCGGCGGCTCGGCGGCGGGGCGGCTGTTCGCGGCGGGCAAGCCGGTGTCGGAGATCGCCAAGGCCTATGTCGGCGTCGACGCGGAGGGGCGGATCGCCGATGCCGACCTGCGCACGCGGATCATCCGCCACGACATGGACATTCGCGCCTTCATGCTGACGCTGCGCCGCGCGGCCGCGGAGGCCAGGTCGAACCAGGGGCCCTCGGCGGCGACGTCGATCATGAAGAACGTCGGCTCGCGGATCATCCAGGAGCGCTCCGAGCTGATCCTCGAGATCCGCGGCATGGCCGGGCTAGGCTGGGAAGGCGAGGGCTTCAGCGAAGCCGAGCTCGCCGACACGCGCGCCTGGCTCTTCGGCAAGGCCGTGACGATCTACGGCGGATCGAGCGAGATCCAGAACAATGTGATCGCCAAGCGCATCCTGGGGATGCTGGATCACCAATAGCCGACCCCAATAGCCAGGCGCCACCCCGGCGAAAGCCGGGGCCCAGGGCCACAAGCGGCGTCGCCCGGGACTCTGGATCCCGGCTTTCGCCGGGATGACGAAAGACAGAAGAATGGCAGTCCTCACCGAAGAACAGACGATGCTGCGCGACATGGCGCGCGAATGGGCGGACCATGAATCTCCGGTCACCGCCTTCCGGCGCATGCGCGACGCGGGCGCCGCCGCGGGCTATGACGCCGACAGCTGGCAGGCGCAGGCCGCGCTCGGCTGGGCGGGGATCCTCGTCCCCGAGACGCATGGCGGCGCGGGGCTCGACTTCCAGTCGCTCGGCGTCGTGCTCGAGCAGCTCGGCCGGACGCTGACCGCGACGCCGCTCGCCGCCAGCTCGCTCGCCGCGAGCGCGATCCTGATGGGCGGCTCCGAGGCGCAGCAGGCCGAATGGCTCCCCAGGATCGCGAGCGGCGAGCTGGTCGCGACGCTGGCGATCGACGAAGGCTCGCGCTTCGCCCCCGACAATATCGCCACCGCCGTCACGGGCACCCGCGTCACCGGCACCAAGGCGTTCGTCGCCGAGGGCGACAGCGCCGGGCTGTTCGTGGTGGCGACCACCGACGGGCTCTGGCTGGTGGCCGCGGGCGACGGCGTGACCGTCTCGCAGCGCCACCTCGCCGATGCGCGCAGCCACGCGCAAGTCAGCTTCGAGGGCGCGGCGGGCGAGAAGCTGGGCGCGGGCCCCGCCGACCTGCTCACGCGCATCACCGATCGCGCCGCGGCGCTGGCCGGCGCCGAGATGCTCGGCATGGCGGAAGCGGCGTTTGCGCAGACCAACGACTATCTCAAGACGCGCGTCCAGTTCGGCCAGCTGCTCGCGAGCTTCCAGGCACTCCAGCACCGCATGGCGAAGATGCTCACCGAGCTCGAGCTGATGCGCTCGGCGGTGGAAGGCGCGTTCGAGGCGATCGATGCGGGGCGGCCCGACGCCAGCGTCGCGGCGAGCCTCGCCAAGGCCGTGGCGGGCGAGACGCTCAAGCTCGTCTCGGGCGAGATGGTCCAGCTCCACGGCGGCATCGGCATGACCGACGAGCATGACGCGGGCTTCTACCTCAAGCGCGCGCGTGTGCTCGAGACGCTGTGGGGCAGTGCCGCCTGGCACCGCGAGCGTTTCGCGCGGTTGAGCGGCTATTGAGGCGACCCGCCTAACTCCAGGACCAAACACCGTCATCCCGGCGAAAGCCGGGACCCAGGGCCACGGGCAATGACTTTGCTGCCCTGGGTCCCGGTTTTCGCCGGGATGACGAATTATGGGGTTACGCGCGAAAGCGAACAAATACCGCAATGCAGCACCAAATCGGTTCGATGATGGTAGCGCTACCATCGACAATGGACCTGTTTCGAAAATCGCGTCTGGCCGCCGCGGTCCTATGACTTTTGCGCAACACCCGCAGCTTTCCTCGTGGTTTCCTGCGCCTTCTGCTTGACGGGCGCCCGGGAATTTGAGTTATTCGAGGATAGGGTATGGAACCGACAAGCGTTCCAGCCATGGTGGGAGACGGATGGATGAAAGCCTCTATGATGCTGGCCGCAGTCGCGGCACCGGCGCTCGTGATCGCGCTGGCGGTGCCCGCGCATGCGCAAGGCACTGCCCCTGACGCTTCGGCGCAGGACGACCAGGCCCCCAGCAACGACGAGATCGTGGTGACCGCGCAGGGCCGCGCGCAGGTGCTCGCCGACGTGCCGCTCGCGGTCTCGGCAGTAAGCGAGCAACAGCTCTCGCTCACCGGCGCGAGCGACATCCGCCAGCTCAACCAGCTCGCGCCGTCGCTGCTCGTCTCCTCGACCGGCAGCGAAGCCAATGGCTCCGCCCGCATCCGCGGCATCGGCACGGTGGGCGACAACCCCGGCCTCGAAAGCTCGGTCGCGGTGTTCATCGACGGCGTCTACCGCTCGCGCTCGGGCATTGGGCTGAGCGAACTGGGCGAGATCGAGCGCGTCGAAGTGCTGCGCGGGCCGCAGGGCACGCTGTTCGGCCGCAACGCCTCGGCGGGCATCCTCAACATCGTTTCGAAGAAGCCGTCGTTCGAGTTCGGCGGCAACGTCGAGGCGACCTATGGCAATTACGACTATATCCGCCTGGCCGGCGCGGTGAACGTGCCGCTGGGGGAGACGGTCGCGGGCCGCGTCGACGCCACCTTCGTGCGCCGCGACGGCTTCTACCACGACGTCACCAACGACACCGACATCAACGACCGCAACCGCTATTTCGTCCGCGCGCAATTGCTGTTCGAGCCGAACAGCGACCTGAGCGTGCGGATCATCGGCGACTATACGCACCGCGACGAGACCTGCTGCGGCGCGACCTTCGTCGACAATTCGGTCAACCCCTATATCGGCAACCTCAACGAGGTCGCCTCGCCGATCTCGTCGACGACGGGCAACAACATCGTCAACGTGCTGCGCGACCTCGGCCAGCCGCTTGCCGCGCTGCACCAGGGCTATGACCGCACGCTCTACGTGTCGAAGGGCCGCAGCTACGACGGCGTGACCGAGGACAAGGGGATCTCGGCCGAGGTCGACTGGAACATCGGCGGCGCGAACCTGACGTCGATCACCGCCTACCGCGACTATGACAGCGACCAGGGATCGGACACCGACTATTCTGCGGTCGACATCCTCTACCGCAAGGCCGACGGCAATTCGGCGCGGCGCTTCAAGACGTTCAGCCAGGAACTCCGCCTCCAGGGCACGACCTTCGGCGACAAGCTCGACTGGCTGGTCGGCGCCTATTACGCCAACGAGGACCTGACGGTCACCGACAATTTGCGCTTCGGCACGCAATATGGCCGGTTCGCGACGTGCCGCATCGTCTCGGGCGGCGGCCTCGCGGCGCTCTATTCACCGACCTCGGCAGGCTGCCTCGCGGCGCGACCG
Organism: Sphingomonas sp.; assembly: GCF_017745215.1. Classification (GTDB taxonomy): domain Bacteria; phylum Pseudomonadota; class Alphaproteobacteria; order Sphingomonadales; family Sphingomonadaceae; genus Sphingomonas. The sequence goes on from NZ_JAGHZV010000002.1 coordinate 79,498, forward strand.
GCGCTGTTCGGCGCGGCGACGGCGCTGGTCTATAACGGCTTCGACACGCTCGACGGCGTCAACGACAAGGGCTCGACGCTCGACGTCTACAAGCAGAACAGCCGCAACTATGCGTTCTTCACGCACAACATCTTCCATGTGACGAGCAACGTCGATCTTACCGTGGGCGTGCGCTACACCAACGAGCGCAAGAAGTTCAACGCGACCTTCGGCAACGACAACACCGCCTGCGTCGCGCTGCAGAATTCGCTGGGCAGCTTCCTCACCAACGCGCAACTCGGGGCGGTGGCCGGCGGCCTGATCGGCCTGGGCTGCCAGGGCAACGCCACCTCGGAGCTCAACGGCGTCTCGATCCACGACCAGCGCAGCGAGCACAAGTTCACCGGCACCGGCATCCTCTCGTTCAAGCCGACCGACGACCTGATGCTCTACGGCAGCTGGTCGCGCGGCTACAAGGCGGGCGGGTTCAACCTCGATCGCTCGGCGCTCAAGTCGCCGCTGGTCTCGTTCGCGTCGGTGGGCGGAGCGCAGGCGGTGGTGAAGAACCTCCAGTTCGATCCGGAGATCGTCACCTCGATCGAGTTCGGCGCCAAATATTCGCGCGGGCCGCTCAACATCTCGGTCGCGGCGTTCCAGGAGGATTTCCGTAACTTCCAGCTCAACACCTTCAACGGCAGCGTGTTCATCGTCCAGACGATCAACGGCTGCACGTCGAGCCTGAACGGCGCCGACCGCGACACCAGCGCGGCCACCGGCGCGTGCGCGGCGGGCGACGTCGGCTGGGGCGTGCGCTCGCGCGGCGTCGAGGTCGAGGCGAGCCTGGTCCCCGCGCGCGACTTCCGCGTGAACCTGGGCCTGACCTATTCGAACACGCGCTACCGCGACGATCTCGTCGGCAACAAGTCGGGCGCCGCGCTCGATCCGGCGCTGCGCAAGCTGCCGGGCGACAATCTGTCGAACGCGCCCGAAGTGGTGGTGACCGCGTCGGCGGCGTGGACGCCCGAGCTCGGCAGCTCGGGGCTCTCGGGGCTGTTCTACGTCGATAGCCGCCTGACCGACGACTATAACACCGGCTCGGACCTGTTCCCGCAGAAGGAGCAGGACAGCTATGTGCTGGTCAACGGCCGCATCGGCATCCGCGGGCCCGATCAGAAATGGGCGGTGGAGTTCTGGGCGCAGAACCTGTTCAACAAGGATTATGCCCAGGTGGCGTTCAACACGCCCTTCCAGGCGGGCACCACCGCGGCGCCCTTCACCGACCCGCAATATCCGGGCGGGCGCCAGCTTTTCTCGCAATATCTCGCCGAGCCGAGAACCTATGGCATCACGGGGCGTTTCCGCTTCTGATGGGATAACAGGCAGGGTGACGGGCCCGCGGGAAACCGCGGGCCCGTTTCGTTTTGGGGTGGCAAGCCTTCCCCTTTCAGCCGTCATCCCGGCGAAAGCCGGGACCCAGGGTTACGAAGGTCGTCGCTCGATGCCCTGGGTCCCGGCTTTCGCGGGGATGACGGGGATGGTTATTTGAAAATGACCCCGAGCCACTCGGCGCCACGCCTCTCCTCCCGCGCGGCCTCGACGAGATATGCCAGGATGCTTTCGATCCCTCGCCGAAGCCCCGGCTCCAACGCCGCGCCGTTGCGGACCACCAGTGCGAACGGCGGCTCGACGGCGTTGATCCCACCGAAGACGATCGAGTCGATGAGGGCGTCGACGCTCCGTCCATGCCAGTCCGGTGCGCCGAGCGCCGAGAGGAATGCGCCGTAGAAATCGTCCTCGGATTCCCAGCCGGCCGCGTCGAACGCGATTCGCCGGGTCGCGGCAGCCGGCTTGCTCAGCCCGGCCGTCCCTTGCCCAGGTACCAGCTCAGGTTCGCCGGCCCGCGGCTGCGCGCATGCTCGGGGTTGAGCAGGTCGTAGACCACGGCGTTCTCCAGCACGCGCTGGACGTAGTTCTTGGTCTCGAAGATCGGGATGTTCTCGACCCACTGGACCACGTCGGTCCCGCCGGTGCGCGGATCGCCATAGGCGGCGAGCCATTTGTTCACATTGCCAGGGCCCGCGTTGTACGCCGCGATCGCCAGCGGGTAGCTGCCGTAGAGCCCGAACATCCGCTTGAAATAGCTCGAGCCGAGCTGGATGTTGTAGTCGGTGTCGCGCGTCAGCGAGTCCCGGTCATAGGCGAGGCCGAGCCTGCCCGAGACTTCGCGCGCGGTGCCCGGCATCAGCTGCATCAGCCCACGCGCGCCGGCATGGCTCACCGCCGACCGGTCGAACATGCTCTCCTGGCGCGCGATCGCGTGGATCATCGTCCAGTAATCCTGCTGTTCCGCGGGCACGCGCACCGAAGGGTAGCCCGCCGCGGTATAGTCCGAGAGGCCGTTCTCGAGCGCGCTGCGGCCGACCATCACCCCCAGGTCGGGTCGGCCGATCACGCGGCTCAGCTCAGCGGCGAGGATATGGTCGGTGTCGCTGGTCGCGTCCTTGGCGACCTGGCGGATGAACAGGCCCTGGTCGTCATATTGCCCGAGCGTGCCCAGCAGCTGCGCCGCGCGGACCACCTCGCGCTTGTAGAAGGCGTCGCGCACCGCGGGGTCGCTCACCCGCGCGTTGAAGTCCGGCGGACGGCGCAGCGAGCGGCCGAGGTGCTCGACGGCGAGCTGGCCGTAGTAGAGGTCGGGATAGCCCGCCGCCTTCTCGAAATAGGCGTTGGCATCGGCGGTGAGCCCGGCGCGCTCCATCGCGCGGCCGGCCCAGTAGAAGCCCTTCGACTGGGTCTGCGGAGTCTTCGAGCCATGCGCATAGCGGTCGAACATCCCCGCCGCGTCGCGCGCGCGGCCGAGCTGGTTGAGCGCCGCCTGGCCGGCGAGCCAGACGAGGCTCGTATAGTCGTCGCGCTCCCCATAGGGGCGGTCGCTGACGTCGGTGCCGGCGGGATAGGCGTCGTCGACTTGGCTCGCGATGCGGTAGGCGAGGTCGTACTGCCCGTCCGCCGCGGCGCCGCGCGCGCCCGCGAGCAGCGCTTCATACCATTTCTCGACGCTTGCCGGCCGCCGCGCGAGCTGGCGCGCCTGAGCGAGATAGGCACGCGCCGCGGGGCTCTGTCCGCTGTCGCGCAGCCACATTGCGCGGTCGGCGATGAAGCCGGGGTCGCTGCGCCCCTCGGCGAGTACCGCGGCGCCCTTCTCGGCGGCGTCGGCCGCCTTGGTACGGAACGCGAGCCGCGCCTCGAACACCGGGCGGCGCGCGGCCGAGACGAAGGAGAGCTGGCGCTGCGCGGTCGAGATGGCGTTCTGCCACAACAGCATGTCCATTCGCGCGTCATGGTCGTCGGCCGAGAGCGAGCCCGAGAAGGCGCCGATCAGCTTGGTCTCGTCGGCCGGCCGCAGCAGCCCGGCGCGCCACGCCTGCCGCGCCTGCTCGCCCGCGTCGCCCATCCGCCCCGCGGCGGCGAGCGCCTCGGCATAGCGGAGGTTGCCCGCGGGGGTCAGCGGCGGGAAGCGCTCGAAATAGCGGATGGTGAGCCCCGGCGCCCAGGTGCCGCTCTCGAGCCCCGTCTCGGCGGCGGCGCGGCGGCTGATCTCGCCCGGCCAGCCGGGATGGAGCAGCAGGAAATTGGCATAGTCGGAGAAGGGCAGGTTGTCCGACTGCTGGAGCCGCTTCCATTCGGTGAGCGCGCCCTGCAATTGGTCCTGCTGGATATAGCCCGGCGCCGACTGCGGCAGCCCCTGCTCGATGGCGCTGCGATACCATTGGACCTGCTGCTGCGCCATTTGCGACGTGGCGGCGATCCCGGCCACGCCGACAAAAAGCACAGCGCTCTTGAATCCAGAGGCCATCATGCTGGACATGATACGGATTCGCCCCCTATCTGCCAGTCCCGATTTTCACGGATTAAGGACTTTTTCGGGACCATGTTCTCGGGCTCTATCCCTGCGCTCGTCACGCCCTTCCGAGGCGGCGATTTCGCCGAAGAGGATTATCGCGACTTCGTTGAATGGCAGCTGACCGAAGGATCGTCGGCGGTCGTTCCCTGCGGCACCACCGGCGAATCGGCGACGCTGACCAAAGACGAGCATTTCGAGGCGGTCCGCGTCTGCGTCGACCAGGTCGCTGGCCGTGTGCCGGTGATCGCGGGCGCGGGCTCGAACGACACGCGCGTCGCGATCGGCAACGTCCAGGCCTCGAAGGCCGCCGGCGCCGATGCGGTGCTGATGGTCCCGCCCTATTACAACCGTCCCGGCCAGGAAGGCATCTTCCAGCATTTCGCGGCGGTGGCGGAACAGTGCGAGCTGCCGATCGTGCTGTATAATGTCCCCGCGCGCACGGTGACCGACATCGCCACCGAGACGATGGCGCGATTGGTCGAGGCGTTCCCGGGCAAGTTCGTCGGCGTGAAGGACGCGACGGGCAACCTCGCGCGCGTCTCGATGCAGCGCGCGGCGTGCGGGGCGGATTTTGCGCAGATCAGCGGCAACGACGACCTCTGTCTCGGCTTCATGGCGATGGGCGGAGTGGGCTGCATCTCGGTGACCGCCAACGTCGCGCCGCGGCTGTGCGCCGACTTCCAGGCGGCGTGCCTCGGCGGCGACTATGCCAAGGCGCTGGCGTTGCAGGACAAGCTGTTCCCGCTGCACTGCGCGCTGTTCGCCGATGCGTCGCCGGGGCCGGTGAAATACGCTGTCTCGCGCGTCCGCGCGGGTTTCCCGGCCGAACTGCGCCTGCCGATGGTCGAGCCGCACGACGCCTGCCGCGCGCAGGTCGACGCGGCGCTGGCGCATGCCGGGCTTATCTGACTCGGCTCAACCCGCCACGAACAGCGTCAGCGCGATCCCGACGAACAGTCCGCAGAGGATCTTGTTCGCCTCCGACGCCCAGCGCTGGGCCCGTTCGTCGCGCGAGACGAAGACCGTCCCCGTCGCGATGAGGAACGCCAGCCCCATCAGCCCGAGCAGCGCCAGCATCGCGGTGAAGCGGGTCTGGCTTGGCGGCTTGGGCAGAGCCGGCGGCGCTGCGGCTGCTCGGGCCGGGCCGGTGAGGCTCGCCGGGATCAGCTTCACGGCAGGTGCCTCGTCGGGGAAATAGGCCGAGGGCGACGGCCTGGCCGCAGGCGTCGCGCCGTCGGCGGGCGGCGGCGCGACGCCGGCCGAGAGATATTGCTGCGCCTGGGAGAGCGTCTCGCGCAGGTTGTCGAGCTGCACGCCGGCCTGCTGCGCCTGGGGGTCGGCGATTCCCGAGAGCAGTGAGCGCGCCTGGCCCGCCTGCTGGTCGATCGTGCCGAGATAGCCCGAGAGCCGCAGCGTCACGGCATCGGCGCCGCTCGTCGGCGAGGCGGCGCGCAGCTCCTCGAGCTCGGCGATCGCCTGGTTGCGTTCCAGCAGCGCCTGGTCGCGCTCGGCCTGGATCGCGCGTGCGTCGAGCACGGTCTGGATCGCGCTCGCTGACTGGACTTCGGTCCGCGTGCGCTGGGCGTTGGTGAGCAGCAGCGCCGCGAGCAGCGCCAGCGCCCCCACCGCGATCCGCACCAGCTCCCACATCCGCGCGAGATCGGCGGGCGCCATCTCGGACAGCGCGTCGCCGCCGGGTGCGCCACTCGGCTGCACGACCGGCAACAGGTCCGCCTCGCGATCGACTTCGTCCATATGCCCGTTCCTGTCCTCGCCTCGGCGACTTGTCAGAGCCTGTTCGGAAACGCGCGGAAGAGCGCGTTTCGAGACGGTGCCATGCGTCGTGAGGCGCATTTCCCGACAAGCTCCTAGCACAGGCGCAGACAAGCGCCTTCCCCTTTGGCCTCCGCACGCCTATGTCGCGCGTCCCATGGCTCGTCCACGCCCCTCCACCTTCGACAAGAAGAAGACCGTCGCCGAGAACCGGCGCGCGCGTTTCGATTATTTCATCGAGACGGTGTACGAAGCGGGCATCGCGCTTACCGGCACCGAAGTGAAATCGCTGCGCTTCGGCGAGGGCTCGATCGCCGAAGCCTATGCCGACGTGTCGAACGAGGAAGTGTGGCTGATCAACGCCAACATCCCCGAGTTCAGCCACGGCAACCGCTTCAACCACGATCCCAAGCGCGCCCGAAAGCTCTTGCTCCACGAGCGTGAGATCAACAAGCTCCACGGCGCGGTGGCGCGCGAGGGCATGACGCTCGTCCCGCTCAGCATCTATTTCAACGGCCGCGGCCGCGCCAAGGTCGAGCTTGCGCTCGCCAAGGGCAAGAAGACGCACGACAAGCGCGAGACGATCAAGGAGCGCGACTGGAAGCGCGACCAGCAGCGCATCATGCGCGAGCGGGGCTGAGAGCGTGGGGCGTTTCCGCCGCTGGCTCGACAAGGCGATCCCTTCGCGCGACTCCGTCGCCGGGAACCGCTGGCTGAGGCCCGTCGCGGACCGCGTGCTCCATTCGTCGCTTTGGCGTTTCACGCGTCGCTCGGTCCCGCGCGGAGTCGCGCTGGGAATGGTGACGGGGATCCTCGTGCCGATGGGGCAGATCCCCGCCTCCGCGATCCTCGCGCTCCCCCTGCGCGCCAACATCCCCGCCGCGGCGGCGACGACCTTCGTCACCAATCCCTTCACCACCCCGCCGCTCTGGGTCGCGGCCTATTGGCTCGGTTGCTGGATGCTCGGCATCGACCCCGGCGGGTCCGAGGCGACCGCTGAGCGCGGCTGGGGCGAGTGGCTGTTCAACGACGCCGGGCCGGCGACGGCGACGGGGCTCGTCACCATCACCTTCGCGCTCACCGTGCTCGGCTATGCCGTGACCGCGCTCGCCTGGCGCTGGTGGATCGCGTCGAAGTGGAAGCGGCGGCGCAGGGCGCGCGGCTAGCACCCCCCAGCTCGTCCCGCCGCCGGGGCGGTTCGTCCCTTGCCGGCCGCTTCGATTGACGGGTTCCCTCGCCGGGTTAATACCGCGCGCTTCGCCTTCCTTACGAGGAACACTCATGCGCCTGCCGCTTCTTGCTTCGACTTTCCTCGTGCCCGTGCTGCTCGCCTCGTGCGCCAGCCACGACACGCCCCCGCCGGTCACCGTCGTCGAAACCACGCCGGTCGCCGCCGAGCCAACTCCGCCGCCGCCGCCTCCCAAGCCCAGGCCGCAATATGGCAACTTCGGCTTCGACGAGAGCGGCATGGACAAGGGCGTCGCCCCGGGCGACGACTTTTATGCCTTCGCCAACGGAACCTGGGCCAAGACCACGGCCATTCCGTCCGACAAGTCGAACTATGGTTCGTTCAACCTGCTCGACGATCTGTCGAAGGACCGCACCCACCAGATCCTCGAGGAAGCCAAGGGCGATCCTGCCTCGAAGATCGGCACCGCTTATGCGACCTATCTCGACACCGCTGCGATCGAGGCCAAGGGTCTCGCCCCGATCAAGCCCTGGCTCGACCAGGTCAAGGCGCTGAAGGGCAAGGCGGGCTATCCGGCGCTGATCGCCCAGGCGCGGATGAACGGCGTCGGCGGCCCCTTCGGCGCCTATGTCGGCCAGGACGACAAGGAGCCCGAAGTCTATGCGATGGGGCTCGGCCAGTCGGGCCTCGGCATGCCCGACCGCGACTATTATCTGTCGAAGGACGAGAAGCTCGCCCAGACCAAGGTCGCCTATGAGGCGCACCTCGCCAGGGTGCTGACGCTTGCCGGCGAGCCCAATGCCGCGGCGCGCGCCAAGGCGATCGTTGCGTTCGAGACCAGGATCGCCCAGGTCAGCTGGACGCGGATCGACAGCCGCGACGCCGACAAGACCTACAACAAGATGACCGTCGCCGAATTGCAGAAGAAGGCGCCGGGCTTCGACTTCGCGGGTTATTTCAAGGCGATGGGTGCCCCGGTCGACAGCGTGATCGTCGCGCAGCCGAGCGCGGTGACCGGGATCGCCAAGCTGGTCGCGACGACGCCGCTCGCGGTGCTCAAGGACCAGTTGCTGGTCCGCAGCCTCGACAATTTCGCCGATGTGCTGCCGAGCGCCTTCGACAAGGAGCAGTTCGCCTTCTACGGCACCACGCTCTCGGGCACGCCGGAGCAGGAAGTGCGCTGGAAGCGCGCGGTGAACTTCACCACCGATGCGCTGTCGGACGAAGTCTCCAAGGTCTATGTCGCGCGCTTCTTCCCGCCCGAGACCAAGAAGGCCGCGGACGAGATGGTGCGCAACATCATCGCCGCGATGGACCGCCGGATCGACAAGCTCGACTGGATGTCGCCCGAGACCAAGGTGAAGGCGCACGCCAAGCTCGCCTCGTTCCGCCCGAAGATCGGCTATCCCGACCAGTGGAAGGACTATTCGGACCTCCAGATCGTCGCGGGCGACGCCTTCGGCAACAACCTGCGTTCCAACCAATGGGGCGTCCGCGACAATCTCGCGCACCTCGGCAAGCCGCTCCAGCGCTGGGAATGGGGCATGACCCCGATGACGGTGAACGCCTATGCCAATTTCGGCATGGTCGAGATCGTCTTCCCCGCCGCGATCCTGCAGCCGCCGTTCTTCGATCCCAACGCCGATCCGGCGGTGAACTACGGCGGCATCGGCGCGGTGATCGGGCATGAGCTCAGCCACCATTTCGACGATCAGGGCGCCAAGTACGACGGTAGCGGACGCCTCACCGCCTGGTGGACCCCTGCGGACGTCGCGGCGTTCAAGGCGCGCACCGATGCGCTCGTCGCCGAGTACGACCAGTACGAGCCGCTGCCCGGCATGCATGTGAAGGGCGCGCTGACGCTCGGCGAGAATGTCGCCGACCTCGCCGGCCTGACCGTGGCCTATGACGCGTACAAGACCTCGCTCGGCGGCCAGCCGGCGCCGGTGATCGACGGCTATTCGGGCGACCAGCGCTTCTACCTCGGCTGGGCGCAGGTGTGGCGGCGCAACTATCGCGAGGCGAACCTGCGCCAGCGTCTGCTCACGGATCCGCACAGCCCGTCGGAGCAGCGCACGTGGGTCGTGCGCAACCTCGACCCCTGGTATTCGGCCTATGCGCCGGATCCCGCCACCAAGCTGTTCCTGACGCCCGAGAAGCGCGTCCGCATCTGGTAAGGTAGAGGGTCAGGGAAGGGCGCGTCGGTCAGGTTCGGACGCGCCCCTCTCTCGTTCCCATTCTACCGGTCGCGATCGGGTAAGCGCCGGCGCTCAGTGCCGGACATTCTCCAGCTGGCGCGCGGCATATTCGAGGCTGAACGCGAAGCCCTTGGCGTCGGCGCGCAAGTCGGCCTTGAAGCGCGCGACCGGATTGGACCAGGCGATCGCCAGGCCGATCGCCAGCGCGAGCATCACCGCGATGCCGATGCGCTCGCGCGAATCCCGTTGCATCACCGCCTCCCTTTGTTGCGGCCCTGGATGAACTGCCGTTAATCGCGCCGAGCTTGCGCGCGGATGAACGGCGGCGTAGCCGAAATGAAAATGGGACGGGTCGAGGGGACAGGATGATGACTGGCACGAATCCGGCGAGCCACCGCCGCATCCTCTTCGCGAGCCTCACGGGCACCTCGGTCGAATTCTACGATTTCTACATCTACGGCACCGCCGCGGCGCTGGTCTTCCCCGACCTCTTCTTCCCCGCGGCCGACCCGGCGCTGCGGCTGCTGGCCTCCTATGGCAGCTTCAGCATCGCCTTCTTCGCGCGGCCGCTGGGCGGGCTCGCCTTCGGCCATTTCGGCGACCGGCTGGGGCGCAAGTCCACACTCGTCGCCTCGCTGATGCTGATGGGCATCTCGACCGTGCTGATCGGCCTGCTCCCCGGCTATGCGATGGCGGGGGTCATGGCGCCGCTGCTGCTGAGCCTGCTGCGCTTCGGCCAGGGCTTCGGCCTCGGCGGCGAATGGGGCGGGGCGAGCCTGCTCGCGGTCGAGAACGCGCCGCCGGGCAAGGCCTATTGGTACGGCAGCTTCCCGCCGCTCGGCGCGCCGGTGGGGTTCATCGCAGCGAACGGCCTGTTCCTGATCCTCGGCGCCTCGATGAGCGACCAGGCCTTCCACGACTGGGGCTGGCGCATCCCCTTCCTGCTGAGCGCGGTGCTGGTCGGCTTCGGCCTGTGGGTGCGGCTGAGCATCACCGAGACGCCAGAATTCAAGGAAGCGCTTGCCAAGGAGCCGCCGCCCAAGGTGCCGATGGGCGAGCTGCTCAGCGGCCACCTCAAGCCCACGCTTGCGGGCATCGCCGGCGCGGTCGCGTGCTTCGCGCTCTTCTACATCACCACCGTGTGGATGATGGGTTATGGCGCCAAGGTGCTGAAATACGACCGCGAGACGCTGCTCGCGGTCGAGCTCGGCGCGATCCTGTTCATGGCGGCGGGGATCCTCGTCGCGGGCAAGCTCGCCGACCGGACGAGCGGCGGGACGATGCTGGGCTGGGGCTTCGCGGCGCTGATCGCGACCGGCCTCGCGATGCCCGCCTTCGTCGATTCGGGCTCGCTTGCGCTGCTCTTCGCCTGGCTGGCGATGGGGCTGTTCGTGATGGGCTTCGTCTACGGCCCGATCGGCGGCTGGCTGCCGAGCCTGTTTCCGGCGCGGGTGCGCTACACCGGCGTATCGGTGACGTTCAACGTCGCCGGGATCATCGGCGGCGGGCTGACGCCCTACATCGCCGAGATCCTGGTGCGCGAGGGCGGGATCAGCGCGGTCGGCTATTACCTCGTCGCCGCGGGCGTGCTCAGCGCGCTGGGGCTCACGCTGGCGAAGGCGAAGCGCGCAGCAGCGTGAGCTGCGCCTTGCCGTGGACGCGCACCGCCTCGGCCTCGAAGCCCTGCACCTCGACGGCCTCGCCCTTGGCGGTCTCGACGCTGACCCAGGTCGCCGGGCCGGCCCAGCCGAGCCGCCCGAGCTTGTCGAGCGCAACCGAGCCGGCGCCGGTGCCATAGGGCGGGTCCATCAGGATCAGGTCGAGCGGCTTGGCCGCGGGCCCGAGTGCGAGCACCGAGCCGGCGCGGACCTCCGCCCCCTTGGCCCCCAGCTTGGCGATGTTCGCCTTGAGCGCATCGAGTGCCGCGCGGTCCTGCTCGACGAACAGGCACGAGGCCGCGCCGCGCGACAGCGCCTCGAGCCCCAGCGCGCCCGAACCGGCGAAGAGATCGGCGACCGCCAGCCCCTCGAAGCTGCCGATCCGGCTGGCGAGCATCGAGAACAGCGCCTCGCGGGTGCGGTCGGCAGTGGGGCGAGTGGCATCGCCCTTGGGCGCGGCGAGCGGGCGGCCGCGCCAGTCGCCGGCGATGATCCTCACGAACGCGGGCCCTTGCGCGGCGGACGCGAGCCGGGGCGGGGACCCGAGCGCGGACCCGCAGGCTTGCGCGGGCGAGGCGCGTCGGTGCGCGGCGTGTCCTCGGCCGAGCGCGCGCGCGGAGCGGGCTTGCCGGCGGGACGCGCGGGGCGCTTGGGCTGCGCCGGCGCCGCTTCCTCGCCCTGCCGTTCGCGGAATGCCTTGGCGCGCGCGGCACGCGCCGGCTTGGCGACGCCGGCGCGGGGAGGACGGGCCTTGCCCGGCCCCGCCGGACGTGCGGGACGGCCCGTCGGAGCGGGAGCCGGCGCGGGCCTGGGCTTCTCCGCGCCAATCGGTTCGACCCCGAGCAGCCGGTCGGCGCGCGTCGGTGCCTTGCGGAAGTTGATGACGTCGGCCTGGCGGACCTCACCGATCGCCCCGGGCGGCAGGTCGGCGAGCACGAAGGGGCCGTAGCGCGTTCGGATCAAGCGGCTCACCTGGAGCCCCAGATGCTCGAGCACGCGGCGGACTTCGCGGTTCTTGCCTTCCTTGAGGGTCAGTTCGATCCAGGCGTTAGCGCCCGTGCGCCGCTCGAGATTGGCGTCGATCGCGCCGTAGCGGATGCCTTCGATCTCGACGCCTTCGATCAGCGCCTCGAGCTGCTCCTGGCTGACGTTGCCGAAGGTGCGCGCGCGGTAGCTGCGCTCGACACCCGTCGCGGGGAGCTCGAGCAGGCGCTTCAGCTCGCCGTCGGTGGTGAGGAGCAACAGCCCCTCGGTGTTCAGGTCGAGCCGGCCGACGGGGACGAGTCGGGGGAGGCCGCGCGGCAGCTTGTCGTAGATCGTCGGGCGGCCCTTGGGGTCGCGCTCGGTGACGAGCAGGCCGGTGGGCTTGTGGTAGAGGAACAGACGCGCGGGCGCCGCCGCCTGGACGGGCTTGCCGTCGACGGTCACGCCGCGGAGCGAGGTCAGGAGGGTGGCGGGGGTATCGATCGCCTTGCCGTCGATCGCGACGCGGCCCTCGGCGATCATCCGCTCGATCTCGCGGCGCGAGGCGATGCCGGCGCGCGCGAGCAGCTTGGCGATGCGCTGGGTCGCCTGGCCGGATGGAGCCGGGCTTGATTTGGGTTCTGGCGGGGCCACGTGGCGGTCCTATATCGATTGTGTGGGACGCACCAAAAAATAATTGCGCCCGAGAAAGGGTCCGCGCGTTACAATGGCCTGGAGCCGGATGCAAAGCCCGGTTTGCGTGCCCTGGGGTGAGCGTCGAAGCGATGATTTTCCGGCGGAAGAAGCGGCGGATCGAGCGGGTCCTGGTCGTCGAGGACGAAGCGCTGGTCGCGTTCGACACCGAGCATTTCCTGCGCGACGCGGGGTTCGACATCGTCGCGACGCTCGATCGCGTCGCAGATGCCCTGGCGATCATCGCACGCGAGCCGGGGATCGACCTGGTGCTGCTCGACCTCCATCTGGCCGACGGCAGCGGCATCGACGTGGCGCGCGCGGCGCATGCGGCGGAGATGCACGTGCTGTTCGTAACCGGCAGCTGCCCGGGCGAAGCGCAGGCGCTGGCGGCCGGCTGCCTCGCCAAGCCCTATCCGCAGCGCGACCTGCTCGCGGCGATCGACGCGATCGAATCGGTGCTCGACGGGGTGGTGCCCAAGAAGCTGCCGCAGGGGTTCAGCCTGTTCCGCAAGGCGGCTTGATTCAACTTCAACCTACAAGTCGTCCTCCCGGCGAAAGCCGGGACCCAGGGTCGCGAGCGACGTCCTGCTTGGCTCTGGGTCCCGGCTTTCGCCGGGATGACGGCGGTTGGTGCGGCTAAGCCAGCGCCCGCTCCACCGCGTCGTGGAAATGCCGAACGCCCTGTTCGAGTGTCCCCAGCGTGATCCGCGCCACGGCGCCCGACGCCAGGCCCTGCTGGCCCAGCTCCGCCGCGCGGAAGTCCTCGCTCGCGAAGACACCGCCGTCGAGCAGAGTCCAGCTCCGCTCCCAATGGTCGCGCGCCTTGTCGGTGGCGGGCGGCTCCGGGATCAGCATGAAGTCCTCGACGAGCACGCGGTCGGCCGCCTTGGGCATCAGCACCATCAGGTTGATATAGTCGGGGCTGACGATCAGCACCGTCGCCGGGAACATCTGGTAGGTGTAGGTGATCGCCCCGCGCAGCACCGCCCAGTCCTGTGACGAGAGCGTCGCATCGTCAGCCGCGCGGCCCACCGCCGAGCGCTGGTGCGGGCCGATCGCGTCGGCGCTGGTCACGCCGTCCTTGAAGAAGGGCCCGATCGTCGCCGAATGGAGCCGCGCGACATGGTAGCTCTCGAGGAAGGCGTCCATGATCAGCTTCCAGTTCGCCGCGACGTCGTGGGTGCGGCGGCGGAAGAGGTGCTGGCCGCCGAGGTCGAACGCTTCGAAGTCGTGCGCGAGCGTCTCGGCTTCGGCGAAGTCCGCGCTCTCGTCGAAGGCGAACCAGATCAGCCCGCCCGCCTCGCGGGTGGGGAGGCGCTTGAGGCCATAGGCTGCCTTGTCGAGCCCGGGGAAGGTTTCGGCGCGGGGGATGCCCGCCAGCGCCCCGTCGAGGCCATAGGCCCAGGCGTGATAGGGGCAGACGAGCCGCGGCGCCTTCACTGCCTCGCAGCCTTCCACCAGCCGCGTGCCGCGATGCCGGCAGACGTTGAGGAAGACATGCGCTTCGCCATGCTTGTCGCGCGTGATGAGCAGCGGCTTGCCGAAGCCGTCGTGCGGCACCGCCATGTTGGGCTGGGGGAGCAGCGCGGAGGGGGCGATCACCAGCGGTCGGCGCGCGAAGATCCGGTCCCGCTCGGCGGCGAAGCGTTCGGGATCGGTATAGGCGCTGGCCGCGACATAGCTGATCGCCGTACCCGGCCGCGAGCCGCCCCGCGCCAGAACCTGCGCCAGGGCGAGCTGGCCCTCGGTGGGCGTGCGCGCGTTCATGCCTCTCCTCTGGCCTTCCTGGTATTTCGCGCTAGTTTCGGCGCGATTTCGAGGAGGGGCAAGCGGAATGAGTGAATGGTGGGTCGGCGCATTCGTCGCCGTGGTGGTTGCCCTGGGGCTCCTCGCGCGGCTGCCCGTCTTCCGACGCGCGCTCGAACCGGTTCGTCCCTACACCGAAAAGGAGACGATCGCCGCCTTCATGCTCGGCGTTTCCTCCGGCTTCCCCTACGCCATGATCGGCGCGACTCTCACCACCCGCCTCGCCCAGAGCGGGATCGACAAGAAGACGATCACGGCCTTCACGCTCGCCTTCCTCGTGTACAACCTCAAGCCCTTCTGGGCGTGGATCGTCGAGGGCGTCCGGCTGCCGCTGATCGGCAGCCTCGGCCAGCGCGTTTCCTGGCTGCTGTTCGCGGGCGTGCTGGTGATGGCGGCTGTGCTCAACCTCGCGCTGGTCGACCCGGCGGCGAGCCTCAGTGCGACGGTGACCGCGGCGATCCTCGTCGGCATCGCCGGCGCGACCTACGACATCGTCATCGATGCCTATCGCATCGAGACGCTCAAGCCCTATCAGCTCGGCGTCGGCTCGGGGATGACGCAATACGGCTGGCGCATCGGCTCGGTGATGGCAGGCGCGCTCGCGCTGGTGATCTCGGCGCGGCTGGGCTGGACCGTCGGCTATGCGCTCTGCGCGGTCTTCGCGCTGCCGGCGATGCTCACCGGTCTGGTCCTCGGCGAGCCCGAGCGGCACCAGGAGCCCAAGGAGCGGCGCGGCGCGGGCGAAGTCGTCCAATCGATCGTCGGGCCCTTCGTCGAATTCTTCCGGCGGCAGGGCGCCTGGCTCGTGCTGCTGTTCATCCTGATCCACAAGATCGGCGACACCCTGGGCCAGTTGACCGTGCGGCTTCTCTACAACGACCTCGGCTATTCGAACGACGAGATCGCGCTCTACGACATCGGCGTGGGCTTCTGGGCCTATCTGCTCGGCATCTTCGCGGGCGGCGCGCTCTATGCGCGGATCGGGATGAAGCGATCGGTGCTGCTCAGCCTCGTGCTGATGGCGGTCTCGAATGCGAGCTTCGCGGGGCTGGCGGCGATCGGTCACGACAATCTGGCGATGGCCGGCGCGCAGGGCTTCGAGAATTTCGCGAGCGGCATCGGCGGCGTGACCGTGATCGCCTATTTCTCGGCGCTCACCAATTTGCGCTATACCGCGGCGCAATATGCGCTGATCTCGGCGGCGGCGAGCATCGTCGGGCGGCTGATCACCGGGACGACCGCGGGCGCGATGGTCGAAGCGTTCGGCTTCGTGAACTTCTACCTCTTCACCACCGTGATCGCGCTGCCCGGCGTATTCCTGTTCTGGTGGATGATGCGTACGGGCCTGGTCGATCGCTCGATCGGCACGGCGGGGACCGAGGAACCCGCGGAAGCGAAGCCCGCGGGCTGAACGAAGGAATTGGTCGTGAAGCGTATGATTGCCGCGCTCCTGCTGGTCGCGGCGGTGGCGGGAGCGGGCTGGTATTTCGGGTCGCCCTGGTGGACCCTGTGGCAAATGAAGACCGCCGCCGAGGCGTCCGACGTCAAGGCGCTCTCGGCCTATGTCGACTATCCAGCGCTGCGGCATGACCTGCGCCATCAGTACGCGATCCGGCTGCGCGGGAGCACGCCGGCGAGCGCAGTCGGGCGGATCGTGCGCGGTGCGCTGGCGCGCGGGGCGGTCGAAGTGTTCGCGCGGCCCGAGGGCGTGCGGCTGATGTTCGTCTCATCGCCGGTCACTTCGGCGATCGGGCTCAAGGGCCCGGCGATCCAGGCCGATCGGATGCGGATGCGCTACGAGGGGCCGAACCAGTTCCGCCTCGTCGATCCTGCACCGGGCGGCGCGGCGCTGACCTTCCGGCGCTACGGGTTGGGCTGGAAGCTCTCGGGGCTGACGTTGCCCGGCCATATCTCGTCAGACGCGCCGGACATCGCTCCCTCCAGTGGCAGCCCATAGTCCGCGAAGGCTTGCGCCACTGCCGTCGCCGCGGCGAGGGGGCCGACCGCGATGCCCGCATCGCCGACGCCGAGCATGTCCGCGAGGAGATAGGCGGCCGCGCGCCGATTGTGGCGCGCATGGCCCACGGCACCCAGCAGCGCCGCCTCGGGGCCGGTCATCCGCCGGCAGCACCAGGGCGCGATCTGGATCGGCTGGGCGGAGGCGGTGGAGAGTTCCTGCACGAGCAGCCGCATCAGCACCAGCGGGCGGCGGAAGGACTTGCCGAAGGCGGTGATGAAGGCGTGCGCCGCCGCGGCGTCCTGTAGGCCGTGCGCGCCCATCTGACGGACGCCGAACAGGAACAGCCGCGCGCCGGCGTCCTCGGGCTGGATCGCGGGCAGGGCATGAGTGAGCGAGGGGGGCATGAACGACTCCGCTGGTACGCAGTCCGACCATCCTCGTGGGTTCGCTATTGATAGTCAATCGCAATAAGTGCGATTCGGGATTTCGAGGACCTCGCCGCCCACAAACAACCGTCATCCCGGCGAAAGCCGGGACCCAGGGCCGCGAGCGATGTCCTCTATAACCGTGGGTCCCCGGCTTTCGCCGGGATGACGATCGTAGCGTTGGGGAGAGGGGAGCTCAGCCCGGTAGTTCGTCGTTCGCCTGGAGGACTTCGCCGGCGAGATAGAGCGAGCCCAGGATCAGCACGATCGGCGGGCGGCCGTCGCCGGCGACGCGATTACCGATGTCGAGCAGTGCCGATTCGACATCGACCTCCGTTCCCGTGACCGGCACGCCCAGGGCCGAGGCGCGCGCGGCGAGATCGGCGGGCGCGTGGTGCTCGTGATCGGGAATCGGCACTGTGGTGACCGAAGCCAGCTGCCCGGCGAGCGGCGCCAGCAGCCCCTCCGGGTCCTTGTTCGCGAGCATCCCCAGCACGAGGTGACAGTCGCGACCGTCGCGGATTTCCGCCAAGGCGCGCGCCACCGCTTCCCCGGCAGCGGCATTATGGCCGCCGTCGAGCCAGAGCTCGACGTCGCCGGGCAGATAGGCGGTGAGCGGCCCCGGTGAGAGCCGCTGCATCCGCGCGGGCCAACGCGCGCCGAGCGCGGCGGCAGTGAACGCTTCGTTCGCCAGGCGGATCACCGGGTTGAAGCGCAGCATCGCGATGGCCAGCGCGAGGTTCGCCGGCTGGTGCGGCCCGGCGAGCGCGGGCAGCGGCGTGGTGATCGTGCCGCGCGCATCGGTGTAGCGGAGCTGGCCGTCGCGGACGAGCCAGCGCCAGGCGCTGCCTTCGGCCATCAGCGGCGCGCCGGCCTGGGCAGCCGCTTCGGCGACGCGCGCGGCGACGCTCTCGGGGTAGCGCATCGTCATCAGATAGACGCCGCGCTTGGCGATGCCGGCCTTCTCGGCGGCGATCGCTTCGATCGTATCGCCGAGGAACGCCTGGTGGTCGATGCCAAGCTGGGCGATGCCGGTCGCCACGGGACTGGGAATGACGTTGGTCGCGTCGAGCCGCCCGCCCAGGCCGACCTCGACGATGCAGGCATGCGCCGGCGTCCGCGCGAAGGCGAGGAAGGCCGCGGCGGTGGTGACTTCGAAGAAGCTGGCCCCGATGTCGCCACCCGCGTCGAGCACTTCCTCGAGCAGCGGCGCGAGCTGGGCGTCCTCGATCAGCTTGCCGGCGAGGCGGATGCGCTCGTTGAAGCGCACGAGGTGCGGGCTCGAATAGACATGGACCTGCATCCCCGCGCTCTCGATCGCGGCGCGCAGGAAGGCGCAGGTGGAACCCTTGCCGTTGGTGCCCGCGACATGGAGCACCGGCGGCAGGCTCAGGTGCGGGTTGCCGATCCGCTCGAGCAGCCGCGTGATCCGCTCGAGCCCGAGGATGTCCGCGCCCGGGCCGAGCGCGGCGAGCCGGTCGAGCTGGCGCTGGACCGCGGGATCGGCGGAGCGGGCGAAATCGGCCATCGGTGGAGCAAGGGCGCGCCGGTCAGGCGGCTTTCTTGCCTTCGCAGAGCAGCCCGATCAGCTGGCCGAGCGTCTCGCGCAGCGCCTTGCGGTGCGTGATCATGTCGACGAGGCCATGCTCGCGATAATATTCGCTGGTCTGGAAATCGTCGGGCAGCTTCTCGCGGATCGTGTTCTCGATCACGCGGCGGCCGGTGAAGGCCAGCGTCGCGCGCGGCTCGGCGATCTGGACGTCGCCCAGCATCGCATAGGCCGCCATCACGCCGCCCGAGGTGGGGTCGGTGAGCACGACGATATAGGGCAGGCCGGCATCGTGGAGCATCTCGATCGCCACGGTGGTGCGCGGCATCTGCATCAGGCTCAGCACGCCCTCCTGCATCCGCGCGCCGCCCGAAGCCGTGAAGACGATGTAGGGCGCCCGCGCGCCGATCGCCGCCTCGACGCCGGCGATGAATGCCTCGCCCACCGCCTGGCCCATCGATCCGCCCATGAAGGCGAAGTCCTGCACGCCGATCACGGCCCTGCGGCCAAGGATCGTGCCCGAGGCGTTGAGGAACGCGTCCTGCTGTCCGGTCTCGGTGCGCGCGGCCTTGATCCGCGCGGCATAGGGCTTGGAATCGCGGAACTTGAGCGGATCCTCGGTCACCTTGGGGTTGGGGAGGATCGTATAGGTACCGTCGTCGAACAGCGCGTCGAACCGCGCCTTGGCGCCGATCCGCTCGTGGAAGTCGCAATGCGGGCAGACGCTCTGGTTCTCGAGCAGTTCCTTGGTGAACACCATCTGCCCGCAGCCCTTGCACTTGTGCCAGAGATTGTCGGGCGACTCGGTCGGCTTGGTGGTGACGAACGAGAGCGCGTTGCGGACGCGGCTGAGCCAGGTCATACGACTTCCTTGCGTGCGGCGGCGATGGCCGACTTGAGCGATGCGATATAGGCGCGGACCGGCGCCGCCGCATCCCCGCCGTGCTTGCCGACCAGGTCGACGATCGCCGAGCCGACCACCACGCCGTCGGCGACGCGCGCGACCGCGGCGGCCTGCTCGGGCGTGCGGATGCCGAAGCCGACCGCGACGGGCAGGTCGGTCGCGGTCTTGAGCCGCGCGACGGCGTCCTCGATCGAGCCCTGCGCGGCTTGCTGGAGGCCGGTGATCCCGGCGACCGAGACGTAATAGAGGAACCCCGACGCGCCCTCGAGCACCGCGGGCAGCCGCGCCGCGTCGGTGGTGGGGGTGGCGAGGCGGATCACGGCGATGCCGTGGCTGCCGAAGGGGATGAGCTCGTCGGCTTCCTCGGGCGGAATGTCGACGATGATCGCGCCGTCGACGCCGGCTTCCGCCGCCGCCCGGGCGAAGGCTTCGGGCGTGGGGCGCGTCATCGTGTTGGCATAGCCCATCAGCACGAGCGGCACTTGCGGGTGGCGCGCGCGAAAGCCGGCGGCAATCGCGAGCACATCCCTCGTGCGCGTGCCCGCGGCGAGGCTGCGCAGGTTGGCGGCCTGGATCGCCGGGCCGTCGGCCATCGGATCGGTGAAGGGCATGCCGAGCTCGATCACATCGGCGCCACCCTCGACCAGCGCGTCGAGCACCGAGGCGGTGTCGCCGTCGCCCGCGGTGACGAAGGCGACCAATGCCGCCCGATCGGCGGGGAAGCCCTTGGCGAGGCGGTCGCTCATCCGCGCCTCCGCTGGATCATGTCGGTAACCGTGATCACCACCGCGAAGGCGAGGGGGACGATCAGGCCGGCGAGCGAGAAGTCGCTCCAGTTGAGCAGCAGGCCGAGCACGAACGCCAGCGCGAGCGAGCCAAGGAACAGCCCGACGACGCGCTGCCACCCGCTGCCCAGCGGTCGCTTGGGCTTCTTCGGCGCCGGACGGCGAAAGGGGACGACCCGCGGGTCGTCGAAGCCGTTGCCGTTGGGGCGGCGGCTCATGCGGTCCTCCGATATTCGGTGAGGCCGATGGCGATGGCGAACGACATGACGGCGCTCTGCACCACGACTCTTCCCCAGTCGCTCGGCGCGATCGGGAAGACCAGCCAGAACAGCAGATGCAGGCCAATCATCATCGGGAACATGACCGCCGCCCGCTTGAGCGCATCCCAGGGGCGAATCAGCATCTCGATATTGCCGCCTGCGTTGCGGATCTTCCGGACGCTCGCCCGGTTGCGCAGGCAGAGGACGGCGAACGGAACGACGGCGAACGTCAGCATGAAGGCCCACATCGTCGCCGTCTCGCCCAGTTCGAGCGACTGGAAGGCAGCCGCCAGACCGATGGCGAGAATCGCGGCGGGGATCAGCGCCCCCCAGAACCACCACCAGTCGCGCTTCATATCGTCGCTCCCAGCGCTTCGGCGACGGTATAGATGTCCTTGTCGCCGCGGCCCGAGACGTTGACGATGATGATCTTGCCTGCGTGCATTTCCCGGGCCTTATACTCCAAAGCTGCGAGCGCGTGCGAGCTTTCGAGCGCGGGGATGATGCCCTCGAGCCGGCAGCAGAGCTGGAAGGCATCGAGCGCCTGCCGATCGGTCACCGGCGCATAGTCGACGCGGCCGCTCTCGTGCAGCCAGCTATGCTCGGGGCCGATGCCGGGATAGTCGAGCCCCGCCGAGATCGAATGCGCCTCGGTGATCTGGCCGTCCTCGTCCTGGAGCAGGTAAGTGCGGTTGCCGTGGAGGATGCCCGGCGCGCCGCCGGTGAGGCTCGCGGCATGCTCGCCGGTCTCGATGCCGTGCCCCGCCGCTTCGATGCCGAGCATCGCCACGCCCGGATCGTCGAGGAAGGGATGGAACAGCCCGATCGCGTTCGACCCGCCGCCGACCGCGGCGATCAGCAGGTCGGGGAGGCGCCCCTCGGCTTCGTGGAGCTGCGCCTTGGCTTCGCTGCCGATCACCGACTGGAAGTCGCGGACCAGCTCGGGATAGGGATGCGGGCCGGCGGCGGTGCCGATGATGTAGAAGGTGTCGTGAACGGTCGCGACCCAGTCGCGAAGCGCTTCGTTCATTGCGTCCTTGAGCGTCTGCGCGCCCGAGGTGACCGGGCGGACCTCGGCGCCGAGCAGCTTCATCCGGAACACGTTGGGCTGCTGCCGCTCGATGTCGCGCGCGCCCATGAAGATCGTGCAGGGCAGGCCGAAGCGCGCCGCGACGGTGGCAGTGGCGACGCCATGCTGGCCCGCGCCGGTCTCGGCGATGATCCGTGTCTTGCCCATGCGCCGCGCGAGCAGGATCTGGCCGATGCAATTGTTGATCTTGTGCGCGCCGGTGTGGTTCAGTTCCTCGCGCTTGAAATAGATCTTCGCGCCCATGCCGGAGGCGGCGCCCTGTCGGTAATGCTCGGTCAGCCGCTCGGCGAAATAGAGCGGGCTCGGGCGGCCGACATAGTGTTTCATCAGCCCGTCGAACTCGGCCTGGAACGCCGGATCGGCCTTGGCGGCGCGGTAATGGCGCTCGAGGTCGAGGATCAGCGGCATCAGCGTCTCGGCGACGAAACGGCCGCCGAACTGGCCGAAATGCCCACGCTCGTCAGGCTGGGCGCGATAGGAATTGGGCGCGTTCATGAGAGAGCGACCGCTTTAAGGAATGCGGCGATCTTGTCCACATCCTTGACGCCCGGCGCGCTTTCGACGCCCGAGGAGACGTCGACCATCCGCGCGCCGGTGACCTGGATCGCGGGCGCGACATTCTCGGGCGTGAGCCCGCCGGCGAGCGCCCAGTCGCACGGGTGGCGATAGCCGCGCAGCATCTCCCAGTCGAAGCGCAGCCCCATGCCGCCGGGGAGCAGCGCGCCGTCGGGGGTCTTGGCGTCGTAGAGGATGCGGTCGACCGGGATGGCGGCGTAGCGCGCGCCTTCGTCGAGGTCCGAGGCGCGGCGCACCGGCACCGCGGCCCAGATGCTGTTCCCCGGCCGGGCATTGAGCTCGGCGATGCGGGTGAACTCGGTGCCGTGGAGCTGGAGATGGCGCAGCCCCGCGGCTTCCCTGGCAGCTTCGACCAGCGCGTTGTCGGGATCGACGAACACGCCGACCTTGCCGACATGATCGGGCACGCGCGCCGCCAGCGCCCGCGCGCGATCGAAGGAAAGATGCCGCGGCGAGGGCGGGAAGAAGACGAAGCCGACATGGCTCGCGCCGCCCTTCAGCGCCGCGTCGAGCGCTTCGGGCGTGGTGATGCCGCAGATCTTGGCCGAGACTCGCATGGTGAGCGCCCCTTAGGCGCTAGACCAGCGGCTTGGCCAGCACCGCCATGAACAGCGGCGGATCGAGCTCGATCGGGAAGTCGCGCTGCTCGCCGGTGCGGGCATAGCCGCGGCGCTCGTACCAGGCGAGCAGCTCGCTGCGGCGGTCGATCACGGTCATCTCGATTTCCGCGCAGCCGAGGATGTCGCGCGCGGTCGTCTCGGCGGCGTCGACCAGCTGGCGGCCAAGCCCATTGGCCTGGAGCGTCGGCTCGATGCAGAGCAGCCCGAGATAGGCGAGTCCGTCGCCCTTGGCCTGGACATGGACGCAACCAATCACCGCCCCGCCGTAGAGCGCGACGAGCAGGCGCGACTGCGGATCGGCGACGATGCCCTGGAGCGTCGCCAGGTCGGTGCGCTCGCCTTCGATGATCAGGTCGGCCTCGTGCGTCCAGCCGAGCCGCGCGCTCTCGCCGCGATAGGCGCGCTCGATCACGGGATGGAGCGCGGGCAGGTCTGCGGGTGTGGCGGGGCGGATGGCAAGGGTCATGCCGAAGGGCCTTACAGCGTCGCTTCGATCTCGCGCGCGGCCATGTCGGGGTCCTGCGCCTGGGTGATCGGGCGGCCGACGACGAGGATCGAGGCGCCGGCGTCGAGCGCCGCGCGCGGGGTGACGACGCGCTTCTGGTCGCCGATATGGCCGTCGGCGGGACGGACGCCGGGGACGACGAAGAAGCCTTCCTTCCACACCGAATGCGCCGCCTTCACTTCCTCGCCCGAGCAGACGATGCCGTCGACGCCCGCCGACTTGGCAAGCTCGGCCAGACGCATCACCTGTTCGTGCGGATCGGGCTCGAGGCCGATCGAAACCATGTCGTCGCCGTCGAGGCTGGTGAGCATCGTCACTGCCACGACCTTGGTGCCCATCGGCGCGGCGGCCTTGGCGTCCTCGAGCATCGCGCGCCCGCCGGCGGCGTGGACGGTGATGATCGCCGGCTCGAGCGGGCGCAGCGCCTGCACCGCCTTGGCGACGGTGTTGGGGATGTCGTGAAACTTGAGGTCGAGGAAGATCGGCAGGCCGATGTCGGCCATCTCGTGAACGCCGTGGCGGCCGTTGGCCATGAAGAATTCGAGGCCCAGCTTGATCCCGCCGACATGGGCGCGGACCCGGGTGGCGATGGCCTTGGCGCGCTCGATGTCGGGCGTGTCGAGCGCGACGAAGATCCGCGAGCTCATGCGCCCTCCGCCAGCAGCGGCGGAGCGGGCGAGGGGCGGTAGGGCTCGATCGGCGCGGCGTCGGGCGAGGGCTCGGGCACCGGCGAGACGGCGCGCAGGTCGGCGAGCGCGCGTTCGAGCCCCGAGAAACGCTCGCGCGTCCGCCAGCGCAGCGCGTGATAGGCGAGCAGCATCGGCACGAAGCCGGCGAGGAACACGAGGATCAGCAGGAAGGGCAGGCTGAAGTCGGCGACGAGCCCGCCCCACAGCCGGATGGCGACACGCTGGTCGCCATTGTAAATGACGAATGCCGCGACGAGACCGCCCAGCAGCAGCCAGAACAGCACCTTCAGGAAACGCATGGGGGGATCGCTCGCGGTCGCATGGACGGGGTTGTAGGGCGATGTGGGGCGAAGCTCAATCCGGCTATCCCTAAACGGTCATCCCGGCGAACGCCGGGACCCAGGGTTGCAACAGGAATCCCTCGTGGCCCTGGGTTCCGGCTTTCGCCCGGGTGACGATTCACGTGAGCAGGGCCGGTCACCCGATCTCCGCTCGCAGCTCTGCGAACAGTCCCGGGATCGCCGTCAGCCGCGCCTCTTCCTCGTCGAGGATTGCCCGGAACGCCGCGCGCTTCAGCTCGGCCACCCGCGCCGGCGGGAAACCCTCCTCCAGCGTCGACAACACGATATCGATCACCCGCTCCGCGCCGTGCAGGCGTCCCCAGAGATAGTCGTTCTCGCGATAGGCGCGGCTGAAGAAGGCGCCGAAATTGTTGAACTGGATCCCCTTCAGCGTCCGTTCGGGTCCGCCCGCGCGGATCGAGGCGGCGTCGTCGGGGGCGATGCGATCGACGCGGATCGGGTCAAACTCGTCGACGCCCTCGCCCTGGAGGATCGGCAAGGTGGCGATGTCGAAGAACGGGAAGCCCAGATGCGCGAGCAGCATCGGGCGGCGATGCTCCTTGGACAAGGTGCTGAATCCCTCGGAGAGCCGCGTGTCGGTGCGCGCGTCGAGCGCCTTCAGCGCCATGCGCTGGGCCAGTTCGTCGAGCAGCGGGCCGGCATCGTCGGTCATCGCGCGAACGCGGGCGCGCAGGTCCTGGAACGGGCCGGTGCGCTTGCATTCGAGATAGGCGGCGAGCGATTCGTACACTGCCTCGCGCATCGCCATCAGCCCGCCCGCGCCGCTCTCCTGCTCGAGCTCGCTCAGCCGCCGTGCGATCATCCTGAGGCGGCGGATGCGGAACCCCAGGTCGTGCGCGCGGAGGAACTCGAGCGTCGCCGGGCTCGCGCCGTTCGACTGAGTCGCGCCGAACTCGTCGCAGCCGCGCGCATGCACCGTCTTCTCGACCGTCGCGCGGATCTGGCGCAGCCGCTCGGGGCTGTAATGGTCGCCGATCGTGTAGAGCAGCGCGCTGATCCGGTCGATCGCGCCGCCGACCTTGAGCAGGCCATAGGCGGTGTGGCCATAGCCCGCCTTGGCCGCGGCGGCGACCTGCGCGCGGCGGCGCCAGGCGGAGAGGCGCTTCGGCGTCGGATAGTCGAGGAACAGCGTGTAGCCGAACAGCGATTCGACCTGCGTCTCCACATCGGCGCGGATCTCGGCGATGATGCCCAGCATCCGCTCGATCCGGTCCGAGCGCTTGGCGATCGCGTCGAGATTGTCGCGGATCGGCTGCTGGCGCGGCAGCTCGGAGAGCGCGCCGATGATGGTCTGGAAGAAGCCCGGCTTCTCGTTCTGCGGCCCGTAGAAGTCGAAGCGGTGGTTGGGCACCGGATCGATGAACACGAAGCGCCGGTCGACCTGGCGGCGCGCCGGGCGTTCCCTGAGCGCGTCGATCGCCGGGCCGAAGGGGGCATTGGCGAGCACCGAGCCGTCGATCAGCACCGCCTTGTCGGCGCGGTTGTCCGCCCATTGCTGGGGGAGGACATGCTCGAGGAAGGCATCGCGCCCCGGCCAGTGCATCTTGCGCTCGGTGACCGCCTCGTCGAACTCGGCGAGCGTCGCGGGCGGGAACGCGCCGGGAAAGCTCGAGGTCGAGCGCGCGGCGAAGGCGAGCTCGACCGGGTGGCCGAGCGGCCCCGTGCCGTTCTCGTTGAACGCGAAGACCAGGCGATGCTCCTGCTCGACGACTTGCGGCGGTGTGTTGAGCCGCAGCGTCTCGGGATGGCCGCGGAAATCGGTGACGGTGACGAACAGGTCGAGCGGCTGGCCCTCGGGCAGCAGCCGCGGGCCGGCAGGCGCCGCTGCCATCGCCTCGAGCGCGTCGAGCAGCGTGTGGGTGAGCTGCTTGCCCCCGAACGGCGGCTCGAACCAGCGCGAGCGGACGAACTTCTCGAGCTTGCGGCGCACCTCGTCGCGCGCTGCTGCCTCCACCGTCTCCTCGATCGTCTTGCTGCGCTGCGCGACCATCCAGGCGATCGGCGTCGCCCAGATCTTGGCAAAGCGGTGCGACGGCGCCTGGCTGGGGGCAAGCAGCGCCTCGACATCGGCATGGTCGAGCCAGAGCCTGGTCAGCGGATCGAGCGACTGGCCGGTGGCGATCGCCTGGGCGAGGAACACCGCGTTGATCCCGCCCGCGCTCGCGCCCGCGAGGATGTCGACGAGCACGCGCAGCCGCACGCCGGTCTTCTCCTCGATCTCGTCGAGCAGCGCGCGATAGACGCCTTCGCTGCCGCTCGGCACCGCCATATGCTCGCGGAAGGCGCGGCTCGCGCAGGCCAGCCGCCAGATCTCCTTGGTGATGCCGTGCATGTAGACGGCGAGGCTGATCCCCCCATAGCAGACCAGCGCGAGCCGCAGCTCCTTCTCCCTAATGGGCGGCATTCTTCCTCTCAGGCACGTTCTATCTTGGCCCAGACGGGCAAGTGATCCGATGCCGTACGCGAGGCGGGCGACTCATGCACGCCGCAATCTGCGATGCGCAGGTCGCGGCTCGCCATGATCCGGTCGAGCCGTGCCACCGGCCGGCGGGCATGGAAGCTGCGGCCGGTGGCGGCGAAGACGAAGTGATTGCCGAAATCCCTGAGGCAGCCCGACTGGTTGCTCCAGTCGTTGAGGTCGCCCATCAGCACGGTCGGGTGCTGGCGCGTGCTCGCGTGGAGGTGCGCGATGATCGCATGCGCCTGGCGCCGCCGCCACAACCCCGAGAGATCGAGGTGCATGCCGACGACGCGGAGCGTCTGCCCACCGATGCGAAGATCCGCCATCACCGCGCCGCGCGGCTCGAGCGCGGGCAGGTGGATCGCCTCGCAGTCGAGGATCTGCGCGTCCTTGCGCACGAGCAGCGCATTGCCGTGCCAGCCCATGCTCGCCGCCCGCAGCGCGACGGGGACGGGCTTCCACGGACTGTGCTCGGCGAGGAGGTGCTGGGTCAGCACCGCGCTGCGCGCGCCGAAGCGCCGGTCGGCCTCCTGCAGCGCGATCACGTCGGCGCCGATCTCGTTCAGCACCTGGAGCGTGCGCTCGGGGCTGCGGCGCCGGTCGGTGCCGATCGACTTGCGCATGTTGTAGCTGGCGACCTTGATCATCGCACCTCAGCCATGCCGGGGTCGCGGCGCGGCGGTCAAGGGATCGCGCGCCCTAATGCGGCTGGCGGCGCGCCGTCTCGGCGGCCGCGAGCAGGCTTTCGGCGGTCTGCGTTGCGCATTCGGGCGTCATCGCGACGGCGACGCCGTTGGGGCCGTCGAGCATCACGACTCCCTCTTCGGCGCTGGCGGTACCGGCAGTTTCGGACGGTTCGATCGGGTGAGGTTGTTGTTCCATGATTTCCGGCCGAACGCGCGGAGGGCACGGAATATCCCATCAGAACGCCTGCGTTGCGCGCAGCTTCGGCGGCGCCGCGAGCAACCAGCTTTGCCTGAGCCGCCCGGCGACATGCTCCCAATCGGGCGCACGGGGGGCGAGATTGATCGACACCCAGTCGGCGCGGAAATAGGCGGGGCGGCTGTAGAGCTGGGGATCGGCCTCGATCAGCATCGTCCGCGTTTCGGCGTCGCCGACCTTCACGACGATCACGGTGCGGTCGTCGCCGTGATGGTCGTCGCGGAACTGGGCGAACATCTTGCCGCCGGCGAAGAAGGTCGCCTGGCCGTGGCTCGGGCGCTCCTCGGTCTCGGGAAGCGCGAGCGCGATCTCACGGATCTTCGCGAGGAACGCGGCGGAGTCGGGGCTCATCGGCATAGCCACTCCGAGAGGACCTGCGGATAGAGGCGATGCTCGGCCTCCAGCACGCGTTCGGCAAGCGATTCGGGCGTATCGCCCGCGAGGATCGGCACTTCGGCCTGGCCCAGCACCTCGCCCCCGTCGAGCTCTTCGGTGACGACATGCACCGAGCAGCCCGCGACGGCATCGCCCGCGTCGATCGCGCGGGCATGGGTATCGAGCCCCTTGTACTTGGGGAGCAGCGAGGGGTGGATGTTGACCACCTTGCCCCGCCAGCGCGCGACGAACTCGTCCGAGAGCAGCCGCATGTACCCCGCGAGCGCGATCGCCTCGGCCTCTGCCTCGCGCAGCGCCGCGTCGATCCTTGCCTCATACTCCGCCTTGGGCATGCCCTTGGGCGATTGCGCGAAGGTGGCGACGCCTTGCTCCTTCGCCCAGGCGAGTCCCGGCGCTTCCGGCTTGTCGGTCGCGACGAGCACCACGTCATAGCCAGCGTCCGCCGCGCGCGACGCCTCGACCAGCGACATCATGTTCGAGCCGCGGCCCGAGATCAGGATTCCGAGCTTGCTACGCGTCATGCGTCGCCGACCAGCTCGCACGCGCGCTCCACGTTTCGTCCCCGCCCGAGACGGTGCAGCCGCGCTTGCCCTCACGGACCTCGCCGATGCGATGGACGGTCTCGCCGGCGGCCTCGAGCGCCGCGGTGACTGCAGTCACCTTTTCGGGCGCGACGATCGCCGCCATGCCGATCCCGCAGTTGAAGGTCCGCGCCATCTCCTCGGGCTCGATATTGCCCTGCGCCTGGAGGAACGCCATCAGCCGCGGCTGTTCCCAGGCATCGGCGTCGACGAAGGCGTGGCAATTCGGCCCCAGCACGCGCGGGATATTCTCGAGCAGCCCGCCGCCGGTGATGTGGGCAAGTCCGTGGATGGCGCCAGCCTGCACCAGCGGCAGCAACGGCTTCACATAGATGCGCGTCGGCGCCATCAGCGCGTCGATCAGCAGCACCTCGGCGTCGAACAGGGCGGGGCGGTCGAGCTTCCAGCCCTTGTCCGAGGCGAGGCGGCGAACGAGCGAGAAGCCGTTCGAATGCACCCCCGACGAGGCGAGGCCGAGGATCACGTCGCCCGGCGCGACCTGGCTGCCGTCGAGCAGCCGCTCGCGCTCGACCGCGCCGACGCAGAAGCCGGCGAGGTCATAGTCGCCCTCGGCGTACATCCCCGGCATCTCCGCGGTCTCGCCGCCGATCAGCGCGCAGCCGGCCTGGCGGCAGCCCTCGGCGATCCCGGCGATCACGCGCTCGGCGACGGCGTTGTCGAGCCTGGCGGTGGCGTAATAGTCGAGGAAGAACAGCGGCTCGGCGCCCTGGACGATGAGGTCGTTGGCGCACATCGCGACGAGGTCGATGCCGACGCCGTCGTGGCGGCCGCTCTCGATCGCGAGCTTGAGCTTGGTGCCGACGCCGTCGTTGGCAGCGATCAGCAGCGGATCGCTGTAGCCGCACGCCTTGAGGTCGAACACGCCGCCGAAGCCGCCGAGGTCGGCGTCGGCGCCCTTGCGCCGCGTCGAGCGCGCGAGCGGGCCGATCGCGCGGACCAGCGCATTGCCCGCGGCGATCGAGACGCCGGCCCGGGCGTAGGTGTAGCTTTCGGGAGTTTCTGGGTCGCTCATGGCGCGCGCTTAGCGGCAAGCGGCGGGCTCGTCACCCCGGCGCTGTCAACGCGGTGTTTACAGGGGCATCTCCCCACGCCAAAAGCGCGGCCATGGGGTTGGCGCGCAAATCGCTCATCATCGGCCTGGCGGCCGCGCTCGCACTCGCCGGCAGCGGAGCGTCGCTGCTCGCGCAGGGCGGCAAGGGCGGCGCGCCCGCCGCGAGCAACGGCCCCGCGATCGACGGCAACAGCTTCGAAGTCTCGGGCGTCGAAGTCGACGTGCGCGGCAACAATGCCGACGCCGCGCGCCAGGGCGGCTGGCGGCTCGCGCAGCGCAAGGGCTGGGAGAAGCTGTCGCGCCAGCTCACCGGCCATGTCGCGCAGATCTCCGATTCGACGCTCGATTCGCTCGTCTCGGGCATCGTCGTCGAGCAGGAGCAGCTCGGCCCGACGCGCTACATCGCCCGCCTCGGCGTGCTGTTCGACCGAGGCCGCGCCGCGCCGATCCTCGGCGTCTCGGGACAGGTGGTGCGCTCGCCCTCGATGCTGATCCTGCCGATCCTGTGGTCGGGCGGCACCGGCACAGCGTTCGAGCACAACACGGCCTGGCGCGAAGCCTGGAAGCGATTCCGCCTCGGCAGCAGCACGATCGACTATGTCCGCCTCGGCGGCACCGGCCCCGATGCGCTGCTGCTCAACGCCGCGCAGAGCACGCGGCGCGGACGGGGCTGGTGGCGCGCGATCCTCCACCAATATGGCGCGAGCGACGTGCTGATGGCCGAGGTGCAGCTGCGCCGCGACTATCCCGGCGGCCCGATCGTCGGCACGTTCATCGCCAGCCATGGCCCGGACAAGCAGAGGATCGGCCAGTTCTCGCTCCGCGTCGACAGCGCCGACGGGCTCGATTCGCTGCTCGATACCGGGGTCAAGCGGATCAATTCGCTGTTCGAGGCCGCACTGAGCCAGGGCGTGCTCAAGCCCGACCCGCTGCTCGCCTATCGCGCGTCGACGGTCGCGACCGAAGAGACCCCGACCGACGAGCAGGGCGAAGCGACCCCCACGCCCGAAGCCAGCGCGAGCAGCGCCGCGACGGCGACCTACACCGTGCAGGTCGAGACCCCGAACAACGCCGCGTTCGATGCGTCCGAAGCCGCGCTGCGCGGCATCCCCGGCGTGCGTTCCTCGGCCACGACCAGCGTCGCGCTTGGCGGCATCTCGGTGATGCGCGTGAGCTACGACGGGCCGATCGGCTCGCTCCGCTCGGCGCTTGAGGCGCGCGGCTGGAGCGTTCAGGAAGGCGCCGGCGTGCTCCGCATCCGGCGGCCCGGCGGCGGGAACGGCGGCGGCGGACAATCGCCCGCGCCTGCGGGCGGCGGCAACGGCGGCGGATGATCCAGCTTCCCCTGCCGCTCGTTGTTCCCGAGACGAGCGAGACGGAGTTTCTCGTCAGCGACTCGAATGTCCGCGCGGTCCAGCATCTCGAACGCTGGGCGACCTGGCCGGTGATGGCCGGGCTGCTCGTCGGCCCGCGCAAGTCCGGCCGCAGCCTGCTCGCGCGGATCTTCTCGGCGAAGACCGGCGGGACGATGGTCGACGATGCCGAGCTGGCGAGCGAGGCCGAGATCTTCCACGCCTGGAACCGTGCGCAAGCCGAGCACAAGCCGATCCTGATCGTCGCCGATGCCGCGCCGCCCGCCTGGACGGTCAAGCTCCCCGACCTGCGCTCGCGGCTCGCGGCGACGCCGGTGCTGACGCTCGAGGCGCCCGACGATGCGCTGATCCGCATGCTGCTCGCGCGCCTCTTCGAACGCCGCTTGCTCGTCGCGCCGCCCAACCTCATCGAGTGGCTTGCGGCGCGGATCGAACGCAGCCATCTCGCGCTCGTCCGAGTCGTGGATGCGATCGAAGCGGACGCCCTGGAGCGGCGCGCGCCGAGCTTGTCGATCAGGCCGGCGCGGGCCACATTGGTCAAGGCGGGCCTGCTGCCCGATTCCGAGAGCGAGGCATGACGACTCGACCCGCGAATGCGCAAGCCGACAACGACCCGTTCGCCGCCGACCCGGCGACCGAGCGCTATTTCAACCGCGAGCTCTCGTGGCTCGCCTTCAACCGCCGCGTGCTCGAGGAAGCGTGCAATCGCGCGCACCCGCTGCTCGAGCGGCTGCGCTTCCTGTCGATCTCGGGGTCGAACTTCGACGAGTTCTTCATGGTCCGCGTCGCGGGCCTCAAGGGGCAGGAGCTCCAGCAGATCGATACGCGCTCGGCCGACGGGCTCACGCCCGGCCAGCAGCTCGAGGCGATCACCGAAGAGGCGGGCGATCTTGCCGACAGCCAGCAACAGGTGTGGACCGACATCCGCACCGATCTGGCCGACGCGGGAATCGAGGTGCTCGACAGCGGCGCGATCGGCGGCAAGACCGAGGAATGGCTCGAGGAGCATTTCCGCGACCAGATCTTCCCGATCCTGACGCCGCAGGCGCTCGACCCGGCGCATCCCTTCCCGTTCATCCCCAACCAGGGGGCGAGCGTGATCTTCGATCTCGTCCGCCGGTCTGACAAGACGCCGATCCGCGAGCTGGTGCTGCTCCCGACGACGATGCCGCGCTTCGTCCGCCTGCCGGGCAAGGTCGCGCGCTATGTCGCGGTCGAGACGCTGCTCAAGCATTTCTCCTACCTGCTCTTCCCCGGCTATGACGTGCTCGGCTCGGCCGCCTTCCGCGT
This sequence comes from Sphingomonas sp., assembly GCF_017745215.1. GTDB lineage: Bacteria > Pseudomonadota > Alphaproteobacteria > Sphingomonadales > Sphingomonadaceae > Sphingomonas. The sequence goes on from NZ_JAGHZV010000002.1 coordinate 111,504, forward strand.
GCTGCGCGACAGCGACATCGAGATCGAGGAAGAGGCCGAGGACCTGGTGATGACCTTCCGCAGCGCGATCAAGCGCCGGCGGCGAGGCCGAGTGATCCGCCTCGAGATGGAGGAGGGGATCGACCCGGCGATCGAGGACGTGTTGCTCGAGGAGCTGGGCGGCAGCGAAGCGGTGCTCACCGAGACCGGCGGCTTCATCGGCATCGGCGACCTCGCCAAGCTGGTCGACGAGGACCGGCCCGACCTCAAGTTCCCGCCCTTCGCCGCGCGCTTCCCCGAGCGGATCCGCGAATATGGCGGCGATTGCTTCGCGGCGATCCGCGCCAAGGACATCGTCGTCCACCACCCCTATGAGAGCTTCGACGTCGTCCTCGCCTTCCTCGGCCAGGCCGCGGCGGACCCCGATGTGGTGGCGATCAAGCAGACGCTTTACCGCGCCGGCAAGCAGCCCGCGGTCATCAACGCGCTGATCCAGGCCGCCGAAGCGGGCAAGTCGGTCACCGCCGTGGTCGAGCTGAAGGCCCGCTTCGACGAGGAGCAGAACCTTTACTGGGCAACCGCCCTGGAGCGCGCCGGGGTGCAGGTCGTCTACGGCTTCATCGACTGGAAGACCCACGCCAAGGTCTCGATGGTCGTGCGGCGCGAGGGCGGGCAGTTCCGCACCTATTGCCACTTCGGCACGGGCAACTACCACCCGATCACCGCGCGCATCTACACCGATCTGAGCTTCTTCACGGCGGATCAGAAGATCGGCCGCGATGCCGCTCAGATCTTCAACTATGTCACCGGCTATGTGGAACCCGAGAAGCTCGAGCTGCTGGCCATCTCGCCGCGCGACCTTCGCAACCGGCTGATGGCGCTGATCGACGACGAGATCGAGCATGCCCGCGCCGGCAGGCCCGCGATGCTCTGGGCGAAGATGAACTCGCTCGTCGATCCCGGCGTGATCGAGAAGCTCTACGAAGCGAGCAGTGCCGGCGTCGAGATCGAGCTGGTGATCCGCGGCATCTGCTGCCTGCGCCCCGGGATCGAGGGATTGTCCGAGCGGATCAAGGTCAAGTCGATCGTCGGCCGCTTCCTTGAGCACAGCCGCATCTGGTGCTTCGGCAACGGCCGCGAGCTGCCCAACGACGGCGCCAAGCTGTTCATCTCCTCGGCCGACTGGATGCCGCGCAACTTCGATCGCCGCGTCGAGTTCATGCTGCCGATCCGCAACAAGACCGTGCACGACCAGGTGCTCGACCAGGTGATGGTGGCCAATCTGATCGACAATGAGCAGAGCTGGGAGCTCCGGCCCGACGGCCGCTATGTCCGCACCGAGCCGGGCGATTCGCCGCCGTTCAACCTCCACCGCTATTTCATGACCAACCCGTCGCTCTCGGGGCGCGGCGCGGCGCTGCATGCCAGCCGCGAAGTGCCCAAGCTGTCGTTCAAGCGGAAGAAGAAAAAGAAGAAGGCGGCGCTCGAGGCCGAGCCGGAGACGCTTCGCCAGGAAGAAACAGCGATCGAGTAACGGGTCATGTCCACGCTCCTCTTCCGCAAGCCGCGCCACGAAGCCGCCGCCGTCTCGCAGCGCGTCGCGATCATCGACATCGGCTCCAACTCGGTCCGCCTCGTCGTCTACCAGGGCGCGGCGCGGCTGCCGGCGATCCTGCTCAACGAGAAGGTGATGGCCGGGCTCGGCCGCTCGCTGGGTGAGACGGGCGCGATCGACGCGGCGAGCATGAAGGCCGCGGTTCTGGCGCTGGCGCGCTTCGCAGGGCTGGCGCGCGAGCTCGGGGTCGACGACCTGCGCGTGGTGGCCACCGCGGCGGTGCGCGAGGCCTCGAACGGCAGCGAGCTGCTCGCCGCGGCGCGCAAGCTGGGGCTCGAAGTCGAACTGCTCTCGGGCGTCGAGGAAGCGACCGCGGCAGGGATGGGAGTGCTCTCGGCGATCCCCGATGCCGACGGGATCGTCGGCGACCTGGGCGGCGGCAGCCTCGAGCTGGTCCGCGTCGTCGCGGGCACGGTGACCGACCGCGTCTCCTTCCCGCTCGGCGTGCTGCGCATCGCCAAGATCCGCGCCAAGGGCACGCATGCGCTCGATCGCGCGGTGGCGAAGCTGATGGGCGAGGCCGGCTGGGAAGGGCGTGGCGAGGGGCTGCCCTTCTACATGGTCGGCGGCTCGTGGCGCAGCCTCGCGCGGCTCGACATGCATTTCACCGGCTATCCGCTGCCGGTGGTCCACCAATATTCGATGACGCGCGAGCGCGTCGGGCGGCTCGTGCGCACGCTCGGCGGCACCGACAAGGCCAAGCTGCGCACGATCCCGCGGCTCTCCAAGGACCGGCTGCCGACGATGAGCGACGCAGCGGCGCTGCTCGCCAGCGTGCTGCGCCACCTCGGCAGCGAGGAAACCGTCGTCTCGGCCTATGGCCTGCGCGAGGGACTGCTCTTCTCGCGGCTGAGCCCGGCGCAGCGCCGCGAGGACCCGCTGATCGCCGCGGCGCGCGAGGAGGGACAGGCGCTCGGCCGCTTCCCCGAGCATGGCGACCTGCTCAACGACTGGGTCGCGCCGCTGTTCGCCGACGAGCCGCCCGAACTCGAGCGGCTGCGCCACGCCGCCTGCCTGCTCGCCGACGTCGGCTGGCGCGCCAACCCCGATTTCCGCGCGGAACGCGGGATCGAGACCGCGCTGCACGGCAATTGGGTGGCGATCGACGCCGCCGGGCGCGCGCTGCTCGCCCAGGCGCTGTTCACCGCTTTGGGTGGCGGCAGCGAAGCTTCGGTGCCGCTCGGCGAACTGGCCAACGCCGAGTCGCTCGATCGCGCGCGGCGCTGGGGGATGGCGATCCGGCTGGCGCAGCGGCTGAGCGGCGGCGTTGCCGGTCCGCTCAAGCGCTCGACGGTGCGCGTGGAGGGGAAGGCGCTGCTGCTCTGCCTCGATGCCGCGGACACGGCGCTCTACGGCGAATCGGTCGAGCGGCGGCACAAGGTGCTCGCCGAAGCCTTCGGGCTGGAAGCGCGGCTGGCCTGATGCTCCCCTAAATCGTCATCTCCGCGAAAGCCGGGACCCAGGGTTGCAGAAGACGCGCTCGTGGCCCCGGGTCCCGGCTTTCGCCGGGATGACGGTAATATGGTCGTGAAACGATCGACTCAGCCGCAGTTGATCGACAGGATCTTGCCGTCGCCGTCGACGCGGACGTTCACCCGGTCCTCGCGGAAGTCCATCGTCACCATCTGGCCTGGGTGGATCACGCGAGCGTTGCGCGAGCCGCTCTGGCGGACGATCGAATCGACCAGCCCGTGCGTCGAGATGTTCGCGCCGACATGGGCCTGCACGCCCGTCGCATCGCACTTGCCCGGGGGCAGCGGTGCCGGCGCAGCCTCGGGCGGCGCCGGCGGAATGCAGCCGGTCAGCGCGAACAGGGACAGGGCAGGCAGCAGCAGTCGGATCATGACGGCACCTCGGTTCGGGTCATCTTGAGCTTTCCACCGCGCACGGTGAACCCAAGCTGACCCTCGACCAGCGCCAGCGCGTCGCGCCCGAACTGCTCGTAGCGCCACCCGTCGAGGATCGGCAGCCCCTCGCGCTGCCCCGCCGCCAGCGCCTCGAGCTCATCCGAGCGCGCGAGCAGCCGCGCCGCGACGTTGATCTCCTTGGCGCGGATCTTGAGCAGCAGCTTCAGCAGGTCCGCGACCAGCGCACCGTCCTTGCCCAGCGCGGGCTTGCGCTCGTCGCGCGAGGGCATCTCGTCGTGGCTCAGCGGCTTGGCTTCGGCGAGCGCGGCCATCATCCGCCCGCCGATGTCGTTCCCGGCCCAGGCCGCCGACAGCCCGCGCACGCGGCCGAGGTCGGCCTGCTTCTTCGGCGGGTTGGAGGCGAGATCGGCGAGCGTCTCGTCCTTGACGATGCGGCCGCGCGGCAGGTCCTTGCCCTGCGCCTCGAGCTCGCGCCAGCGGCCGAGCGCCTTCAGCCGGCCGAGCACATCGGCCTTGCGTGTCGCCACGCGCACGCGCTGCCACGCCTCGTCGGGGTCGTTGTGGTAGTTCTTCGGGTCGGCGATCCGCTCCATCTCCTCGTCGAGCCACACGCCGCGGCCGGTCTTGCGGAGCTTCTCGAGCATGCGCGGGAAGATCTTCGAGAGGTGGGTGACGTCGGCGATCGCATAGTCGATCTGGCGCTTGTCGAGTGGCCGCCGTCCCCAGTCGGTGAAGCGCGCGCCCTTGTCGACCTGGATGCCGAGGTAGCTGTCGACGAGGTTCGAATAGCCGATCTGCTCGCCTTGCCCCAGCGCCATCGCCGCGATCTGGGTGTCGAACAGCGGGTGCGGCGTCTTGCCGGTAAGGTTGTAGACGATCTCGATGTCCTGGCCGCCGGCGTGGAAGACCTTGAGCACCTCCTCATTGTCGACCAGCAGGTCGAGCAGGGGTTGCAGGTCGATGCCGGGCGCCTTGGGATCGATCGCCGCCGCCTCCTCGTCGTCGGCGATCTGGATCAGGCAGAGCTCTGGCCAGTAGCTGTTCTCCCGCATGAATTCCGTGTCGACGACGACATAGGGTTTCTGGGAGAGGCGGGCGCAGAGGTTGGCGAGGGCAGCGCTGTCTTCGATCAGTCCGTGAATATGCATCGCGGCGCCATAGACGTGTCTTCGGGTTGACAAAAGAGTGCGTGACGGGGATGCGCTCGCGCCTGTTTCATAATCGACACCCAACGCCCGTGGCCCCGGAGCGATCCCGGGCCAATATGGGCGTCATTCGGAAGAAGAGACGATGCATCCCTATCGCACGCACACCTGCGGAGACCTGCGCGCCAGCCACGTCGGCGAGGAGGTCCGCCTCTCGGGCTGGGTGCACCGCAAGCGCGACCACGGCGACCTCGTCTTCATCGACCTGCGCGACCATTATGGCATCACCCAGATCGTCACCGAAGTCGACGGCCCCGCCTTCGCGGTGATCGAATCGCTCCGCAGCGAATCGGTCGTCACCATGACCGGCAAGGTCGTCGCCCGCGCGGCCGAGGCGGTGAACCCGAACCTCCCGACCGGCGAAGTCGAGATCCGCGTGACTTCGGCCATGGTCCAGTCGTCGGCGGCAGAGCTGCCGCTGCCGGTGTTCGGCGATGCCGAATATCCCGAGGAGATCCGGCTGAAGTACCGTTTCCTCGACCTGCGCCGCGAGCGGCTGCACAAGAATATTCTCCTCCGCAGCCACGTCATCGCGTCGCTGCGCCGGCGGATGATCGACCAGGGCTTCACCGAGTTCCAGACGCCGATCCTCACCGCGTCGAGCCCCGAAGGCGCGCGCGACTATCTGGTGCCCAGCCGCGTCCATCCGGGCAAGTTCTACGCGCTCCCGCAGGCGCCGCAGATGTTCAAGCAGCTGCTGATGGTCGCCGGGTTCGACCGCTATTTCCAGATCGCCCCCTGCTTCCGCGACGAGGACGCCCGCGCCGACCGCTCGCCGGGTGAGTTCTACCAGCTCGACTTCGAGATGAGCTACGTGACGCAGGACGACGTGTTCGCCGCGATCGAGCCGGTGCTCCACGGCGTGTTCGAGGAATTCGCCGACTGGGAGGGCAAGGGCCGCTCGGTCTCGCCGCTACCCTTCACGCGCATCCCCTATCGCGAGTCGATGCTCAAGTACGGTAACGACAAGCCCGACCTGCGCAACCCGCTGCTCATCACCGACGTCTCCGACTTCTTCAAGGGCTCGGGCTTCGGCCGCTTCGCCTCGATCGTCGAGGGCGGCGACGTCGTCCGCGCGATCCCTGCGCCGAACACGCACGAGAAGAGCCGCAAGTTCTTCGACGACATGAACAGCTGGGCGCAGACCGAGGGCTTCCCCGGCCTCGGCTATGCGACGCAGAAGGACGGCGTGTTCGGCGGCCCGATCGCCAACAACCATGGCCAGGACGGCATGAAGGCGATCGCGGAGGCGATGGGCCTCGGCCCCAACGACGGCATCTTCTTCGCCGCGGGCAAGGAAGCGGTCGCCGCCAAGCTCGCCGGCCTGGCGCGAACCCGCGCGGCCGAGCAGCTCGACCTGATCGACAGGAAGCGCTTCGAATTCTGCTGGATCGTCGACTTCCCGATGTTCGAGGAAGACGAGGAGACCGGCAAGATCGACTTCAGCCACAACCCCTTCAGCATGCCGCAGGGGGAGCTGGAGGCGCTCGAGACCAGGCACCCGCTCGATATCCTCGCCTATCAGTACGACATCGTCTGCAACGGCGTGGAGCTGAGCTCGGGCGCGGTGCGGAACCATCGGCCCGACATCATGTACAAGGCGTTCGAGATCGCCGGCTACAGCCAGGAGATGGTCGACACCAATTTCGCGGGCATGATCAACGCGTTCAAGTTCGGGGCGCCGCCGCACGGCGGCTCGGCGCCGGGTGTCGACCGCATCGTGATGCTGCTGGCGGACGAGCCCAACATCCGCGAAGTGATCGTCTTCCCGATGACGCAGAAGGCCGAGGACCTGATGATGCAGGCGCCGAGCCTCGTCACCGAGAAGCAGCTCAAGGAGCTCCACATCCGCCTGGCGCCGCAAGTCGCGGCCGACCTGGCGAAGAAGGAGACCGCGGCCGTGGTGGACCCGGCGGCGGGTTGATCCCATCTCAACCGTCATCCCGGCGAAAGCCGGGACCCAGGGCCACGAGCGACGTCCTGTGCGACCCTGGGCCCCGGCTTTCGCCGGGGTGACGATCATGGGCAAGGCAGGAGTGGCCATGTTGGACCAGACGAACGCGCAAGCCCGCGCCCGGGCGGAAGCGACGATCGGGCTCGCCGACCTGTTCACCATCGGCATCGGCCCATCGAGCTCGCACACCGTCGGGCCGATGCGCGCCGCGCACGCCTTCGCCGAGCAGGCGCTCGACCGGGGCACGCCCACTTCCGTCTCCTGCGAGCTGTTCGGCTCGCTCGCGCTCACCGGGCGCGGCCACGCCACCGACACCGCAGTGATGCTCGGCCTCGCCGGCCACTGCGTCGAGCGCGTCGACCCCGATGCGGTCGCGACGATCGTCGCCACGATCCGCGCCGAGCAGAAGCTCTCGCTCGGAGGCCATGTCCCGGTGCCCTTCGTCGAGGGCCGCCACCTCGTCTTCCGCGAGGACAGGTTCCTGCCCTCGCACCCCAACGGCATGCGCTTCGTCGCGCATTATGCCGAGGGCGAGCCCTGGGAGACCTTCTATTATTCGATCGGCGGCGGCGCGGTGGTGCAGGGGAGCTGCGAGCCGCCGCAGTCGAACGTCAAGCTGCCCTTGCCCTTCGCCTCGGGCGCCGAGCTGCTCGCGGTCGCCGAGGCGCAGGGCGTGTCGATCGCCGACATCGTCCGCGCCAACGAAGCCGCGTGGCGCGACGATGCCGAGACCGACGCTTTCCTCGACACGCTGCGCGCGGCGATGTTCGCCTGCATCGACCGCGGCTGCCGCGGCGAGGGCGAGTTGCCCGGCGGGCTCAAGGTAAAGCGCCGGGCGCGCGACCTCCACAACCGGCTGCTCGCGAGGGGCCCGCGCACCGATCCGTCGCTGGTGTTCGACTGGGTGAGCCTCTGGGCGCTCGCGGTGAACGAGGAGAATGCCGCCGGCGGGCGCGTCGTCACCGCGCCGACCAACGGCGCGGCGGGGGTGATCCCCGCGGTGCTGCGCTATTACGAAGCGTTCTGCGCCAGCCCGACGCCCGCTGGCTCGCGCACCTTCCTGCTCACCGCCGCGGCGATCGGCTTCCTCTACAAGAAGCGCGCCTCGATCTCGGCGGCCGAGATGGGCTGCCAGGGCGAAGTCGGCGTGGCCTGCTCGATGGCGGCGGCCGGACTCGCGGCGGCGCTCGGCGCCACCAACGCCCAGATCGAGAATGCCGCCGAGATCGGCATGGAGCACAATCTCGGGCTCACCTGCGATCCGATCGGCGGGCTCGTCCAGATTCCCTGCATCGAGCGCAACACCATGGGCGCGATCAAGGCGATCAACGCCGCCTATCTCGCGATGCACGGCGACGGCAGCCACATCGTCAGCCTCGACGCGGTGATCGAGACGATGCGCCAGACCGGCGAGGACATGCGGTCCAAGTACAAGGAGACCGCGCAGGGCGGGCTGGCGGTCAACGTCGTCGCCTGTTGACGGATCGCGCGTCCGGGCCGAACCTCGGCGCCATGAGCATCGATCTTTCGGACTATGAAGCCGGCAAGCCCCTGAAGGGCGATTACGACAAGAAGCTCGCCAAGCTGCAGAAGCGGCTGAGCCACATCCATGTCGCGCACATCGTCCACAAGCGCCGCGCGGTGGTGTTGTTCGAGGGCTGGGACGGCGCGGGCAAGGGCGGGATCATCAAGCGGCTCACCGCCGAATGGGACCCGCGCTATTTCGAGGTCTGGCCGATCGCCGCCCCCACCGACGAGGAGAAGGCGCATCACTTCCTCTGGCGCTTCTGGCGCCGGTTGCCGCCGGTGCACAACATCTCGGTGTTCGACCGCAGCTGGTACGGCCGCGTGCTCGTCGAGCGCGTCGAAGGCTATGCCAGCAAGGACGAGTGGAAGCGCGGCTATGACGAGATCAACGCCTTCGAGGAGCAGCAGGCGGATAGCGGCACGACGCTGGTGAAGGTGTTCGTCCATGTGACGCAGGACACGCAGGACAAGCGCCTGCGCGACCGGCTTCAGCATCCGTGGAAGCGCTGGAAGACCGGGCTCGACGATTATCGCAACCGGGCGCGGCGCGCGGATTACCTCGACGCGATGCACGAGATGTTCGAGCGCACCGACACCAAGCGCGCGCCCTGGATCGTGATCGACGGCAACGACAAGAAGGCCGCGCGCATCGCCGCGCTCGAGGCGATCGCCGACCGGCTGGAGGAGCATGTCCCGATGACGCCGCCGCCGCTCGATCCCGAAGTGGTGAAGGTCGCTCGCAAGGCGCTGGGGCTGAAGGATTGAACGGTCCGCATTTGAGCGATTCATCCCAAAGCGGCACGCTAACCTGCATTAAAGGTTAGCAATATGTGAAGGCGCGGGCCAATCATGCCGCGCACGAATCGTCTTTGGGGGGAATTCCATGAAGAAGTTTGTCGGCCTGCTGACCGCCACCGCCGCGCTCGCCATCGCCGCGCCGGCGCAGGCGACCACGCTGCTGTTCACCTTCACCGGGTCGATCACCGGCTCGTTCGAACTCGATTCGAACCCGACGCCGTTCAACGTCACCTTCGGCAGCTTCGACGTGAACGTCAGCAATTCGCCCTACAGCTTCGCGCGTTTCTGGACGTCGCTCTATGGCGGCGGCGTATCGCTCTACGTCGGTCCTACCCCGGTCGCCGATCCCTATGGCGCAGTGCTCTTCGGCGGATCGACGAGCGCACCGACCTTCGCGCCGGGCGGCCCGATCTTCCTCCAGGGCGGCAGCCAGGTCACCATCACCAACGCGCCCGCCCCGGCGGTGCCCGAGCCCGCGACCTGGGCGATGATGATCGGCGGCTTCGCGCTGGCCGGCGGCGCGATGCGCGTCCGCTCGCGCAAGGTGAGCTTCAAGCTCGCCGCCTGAGGCCCGCGGTTTCGAGGGGCCGGCGTCCGCACCTTGGCGGGCGCCGGCCTTTTCGCGTCAGGCCGGTGCGAACTCGCCGTCGTCGCCCAGCACATGGAGCACCCCGTCGGCGATCGCGAAATAGGCGCCGTGGAGCTTGAGCGTGCCCGCCGCTTCGCGCTCCGGGATACAGGGGAAGGTGCGCAGGTTGGCGAGCGACACCCGCACCGTCTCGAGCTCGAGCGCGCGGATGGCTTCCTCGCCTGTGCCATGCTCGGCGACGATGCGGTCGCGCGCCTCGTCGAGCATGTCGACCCAATGCGCGATGAACCCGCCGGCACCCGGCGGCGCATGCTCGAAGCGGCGCGACAGCGCGGCATGGACGCCGCCGCACGCGCCGTGCCCCATCACCACGATCTCGGGCACTTCGAGCTGCGTCACCGCGAATTCGAGCGCCGCCGAGACGCCGTGGCGGCCGCCGCCGAGCTCGAAGGGCGGTACCAGGTTGGCGACGTTGCGCACCACGAAGATCTCGCCGGGCGTGGTGTCGAAGATCTGCGCGGGATCGACGCGGCTGTCCGAGCAGGCGATCACCATCACCCTGGGGTTCTGGCCCTCGCTGAGCTCGGCCCAGCGGTCGCGGTGACGGCGGTATTCGCTGGTGCGGAAGCGCTGGTAGCCGTCGAGCAGGTCGGCGAAATCGGTCATGCCTCCCACTAGGAGGCCGGACGGGCGAGGGCAATCCCGGCACGGATGAGTCCGATGCGGAATCAACGTGAAACAGATGAAACGGCGACCTTGGGTTGATCCGCGGCCAAGGGGGCATAGGCTTCGAGGTTACTGGATGCTGCAAATCAAATCGATATCGCTCAAGTAACGGGGGGAAGAAATGAAATCGCTTCGAAAGACGACGCGTGGCGCTCTTTGCGCTCTGGCTCTGGCGGCTGCCTTCCATGCAGCGCCCGCCAGCGCGACCACCGCGATCGAGCTGGCCACGCCGGGCGCATTCTTCTCGGCGCCGCTGATGCTGGGCTTCAGCTTCACCGTGGCAAAGCCGCTGCTGATCACCGCGCTCGGCGTGTTCGACGACGGCGACGATGGTCTTTACGGCGAGGCTGCGATCGGCCTGTGGAACGCGCACAACAGCGATCAACTGCTCTATCAGCATATTGCGGCGGGCGCCGGCACGCTGGACAACCATTTCCGCTACAGGAGCATCCAGCCCTACCTGATGACGCCCGGACGGATCTACGTGATCGCTTCCTATTCGCTCGAGGCTGGGACGTCGTTCAACAACGGGCAGGGCGGCATCGGCACGATCGATCCGCTGATCAACTTCATCCAGGACCAGTACAACAACAGCGGAAGGGCGGAATATCCCTACCAGACGGACCACCTTCCGGGCCCCTGGCTGGGCGCGAACTTCAAGTTCATCGCACTGGCGGTGCCCGAGCCGGCGACCTGGGTGATGCTGATCGGCGGCTTCGCGATGGTCGGCGGCACGCTGCGCAGCCGGCGCCGCGGGCAGGGCTTGCTCGCTACAGCCTGACCGATTGCGAGAAATGCATCCGGCGGGGCTGGCGCGTCCGGCCCCGCCGCTCTATTTGCCCAGCATGAACGAGCTTTCCCCGGTCCGCCCGGAACGCCAGCGCAAGCCCGACTGGATCCGCGTCAAGGCGCCGACCTCCGCCGGCTTCGCCGAAACGCGCCAGCTGATGCGCCGCCTCAACCTCGCCACCGTCTGCGAGGAAGCGGCGTGCCCCAACATCGGCGAGTGCTGGACCAAGAAGCACGCGACGGTGATGATCCTGGGCGACGTCTGCACGCGCGCCTGCGCCTTCTGCAACGTCAAGACCGGCATGCCGCGCAAGGTCGATCCGCTTGAGCCCGAGCATGTCGCCACCGCCGCGGCCGAGATGGGGCTCGAGCATATCGTCATCACCTCGGTGGACCGTGACGATCTGCCCGACGGCGGCGCCTCGCAGTTCGTCAAGGTGATCGAGGCGCTCCGGCGGAACACGCCGAGCACGACGATCGAGATCCTCACGCCCGACTTCCGCAACAAGCACGAGGCGGCGGTCGAAGCGATCGTCGCGGCGCGGCCCGACGTCTACAACCATAATCTCGAGACCGTCCCGAGGCTCTACCCGACGATCCGCCCGGGCGCGCGCTATTATGCCTCGCTGCGGCTGCTCGAGACGGTGAAGAAGCTCGATCCGACGATCTTCACCAAGTCGGGCATCATGCTCGGGCTCGGCGAGGAGCGGCTCGAGGTCCACCAGGTGATGGACGACATGCGCTCGGCCGACATCGATTTCCTGACCATGGGCCAATATCTCCAGCCGACCCCCAAGCACGCCAAGGTCGCCGAGTTCGTCACGCCGCAGGCGTTCCAGGCCTATGGCGCGATCGCGCGGGCCAAGGGCTTCCTGCTCGTCGCATCCTCGCCGCTCACCCGCTCGAGCTACCATGCGGGCGACGACTTCGCGAAGATGAAGGCTGCGCGCGAGGCGAAGCTGGCGAAGGCGACGGCTTAATGTTGCTGGGATGATGGAATAGCTGGATGCCCCGCCACCACGAAGTCCGCACGCTGCCGTACACGCCCGAGCAGATGTTCGAGCTGGTGGCGGACGTGGGCCGCTATCCGGAGTTCCTGCCCTGGGTCACTGCGACGCGGGTGCGCTCGAACGGCGAGACCGAGATGGTCGCCGACGTGATCGTGGGGTTCAAGGGGCTCAGCGAGACCTTCAGCTCGCGTGTGTCCAAGACCCGGCCCGAGCATATCCGCGTCGACTATCTCGACGGGCCGCTCAAGCATCTCAACAACGACTGGAAGTTCGCGCCGGCACCCGAAGGCGGCTGCCGGATCGAGTTCTGCGTCGACTTCGCGTTCAAGAACCGGATGTTCGAGATGCTCGCCGGCCAGGTGTTCGATCGCGCGGTGCGCAAGATGGTCAATGCCTTCGAGGAGCGCGCGGCGCGGCTCTACGGCGATTCCTCGACGGGGGCGGGGGCCTCCTCGTCGCGCGGCATCAGCAGCTCGAGCGCCCAGAGCGCCGCCTGAAGCCGGATTCCGCCGCGCCCGGTATCAGGGAAGTGGCGCGCATCGGCATCGACGTCCTGCGGATCGCCGCCGCGCTCGCAGCGCGCGAAGACCACCGTGCCTACCGGCTTCTTCTCGGTCCCGCCACCGGGGCCGGCGATTCCCGTGATCGCCACCGAGACATCGGCGTCCGAGCGCTCGATCGTGCGCTGCGCCATGCTCCAGGCGACCGCGATCGAGACGGCGCCGAAGGTCTCGAGCACTTCCTGGCTCACGCCGAGCGCGCTCACCTTGGCTTCGTTCGAATAGGTCACGAATCCGCATTCGAACACGTCGGACGAGCCCGGGATCTCGGTGAGCGCGGCGGAAACGAGTCCTCCGGTGCAGCTCTCGGCGACGGCGATGCGGCGGTTGAGCGCGCGATTGGCGTCGACGACCTTGCGCGCGGCGTCGACGAGCTGGGGAGGAAGTATGGTGTCCATGCGCCTAGTTCCCGTCGGGCTTGCAGATCGCGACCGGAGTCTTGTTCTTTTCGCTGCCCATCGCTTCGAAGATCAGCGTGAAGATGCCGACGAAATTCTCGGGCGGCAGCGGCTCGAGCAGGCCGAGCAGCCGGTCGATGAAGGTGCAGGTCTTGGCATCGACCTTGCCCAGCTTCGAGCCGAGCATCGGCTCGATGATCGCTTCGATGTCCGATTGCCTGGTGAAGGTGCCGGGCGCCTGCGTCGCCTTGGCGAAGGCGTCGGGAGATTGTTCGAACGCCTTGGCGCCGGCGTCCTCGTAGCGCTCGATCATCGCCTTGCCCCTGGCGCTGAGCAGGAAGGCGTCGTCCTTGAGCATCGGCCGGCAGCTCTGCTCGACGACGTGGAACACCGCGGGCGCGGCGGCGAGTAGCCCGGCTTTGGCGACGTCGGCCGAGACGCAGGGGGGCGCGGCGCTCTGCGCGGCCGTCTGCGCCTGGGCGCTGTACGAAGCGAGCAGCGCGCAAAACGCTCCCACGGTGCGAACGCTGGTGCCCCTCATGCTTCGGTCTCCGCTATCCTGATCGTCGCGACGGCTTGCGCTGCCATGCCTTCGCCGCGTCCGGTGAAGCCAAGCCGTTCGGTGGTGGTCGCCTTGATGCTAATCCTCGACTCGGGCAGCCGCAACAAGCCGGCGATGCTGGCGCGGATCGCGGCGCGGTGCGGCCCGATCTTGGGAGCCTCGCAGATCAAGGTGAGGTCGATGAAGTCGATCGTGCCGCCGGCCGCCGCGACGAGGCTTGCGGCATGCTGTAGGAACTGTGCCGAAGCGGCGCCGCGCCACTGCGGATCGCTCGGCGGGAAGTGCATGCCGATGTCGCCCGCGCCGATCGTGCCGAGCAGCGCATCGGTGATCGCATGGAGCGCGACATCGGCGTCGCTGTGGCCCGAGAGCCCGCGATCGTGGGGGATGCGCACGCCGCCCAGCCACAATTCCTCGCCCGTAGCGAAGCGGTGGACGTCGAACCCCATGGCAGTGCGGACGTGCATGCGGGCCCCCAGCCTGGCTTCGGCGAGCGGCAGATCGCCCGGCCATGTGATCTTGTCGAGCAGCGCATCGCCGACGACCATCGCCACGCTTTGTCCCGCGCGACGCAGCACCTGGGCGTCGTCGGTCGCTTCGAGGCTGGCAGGCCAGGCGCGGTGCGCGGCGAGGATCGCGGCGAAGTCGAACACCTGGGGCGTCTGGACGCGCACGAGCTGCGACCGGTCGACCGTGTCGCCGAGCGTCGCAGCGCCTTCGCCGGCGATGTGGCCATGGGCGAGCGTGTCGGCGACCATCTCGACCGGGACGGCTCCGGGTGCAGTGTCGAGCGCGGCGAGCAGCCGGTCGACCACCGCGGCGGGAACGAAGGGGCGCGCGGCGTCATGGATCAACACCCGGTCGACGCCGCCCTCGGCGGCGAGTCGCTCGAGCCCGGCGAGCACCGAGTCGCGCCTTGCCGCACCGCCGGTGACGAAGGGCGCGTCACCCAGCGCCTCGACGAAGCGCGTTTGCTGGCCTTCGCCGATCACGGTGAGCACGCGATCGATCCGCGCATGCGCCGAGAGCGCGCGGTGGCTGTGCCACAGCACCGGCCGCCCGCCGAGCGGCAGATATTGCTTGGGCGTCCCGCCGATCCGTGTGCCGCTGCCGGCGGCGACGATCAGCGCGACGGTTCGAATGTCCCCCATCGCGCGGCGCCCTAGCTCAAGTCGCGGGGGGAGGGTAGGGGGCGATGACGGAAAGCCTCTCTGCCTTTGTCGACCACCGCCTGAGAATAGCCGTCATGCTGAACTTGGACGTGTCATCACTTTGCGAGACGGGATTGGGCACTCTCCAACCGTCATCCCGGCGAAAGCCGGGACCCAGGGCAGCATAGGACGTGGCCCGTGGCCCTGGGTCCCGGCTTTCGCCGGGATGACGGCTGAGGGGCGAGGGTCGCCCGCCATTGATGACACGCCCGAGTTCAGGGTGACAATGGAGGACGAGAGGCGAGCGAGATCCCCGACTTGCCATTCTCCGCTTGTGAAGCTACGGGCGCCTGCCTATTTTTTCGGCAGGATATGACGATACTCGCGCCCATCCGCATCGGCAACGTCACCGTCGAGCAGCCCGTGCTGCTCGCGCCGATGACGGGCGTGACCGACCTGCCGTTCCGCCGCGCGGTGCGCCGCTACGGCTCGGGGCTCAACGTCACCGAGATGATCGCGAGCCAGGCGGCGATCCGCGAGACGCGCCAGTCGATCCAGAAGGCGGCGTGGGACCCGATCGAGGAGCCCGTGTCGATGCAGCTCGTCGGCTGCACGCCCTATGAGATGGGCGAGGCGGCCAAGCTCAACGAGGACCGCGGCGCCGCGATCATCGACATCAACATGGGCTGCCCGGTCCGCAAGGTCACCAACGGCGACGCCGGCTCGGCGCTGATGCGCGACCTCAAGAACGCCGCCGCGATCATCGAGGCGTGCGTGAAGGCCGTCCAGGTGCCGGTCACGCTCAAGATGCGCATGGGCTGGGACCATTCGAGCCTCAACGCCCCCGAACTCGCGCGCATCGCCGAGGACATCGGCGTCAAGATGGTCACCGTCCACGGCCGCACGCGCAACCAGATGTACAAGGGCAGCGCCGACTGGGGCTTCGTCCGCAGGGTGAAGGACGCGGTGTCGGTGCCCGTCATCGTCAACGGCGACATCTGCACGATCGACGACGCGCGCGAGGCGCTCGGCCAGTCGGGCGCCGACGGGGTGATGATCGGCCGCGGCGCCTATGGCCGGCCGTGGGTGCTCCGCCAGGTGATGGACGCGCTGACGGGTGGGGCGGTGCGCGCCGATCCGGGGATCGACGAACAATATCGCGTGATCGTCGATCATTACACCGAGTCGCTCAGCCACTATGGCAACGAGACCGGCGTCAACATGATGCGCAAGCATATCGGCTGGTACACGCGCGGGCTGCACGGCTCGGCCGAGTTCCGCAACAGCTTCAACCGCGTCGCCGATCCCGACGAGGCACTGGCGATGCTCGCCGCCTTCTACGCGCCATGGCTCTCGCGCGCGGCGGCGTGAAGCGCGCCAAGCCGGTGCCGGCGAGCGGACCCGGCTTTGCCGAGACCTTCGCCACGCTGCCGGTCGCGGTGCTCGTGCTCGATCCCGACGGCCGCGTCGCGCATGCCAACGCCGCCTGCGAGCTGCTGCTCAACCACAGCGAGACCTCGATGATCGGCCAGCCGTACGACGCGGTGCTGCTGCCGCCCGACGACTATGCCGAGCGCCGCGACGGCCATGGCTTCGCCGCGTTCGACACCGAGATCGAAGCCGTGCGCGGCCAGCGCATCCGCGTCGACTTCCTCGAGACGCAGGTGCCCGACCACCCCGGCTGGCGGATCGTCACGCTCCACCATGCCCCGCACGCCAAGCGGATGAACCAGGGCGAGCGCTCGGCAGGCGCGCGCGCGGCGGTGGGCGCGGCGGCGATGCTCGCGCACGAGATCAAGAACCCGCTCTCTGGCATCCGCGGCGCGGCGCAGCTGCTCGGCACCGGCGAGACCGTCGACCCGGCGCTCACCACGCTGATCACCACCGAAGTCGACCGCATCGCCGCGCTGATCGACCGGATGCAGGACTTCACCGACACGCGGCCGCTGAAGCTCGAGCCGACCAACGTCTACCCGCTGCTCGACCATGCCCGGCGCGTCGCGCTCGCGGGGTTCGCGCGCGGGATGGTGATCGAGGAACGGTTCGATCCCTCGCTGCCGCCCGTGCTCGTCGATCCCGATGCCTTCCAGCAGGTGCTGATGAACCTCATCAAGAATGCCGCCGAAGCGCTCGGCGGGCTTGCCCAGCCGCGCATCGTGCTGACGACCGCCTATAAGCACGGCATGTCGATGAGCACCGGGGCAGGGCGCCCGCGCCGGCCCCTGCCGATCGAGATCTGCGTGATCGACAACGGCCCCGGCGCGCCCGAGGACATCGCCGAGCACCTGTTCGAGCCCTTCGTCTCGGGCAAGCCCGAGGGCAAGGGCCTCGGCCTGCCGCTGGTCGAGAAGCTGGTCCGCGACATGGGCGGGATCGTCCAATATGCCCGCGAGCGGCACCCCGACGTCACCGTCTTCCGCCTGCTCCTCCCGCGAGCGGCGGCATGACCGCGCCGGGCAACGTCCTCGTCGTCGACGACGACAGCGCGATCCGCACCGTGGTCGCCGCGGCGCTCAAGCGCGAGGGGCATCGCGTCACCACCGCGGCAAGCCTCGCCGAGCTGCGCCGCGAGCTCAGGCTCGGCCTGCCCGACGTGCTGGTGACCGACGTGGTGCTGCCCGACGGCAACGGGCTCGACTTCGTCGCGGGGCTGGCGGGCGAGCACCCCGAGCTGCCGGTGATCGTCTTCTCGGCGCAGAACACGCTGGCGACCGCGGTTCGCGCGACCGAGGTGGGGGCGTTCGACTATCTCCCCAAGCCCTTCGACCTCGACGTGCTGGGCCAGGCTGTCCGCGGCGCGATCGCCAAGGGGCGCCGCCGCCCCACCGATTCGCCCGACAGCGACGGCGGGGCGGGGCCGTCGCTGATCGGCCGGTCGCCGGCGATGCAGGAAGTCTATCGGGTGATCGCGCGCGTCGTCTCGAACGACCTCACCGTGCTGATCACCGGCGAATCGGGCACCGGCAAGGAGCTGGTCGCCAAGGCGATCCACGATCTGGGTCCCCGGCGCCAGGCGCCCTTCGTCGCGCTCAACATGGCGGCGATCCCGCGCGAGCTGATCGAGGCCGAGCTGTTCGGCCACGAACGCGGCGCCTTCACCGGCGCGGCCGCGCGCGTCGCGGGCAAGTTCGAGCAGGCGGCGGGGGGCACGCTGTTCCTCGACGAGATCGGCGACATGCCGATGGACGCGCAGACGCGGCTGCTGCGCGTGCTCCAGTCGGGCGAGTTCACCACCGTCGGCGGCGCGCGGACGATCAAGGCCGACGTCCGCATCGTCGCGGCGACCAACAAGGAGCTGCCGAGCCTCGTCGCCGGCGGGCAGTTCCGCGAGGACCTCTACTACCGATTGAACGTCGTGCCGATCGCGCTCCCGGCGCTCAGGGAACGCCGCCAGGACGTGTCGCTGCTCGCACGCCACTTCCTTGACCGCGCCGCCGAGGATGGTCTGCCGCGCAAGCAGCTCGACAAGAGCGCGATCGAAGTGCTCGAGGCCTATGACTGGCCGGGCAACGTCCGCGAGCTCGAGAACCTCATGCGCCGCATCGCCGCGCTCAGCCGCGACGAGTGGATCGACGCCGACAACCTCCGCCGCGCGCTGGGCGACACCAGCGCGCCCGCGCCGGCCGCGCGCGACGCGGGGATCGAAGCGGCGGTGCGCGCGCGGCTCGAACGGATCGCGATCGAGGAGCCGCGCGCGCTCGACGACGGCACGCTCTACGACCGGATCATCGGCGAAGTGGAGCGCCCGCTGATCGAGGCGATGCTCGCCCGCCACGGCGGCAACCAGCTCCGCGCCGCGCGGGCGATGGGGATCAACCGCAACACGCTCAGGAAACGGCTCGACACGCTCCGTATCAATGTGAGCGGCATCGATGTTGCCGGCGGGCGACAGGATGGTACCGAATAGCGACAGGTTGATGCGGATTCTGTGTTTTCCGGGCAACGCCGGCGTTGTATCCCGGCAACGATGGATGCCGTGACCGCTCTGGACGCGACCGCGCCGCCGCCGCGCCGGCGGAGGTTCGCGGTCACGCCCGCGGTAGAGCTCGGCGTGCTCGGCATCACTGCCGCCACGCTGTTCTCGACCTACAGCTACATGAGCGGGGAGGGTGCGCAGGGCGAACTGCTCAGCCCGGTGCTCGCTGCCTCGCTGCTGCTCGCGAACCTGCTGCCGGCGGTCATCCTGATCGTGTTGCTGGGCCGCCGGATCGCGCGCCACCGCGCCGCCAAGGCCGCGCTCGCCGGGGGCGGGCGGATGCACGTGCGGCTGGTGGCGCTGTTCTCGCTCGTCGCCAGCGTGCCGATCATCCTCACGGTGATCGCGGCTTCGGTGCTCTTCCAGTCGGGCGTGCAGCTCTGGGGGTCGAAGCGTTCGCAGGCGGCGTTCGAATCGACGATCGCGATCGCCAAGGAAGGCCAGAAGGTCGTCACCGATCGCTGGACCGGCGAGGCGCGCACGATGGCCCGCGACCTGCTGCGTTTCTTCCCCGATCTGCCCCGCCGCTCTCCCGAGCTCGAGCGGCTGCTCCTCGAGCAGACCTACCAGCGCAACCTCTATCAGTCGGTGCTGTTCGAAGTGGTCGACGGGAAGACGATCGAGCCGCTCTACGCCTATGAGCCTCCGACCGAGCAGGAATTCAGGACACGCGTCACCGGCGAGGTGCTCAACATCCTCACCGTCAACGGGAAGACCTTCATCAACTTCAACGAGAAGGTGGTTTGGGTGGTGACCCCGGTCGATCGCGGGCGCAACATCTTCCTCTATGTCGGCACGCCGGTGAACGCCGACTTCCTCGTCCGCCAGACCGATTCGGCGCGCGAGATCCTGAGCGAATATCAGGCGCTGCAGGCACGCGCGCGAACGCTGCAGATCACCTTCAATGCCGCGCTCTATGGCGTCGCGCTGTTCATCATCGGCCTCGCGATGTGGATCGCGATCATCGTCGCCGACCGGCTCGTCCAGCCCGTCGACCGGCTGGTGATCGCTTCGCGGCGCGTCTCCGAGGGCGATTTCTCCGCACGCGTGACGCCGCCGGCGAGCGACGACGAGATTGCAACGCTGGGCCGCGCCTTCAACACCATGACCGAGCGGCTTCAGATCCAGACCAATGCCCTCGTCACCGCCAACGTCCAGCTCGAGAGCCGTCGCGCGCTGATCGAGGCCGTGATGTCGGGCGTCACCGCGGGCGTCATTTCGATCGATCGCGAACGCACGATACGCCTGATCAACGCCTCGGCCGCCGCGCTGCTGCGCCAGGGCGAGCAGGATCCGGTCGGTAAGCCCCTGCATGACGTCGCGCCCGAGCTCGACGCGCTGCTCGACAGCGGCGAGACCGAGGCCGTGGTGCAGACGCCCGTCGACGGCGCCGAGGCGCGCACGCTCGCGGTAAAGGTGACGAGCGGCGAGGACGGACAGGTGCTCACCTTCGACGACATCACCCAGCAGCAGCTCGACCAGCGCCGCGCCGCCTGGTCCGACGTCGCGCGCCGAATCGCGCACGAGATCAAGAACCCGCTCACCCCGATCCAGCTCGCCGCCGAGCGGCTCCAGCGGCGCTACGGCAAGAATGAGGACGGCGTCTTCTCGCAGCTCACCAGCACGATCGTGCGCCAGGTGGGCGACCTCCGGCGGATGGTCGACGAATTCTCCTCCTTCGCGCGCATGCCCAAGCCGCTGTTCCGCGCCGAATCGCTGCTCGACATCGCGCGCCAGTCGATGTTCCTCCACGAAGTCGCGCACCCCGCGATCCGCTTCGCGATGCAGGTGCCCGACGGGCCGGTGCCGCTGGTCTGCGATCGCCGCCAGCTCGGCCAGGCGCTCACCAACGTCGTCAAGAACGCCGTCGAGGCGATCGAGGCCCGGCCTGCCAGCCTCGACGAACCGCTGCCCCAGGGCGAAGTGGTCCTGACCCTCGCGCCCGAGGGCGACCGCCGCATCCTGCTCACCGTCGCCGACAACGGCATCGGCCTGCCCGTCGAGCGCGACCGCATCGCAGAGCCCTATATGACCACGCGCGCCCGCGGCACCGGCCTGGGGCTCGCGATCGTCAAGAAGATCGTCGAGGAGCATTTCGGCTCGATCGCGTTCGGCGACCGCCCCGGCGGCGGCACGATCGTGACGATCTGCTTCGACGCAGAGCAGCTCGCCGCACTCGCCGGTGCGGGCGAGAGCCCCGACACCGATGGCGCCGAGCCCCGGCCGGCCGCCCTTACTCGAACCGGACTGAAGGCATGACACTCGATATCCTGGTCGTCGACGACGAGCGCGACATCCGCGAACTGGTCGCGGGCGTGCTCGAGGACGAAGGCTATGTGACCCGCGATGCGGCGGACAGCGATGCCGCGCTCGAAGCGATCGCCGAGCGCCGGCCCAGCCTGGTGCTGCTCGACGTCTGGCTGCAAGGCTCGCGGCTCGACGGGCTCGACCTGCTCGAGGAGATCAAGCGGCGTGATTCCACGCTGCCGGTCATCGTCTTCTCGGGCCACGGCAACATCGACACGGCCGTGGCGGCGATCCGCCGCGGCGCCGCCGACTTCATCGAAAAGCCCTTCGAGGCCGAGCGGCTGCTGCTGATGGTCGCCCGCGCGACCGAGACCGAGCGGCTGAAGCGCGAAGTGGCGTCGCTGCGCGCCTCGGTCGGCCGCGAGACCGACCTCACCGGTACCTCGGGCGCGATCAACGGCGTGCGCGCGACCCTGAAGCGGGTGGCGTCGACCGGCAGCCGCGTGCTCGTCACCGGCGGGCCGGGCGTGGGCAAGGAAGTCGCGGCGCGGCTGCTCCACGGCTGGAGCCAGCGCGCCCAGGCGCCCTTCGTCATCGTCAGCGCCGCGCGGATGACGCCCGAGCGGGTGGACGAGGAGCTCTTCGGGATCGAGGAAGGCGGCGATCTCGTCCGCCCCGGGCTGCTCGAGCAGGCGCATGGCGGCACCTTGTTCCTCGACGAGATCGCCGACATGCCGATCGCGACGCAGGCCCGCATCCTGCGCGTGCTCACCGACCAGAGCTTCAGCCGCGTCGGCGGCACGCGGATCGTCAAGGTCGATGTCCGCGTCGTCTCCGCCACCGCGCGCGACCTTCAGGCCGAGATCGCCGCAGGGCGCTTCCGCGAGGATCTCTACTACCGGCTCAACGTCGTCCCCGTCGCGATCCCCGGGCTCACCGAGCGGCGCGAGGACATCCCGGTGCTCGTCGAGCATTTCGTGGCGCATTACGCCTCGGAGCGCCGGGTGCCGACGCCCGAGGTCGCCTCGGACGCGATGGTCGCGCTGCAGAGCTATGAATGGCCGGGCAACGTCCGCCAGCTGCGCAACGTCGTCGAGCGCACCGTGATCCTCGCGCCGGGCGACCGGATCGGGCGGATCGACCTCGATCTGCTCCCGCCCGAGGTGCTCGGCAAGCCCGGCGAGATGAGCAACGGCATGGGAGCGAGCGCGATCATGGGTTCTCCGCTCAAGGAGGCCCGGGAGACGTTCGAGCGCGAATATCTCCGCATCCAGATCCGCCGCTTCTCGGGCAACATCTCGCGCACGGCGCACTTCATCGGGATGGAGCGATCGGCGCTGCACCGGAAATTGAAGCTGCTCGGCATCACCGAGACGCGCGACGAATAGGGGGAGGAGCCTTCCTCCAAACCCCCTCAACCGTCATTCCTGCGGAAGCCGGGATCCAGGGCAGCAAGCGACATCGCCCGTGACTCCGGTCCCGGCTTTCGCCGGGATGACGGGAAGGGGGGGCGAAGGGGATAACGGGAACGACGTGAATCCCCCAATCGAGTTGGGACAGGGATATTTACGTTCCGGTTCGAAACCCTTAGATCGGAAACAATCGCGCCATGTGGGCGCGGTACGCCGACGCCGGGAACGGCGCGACGCGGGACAGACCCCGCCAAGAACAAAGGAGCCCAAGCATGGCCGACAAACAGACGTCGCTTCAGGACCTGTTCCTGAACTCGCTTCGCCGGTCCAAAGTCCCCGTCACGATGTTCCTGGTCAAGGGCGTCAAGCTGCAGGGCATCGTCACCTGGTTCGATAATTTCTCGGTCCTTCTGCGCCGCGATGGCCAGTCGCAGCTGATCTACAAGCATGCGATCTCGACGATCATGCCCTCGGGCCCGGTCGACCTCGCGTCGATCCTCGCGACGATGGGCGATGCCGGCCCGCGCAACCCGGTGCTTCAGGAGATCTTCCTCAGCGCGGTGCGCCGCCAGCAGGAGAATGTCACGATGTTCCTCGTGAACGGCGTGATGCTTCAGGGCCAGATCGCTGCGTTCGACCTGTTCTGCATGCTGCTCCAGCGCGAGGGCATGTCGCAGCTCGTCTACAAGCACGCCGTCTCGACGATCCAGCCCGCGCATCCGCTCAACCTCGCCGAGGAAACGACCGGCACCGGCGACGAGTGATCCGTACGTGACCACCGGCTTCGAGCGCGACCCCGACGATTTCGCACGCGGGGCGAGGGCGGCTATCGTCTATCCGGACCTCGGCGGCAGCACCCGCGATGCCGAGGCCCGGCTGGAGGAGACCGCGGGCCTCGCGCTGGCGATCGGCGTCGACGTGGTCGAGAAGGTCAGCTTCCGACTCCGTCAGCCCAAGCCCGGCACGCTGATCGGCTCGGGCCAGGTCGAGGCGCTGGCCGAGACGGTGCGCGACAAGGAGCTCCAGCTCGCCGTGTTCGACGCGGCGCTCACCCCCGTGCAGCAGCGCAACCTCGAGAAGGCGCTGGAATGCAAGGTGATCGACCGCACCGGGCTGATCCTCGAGATTTTCGGCGAGCGCGCGCGCACCGCCGAGGGCCGGCTCCAGGTCGAGCTCGCGCACCTCGATTACCAGGCCGGGCGGCTGGTGCGCAGCTGGACCCACCTCGAGCGCCAGCGCGGCGGCTTCGGCTTCCTCGGCGGCCCGGGCGAGACCCAAATCGAAGCCGACCGCCGGCTGATCCGCGACCGGATGGCGCGCCTCAAGCGCGAGCTCGACCAGGTCAGCCGCACCCGCGGCCTCCACCGCGAGCGGCGCCAGCGCGCGCCTTGGCCGGTGATCGCGCTGGTCGGCTATACCAACGCAGGAAAGTCGACGCTTTTCAATCGTTTGACTGGCGCTGACGTCATGGCGGAGAACCTCCTCTTCGCGACGCTCGACCCGACCCTGCGCCAGGTCTCGCTGCCGGGGATCGACAAGGCGATCCTCTCGGACACGGTGGGCTTCGTCTCCGAACTGCCGACCCAGCTCGTCGCGGCGTTCAAGGCGACGCTCGAGGAAGTGATCTCGGCCGACCTGCTGATCCACGTCCGCGACATCGCGCATCCCGACAGCGAAGCGCAGCGCGCCGATGTCGAAAAGGTGCTCGGCGAGATCGGCGTCGCAGTGGAGACGCCGCGCTTCGAGGCGTGGAACAAGCTCGACCTGCTCGACGAGGAGCGCCGCGAGGCCGTGTTGGCGGTGGCCGCCGAACGCGCGGACGTCATGCCGGTGTCCGCGGTGACGGGGGAGGGCGTGGAGGCGCTGGTCGACGCGGTGGCGGCGCAGCTCACCGCGGGGCACCGGCGCTACACGATCGCGCTCGATCCGGCCGACGGCGCAGGGGCGGCGTGGCTCCACCAGCACGGCGAAGTGCTCGACCAGCGCGTGGAGGGGGACGAGGTGGTGTACGAAGTGCGGATGGCGCCTCGGGATTATGAGCGGTTCGAGGTGAGGGCGGGCGGCTAACTCGTTGCTTCCGCAGGCGGCAGGTACCGCGCCATCCGGGCCTTTAGCAGCGCGACCAGGTCCGGATCCATGAACGCATAGTCGTCCGGAATATCGAGCACGACGATTCGCTTGCCGTTGAGCGCCGATCGAAAGCGCTTCTGCAGCTTGTTGCGGTGCGTGCGCTCCATCGCAAAGATCAGGTCGGCCCATTCGATCAGTTCGTGGCTGAGCGGATTGTCGGCGTCATGATTGGTTCCGGCAGAGCCGACCTCGATGCCCGGATGATCGGCGAAGACCTGCTCCGCCGTCGGGCTGCGAAGGCGATTCTGGCTGCAGACGAAGAGGATGTTCTTCAAGCTTCCGCCGCGGCGGCTTTCACCCGCTGCCAAAGCGCCTCCTGCGCCTCAAGGTCGAGCGACGCGAAATTCTCGTCCGCCGCTTCCATCGCCCGAAATCGTCGCTCGAACTTCGCATTCGCCCGCCGCAGCGCCGCCTCAGGATCGATCCCCAGCTTGCGCGCCCAATTGGCCACGGAGAAGAGCAAGTCTCCGATTTCCTCCTCAACTTCCTGTTCCGGCGCGCTTTCCACCTCGAGCAGCTCCTCGTCGATCTTCGCCCGCGCGCCGCTCGGATCGGGCCAGTCGAAGCCGGTGCGGGCGGCGCGCTTCTGGAGCTTTTCGGCGCGGAGCAGGGCAGGGAGGCCCAGCGCGACGCCGTCCATCGCGCTCGCATGCCCCTTGGCGCCGCGCTCCTCGGACTTGATCTGCTCCCAGAGGTGATGCCCGCCGGCCTCGGCGCCGAGGAAGATGTGCGGGTGGCGGCGCTCCATCTTGTCGCTGATTGCGTGGATCACGTCGGCGAGCGCGAAATCGCCGGCCTCCTCGGCCATGCGCGAATGGAAGACGACCTGGAGCAGCAAGTCGCCGAGCTCGTCCTTGAGGTCGGCCATGTCGCCGCGCGCGATCGCATCGGCGACTTCATAGGCTTCCTCGATCGTATAGGGCGCGATCGTCTCGAAGGTCTGGACCGTGTCCCATTCGCAGCCGGTCCTGGGATCGCGCAGCCGCGCCATGATCGTCACGAGCCGGTCGATGGGAATGGTCACGCAGGCGAGTCCTTTGCTGGCAAGGGCAGCCCAGCCTTAGGTGCAATCGGCGAAGGCCGCCAGCACGGCCGCGCCGAGCTCGGCATCGCCGGGGGCACGGAGCTCGCGCGCCTGGTCCGGCAGATGCGCGAAGCCGCGCGCGCCCTGGTTGTCGGTCGGGGTCAGGGTGATCCGCTGCCCGCGCTGATACACCGAGACGGTCTGCGCCGCCGCCATGAACGCGCGGAACGATCGCAACCCCGAGATCGCCAGCGTCGGAAAGCGCGTGGGGTGCCGACGCTCGTCCTCGGAAAGCCGCACACCGTTGCGCGACTCGCTCAGCGCACGATGCAGCGCGGCGCCGATCGCAATCGGATCGCCAGGGTCCTCGATCCGCCAGGCGCGCCGCTCGATCGATGGGCCGCGGCGGACGTCGTCATGCGACGAGACGATCATGCGATCGGGCAGCAGCACCACCGCACCGCTGCGCGCCCGCGGCGCGAGGAAGCCGAGCAGCCGCATCAGCCCCGCTGCATCCCGTCAGGGGAAGCCGGGACCCTCGCCACGCCTCACCGATCCTTGAGAACGATAATATACATTATGTAAAAAACATTCTTGGTTGCGGGCGCCCCGCCGGGGCCCCTCGCAGGCGGCATCCCTTCAATTCGGCCCGTCCTGAGGCTCGAGCACCAGGACATTCTGCTCGACGCGCCAGGATTTGAGCCGCGACAGGAAGTTCATGCCCAGCGCATCGCCGTCGCCGAAGTTCGGCGCGACGACGACGTCGAGGTCCTGCGTGCGGATCGAGCCGAGCGCCACCGCACGGGCGCTGCCGCGCTTGGCGAAGATCGTGCCGTTCGCGGTGTCGAGCATCGTCGGCATTCCGCCGGTCTGGATCCCCGCGAGCCGCGCGGTTTCCTCCGAAAGCGCCGTCGTCGTCGCGCCGCTGTCGATCAGCATCGGCCGCTCGACACCATTGATCGAGACGCGCGCCCAGAAATGCCCGTCGGGACTCTGACGGATGCGCATCGTGCCGCCGGCCGACTGCTGCTCGTCGAGCCCGAGCATCGCGGTGGCGCGCCCGAACGCCGCGCCGATCTCGTAGCGGTGCACGACGATCAGCGTCACGACCAGCGCCACGGCCGCCCAGCCGAGAACGCCGCGCACCACCGTCTTCAGCCCGATGTCGCGCCCGCGCAACGACGCGGCCGCGAGCACCAGCGCGACGCTGAGCCACGCGAGGTTCGCCAGCGCGTCACCGCTCACGGCGCGATCTCCAACCCGTCATGGCCCGGCTTGATTCCCTCCGGAAGTTCGGCGGCGAGGGTCGCATAGTCCATCGAATTGTCCATATGGACCAGCGCCGCCCTCCCCACCTCCAGCTCGGCGATCCAGCCGAGCGTCGAGGCGAGGTTGGGGTGCGTCGGATGCGGCGCACGGCGCAGCGCATCGACGATCCACAGGTCGACGCCAGCGAAGAGCGCACGCATCGCGTTCGTCATTTCATGGAAGTCTGTCGAATAAGCTATTGATTTTCCGTTATGTTCGAAGCGCAATCCGGCCGAGGTGATGCCGCCGTGCGGCTGGTCGACGGTGCGGATCGTGATGTCGCCGATCGTCAGCGCGTTGGGCAATTCCTCGCCGGCGACGGTGGGGTGATAGCCCGCGCGGCCGTAGAAGGCATAGGCGAAGCGCTGCTGGAGCTGCTCGAGCGCGAACGGCCGCGCGAGCCCGCGGACCGGCGCGCCGCGGACGTGCATGATCTGGCGGAGATCGTCGATGCCGTGGCAATGATCGGCGTGGTCGTGCGTCCAGATCACTGCGTCGACATCGTCCACCCCAGCGGCGAGCAGCTGCTCGCGCATGTCCGGGCTGGTGTCGACGAGGATGCGCGTCGTCTCGGTCCACACCAGGATCGAGGCGCGCGTGCGGCGGTTGCGCGGCTCGGCGGGATCGCAGTCGCCCCAGTCGTTCCCGATCCGCGGCACGCCCGAGGACGTCCCCGAACCGAGGATGCGGACCTTCACGCGCTTACCGTCTTGGCGAACAGCGTATGGAAATTGGCGCGCGTCGCTTCCGCCAGCGCCTCGGGTTCCTGCCCGCGCAGCCCGGCGAGAAACCTGCAGGTGTCCGCGACGAACGCCGGCTCGCCGGTTCTGCCGCGATGGGGGACGGGAGCGAGGAAGGGCGCGTCGGTCTCGATCAGCAGCCGGTCGAGCGGAAGCTTCGACGCCGTCGCCTGCAGGTCGTGCGCGTTCTTGAAGGTCACGATCCCCGAGATCGAGATATAGAAGCCCAGTTCCAGGGCCTTGTGGGCGAAGTCTTCGCTCGCGGTGAAGCAATGGATCACGCCGGGGAAGGCCCCCTTCCCCATCTCGTCGCGCAGGATTTCGGCAGTATCATCCTCGGCGTCGCGGGTGTGGACGATCAGCGGCAGGCCGGTCGCGCGCGAGGCGGCGATATGCGCGCGGAAGCTCGCGCGCTGGCGGTCGCGGTCCGAATGGTCGTAATAATAGTCGAGCCCGGTCTCGCCGATTCCCACGACGCGGGGATGCCGCGCGCGATCGATCAGCAGCGAGGTGCCGACGTCGGGGTGTTCGTCCGCCTCATGCGGGTGGATGCCGACCGAGGCCCAGACGTCGCTTTCGCGCTCGGCGACGGCGAGGACGTCGTCCCACTCGCTCTGCCGCGTCGCGATGTTGAGCATCGCCACCACGCCGGTCTCGCGAGCGCGCGCAAGCACTTGCGGCTGGTCCTCGGCCAGCCCCTTGTAGTTCAGGTGGCAATGGCTGTCGGCGAGCCTCATGCCGGGCTCTCCTCGGCGGAAAGCTCGAGCCGCGGGAACAGCGCGACCGGCTGATCGATCCGGAAGTCGCTCTCGGCGAGCGGCGAATACCAGTGCGAGCCGATCCCCGCAGGCGTGCGCAGCTCGGGCGCGACACCCATCCGGTCGAGCAGCTTGGTCGCGCTGCCCGGCACCACCGGCAGGATGCCGACCGCGAGCTGGGCGATGCAGATGTAGAGCGTCGCGAGCACGGTGTTCATCCGCACGGGATCGGTCTTGCGCAGCGCCCAGGGCGCCTGCTCGTCGATATAGGCGTTGCACGCGAACACGGCCTGCATCCACGCCTCGACCGCCTGCGACAGCGCCAGCTCCTCGAAGGCGCGGGGCATCGTCTCTCGCACGGTCTTGCCGACCAGCTCGAACAGCGCGTCGTCGCTGGCGTCATGGCCCTGGATCGCGGGGAGCGCGGCGTCGCAATTCTTGAAGATCTGCGCGAGCGTGCGCTGGGCGAGATTGCCGAAGCTGTTGGCGAGGTCGGCATTGGCGCGCGTTACGATCGCTTCGTCGCTGAACGTGCCGTCCTGGCCGAAGCTCACATCGCGCAGCAGGAAATAGCGCAGCGCATCGACGCCGTAGAGCCCGGCGAGCGCCACCGGATCGACGACATTGCCGACCGACTTGGACATCTTCTCCCCGCGGTTGAGCAGGAAGCCGTGGCCGAACACCTGCTTCGGCAGCGCGATCCCCGCCGACATCAGGAAGGCCGGCCAATAGACCGCGTGGAAGCGGACGATGTCCTTGCCGATCAGGTGGATGTCGGCGGGCCAGTAGCGCGCGAAGCGCTCGGCGTCGTCGGGATAGCCGGCTCCGGTGATATAGTTGGTCAGCGCGTCGACCCAGACGTACATCACATGGCCGGGCGATCCGGGCACGGGCACGCCCCAGTCGAAGCTGGTGCGGCTGACCGAGAGGTCGACCAGCCCGCCCTCGACGAAGCGCAGGATCTCGTTGCGCCGCGCCTCGGGGCGGATGAACTCGGGGTTGGCGGCATAGAGGTCGAGCAGCGGCTGCTGATATCTGGAGAGGCGGAAGAACCAGGTCTCCTCCTTGGTCCATTCGACCGGCGTACCCTGGGGGGAAAACTTCTCACCCCCCTCGCCTTCGGTCAGTTCCTTCTCCTCGTAAAAGGCTTCGTCGCGGACCGAATACCAGCCCTCGTAGCGATCGAGGTACAAGTCGCCGGCGGCTTCCATCGCCTTCCAGATCGCCTGGCTGGCAGCGTGGTGCGCAGGCTCGCTGGTGCGGATGAAGCGGTCGCACGAGATGTCGAGAAGCTCGGCCAGCTCGCTGAAATGGGAGGACATTTCGTCCGCCAGCTCGCGCGCGGTGATGCCGCGGGCGCGCGCGGTCTGCACCATCTTGAGGCCGTGCTCGTCGGTGCCGGTCTGGAAGAAGACGTCGCGCCCCTGCTGCCGCTGGAACCGCGCGATCGCATCGGCCGCGATCATCTCATAGGCATGGCCGATGTGCGGCCGGCCATTGGGGTAGTGGATCGCGGTGGTGATGTAGAAAGGCTCGGACATGCGCGGCCTTTAGGGGGATTTCGCCGGAGCGTGAAGGGCCGCCGAGTCGCCGGTATCGAGATACCGAAGAGTCACAAGAGTCACGACGCGTCGCGGCGAATTGGACCTTCGGGCTTCACCAGGTTCAAAGAGCGGCCGGACAAATCCAGCCGCGCCAGCCAAGCAGGCCAAATCCTACATTGCAATCGTCAGCGCGCCGAGAGCCGCGCGATCAGGCCGCCCATCTCGAACACCGTCGCGCTGGCGTCGAGCGTCAGGCCGAGCGCGGCGGTGGCGAGCTCGCGCGCGGCGGTGTGCGCGTCGAGCGCGATGCGGAGCGGCTCGCCCGAGAGCGTGCGGGCGCGGCTGGCGATGAAGCTGGGCGCACGCTCGAGGAACGCCTCGTAGCGCGGCTGGGCGGCCTTGGCGCCGAGCAGCCTGGCGAGGCGCGAGCGGATCGCGTTGGAAGCGTCGCCATCCTCGGCGATCGCAGCCATGTCGGCTTCGAGCGCGGCGATGTCGAGCCCGGCGAAGCCGAGCGCGCGGCCCGGCGAGCCCTCGCCTGCCCGCACCAGCGCGTCGATCTCGCTCGCGGTGGTGTCGGGCAGTTCCTCGCGGAGCACGGTCGCGACCTGCGCGTCGCTCAGCGGGTCGAAGCGGAGCAGCCGGCAGCGCGAGCGGATCGTGGGGAGCAGCCGGCCGGGGGTATGGCTGACGAGCAGGAAGATCGTACCCGCGGGCGGCTCCTCGAGGCTCTTGAGCAGCGCATTGGCGCCGGCGCGCTCGAGGTCGTCGATCGCGTCGATCACGACGAGGCGGCGCGGCGAGAGCGAGGGCTTGGTCGCGAACAGGGGGCCAAGCGCTCGGACCTGCGCGATCGTAATCGAGCGCGCGAGATTCTCCTCGGGCTTGTCGGGGTCCTTGGGGAGGCGCGCGAGCTCGCGGTAATCGGGATGCGCGCCGGCGGCGATCAGATGGCGGGTACGCGACTCCTCGGGGAGCTCGAGGCCGGGCCGTAGCGGCTCGCCCGCGGCCTCGGCGAGCATGCGCGCGGCGGCGGCGCGGGCGAAGCGGCCCTTCCCCACCCCCTCGGGCCCGGCGAGCAGCCAGGCATGGTGCATCGTGCCGCTCGCCATGGCGGCGAGCAGCGCGGCGCGTGCGGGTTCGTTGCCGAGGAGGTCGGGCATGCGACTAGTCCTAGGGACTTAAACTCCGACCGTCATCCCGGCGAAAGCCGGGACCCAGGGCCGCGAGCGATGTCCTCTGTAACCCTGGGTCCCGGCTTTCGCCGGGATGACGGTTGTAGGCATTGGGATGAGGTCGTGCGGATTGGAGACCAGCCCCCGATCACATCCCGAACAGCGACCAGAAGCCCAGCCAGATCCGCCGGAAGAAGCCCGCCGGCGCGACGTCGGTCTCGGCCACCAGCGGCAGCGTCTGCACGCCGGCATCCGGGGTCTGGACGATGAGGTCGGCGATATGGTCGCCGGCCTTGATGCCGTTGGCGCCCGGATCGATCGGGCCGTTGTAGACGATCTTGGCCTGCTTTGACGGCGTCGTGCCCGAAGGCACGGTGATTCCCAGGTCGGTCGGCGCGACCAGGCCGACGCGGCTCACGCTGCCGTTCTGCACATCGGCCTCGCCGACGCGGCGGCCCTTCTTGACCAGGGGCTCGAGCGTCCAGGCGCGGAAGCCCCAGTTCATGAACTTGACCGATTCATCGGCGCGGAGGTTGTAGGTCTCGAGCCCCGCGACCACCATCACCAGTCGGCGGCCGTTCTGCTCGGCCGAGCCGGTGAAGCCATATTTCGCTTCGTCGGTATGGCCGGTCTTGAGCCCGTCGGCGCCCGCGACGCGGCCGAGCAGCGGATCGCGGTTGTTCTGCGTGATGGCGTCGCCGCTGCCGATCTGCTTGCCCCAGGTGAAGCTCGGCAGCGAGTAGAACTTCTTGTAGAGGTCCGGATAGTCGCGGATCGTCGCGGCGGCGAGCTTGGCGAGGTCGCGCGCGGTGACATAGGTCACGCCATTGTCCGGCCAGCCGTTCGAGGTGCCGAAATGGCTGTTGCTGAGCCCGAGCTTCGCCGCCTGCTGGTTCATCAGCGACGTGAAGGCCTGTTCGGTCCCCGCGATCCCCTCGGCGAGCACCACGCAGGCGTCGTTCCCCGAGAGGGTGACGATGCCCTTCAGCAGGTTCTCGACGCTCACGCTCGAATTGACTTCGAGGAACATCAGCGAACCCGCTTCGGTGCCATGCCATTTGCGCCACGTGTCAGGGCTCACCGTGTACATGGTGTCGAGCTTGATCTTGCCCTGCCTGATCAGCGTGAAGGCGACGTAGACCGTCATCATCTTCGCCATCGAGGCGGGCGGCATCCGCCTATCGGCGTCGCGCTGGAACAGCACGGCGCCGGTGTTCATGTCCTCCATGTAAGCGATCGGCGCGGTGCCGTCGAAGGTCGGCGCGGCGGCGGTGGCGGGCGTGGCGAGCAGTGCGGCGATGAGCGTGGCGGCTGGCAGCTTCTTCATGACTTCCCTGGATGCGCTGAGGTTCGTCGAATCAGTTCGACAGGACTCTAGCATCTCCATAGCCATGTGCAGCCGCCTTGGCACGCGCCGCCTGGGCTTCGCCCGCCGAGCGATACGGACCCATCTGGACGCGGTAGAAGCCGCCGCCGGCCTTGACGAACCCGCCGAGGCTGCGCGCGAGCGACTGGGCATTGGCGGCGTTCGAGAGCGCGGCGACCTGCACGACATAGCCGGGCCCCGTCGCCGCGGGGCGTGTCGGCGCCGGCCGCGTCGGGCGCGAAGGCGCGGTGTAGCTGGGGCGCGGTGCCGGATCGGTGTCGGCCGTGGCGGGTGCGCCGGGCAGATGGCGGCGCAGTGCGTTGAGCAGCACCGGCGGGGTGTCGGCGCGCGGCTGGGCGGCCTGGCCGGCACGCAGCGCCGCGAGGTCCTGCGCCGAGGGGTTCACGGTGCGGACTCGGACGGGAATCGCGCTGCTCGTCGCTTCGAGCTGGCGCGCGGCGGCGGGCGAGAGGTCGAGCGGATGGTCTGCGTCGGCTTCCATCGCGCCGGTGACGAGCACGAGGATCGTCCGCCCGGTCTCGAGCGACGTGACTTCGAGCACACTGCCCGGCGCCGCGGTGCGCGCGACCGCGACCACCGCGCCGCCGTTCTCCGCCCCGTCGACGCCGCGGACGCCGGCATAGCCGACCTCGTCGTAGCGCGCTTCGCCCGCACCCGGCTGTGACGAGCCGCGCGGGCCCTGCACCCCGGCGCTGGGATCATCCAGCGCGATCGGCGCAGGGGGTGAAGTGCGTTCCCCGGGGGGTGAATAGCTCGCCCCCGGCGCCGAATCCTCGGGCTGGGGCGCCGAATAGGCGTCCTGCGCGCCGCCACCATAAGCAAGGCGCGGCGGCTGCTGACGCGACTCGGGAGCGCTATAGGGATCGGATCCCATGTCGCGCATGCCGGCGACGGGCGCGGCGCTCGTTCCGAGTTCCGAATAGCCGTGGTGGCCGCTCACGCATCCGGTGAGCAGCAGCAATGCGGCACTAAGGCTGGCGTTCCACCTCATCGGCGAGCAGGCCTACCGACAAAGCGTAAAAATTTGAGCAATTATAATCGAGGATCACGCGATAATTGCTCGTGAGGAGGTAGCCGGTCTTCCCCGGGCCGTCGGGCTCTAGCAGCGTCGCCTGGATGTTGTCGCCCGGCCAGGCACGTGTCTGCGGCACGAGCCCGAGCGCGCGCCACTCGGCCATCGACTTCCACTGGCTGTGCCGGCCGTAGACGCGCGGGCAGCGCGGCGCGGTGGTGCGGCTGGCGATCGCATTGCGGTCTAGGCTCGTCGGCACGCTCACCGCAAAGCCCCAGGGCTGGCCCGGGCGCCAGCCGGCATCGACGAAATAGGCGGCGATCGAAGTCAGCGTGTCGGCCTCGCTGCTCCAGATGTCGGCGACGCCGTCGCCGTCGCCGTCGCGCGCGAGGCGGAGATAGACCGAGGGAAGGAACTGCGGCCCGCCGAACGCTCCCGCCCAGCTCCCCACCAGCTTCTCGCGCGGCACGCCGCGGTCGATCATCTTGAGCGTCGCGATGAACTCGCTCGCGAACAGGTCGCGCCGCCGCCCCTCATAGGCGAGCGTGGCGAGGCTGCGCGGCAGGTCGAACCCGCCCATCACGGTGCCGTAGTTGGTCTCATGGCCCCAGATCGCGACCATGATCGATTCGGGCACGCCGGTCTGCGCCTCGATCTTCTGCAGCCGCCAGCGCTCGCGCTGATAGGCGGCGCGGCCGCGCGCGATGCGCTGCGCGTCGACATGGTCGCGGCGATAGGGCTCGAAGGCAGGGATCGGCGCGTTGGGCGAGGCTTCGGGCTGCTGCCGGTCGAGCTCGATCACGCGCGGGTTGTAGGTGAGCGACGGGATCACCGCGGCGATCGTCTCGCGGCGCACGCCCGCCTCGGCGGCCTGGCGGCTGAGGATCTCGAGATAGGATTGGAAGCCCTGCGCATCCTGCGCGAGCAAGGGGGCGCTCACCGGCGAGGCCGCCGCCAACGCCACCGTCACCGCGCCTCCCCAGCGCAACGCCTTACCCAGTCCCCACATGCCGCGAATGTGCCACAAGGCAGGCGGGCGGACAAACCCCAAGCGGCCGATTCACGACGAACCCCGGGGAATTTCGGGACTTTCGGACGAGGCGAGGCTTTCCCTCCCCTTGCGCTCGGCGGCCGGGCCACGCTAGCGCAGGCGCGATCCGGAGAGGTGGCCGAGTGGTTTAAGGCAGCGGTCTTGAAAACCGCCGTGGGTTCACGCTCACCGTGGGTTCGAATCCCACCCTCTCCGCCATCCTTTCGGCCCACGCGGCAGGCGCGCCGCCGCCGACTTGCGCCAAAGCGGCACTCTTTGCTTCTGCCGTGCGTTAAACACGGGCGCTCATATCTGCGATGGATTTTCGTGCCAAAATGGGCGAGCATTATCTCGGGGCCAGTAACTAACCCGAGTCATGATGGTGAAGCATTCGATCGATCGCCGACCGATGCGGCGTGTGCGCCGCGTGCCGGAAGCCTTTGAACTCCGGTCCCTGATCGTGTCCGCTTCCCGACGGGCCTTCCGACATGGCTGAGGCCGATCCCGCGGTGGAACGCGCACGCCGCGCCGTCTCGCCGCTCAGCGATACGCAAAGGGCCTGCCTGCGCCTCGTCGCGCGCGGCTACCAGACCAAGGAAGTCGCGCGCGAACTGGGGATCAGCCCGCTCCGCGCCGGCAAGCACATCCAGGCCGCGATGGAAAAGCTGGGAGTCAGCAGCCGCAGACTCGCCGCGCAACTCCTTGTCCAGGCTGAGCAAGGGGGGGTGAACGATTCACCCGGGCAGGAATCCACCCTGCCCGGCCCCGCCGAACCAGTGCCATTCGTCATTCCGGCAGAGCGCCAGGAGCGGCAGCCGAGTGGGTTCAGGGAAGCGCGAGCGGAGTTCGTCTTCGACTATGCGCCAAGCCCGGATCCCAGGCTTCCGCTCCGCGAACCGGGGAGTATCCGGAACGATCTGAGCTTGTGGCACCGCGTGTTCCACATCCTCTTCTTGGCCACGGTTTTCATGGCCGCGTTCGGGATATTGGCGATGGGCCTCGGTTCGTTCCACGGCCAGGCGAGAACGGAGCAATCCCAGTCTCGCTGACATCACGTGCGCTCTGCGTGATGATGGAGTGAGGCAATGAACCGGAAGATCAAGGCTGGCCAGCGGGTCGCGGAACGGCTGTTCCCCGCTGAAAATTCGATCGACGACGCGATCCTGCAGAATGCGGCGCTGATGATCGCACTTATCAACGGGCGCAAGGAAGCGCAGCTTCCCGCAACCGAGATCCAGGACATGCTCCGCAACACCGCGAAGGGGATCGCGACGTTGATCGAGGGGCGCGGCGCGATCTGCGTCACGCACAGCGGCATCGTCGAGCTTCGCGACCGGCACGGGCTGCCGACGCGTGGCTTCGGCTGCGAGAGCCCCTGCCCCACCGAGGTGATGCCGGGCGTCTCCGGCGAGCAGCAGGGGCTTTCCGTCGTCGCCTGAGCCATGGACTTGACCGGACCGCCTTCCGGTGGTCCGGTTGGCCATGGTCTTGTGGGTGATCTTCTTCAATCTGCTTCTGCTTGGAGTCTGCGGCTACGCCGGGCTCCGCGGCGGCGCTCCCGAACGCATCGTCGCGGCGCTGCTCTTCGGCAGCGCGGTGGCCACCGTGGTGGTCCAGCAGATGCATGCGCAGTTCGAGGATACGGAGGTCGGCACGCTCGTCGTGGACGCGCTCCTCCTCGCGGGTCTCGTCGCCGTGGCACTGCAGGCAAACCGGTATTGGCCGATATGGATGACCGCCATTCACACGATTGCCGTCGCCGTGCACGGTGCCAAGATCGCGGTGCCGTCGCTTTTGCCGATGAT
Organism: Sphingomonas sp.; assembly: GCF_017745215.1. Classification (GTDB taxonomy): domain Bacteria; phylum Pseudomonadota; class Alphaproteobacteria; order Sphingomonadales; family Sphingomonadaceae; genus Sphingomonas. The sequence goes on from NZ_JAGHZV010000002.1 coordinate 147,783, forward strand.
CTACTCGGTCGCGGCGGCGCTCTCGGCCTTCCCGATCCTGGCGCTGCTTGCGATCGGGACCTGGCGGCACCGGCGGCGCCTGAACGAGAGCGGGATCGATCCGTCCTGGAACGCCTCCTTGCGCCCCTCGGCCTAGGCGCGGCGCGCATGTCGGCCGAGCGGCTGGTCGGCGAGTTCGGCTCGCTGGGCCGTGTCCTCGCCGCCTCGCCCGAGGCACGCACGCGCGCCTGTGGGTCGCGCGCCGCGGCCGACCAGCTCAGCGTCGTCGGAGAGGCGATCCTGTGCGTGGTGCGCGAGGAAGCCGAGGACGCGATGCTGCTCGGCTCGTCGAGTGCCGTGATCGCCTATCTCCGCGCGCGCCATGCGCATTCGGGGATCGAGATCGGCACCGTGCTCTTCCTCAATGCACGCAATCGGCTGCTCAAGGATGAGATGATCTCGGCAGGAACGGTCGAAGAAACCAGCTTCTGGCCGCGGGAAATCATCAAACGTGCGCTCGAACTCGATGCCAGTGGCGTCATTTTGGCACATAATCATCCGTCGGGTGATGCACAGCCGAGCAAGCAGGACATCGAAGTCACGCGTACGATGTCCCGCCAATGCCGTATCTTCGACATTGTTTTGCACGATCATCTCGTGCTTTCGCCTTCGGGTCACAGCAGCATGCGAGCGCTTGGATTATTGTAACATGATTGGACCAATTAACCGCGAACTAACCCTTCCCATGACTGCCGCGCCCGCTTATCCAAGCGCCAAGGTGGTGGAAATGTTCGGTACCGATTCCGATACAACCTATCAGCGGAGCCTTCGCGCGCTGATCGTGTCGGACAGCGCCCAGGATCCTGAGCTCGAGGAGGCGCTGCGGCTCGCAGGCGTGTCCGTGGCCAGCGTGGTGTCGATCGAGGATGCGATCGGACGGCTCGATTCGCTTGCCTATACCGACCTGCTGCTGCTCGAGTGCAGCGATACGCCTTCGCCGCTGCTCGATCCGCTGCTCCGCGAAGCCGCGGGGCTGATCGCCTCGGGCGACGCGGTGATCATCACCACGGTCTCGCTCAAGCAGCTCGACCTCGCCTCGGACCACCTCGGCGTGAGCTCGCGGCTGCTTTGCCAGCCCAGCCTCGACGAGCGCGCGACGGCGATCCTCGAGGCCTCGCAGCGCGAGCTTTCACGCGTGCACGACACCAGCCGCGAGGGGCGGCTGCGCCAGGTCGGCCAGGACCTGCGACGGATCTCGGAGACGCTTGCCGGGCTCGCACACGAGCGCGGCGGCCCGGCCGGCCCGCCGGCGACCGCGGCGGACGTCCGCGCCATCCTGCGCGCGCGGCGGATGCGCGACGAATTCTTCCCCGCGGGCCTGTTTCCGGATCCGGCGTGGGACATGCTGCTCGACCTCTACGCGACGCATCTCGAGGAGGCCAAGGTGACGGTCTCGGCGCTGTGCATCGCGTCGGCGGTGCCCGCGACCACGGCGCTGCGCTGGCTGGAGATCCTCGAGAGCGAAGGCCTGGTGGTGCGCAACCCGGACACCAAGGACCGTCGGCGCATCCACGTCTCGCTGAGCGACGACGGGCTTGCGCGCATGCGGGACTATCTGGCCGCCGGTATCCGCTGAGGCAGCCGCCTCATTCGCCTTTGGGAATCGCTCGCCAGATCGGGCCGGCGACGCCCCCGCCGACGCTGAGCGCGGGGCTGTCGCTGCGTCCGTCGAGCCGCAGGACCAGTCCGGCATCGAGCAGCCGCTCGCGGCGCACGCGCCAGCCGTTGACGGCCTGGCCGACCACCGCGCGGCCGCCGTCGTTGTCGCCGGTCCGCCGCGATTGCGGCGCACGCTCCCAGGCGGCGTAAAGGCTGAAGCCCGGCCGTGCGTCGGCACCGGCGCCGGCCGCGGGTGTCGGGGACCTTGCGACCGACGCGATCAGCGCAACGTCCAGGTCGTCGAAGCCGGCGAGATCGACAGGACCGGGGCGGCCGAGTTCGCCGACAGAGCGATCGCGCATGTCGTAGCGCACGGTGACGATCGACGGGGCGGCAGGCGCGGTGCGATAAGTGATCCGCGCATCGTCCAGCAGCAAGGCCAGCCCGTCGGCGTCAAGGACAGCGGCAGCGGGTCCGGTATCGCGATCGCCGTCGCGAGCGACCGCGGGCGTCGCCGCCGCCAGCGCCATCAAACAAAGGAAGAGCCTCTCCATCATCCCCGCCCCCCAGCGAAGGTAAGGAAGGTGGCCGATCTCGATGGTTAACGCAATGGCTGCTATCAATCGCAGGCAAGTCAATCCGAGGTGAGCATCTCGAATTCGTCTTCGCGGAGCGGCATCACGAATTCGAGCCCGGCCTCGAAGCCATCGGCCCAGGCCACGCGCGCCGCGCGCTGTCCTAATTTGGGAATTGAGAGCCAGATGTGGCTGCCGCCGACGAGCTCCGAATAGCTCCGGAGGCGTGCGCCGTGGAGCGAAAGGTCGACGATGCGGCAGAGCGCGCGGTCGAGCCCGCCCCTGCCCACGCGCGCGTCGAGCGACACCGGCGCACGAACCGAACGCCGCCGGCCGAGTGCGGCCGCGGGTTCATATTCGGCAGCGAGCGCGCCTTTTGCCTGGGCCATGCGCCGAGGCTAGGCATCGATGGTCAGCGCCGCGTTAACGGCACCGTCCGTGGCCGATGCTGCTGCGGGCAGCGAACGGGCCCGGCGCAGTGCCAGGCCCCGAACGCGCTTACTTCTTGCCGAGCGTGAGGCCGCCGAAGCGCTTGTTGAAGCGCGCGACCTGGCCGCCGGCGTCGAGAAGCTGGCCGCGGCCGCCGGTCCAGGCCGGATGCGACAGCGGGTCGATCTCGAGCGTCATCGTGTCGCCTTCCTTGCCCCAGGTGGAGCGGGTCTCGTACACGGTGCCGTCGGTCATCTGCACCTTGATGGTGTGATAATCGGGGTGCGTTTCTTTCTTCACGGCGAATTCCTTGGGAAAGGCCGCTGGTTTCCGACCAGCAGCGGACGGGCGCGCCTAGCAGAGCGGCCCCGGGAGTGCAACCTCGGGCTTGCTCAGAGGCCGTTTGGAAATGCGCCTGACGGCGCCTTGAAATTCGCTCTTTTGCAAGTTTCCAAACAGGCTCTCAGGCGGCGGGCGGGTCCGCGATCATCGCGGTGAACTCGCATTCGGCCGCGAGTTCGTCGCCGATCTTCGCCTTGCCGGCGAACTTGCAGACGCGCGCGCGCTTTTGCACGAACTCGACTTCGAGGCGGAGCAGCACGCCGGGCTCGACCGGCTTGCGGAACTTCACGCCGTCGATGCTCATGAAATAGACGAGCTTGCCCGAGCCCGCGAGGCCGAGCGTCTCGACCGCGAGCACGCCCGCCGCCTGCGCCAGCGCCTCGACGATCAGCACGCCGGGCATGATCGGGCGACCGGGGAAATGCCCCTGGAAGAAGCCCTCGTTGAACGTCACCGCCTTGATGCCGGTGATCGACTGGCCGACGATCAGCGATTCGACGCGGTCGACCAGCAGGATCGGATAGCGATGCGGCAGCGCCGCCATCACCCGGCCGATGTCGAGGGGACCGATCTCGGTCCCCTCCGTCACCGTCTCGCTCACCGGCTCTGCGGCTTCGCCGCGGGCTTGGCGGCCGCGGCGGCCGGCGCAGGCGCCGCACCTGCCGGAGCCGGCGCCGCGCCACCCGCCTGGCGGGCCTGGGCGGCGGCGATGGCGAGCTTGTACTGCTGGATGCGCTGGACGCGCTGCAGGACCTGGAGCGTCTCGTCGGTCGGGTTCCAGTTCTGCGGCGCGGTGATCGGCACGCTCGGCACCAGCGTGTCGAGCGCGGTGGTGATCGCACCGGTCACGTCGGCACCCTCGGGCGCATAGACGAAGGCGTCGGGCGAAAGGATCACGCTGATCTTCTTGGCCGCGACGACCGACTTCTGCGCGTCCGAATAGCGCTGCAGGATCATCTCGACCGCAAAGGCCTGGGCGCGCAGCACCGGCGCGGTCAGCTTGTTGCCGTCCGATTCGAGCTGGTTGAGCTGGGCGAGCGCCGGGTTCTTCTGCTGCTCGGCCGCGGCGAGCTCGGCGTCGTCGACCTGCTTGTCGCCATTCTTGTCGAGCTGGGCCAGTACCTTCTGGCGCTCGGTCTGGTTGGCTTCGATCTTCGCCAGCGCGTCCTTGAAGGTCGTGCGGATCTGGTCGTTCGCGGCGGCGAGCGCCTTCGAATTGGCGACGACGACGGTGGGGTCTGCCGTGGCGATGCCGCCGGCGGCCTGCGCCATCGCGGGCGCGGCGAATCCCATCGTCGCGGCGCCTGCGAACGCCGCGGCGAGGATGAGCTTCTTGGTGATCATCAGAATGCGGTCCCTACGTTGAAAGTGAAGAGCTTAGGATCGTCGCCCTTGGCAGTGATGAGGGCTTTCGAAATGTCGAGGCGGAGCGGCCCGAAGGGCGAGTTCCAGTTCACGCCGAAGCCGACCGCGATGCGCGGCTTGGGCGTATCGCCCACGAAACGCTCGATGAACGGCTGGGTGGGAACGTTGTACGGCGCGTTGATCGACGTGCCCGAGCACGGGCTGGCGGTGCTCGACGAAAAGCCGATCGCGCAAGTGGTCAGCGAACCGGCGTTGACCCCGTCGCTGGCGCTCACGACATAATATTGGTTGCCGTTCGCGTCCTTGATGAAATTGTCCTTCGCGAGCAGCGAAGGCGAGCCGTCGGCGTTGAACAACAGGTTGCCGCTGCCGTCCTTGGCCTGATCGAAGGTCATTGTCTTCGCCGGCTTGGCGATGCCCCAGAGCGCGCCCATCTGGACGAAGATCGACGGACGCAGGCCCAGTTCGGCCGCCCCCGCGCCCAGCGGGATCTCGAGCTCGGCCTTGCCGAGATAGTAATATTTGCCGCCCAGCGAATCGTCGAGGAACTGGTCCTTGCCGGTGATCAGCGCCTGGGTGCCGCTCGCCACGTCGCCCGAGAAGGAATAGCGCTGGACGCGCGGGCCGATGCCGCGGATGTCGAAGCCGCGGAACTGCGGTTCGCCCAGGTAGAAACGGTCGGTGATGCGCACCGTGTCGACGCCCGCGCCACGCGACGATTCGAGCGACTTGATCGCGCCGCCCTCGGCCGAGAGCGAGAAGATGAAGCCGCCGAGCACGCGCCAATATTTGTCGGCATCAATGCGCGTGCGGACGTAGCGCACGTCACCGCCGAGGCCCGCGACGTCCACGCCCGCGACCAGGCGCTGGCCGCGCGTCGGGCGCAGGCGGCTGTTGAGGCTGTCGTAGATCAGCGACAGGCCCACCGCCGAAGTCAGGCGGTTGCCCACCGCCTCGCAATAATAGCGACCGGCCTTGAGCGGATCGCACTGGCCGCCGGTATAGAAGGTCGCCTGGTCGAGCGAGACATCGTCTTCGGAGAGCGTGTAGCGGCCCGAGAAGGTCCAATATTCGGTCAGCGGGATGCCGGTGACGAGCTGGAAGCCGGTCGAGACCTGGCTGTAGGTCGTCTGGCGATCCTGGCCGAGATAGTTGAACGAATTCAAGTCGCGCCGGAAGATCGTCCCGCCGAGCGCGATGTTCTTGTCGAACAGATAGGGCTCGGTGAAACCCAGCTCGACCGACTTGGAATAGGTCGAATAATCGACCGAGGCCGAGAGCACCTGCCCCTTGCCGCGGAAATTGCGCTGCTGGATCGAGGTCTGGATGATGAAGCGCTCAAGGCTCGAGAAGCCCGCCGAAAGCGAGAGCGAGCCGGTCGGCTTCTCCTCCACGTTGGCGGCGAGCACGATGCGGTCGGGCGACGAGCCTTCCTTGCGCTCGATCTCGAACTTGTCCTGGAAGAAGTCGAGGCTGTTGATGCGGTCCTGCGAGCGCTTGACCAGGAAGGTGTTGAAGGCGTCGCCTTCGGCCACGCGCATCTCGCGGCGGATCACCTTTTCCTGCGTCTGCGTGTTGCCGGTGATCTCGATCCGCTCGACGTAGGTGCGGTTCGCTTCGGCGATGTGGAAGTTGATCCCCATCGTCAGCGCTTCCTTGTCGCGCTGGTACTCGGGGCGCACGTCGGCGAAGGCATAGCCGTAGAGGCCTGCGGTTTCGCTCAGCGAATCGATCGCATCCTCGGCCAGCTTGGCATTGTACCAGTCGCCCTTCTTGATCATCAGCCGCTCGGCGAGCTTCTTGTCGTCGAAGTCGCGGATCGCGCTGTCGACGGTGATGTCGCCGAACTTGTAGCGGGGGCCTTCCTCCACCTTGTAGGTGATGATGAAGTCCTTCTTGTCCGGCGTCAGCTCGGCCACCGCCGAGACGACGCGGAAGTCCGCATAGCCCTCGGTCAGGTAGAATTGGCGCAGCTTCTGCTGGTCATAGGCCAGACGATCCTGGTCGTAGCTGGTATTCGAACTGAAGATCGTGGTGAGGCGCGCTTCCTTGGTCGCCATCTCGCCGCGCAGCTTGCCGTCGGAGAACACCTCGTTGCCGATGATGTTGATCTGGCGGACCTTGGACTTCGCGCCCTCGTGGATCTCGAAGATCACGTCGACGCGGTTCTGGTCGAGGCTGACCATCTTGGGCTCGACCGTGGCGGCGAAACGGCCCTGGCGGCGATAGAGCTCGATGATGCGCGCGACATCGGCGCGGACCGCGGTGCGCGTGAAGATCTGGCGGGGCCGGAGCTTGACCTCCTTGTCGATCTTGTCCTGCTTGAGGCGCTTGTTGCCCTCGAAGATCACCCGGTTGATCACCGGGTTCTCGCGGATCTTGATGACGAGGTTGCCGTCCTCGACGCCGGTGATCTCCACGTCGGCCAGCAGGTCGGAGGCGTAGAGGTCCTTGATCGCCTGGTCGACGCTCTCGTTGGTGTAGGTGTCGCCGACGCGGAGCTTGGTGTAGCTCAGCACCGTCTCGGGCTCGATGCGCTGCGAGCCCTCGACGCGCAGCGTCTTCACCACGCGCGTCTGCTGCGCGACCGGCACGGGCACGACCGTCGTCGTCGACGGTGCGGCCGGAGTCGGCGTGGCGGCAGGCGCCGGAGCGGCCTGCTGCGCCATCACCGGCGCGGCGATCCCCGCGGAGAGAACGGTTCCCGCGAGCAGGGTTGCCGTGGCGCGCGCGCCCAAATTGCTATTCTTCGCAGTCACCATCCCACCCCAGTCGGAAGCCATCATTCTCGGTTGCGTGCCTCGGCGCCGAAACGCCCTGCCTCAACCGCATCAGCCGATCAACCCGGCCAGATTTTTCCATACGCCGAACGCGCCAAGATCGTTGAGCGTCACGAACAGCATCAACGCCAGTATCGCCGCGAGCCCGCCGCGGAACGCCCACTCCATCACCTGCGGCTCCACCGGCCGGCGCCGCACTGCCTCGATCGCATAGAACAGCAGATGGCCGCCATCCAGCACGGGGACTGGCAATAGGTTGATGAATCCCAGATTAATCGAAATGAGCGCAATCAGGAACACGAACTGCTCGGGTCCCATCGCGAGACTCTGTCCCGAAACCTGCGCGATCTTGAGCGGGCCGCCGAGCTCGCTCACCGAGCGGCGCCCGGTGAGGATCTGGCCGAGCCCGTCGATCGTCATGCGGACGATCTCGCCGGTCTGGCGCAGACCGACCAGCGGCGCCTCGATCAGGCTCACCTGCCTGAGCACCGGCCTGGAGGCGTGGATGCCCAGCTGGCCGATCTTGTAGACGTTGCCGAAATTGTCGCGCTCGACGCGCGTGCCGATCGTCGCCTGGAGCTGCATCGGCGCGCCGCCCCGCACCAGGTCGACCGTCACCGTCTCGCCGGGGCGCAGCTGGGTGAAGCGGACCATGTCGCCATAAGTCTCGACCCCGCGCCCGCCGAGCGCGGTGATCTGATCGCCCGGCTTGAGCCCGGCCGCCGCCGCGCCGCTGCCCGGCTCGATCTTGCCGACCATCGAGGGCGTGCCGTTGATGCCATAAGCGAAGGCGAAGCCCGCGAGGATCAGGATCGCGACGAGGAAGTTGGTGACCGGCCCCGCCGCGACGATGATCGCGCGCTGCCAGAGCGGCTTGGCCTGGAAGGTCTTCGCCCGCTCCTCGGCGGGCAGCGCCATCCATTCGGCCGAGGGCTGGCCCGCGGGGTTCATGTCGCCGGCGAACTTCACATAGCCGCCGAGCGGCAGCCAGGCGAACTTCCAGCGCGTGCCGCGCTTGTCGGTGATGCCCGCCACCTCGCGGCCGAAGCCGATCGAGAATTCGTCTGCCTTCACGCCGAACAGCCGGCCGGCGAGGTAATGGCCCAGCTCATGGACGAAGACGAGCGGCCCGATCACCAGCGCGAACGCCAGGATCGTGAGGAAAAGGCCGGGGGAATTGCTCAAACTACGCAGTCCTTCACTCGCTCGCCTGCGATCCGCCGGGTTTCCGCGTCGATCGCCAGCACTGCATCGAGGCTTTCCGGAGCGGCCGGGTCATAGCGAGCCAGCGTATCGGCAACGATTGCGGCAATTTCAAGAAAGTTGAGCCGGCCCGAAAGGAAGGCTGCGACGGCCACCTCGTTCGCGGCGTTGAGGATCGCCGGGCGCGCCCCGCCCGCCGCCAGCGCGTCCTTCGCGAGCGCGAGCGCCGGGAAGCGGACGAAGTCGGGCGCCTCGAAGTCGAGCCGGCCCACCGCCACGAGGTCGAGCGGCTCGCACGGCGTCGCCATCCGCTCGGGCCAGGCAAGCGTGTGCGCGATCGGGGTGCGCATGTCGGGCGTGCCAAGCTGGGCGAGCACCGAGCCGTCGATATATTCGACCATCGAATGGATCACCGACTGGCGATGGACCAGCACGTCGAGCTGGTCGGGGCGCACCGCGAACAGGTGCAGCGCCTCGATCAGCTCGAGCCCCTTGTTCATCATCGTCGCCGAATCGACCGAGATCTTGGCGCCCATCGACCAGTTCGGATGCGCCACCGCCTGCGCCGGCGTGATGGTGCGCATCGCGTCGAGGGGAGTCTCGCGGAACGGGCCGCCGCTCGCAGTGAGGATGATCCTCCGCACGCCTTTCGGAGCGGTGCGGTCGAGGCATTGGAACACGGCATTGTGTTCCGAATCGACCGGGAGCAGCGTCGTACCGTGCTCGCGCGCGGCGGCGGTCATCACCGCGCCGGCCGAGACCAGCGCTTCCTTGTTGGCCAGCGCCACCGTTCCGCCGCATTCGAGCGCGGCCATCACCGGCTCGAGCCCGGCGGTGCCGACGATCGCCGCCATCGTCCAGTCGGCGCCGAGCCGCGCCGCCTCGCACACCGCGTCGGGACCTGCGGCGGTCTTGATCCCCGTCCCCGCCAGCCGCTCGCTCAGCGCGGCATGGCAGGTCGGGTCGGCGACCACCGCGAGCCGGGCGTTGGTGCGGATCGCCGCGGCGGCGAGCTTGTCGACGTCGCAGTTCGCGGTGAGCGCGATCACGTCGAACGCTTCGGGCCGGCGCTCGACCAGGTCGAGCGTCGAGCTGCCGACCGAGCCCGTCGCTCCGAGAATCGTCACGCGTTTCACGCGAACACCAATACCAGAAGTGCCGCCGCCGGCGCGACTGCGACGAGCCCGTCGAGCCGGTCCATCAGCCCGCCATGGCCGGGGAGGAGGTTGCCGCTGTCCTTGACGCCCGCGAGGCGCTTCAGATGGCTCTCGTAGAGGTCGCCGAGCTGGGCGAGCACTGCGAGGAAGGGCGTCGCGACCGCGAGCGCCACCGGCAGCGCGAAGAGCAGCACCAGCGCGAAGGCGAACACCGTCGCCGAGACCACGCCGCCGATGAATCCCGCCCAGGTCTTGTTCGGGCTGATCTGCGGCGCGAGCTTGGCTCCGCCGATCGCGCGGCCGGCGAAATAGGCGCCGCTGTCGCACGCCCAGACCAGCGCCATCGCCCAGAAGGTGAGCAGCAGCCCATTGGGATGGCTGCGCAGCAGCACCAGCGCGATCACCGGCAGCCCGACATAGGCGACGCCCCAGGCGAGCCGCCCGCGCCGTGTCACCGCGCCGGTGAACGCCACTGCCGCGCCGAGCAGCCCGAGCACGAAGAAGCTCGGCCCCGCCGCCGCGGGCGCGAGCAGCGCGAAGGGCACGGTCACCGCATATTGCGCGATCTGCCGCTGCGCCTGGTCGGCGCCGACGATGTCGCCCCATTCGACGAGCATCAGGATGCCGACCGCCGAGATCAGCCCCCAGAAGATCCACCCGCCGAACCAGAGCGCGGCAAAGGCCAGCGCGATCAGCGCGAAGGCGACTCCGAGACGCGTCGCGAGGTCCGACGGCTTCTTGCTCACAACCCTCCGAAGCGGCGCTGGCGGCGGGCATATTGCTCGAGCGCCTCGCCCAGCTTGGCCTCGTCGAAATCGGGCCAGAGCGCGTCGACGAACAGCAGCTCGGCATAGGCGGCCTGCCAGAGCAGGAAGTTGGAGAGGCGCTGCTCGCCCGAGGTGCGGATCAGCAGGTCGAGCGGCGGCAGGCCCTGCGTCTCGAGCGCAGCCTCGAAGCGAGCCTCGTCGATGTCGGCGGGGTCGATCTCGCCCCTGCGCGCCTGTTCGGCGAGCGCCTGCGTCGCGGCGATGATCTCGGCCTGGCCGCCATAGTTGAGCGCGATCACCAGGGTCGGCCCCGGATTGTCCGCTGTCCGCGCCATCGCGCCCTCGAGCTGCGCGACGATGTCGGGCGAAAGCATCCGCCACCCGCCGATGATCTTGAGCTTCACCCCTTCGGACACCAGCTCGTCGAGCTCGGCGGCGAGGAAGTGGCGGAGCAGGCCCATCAGGTCGCGGACCTCTTCCTCAGGCCGCCGCCAATTCTCCGAGGAGAAGGCGTAGAGCGTCAGCACTTCGATCCCGAAGCTGCGCGCCGCGCGGCTGATGCGCCGCACCGCCTCGACACCCTGCCTGTGCCCGGCGATCCGCGGCAGGAAGCGAGCCTTCGCCCAGCGGCCGTTGCCGTCCATGATGATCGCGACGTGGCGCGGCACCACGCTGGGCACCGGCACGGGCTTGGCCTTGGCCGCCATGGTCAGCAGGCTCCCCTGGCGCGCATCAAAAACCAGTCGTCATCCCGGCGAAAGCCGGGATCCAGGGCAGCAAGCTGCGTCGCCCGTGGCCCTGGGCCCCGGCTTTCGCCGGGGTGACGGGCAGGATTGAAGGGCGACGCATGCGTCACTTGCCGAGGATTTCCTTTTCCTTCGCCGACGCCGCCGCATCGATCTCGGCGATCGTCGAATCGGTGAGCTTCTGCACCTCGGTCTCGGCGCGCTTGCGCTCGTCCTCGCTGATCAGGTGCTTCTTCTCGTCGGTCTTGAGATTGTCGTTGCCGTCGCGGCGCACGTTGCGCACCGCGATCCGCGCCTTCTCGGCATATTGGCTCGCGAGCTTCGCCAGCTCCTTGCGGCGCTCCTCGGTCAGGTCGGGGATCGGCAGGCGCAGCGTCTGGCCGTCCATGATCGGGTTGAGCCCGAGGCCCGCCGAGCGGATCGCCTTGTCGACCGAACCGACGTTCGACTTGTCCCACACCTGCACCGAGAGCATCCGCGGCTCGGGCGCCGACACGGTCGCGACCTGGTTGATCGGCATCTGCGAGCCATAGACCTCGACCGTCACCGGATCGAGCAGCGAGATGTTGGCGCGGCCGGTGCGCAGGCCGCCGAGATCGTGCTTCAATGCCTCGACCGCACCGTGCATGCGGCGCTCGAGGTCGGCCTTGTCATAGGTAGGGGCGGCCATTTTCCGGCTCTCCTTTCTCTTCCTGCGTTCGCCCGTTGGTCAGGCGTGTTCGAGTTCGTTCTGGACGATCGTGGACGTGCCTTCGCCGCGCAGCACCGACTGGAGGTTGCCGGGCTCGCGGATGTTGAACACGACGATCGGAATGTCGTTGTCGCGGCAGAGGGCGACCGCGGAGGCGTCCATCACCTTGAGGTTGTCGGCAAGCACGCGATCGAAGCTCAGCGTGTCGTAGCGTTTCGCGCTCGCCACCTTCTTGGGATCGGCATCATAGACGCCGTCGACCGAGGTGCCCTTGAACAGCGCGTCGCAATTCATCTCGGCCGCCCGCAATGCAGCCGTGGTGTCCGTGGTGAAGAACGGGAGCCCCGTGCCGGCGGCGAAGATCACCACGCGGCCCTTCTCCATGTGCCGCATCGCCCGGCGGCGGACATAAGGCTCGCACACGCTCGCCATCGGGATCGCCGACTGGACGCGCGTCTGCACGCCGATCTTCTCGAGCACGTTCTGCATCGCGATCGCGTTCATCACGGTGGCGAGCATGCCCATGTAATCGGCCGAGGCGCGCTCGATTCCCTGCGCCGCGCCGGCGAGCCCGCGGAAGATGTTGCCCCCGCCCACGACCATGCAGATCTCGAGGCCGCCGTCATGCGCCGCCTTGATCTCGCCGGCGATGCGCTCGCACGTGTCGAGGTCGATGCCGAACTGGCCCTGCCCCATCAGGACCTCGCCCGAGAGCTTGAGGAGAATGCGTTTGAAGCTTGGGAAAGTCATCGAGCCAACTTGCGGGTGTGGGGAAGCGGCCGGGACCTTAGAGGCGCGGCACTGCGATGCCAAGCGCGGAAGCTTCGAAGTGCCGGTGGTTTTTCGATGCAGTCCCGCGGTTTCGCACGGCAGGATCGTACCGCCGCGGCACTTCGGCGCCGATCCTCACGGTTGCATGAACGGAAGGGGACGGCAGTATGTCGGCATGACCAGCAATGTCGAACTCGCCGCCCGCCTGCTCCATGATGCCGCGACCTTCTTCCGCAACGTCGCCGAACAGAACCCCGCGCTCGGCGAGCAGATGCGCGACAATGCCAAGGTGTACGACCATGTCGCCGAACTGGTCGAGCGCGATCCGTTCGGGACGATCGATATCGACGGGCCCGAGCGGACCGAGCTGCATTGAGGGCACAGGCCCTCGCCTGCTCCCCTCAGCCGCCATCCCGGCGAAAGCCGGGATGGCGGCTGATAGGTGGTCGAGGTTTACCCGAGAACGAAAACGGGCGCGGCCACCGAAGCGACCGCGCCCGTCTTATATCCCGAAGGAACCGAAGCTTACTTCTTCAGCCCCGCCGTCGCAGCGACTTCCGCCGCGAAGTCGCTCTCTTCCTTCTCGATGCCTTCGCCGAGCTGGAAGCGGACATAGTCCTTGATCACGATCGGCGAACCCGCGTCCTTGCCCGCTTTGGCGACGACGTCGGCGACCGGGGTCTTGCCGTCGATCACGAAGGGCTGGCTCAGCAGCGCATTCTCCTTGGCGAACTTCTTCACCGCGCCGTCGACCATCTTCTCGATGATCTCGGCCGGCTTGCCGCTCTCGGCCGCCTTCTCGGTGGCGATCGCGCGCTCGCGCTCGAGCACCTGCGGGTCGAGGCCGGTCTCGTCGAGCGCCAGCGGGAACTGCGCGGCGATGTGCATCGCGATCTGCTTGCCCAGCGGCTCGAGCACGTCGACGCCCGCGTCCGATTCGAGCGCGACGAGCACGCCGATCTTGCCGAGGCCGGGGGCCGCGGCGTTATGGACATAAGGGATCACCGCGCCGTTCGCGACCGAGACGGCCTTGGCGCGGCGGAGCACCTGGTTCTCGCCGATCGTCGCGATGTTCGAAGTCAGCACCTCTTCCACCGTGCCGCCCTGCGCCATCGGGGTCGCCTTGAGCGCGTCGATGTCGTCGCCCTTCTCGAGCGCCAGCGCGGTCACGTCGCGGACGAACGACTGGAACTGCTCGTTCTTGGCGACGAAGTCGGTCTGCGAGTTGACTTCGACCGCGACGCCCTTGGTGCCCGCGACGGCGACGCCGACCAGGCCCTCGGCGGCGGTGCGGCTCGACTTCTTGGCGGCGGCGGCGAGGCCCTTGGTGCGCAGCCAGTCGACCGCCGCTTCCATCTCGCCGTCGGTCTCGATCAGCGCCTTCTTGCAGTCCATCATGCCCGCGCCGGAGCGCTCGCGCAGTTCCTTCACGGCGGATGCAGTGATCTCGGCCATTTCTCTATTCCTCAGTCAAAAGGTCGGGCGGAGCAGTGCGATTTGCCCTGCCCCGCCCCGATTACGAGTTCGTGACGGAATCAGGCGTCGAGCTGGCGCTCGCCTTCCTCGGCCGTCTCGGGCTCGGTCGCCGCGGCCGGCGCCTCAGGCTCCGCAGCCGCGGCCGGAGCCGGGGCTTCGGCGACAGGAGCCGGAGCCTCGAACGCTTCCTCGACCGGCGGCTGCTCGGCCGCGCCGAAGTCCGCGCCGCTCATGTAGCGCGCTTCGTTGCCGCCGCGGGTCGCGGCGATCGCGATGGCTTCGCAATAGAGGCGGATCGCGCGGCTCGCGTCGTCGTTCGCGGGGACCGGGAAGGCGATGCCGTCCGGCGACACGTTCGAATCGAGGATCGCGACGACGGGGATTCCCAGCGTGTTGGCTTCCTTGATCGCCAGCTCTTCCTTGTTCGCGTCGATCACGAACATGATGTCGGGCACGCCGCCCATGTCGCGGATGCCGCCCAGCGAGAGCTTGAGCTTGTCCAGTTCGCGGGTGAGGTTCAGCACTTCCTTCTTGGTAAGGCCGTGCGTGTCGCCCGAGAGCTGCTCCTCTAGCGCCTTGAGGCGCTTGATCGACTGCGAGATCGTCTTCCAGTTGGTGAGCATGCCGCCCAGCCAGCGGTGGTTGACATAGTGCTGGCCCGCGCGCGACGCGGCCTCGGCGATCGCTTCCTGCGCCTGGCGCTTGGTGCCGACGAACAGCACCTTGCCGCCCGCGGCGACGGTGTCGCTGACGAACTGGAGCGCGCGCGCGAACAGCGGCACGGTCTGCGACAGGTCGATGATGTGGACGCCGTTGCGGTCGCCGAAGATGTAGGGCTTCATCTTCGGGTTCCAGCGATGGGTCTGGTGACCGAAGTGCGCGCCCGATTCGAGCAGCTGCTGCATGGTGACGACGGGTGCCGCCATAGGGATAACTCCTTCCGGTTGTGCCTTTGGGAAGCGGGAATTCCGTGCGCCGCTCAGCGGCCGGAACACCGGGTTATGATGCTTCCCATGCGGGTTGAGGGCGCGCCGTTAGCGCCGGTCGACGCAAAAGGCAAGAGCCCGTGATGCGGGATGTGGCGTGGGGACGACCGCGGTTCAAGGACTGCGAAATCGCGGTGATGGCGGAATATTCGTTTTTTGTTCCGCTTCTGTCTTGACAGTTGGAACATGAACGGAACATAAACGGTCCATCGGCGGACGATCGACGTCTGTTGGATTTGATGGAGCCAGGGCGATGGCGGCGATTGCGGGAACGATGTTCTTCCTCACGGTGCTGGGCTTCGCGCTCTGGACGATGTTCGCAACGATCCGGCCGAGGCTCGGGCGGATCGCCTTCCTGCTCGGCTATGACTCGGCGATCGGTGCCGAGCTGCCGCCCAGGCCCCGCGCCGGCGCGCGGAGCGTTCCTACTCCGGCGGCGGGCCAGGGTCGCCCGTCGCTCCGGATTGCCGCCTGACGCGGCGATAGGCGCGGACGCTGAGCGGGATCGTCGCGAGGTAGAGCAGCGAAGCGACCGCGAGCGTCGGCCAGGGCGCCGAGACGATCGCGGCGGCGACCACCACCAGCACCGCGACTGCCTCGAAGCGGATGCGCTGGCGGAGGCGAAGCGACGCGGCGGACCAGGTCGCGAAGCTCGAGATCATCAGGATCGCCGTGAAGGCGATCCACGGCGCGACGAGCAGCGGATCGCGGAACTCGGGCCGGCCGGTCCAGATCCAGAAGTAGATCGGCGTCATCGCGGTCAGCGCGCCGAGCGGTGCGGGAACTCCGGTGAGGAAGCCCGCCGACTTGTGCGGCTGGTGATCGAGGTCGATCTGGGCGTTGAAGCGCGCGAGGCGGAGCGCGCAGAATAGCGCATGGACGAGCGCAAGCAGCCAGCCGAGCCGCGGCACGCTCTCGAGCGACCAGAGGTAGAGCACCATCGCGGGGGCCACGCCGAAGGCGATCGCGTCGGACAGGCTGTCCAGCTCGGCGCCGAAGCGGCTCTCGCCGTGCATCATCCGCGCGATGCGGCCGTCGATCCCGTCGAGCACGCCGGCGATGAGGATCATCAGCACCGCGGTCTGCCACTCGCCGGCGATGGCGAAGCGGATCGCGGTGAGCCCGGCGCAGAGCGCGAGCGCGGTCACGAGGTTGGGCGCGATCGCGCGCAGCGGGATCCCGCGCTCGCCGCGGCGCCTGAACCGGCGGCGGCGGTCGACAGGGCTTGGGCGTCTCATCGAGGTCGTCTCACCCAAGGCCCCGCATTCCGCACCTCACTGCGCGACGCCGCCGACGTTCGCCGCGCCCTTGGCGGCGATCACCGTCTCGCCAGCGAGTGTGCGCTGGCCGAGCGCGACCTGGCAGCCATAGCCTTCGGGCAGATAGACATCGAGCCGGCTGCCGAAGCGGATCAGGCCGATGCGCTGGCCGCGCACCACCATGTCGCCCGCCTTGACGAAGCTCAGGATTCGCCGCGCGACCAGCCCTGCGATCTGGGTGAAGCCGATACGGAGGCCGTTCTTGTCCTCGACGACGAAATATTGCCGCTCATTCTCCTCGCTCGCCTTGTCCAGATCGGCGTTGAGGAACTTGCCCGAGACGTAGATCACATGGCGGATCGTGCCGCTGATCGGGGTGCGGTTGATGTGGACGTCGAACACGCTCATGAAGATCGAAACGCGCACGCGCGGCTTATCGCCCAATGCATGGTCGCCGGCGAGCTCGCGCGGCAGTGCGACGCGCTCGATCATCGTCACGAGCCCGTCGGCGGGCGCGATGATCAGCCCCTCGCCCGTCGGCGTCACGCGCACCGGATCGCGGAAGAAGGCGGCGACCCAGATCGTCAGCCCGATCAGCGGCCAGGTGATGAAATCCCACACGAACAGGCTGGCCAGGGCGATCGCTGCAGCGATCATGACGTATTTGCGCCCTTCGGTGTGCACTTCGGGGAAGCGCCACTTGACCGTCGAAGTGCCGACGGGGGGCTTGTCGATCGATGCCATCGCGCGGCTCTAGCCGTGTCCTGCTTGCAACACAATTGGACCGGGCCGATGATCGAGTCCGCAATCGAGGCGAGGACGAAGGCATGGCATTGCGATGGGCGGACCTGGCGTTCGAGCTCGACGAGACGCCGCCGGCAAGCGGCCGGGGCCCGGGCAATGCTATGCCGCGACGATCCTGCCGGTGTTCGAGGGCGGCACCTATGACGTCGACAATCTCTGGGTAGCGCCGTCGCGCGAATGGCTGGGGATGACCGGTTCGATCCACCAGCAGTTGCAAGACGTGGGCGACGGGGAGCAAGTCGTGTTCCGCATCGGCGAATAGGGCCTGTCGGACTTTCAACGGCGAAAGCCGGCTGCTTTGGCGTGGCGATCTTCGGGTTGAAGGCGCGCGCAACTCGAGGAACCTCCACCCCGAACTTGTTTCAGGCTCCAACTCGCCGCGGGCGACATCGCCCGGAGGAAAGGTTGGATGCTGAAGCAAGGGCGTGTCATCAGGGACGCTCTCTGAAAAGCGGGCCGCGAGGGAGGAGCGCCTCCTGAATCGTCACCCCGGCGAAAGCCGGGACCCAGAGCCGCAAGCGACGTCCTTCGTAACCCTGGGTCCCGGCTTTCGCCGGGATGACAGCCGCAGGAAGCAGCGAAACCCGTTCGGCACTTGATGGCACGCCCAAGTTCAGCATGACGGGCTATGCTGGCGGCAGAGCG
Organism: Sphingomonas sp.; assembly: GCF_017745215.1. Classification (GTDB taxonomy): domain Bacteria; phylum Pseudomonadota; class Alphaproteobacteria; order Sphingomonadales; family Sphingomonadaceae; genus Sphingomonas. Next base: position 165,417 of record NZ_JAGHZV010000002.1, read on the forward strand.
GAAAAAACGCGGTCGATGCGATTCGACCCCTAAGCCACTCCGATCGTGCCCGACAGGAAGCGCAGCAGCCGCGCGCCATAGTCGGGCGTGCCGGTCGCCGAGATACCGCGATGGTCCAGCCCCGGCACCAGCCACAGCGACTTGGGGCCCGGCGCGGCGTCGAGCATCGCGCGCGTCTCTTCCGGCAGGGTGTAGCGATCCGCCCCGCCGCCAATAACCAGCACCGGCCCGTGGTACCGCCGTAGCGCCTCGAGCGGCGAGATCCGCGCCGGCCATACGCCATAGCGCGGCAGCGACTGGTAGCTGAGCAGCGGCTCGCCCGCCCAGCCCGCGAACCCGCCGGCGATCGCGGCGATGCGGTTGCGGATCGCATGGCGGATGTCCGGATAGACCGCCTGGAGCACCAGCGCGTCGGCGGGAAGCGGGCCCGCGTCGCCCAGCAGGCTCGCCGCGCCGCCGAGCGAGATGCCGATCACCGCGACCTTCGCGCCACGCTGGCGCTGCTTGAGCCAGGCGAAGGCAGCCGCGGCATCGCGGCTCTCGAACAGACCGAAGCTCTTCCGATGCGGGCTCGACTGGCCGTGGCCGCGGAAGTCGATCGTCAGCACGGCATAGCCCTGCCTCGCAAGCCACTCGGCGTTCCGCGCCACCGAGCCGCGCGATGCGCCATTGCCGTGGAGGATCAGCACCCCCGGCGCGTCGGGCCGCCGCCCGGGCCGATAGGTCGCGGCGATCGAGACGCCGTCCGACGCGGTCAGCTTGAAGTCGCGCGCCGGCGGGTCGGCCGGGGCGACTTCGGCCATCGTCGGCCGCACGGTCATCTCGCCGAACGCCCAGGCACCCGCGAGCACCAATGCCGCCAGCCCCAACGCGCCGAACCCGTACCACCGCTTCCGCACGATTCCCTCCCGCGCCGCCTTACTCGTCTAGCCATGGCGCCTTCGCCTTCCTAGACGTCGGCGCATGGACATCGCCCCCGCCACACCCGCAGACCTCGACGACTGGGCGCGTATGCGCCACGCGCTCTGGGGCGACGAAGCCTCGGCCGAGGACCTTCGCGACGAAGCGGCGGAAGCGCTCGGTGCGCCCGACACGCTGGTGCTGATCGCTCGCGCCGCGGACGGCAGCGCGGCCGGCTTCGCCGAAGCCGCGATCCGCCGCGACTATGTCAACGGCTGCGACACCTCGCCGGTCGCCTTCCTCGAAGGCATCCATGTCGAGCCCGCGCATCGCCGCCAGGGCCTCGCCTCCGCGCTGGTCGACGGGGTCGCTGTCTGGGGCCGTGCGCAGGGCTGCATCGAATTCGCCTCGGACGCGCTGGTCGAGGATGTCGAAAGCCACCGCTTCCACGCCGCCGCCGGCTTCGAGGAGACCGAGCGCGTCGTCTATTTCCGCAAAGCTCTCTGACCGCTCAGCGCCACCATCGCCACCACGGGCGCCGGGCGCGCGCGGGCGGCGGCGCCTCGGGGTAGCCGGTGCCCGAGACGACATGCTGATAGACGCCCGGCATCGGCTCGCTCAGCCCCTCGGGCTTTGGAAAGGGCTTGCCCTCGCGCAGCAGCAGGTTGGCGATCAGGAAGTCGAGCAGCCGCGCCTCATAGGCCAGGTCCTCGGCCGGCGGATCGGCCATGCGCCAGGCCGCGACCACTTCGGCGCCATCGCCCACCGGCGCCAGGTCGACGCGGAACACCCCGAGCCCGGTCCAGCTGCGGTGGAGGAACAGGCTCGGCGCGTCCCAATAGATGAACCATTTATCCTCCATCGCCTCGGGCACCAGCCCCGTTTCGAGCCGCACGCGCTCGGCCGCGGTGAAGCTGCGCCGCCAGTCGATCGGCACCAGCTCGCCGAAGGGAAGCGTCTTCCAGCTGTCGGCACGTGCAATTGCGTTCGTCATTGCCGCTTCACCCTGTTGACCCCCCTCGCCCCTTGCCCCTAGAGGCACCGGCAAACCCCTCCCCTCTCACGGAAGCGAGCATATGGCGAAGATCAAGGTAGCGACCCCGGTCGTCGAAATCGACGGCGACGAGATGACCCGGATCATCTGGGAATGGATTCGCGAACGCCTGATCCTCCCCTATCTCGACATCGACCTCAAATATTACGACCTCGGCATCGAGAAGCGCGACGAGACCAACGACCAGATCACGATCGATTCGGCGAACGCGATCAAGGAATATGGCGTCGGCGTGAAGTGCGCGACGATCACGCCCGACGAGGCGCGCGTCGAGGAATTCGGGCTCAAGGAGATGTGGAAGTCGCCCAACGGCACGATCCGCAACATCCTGGGCGGCACGATCTTCCGCGAGCCGATCGTGATCTCGAACGTGCCCCGGCTGATCCCGGGCTGGACCAAGCCGATCGTCGTCGGCCGCCACGCATTCGGCGACCAGTATCGCGCGACCGACTTCAAGGTGCCCGGCGCGGGCAAGCTCCGCCTCGTCTGGGAAGGCGACAACGGCGAGACGATCGACCGCGAAGTCTACAAGTTCAAGGACGCCGGCGTGGCGCTCGCGATGTACAACCTCGACGAGTCGATCCGCGACTTCGCGCGCTCGAGTATGAACTACGGCCTCAACCTCGGCTGGCCGGTGTATCTCTCGACCAAGAACACGATCCTCAAGGCCTATGACGGCCGTTTCAAGGACATCTTCGAGGAGGTCTACCAGACCGAGTTCAAGGACCAGTTCAAGGAAGCCGGCATCGTCTACGAGCACCGCCTGATCGACGACATGGTCGCCTCGGCGCTCAAGTGGCACGGCGAGTTCGTCTGGGCCTGCAAGAACTATGACGGCGACGTCCAGTCGGATCAGGTGGCGCAGGGCTTCGGCAGCCTCGGCCTGATGACCTCGGTGCTGATGTCGCCCGACGGCAAGACGATCGAGGCGGAGGCGGCGCACGGCACCGTCACGCGCCACTATCGCCAGCACCAGCAGGGCAAGGCGACCTCGACCAATCCGATCGCGTCGATCTTCGCCTGGACCGGCGGCCTCAAGTATCGCGGCAAGTTCGACGGCACGCCCGACGTGACGCGCTTCGCCGAGACGCTGGAGAAGGTCTGCGTCGAGACCGTCGAGAGCGGCAAGATGACCAAGGATCTCGCGCTGCTGATCGGGCCCGAACAGGCCTGGATGACCACCGAGCAGTTCTTCGAGGCGATCCGCGAGAACCTCGAGACCGCGATGGGCAGCTGGCAGTAATGACGTCGCGCTGGCGGCGCATCGGCTCGGCGGCCCTGCTCGGAGCCGTCGCCTGCGTCGCCAACGTCTCTACACGCCCCGGCTGCCGGCCTTTCGCCATCAGGCCGCGATCGGGCGGTACCAGCTCTATTCCGAAACGCCGATCCCGGTGGCGACGGGCGCGCGATGCTCGCCAAGGCCGATGCACGGCTTGCGACGAGCCGGCTCGATCGGCCGGACGGGCGGTTGCATCCCGCCAAGGCCAGAAGGCGCTGGCGGCTGCTGACCCGAACTCGAGCTGTACCTCGGGGCGGACGCGCTGCTCGGGCGTCAGGGCGACAGCCTCTTGAACCAATCCATCCCGTCATCCCGGCGAGAGTCCGGACCCAGGGCTGCGGGCGACGTCCTCCGCAGCTTTGCTTCCCGGCTTTTGCAGGGTGCCGGTTCGGGGGTAGCGATCACCCGCCGCTCAGCGACCGAAACCGCGCGCCATCTTAGGTCCGCTGCATTGCCGCGCTCGAGCGGATGGCGTCCAAGCCTCGCGCCGGCCGGCCGGCGACGATGCAAACTTGGGTCTTTGTCACATCTACCCCATGACATTCGCGTCCCGAGCCGCTTTAATGCCGTCATGCCGACACTAGCAAACAGTGGATTCAGCGACGCCCTGGTGATTCTGGGCGCCGCGGGAATCGTCATCCCGGCCTTCGCACGCTTCCGGATCAGCCCGGTGATCGGGTTCATCCTGGTCGGCGCGCTGGTCGGGCCCGCCGGGCTGGGGTCGCTGGTGAGCCACGCGCCCTGGCTCTATTACGTCACCATCTCGGACCCGCATTCGATCGAGCCCTTCGCCGAATTCGGCATCATCCTGCTGCTCTTTTCGATCGGGCTCGAGCTGTCGTTCAAGCGGCTCTGGTCGATGCGAACGCTGGTGTTCGGGGTCGGCGCGGCGGAACTGTTCGGCGCGGGGCTGATCCTAGCCGCGACGCTCTACCTCACCGGCCTGAGCGCCGGCGGGGCGTTCGGGCTCGGCATCGCGCTGGCACTCTCCTCGACTGCGTTGGTGGTGCCGATCGCCGGGACCGAGAGCCCGGTCGGCCGCGCCGCCTTCTCGATGCTGCTGTTCGAGGACCTCGCACTGGTGCCGATCATCTTCGTGCTCGGCGCGATGGGACCCGGCAGCAACGGCGGGTTCGGCCAACTGGGCCTGACCGCGCTGACGGGGATCGCGACGGTGGCGGTGCTCTACGTCGGCGGGCGCTTCCTGCTGCCGAAGATGTTCGCCCAGGCGGCGCGCACCAAGAGCCCCGAGCTGTTCCTCGCCGCCAGCCTGCTCGCCGTGATCGTCGCGAGCCTGGCAACGAGCGCCGCGGGCCTCTCGCCGATCGTCGGCGCGCTGATTGCCGGGCTGCTGATCGCCGAGACCGAGTACCACAGCGAAGTCGACGTGATCACCAAGCCCTTCCAGGGACTCGCGCTCGGCGTGTTCCTCATCACCGTGGGCATGCGGCTCGACCTCAACATGGTGCTCAAGGAATGGGGGGCGCTGCTCGGCGCCACGGTGCTGGTGATGGCGGTGAAGGCGGGCGTGACGATGACGCTGCTCCGCCTCTCCGGTGCACGCGCCGGCACAGCGGCGGAGACGGGCGTGCTGATGGCGAGCCCGTCGGAGACCACGCTGATCGTGCTTGGCGTCGCGGGCGCGGTGGGGCTGATCGTGCCCGGCACCGTCGCTTTCTGGACCACGGTGACGGCGATCGGGCTCACCGCCACGCCGCTGCTCGCCACCGCGGGCCGGCTGATCTCGCGCCGGATCGAGCGAAACGAGGGCGAACAGCCTGGCGAGACCGAGCCAGGCCGCGAGAGCCTGGGCACCGTCGTCATCGGCTTCGGCCGCGTCGGCCGCACCGTCGCCGACATGCTCAAGCGCCATGGCCTGCCCTATCTCGGCGTCGACGCCGATATCGACAACGTCAACGCCGCGCGGCGCGAAGGCTATAGCGTGCTGTTCGGCGACGTGACGCGCAGCGAACTTGTCGACCGGCTCAACCTCGGCCATGCCAAGGCGCTGATCCTGACGATGGACGATCCCGTGCTAACCGTGCGGCTGACGCGGCGCGTGCGCGGCTGGGTGCCGCACATCCCGATCATCGCCCGCGCGCGCGATACCGCCCATGCCGCCGAGCTCTACAAGGCCGGCGCGACCGATGCGGTGCCCGAGACGCTGGAGAGCGCGCTCCAGCTCTCCGAGGCGCTGCTCGTGGACCTCGGAATCGCGGTGGGTCCGGTGATCGCCTCGATCCATGAAGAGCGCGACGCGATGCGCAAGACGATCAAGGAAGCCGCGAATCTCGAGCGCGAGCCGCGATTCCGCCGTGTTCGTCAGGCAGAGCCGATCGCCGAAGGAGAGACCCCATGATCGAAGCCCTGCTGCTGCTCGCCGCCGGTGCCGCCGCGCCCGCCGACGATCCCTACGCCCCTGCCCGCGCCGGCCAGCTCCAGTGCGTCCGCCCCAATGTCGAGAAGAAGACCTGCGCGGCGATGACCCGCTACAGCTTCGGCGCGGGCGGCAAGGTGACGAGCGTCTCGACCCAGATGATCGCGCCCCAGCCGCTGATCACGATGGAGATCACCGACGACGAGAGCTTCGAAGGCAAGGCGCTCTGCTCGGTCGTGAAGGCAGAGACCTTCGACAACGCGGTGTTCAAGCTCGACGGCAATCCCGCCCCCGCCGATGTCGAGGGCGCGATCCGGCCGCAGCTCAACGGCTTCGTCGCGCCGCTGTTCGGCAAGAAGGCGTGCAGCCTGCTGGTGCCCGAGGGCGACCATTTGCTCAGCCAGGTGACGATGGACGGCGCCCCGATGGAGCAGCTCAACCAGCCGCTGATCTGGGTGAAACCCGAGGACGGCTATACGCTGGGGATGTAAGCCGTTGAGCGAGGGGATGATGTGATGTTCGAAGCGTTCGCAATGCTCGCCGCCGCCGCGCTCCAGACCGCCGACGCGCCGACGGACGACCCGCTCGCCCCCGCGCGCGCGGGGAGGGTCCGCTGCATCGATCCCGATGTCGCGCGGCACAATTGCAGCTCGATCGTCCGCTTCAGGGTGCAGGACGACGGCCGCTTCGAGGCGACCGTCTCGGGGATCATCGAGCCGCGCGTGATGATCGTCTACAAGATCAGCGGCGAGGTACAGGGCAATGCGGTCTGCTCGATCGTGCGGGTCGACGACTTCCTTGCGGGCAAGCTCTATGTCGAGGACAAACCCGCCACCGCGCTAGAGGCCAACGCCATCCGCGGGCGGCTGGTCACGCGGCTGAGCGAGCTCTCGGGCAAACGCCGCTGCTTCATCGATGGGACCGAAGGCCCCGGCGTCACGGCGAACGTGACGGTCAACGGGCTGTTGCACCCGGAGATGAAGCAGAGCGTCGCCTGGGTCTCGCCCACTGATGGCTATGCTGTGGCCGAATAGGCCTCAGTGCCCGCTGAGCTGCACCAGCGTGAGCATCAGCCAGTAGAGCCCGCCCGAGAGCGCCATCGCCACCGGCAGCGTGAGCAGCCAGGCCGCGGCGAGCTGGAGCACGGTTCGACCCTGCAGTCCCGCGCCACTCGCGACGGAGGCGCCCGCGACGCCCGAGGAGAGGATGTGCGTGGTCGACACCGGCAGGCCGAACTGGTCGGCCGCCAGGATGGTCCCCGCCGCGACCAGCTCGGCCGAAGCGCCCATGCCATAGGTCATGTGCTGCTTGCCGATCCGCTCGCCGACCGTGACGACGATCCGCTTCCAGCCGATCATCGTGCCCAGCCCCAGCGCCAGCGCCACCACGATCTTCACCCATTGCGGGATGAAGCGCGTGCCCGCCTCGAGCTTGCCCTGGTAATCCTTGAGCGCCGCGCTCTCGGCGTCGTCGAAGGTGCCCGGGTTCTTGGTGGCGAGCCGCATCGTGTCGAGCACGAGGTACATGTCGTTGCGCACGTTCGAAGTCGCCTCGGCCGGCACTGCCCTGAGCGAGCCATAGCCTTCGACGCGCTTCGACAGATCGGCCGACAGCGCCCCCATCGCACCGATCGCCTGCGCGCTTTCGGCCTTGCGCTGCTGCAGGGCGCCCTTGAGCACGGTCCGCGCGGCATCGGGCGTCATCGTCACGCCCGGCGCATGCGCCTGGAAGGCGGCGTTGGCGCTGCTCGCGCTTGCAACGAAGGCCGGCGTGGCGCTCGCGGGCAGCGTGCGGTTGAGCGCATAGGCGGTCGGCGCGCAGCCGATCAGGATCAGCATGATCAGCCCCATGCCCTTCTGTCCGTCGTTCGAGCCGTGGCTGAACGAAACGGCGGTGCAGGTGAAGATCAAGAGCGAACGGATGCCGGTCGGCGGCGGCGTGTTGGGCATCGGCGCCTGGTAAAGCCTGGGATTGCGCAGCACGACGCGCATCACCAACAGCAGGAGCAGCGCAGCGAAGAAGCCGATCAGCGGCGCCATCCAGAGGCCGGTGAGGATCTTGGTCGCCTGGCTCCAGTCGACGCCCGCGGTGCCGCCGCGCGATCCTGCGGTTAGCAGCTGGTTGGCGAAGCCGACGCCCAGCACCGAGCCGATCAGCGTGTGGCTAGAGCTGTTGGGCAGGCCGACGTACCAGGTCGCGAGGTTCCAAAGCACTGCCGCGAGGAGCAGCGCGAAGATCATCGCGAAGCCGGCGCCCGAGCCGACGTTGAGGATCAGGTCCACCGGCAGCAGCGTGATGATCGAATAGGCGACCGCGCCACTCGACACCATCACGCCGAGGAAGTTGAAGAAGCCCGACCAGACCACGGCGAAATGCGCGGGCATCGAATTGGTGTAGATCACCGTCGCCACGGCATTGGCGGTGTCGTGGAAGCCGTTCACGAACTCGAAGCCCAGCGCGATCATCAGCGCGAGCGCGAGGAAGGCGAAGACACCCACCGCCAGCTGCTCGCCGACCCCTGCGGTGTCGGTCATCACGCTCCAGCCGGCGAACGCCAGCCCGCCGATCAGGATCAGCGCGAAGAGCAGTTTTGCGAGAGGATGAGTCCGATATTCGAAGCGGGGGCTGCTCGTCGGTTCTCCCGACGGCGCCTGGTCCAGTGCTAGGGTCGCCATGACATCGCCGCACCTGCCCGTCAGGTGTGACAGGTTGATGACATTTCCATTACGGTCGCGATCTCATCGTCATCGATCGTCGGTCAATATTGTCCGTAGCGCCCGCTGACGCTCGCGAGCAACGCTGCAGGGTCGTAGCCGACGCCGTCCTTGAACACCGTGACGACATTGGCGATATCGCCGATCTGCTTCGAGGGGTCGCCGCGCACGAGCACCAGATCGGCATCCTTGCCCGGCGCGATCGAGCCGATCCGCGCATCGAGCCCTAAATAGGTCGCGCCGTTGAGCGTGCCGATGCGGATCGCCTCCAGCGGCGTGAAACCCGCCTCGACAAGCAGGATGATCGCGCGCTGGTCGCCGAAGCCGGGGAGGACGTTGCCCGCGCCGGTGGGGTCCGGCCCGGCGATCAGCAGGCCGCCGGCATCGACGAAGGCGCGCTCCATCGCCAGCTCGTTGGCCCAGAGCGCCGCGCGCTCGGCCTTGCGCACAGGCGACGCGTTCATCTGGAGCGTGCGGACGTAGAAATAGTCGGCACGCGCCTCGGGCGACATCAAGGCGAGCTGCTGCGGCGGCAGCGTCCGGTAGTTAGGCGAGCTCGTCTCGAACACCGGCAGCGTCGAGGTCACCGCCACCTTGTGCGCCACCAATATGGCGATCAGTTCCTTGGCCGCGTCGCTCCCGGGTGTCATCGCCTTGAGCGTCGGCCCGCCGTCGCTCTCCGGGCAGACATCGGGCTGCTTGCCGGGGTCGAGGCTGGTGTTGACCCAGAAGCCGTGCTCGAGATTGTCGATCCCCAGCGCCGCCGCCTCGGGATAGGTCACCGAGCAGAGGTGGCCGGTCACCTTGATCCCGCGCACATGCGCCGCATCGATCGCGGCCTTCAGCTGGGCGCGGGTGATGTTCATATAGGCCTTGAACGACGTCACGCCCTGGTCCGCCCAGAAGTCGACCGTGCGCCGCGCGTCCTCGGCGTCCTTGAGCGGATGCATCTGGAGGAAGGGGCTGCCCGAGCCTTCGAGATAGGGACCGGTGACGTCCATGTGCGGGCCGGGAAGCTCGCCGCGGTCGATCGCCGCCTTCATGTTGAGGTCGGTATAGGGCTCGACGCTGCCGGTGGTGCGCAAGGTCGTAACGCCGCCGGCGAGATAGAGCCGCGGCGAGCTGAACGCCATCTGCGGCACCATCAGCGGCGGCTCGCTGTGCCCCGCGGCGTCGAGGTTGGGCCGGGCGATGTAATATTGGTGGTCGTGCATGCCGACGATGCCGGGCATCAGCGTCATGCCCGTGCCGTTGATCGCCTGGACGTCATGCGGCAGCGGCACTTCGGCGCCGCCCACCGCGGCGATCCTGCCCGCGGCGATCAGCACCGTCCGGTCCTCGAGCGGCGCGGCGCCGGTTCCGTCGATCACGCGCACGTGAAGGATGGCGACGCTGCGGTGATCCACCTTGACGAAGGGCTTCACCGCCTCGCCGGGCGTGGCCGGTGCCGGTAGGATGCGCGCCGCCATGTCGACCTTGTCGGGCCCCGCCGCGCACAGCAGTGCCGCCGCGCCCGCCAACCCCATCGCCCGCATCCGCATCGCCCACTCCCCTGTTGCCGCACGGGACCATGCCCAGAACGCCGCCGCCGGGCAACCGGCCTTGGCGCTTGCCCCTGACGCGCACGTTCCCTAACTGTTCGCAGATGTCCGAGCCCGAAGTCCCCGTCTCCGACGCCCCCTATCTCCAGGGCCTCAACGCCCCCCAGCGCGACGCCGTGCTCACCGTCGACGGCCCGGTGCTCGTCCTCGCCGGCGCCGGCACGGGCAAGACCGCCGCGCTCACCGCGCGCCTCGCCCACCTGCTGTGGACGCGCCGCGCCTATCCGAGCGAGATCCTAGCGGTCACGTTCACCAACAAGGCCGCGCGCGAGATGCGCGAGCGCGTCGGTCGGCTCGTCGGCGATGCGGTGGAAGGCATGCCCTGGCTCGGCACCTTCCACGCGATCGGCGCCAAGATGCTCCGCCGCCATGCCGAGCTCGTCGGGCTGCAGTCGAACTTCACCATACTCGACACCGACGACCAGCTGCGGCTGCTCAAGCAGGTGATCACCGCCGCCGACCTCGACGAGAAGCGCTGGCCCGCGCGCCAGCTGGGCGGCCTCATCGACGGCTGGAAGAACAAGGGCCAGACTCCCGCCGACCTCGACGCCGGCGACAATGAGAGCTTCGCCAACGGCAAGGGCCGCGCGCTCTACGCGGCCTATCAGGAGCGACTGAAGGCGCTCAACGCCTGCGACTTCGGCGACCTTCTCCTCCATGTCCTCACGATCCTGAAGGGCAATCGCGACGTCCTCCAGACCTACCAGCAGCGCTTCCGGTACATCATGGTGGACGAGTATCAGGACACCAACAGCGTCCAGTATCTCTGGCTCCGCCTGCTCGCGCAGGAGCGCAAGAACATCTGCTGCGTCGGCGACGACGACCAGTCGATCTACTCGTGGCGCGGCGCGCAGGTGGAGAATATCCTCAAGTTCGAGAAGGACTTCCCCGGCGCCAAGGTGATCCGGCTCGAGCAGAATTACCGCTCGACCCCGCACATCCTCGCCGCCGCCTCTGGGGTGATCGCCAACAACGCCGGTCGGCTCGGCAAGACGCTGTGGACCCAGCACGACCGGGGTGAGAAGGTCCGCGTGCTCGGCGTGTGGGACGGCCCCGAGGAAGCGCGTCGCGTCGGCGAGGAGATCGAGGGACTCCAGCGCGGCGGGATGAAGCTCGACAGGTTCGCGATCCTCGTGCGCGCGCAGCACCAGACGCGCGAGTTCGAGGACCGGTTCATCGCGATCGGCCTGCCCTATCGCATCGTCGGGGGCTTCCGCTTCTACGAGCGTCAGGAGATCCGCGATGCGCTCGCCTATCTCCGCGTCGTCGCCCAGCCGGCGGACGACCTCGCCTTCGAGCGGATCGTCAACGTCCCCAAGCGCGGGCTCGGCGACAAGGCGCTGGCGAAGGTCCACCAGCTTGCGCGCGCCGAGGGCGTGCCGCTCACCACCGCGAGCGCGCGCATCCTCGACACCGACGAGCTGACGCCCCAGGCGCGGCGTTCGCTCGGCAACCTCGTGATCGACATCGCGCGCTGGCGCGACATGGGCGAGAACCTCCCCCATCCCGAGCTCGCGCGCCAGATCCTCGACGAGAGCGGCTATACCGCGATGTGGCAGGCCGATCGCACCGCTGAGGCCGCGGGCCGGCTCGAGAACCTCAGCGAACTCGTCCGCGCAATGGAGGAATATGAGACGCTCGGCGCGTTCCTCGAGCACGTCAGCCTGGTGATGGACAACGACGCCAACGCCGACGAGCCCAAGGTGACGATCATGACGATCCACGCCGCCAAGGGGCTGGAGTTCGACACGGTGTTCCTAGCGGGATGGGAGGAAGGCATCTTCCCCTCGCAGCGTGCGCTCGACGAGGGCGGACTCGCGAGCCTCGAGGAGGAGCGTCGCCTCGCCTATGTCGCGATCACTCGCGCGCGGCGGCAGGCGGTGATCCTCCACGCCGCCAACCGGCGCATCTACGGGCAATGGACCTCGTCGCTCCCCTCGCGCTTCATTGCCGAATTGCCGGGCGCACACATCGAGGAAGAGTCGACGATGTCGGGCGGCGAGAGCCTGTGGCGCGCGAACTGGTCCGAACGGGCGGACCCGTTCGCGGACGTGTCGCGCGGAACGGGCCGCGGCCCGGGCTGGCAACGCGCGGCGGGAGTGGACCTGAGCAACCCGGGCGGCGGCTATACGGCGCGGACCTTCTCGCGCGAGCCGGCGCGAGTGCTGGAGAGCCGCGCGAGTGCGGTGAGCTTCGGCGCCAAGCCGCGGAGCGACCTGTCGCTCGGCATGCGCGTGTTCCACCAGAAGTTCGGCTATGGCGAGATCGTCGAGATCGAAGGCAACAAGCTGGAGATCGAGTTCGAGACGGCCGGGCGGAAGCGGGTGATGGACAGTTTTGTGACGGTGGAGACTTAGCTATACGTCGCGTTCCACCATCAGCGCGCCGATGTCCCGACCGCCATAGAATATGCCAAGGATGGCAACGTCCGGTTCCTGCACGACATAGACGATCGTCACCGATCGGCGAAAAGGGATAGTTCGGACGCCCGCCCGGATATCGTCGCGGGGCGCTCCACGAAGCGGGAAATAGTCGAGCTCGAAGCATCGCTCGACGATTGCCTCAGCGAAGCTTTCGGCGATATCTGCCGACGACTGCTCCGCAATATAGGCTTCGATTGATTCAAGATCATCGACCGCCGCTGAGCGGAGGTCACGCGATATTGTTTCACGCTTTGGCTTGGCCGCGTTCACGTCCTTGCCGGAGGGTTTCGCGCACTTCCTCTATCGTAATCCCGCCCGAAGGATTTGCCTTCCACTCGTCATAGACTGCCGCGACCTTGGTCCGTAGCCAATGCTCGACATCTTCATGGATATCTTCGTCGAGCGCAGCATCCGCCTCCTCCACGGCCAGCGCCATAAGCCCGGCCAGGATCACTTCGCTCTCGTTGGCATAGCGCCCCGAAGCCACCCGCACCTGCACAGCCTCGGCCATTTCATCCGGCAATTCGATGCTCAGCCGCTTGAATTCGCCCATGAGATGCTCCCGTGAAGATACTCCAGACTAGGGAAACCTCCGAAACGGTTCAAGGAACCGAGGCCGCAACAGCCTTCAAGCCGATCCATTCCGGGCCAGTCTACATTCCATCGCGTAATCCCTCCAAAGGGTCAATTGACCCGTCGTCATCCGGTCATTCAGAAACGCTTCAGCAACAATGACGGAACCGGGGCACACCCCGGCGCGTCATCCTGTGCCGAACCCAAAGAGGAGAACTCCAATGAAACGCTTCCCCGCCCTCACCGCCGCGGCGCTGGCTGCCGCGAGTGCGCTCGTGGCCGCGACGCCTGCCGCTGCCCAGCGCGGCGACTATCGCTACGTCGCGCCCGAGGAACAGCGCTTCTACGACGCGCAGGCGCGGTTCGAGCGCGAGTACGAGATCTTCCAGCAGGAGTTCGACCGCTACCGCGCCTGGCGTGCGCAGAACCCCGGCCCGCGCCCCGGCTATCCTGGTCCGGGCGGCTACCAGGGTCCCGGCGGCTATAACGGCGGCCCCGGCGGCTATTACGACGACCGCGACGAAGGCAGCTACGACCCCAGCCGCTACTATCGCACCGGCCCACAGTACCAGGAGCGCGTGCTCGGCGCCGACGATCGCGTCTACCGCGGCCGCGACGGCCAATATTATTGCAAGCGCTCGGACGGCACCACCGGCCTGATCGTCGGCGGCGCGACCGGCGCGGTGCTCGGCAACGTCATCGACGGCGGCCATTCGCGGGCGGTCGGCACGATCCTCGGCGCGGCGATCGGCGCGGTGGTCGGCAAGTCGGTCGAGCAGAACCAGAACCAGGTCCGCTGCCGCTAAACGGGCCGGAACACGGGAGCGCCGCGCGGGGAAACCCGCGCGGCGTTTCGCTTTTTCAGGCCTCGGCGGCGATCAGCGTGGAGTCGGCGAAGCGCGGGTCGCGCGGGTCGAACAACGGGCTGCGGCCGAAGATCCGCTCGGAGATCTTGAGGTCGACGAGGCCATCGAGCTTGAAGATGCCGATCTTCTCCTCGCGCGGGGGATTGCCGTCGCGCTCGATCGTGATCGCGCCGGCGAACAGGTCGCCATGGCGCACGAAGGCGACGTGCGGCGCGAGCACGACATGCCCGCCATTGTAGGTCGCCTCCACGCAACGCTTCGTGGCGATGGCCTCGAAGAGCAAGGGCGCGGGGCCGGTCGGTGCGGTCATGGTCTCGGTCGTCGGATCACTGCGGTACATGATCCGATCATAGGATGCATGGTGCGGTGCAGCAAGGGCGTTGACCGGCTTTTCCTTTCCCCTTTCGGGTCGAAAAGCCGGCCGCAACGCCTTGATCAATGCCAGAAGATCAGGAGCAGGATGATCAGCGGGATCGGCACGCCGATCAGCCAAAGCAGGATTCCCTTACCCATGACACACTCTCCATACGGTTGATTTCGTACCCGAAAGAAACCCGCGAGCGCGCCCGCGGGTTCCTTGAATGCGATCAATCGAAGGAGCCGGGCTTCCCTAGAACACCGCCTTGGGCGTCGCCTCCCGCATCATCTGCTGGCGGACCAGCGGGATCGGCGGGCCGCCATAGCTCAGGAACTGGTCGTGGAACGCCTTCCAGCCCTGGCGCCCGCCGTGCTGCGCGGTCCAGTCCTCGCGCAGTTTGCGGATCATCAGCTTGCCCATCGTATAGTTGAGATAGGCCGGATCATAGGTGCCGCGCCCGGCCTGTTGCTCGGCATTGCCCTCGTCCTGATAACATTGCTCGCGGAACATCTTCACCGATTGCTCGAGCGTCATGCCCTGGGTGTGCAGCCCGATCGCCGAGAGGAAGCGGCAGTCGCGCAGCAGCGCCTCGGAGATCTGGCCGATGTGCATCGCCGGATTGCCTGCGTCGAGCCCGGCCTCCCACATCATCTCCTCGCTGTAATGCGCCCAGCCCTCGGCATAGGCATAGCCGACGAAGATGCGGCCGATCGGGAACTTCGAACGGTTCGAATGGAGGAACTGGAGGAAATGCCCCGGCATCACTTCGTGCACGGTGGTGAAGAGCAGGCTGGGTTCGGAGGGGATATAGGCGAGCTGCTTCGCCGCATCCCAGCTCGGATCCGGCGGCGCGATATAGTAGATCGAGGGGATGCCCTTGTCGAAGGGTCCGGGCGGATCGATGTAGGCGCCGTTCGACCAGTTGAACGGCGGGCTCTCGCGCACCAGCGCCTGCTCGGTGCCGGGGATCGAGACGAGGTCGTGCTTGGTCACGAAGTCGCGCAGCTCGGGGATCTGCTGGGTCGCCGCGGCGACGGGCCCGCCCTTGGGCTTGAGCGCGTTCACCTGGTCGGTGCACTGGACGATCGTCTTGCCCCGCGCGAACTTGGCGCATTCGGCGGCGAGCGCGTCCTGGTTGCGCTTGAGATCGGCCTTGCCGACCGCCTCGAGTTGGTCGAGCGGCGTATCGACGCCTTCGGTCGCGAGCAGCATCCGCGAGAATTTCGCCGGCCCCAGCGCGAAGCCCTGGGTGGCGGTCTTCTCCTGCGACTTCAGCCAGGCCGAGAGGTCGGCCATCGCCTTGGCGGCGGCATCGGCGGCGGCCCTGAGGTCCTTCTGGAGCGCCTCGTCCTTCACTCCGGCGAACACCTTCACGGCGTCGCCCTTGTAGAAGTCGGCATAGCCATCGAAGCCGATCGTGCCGCGCTTGATGAAGCTCGCGGGCAGCGGGCTCTTCAGGTTCGCGCGGATCGCCGCGGCGGCCTGGGGCACCGCGCGGAAGAAGGCCGTGAGCGCCTTCGCCCGCACCTCGGGCGCGGCATATTCGCGCGTGAGATAGGTGTTGGGATCGAGCGAGCCGAGGTAGAAGGCCGGGTTGTTGTGCGGCTGGTCGGCTTCCTCGAGCCAGAAGAGCTGCCCTTCCGCCACCTTCACCAGATAGTCGCGCTCGAAGGCATCGTCGGCGCTGAGGCCGTTGAACGCCTTGGCCTTGGTGACGAGGTTGTGGAGGAAGGTCGCGCGGGTCTTGAGCCCGACCTCGGTAAAGTCGGGCAGCTTGCCGTCGAAGTCGTGACGGCCCTGGTAGACCGCGAACTGCGGGTCGACCTGGAACCAGCCTTCGATCGCATGGTCGCGGAACACCGACCATTTGTCTTGCGGGCCGCTGCCGCCGCCGCCCGAACATCCCGCCAGCGCCACCAGCGCCGCACCCATCAGCAGAAGCCTACGCATTCCTCTCACTCCCGAGTCGAATGCCTCGTGAATTGCACGAAAGTTTATTGCGCCAAAGCGCTTCCGCCATTGCGTGGGACGAAGCGGAGCGCCTAGAGCGCCCCGGACATGTCCGACACGTCGATCCACCCGTTCCGCATCGCCAATTTCCGCGCCTATTGGACGGCGCGTCTCGCGATGACGCTGGCGCAGAACGGCATGATCATCGTGATCGGCTGGCAGACCTACACGATCGCGCGCCAGACGATGCCGCCGCACCTCGCCGCGGCGCAGCTCGGGCTGATCGGGCTGCTCCAGTTCATCCCGCTGTTCCTCACCACGCCGATCACCGGCTATGTCGCCGACCGGTTCGACCGGCGCTGGATCACGCGCGTCACCGTGTCGCTCCAGCTTGCCTGCGCGCTGATCCTCGCACTGGTGACGCAAGCGGGTGCGATGTCGCTGCCGGTGCTGTTCGGCGTTGCGGTCCTCCTCGGCATCGGCCGTGCCTTTGCCGGCCCTGCGTTCGGCGCGCTCGCCCCCAATCTCGTGCCTCGGGAGAGCCTTCCCGCCGCGATCGCGCTCAGCGCCATTTCTTGGCAGGTCGGCTCGATCGTCGGCCAATCGGCCGCGGGTACCATCTACGCTCTGGCGCCGGCCACTCCCTATTTCGTCGCGACAGGGCTGTTTGGGATCGCGCTCGTTGCATTGGTCCTGATCGGCCCAGTGCCCCGCACTCATAATGCCGACACGCGGCACCCACTGCGCCAGATTGTCGACGGGCTCATCTACGTGTGGCAAAACAAGATGGTACTCGGCACGATCACGCTCGACTTGTTCGCTGTTTTCCTCGCTGGCACCAGCGCGCTGCTTCCAGTTTACGCGCATGACATCCTGAAGGTGGGGCCCTCGGAGTTCGGCATGCTCACCGCCGCACCCGGGGTTGGCGCGGGCATTGTGGCGCTGTTCTTCTCCTTCCGCCCGATCAAGACCCAGGTGGGACCCAAGATGCTCGCCGCGGTGCTGGTCTACGGCGCCGCGACGGTGACCTTCGGTCTCTCCAGCTGGATGCCGCTCAGCCTCGCCGCGCTCGCGGTGGCGGGCGCGGCGGACATGTTCTCGGTCTATATCCGCCAGTCGCTCGTCCAGCTCTATACCCCCGATGCCATGCGCGGCCGCGTCGGCGCGGTGTCGCAGCTCACCATCTCCGCCTCGAACGAGCTGGGCGAAGCCGAATCGGGCTTCCTCGCCTCGGCCGCGGGCCTGGTCGGCGCGGTGCTGATCGGCGGCGGCGGCGCGATCCTGGTCACGGTCCTCTGGACCTTCCTCTTCCCGGTGATCCGCCGGGCGAAGACATTCGATCCCCCCATGCTGCCCGAGGAACCGGGCCCAACCCACGAGAAGGAGGCTGCGTGATGAAGGCGAACACGATTCTGGAGACGATCGGCAACACGCCCCACATCCGCATCGGCAAGATCTTCCCCGACGCCGAGGTGTGGATCAAGTCCGAGCGCTCCAATCCCGGCGGCTCGATCAAGGACCGCATCGCGCTGTCGATGATCGAGGCGGCGGAGAAGTCGGGCGACTTGAAGCCCGGCGGCTGCATCGTCGAGCCGACCAGCGGCAACACCGGCGTGGGCCTCGCGATGGTCGCGGCGGTCAAGGGCTACCGGCTCATTCTGGTGATGCCCGAGAGCATGTCGATCGAGCGCCGCCGGCTGATGCTCGCCTATGGCGCCACCTTCGACCTCACGCCGCGCGAGAAGGGGATGAAGGGCGCGATCGAGCGCGCGATGGAGATCGTCGCCTCCACCCCCGGCGCCTGGATGCCGCAGCAGTTCGACAATCCCGCGAACATCGACGTCCATGTCCGAACCACCGCGCAGGAGATCCTCGCCGACTTCGCCGGCACGCCGATCGACGCGATCATCACCGGCGTCGGCACCGGCGGGCACATCACCGGCGTGGCGGAGACGCTCAAGAAGGTCTGGCCGGGGCTCAAGGTCTATGCGGTCGAGCCCGAGGCGTCGCCGGTGATCTCGGGCGGCCAGCCCTCGCCGCACCCGATCCAGGGCATCGGCGCAGGCTTCGTGCCGCGCAACCTCCACACCGACGCGATCGACGGGGTAATCCGCGTCGATGCCGGCGCGGCCAAGGAGATGGCGCGCCGCGCCGCGCGCGAGGAAGGCATGCTGATCGGGATCAGCTCGGGCGCTACCCTGCAGGCGATTTCGCAGAAGCTTCCCGAGCTTCCCGAGGGCTCGCGCGTGCTCGGGTTCAATTATGATACAGGCGAGCGCTATTTGTCGGTTCCGGACTTCCTTCCGGAGAGCTGAATCGCTGGCGCGCGTTCCTGATTCGGGTTAGACTTCGCGAGTCGGGGAAATTCACCGAGCTTTCCGGGGGGAACTCAGGTGCGCAATGCGATGATTTGCGTCAGCGTGATGCTGGCGATCTTTCTTGGGTGGCCGCTGGCGTTTGGCGGCGGCTCGAACAGCGGCAACATCGAGAGCAAGTCCGGGGCCAAGGCAGCCACGGCCACCGTACCGGCCAAGCAGCAGATGCTGCAGGCGGTCCAGGCGGCGGTGCCCGCGGGCACGGTCGCGGTGGAGAGCTGCTACAAGCGCTACCAGCGCGAAGTGAAGCTGTGCAGCGGCACGTCGAGCGCGACGTGCCGGTTGAAGAGCTCGGACAATTGGGACCTGTGCGAAGCCACGGGGTTCTGGCCGGACAAGTAGGCTCTACTTCTCTTACTTCTCCTGGCCCTCCCGCTTTTTCGCGGGAGAGGGTTGGGTGAGGATCTTCTTCTTTCTTCGGGCTTAGCCAGAAAGAAGAAGACCCTCACTTCCCACCGCCTCCGGCGGCGGGCCCCTCCTCTCCCGCGAAGGCGCGAGAGGGCCAGGTTGGTGTCGCCTGTAGTTAATCACACCTGTCCCACACGCCGCGAACCACCATGGTTCCCACCCGCGCCGTTCTGCGTTATGGGCGGCGCCCTCCGATGAACGCCTCGACCACGCCTCCCGCCCGACTGGCCGCCTATCTGGCGCAGGTCCCGCAGCAGTTCCGCCGCGGCCTCGACGCCGTACGCCGGCTGCCGCGCGGCGTGCAGGTTGCGCTCGCGCTCATCGCCGTGCTCGCGATCGCGCTGCCGGTCGTGCTGGTCAACCGTGCCCCGCCCCCGGCCAGATACCGGTCGCGCATCGTCCTCCCGACCCGCGTCGTGCCCAAGACCGAGATCCCCACGGTCGAGCCCGTCCAGCTCCAGGCGGTCGACCCCGACGACGCGCGCGCGATCAACGCCTCGATCCCCTTCTCGACCGAGCCGAACCTTCCGGCGCGCGCCTTCAAGATCTTCGGCGAGGCCGACAGCCAGGCGCGCGCCACCGATTGCCTCGCCGCCGCGGTCTATTACGAGGCGGGCGACGATGCCGAAGGCCAGCGCGCGGTCGCGCAGGTCGTGCTCAACCGCACCCGCCACCCCGCCTTCCCCAAGACCGTGTGCGGCGTCGTCTTCCAGGGCTCCGAGCGCACCACCGGCTGCCAGTTCACCTTCAGCTGCGACGGCTCGATGCTGCGCTACAGCCCCTCGCAGGCCGCCTGGGAACGCGCCCGCGCGGTCGCCCGGCTCGCGCTCAACGGTTCGGTCGACAAGGTCGTCGGTCTCGCGACGCACTACCACACCGACTGGGTGGTGCCCTATTGGAGCGCGAGCCTCGAGAAGATCAGCGCGGTGCACACGCATCTCTTCTTTCGCTGGACCGGCTGGTGGGGCACGCCCCCCGCCTTCACCCGCGCCTACACCGGCGAGGAGCCCAACGTCCCGCTGATGGCCAAGCTTTCGCCGAGCCATAGCGGCGATCCCGAGGCCCTGCTCGCCGCTGGTGCTGCAGCGACCGCTATCGATCCCGAATCGATCCCCGACAGCGTCGTACCCAAGGCGACCGGTGCCGACGACGACAGCTTCCTCGTCACGCTGCCCAAGGGAATGAACGCCGAGAGCTTCGCCAGCCTCGCGGTGCGCACCTGCGGCGAGCGCGTGCGCTGCAAGTTCATGGCCTGGACCGAGAGCGCCAACACGCCCAACAAGCTGCCGCTCAACAGCTACCAGGTCGCGACGATGTCGTTCAGCTATCTGCGCGACCAGAACCAGGGCTTCGCCAAGGCGCTGTGGAACTGCGCGCTTTTCCCGCGCCCGAGCCCGGTCCAGTGCATGCGCGCCCAGCCGCTCGCCGACGCCCAGTTGCCTCCGCGCCTCGCCGACGCGCCCAAGCCGCTGGCCGATTCGGAACCGAGCCCGCTCGCCGGCGTCCGCCGCAAGGGCGATCCCGCGCCATCGATGCCGTCGGTGGGACTCAAGGAACTCGGCGGCAAGCTGCCGACGCCCGCACCCAGCCCCAGGCCGACGCCGGTTCCGGCGGGCTAAGAGCCCGTTTGGAAACTCGCGAACGAGCGAGTTTCCAAACGGGCGATAAGTCCCCACGCCCGCGCCGTCATACCGGCGAAAGCCGGGACCCAGGGTCAAGGCGGACGTCGCTCGTGGTTCTGAACCCCGGCTATGGGTAGGTTCAAGCCGCGGCCGGTTGCGCTTCGAGCGCCTGGCGGATCGCCGCCAGCGCGTCCTGCGCCTTCTCGCCCTCGGGGCCGCCGCCCTGCGCCATGTCGGGCCGGCCGCCGCCGCCCTGGCCGCCGAGCGCTGCCACCGCCGTCTTGACCAGCTCGACCGCGCTTCGCTCGCCGACCAGATCGTCGGTCACGCCGACCGCGACCGAAGCGCGGCCTTCGTTGACCGCGACCAGCGCCACGACACCCGAGCCGATCCGCGCCTTGGCCTCGTCGACCGCGCCGCGCAGTGCCTTGGCCTCGAGTCCGTCCAGCACCTGCCCCAGGAAGTTCACCCCCGCGACCTGCGCGGGGCCCGTGGCCGCGGCACCTGCACCGCCGCCCATCGCCAACGCCTTCTTCGCGTCGGCCAGCTCGCGCTCGAGCCGGCGCCGCTCCTCGACCAGCGCCGCGACGCGCGTGGGGACCTCGTCGGGCGAGGCCTTGAGCGCCGCTGCCGCTTCGCGCAGCCGCTCGTCACGCGCGACCAGCCAGAGGCGCGCGGCCTCGCCGGTCAATGCCTCGATCCGGCGCACGCCCGAGGATACCGCCGATTCCGAAACGATCTTGAACAGCGCGATGTCGCCCGTCGCCTCGACATGCGTGCCGCCGCAGAGCTCGACCGAATAGGATGCATCCTCGCCGACACCCATCGAGAGCACGCGGACCTCGTCGCCATATTTCTCGCCGAACAGCGCCATCGCCCCCGCGGCGACGGCGTCGTCGGGTGCCATCAGCCGCGTGGTCACGATCTCATTGTGGCGGATCTGCGCGTTCACCGCGACCTCGACGTCGGCGATCTCCTCAGGGCTGAGCGCCGAGGGATGCGAGAAATCGAAGCGAAAGCGGTCGGCGGCGACGAGGCTGCCCTTTTGCGTCACATGCCCGCCCAGCCGCGCGCGCAGCGCCGCATGGACGAGGTGCGTCGCACTGTGGTTGGCGCGAATGCGGTCGCGGCGCTCGGCGTCGACGGTGAGGTGCACCGGATCGCCCACCGCGATCTCGCCCGTCTCGATCGCCGCATGGTGCGCATGCAGCCGGCCGAGCGGCTTCGACGTGTCGCTCACCACCGCGAGCAACCCCTTCTCCGTGGTGATCGTCCCCGCGTCGCCCATCTGGCCGCCGCTCTCGCCGTAGAAGGGCGTCTGGTTGGTGAGGATCACCACCTCGTCGCCCGCCGCCGCCTTCGCGACGCGCGCGCCGTCCTTGACCAGCGCGAGCACCTGGCCCTCGCCTTCGGTCGAGACATAGCCGGTGAACTCGGTGCCACCGAATTCCTCGGCGATGTCGAACCAGACTTCCTCGCTCGCCTTGGCGCCCGATCCCTTCCAGGCGGCGCGGGCGTTGGCCTTCTGCTCGGCCATCGCCGCGTCGAAGCCGGCGCGGTCGACCTGCAGTCCGCGGGTGCGCAGGGCATCCTCGGTCAGGTCATAGGGAAAGCCGAAGGTGTCGTAGAGCTTGAACGCCGTAGCGCCTGGGAGCGTGTCGCCCTCGGCCATGCCGGCGGTGGCTTCGTCGAGTAGGCGGAGACCATTCGACAGCGTCTGGCGGAAGCGCGTCTCCTCCTGGAGCAAGGTCGCCTCGATCAGCGGCTGGGCGCGCTGGAGCTCGGGGAAGGCCTGGCCCATCTCGGAGACGAGGCTCGGCACCAGCCGGTGCATCAGCGGCTCCCTGGCGCCGAGCAGATGCGCGTGGCGCATCGCGCGGCGCATGATCCGGCGGAGCACATAGCCGCGGCCCTCGTTCGCGGGCAGCACGCCGTCCGCCACCAGGAAACCCGAGGCGCGCAGGTGATCCGCGATCACGCGATGGCTCGCCTTGTGGTCGCCGTCGGTCGCGGTGCCGGTGAGCGAGCCCGACTGGGCGATCAGCGCCTTGAACGTGTCCGTATCATAATTGTCGTGGACGCCCTGGAGCACCGCGGCGACGCGCTCGAGCCCCATGCCCGTGTCGATGCTCGGTCGCGGCAGGTCGCCGATGATCTCGTCGGCTTCCTGCACGAACTGCATGAACACGAGGTTCCAGATCTCGACGAAGCGGTCGCCATCCTCCTGCGGAGAGCCCGGCGGGCCGCCGTAGATGTGGTCGCCGTGATCGTAGAAGATCTCCGAGCACGGCCCGCACGGACCGTCCGAGCCCATCGCCCAGAAATTGTCCTTGGTGGCGATGCGGATGATCCGCTCCTCGGGCAGGCCGGCGATCTTCTTCCAGAGGTCGAAGGCCTGGTCGTCGGTGTGATAGACCGTCGCGGTCAGCCTCGACGCCGGAATGCCCCATTCCTTGGTCAGCAGCGTCCAGGCGTGGGTGATCGCCTGTTCCTTGAAATAGTCGCCGAACGAGAAATTGCCGAGCATCTCGAAGAAGGTGTGGTGCCGCGCGGTGTAGCCGACATTGTCGAGGTCGTTGTGCTTGCCGCCCGCGCGGACGCACTTCTGCGAGCTCGCCGCGGTCGAATAGGGGCGCGTCTCGAGGCCGGTGAACACGTTCTTGAACGGCACCATGCCGGCGTTGACGAACATCAGCGTGGGATCGTTGTGCGGCACCAGCGGCGCCGACGGCACGCGCGCATGTCCCTGGCCTTCGAAATAGTCGAGGAACGAGCGGCGGATGTCGTTGGTCGATGTCATCGCGCCGACTTAGTTGTGGAGGCTGCCACACTCAAGCGAAACACTTCGATCAAGCCGATCGAACTGGTGTCCCAGGCGGCACGGCGCTAGAGCGGCAGGACCTTGGGGGGTTATCGACATGCGCAGCCTCGTTGCCGTTCCTGCCGCCATTCTCCTCGCCTCGGCCGGGCCGCTGCCCTCGGCGCCCGGCGTCTCGATCGCCGCGCTGGTCGCCGCGCACCTCTGCGGCGACGACTCGACGGCGGAGGAACGGCCGGCAATCCTTCCCGGCTATGGCGCGGGTGGCTTCGCCGTGCGGACGGTGCACCCCGAGGCACAGGCCTTCTTCACCAACGGCATGCAACTCGCCCACGCCTTCGCGCACAAGGCGTCGATCGCCGCCTTCGGCGAAGCGCGGCGGCGGGATCCGAACTGCGCGATGTGCGCCTGGGGCGAAGCCTGGGCCTCGGGCCCAACGATCAACTATGGGATCGAGCCCGACGTCCAGAAGAAGCTCGCCGAGACCGCCGCCGAAGCGCAGAAGCTCGCCGCCGGCGGACCGCAGCTCGAGCAGGACCTCACTGCCGCGCTGGTGCTCCGCTACGTCGGCAAGCCCGGCGAAGGCAACCGCGCCTTCGCCGATGCGATGGACCGGCTCGCGGCGAAATATACCGGAGAAGACGCGATCCAGGTGATCGCCGCCGACGCGCTGATGGTCGCGGCGGGCGACAGCTGGGATGCGGTCAGCATGGCCCATCCGGTCGCGCTGCTCGAGGCGGTGCTGAAGCGCAACCCGGACTATACCCCTGCGATCCACTTCTACATCCACGCCACCGAAGGCGCCGGCTATCCCAAGCGCGCCGAACCCTATGCCGACCGGCTGGCGATCCTCGCTCCCGCGGCGAGCCACCTCGTCCACATGCCCTCGCACACCTATTACTGGATCGGCCGCTACCAGGACGCCGCCAATTCGAACGTTCGCGCAGTCGCGATCGGACTGGAGAATGCCAAGCGGCTAAAGCTCACCGGCGAGGACGGCGTGTGGCAGCTCACCTATCACGCACACAACGTCCATTTCGGGCTCGGCGGCGCGCTGATGTCGGGCGACGGGCCCGCGGCGCTCGCACTCGCCCGGCCGGTGGTGGCGATGGCGGGCCGCACCGGCGAACTCGATCCGTTCCGCCAGGTGGTGCTCGGCGAATCCTATGTCGCGCTCGCTCGCTTCGCGCCGAACGAATTGCTCGCGCTCGCCGATCCGGGGCCGAAGAACCAGGGTGCGCAGGCGCTCTGGCACTATGCCCGTGCCGAGGCTCATGCCGCGCTGGGCGACGTCGAGGGCACCAGGCGCGAGGGCAGGCTGATCGCGCGGCTGCCCGGGGACAGCCTGTTCAAGCTCGGCGCGCCGCTCTCCAAGGTCGCGCGGCTGACGATCGCGGGGCGGCTCGCGATGCTCAAGGGCAAGCCGGCGCGCGCCGCCGAACTGTTCGGCCGGGCCGCGGCGATCGAGGAGGCCAAGCCGCTCTCGACTTTCTCCGATCCGCCGATCTGGTGGTACCCCGTCCGCCGCGACCTGGCCGCGGCGCTGCTGGCCGAGGGCAAGGCGGCGGAAGCGCTGACCGCGATCGACGAGTCGCTCGCGTACCGCCCGAATGACCCCGTGGCGCTCACGATCCGAGCGCAGGTGCAGGCGAAGCTAGGGGACGCGAAGGCGGCTCGGTCGGATGGCGCGGCGGCGCGGCGAGGATGGGTTGGTTCGACGGCATCGCTGAATCGACTGGCGGGTTAGCAAACTTCGACCATCATCCCGGCGAAAGCCGGGACCCAGCGTTATGGAGGACGGCGCTCGCTGCCCTGGGCCCCGGCTTTCGCTGGGGTGACGGCTAGTTGGGATAACGGCTGGGTCGGACGAACCTCACCCGAACGGCGCATCGATCGACGACGGCGGCGTCGAGAACCACGTCGGCCCCGCCGCCGTCATGTGGAAGCAATCCTCCAGCCGAATGCCGAACTTGCCCGGCAGGTAGATCCCCGGCTCGTTCGAGAAGCACATCCCCTCCGCCAGCGAGGTCTTCTCGCCGCGCACGAGGTTCACCGGCTCGTGCCCGTCGAGCCCGATGCCATGGCCGGTGCGGTGTGAAAGCCCGGGCAGCCTGTAGTCGGGCCCGAACCCCTGGCTGACGTAATAGCGCCGCACCGCATCGTCGACATGTCCCGCCGCCACGCCGAGCTGCGCCGCCTCGATCGCGACCTGCTGGCCCTGGCGGACGGTGTGCCATACCTTGCGCTGCTCCGCGCTCGCCTCGCCGAAGACGAAGCTGCGCGACACGTCGGACTGGTAGCCGTGGACGGTGCAGCCGCAGTCCATCAGTACGACCTGCCCCGGCGTCACCCGCTGCGGCTGGTGCGATCCGTGCGGATAGGCCGAGGCCTCGCCGAGCAGGATCAGGTTGAACTCCACTTCGCCGCCCAGCTTGCGCGTCGCCGCAGTCATCAGCGCATCGATCTCGGCCGGCGTCATCCCCGCGGCGATCTGCGGCGCGGTCCAGCGATAAGCGGCGATGGTGATGTCGGTCGCGCATTGCATCAGCGCGAGCTCGGGCGCGGTCTTCGCCATCCGGCAGCCGCGCACCACCGGGTTCGCCGAGACGATCCTCACGCCCGGCAGCGCGCGCTGCAGCCCCTCGACCGCGAACCAGCGCACCGTCTCCTCGACGCCCACCGGCTTGCCCGCAAGCTTGCGATCCCTCAGGAACCCCGCGGTGATCGCCAGCGGGTCCTGGTCCTCCTGCCACACGCGCACCTCGGCGGGCACGCCCAGCGTTTCGCGCACCGAGGGCTCCTCGAAGAAGGGCGTGACGATGCACGGATCGCCCTCGACCGGCAGGATCGCTGCGGTCAGCCGTTCGCTGCGCCACCATTCTACCCCAGTGAAATAGACCAGCGACGAGCCCGGTTCGATCAGCACCGCGCCGATCCCGTGCTTCGCCATCAGCGCCTGCGCCCGCGCGAGCCGGGCCTTGCGCTCCTCGGCGCCGATCGGCTGCGTGCCGGCGGCGAGGTTCGGCAGCTCGGGATCGGCAGCCCGCGCGGCGCCGGCGAAAAGCAGCGGCGCGGTCGCGGCGGCGCCGATCAGTCCGCGGCGGGAAAGGCTGGGCATCGGGGCGGTCCTATTCACAATAATTGGCGCGATATTCGGCGATCCGCGCCGCATCGGGATGCTCGCCGACGGGGAGCACATGCTCGCGGTTGCCCGCGACGGCGAAGGCGCCGCCGGGCGTGCGGTACAGCGTCATCGCCCCGCAATAGACCGGCGCGCCTTCGAAGTCCCCGGCGAAGGTGAGCCGCACATAGACGCCCGGATGCGGGGCACCCGTCGGATTGGGCACCCATTGGATGCCGGTCACCTTGCGGCTGCCGTTGCCGAGCGACCAATGTTTGTTGCGTTCCTCGGCGATCCAGGGATCGAGGTGCGCCGCGGTCTGCGCCTCGAACATCGCCGCGGCGCGCTCATACTGCCCGGCGTCGAGCGCGACGTAGAAGGCCTCGAACGCCTTGGTCGCGCCCGCCACGTCGGCCTTGCTCGGCTGCCAGCCCTCGGGCGCCGGCGGAAAGGCGGCAGCGTTCATCGGGGCGCAGCGCATCAGCTGGCGATAGTCCATGACTTGCGTCGGCTGGGTGCGGATGTTGCCGGTGTAGCCGAGGTGCCCCCAGATCACCGACTGGCTCCCGCAGACTTCCGCCGCCTTGCGCTCGACCACCAGCCTGGCGAGCGGCAGCAGCCGTTCGTCGAAGGGCGCGAGCCCGATCGCCCAGTCACCGCCGGGCTGCTGCGTGACGGTGATCGGCATCGGCGCCGCGTCCTGCAGCGCGAGCGCGAGCAAGGCGATGATCATGGCGTGTCCCTCCCCTGTCAGGCGCGTGCGATCAATAGCCTTCGCAGGCCTTGGCCGCGGTCGCCTCGGTGTTTTGTCCCGCGGCGATGCTCGCCTTGCTGATCGCCACCACATTCTGTTGCGAGACGTGATAGACCCCCGGCCCGTCGCGATAGAGCACGAGCGCGCCGCAATGCGCGGCGAGCGCCGAATAGGTACCGCTGAAGACGAACACCGCATAGGCGCCGGGATGCGACGCGCCCTGGGGGTTCAGCCGCCAGAAGGGCCCCTTGAAGCTCCGCGAGCCGGTGCCGATCTTGCCCTTGAGCTGCATCGGCTGCGCCAGCCAGGTCGGCTTGTCGACTTCGAGCATCGCTTCCATCAT
This sequence comes from Sphingomonas sp., assembly GCF_017745215.1. Classification (GTDB taxonomy): domain Bacteria; phylum Pseudomonadota; class Alphaproteobacteria; order Sphingomonadales; family Sphingomonadaceae; genus Sphingomonas. The sequence goes on from NZ_JAGHZV010000002.1 coordinate 192,953, forward strand.
CGGGATGCCCTTGGCCGCGTCCGCGGCATCGAACACCGCCATGTAGCGCTGGGCGAAGGCGAGCGCGTCGGCATTGTCCTTGTCGCTCGCCTTCCAGTCCGCCGCTACCGGCTTGTAGGGATCGGTCGCCGGATCGATGCAGCTGAACGCCTGACGGTAATTGTGCATCACTTGCTTGCCGTCCGGAGTGTAGCCGGTGTCGAAGCTGAAGCGCCCCCAGCGGACCTGGAGCTTGCCGCAGCGTTCGGCCCCCGCCGCGATCATCCGCGCGGTCACCGCGTCGCGCTGTTCGACCGGATAGTCGCCGATGACGGCGGCGTAGCGGTCCTTCGAGACCGGCGTGATCGCGATCTCGGGCGCCTGCTGCGCCGCCGCCAGCGCCAATGCCATGGATAGCATCATGATCCCCTCCCCGCGGCAGCGTCGCGCCGCCCGGTTCATCGATACGGTCCTTGACCGCGCGCGCACAATCCCCTTGGCTGTTTCGAGATAAGCATTGGGGGATGTGGGTTGGGCAAGCGACTGACGTGGTTCATTCTCGCCGGGCTGCTGGTCGGCGGGTTCGGCGGCTGGGCGTTGCATGCGCATTTCGACGACGGCGGCGGCGCTGGCACCAAGGCGCTCGCCGACATCGGCTACTGGCTCGACATCCCCACCCAAATGTTCCTCCACCTGATCAAGATGATCATCGCGCCGCTGGTCGTCTCCACCCTGGTGTGCGGGATCGCGCACATGGGCGGCGGCGGCGCGGTCGGGCGGGTCGGGCTCAAGGCGTTCGGCTGGTTCGTCTGCGCGAGCCTCGTGTCGCTGACGCTCGGCCTCGTCTTCGTGAACCTGCTCCACCCCGGCGTCGGTCTCAACCTGCCGCCGCCGCCTGCCGGCGAGAGCGCGGGCGTCGAGGCCTTCGACGCCGCGAAATTCTTCGTCCACCTCGTGCCGACCAGCGCGATCGACGCGATGGCCAACAACGACATTATTCAGCTCGTCATCTTCTCGCTCTTCTTCGGCGGCGCGCTCGCCGCGGTCGGCGAGAAGGGCGCGCCGCTGGTCCGCGGGCTCGAGTCGCTGGTGGCGGTGATGCTCACCGTCACCGGCTATGTGATGCTGTTCGCACCGGTCGCGGTGATGTGCGCCGTCGCCAAGGTGCTCGCGACCAAGGGCATCGGCGTGGTCGGCGACCTCGCCTTCTTCATGGCGAGCTTCTATCTCGGCCTCTTCGCGCTCTGGGCGGTGCTGCTGCTCGCCTGCTTCTTCGTTGTCGGCGGGCGGACCGGCCAGCTGCTGCGCTACCTGCGCGACCCGATCCTGCTCGGCTTCTCGACCGCCTCGTCCGAAGCCGCCTATCCGCGCACGCTCGACGCGCTCGACCGGTTCGGCGTGCCGCCGCGGATCGCGAGCTTCGTGCTGCCGCTCGGCTATTCGTTCAACCTCGACGGCAGCATGATGTACATGACCTTCGCGTCGATCTTCATCGCGCAGGCGTACAACATCCACCTCGACCTCGCGACGATGATCCAGATGCTGCTGATCCTGATGATCACCAGCAAGGGCATCGCCGGCGTGCCGCGCGCAAGCCTGGTGGTGATCACCGGCACGCTCTCGCACTTCAACATCCCCGAGGCGGGGGTGCTGCTGATCCTCGCGGTGGATCACTTCCTCGACATGGGACGTACCGCGACCAACGTGATCGGCAATGCGGTGGCAAGCGTGGTGGTGGCGCGCTGGGAGGGCAAGCTGGACGCGCCGCAGGAAGCGGAGCCGGCGGTTGCGCCGATGCCCGAAGGGCCCGCGGACGATGCCGAGAGCTTCGCGGGCTATGCGGGGAAGGATTGAAGGAGTTCCGCGCGAAGGTTGAAGGGATTTGATCGCGCGGAGACGCAGAGAGGGGGTCTCCGCGTCAGCGGCTTCGATCCTTCCGGCCGAGCGGATGCCGCTGATCGAGCGGCGCATTCGCGCCGAGCGAGTTCAACCCTTCTGCGTCTCCGCGTCTCCGCGCCAACCAATTTCGTCCGCGGCGGGCAGCCGCCACGCCGCGGGCAAGTCGCGGAAATGCCCCCAATGCGACCAGGCGCCAGCGGCCCCATCCATCTGGCGCGACATCAGCCCCCAGGGCGGCGGATCGGGCCAGCCCGACCAGACATTCTCGATGAGCAGCAGTTCCTCCCCCGCTAGGCTCGCGAAATACTGGACGTCGGCGCGCGACAATCGCTCGCGGTCGAGCCCGAAGACGCCTTCGGGCGGCAAGTCGCTCCAGGGTACGCGGCGCCAGTCGATCGCCAGCCCCGCGCGCCGGCCGAAGCCGAGCGCCTGCCGGTCCGCTTCCGCCTCGGCACAATCCCAGGGGACCGGCTCCCAGGCCGGATCGACATCGTCCTTGCAGAACGAACTCAAGCCCACTCACGCATAGGCATAGGGCCCACCTTTCGCGAGCGCGGCCTGATAGGCGGGGCGGGCGTGGATCGTTTCGAGCCAGCGGGCGATGTGCGGGCGGCCTTCGGTGGCGCCGGCGCGGGCGACCGCGGCTTCGAGCGGGAAGCTCATCATCACATCCGCCGCGCTGATCTCGTCGCCCGCGAACCAGGGGCGCTGGGCAAGCTCGCCCTCGACATAGTCGAGATGGACGTCGACCATCGGGCGGAAGCGCTTCTGCGCCGCCTTGCCGAACAGCGGCACGCGGCTGAGCACCAGCGTGACGAACAGCGGCGGCATCAGCGAACCCTCGGCATAATGGAGGAAATGGCGGTAGCGCAGCACCGCGTCGCGATGCGCCGCCGGGCCGAAGCGGCCGTCGGCCTTCTCGACCAGATATTCGACGATCGCGCCGGTCTCCGAGATCGCGATCCCGCCGTCCTCGATCACCGGCGACTTGCCGAGCGGGTGGACGCGGCGCAGCTCGGGCGGGGCGAGCATCGTCTTGGGATCGCGCTTGTAGGTGACGATCTCATAGTCGAGCCCGAGCTCCTCGAGCAGCCAGAGTACGCGCTGCGAGCGCGAATTCTCGAGATGGTGGACGGTGATCATGCGGCTTCTCCTTGCGGGCGGCGCGAGCGCTGGCGCGCTGCTACCGACTTGATGATGACGTGGCCCGCGCCTCCGCCTGCGCCCTCGGGCGTCGGCGAGCGGCCGTGCGCCTCGGCCGCGACGAGCAGCTCGTGCACGCGGGGGTCGTCGAACTGGGTGACGTCCTTGAGGCAGAGGTAGCGGCCCTGCCGCCCCTCGCCCTCGAGCGGCCCGTGCGGGTCGGCGAGCGAGGCGCCGTAATAGAAATAGAGCAGCACCCGGCGCGGATAGACCGCGAGCGAGATCGCGACGTCGGCGGTCTTCGGCGTCGAGGCGAAGCCGATCGCGAGTGCGTTGTAATTGTCGTAGACCAGCTCGAACGCGCCCGGGAAACGGCTGCGGAGCCGGGCTCGGGCGGCGCGAACACGATCGGCCAGCCCGGGCTCAAACCGCGCGATGAAACGCTCGACCCGGGCTTCGCTATCGTCGCCGCTCATGCCGCTCTCCCAGGGTGGGAGTCGAACAAGTCGGCCCGGGCTGCAAGCGGAAAAGCGGTCGCTTTGCGCGGTTTCCGGGGGAGGTTTCCCGGTTCCTGTCGACGCGACATACGGCCGAACGGCTATCTCTCCAGTCTGGCGCGAGCGCCCACTCCCGCCGTCATCCCGACGAAAGCCGGGACCCAGGGCCGCGAGCGGTGCGCTTCGTAACCCTGGGTCCCGGCTTTCGCCGGGATGACGGCTAGAAAGGCAAAGACGTCCCAAAGGCCGCAGCCTCCGCTATCCTTTCCGCCCCGCCGCCCTCCCGCGAACGCCGGAAAGGCCCCGGCGACAAAGCGCGCCGGGCCTCCCGATGGGAGCTGGTCCCGTGACCGCATCGCGAACGGCGCGCGCGGCCGAAAGTCTTGAGCTCGAACGTTGCGAACATCGTTCACCCGGGGCCCTGCCCGGCGGTCATCACAAGCCGCACACCACCCCGAGGGGCAGCAGCGGCTCGCGCCTCAAAGCTCGTCGTCGTCGCCTTCGCTGCCGCCGACCATCATCTCCTCGGCGACCTGCGCGGTGCGGCCGCGGATCGCAGCCTCGAGCCGGTTGCAGACGTCGGCATTCTCCTTGAGGAAGGTCTTGGCGTTCTCGCGGCCCTGGCCGATGCGGACGCTGTCGTAGCTGAACCACGAGCCCGACTTTTCGACCAGCCCGGCCTTGACCCCGAGATCGAGGATCTCGCCGATCTTCGAGATGCCCTCGCCGTACATGATGTCGAACTCGACCTGCTTGAACGGCGGCGCCACCTTGTTCTTCACCACCTTCACGCGGGTGGTGTTGCCGATGATGTCCTCGCGGTCCTTGATCTGGCCGGTGCGGCGGATGTCGAGGCGCACCGAGGCGTAGAACTTCAGCGCATTGCCGCCCGTGGTGGTCTCGGGATTGCCGTACATCACGCCGATCTTCATGCGCAGCTGGTTGATGAAGATCACCATGCAGCGCGAGCGGCTGATCGAGCCGGTGAGCTTGCGCAGCGACTGCGACATGAGGCGCGCCTGCAGGCCGACATGGCTGTCGCCCATCTCGCCCTCGATTTCCGCCCGCGGCACCAGCGCCGCGACCGAATCGACCACCAGCACGTCGATCGCGTTCGAGCGCACCAGCGTGTCGGTGATCTCGAGCGCCTGCTCGCCGGTGTCGGGCTGCGACACGATCAGCTCGTCGATGTTGACGCCCAGCTTCTTGGCATAGACCGGATCGAGCGCATGCTCGGCGTCGACGAAGGCCGCGGTGCCGCCGTTCTTCTGCGCCTCGGCGATGACGTGGAGCGCGAGCGTCGTCTTGCCCGAGCTCTCCGGCCCATAGACTTCGATCACGCGCCCGCGCGGCAGCCCGCCGACGCCCAGCGCGATGTCGAGTCCCAGCGACCCGGTCGAGATCGCCTCGACCTGCATCGCCTCCTTCGAGCCCAGCCGCATCGCGCTGCCCTTGCCGAAGGCGCGGTCGATCTGCGCGAGCGCGGCGTCGAGCGCCTTCTGACGATCGTTGTTCGGAGCTGCCATCTTGTTGTCGATCACCTTGAGAGAAGCCGCCATGTCGATGCCCTCGCCGCTAGTGGATGTCCACTGTTCGTTCAATGCCGTGAACAGCGTGTACGTGAAATGTTCTCACGGAACAAGAGGGGAACTGTTGGAAATTTTCACAACCCTGAACGCCTGTTCGCGAAACGCGCGAAAGAGCGCGTTTCGAGGCGGTGCCGGCCCACTCCCCCGCCCGGCCACCCATAGAATACCCTGGCGTTGGGTGGCCGGGCGGGGGAGTGGGCCGGCACCGCCATGCGCCATGAGGCGCATTCCCAAACAGACTCCGCGCCCGCTTCCCCAACCGCATCGCGCGCGCTAGCCTCGCGCGCATGGGAGAGGCATTGCTCGTCATCGACGAAGGCACCACGTCCACGCGCGCGATGCTGTTCGCGCCCGACGGCCGCTGCCTCGCCACCGAACAGCGCGAGCTGACCCAGCATTATCCCGCCCCCGGCCTCGTCGAGCATGACGCCGCCGAGATCTGGGAGCGCACCCTCGCCTGCGCCGCCGCGATGGTCGAGCGCGCGGGCGGCGCCGAGCGGATCGCCGCGATCGGCATCACCAACCAGCGCGAAACGGTGGTGTTCTGGGACCGCACCACCGGCGAGCCGCTCGCACCCGCGATCGTGTGGCAGGACCGCCGCACCGCCGCGATCTGCCGCGACTTCAAGGACCAGGGCGAGGAGCCCGGCGTCCAGGCACGCACCGGGCTGCTGCTCGACCCCTATTTCAGCGGCACCAAGATCGGCTGGGCGATGGCGAACTGGCCGCAGCTTGCCGAAGCGGGCGACCGGCTCGCCGTGGGCACGATCGAGAGCTGGCTGGTGTGGAAGCTGACGGCCAACGAAAACCGGGGCGGGCTTCATATCACCGACGCGACCAACGCCAGCCGCACCTTGCTGATGGGCCTGGGCTCGGGCGCGTGGAGCGATGGCCTCATCGAGCTGTTCGGCGCGCCGCGCGAGGCGCTGCCCGAGATCGTCGACTGCGCGGGCCGCTTCGGCGAGACGCGGCTGTTCGGCGCGCCGATCCCGATCTGCGGGCTCGCCGGCGACCAGCAGGCAGCGACGGTCGGCCAGGCGTGCCTTTCGCCCGGCGACACCAAGGGCACCTATGGCACCGGCGCCTTCGTGCTCACCAATGCCGGCAACCGCCAGCCGCGCTCGTCGAACCGGCTGCTCGCCACCGTGCTCTGGCAGCTCGGCGGACGGCGGACCTATGCGCTCGAAGGCTCGGTGTTCGTCGCGGGCAGCCTGGTGCAATGGCTGCGCGATTCGGTGAAGCTGATCGCGACCTCGCAGGAGACCGAGGCGATCGCGCGCTCGGTGGCCGATAACGGCGGGGTCTATCTGGTGCCGGCGCTCTCGGGGCTGGGCGCGCCCTGGTGGGAGCCCGAGGCGCGCGCGGCGATCACCGGGTTGAGCTTCGCGACCGGGCGGGCGCATATCGTCCGCGCGGCGCTCGAGGCACAGGCGCACCAGAGTCACGATTTGAAGACTGCCTTCGCCGCCGATGGGGCGGACTGGGGGCGGCTGCGCGTCGACGGCGGGATGGTGACCAACGACTGGATCGCGCAGGACCTGGCCGACATCCTGGGGATCCCGGTGGACCGGCCGGCGTTCGCCGAGACGACCGCGCTGGGCGCGGCGATGCTCGCGGGGGTGGGCTGCGGGTGGTTCGCGGACCTGGAGGCGGCTTCGGCGATGCGCGGCGCGGGGACGACGTTCGAGCCGGGGATGGACGCGCGGGTTCGCGAGACGCGGCTCGAAGGATGGTCGCGGGGGGTTCGGTCGGTGGTTGGACAGTGACATCCTTCCGATACAATGTATCATCTCTCTCGAAACAACCCGAGGAGGAGAGGATGCGTCATTTGCTCAAGCCCTGGCTCGCGCTTGCGCCGCTGGTGGTGCTCGCGGCCTGCGCGCCGCCGCGGCCCGATCCGCGCGGGGTGCGGCCCGAGGAAGTGCTGCTCCAGGTCAGCGCCACCGGCCAGGCCGATACCACGCCGGACCAGGCGCGCTTCCAGATCGGCGTCTCCTCGATCGGCGCCGACGCCCAGGCCGCGACTGCGGCGAACAATGCCAAGATGCAGGCGGTGATGGCCGCGCTCAAGGCGCTGGGCGTCACCGATGCCGATGTCCAGACGCGCCAGCTCACCGTCGCGCGCCAGGACTGGGGTCCCAACAAGGGCAAGTTCGAAGCGAACAACGTCGTCGAGGTGCGCGTGCGCGACGTCGCCAAGGCCGGCCCCGCGATCGCCGCGGCGACGCAGGCGGGCGTCAATGTGATGTGGGGCCCGAACCTCAGCATCGCCGATCCCGAGGCGAGCGGGCGCAGCGCCTATGCCGCCGCCTACAAGGCCGCGCGCGCCCGGGCGGAGGCCTATGCCCAGGCGGCGGGGATGAAGGTCGCGCGCGTGCTGCGGATCAGCGATGTCGGCGGCGTCACGGTGCCGCTCCCGCCGATGGCGGCGTATGAAGCCATGGATCAGGCGCGCGTGGCGGCGGCTCCGGTCGCGCCGCCGGTGATGGCGGGGACGAGCACGCAGCAGGTGAGCGTAAACGTCGACTTTGCGCTCGCACCCAAATGAGGTCGAGCCCGGCGCGCGGGATCAATCGCGCGCCGGGCAATTCCAGCCGTCGGCGGTGGTGCGCAGCGGCGCGTCGGAGAAGAAATAGCGGCGGAACTCGAGGTCGCTGAACGCGCTCGGCCAGGTCCCGCGCTTGTAGACGAAGCGAGCGGGGCCGGCGCCGCGCAGCTCGAAGGCGTCGACGCCGAGCCGGTAGCAGAGGTCGCCAGGCAGCTTGACCACCTGACGCTCCAGCCCCGCCCAATGCTCGCGCACGCCCGCGCGCGACGAATCGATCCAGCGCATCGAGAGCCCGCACAGCCCGAGCAGCCCCAGCCCGACCAGGAACAGGAGGCCGCGCTGCCACTTGCCGTTGAACAGGAGGAGCAGCAGCACCCCGCCCCCTCCCAGCGCAAGCGTGAGGACCAGCGGGGCGTGGACGCCGTCGTTGGGCGTGTCGGGGATGGTGCCGAGCGCGGCCCAGTGCCAGCCGATCACGCCGATCGCGCCGAGGCAGATCAGCCAGGCGAGCGCGCGCAGCAGCCGCTTGACGGGCCCGGAGCGCGGATAGGGCGTCCCGGCCTCGCCCTCGTCCTCTGCGTGATGCGAGAGCATCGCTTCGATCTCGGCCCGCTCCACCGCCGAAACGCCCCGCAGCGCATCGTCCTGGCTCATCGATTCCCCCGCCTTGCCCTGCGCGAGCATAGCGGGCGAGCGACGCGGCGTCTCGTGCCGTAACGGTACTGTTACCGCGTCATGGCCGTGGGTGCCCCTAGCCCCACATCTCCCGGAATTCCCCCGGCCAGAAGCGGCACGGCGCGATCATGATCTGGTCGGTCACTTCCGGGAGCACCAGCAACGGCAGCGGCGCCGACTTGAGGATACCGTCGGGCAAATGCTTCCGGTCGACGAAGATCGACGTCATCAGCGTGGGGTACGCCGGGCTCAGCCGCTCGGGGATCGCGATGCCGCGCTTCCGCAGCATCTCGTCCGCGAGCAGCGCGCCGAAGGCGACGAGCTCGGGGTCGTAGGGATAGCGTTCCTTGAAGCTGTAGAGCGCGTGCGCGGTCTCGAACATCGGCTCGGGATCGGCGAGGCTCGCCGGGTCGAGCGAATAGAGCGCGTCGGCCGGCGCGTTGAGCTTGCCGCCGGCGCCCTCGGTGCTGAACAGGATGCGGTTGGCCTGGACGATCACGCCCCACGCCAGCCGGCCCTCGCTGAGCAGCGCATCCTGGCTCTCGAACAGCGCCTGCATATCGCTGTCCTGCGCGAGCCACGCGGGCGGGCGCATCCGCCAGCTCCGTCGCAACCAGCCGATCCGGCGCGGCGCCGGGCCCATCGCGCGCTCGATCGCGCCGAGAATCGCTGCATAGTCCATCAAGGGAGGGTTCTAGGGTTTGGCTCCTCGGTCGTCATCCCGGCGAAAGCCGGGACCCAGGGCCACGGGCGATGTGGCTTGCTGCCCTGGGTCCCGGCTTTCGCCGGGATGACGGCTTTGAGATGGGTTGAGCTAAGCGACCCCCTCGCCTGCGAACATCGCCTTCAGCTCGCGCTTCAGGATCTTGCCGTTGGCGTTCCTGGGCAGCGTCTCGGGGACGAACTTGATCGACACCGGTACCTTGAACCCCGCGAGCCGCTCGCGCACCCAGGCCTGGAGCTCGGCCTCGCTCGCCTCGCTCCCCGGCGCGAGGTGCACCACCGCGGCGGGCTCCTCGCCCAGCGTCTTGTGCGGCACGCCGATCAGCGCCGCGTCGGTCACTGCCGGGTGCGCGTAGAGCACGTCCTCGACTTCGCTCGAATAGATGTTCTCGCCGCCGCGGATCACGATGTCCTTCGCCCGGTCGACGATGTAGAGGAACCCCTCCTCGTCGATCCGCGCGAGGTCGCCGGTGCGCACCCAGCCGTCGACGAACGTCTCGGCGGTCGCCTCGGGCTTGTTCCAATAGCCCTTCACGATCATCGGCCCGCGCGCCCAGAGCTCGCCGACCTCGCCGACGCCGAGCTCGCGCGTCGCATCGACGTCCATCACCTTGATGTCCGCTGGCGCGACCGGCTGGCCGGCGCTGTTGGGGCGCGTCAGATAGTCCTCGGCCGAATGCTGGGTGACGGTCGCGGTGGTCTCGGTCATCCCCCAGCCGTTGCCGGGGAGCGCGCCGAACTCCTCGTAGATGCGCTTGACCAGCTCGGGCGCCGAGGGCGCTCCCCCATAGGCGATCGTGTCGAGGGTCGAGAGGTCGTAGTTGCCGCGCTCGGGATGCTCGAGCAGCTGCCAGGCGATCGTCGGCACGCCGCCGGTCTGGTTGACCTTCTCGCGCTGGATGATCTCCATCGCGAGGACGGGATCCCATTTGTGCATGAACACCATCGTGCTGCCCGCCGCGATCACCGTCATCATCGCGGCGCTGCAGGCGGTGACGTGGAACAGCGGGATCACGAGCAGCACCACCTTGTGCGGCGGCATCTCGGGCGGGATCTCGCCCCGGCGCAGCATCGCGCGCGCCGCGGTATAGCCGCTCGACAATATGTTGGTGACGAAGTTGCGGTGCGTGCCGAGCGCACCCTTGGGGTGGCCGGTGGTGCCGCTGGTGTAGAAGATCGTCGCTTCGTCGTCGGGCAGCACCTCGACGTCGGGCAGGCCGATGTCGGGAAGCGAGCCCCAGTCCTTCGAGGTGCCGATCAGCACCTCGAGCCGGCTCGCGCCCTCGATCTCGCCGCGGCCGCGCGCGACCACCACCTTCTCGAGCGCGGGCAGCTTGTCATAGCATTGCTTGAGCCGGTCGTGCCGCTCGCCGTCGACGACGAGCAGCTTCGCGCCCGAATCGAGCATCGCATATTGGAGCTCGCTGCCGGTCCACCAGGCGTTGAGCGGCACCGCGATCGCGCCGATGCTCACGATCGCGAAGAACGCCACCGGCCATTCGGGCAGGTTGCGCATCGCCAGCGCGACGCGGTCGCCCTTCCCCACCCCTGCCTCGCGCAGCTTCGCCGCGAAATGGCAGACCGCGCGGTAATGCGCCTCGTAGGTGACGCGCTCGTCCTTGTAGACGGTGAAATCGCGCTCGCCGTACGCCCGCACCAGCTGGGTGAGCACGCGGAGGCTGGGCGGCGCCTGTTTCCACACCCGCGTCGGCACGCCGCGGATCTCCACCGTCTCGGTCTCGAACCTGGCACCCGGTGCCGTGAGCAGCGCCTTCACCTGGTCATGCGACATGGCCGGCCACGCCGGATCGATGGGGACGATCGGTTCGGGAGTCGCTGTCGGCACTGGGTCTCGCTCTCCGTTGTCGAAACTCGGGTTTGCCCCCGGCTTCCTCGGTTGCTTTCGAACTAATGTTGATTCATGGCGCGCTCAAGGCAATAGGAAAGGCGCCGCGCGCCGGCACTTGTGGCCGAACGATTCGAAAATGGGGTATGTGTCTCCGATGTTGCCAGCCCGTCCCGAGGACCATGGATTCGACGCTGCCCGCCTCGCGCGGATCGATGCCTATCTGAAGGCGCGCTACCTCGACACCGGCCGGCTGCCGCACACCCAGCTGCTCGTCGCGCATGAGGGCGAGGTCGTCCATTTCTCGCACCAGGGCCTGGCGCGCGCCGATTCGGACATGAAGGTCGACGAGACGACGCTGTTCCGCATCGCCTCGATGACCAAGCCGGTCACCAGCCTGGCGTTCATGATGCTCGTCGAGGAATGCAAGGTCGGGCTCGATACCCCGGTCGAGCAGGTGCTCCCCGAGTTCAAGGACGTCGGCGTGTTCAACGGCGGCGGCGCGGGGGTGCCCTTCCTCACCAAGGCTCCGGCCGAGCCGATGCGGATGATCGACCTGCTGCGCCACACCTCGGGGCTGACCTACAGCTTCCAGCAGCGCAGCAACATCGATGCCGCCCATCGCGAGGGCAAGCTCGAGAACTGGTACGACAATCTCACGCTCGACGAGTTCGTCGCTGCGGTGGGCAAGCTGCCGCTCGAATTCTCGCCCGGCACCGCCTGGAACTATTCGGTCTCCACCGACATCCTCGGCGCGGTGGTCCAGCGCGTCTCGGGCCAGGGGCTTGGCGACTTCTTCCGCGAGCGCATCTTCGCGCCGCTCGGCATGGACGACACCTTCTTCGTGGTCCCTGAGGACAAGGTCCATCGCCTCGCCGACTGCTGGACGCTGGTGCCGGGCAAGGGCCGCGTGATGTTCGATCGCGCCGAGGAGTCGCTGTGGCGGCTGCCCCCGCGCAACATATCGGGCGGCGGCGGGCTGGTCTCGACTGCGCTCGACTATCACCGCTTCTGCACGATGCTGCTGAACAAGGGCAGCCTGGGCGGCGTCCGCCTCGTCTCGCGCAAGACGATCGACCTCATGACCGCCAACCATCTGCCCGGCGGCGGCGATCTCGCCTCGATGTCGACCTCGCTGTTCAGCGAGACGACCAACGCCGGCGTCGGCTTCGGGCTGGGTTTCGCCGTGACCACCGATTCGGCGAAGACGATGATCCCCGGCTCGGTCGGCGAATTCTACTGGGGCGGCATGTTCTCGACCGCCTTCTTCGTCGATCCGGTCGAGCGGATCACCATGGTGTTCATGACCCAGGTGAGCCCCTCGACCGCCTTCACGATCCGGCGCGAATTGAAGACGCTGATCTATTCGGCCCTATCCACTTAGCCGTCACCCCGGCGAAAGCCGGGGCCCGGGAGTCGCGGGCGATGTCCTGCGTGGCCCTGGGTCCCGGCTTTCGCCGGAATGACGGATGAATTCGAGACCAGGAGAGACCCAATGACGTCCCCCATCACCACCGAACGCCATGGCGACGTGCTCGTCATCCTCTCGGACAATCCGCCGGTGAACGCGCTCGGCGCGGCGGTGCGCCAGGGGCTCCAGGCCGGCATCCAGGAAGCCGCGGGCGACGACAGCGTCAAGGCCGTGGTGATCGCCTGCAAGGGCCGGACCTTCTTCGCCGGCGCCGACATCACCGAGTTCGGCAAGCCGATGATCGATCCGCCGCTGCCGATGCTCGTCGACCAGATCGAGGCGCTCGACAAGCCGGTCGTCGCCGCGATCCACGGCACCGCGCTGGGCGGCGGCTGCGAAGTCGCGCTCGCCTCGCACTATCGCATCGCCGTGTCCTCGGCGAAGATCGGCCTGCCCGAAGTCAAGCTCGGCATCCTCCCCGGCGCGGGCGGCACCCAGCGGCTGCCGCGCGTCGCCGGCATCGCGCTCGCGCTCGAGATGACCACCAAGGGCGATCCGATCTCGGCCGCGCAGGCCAAGCAAGCGGGCCTGGTCGATCGCATCGCCGAGGGCGAGCTGCTCGCCGATGCGATCGCCTTCGCGCAGGAAGTCGCCGACAAGCGCCCGCTGCCGCGCGCGAGCCAGGGCAATGTCGCCGCCACGCCCGAGGACTTCGAAGCCTTCCGCAAGGCCAACGCCAAGCGCTTCCGCGGCTATGAGGCCCCCGCGGCGATCATCGACCTGCTCGAGAAGACCGCGACGCTGCCCTATGCCGACGGCGTGATCCTCGAGCGCCAGGGCTTCATGAAGCTCGTCATGGGCGTCCAGTCGGCGGCGCAGCGCCACATCTTCTTCGCCGAGCGCAAGGCTTCGAAGATCGACGGCATCGCCGACGACATCGCGCTGCGCCCGATCGCCAGGGTCGGGGTGATCGGCGCGGGCACGATGGGCGGCGGCATCTCGATGAACTTCCTGTCGGCGGGCATCCCCGTCACCATCGTCGAGATGGCGCAGGAAGCGCTCGACCGCGGCACCGGCATCATCCGCAAGAACTATGAAGCGACCGCCGCCAAGGGCCGCCTCACCGGCGAGCAGGTCGAGAAGGCGATCGGCCTGCTTTCGCCCACGCTCGACTTCTCGGCGCTCGCCGACTGCGACCTGATCATCGAGGCGGTCTATGAGAACATGGACGTGAAGAAGGAGATCTTCACCAGGCTCGACGGGCTGGCCAAGCCGGGCGCGATCCTCGCGTCGAACACCAGCTACCTCAACGTCGACGAGATCGCCGCGACCACCTCGCGGCCGCAGGACGTGCTCGGCATGCACTTCTTCTCGCCGGCGAACGTGATGAAGCTGCTCGAGGTCGTCCGCGGCGCCAAGACCGCGCCGGACGTGCTCGCAACGGTCATGGACCTGTCGAAGAAGATCAAGAAGGTCGCCGTGGTCGCGGGCGTGTGCCACGGCTTCATCGGCAACCGCATGCTTGAGCCGCGCCAGGTCGAGGCGATGAAGCTGCTGATGGAAGGCGCGACCCCGGCGCAGGTCGACAAGGTCCATGTCGACTTCGGCATGCCGATGGGGCCGTTCCAGATGTCGGACCTCGCCGGCGTCGACATCGGCTGGCACCGCGATCCGACGCGCATCGAGAACATCCGCGACGCGCTCGCCGCCGAAGGCCGCTGGGGCCAGAAGACCGGCAAGGGCTGGTATGATTACGACGAGAAGCGCAACCCGACGCCCTCCGCGCGCGTGGCCGAGATCATCGACGAGTTCCGCAAGAAGAGCGGCGCCACCCAGCACGAGGTGACCGAGGAGGAGATCGTCGAGCGGACGCTCTACACGATGGTCAACGAAGGCGCGCTGATCCTCGCCGAGGGCATGGCGCAGCGCGCGTCGGACATCGATGTGGTGTGGATCTACGGCTACGGCTGGCCGCCGTACCGCGGCGGTCCGATGTTCTGGGCCGATACGGTGGGCTTGAAGAAGATCGTCGCGGGGCTGGAGAAGCACGGCTTCAAGGTCGCCGACCTGCTCCGCGAAAAGGCCGAGAAGGGCGAGCGGTTCACGTCGTAACCGCAAGCGAAAAATGGCTGATCGCGCCTCCCTTCACTCGTCATCCCGGCGGAAGCCGGGACCCAGGAGTCACAAGCGGTGTCCCCTACAACTCTGGGTCCCGGCTTTCGCCGGGATGACGGAGGTTGATCAATGACCGAAGACCTCGACCAATTCCGCGCCGAAGCCCGCGCCTGGCTGGAAGCCAACTGCCCGCCCGCGATGCGCGAGCCGATGCGCAGCGAGAAGGACGCCTGCTGGGGCGGGCGCAACTTCGTCTTCGCCTCGTCCGAGCAGCGGCAATGGATGGAGCGGATGGGCACACGCGGCTGGACCGTGCCCGACTGGCCGAAGGAATACGGCGGCGGCGGGCTCAGCCCGGCCGAGACCAAGATCCTCCGCGAGGAATTGAAGCGCATCAACGCGCGCAACCCGCTCAACAGCTTCGGCATCTCGATGCTCGGGCCTGCGCTGCTCAAATACGGCTCCGAGGAACAGAAGCTCGAGCATCTCCCGAAGATCGCGCGCGGCGAGATCCGCTGGTGCCAGGGCTATAGCGAGCCCAACGCCGGCTCGGACCTCGCAGGACTCCAGACCTCGGCCGAGGACATGGGCGACCATTTCCTCGTCAACGGCCAGAAGGTCTGGACCAGCTATGCCGACGAGGCCGACTGGATCTTCTGCCTCGTCCGCACCGACAAGACCACCAAGCAGGCAGGTATCAGCTTCCTCCTGTTCGACATGGCGAGCGAAGGCGTCTCGACCAGGCCGATCCTGCTGATCAGCGGCTATTCGCCCTTCTGCGAGACCTTCTTCGACAATGTGAAGGTGCCCAAGGGCAACCTCGTCCACCAGCTCAACAAGGGCTGGGACGTCGCGAAATACCTCCTCGGGCACGAGCGCGAGATGATCTCGGGCTTCGGTTTGGCGGCGGGGGCCGATCCGCTGGTCGAGGCGGCGCGCGCTGGGGTCGACCCGGTGCTCCGCGCGCAGATCGCGCTGTTCCAGGTGCGCACGCGAGCGTTCGCGGCGTGCTCGGAGAAGTTCATCGACGAGCTCAAGGCCGGCAAGGCGCACCCGGCCCAGCCCTCGATGATGAAATATTACGGCACCGAGCTCAACAAGACCCGCCACGAGCTGCTGATGGCCGCGGGCGGATCGGACCTGCTCGAATGGGAGTCCGACCGCTCGAGCCACGGCGCCGCCCCGCGCGCCTGGCTGCGGACCAAGGCCAATTCGATCGAGGGCGGCACGAGCGAAGTGCAGCTCAACATCATCGCCAAGCGGATCCTGGATCTGCCCTCCTGACGAAGCGAGAAGCGGCCATGCCCCTCTACCTCACCGAAGACCAATCGCTCCTCCGCGACACCGCGCGCGAGTTCGTCGCCGAGAACGCGCCCGTCGCCCACCTCCGCCACTTGCGCGACGCGAACGACGCGACCGGCTTCTCGCGCGACCTCTGGCGCGAGTTCGCAGCGATGGGCTTCACCGGCATCCTCATCCCCGAGGCCGAGGGCGGCCTCGGGCTCGGCCATGTCGAGGCGGGCGTCGTCCTCGAGGAGATCGGGCGCAACCTCTCCCCCTCGCCCTTCCTCGCCACTGCCGTCGCCGCCGTCGCCGCGCTCGACCGCAGCGCCGCGCGCGAGCGCTGGTACCCGGGCATCCTCGCCGGCGAGAGCGTCGCCGCGATCGCGCTCGACGAGGGCCGCAAGTTCACCGCCGCGCCCGAGACCACCGTCGCCACGCGCTCGGGCAACGGCTTCACCCTCTCGGGCGCCAAGCAGTTCGTCCACCACGCGCATGTCGCCGACCTGCTGCTGGTCTCCGCGAGGACTGCGGGCGGCGCCACGATCTTCGCGGTCGACCCCAAGGCCAATGGCGTCGACGTCACCCCCGAGCGCCTCGCCGATTCGAGCATTGCCTCGCGCATCGCCTTCGCCAACGTCCAACTCGACGCCGATGCCGTGATCGGCGAAGTCGACCACGGCGGCGCGGTCCTCGCCCGCATCCTCGCCGCGGGGCGCACCGGCGCATCGGCCGAGCTGCTCGGGGTCGGCTCGGGCGCGATGAGCATGACGGTCAGCTATCTCAAGGAACGCAAGCAGTTCGGTGTCGCGATCGGCTCGTTCCAGGCGCTCCAGCACCGCGCCGCGCACCTCTATTCGGAGATGGAGATCGCCCGCGCCGCCACGCTCAAGGCGCAGCAGCTGCTCGACGCCGGCGAGGACGCCGAGGAAGCCGTCGCGGTCGCCAAGGCGATGACCGGGCTCGCCACCACGCTCGCGGTGCAGGAAGGCATCCAGATGCACGGCGGTATCGGCATGACCGACGAATATGATATCGGTTTCTATATGAAACGCGCCCGAGTCCTCGCCGAACTGTTTGGCGACAGCAATTTCCTCGCCGACAGCCTGGCGAGGTCGGCGGGATACTGATGGCTGCCGACAATCCGCCCGAGCGCGCCGAGACGCCCGAGGGGCTGGTCGCCCAGCTCATCGCCCTGCTCACGGTCGAGGAGCTCGACACCGACCTCTACCGCGGCCCGCGCCAGCCCGGCGGAGTGGGGCGCGTGTTCGGCGGGCAGGTGATCGCCCAGGCGCTCCAGGCGGCGCAGCGCTCGGTGGAGGACGGCAAGGCGGCGCATTCGCTCCATGCCTATTTCATGCGGCCGGGCGACGAGGATCATCCGATCATCTACCGCGTCGTCCGCGACTTCGAGGGGCGGAGCTTCGCCACGCGCCGCATCATCGCGATGCAGAAGGGCCAGCCGATCCTCAACATGGCCGCTTCGTTCCAGCGCGAGGCCGAGGGGCTGCACCACCAGGCCGACATGCCCGAGGTGCCGCCGCCCGAGGACCTCCGCTCGGACCGCGACCTGCGCGAGGAGATCCGCGAGCAGGTGCCCGAGAAGCTCCGCCGCTTCTTCCTGCGCGCGCGGCCGATCGAGATCCGTCCCTGCGCCCCGCGCAGCTGGTTCGCGCCCGAGAAGCAGGCGCCCGTCCAGCACGGCTGGTTCAAGGTCGCCGCAGCGCTCCCCGACGAGCCGGCGCTCCACCGCGCGATGCTCGCCTATGCCAGCGACATGATGCTGCTCGGCACCTGCATGCTGCCGCACGGCGTCACCTGGATGACCGGCAATGTCCAGACCGCGAGCCTCGACCATGCCGTGTGGCTGCACGAGCCCTTTCGCTTCGACGACTGGCTGCTCTACACCACGGACAGCCCCTGGTCGGGCCATTCGCGCGGCTTCAACCGCGGCCGCATCTACACGCGCGACGGCCGCCTCGTCGCAAGCACCGCGCAGGAGGGGCTGATCCGCCTGCGCGAGCCGTCCAGCTGAGTTACTTGGGCCGCACCACCATGTTGTACGGCACGTAGAGGAACACGTCGGTCAGCCCCGCGCGCGACCATTCCACCGGCCGGTCGAGCCCCCGCACCTCGACGCCATAGTCCGGCCCCAGCCGCGCCGCGATCGCCTTGGCGTCGGTGGCGATGATGTCGAGGATCTCGCCGCGGAACTTGTCGGGCCCCACGATCGACAGCGTCAGATCGTCCTCGTCGCCGCGGACCTCGGCGCGGCCGTCGAGCGGAATCGCCTTGAGAAACTTCCTGATCCGGTCGCGCGCCGCCGCCCCGTCGACGCCGTTGCCCAGCCGCACCTTGGCGAGGAAGCTGGTCGCATTGGTGTCGGGCCGGTTGTCGTTGCTCATCGGCAGGTTGCGGTAATTGGCGAGCGTCAGCGGCTCGACGATCTCGTCGTTCGCGGTCGCCAGGTCGATGCCCGACTTGGCGGCGAGCTCGATCGCGCTCTTCACGGTGTTCAGGATTTCGGCGCGGCGCTTGTCGCCGTCGCGCGTGTCGCCGACGATGCGGACGTCGACGATCGCGAAATCGGCAGCGCGGCGCAGGCCGACCACCGGCCGGCTCTCGTCGAACCCGTCCATCTGGCGCCGCGCGCCGGTCACGACGATCTCGGCGTCGTTGAGGTCCTGCGCGAGCGCCGGCACGGGCAGCAGCGACAAGGCGCCGATGATGATGCGATGGAACGTCTTCATGATCCTCTCCCCAGCTGATCGAGGGGGATGATCCGGCACCATCGTGCCCAAGTCAATCAAACCGCGGTCTTGCCGAACTCCTGCCGCGTCACCGGATGGCTCGAGGAAAGCCCGCCGTCGACCACCCAGGCCTGGCCGTTGACGTAGCTCGCTTCATCCGAGGCGAGGAAAGCAGCGACCTGCGCGATCTCGTCGGGCACGCCTGCGCGGCGCAGCGGGTTGAGCCGGCCGATCTTTTCCTCGACGCCCTTCTCGCGCGCATAGTCGAACGCGCGCTGGGTCATGCCGGTCTCGATCAGCCCGGGACAGATCGCATTGACCCGCACGTTCGAGCCCGAGAGCTGCTGCGCCGCGGTCTGGACGAGGTTGATCACGCCCGCCTTCGATGCCGAATAGGCTGCCCCGCCCGCGCCCGAGCGCAGCCCGGCGACGCTCGCGGTGCAGATCACCGCGCCCCTGCCGCGCTCGACCATCCTGGGCGCACCGTGCTTGATCGCGAGGAAGGGGCCGATCAGGTTGACGCGGAGCACGTCGGTCCAGAGTTCGACGCTCTGCTCGAAGATGCTGTCGATCCCCCCGGCGATCCCGGCATTGGCGAAGAACACGTCGAGCCCGCCGAACGCCGCGCAGGCGCGCGCAACCGCGGCTTCGACATCGGCTTCGCTGCCCGCGTCCATCTGGAGCGCCTGCGCGGTGCCGCCGGTCATGGCGATCAGCTCGGCGGTCTCGTGCACCGCGTCGGACTTGTCGGCGCAGAGCACCGACCCGCCCTCGCCCGCGAACAGCCGCGCGCTCGCCCGCCCGATCCCCGAGCCCGCGCCGGTGACGATGATCGACTTGCCCGAAAAGCGCATCATTCCGCTCCCGCTTTCTGTGCAAACCCCCACGCCGCCGCAACCAGCCCCGGCAACCGCTCGACCGTCTTCGCCGCCTGCGCCGAGGAAGCGTTGCCGTCGATCAACCGCTTCTTGATCCCCTGGACGATCCCCACGAGCCGGAAGAGGTTGTAGGCGAAATACCAGTCGAGCTGCGGCACGCCGTCGCGGCCGGTGGCGGCGCAATAGCGCTCGACCATCGCCTCGAGCGTCGGGATGCCCGTCTGGGGCCCGGCGAGCCCCTTCACGCCCGAGCGGCCCTCGGGCTCGGTCGCCCAGCTCATCAGGAAATAGGAGAAGTCGGCGAGCGGATCGCCGAGCGTCGACAGCTCCCAGTCGAGCACCGCGAGCACCCTGGGACCCTCGGCCGCGAAGATCATGTTGTCGATCCGGAAGTCGCCATGAACGATCGAGGTGCGCGTCTGCTCGGGGAGCGTTTGCGGCAGGAACTCGATGAGCCTGTCGACCTCGGGCAAGTCGTCGGTCTGGCTCGCGCGATATTGCTTCGACCAGCGCTCGACCTGGCGCGCGAAATAATTGCCCGGCTTGCCGTAATCGCCCAGCCCCACCGCCTCGTAATCCACCGCATGCAGCGCCGCGAGCGTGTCGACGATCGCATTGTAATGCGCGGTGCGCTCGGCTGGCATCATGCCCGGCAGCGCGCCGTCCCACAGCGTGCGGCCCTCGACCATCTCCATGATGTAGAAGGGCGCGCCGATCACCTCCGGATCCTCGCAGAGTCCATAGGGTCGTGCGACCGGGAAGCCGATCGGATGCAGCGCCGCGATCAGCCGATGCTCGCGCTCCACCGCATGCGCCGAGGGCAGGATCGGCCCGAACGGCTTGCGGCGGAGCACATAGGACCCGCTCGCCGCGTCGATCCGATAGGTTGGGTTGCTCTGCCCGCCGGAGAATTTCTCGACCGCGGAGAGCCCCGAGAACCCCTCGACATGCGCGTCCATCCAGGCGGCGAGCCGGGCCTCGTCGAGGTCGCTCATGGGAAGACGATCACCGAACGCACACTGTCCCCCTGGCGCAGCTTGTCGAACGCGTCGTTGACCTGCTCGAGCGCGATCCGCTCGGCGACCAGCGTGTCGAGGTCGAGCAGCCCGTCGAGGTACATCTGCACCAGCCGCGGCATGTCGATCGGGAAGCGGGTGGAGCCGAGCAGCGAGCCCTGGATCTTCTTGCCGGTCAGGAAGGTCGGACCGGGCAGGCTGACGTTGCCGCCCGGCGCGATCATGCCGAGGATCGTCGCGGTGCCGCCGCGGCGCAGGATCGTCCAGGCGAGCTCGGCGGTGTTCGGCCGGCCCACCGCTTCGATCGCATAATGGACGCCGCCGCCGGTGAGCTTGAGCACGTCCTTGGCCAGCGTCTCGGCGCCGGCGTCGAGCGCGTGCGTCGCGCCCATCTTCATCGCCAGCGCGCGCTTCTCCGGCACCGGATCGATCGCCAGAATCATCCCCGCGCCGGCAATCTTCGCCGCGTTGATCGCGGCGAGCCCGATCCCGCCGGCGCCGATCACCGCGACGCTTTCGCCGGGGCGCACGCGGCTGTCGTTGAAGATCGCCCCCGCGCCGGTGATCACCGCGCAGCCGAGCAGCGCCGCGCGGTCGAGCGGCATGTCCTTGCTGATCGCGACGCAGGCGTTCTCGTGCACCAGCATCTGCTCGGCGAAGGCGGAGAGGTTGAGGAACGGTGCCAGCGGCGTGCCGTCGGCGAGGCTGAGGCGCGGCGCGGCGTCCTTGGGACGGCGGGTCGAGGGATCGATGCACAGCGATGGCCGGCCGCTGACGCACATCTCGCACGCGCCGCAGAAGACGGTGAAGAAGGTGATGACATGGTCGCCGGGGCGGATGTGCGCGACGCCCTCGCCCACTGCCTCGACCACGCCCGCGGCTTCGTGTCCGGGGACGGTGGGCATGGGGTGCGGGAAGGCGCCGTCGACGAAGTGCAGGTCCGATCGGCACACCCCCACCGCCGCGGTGCGGATCAGCACTTCGCGCGGGCCGGGGGCGGAGACCGCCACTTCTTCGATCGAGAGCGGCTTGCCGGCTTCGTGGAGAACTGCTGCTTTCATCCTACCTCTTCTACGTCATCCCGGCGGAAGCCGGGACCCAGGGTTGCAGAGGGCATCGCTTGTGGTTCTGGGTCCCGGCTTTCGCCGGGATGACGCCCTAACGAGAGACGCCTACATCCCCGCTGCTCACCCGGTCCGCCTTGAAGTCCGCGTACTTCCCGAACTCCGCCCGAGCGATCGCGCGGTTGTGTACCTCGTCGGGCCCGTCCGCCAACCGCAGCGTCCGGATCCCCGCCCAGTCGTGCGCGAGGTGGAAGTCGCTCGACACGCCCGCGCCGCCGTGCGCCTGGATCGCATCGTCGATGATCTGCAGCGCCATCGTCGGCGCCTGCACCTTGATCATCGCGATCTCGAGCTGCGCCGCCTTGTTGCCCGCCTTGTCCATCATGTCGGCGGCCTTGAGGCACAGCAGCCGCGTCATCTCGATGTCGATCCGCGCGCGGGCGATGCGCTGCTCCCAGATCGAATGGTCCGAGATGCGCTTGCCGAAGGCGACGCGGCTGACGAGCCGCTTGGCCATTGCTTCGATCGCCTCTTCCGCCACGCCGATCGTGCGCATGCAATGGTGGATGCGCCCCGGCCCGAGCCGCCCCTGCGCGATCTCGAACCCGCGCCCTTCGCCGAGCAGCAGATTCTCCACCGGCACGCGGACATCCTCAAGGATCACTTCGCCGTGCCCGTGCGGCGCATGATCATACCCGAAAACCGAAAGCATCCGCTTGATCGTGACGCCGTGCGCATCGAGCGGCACCAGGATCATGCTCTGCTGGGCGTGTTTCGCGGCTTCGAAATTGGTCTTGCCCATCAGGATCGCGATCTTGCAGCGCGGATCGCCGGTGCCCGAGGACCACCATTTGCGGCCATTGATGACATAATCGTCGCCGTCCCGCTCGATCCGCGTCTCGATGTTGGTCGCGTCCGAGCTCGCGACTGCCGGCTCGGTCATCAGGAACGCCGAGCGGATCTCGCCTTCCATCAGCGGGCGCAGCCAGGCCTCCTTCTGCGCCAGCGTACCGTAGCGATGAAAGACTTCCATGTTGCCCGTATCGGGCGCCGAGCAGTTGAACACCTCGGAGGCCCAGCCGATCCGCCCCATCTCCTCGGCGCAGAGCGCATATTCGAGGTTGCTGAGCTGCGTCCCTTCGAACTCGAAGCTGTCGTCGACATGAGCCTGCCCCGAATGCGGCGGCATGAAGAAATTCCACAGCCCGGCCGCCTTGGCTTCGGCCTTCACCTCCTCGAGCACTCGGTTGACTTTCCAGCGCTCGCCGCTCTCGGCCTCGGCGCGGAAATCGGCTTCGCGCGGGCGGATTCGGGTGTCGATGAAGGCCTTCACGCGGTCGCGGAAATAGGTCTCGCGCTCGGTCAGCGTGAAGTCCATGACAATGCCTCTCCTGCTCGCTTCGGACTCGCGGCTTAGAGCGTACCGGTTTTTCGGTAAAGGGGCATGGCCGCCCTTTTCGCTTGTGCCGGACTGTCCCGAAAATCGGTAAAAAACTGCTTTGGGATCAAACCGAAATGGGTAAGCTGTCATCCATGAATTTGCCCGGCCAGATTGAATCCGATCGTTCGACAAAGCGGTTCCGGGCCAAGCGCGACGCAATCCTCGCCGCGGCCGCGGACGCGATCAACGAACAGAGCGCGAAGGGCATGACCTTCGCCGACGTCGCGCGGCGCGTCGGGCTCAACACCACCAGCGTCACTTATTATTTCAAGCGCAAGGAAGACCTTGCCGCCGCCGCCTTCGAACATACGCTCGGCCGGCTCGACGCGATGCTCGACGCCGCGCACGAGGAAGCGACGCCGCAGGCGCGGGTCGAGCGCTTCCTGTCGAGCAACATGGCGCGGCTCGCGCGCATCCGCCGCGGCGAGGAGCGCGACTTCGCGATCCTCTCGGACCTGCGCGCGATGGAAGGGCCGATCCGCACCAGCCTGCTCACCCATTGGCGCGAGATCTTCCGCAAGACCCGAGCGCTCTGGGGCGAACCCGCCGGCCGCGCCGAGACCGACCTCCATGGGGCCCGCGCGCACGTGCTGCTCGAGAACGCCTTCTGGCTGCCGGCCTGGCTGACCCGCTACGAGATCGACGAATATCCGCGCGTCGAGGCGCGGCTGATGGACGTGTTCGCGCACGGCATCGCGGTCCCCGGCGACGCCTGGGCGCCGACCCTGCTCGACCTCGAGCATGACGAGCCCGAGCCGGGCCGCGAGGCCTTCCTGCTCGCCGCGACGCGGCTGATCAACGAGCTCGGCTATCGCGGCGCTTCGGTCCAGAAGATCGCGAGCGAGCTCAACGTCACCAAGGGCAGCTTCTACCACCATCTCGACGCCAAGGACGAGCTGGTGATCGCCTGCTACAAGCGCAGCTTCGACATCCTCGCCGATGCCCAGCGCCTCGCGCTCGAGCTGTCCGGCGGCCATTGGCACCAGCTGGCGAGCACGGTGGCGACCTTGCTCGACGTGCAATTCTCCGAGCGCGGGCCGCTGCTGCGCACCACTGCGCTGTCCGGCCTGCCGCCTTTCGTCCGCTCGACGATGATCGATCGCTCGAACCGCATCGCGCGGCGCTTCGCCGGCATGCTGTCGGACGGCATCGCCGAGGGCTCGATCCGCGCGATCGACCCGCTGGTCGCGTCGCAGGCACTGATGGCGCTGCAGAACGCCGCCTTCGACATGCGCAAATGGGCCAACACCATGCCCCGCGACCGCGCCGTCGCCTTCTATGCCTCGACGCTGATGTTCGGCCTGTTCGACGATCGCGTGCTGGCGGCAGGCTGATCACTTACACTACGCCATAGCCGTCATCCCGGCGAAAGCCGGGTCCCAGGGTTGCGAAGGACATCGCTTGCAGCCCTGGGTCCCGGCTTTCGCCGGGATGACGATTAGGGGTAGAGGCTAACCCAATGGACCGCCCCAACTATATCACTCCCGCCGGCTATGCCGCGCTCAAAGCAGAGTATGACGCGCTGTTCGGCACCGAGCGCCCCGCGCTGGTCGAGACGATTTCCTGGGCCGCGGGCAACGGTGACCGGTCGGAGAACGGCGACTATATCTACGGCCGCAAGCGGCTGCGCGAAATCGACCGGCGGCTCGGCTGGCTCTCGAAGCGGATGAAGGCCGCCAAGGTCGTCGATCCGACGCGGCAGGAGGACCGCAACCGCGTCTATTTCGGCGCGACCATCACCATCGCCGACGAGGACGACAACCACCGCACGCTCACCCTCGTCGGCGACGACGAGGCCGATGCGGCGAAGGGCATGGTCGGCTGGAACGCGCCGCTCGCCCGCGCGCTGCGGGGCGCGGGGATCGGGGACATCCGCCGCGTCGCCCTGCCGGCGGGCGAGCGCGACTATGAAGTGATTGCGATCACTTACCCTTGAAGCGCGGCGAACCGACGCCTAGGCCGGGATGCGTCATCTGCATGCAATGCTATCCTGCACGGCGACAGGGGCGTTTTTCCGAGTGAGAGAGCGGGCAATGACGACACAGCGTATCCTCGTGTCGGGTCGCGTGCAGCGAGTAGGCTATCGCGACTGGACCGTACGCACCGCCAAGGGGCTGGGCCTCAGGGGCTGGGTGCGGAACCTCAACGACGGGCGCGTCGAGATCCTCGCGGACGGCGACGAGGAGGCGCTGGGCGCGCTCGTCGACGCCTGCCGCGAGGGGCCGGCTCTGGCCCGCGTCGAGAATGTCTCGACGCTTCCGGACAATGGCGACCCCGGCAAGGGCTTCACCAAAAGGCTGACCGCGGTCGCCTGACGCGCGACGGGAAACGATCGCATCCGATCGGGCAAGCAGCGGAAACCATGGGTTTCGCCGTGGCGGGTTGATAGCGGGCACGAAACGAACGACCTTCCGCCCAACACGAAAGGGAGACACGACATGCCCATTCCTTCGACCTGGACCACGCATCTCCGCAGCCTGCTGCGCATCATCGTCGCGCTCGGCTTTATCGAGCACGGTACTTCCAAGCTGCTCGGCTTCCCCGCCTTCCCGATGCCGGGGCCGCTGCCGACGCTGCTGATCGTCGCAGCCTGGCTCGAAGTCGTCGGCGGTACGCTGATCCTGCTCGGCCTGTTCACTCGGCCGGTGGCGTTCATCCTGTCGGGCCAGATGGCGGTGGCGTACTTCATGTTCCATGCGCCGCAAGGCTTCTTCCCCGCCAACAACGGCGGCGAGGCGGCGATGCTCTACGCCTTCATCTTCCTCTACTTCGCCGCGGCGGGACCGGGTGCCTGGAGCCTCGACGCCCTGCGCGGCAAGGCCCCGGCAACCACGGACTGAGGTCAAGCCTCCTCCCCCCAGCTTGACCCGCCTGCCGAGGCGTGGAAGCCTCCTCTCCCTACCCCCAGGAGAGGAGGCTTTTCCATGCCTATCCCCCCGAGCTGGTCGGGCGTACTGCTCAGCCTGCTCCGCATCGCCGCCGGGCTCACCTTCATGGAGCATGGCACGTCCAAGCTATGGCACTTCCCCAAGGCACTCGGTTCGCCCGACGCGCTGACGCTGCCGCTCGGCCTGCTCGAGACGATCGGCGGGGCGATGCTGGTGGCCGGCCTGCTCACTCGCCCGCTCGCCTTCCTGCTCTCGGGCGAGATGGCGGTGGCCTATTGGTGGGTCCATGCCCAGGCGGGCCCCTATCCGCTCGCCAACGGCGGCGAAGGCGCGGTTCTGTTCTGCTTCATCTTCCTCTACCTGGCGGCAGCCGGCGGCGGCAGTTGGAGCCTCGACGCACTGCTCGCCCGCAAACGCGCATGACCTTGTTGTTCTTCTACGGCTCGCTGGTGCGGGGCCAGAGCAACCACGGCCTGGTCGAGGGCCGCGCGCGCTTCCTCGGCGAGGATGCGGTGGCGGGGACGCTGGTCGACCTCGGCGACTATCCCGGCGCGGTGCTCGGCGGCTCGGACTGGATCCTCGGCGAGGTCTTCGAAGCGAGCGATCCCGAACTGCTCGCGCTGCTCGACGACTTCGAAGGCGAGGAATACCCCCGCGTCGAGACAGTTACGCGCGGAGGGCACCGCGTGTGGGTCTATTCCAACCCCTCCCCCGGCCCTGCCGTCCCAGGCGGCGACTGGCGCGCGCACGTGGCGGAGCGGGATTCACTCCGGGCTTGAACTTTAAACGTGATTATTTGGTCGGAGCCGTCGGGCCAATCCCTCACTCCGCCTCGGGCTTGCTGTTGATCCCGCCCATGCTCGCCGCACAGGCCTGGAACTGCCGCAGCGCCTCGGGATCGAGCGGCGTGTTCAGCGTCTTGCCGCCTTCGATCGTGACGGCGATCGCGCTGGCGGCGATCAGCTTGGGGAAGGTCGCGAGCGCATCCTCGGCGAAATAGGCAAGCCGCGGCTCGTCGGTGCCGAGCACCTTGTCGCTGCCCGAATAGGTGCCGAACGCCACCTGCATCGCGAACTGCTTGTCCTTGGCGAACTCGCCCCAGGCCGAATTGCTCACGGTGACGTAGATCTGGTTGTTGGTCTGGTCGACCGAGAAGGTGAGGTCGCGCCCGTCGCCGAAGTCGCGCGCCATCCAGCAGTCGACGGGGTCGTCGTCCATCCGGTAGACGTCCCAGCCATTCTGCTGCCATTCCTCGAACGGCGGCATCTCGGCCTGGGCGAGCGCCGGCGCGGGCGCGAGGAACAGGCCGAGCAGTGCAAGTCCGCGCATCAACATCTCTCCTCGATTGCCCCCGGTCGCTAGCATCAATCCTCGGCGATGTCCTCGTTCCACAGCTCGGGCCGCTCGGCGACGAAGCGGCGCATCAGCTCGATGCAGCGCGCGTCGCCGAGGATCACCACTTCGACGCCATGGTCGCGCAGGAACGCCTCGTTGCCGCCGAAGCTCGTGTTCTCGGCGATCACCACGCGCGGGATCTTGAACTGGACGATCGTGCCCGCGCACATCATGCAGGGGCTGAGCGAGGTGTAGAGCGTGGTGCCGGCATAGCTTTTCTGCCGCCCGGCGTTGCGCAGCGCATCCATCTCGCCATGCGCGATCGGGTCTCCCTGCTGGACGCGCTGGTTGTGGCCCTCGCCGAGCATCGTATCGCCGCGCGCGATCACCGATCCGATCGGGCAGCCGCCCTCCTCGAAGGATTCGAGCGCGAGCTCATAGGCGCGCGTGACGAAGCGGGCGTCGATGTCGTTCATTGTAAGTCCTTGCGCAGCGTGACGACGGGGATGCCCCGCGCGTCGATCTCGTGGCCGACGACGCGGAAGCCGTGGCGGAGGTTGAGGATCAGCATCGCATTGTTGGCGGACCGGGTGCGCGTCTCGACAAAGCGAAAGCCTTGCGCGAGCGCGCCGGCGTGCTGGCGTTTCATGAGCGCCGAGGCGACACCGTGGCGGCGCGCTTCCGGGGCGACCCCGCCGAGCCAGGAATAGAGCAGCGCGGCGCCCCGCCGATAGCCGAGCTTGAACCCCACCGCGCCGCCCGCGCTCTCGGCGAGCCACAGGTCAGGATCCTCGAGCCCGCGCAGGCGATCGGTGAGATAGGCGTCGTCGAACTCGCCGAACGCGGCGCGGCAGAGCGGCAGCAGCACCGCCGCCGCCTCGGCAATCGGCGCTGCCCAGCGGCGATAGGCGATCGTCTCTCCTGCGACGTCGTTTGGATCAGTCCCGTCGCTCATGGGATCGCATCCCGTTCCGCAAAGGGCCCAGCGGATATCCAAAAGTCACAAGAGTCACGACCCGTTGCGACGAATCCGGTGCCAAAAGTCACAAGAGTCACGACCCGTCGCACGTGGCAGGCATCGTTCCGCGAGCGAAGGCTGCGAAACGAAGCGGCTACGATGGAGAGGCGCGCGTGCATGACCGCGAGCCAAGCAGACGAATTCCAATTTTGGAAGAGGCATCCTCTCCGCTGCCTGCCGCCTACCCTTCCGGCGGCGTGTAGATCGTCCCTTCCTCGACGAACCAGAGCGGGTTGTCCCGAGGGCCCTCGGCGTAGAAGTCCATCGCATGGCCGATCTGCTGGACCTCGAGGTTGAGACGGAGCAGGCGTGGACCGGTCATCGGGCAGCTCCTTGGTTCCAGTGGCGGATCACTTGCTCGAGCCCCGCTACGACGCGCGCGAGCCGGGGGTAGTCGAGCTTGTCGGGGGTATCCTGGGTGTCGTGGTAGAAGCGGTAGCGGAAGGGCGCGGTGTCGGTGACCATGATCGCGGGGTAGCCGAGCTGCTCGAACGACCAATGGTCCGACCAGTCCACGCCCTGGATCAGCGCCGGCGCCGCACCGCCTTCGCTCGGAAAGCGCGCATGGCGGCGGAAGTCGGCCGTGGCACGGCGGACGAGCGCGCGCGAGCCCAGCGTCCCGACGAACGCGACGAAATTGCCCGTGCCGGGATAGAGGAGGCTCGGCGGGAACGGGTAGCGCTGGCTGCCGGGCGCGTCGCTGTAGCAGCCGAGCGTCTCGAGCGAGAACATCGCCTCGACCGGCTCGCCGCGACCGCGCAGCGCATGGGCGTAGACGAGGCTGCCCATCCGTTCGGTCTGGAAGAAGGGCGGCTCCTCGTTGACGAAGAGCACCAGCCGGATGCGCCGGCTCGCCTTGCCGCGCAGGTCGGCGAGGCGGCGGGCGAGCTCGAGCACCGCGGCGGTGCCGCTGCCGTTGTCGTTGGCGCCGGGCGCGGTGAAGGCGCTGTCATAATGCGCACCGATGACGAGCGTCGGCGCCCTGGGGTCGGCGGGCTCGATCGTGACTTCGAGGTTGCGCGCGCGGCCTTCGTCGAAGGGCTGGCGGACGACGGCATAGCCTCCGCTCGCGAGCACCCCCTCGAGATAGCGCGCCGCGCGTTCGAGCGCCTCCGGGTGGCCGAGGTTGTGCGGCGCCTTGCCGATCGCTTCGACATGGGTTCGCAGCCGCCGGGCGAGCTCCGCCTCGTCGGCCGTGAGCGGCGGCAGCGGCCCGGACCAGCCCCGGCCGGGCACCGCGGTCATCCAGAGCAGCATGATCACGGGCGTCGCGAACAGCGCGAGCACGACGGCGAGCGCGATCAGCTGCGCCCGATGCTCCGCCAGCCAGTCGCGCACCCTGCCCTCCCCAGTTCCGCCTGCGCTTGATGCCCGTGCAGGGCAGCGAACTCAACTGATCTTGCGGAACAGCAGCATCGCGGGGACCTGCAGGGTCGACCCCTGGTGGAAGCCGTTCTCGCCTTCCCAGTCGCGCGGGTTGCGGAAGGTGCCGAAGATCATGTCGGGTAGCGGGATGTCGCCGTAGTTCCACGCGTGGACGCCGCGCTGGTGGTGGACGAGGTGGCTCTCGGGGCGTTGGATGAAATAGCCGAGCCAGTGCGGCGTGCGGACGTTGAGGTGCTGGAACATGCCGGGGATGGTGGTGAGGACCGCCACCACCAGCGTCGCTTCGGGGCTCATCCCGAAGATGCCGACGAGGCACGCCGAGCCGAGCAGCGCCCAGCCGAGCATGTCTACCGGGTGGAAATAATAGGCGCCCCAGATGTCCACGCGCTCGGCGGCATGGTGCATCTGGTGGGTGACGCGCCACAGCGGGTCCCAGCCGTGCATCAGCCGGTGCCAGAAATAGATGCCGAACTCGAGGATGAGGAAGCCGGTGACGACCTGCGCCCAGAAGGGCAGCTTCGAGCCATCGACAAGTTGGTGCGCGCCGAACCAGCTGTCCCAGAGGAACGGCGCGTAGGTGGCGATGGCGAAATAGAGGACGAAGGAGACGACGCCCATCACCCGCCAGAACGGCACGCTGGGGAAGTCGGTCCGCCGCCCGATCGTGTCGAGGATCGCGAAGGCGATGAAGATGCCGAGGATGACGTAGTGGTAGATGGTCATTGCCCGTGACCCCCCTGCCGCTTTTCGCCCGCTCGCCGTTGCTTGCCGGTGAAGCGATGCGGGTGCCGACTTCAATCTTTCATGTTCGCGTCGGAATTGGAAGTTGGAACATTTGATGAACATCGCTATGTCGGCATTGGAGGGTTTGGCCGCCTGTGATAGGATCGCGCGCATGACCGAGATGTTGCCGCTGAACAACGCTCATCTGCCCGTCAGACTGCGGCTCGAGGACTATCTTCGCCTCGATGATGCCGGCGCCTTCGCCGACTATCGCAAGACCGAGCTGATCGACGGGGAAATCTTCTTCATGAACGCGCAGCACCGGCCGCATGCGGTCATTAAGTCTCGCCTGCATGTCCTTCTCGCAGCAGCGCTGGCCGCTCAGGGCAAGGGCTGGGAGGCGATCGTCGAGGGATCGATCGCCATCCCGCCGCAGAACTCGCCCGAGCCCGACATCGTCGTGACCAGCGAGCCCGACGGCAAGGGCCTGATCCCGCTCGACAGCGTCAAGCTGATCGTGGAAGTCTCCGATGCGACGCTGGCCTTCGACATGAAGCGCAAGCTGCCGATGTACGCGCGCAACGGCATTCCCGAATATTGGATCGTCGATGTCGAGGCCGGCGTCATCCACCAGCTGTGGGCGCCGCAAGGCGAGGCCTATTCGGAGCGGCACGAGACCGCGTTCGGCCAGCCGATCGCCGCAACCACGATCCCCGGCCTCGAAGTCGAAACCGCCAAGCTCTGACCCCAGCCGCGGCCTAGCCGCAGATTCCGATCGAGCGGTTCCCCGCCCCGGCTTCGAACGCCGTGTCCGTCACTTGCGCCAGCTCGACGGAAGCCGTCGCCTTGCTCATCGTCGCCGCCGCGAACGCCTTCGCCGCCGCCAGTCCCTCGTCGTCGCGCCCGATCAGGATCGGCCGCACATCGCCGTTCGCGAACAGATTGACGCTCGGCGACTGCACCACCGTCTTGCCCGCCTCGACCGCATTGCCCTGAAGCCGCGCGAGCAGCTCGCCGGTCTCGAAGGTGCCGACCCACAGGACCCTGCCCGCCACCACCTCGATCGTGAAGGTGCCCTGCGCGAGGCACGCGCCCCAGCTACCCTGCTGCCACACCGAATTGAGCTGGTAGCGCCCAGGCTTCAGCGTGCGCGCGATGTAGCGATAGCCGCTCGCGCCGCCCTCGACCTTCATCAGATAGACGCGCGACATGAAGCCGTCGTTGCCGTTCTTCGAGAAGTCGAGCGTGTAGGTGAAGGGCATCACCGGCACGCGGATCAGGATCGCGCCCTCGGCCGAAGCCGGAGTGATCGCGATCCGGTCCGGCACTTTCTGCGCCACCGCAGGCGTCGCCGCCGCGACGAGCGCGACAGCGGTCAACGATGCGCGGAGCCTGCCCATGCGGGCAAGTTTAGCGCGTCAGCTTCTTGTACGCCAGCGCCGTGGGACGATCCGCCGCATCGCCCAGACGGCGACGCTTGTCCTCCTCGTACATCTCGAAGTTCCCTTCGAACCACTCGACATGCGAATTGCCCTCGAACGCCAGGATGTGCGTCGCGAGGCGATCGAGGAAGAAGCGGTCGTGGCTGATCACCACCGCGCAGCCCGCGAAATTCTCGATCGCTTCCTCCAGCGCGCCCAGCGTCTCGACATCGAGGTCGTTGGTCGGCTCGTCGAGCAGCAGCACGTTGCCGCCGCGCTTGAGCATCTTGGCGATATGGACGCGGTTGCGCTCGCCGCCCGAGAGCTTGCCGACGTTCTTCTGCTGGTCCTGGCCCTTGAAGTTGAACGCGCCGACATAGGCGCGGGTCGACATGTCGTGGCCGTTGACCTTGACGTAGTCCAACCCGTCCGAGACTTCCTCCCAGACATTCTTCGACGGGTCGAGATGGTCGCGGCTCTGGTCGACATAGCCGAGGCGCACGGTCGAGCCCATCTCGATCGAGCCGGTGTCGGGCGTCTCCTGGCCGGTGATCAGCTTGAACAGCGTCGACTTGCCCGCGCCGTTGGGCCCGATCACGCCGACGATGCCGCCCGCCGGCAGCGTGAACGAGAGATTCTCGAACAGCAGCTTGTCGCCATAGGCCTTGGAGATGTTCTCGACCTCGATCACCTTGCCGCCCAGGCGCTCGGGCACCTGGATGACGATCTGCGCCTTGCCCGGCGTGCGGTTCTCCTGCGCGGAGACGAGCTCCTCGAACTTCTTGATGCGCGCCTTGGACTTGGTCTGGCGGCCCTTGGTGCCGGCGCGGATCCACTCGAGCTCGTCGTTGATCGCCTTCTGGCGGCCGGTCGCCTCGCGGTCCTCCTGCTCGAGGCGCTTGGACTTCTTCTCGAGATAGGTGGTGTAGTTGCCCTCGTACGGGAAATACTTGCCGCGATCGAGCTCGAGGATCCAGCCGACGACGTTGTCGAGGAAGTAGCGGTCGTGGGTGATCATCAGCACCGCGCCCGGATATTCCTTGAGGTGGCTCTCCAGCCACAGCACGCTCTCGGCGTCGAGGTGGTTGGTGGGCTCGTCGAGCAGCAGGATCGAGGGCTTCTGGATCAGCAGGCGCGTGAGCGCGATGCGGCGCTTCTCGCCGCCCGAGAGGTTCTCGACCGGCCAGTCCGACGGCGGGCAGCGGAGCGCTTCCATCGCAATCTCGAGCTGGTTGTCGAGCGTCCAGCCGTCGACCGCGTCGATCTTGGCCTGGAGATCGCCCATCTCCTCCATCAGCGCGTCGAAATCGGTGTCTTCCTGGGGATCGCCCATCTCGGCCGAGATCGCGTTGAAGCGATCGACCATGTCCGCGGTCTCGCGCGCGCCGTCCTTGACGTTCTCGAGCACGTTCTTGCTCGGGTCGAGCTGCGGCTCCTGGGGCAGATAGCCGACGGTGATGTTCTCGCCCGGCCAGGCCTCGCCCGAGAATTCCTTGTCGATGCCGGCCATGATCTTCATCAGCGTCGACTTGCCGGCGCCGTTGGGGCCGACGATGCCGATCTTGGCGCCCTGGTAGAATTGCAGGTTGATGTTGCTCAGCACCGGCTTGGGGGCACCGGGGAAGGTCTTGGTCATGTCCTTCATGACAAAGGCGTATTGCGCGGCCACGGGGCAAGTCTCCGTTGGGGGAATTTCGGGATGCAGGAAGTTCGGCAGCGCATGTAGCGACGGGCCGGGTAGATGGCAACGGAGGGTGCTTGCATCGGAACGCGCAGGGGCTACGGGTGGCCGCATGAAGCTCGCGCCCCTCGCCGCCGCTGCGGCCCTTGCCGCCCTCCTCCCCGTCCCCGCCCTGGCCCAGCTGACGCCGACCGCGGCGGCGCTGCGCGACGCGGCGCTGAAGGACGATCTCGCCTGGGAGATCACCGAGGGGCTCACCACCGAGGTCGGCCAGCGGCTCGCCGCCACCGAGGCCGAGGCGCGGGCGCGCGACTGGGCGGTGGCCAGGCTCAAGGCGCTGGGCTTCGCCAACGTGCATGTCGAGACCTTCAAGATGCCCGTCTGGGTACGCGGCGAGGAGAAGGCCGAGATCGGCGCGCCCTTCCCCCAGTCACTGACGCTCGCCGCGCTCGGCAATTCGGGCGCGACCGGGCCCAAGGGGATCACCGCCGAAGTGGTGTTCTTCCCGACCTTCGCCGATCTCCTCGCCGCGCCGGCCGAGCAGGTGAAGGGCAAGATCGTCTTCATCAGCCACCGCATGGCGCCCACGCAGGACGGCTCGGCCTATGGCCCCTCGGGCATGGCGCGGCGCTCGGGCCCGCGGATCGGCGCCGACAAGGGCGCGCTCGCGGTGATCATCCGCTCGATCGGCACCGACCATCACCGCGTGCCGCACACCGGCGGCACCAATTGGGGCACGACCAAGCCGATCCCCGCCGCCGCGCTCTCGGTGCCCGACGCCGAGCAGCTCGAGCGCATCCTCGCGCGCGGCAAGCCGGTGACGATGCACCTGCTGCTGACGCCGAAATTCCTGGGCGAAGGCGAATCGGGTAACGTCGTTGCCGAAGTGCCGGGTACCGATCCCGACGCGGGAGTGGTCGTGATCGGCGGCCATCTCGACAGCTGGGACCTGGGCACCGGCGCGATCGACGACGCTTCGGGCGTGGCGATCACCACCGCGGCGGCCAAGCGCATCCTCGACGCCGGCAGGCCGCGGCGCACGATCCGCGTGATCTGGTTTGGCGCCGAGGAACCCGGCGGGCTCGGCGGCGAGGCCTATGCCAAGGCGCACAAGGACGAGAAATTCGCGCTCGCCGCCGAATCGGACTTCGGCGCGGACCGGATCTGGCGCTTCGAGACGAAGCTGCCCGATGGCGCCAAGGCGATCGCTGGACGGCTCGACGCGCTGCTTGCCCCGCTCGGGATCACGCGCGGCGGCGACAAGGCGGGCGACGGCACCGACGTGGGCCCGCTGTTCGCGCTCGGCGCCTCGGCGGTGGACCTCAACCAGTCGGGGCTGCGCTATTTCGATTTGCACCACACCGCCGACGACACGCTCGACAAGATCGACCCGGAGCAGCTGCGCCAGAACGTCGCGGCCTGGACGGCGATGCTGGCGACCGTGGCGGACGCGCCCGAGGCGCTGGGAATGGCCGCGCCCAAACCCTGACCGCGGTCGGGTTTCGCGCAACTGTGCCGTAACGGTGCGAATCATCATGCTGCACCGCAAAATATGCGGCGGAAATTGATGCTGCGCACCATGAACTCCGCTGGCTGCCAAACCCATGTGGCTGCGGTGGATCAGTGGCGGGATGTTGCAGCCGCGGTCTCCGCGCGATGGGCTAGAAAATACTGCTATCGCAGTCTGTTACCTGTGCTATCTTGACACATGTCAGGATTCGGGCGGAAGGTCTGCCTGCCGGGAGCGGCGCCATGTGCTCTCGGAGCGGCACCGTTTCGCGGCGCTCGAGTGGCTGAAAACAGGCGGAAATCAGGCGACCGGCTTGCTCCCCGGTGAATTTGCGATTGACGCATTCGCAACGACCGTTATTGCATCGGCCTTCGCCTCGGCATTCGGGCCGCAGCGAAAAAATGGTTTTCATTGGGAGCAACCGAAATGAAGAAGGTCCTCATTGTTGCTGCTGCCGGCGGCCTGATGATGCTCGCGGCGTGCACGCCCGCGGCGAACAACAGCGTCGAGGCGACGAACGACACCGAGGCGAACGCGCAGGTGTATGACGAGACGGCGAACACCGTGGTCGACACCAACGCGACCGTGGTCGAGGAAAACACCTCGAACGCGATGTAATCGGCGACCTGGCCCTTCGCGGGCCAGGGCTACCAGTTACGAAGGGCGTCTCTTCCCGGGGGGAGAGGCGCCCTTCTCGCATTTGGGGCAATCCAATCGGCCGTCATCCAATTCAGTCGAGCGCGGCGACCCGGCTCACCGCAGGTGCGTCTCGAGGAAGTCCCATGTCCGCCCGTTGGCCAGCGCGGCGGCTTCGGCGTCGTACTTGGTGCCGGTGTGGCGCGCGAAGGCGTGCGAGCAGCCGGGATAGCTGTAAAAGGTGACGTTGGGATTGGACGCGACCGCGGCTTCGATCGTCGCCTGCGCCTCCGGGCCGATATATTCGTCCGCGGTTCCGACATGGATGATCAGCGGGTTGCCGATGTCCTTGGCCTCGCCGGCATAGCCTTCGGTGCCACCGCCATAATATTCGACCGCGGCATCGGCGTGGAAGCGCGCGGAGACGAGGAAGGTCATCAGCCCGCCCAGGCAATAGCCCATCACCCCGGCCTTGCCGTTGCCCCCGGCGATCGCACGGGCATGGTCGATCGTCGCGGCGACGTCGCGCACGCCCTGATCGAAATCGAAGCGGCCGTAGAGGTCGAGCCCCTTCTTCCACTCCTCCTCGCTCCAGTGGGACAGCGAGACGCCGGGCTCGAGCCGCCAGAAGAGGTCGGGCGCCACAGCGATGAAGCCGCGCGACGCGAGCTCGGCGCAGGTCTCCTTGATGTCGTCGTTGATCCCGAAGATCTCCTGGACCACTACGACGGCGGGCGCGGGCTCGATCGCGGGCCGCGCGACATAGGCCTGGAATGCGCCTCCGGGCACTTCGATCGTCACGTAGTCGGCCATGATGGGTCTCCTTCCGTGCAAGCCTTTGCCGGCCGGGGCCGCGTCCGCAACCCGCTTTGGAGCCGGGGCGCTCCCCCTTAAGGGGTAGGTGCACCTCCCCTCCCCGGAGGATGCGACCCCCTCCCCAGGTCCGGTAGATTGCACCGCAACACCGGAGGAGGACCGCCATGCCCGTCACTGCCAGCACGACGCCCGCCAAGGCGCTGCTCACCCCCGACAACCACCTGCTGGTGATGATCGACCACCAGTCGCAGATGGCGTTCGCGACCAGGTCGATCGACGCAGTGCTGTTGCGCTCCAACGCCGCGCTCGTCGCGCGCGCCGCCGCGGGGTTCGGCGCCGCGACGATCCTGACGACCGTCGCCGAGAAGAGCTTCTCGGGCCCGATCTTCGACGAGATCACCGCGGCCTTCCCCGGCGCCGAAGTGACCGACCGCACCACGATGAACTGCTGGGAGGACGCGAACGTCATCCGCCGCGTCAACGCCGCTGGCCGGGGCCGGATCGTGCTCGCCGGCCTCTGGACCGGCGTGTGCATCGTCGGCCCGGCGCTCTCGGCGCTCGAGCAGGGCTTCGAGGTCTACATCATCGCCGATGCCTGCGGCGACGTGTCCGACGAGGCGCACGACCGCGCGATGGACCGGATGGTGCAGGCCGGCGCGGTGCCGATGACCTCGCTCCAGTACCTCCTCGAGATGCAGCGCGACTGGGCGCGCGGCGAGACCTATGCGCTCACCACCGGCATCGCGGCCGAGCTGGGCGGCGCCTATGGGCTGGGCATCATCTACGCGCGGACGATGTTCGCCGCGCAGGAAGGACATGAGCTCGAGACGGCCTGAGCCGGGGAGCGTGGCATGAAGCCCTACCTCATCTCGCTCGCGGTCGGCATGCTCGCCGGGGTGCTCTACGGAGCGGTCGGCGTGCGATCGCCGGCGCCGCCGACGATCGCGCTGATCGGGCTGCTGGGCATGCTGCTCGGCGAGCAGATGGTGCCGATCGCCAAGCGGCTGGTCCGCGGCGAGCCGGTGATGGCCTATGTCCGCAGCGATTGCGCGCGCGAGGTGCTGGGGCCGCAGGCGGGCAAGTCGGTCTCGCCCGAGGAGAGCGCGTGATGCGCCTTGGCCGCCGCGAAGCGATCGCTGCCGGCGCCGCTGCGGCGCTGTTGCCCAAGCTTGCCCGAGGAAGCCCCGAGATGCCCGACCTGATCCTGTTCAACGCGCGGGTGACCACGCTCGATCGATCTAACCCCGCCGCCCAGGCCGTGGCGATCCGCGACGGACGCATCCTGGTTGCGGGATCGGAAGCCGAGGCGCGCGCGGCAGCACCGGGAGCGCAGGAAGTCGACTGCGGCGGGCGGCGGCTGATCCCGGGGCTGATCGACAGCCACATCCATGTGATCCGCGGCGGGCTCAACTATAACATGGAGCTGCGCTGGGACGGCGTGCCGACGCTGGCCGATGCGATGGCGATGCTCGAGGCGCAGGTGGCGCGCACGCCCAGCCCGCAATGGGTGCGCGTGGTCGGCGGTTTCACCGAGCACCAGTTCGCCGAGAAGCGGCTGCCGACGATCGACGAGCTCAACGCCGCCGCACCCGACACGCCGGTGTTCATCCTCCACCTCTACGACCGCGCGCTGCTAAACGCCGCGGCGCTGCGCGTGGTGGGCTACACCAGGGACACGCCCAACCCGCCCGGCGGCGAGATCGTGCGCGATGCGGCGGGCAACCCGACCGGGCTGCTCCTCGCCCAGCCCAATGCGACGGTGCTCTACGCAACGCTCGCCAAGGGCCCCAAGCTGCCGCCCGACTATCAGAAGAACTCGACCCGCCACTTCATGCGCGAGCTGAACGGGCTCGGCGTCACCAGCGTGATCGACGCGGGCGGCGGCTTCCAGAACTACCCGGACGATTATGCGATCGTCGAGGAGCTCCACCGCGAAGGGCTGATGACGCTGCGCATCGCCTACAACCTCTTCACCCAGAAGCCCAAGGAGGAGCTCAAGGACTTCGCGACCTGGTCGACCCAGGTGAAGCCGGGCCAGGGCGACGATTCCTACCGCATGAACGGCGCGGGCGAGATGCTGGTCTATTCGGCCGCCGACTTCGAGGATTTCCGCATGCCGCGCCCCGAGATGCCGGCGAACATGGAGGCCGATCTCGAGCCGGTGGTGCGCCTGCTCGCCGAGCGGCGCTGGCCGTGGCGGCTGCACGCCACCTACGACCAGACGATCAGCCGCGCGCTCGACGTGTTCGAGAAGGTCAACGCCGACGTGCCGCTCGAGGGGCTCCATTGGTTCTTCGACCATTGCGAGACGATCAGCGAGCGCAACATCGATCGCATCGCTGCGCTGGGCGGCGGGATCGCGGTGCAGCACCGCATGGCGTTCCAGGGCGAATATTTCACCGAACGCTACGGCGTGCGCGCCGCCGAGCGCACCCCGCCGATCGCGGCGATGCTGCGCGCCGGGCTGCCGGTGGGCGCGGGCACCGACGCGACGCGCGTGGCGAGCTACAACCCCTGGGTTTCGCTGGCGTGGCTCGTCACCGGCAAGACGGTGGGCGGGACGACTATCTACCCGATGGCGAACCGCGTCGACCGCGAGACCGCGCTCCGGCTCTGGACCGAGCGCAATACGTGGTTCTCGAACGAAGTCGGCAAGAAGGGGCAGATCAAGGCGGGGCAGCTCGCCGACATGGTGTTGCTCTCGGGCGATTATTTTGCCGTGCCGGAGAACGAGATTGCGCAACTGCGATCGGTGCTGACGGTGCTCGGCGGCGCGGTGGTGCATGGCGCGGGCGACTTCGCCGAACTGGCCCCGCCGCTTCCGCCGGTGATGCCCGACTGGTCGCCGGTGGCGAGCTTTGGTGGCTATCACCAAGCCGATCGCAAGGTGCTGGCGAGCGCCTGCGCGTGCCACAGCAGCTGCGCGGTGCACGGGCACGACCATGCTGCGGCGCTGGGCGCGCGCGTGCCGGTCTCCGACGAGCGCGGCTTCTGGGGCGCGATGGGCTGCGCCTGCTGGGCAGTATGACCCCCGGCTTCGTCGACAACGCCCTCGGCTGGCGCTGGAGCTGGCCGCTGGCGAAGCTCGCGCTGGTCGGCGCCTATCTCCTCGGCGCGGCGCAGAAGCTGCTCGACTTCCCCGGCGCGGTGGCGGAGCAGGCGCATTTCGGGCTGAACCCACCCGCGCTGTTCGCGGTGCTGACGATCCTCGTCGAGCTGGTCGGGCCGGCGCTGATCCTGTCGGGGCGGCTGGTGTGGCTCGGCGCGGGGATGCTCGGCGTGTTCACCGGACTCGCGGCGCTGACCGCCAACGCCTTCTGGACGATGAGCGGGCATGAGGCTTTCATGGCCAGAAACGCTTTCTTCGAGCACCTCGGGCTGATCGGCGGCTTCGTGCTCGTCGCGATGCTCGATCGCCGACGGCCGTGAGGCGGCTCGCCCTTCTCTTGCTGCTCGCGGCGCCGGCGGCTCGCGCGCAGGACTCGCCGGTCGACCAGGTCAACTGGCGCTACGACGAGGATTGGTCGGCGATCGCGGGCAAGGATCCGGCGAGCCTGCCCGGGTGGACAAAGGCAAAGTACATCCCCCTCGATGCCGATGGCGACGTCTGGCTCAGCACCGGGCTCGAGGCGCGGGCGCGGCACGAAGGCTATACCGGCAATGAATGGGGCTCGGCCGACGCGCCCGACGACGGCGCGACCTGGGTGCGGCTGATGCCGCATGCCGAGCTCCACGCCGGACCGGTCCGCGCCTTCGTCCAGGGGATCGCGGGCTATGCGCTGGGATTGAGGCCCGACAAGGGGCCTTCGGACGAGACCGGGATCGACCTGCTCCAGGGCTTCGCCGACGCGCGGCTGCCGATCGGACCGGCGACGCTCACGCTGCGCGGCGGCCGCGAGCTGGTCGCGCTGGGGAGCGAGCGGCTCGTCGGCGTGCGCTACGGGCCCAATATCCCCCAGCCCTTCGACGGCGTCCGCGCGATCGCGGATATGGGCAAGCTCAGGGTCCAGCTGCTCCGGTTGCGGCCCGTGGTGATCGGCCTCGGCGACTTCGACGACCGCACCTCGGACACGCGGCGCCTCTCCGGCGTCTATGCGACGCTCCACGCGGGGCGGGGTGCCCTGGACGCCTATTGGCTCGCCTATGAGAACGACCATGCCCGCTTCGACCAGGGCGGCGGTGCCGAGCATCGCGACACCTGGGGGCTGCGCTTCGCCGGCAAGCGGGCCGGCTTGAGCTGGAACTGGGAAGCGATGCTTCAGCGCGGGCGCTTCGCCGGGGCGCCGATCCGCGCCTGGTCAATGGCGACCGAGACCGGCTACCGCGTCGGCCGCGCCTCGGTGCGGCTGCGCGCCAATGTCGTGAGCGGCGACAAGGACCGGCACGATCCGGCGCTCCAGGCCTTCGATCCGATGTTCCCGAAGGGCAAGTATTTCGGCGAGCTCTCGCCGCTCGGCCCGTACAACCTCATGAACCTCCACCCGACGATCGCCTATGACCTGACTCCGAGGCTGACGCTGAGCGCGACGGGGATCGCCTATTGGCGCCAGAGCCGCGGCGACGGGATCTACGGGTTGCCCGGCAATTTGATCCGCTCGGGCGCGAACAGCCGCGCGAGGCACATCGGCGACCAGGGCGAGCTGCTGCTCGAATGGGCGCCGACGCCGCTCTTGTCGTTCACGGCATCGTGGTCGTGCTTCACCGCGGGCCGCTTCATCCGCGAGACCGGGCCAGCGAAGACGATCCACATGATCGGGCTGGAGGCGCAGTTCAGGCTTTGACTTCTCAACCGTCATCCCGGCGAAAGCCGGGACCCAGGGTCACGGGCCACCTCGCTTGCCGCCCTGGGTCCCGGCTTTCGCCTGGACGACGACGATTGGAATTAGGCTACCCCGCCCCATGCTGGAGCGCCCAGGCGAGCGCGCGGTCTGCGACTTCCTCCCAGCCTGCCTCGTTGCACAGCCAGTGCGAGCGGCCCGAGAATTCATGATAGCCGGTAAGCGCCGGCGAGCGCAGGTGGCGGCGATAGGCGGCATGCACCGTCGTCGCGGGCGCGGTGCGGTCCTTCTCCCCGGCGATCAGCAGGAGCGGCGGACGATCGGGGTTGGCCCAGCGGATGCGGTTTCCGGTGCCGAGCAGCACCTGGAAGAAGATCCGCCCCGGCGTGGGGACGATGTATTTCTCATAGGCATAGGGCTTCTCGGCTTCGGGCAGCGTCTGAGCGAAGCCGGTGGCGAAGCCGCGCTCGCTCATCCGGAGCACGCGGTTCCAGCCGTTCCATGCCGCGAAGACAGGGAGCGAGGTCCAGAAGGCGAGTGGGTGCGGCGGCACGCCGAACGCCGGCGCGGGATCGATCGCCACCGCCGCCGAACCCAGGCCCCGATCGGCAAGCAACTGGACGACCAGCCCGCCGAACGAATGGCCGATCAGGATCGGCGGATGCGGCAGCGCTTCGATCAGCGCGGCATAATGGTCGACCAGCTCGGCGATCCCCAGCCGGGCGAGCCCGGGATCGGGCGAGCTTCGCAGGGCATCGATCGAGCGATCCAGATAGGGCCAGGGCGGCGCCGACACGGTCATGCCCGCCGCCTCGTAGCGCTGGCGGAAACGATCCCAGGCGCTCGGCGTCAGCCACGCGCCGTGGATCAGCATCACCGTGCCGGTCATCCGGTCCTGTCCCTTCGCCTCACCCGAGCGTTCCCCCTGCCCGGACGTCTCACCCCTTGATGAAGGCGAGGAGGTCCGGATTCACCGTGTCGGGGTGCGTGGTGCACATGCCATGGGGCAGCCCCGGATAAGTCTTGAGCGTGCCGTGCTTGAGCAGCTTGATTCCGATCAGCGCCGAGTCCGCGATCGGCACGATCTGGTCGTCCTCGCCGTGCATGATGAACACCGGCACGTCGATCTTCTTGAGATCCTCGGTGAAATCGGTCTCGGAAAAGGCCTTGACGCAGTCATAATGCGCCTTGACGCTGCCCATCATGCCCTGGCGCCACCAATTGTAGATAACGCCCTGGTCGACCTTCGCGCCCGGACGGTTGAAGCCGTAGAAGGGGCCCGAAGGCACGTCGATGTAGAATTGCGCGCGGTTGAACGCAGTCTGCTGGCGGAAGCCGTCGAACACCTCGAGCGGCAGGCCGCCGGGGTTCTTCTCCGATTTGACCATGACCGGCGGCACTGCGCCGATCAGCACCGCCTTGGCGACACGGCCCGGCTTGGCGCGCGCGACATAATGGGCGACTTCGCCGCCGCCGGTCGAGTGGCCGACATGGACGGCGCCCTTGAGGTCGAGGTGGTCGGCGAGCTCGATCACGTCGGCGGCATAGGTGTCCATCTCGTTGCCGGTGTCGGTCTGGCTCGACCGGCCGTGCCCGCGGCGATCATGCGCGACCACGCGATAACCCTGCAGGAGGAAGAACATCATCTGGTTGTCCCAGTCGTCAGCCGACAGCGGCCAGCCGTGGTGGAACACGATCGGCTGCGCATCCTTGGGGCCCCAGTCCTTGTAGAAGATCTCGGTGCCGTCCTTGGTCTTGATCGTACCCATGGTCTTTCCTCCTGAAATCGGTGCGGCGAAGGCGCCGCCCAGCGGCAGCGCAGCGAGCGTGGACGCGGCGGCGGCGCCCACGAGGAAGTCGCGCCGGTTGAGATCGGCGAACGCGGCCGGGAGGCTCGCGGGCGGGAGTCTGGGCGGTTCCATCGGCGGCTTCCCCTTCTGGTCTAAGGGCTTGTCCCAGACCGTCGCTCAAACGGAAATCCCGCGAGGTGGGTGATCCGACTACACTTTAGAGTGAGTACGTGACCGGAATGGACCGTGCTACCGTAGGTGCCGGGCTTTCGAGGGCGACATTGGGCTACGGGGGGATCTGGACGATGTGTCGAGGCGTGGCGCTGGGCTTGCTTGCCCAGCTCGCGCTCGGCACGCAGGCGATCGCGCAGGGTGGCCCGCCGGTCCGGCTCGACCATTTCAAGCATACGCGCTGGACGCAGGAGGACGGCGCGCCGATCGGGGTCAACGATATCGTCCAGACTCCGGACGGTTATCTGTGGATCGCGGCAGCCGACGGACTGACCCGGTTCGACGGCGTCAGCTTCGAGACCGTCCGCGCGCCACGCGGGACCCCCTTCACCAGCGCGCCGGGGAGCCAGCTGCTCGTCTCGCGCGCAGGCGAGCTCTGGATCGCCTACGGGCAGCGCGGGGGAGTAGCGGTCTATCGTGGCGGCAGGCTGGTCGATACCCACATGCCCGACCCGCCTCCGATGGTCACCAACCTCGTCGAGACGCGCGACGGGACGATCTGGGCGAGCTGGGGGGGCGTCGGTGCAGCACGCCTGGCGCGGTATCGCGCGGGCAGATGGCGTTGGGTCGATGCGGAAGCCGGCCTCCCGCAAGGCCAGGTCCTCGGCCTGATGGCCGCCCGCGACGGTACCTTGTGGATCACCTTCAATCACGACCTGCCGGACGGCGAGACGCGCAGCAGCCTCTTGACCCTTCGCCCCGGCGAGGCGCGGCTGCGTGCAATGCCCGACCGTATCGCCTGGCCACGCCTCGCCGAGGATCCGCACGGCCATATCTGGGCGGCGGGCCGCGATTCGACCCGCATGCTGCGCGCTGTCGGCGGCCTGCCCCCGAGCCTCGACGTCGCCTATCCGGCCACGCCCGGCTTGCGCTTCGCGACGATGGCATTCGACCGGTGGGGCGGCGTCTGGGGTTCGACGCGCAGCAAAGGGCTGTTCCGCGTCGCCGGC
This sequence comes from Sphingomonas sp., assembly GCF_017745215.1. Taxonomy (GTDB): domain Bacteria; phylum Pseudomonadota; class Alphaproteobacteria; order Sphingomonadales; family Sphingomonadaceae; genus Sphingomonas. The sequence continues at coordinate 236,971 of NZ_JAGHZV010000002.1, forward strand.
TATGAAACGCCCGCGCCCGATCCGGCAGGCGCTGTCGAGGCCTATGGCCCCCTCCAGGGCCTCAGCGGCTCGTACACGGGCCCGATGTTCGCCGACCGCGAGGGCAACCTCTGGACGGGAACCGACATGGGCGTCGACCGCTTCCGCATCGCCAATGTGGTGCCCGAGGCGTCGGTCCCGGTCTCGGCGCTCACCGGCATGAGGATCGCGGGCGCTGCCGACGGGACCGTCTATGTCTTTTCGAACGGCGCGCTGTACGAGATCGCCCCCAACGCGAGACCGCGCCTGTTGTCGGGCGACTTCGAGGACCTGCTGACCATCTGCACCGCGCGAGCCGGCGGCATATGGGCGATTTCTCCCAAGCGCGTGATGCGGCTGACCCGCACCGGGATCGAGCAGACCACTCCGCCACCCGGCGGCACGACCGGAGACAGCTGCGTCGAGGACAGCCAGGGGCGCTTGTGGGTCGCCGACGGCGGAGGCCCGATCTTTCGACAGGACGGCGCGTGGCAGCAGCTGGGCGGGACGTTGCTGGGCGCATCGGCGTGGGACATGGCCGCGACCAGCGACGGCACGATGGCGTTCAACATCAGCCTGCGCCAGCTCGGCCTGGTCCGGGGCGGCCGCACGCGGATCATCGATGCCGCGGAGCTCGGCCTCGGCGAGCTTACGGCGGTCGATGCCATCGGGGACGCGCTCTACATCTCGGGCTCGGGCGGCATGGTCCGGCTGCGCGGCGACCGGATGCGGCGGATCGACGCCAACACGATCCGCTGGGTCGCGGCGGTCCGGACGCTGCTGCAGACGCCGGACGGCAGCACCTGGCTGTTCGGCCTCGACGGCATTTCCCGCGTCTCGACGGCCGCGCTCGAAGCCGCGTTCGATCACCCCGGCAGCGCGGTGCCGCGGACGCTGTTCGACACGCGCGACGGGCTTCCCGGCAGCGTCCAGCACATCGGCTTCCGCGGCCTTCAGCTTGCGCTGGGCGGCGACGGGCGCGTCTGGGCGCTCGCGCGCACGGCGCTGGCGGTGATCGATCCCGCGACGATCGAAACCAACCGGCTCGCCCCGCCCGTGACGATCCGCTCGCTGACCGCGCGCGGCGCGCTGTATCGCGATCCGTCGAAGCTGGTACTCGCGGCAGGCACGCGCGCAATCGACATCGCCTATACAGCGCTCAGCTTCACCATCCCCGAACGCGTCCGCTTCCGCTACCGGCTGGAAGGCGTCGACGACAATTGGGTCGATCCAGGCACTCGCCGCCTCGCCTCCTATTCGAACCTCGGGCCGGGACATTACCGCTTCCAGGTGATCGCCTCGAACAACGACGGGGTGTGGAACCGCACCGGCGCGACGCTGGAGTTCGACATCCGGCCGACCTTCTGGGAGAGCTGGCCCTTCCGCCTGCTGCTCGCCGCCGCGGCGGCCGGACTGCTCTGGTTCGCCTATTCGCTGCGACTGCGCGCGATCGCGGGGCGGCTGCGCATGCGCATGGCCGAACGGCTGAACGAGCGCGAACGGATCGCGCGCGAGATCCACGACACGCTGCTCCAGTCGATCCAGGCGCTGATCATGCGCTTCCAGCTCGCCGCCGAGGACCTGCCCGAGGGGGCACCGGCGCGGAAGACGCTCGAGGATGCGCTCGACCGCGCCGACACCGTGCTTGCCGAGGGACGCGATCGCGTGCGCGACCTCCGGCTGATCGACGATGCCAGCGACGTCGAGCGGATGCTCCAGGCGATCGTCCGCCGCCAGGCCTTCGGGCCCGAGACTCGCGTCTCGATCTCGAGCGAAGGCAACCCGCGCCCGCTCGAGCCGCTGGTCGGCGATGAAGTCGCGCGGATCGCCAACGAGGCGCTGTTCAACATCTGGCGCCACGCCAAGGCGACGCGCGTCGAAGTCGACGTCCAGTTCCGCCCCTATCTCTTCAAGGTCCTGTTCCGCGACAATGGCGTCGGCATCGATCCCGAGGTGCTCACGCGCGGCCAGCGCGACGGGCATTTCGGGTTGCCCGGCATGCGCGAGCGCGCCGCCAAGCTCGGCGCCCAGCTCGAGCTTGCCCGCCCGCCCGGTGGCGGAACCGAAGTGACGTTCTCGATCCCTGCTGCTATAGCCTATGCTTCCGGCCCTCGCCGGGGGCAGAAGGCTGCCGATGGAGGTGACCTTGGTTGACCCTGCCGTTTCCCAGCCGCTGCCGATCAGCGTGCTCGTCGTCGACGACCATCCGATGCTCCGCGAGGGGATCGGCGCCGTGATCGAGCGCCAGGCCGACATGCGCCTCGTCGGCGAGGCGCGCGACGGCGCCGAAGCGGTGACCCAGCACGAGGCGCTGCGCCCCGACGTGACGCTGATGGACATCCAGATGCCCAAGCTCGGTGGGATCGAAGCGATCGAAGCGATCCGCGCGCGGACGCCCGATGCGGCGATCCTGGTGCTGACCACGTACCCCGGCGACACCCAGGCGTTGCGGGCGTTGCGCGCGGGCGCCGCAGGCTATCTGCTCAAGAGCTGCATCCGCAAGGAGCTGCTCGACGCAATCCGCGCCGTGAACGCCGGGCGCCGCGCGATCTGCGCCGACGTCGCGCACGACATCGCGCTGCATGCGCTCGAGGACCGGCTGACCGATCGCGAGATCGACATCCTCCGGCTGGTCGCCGAGGGACATCCCAACAAGCAGATCGCCTGGCGGCTCTCGCTCTCCACCGACACGGTGAAGGCGCATATGAAGAACATCTTTTCGAAGCTGGGCGTCGCCGACCGCACCCATGCGGTGATCGTCGCGGCGCGGCGCGGCTATATCGACATCGCCGAGGACGTGATCGCCTACACCGACGCCTGAGAGCCTGTTCGGATGCGCCTCACGGCGCATGGCGGTGCCAGCCCGCTCCCCCTCCCGGCCACCCATAGTGTATTCTATGGGTGGCCGGGAGGGGGAGCGGGCTGGCACCGCCTCGAAACTCGCTCTTCCGCGAGTTTCCAAACAGACTCTCAAAGCCAGCGATCGGTGGAGACCGCGACCCCGGTGACGCTGTCCGCGGCGCCGTAATAGAGCAACCACCTGCCGTCGAAGCGCACCAGCCCTTCGATGAACGTCGTGCCCGCCTGATATTGGCCGGTGCGTTCCCAGGAGAGCTCGGGCGCGAAGAAGGGCGTGTCGGCGCGTTCGAGCACGCGCGTCGGATCGCGCGGATCGAGGATCGCGCGGCCACAAGCATATTCGAGCGCAGGCCGTGCGGGGTCGCCGCCGGCCGCGGCGTTCTTGCCGTTGTAGAGCATGACGATGCCCTGCGGCGTCAGCACCGGCGGCGGACCGACTTCGGCGAGGACGCTGTCGAACCGGTCGGGGCGCGGCGCCATCACTACCTTCAGCTGGCCGGGCGCGCTCTCGACCGGGGTCCAGCGGATCAGGTCGTCGGAATGGGCGGCGTGGATCTTGCCCTGGCCGAAGAGCATCCAGTAGCGCCCGCCGATCCGCGCGGCGACGAGCCGGTCGTTCACCAGCCGGTGCACGATCGCGGCGGACTTCATCATCATCGTCTCGTAGCGCGTGCCCGCGAAGGCGGTGCCGTGCTTGGTCCAGAACACCAGGTCGCGCGACGAAGCGATGCCGAGGTAGACGGCCTTGCGGTTGTATTGGCTGTAGGTGCAGACGAACCGCCCGTCCTCGGCGACCGCGAGCCGCGGGTCCTCGCAGCCGCCATCCCATTCGGCGGCGCGCTGGCCGTCGTCGGCGGGATAGAGCACCGGCGCGGGGAGCACTTCGAAGTTGATCCCGTCGGTGCTGCGCGCGAGGCCGAGCCGCGAGGTGTGGCCGCCGAGTTCCATCGCGCCGCTGTCGTCCTCGGCGCGGAACAGCACGTAGACCGCGCCGTCATGCGCCACCGCCGCCGGATTGAAGGCATGGAGCGCGCGCCAATGCACCGGCGCCTTGCGCATCGGGCAGAAGAAGGTCGACTGCGGATCGGCAGAGATGATCGGGCGGGCGTCGGTGCGACGGCGAAAGCCGGCGAGCTTGCCCGGTACCACCCTCAGCGCCGGCGCGGCCGCTAGGCCCGCCATGACCGTGCGGCGAGTGACCCTCATCGCCGCGCTGCCGCGATCGCCTTGCGCGCGAGCGGCTCGATCGCGGCATAGCCCGCGGCATTGGGGTGGACGCCGTCGAGGCTGAACTCGGGCTTCATCGCGCCGTCGGGCCGGCCGATCGCCTCGGCATAATCGACGAACACGATCCTCTCGCGCGCCGCCAGCGCCTTGAGCCTGCCGTTGAGCGCCGCGATCACCGGCGCGGGCTTGAGGTCGGGCGCCCAGGTGAAGCTCGCCGAGGGCGGCACCGCGGCCAGCACCACGCGGATCTTCGCTGCCTTGGCGAGCGTCACCATCGCGGCGATGTTGGCCTCGATCGTGTCGAGCGTCGTCGGGCCGGTGTTGCCGGCGATGTCGTTGGTTCCCGCCATGATGTGGACGACGCGCGGATGGAGCGCGAGCACGTCCGACGGGAAGCGGAGCAGCATCTGCGGCGTGGTCTGGCCGCTGATCCCGCGGTCGATCCAGCCACGGGTGTAGAAATCCGGGCGGCCGTATTTCCAGCCCTCGGTGATCGAATCGCCCATGAAGACGATGTCCCGCTCGGCCTGGGGCCGGGTCAGCAGCTTCAGATTGTCGTCGCGATAATGGCAGAGGTCGGCCCAGTCGGTCTTGCGCGCCTCGAGATAGGCGGTGCGATAGGCGGCTGCCTCGGCCATCGGCGGCGGGAGCATCTTCGCATTGCCCGGCGCGTAGGTCTTCGCGCGCCACTCGACGAGCGCGGGCGGGAAGCCCATCGCCGGCGGACAGGGATTGTCGGTCACGCCGATGGCGGCGAGGAGGGCTGCGAGAGCGAAGGGGACCATGCGGTGCTCCTAGAGACGGCCCGAGCGGGCGATGCGGCCGAGGTGATGCGCGCTGGGCTTGGGGGTGCGCGCGAAGCTCTTCCGGTCGACCGCGACCAGCCCGAAATGCTGCGAATAGCCGCGCGTCCATTCGAAATTGTCGAGCAGCGACCAGTGGAGATAGCCGCGGAGATCAATGCCGTCGGCGAGGCATTGGCGCACCTCGGCGAGCGTCGCGTCGATGAAGGCGATGCGGCGGGCGTCGTCGCTCGTGGCGATGCCGCTCTCGGTGATGATGACCGGCTTGCGGCCGATCTTCGCAGCGTATCGGACGCAATGGCCGAGCGCGGGCGGGTAGAACTCATAGCCCGCGTCGGTCTTCTCGACGCCATCGGGGGTAGGCAGCGAGCCCTCGGGGCCGACGAGGATGCGCGTGTAGGTCTGGACGCCGACGAAGTCCGAGGGCGTGTCGGCGCCGAGCCATTGGTCGTAGAGGATTTGGTTCAACTCGGTCGCCTTCGCTTCGCCGCCGGCGACCGGCTGGAGTTGCTGCATCGACAGGCTGACCCCGACCGAACAGCCCGGCACCGCTGCCTTGATCGCGGCATAGGCCTTGGCGTGGGCCTCGCGCGTCGGCGGCTCGATCCGGTCGGCGGGGGTGAACACCCAGGAGGCGAAGCGGTCCGATCCGCAGGCCCTGGCCGAGGCGGCGAGCATCGCCTCGATCCGCGGGCGCGCCTTGTCATAGCCCGGCGCGAGCACCGGGATCAGCCGCGGGGCGTTGATCTCGTTGAAGGTCGTCGCTGCGTCGAGCAGGGCACCGAAGTGGCGCGCGACGGTGCCGGCGAAGCGCGCGAACAGCTCGGGCGCACCCGCCGCCTCGAACCCGCCGCGCGCGGCGAACCAGCGCGGCGTGGTGAAGTGGCTGAAGGTGACCATCGGCTTCAGCCCATGCGCATGGCAGGCCTCGAGCACGCGCTTGTAATGGTCGAGCGCAGCAAGCGAATATTGCCCCGGCTCGGGCTCGATCCGCGCCCATTCGATCCCGAAGCGATGCGCGTTGAAGCCGAGCGCGGCGGCGATCGCGACATCCTCGCCATAGCGCTCGTAGCTGTCGCAGGCATCGCCCGAAGGCTCGCGAAACAGCGTGCCCTCGACATGCTCGTTGAGCCACATGTCCGAATTGACGTTATTGCCTTCGCTCTGGTGCGCCGAGATCGCGGTGCCCCAGAGGAAACCCTTGGGCACCGCCCTGCCCTTCGCCTGCGCCGGGAGCGCGGGCAGTACCGCCGCGGCGGCCAGCCCGGCGACGACCTCGCGACGCTTCACCGGCCGGTCCTGGCCGCGGCGACGAGGTCGACCGGGCCGAACACCGGCATGTAGCGCACCGCGACATGGTCGCGGGCGGCGAGCGGAGCGATGCGCGACATCGTCAGCGGGATGTCGTCGAGGAAGCGGCGGAGCGGAACGAGCGGCTGGTCGAGCGGCAGGAGGAAGTCGTCCCAATGGATCGGCACGACGAGCTTCGCGCCGGTGGCCGCTACCGTCTCGCGCCAATAGGTCTGGGTGAAGGCGGGCGGCTGGAGCGTGAGGCCGCCGGTCGAGAGGAAGACCACGTCGGCATGCACGCCATGCTCGCGGTACATGCCGGACACGACGTTCGCGCTGGCATGGACGAGGATGCGGAAACCCTTGTGCTCGATCAGATAGGCGAAGGTGCCGCCTTCCTTATAGTCCTTGGCGCTCGCCGGCTGGCGGAGCGGCGCGGTGACGTCGCCGGGCACGCGGTCTCCCGCCGAATGGAGCGAGCGGATGACGGTGACCCTGAAATCGCCGGCGCTCAACCGCTCGCCGCCGTGCACGGTGACGATCCGCGCCGCGGGGATGTTGCCGCCGAGCGCGACCTGGCGGGTCGAGGGCGAGCCGACGATCGTCGCGCCAGTGCGCTGCGCGACCGCGGCGGCATCGAGGACATGGTCGTAGTGCGTGTGCGTGACCAGCAGCAGGTCGATCCTCGACAACGCCGCCCGGCGCAGCGCCAGGTCGACCTTGCCGGGATCGCTCGCCACCTTGCCGAACATCACCGTGCGCATGTCGGGCCGGGTCAGCAGCGCATCGACCATCACGGCGTTGCGCCCGTCGCTGAACACCAGGGTCGTCGCGCCGAAATACTGCACGGTGAGCGCACCCGGCGCGGCGGTGCCGGGCTTCAACACCTGGGTATCCGCCGGCATCGCCGGATGGCCGAAGCGCCACGCCGCATAACCGCCGCCGGCGAGCACCAGCACCGCGAGCGCGACCAGGATTCGGACCAGCCAGCGCCGGATCACGGTGCCATCCGGGCGGCGCGGATCACCGAGGCATCGAAATGGCTGTCCATCGCCGCGACCGCGCGCGCGGGGTCGCCCGCGTCGATCGCCGCGGCGATCTCGAGGTGGTTGGCGCGAACGACCGTGCGCTGCTCGGGCGTGGTCCGCGTCCGCCAGGCGGCGGGCACGGCGACGCGCATCATGTTCTCGAACGACCTCACGATCTGGTGGAAGACGATGTTGTGCGTCGCCTTGGCGATCGCCTGGTGGAGCGCGATGTCGAGCACGGTGATCTCGTCGGGCTCGGTCGCCGCCGCCAGCGCCTGCGCCAGCTCGGTGATGCGGTCGGCTTCCGACGGCGTGCGGTTGAGCGCGGCGAGCGCGACGGTGCGCAGCTCGAGCGTGCGGCGAACGTCCCATATCTCGGTGATCGACACCTGCTCGGTGCTGACGGCGTGCTCGAGCGAGGTCGCCATCACCGAGCCGTCGATTGCGCTCACCCGCGCGCGGCGGCCGTTGCCGACGTCGATCACGCTGAGCGCCGCGAGCGCGCCGAACGCTTCGCGCATCACCGCCCGGCTGACGCCGAGCTGGCTCGCGAAATGATGCTCGCCCGGCAGCGCATCGCCGACGCGCAGGCCATTGCTGCGGATATGCTCGCGGACGCTGCGCATCGCGACGGTGACGAGCGACTCGCCCTCGGCGATGGAGAGCGCGCTCATGCCGCCACCTGCGCGGCGCGGAGCTGGGTCGGTGCCATGCCGAAGCGGCGCGAGAAGGCGCGGGTGAAGCTCGCGTTGTTGCTGTAGCCGCAGCGATAGCCGATCGACGAGACCGGCAGGTCGGTGACCAGCAGCAGCTGCTTCGCGCCGCTCAGCCGACGCTCGGCGATGGCCTCGGCGACGGTGCAGTCGAACATCGCGCGGAAGCCGCGCGTGAGCTTCACGCGGTTGAGCCCGTTGGCGCGCGCGATACCGTCGAGCGTGAGCTTCTCGCGCCAGCCCTCGTCGATCATCCGCCGCGCCGCGATGATCCGCCGCGTGTCGAGCTCGCCCAGCGCGCAGCCGCCGTCGGCGGGGACGAGCCGGTCCTCGGCGAGATCGGTGGTGATCGCGCAGAGCAGCTCGACCGACTTGATCGTCCGCAGCGTCTGCGCGGCAGGCTCGGGCAGCGCGCAATCGAGCAGCGCGAGCGCGATCGCGCGCTGGTCACTGGTGAGATGCCAGGTCCCTTCGCCCTCCGGCACCTGGCCGAGCACTTCGCGGCAACCTTCGGGATCGACAAGGAACAGGATGTCGATGTCGCGGCCTTCGGGGAAATCCTCGCCGATCGCGACCAGCGCCGGCTCGCGCTCGCCGCCAAGCGAAAAGGCGAGCCGCACCGGATGCAGCGACGGCGCATCCTCGGGCAACGTGCCGGGCCCGAAGAACACCGTCATCCGCATCGACACCTGAAAGTGGCGTTTGTTGCCCATCGCTCTCCTCCGCGCCTCATTCCCTCGAGGCTTGCTAGCGGACAGGTTTTCACTTGCTATCTGACAGGTTGTCAAGCCGCGAAGATCTTGCCCGGATTGAACAGCCCCGCGGGGTCGAGCGCCGCCTTCAGCGCGCGCATCATCGCCACGGCGTCCTCGCCCAGCTCGGCGACGAGCCATTGCTGCTTGCCGAGGCCGATGCCGTGCTCGCCGGTGCACGTGCCGTCCATCGCCAGCGCGCGCTCGACCAGCCGGGCGTTGATCGCCTCGACTTCGGCGAGCTCCTCCGGGGAATCGGGATCGAGCGGGAAGATCACGTGGAAATTGCCGTCGCCGACATGGCCGAGGATCGTCGCGGGCATGCTCGCGCCGGCCAGGTCGGCCTTGGTCTCGGTGATGCACTCGGCGAGTCGGCTCATCGGCACGCAGACATCGGTCGCCCAGCCGACCGCGCCGGGGCGCTGGTTGACCGCGGCATAATAGGCCTCGTGCCGCGCCTTCCAGAGCTTCGAGCGCTCCTCGGGCAGGTTCGACCAGCGAAACGCCGAGCCGCCGTTGGCGAGCGCGAGCGAATGCACCGTCTGCGCCTGCTCCTCGACCGAGCTGGGCGAGCCGTGGAATTCGAAGAACAAGGTGGTCAGCTCGGGATAGTCGAGCTTCGACCAGGCGTTGACCGCGCGCATCTGCATGTCGTCGAGGATCTCGACCCGCGCGATCGGCACGCCCATCTGGAGCGTCTGCACCACCGTGTCGATCGCGCCATGCAGCGTCTCGAACGAGCAGACCGCCGAGGTGATCGCCTCGGGGATGCCGTGGAGGCGCAGCGTCGCTTCGGTGATGATGCCGAGCGTCCCTTCCGAGCCGACGAACAGCCGGGTGAGGTCGAACCCCGCCGCGGACTTGCGCGCGCGCCGGCTGGTGCGGATGTCGCGCCCGTCGGGGGTGACGACACGGAGCGAAAGGACTGCCTCGCGCATCGTGCCGTAGCGCACCGCATTGGTGCCCGAGGCGCGCGTCGCCGCCATGCCGCCGATCGTCGCGTTGGCGCCGGGATCGATCGGGAAGAACAGCCCGAGGTCGCGGATATGGGCATTGAGCTGCTCGCGGCGGACGCCCGCCTGGACGGTGCAGTCGAAGTCCTCGGCATTGACTTCGACGATCGCGTCCATCTCCGAGAGATCGACCGACACGCCGCCCTGCACCGCGAGCGTGTTGCCCTCGATCGAGGTGCCGGCGCCATAGGGGATGATCGGCACCCCCGCCTCGACGCACATGCGGACGAGCTCGACGACTTCCTCGGTCGAATGGGCGAACACCACCGCGTCGGGCGGCATCGGCGCGAAGTGCGCCTCGCTCTGGCCGTGCTGGGCGCGCACTCCCTCGCTCGTCTGGCAGCGCGCGCCGAAGCGCTCGGCCAGCCGCGCGAGGAACGCGGGCGTGACATTGGGCGAACCGGTCGCGGCGGTCGCATGATCGGCGGACATGATACGCTTCCCCCCGTCCCTTCAGCTCAGAAGCGGATCGCCGCCTCGGCGCCGATCGTCCGCGGCTGGATGTACGCCGCCGAATAATAAGCCCCTGGCGTGGCGCTCGCCGCAAGACCCTGGAAGCCCGTGACGATGATCGCGCGCTTGTCCGCGAGGTTCTTGACGAAGGCCGAGAGCGACCACGGACCCGAGCTTACCCCGGCGCGCAGGTCGAAGGTCGCGTAGCTGTCGAGGTGCTTGGGGAATTTCTGGCTGTAGTCGCTCGTGCGGCTGCCGACGTAATTGGCGGAGGCGCCGAGGTTGAGCATCGCCGAGCCGCCGAGCTCGGCCGAATAATCGGCGGTCAGCGAGCCCGAGAGGCGCGGTACATAGGGCAGCCGGTCACCGTCCTTGCCGCCCGCCGCCGGCGCGTCGGCGGTCAGCTTGGCGTCGGTGTAGCCGGCGTTGAACCCGAGGGTGAACGCCTTCACCGGCTGGTAGCGCAGCGTGACTTCGCCACCCTGGCTGCGCGCCGAGCCGCCGTTGACCAGATAGTTGAACCCGCCGCCGCTGGTCTGGATCTGGACGTGGCTCCAGTCGGTGTAGAACAGCGCGGCGTCGAGCGTCAGCGCGCGGTCGAGCGCCGAGGCCTTGAAGCCGACCTCGTATTGGGTGAGCTTGTCCGGGTCGAAGATGTTGGGGATGTTTCCCGTCGGCGGCGCCGGGTTGGGGCCGCCGGGGCGATAGCCGGTCGCGGCGCGGGCATAGACCATGAAGTCGTCCGAGATCCGGTAGCGCGGCGAGACCAGCCAGGTGGTGATGTTCGCGCTTTCCTTGCCGTTGGCGGCGAGCGTCGCCGACTTGGCGCCGGTTGCGATCGCGCCGGTCGAGATCGAGATCAGCAGCCCGCGATAATCCTGCGCATAGGTCTGGCTGTCGTGCGCGCGGCGGACGCCGCCGAGGATGTCGAACCTTTCGCCCAGGTGGAGGCGCGCGTTGCCGAAGAAGGAAACTTCCTCATAGGTCGAGTCGATCTTGGCGACGGCGAAGGGCGGCAGCGTGATCGAAGCGCCGGTGGCGGTCGAGAAATAGTCGATCCTCGGGATACGGTTGATGTCCGATTCGCGCGTCCAGTAGAAGCCGCCCTGCAGGTCGAGGATGCCGCCCACGTCGTTGATGCTGGCGCGCGCCTCCTCGGACCAGCGCGACGTGTGCTTCACCGTGTCGACGCGCATGCCTAGGTTGGCCGGCACCGCGATCCCGGCGAAGAACGCCAGCACCGGCGCATTCGCCGTGAGGAACGAGGCATAGCTGCGCGTCGCGTCGCCGAGTTCGCGGAAATAGATGCGCTGGTAGGTGGTCGACGAGGTCAGGTTCACCTTGCCGAGATCGGCCTTGACCGTCGCATTGTAGAGCCGCAGCCGCGCATAGCCGCGCTCCTGGACATAGCGGTCGGCCTTGAGATCGCCCGAGATCGGCTTGAGCGTGGCGGCGTCGATGTCGACGCTGTTGTTGCCGTCGGAGGTGGTGTCCTGGCCGATCGCCGAGAGGTTGACGCTGACATCGGGCCCGAGCTTCATCGCCAGCACCGCGCGGCCGCCCCTCACCCGCGTGGTGTTGATGTCCTTCGCGCCGATGCGCGGGTTGACGTTGTCGATATAGCCGGGATCGAGCCGGTAGAAGCCCGAGACGTGGAGCGCGAGCTTGCCCGGCGCGAGTGGCACGTTGACCATGCCGCGCGCGGAGCCGCCGATCTCGCCCTTCGCCACGGCGGTGACGCCGGCGGAAGCACGACCCTCGACGATATCGAGATCGGGCTCGGCAGTGGTGAACTTGAGCAGCCCGCCCACCGCGCCGGCGCCGTAGAGCGTGCCCTGCGGCCCTTTCAGCACTTCGATCTGCGCGAGGTCGGAGGGGTCGAGGTCCGGCGTGATGCCGCTGCCGCCGGTATAGGCGTTGACCGAGCCGACCGGCGCCTCGTCGATATAATAGCCCGTCGTCGAGCCCGGCTGGGCGGCGCCGGTGGTGATCCCGCGCAACGTCACCTGGGCGTTGCCGGCGCGGCCGGTGGTGACCGAGAGGCCGGGGACGCGTGCGGCATAGTCGGTGAAGCGGACCACGCCTTCCTTGGTGAGGTCGCCCGCCTTGACCACCGAGATCGAGGCCGGGACGTCCTGGAGTCGCTCGGCGCGCTTGGTCGCCGTCACGATGATCTCGTCGTTCGACGCGACCGAGCCGTCGTCGTCCGCACCCTGCGCGGCGACGGGCGCCGGCTGCGCGTCGTCAGCGGGGGCCGACGCGGCGGCGGCAGTGCCGATCGCGAGAAATGCCGAAGCGGCACCGCCAAGCAACGCGACCCGCAATGAGCTGTTCTTCATGGCCTTCAACCTCTCCTGATGCGCTGTGCCGGCCCCTTTTTGAGGCTTATGCTGTCAGACAGGTACTGCCTATCAGATAGGACAGGATGCCATAGCCCCTCGGACTTTGCCGATCGGATGCACGGCTTTGCGGCCCGGTACGGCGGCGGATAAGGGGCGTCGCTGCGTTGCCGGCTGCGCTATGACGGCGCCATGGACGAGGCAACGATTAACCTGGGTTACGGCCGTATCGGCGGCGAAATCCTCGAAACCTGCATCCGGTTCCTCGGCGTGCCCTATGCCGCCCCGCCCGTGGGCGCCCATCGCTTCGCCGAGCCGCAGCCGGTTACGCCGTGGGATGGCATCCGCGATGCGACTCGGCCGGGCGCGACGGCGCCGCAGCGGCTGCGCGCCTTCCCCGGCATGGACGTGGCGCCGCTGGTCGGCACGGGATGGAACGAAGGTGGCGACTATCTGACGCTCAACCTCTGGCGCCCGCTTGGGAGCGCGACCAGCCTGCCGGTGATGGTGTTCATCCACGGCGGCGGCTTCGTGATCGGCAGCAAGGACGCTTCGGTACAGGACGGCGCGGCCTTCGCCCGCGACGGAGTGATCTGCATCGCGATCAACTATCGCCTGGGGGTCGACGGCTTCCTCCCCATCCCCGGCGTGTCGACTAACCTGGGCCTGCGCGACCAGATCGCGGCGCTTCGCTGGGTGCAGGCCAATGTCGCGGCGTTCGGCGGCGATCCCGCGAACGTCACGGTATTCGGCGAGAGCGCGGGAGCGATGTCGATCGCCGATTTGATCGCCTCGCCGCTCGCCAGGGGACTGTTCCGCCGCGCGATCGTCCAGAGCGGGCACGGGGCGATGACCCGGCCGATCCCGGTCGCGCGCCGGCTGGTGGCGAAGCTTGCCAAGCTGCTCGGCGTCACGCCCGACCGCGACGGCTTCGCGAGCGTCGAGCCCGGCTCGCGGCTGCTCGACGCGCTCGAAACGGTCGCGAAGCCCACGACCCGCATCAACCTGTGCGACGCGGGCGGCCACGAGCCCGCCTTCGGGATCAGCCGCTTCCTTCCCGTCCATGGCGACGACGTCCTCCCCGAGCCGCCGCTCGAGGCGCTCAAGCGCGGCGTCGGCGCCGAAGTCGACCTGCTGATCGGCAGCAATGCCGAGGAGATGAACCTCTACCTCGTGCCCACCGGCCTGCGCGCCAAGGTCGGGCGGCTGCTCGCCTGGATCGCGCTGCGCAAGTCGCAGCCGCGCGCATGGCAGGTGCTCAAGGCTTATGGGATGGGCATCGGCCGGCATCCCGGCGAAGCGCTGGGCGTCGCAATGACCGACCTCGTCTTCCGCTGGCCGGCGCGGCGCTTCGCCGAGGAACATCGCGGGCGGACCTTCGTCTATGAGTTCGACTGGCGCTCGCCGCGTTACGACGGCCAGCTCGGCGCCTCGCACGGGATGGAGCTGCCCTTCGTCTTCGATACGCTGGCGACGGTGACTGGGCCTGAAGGCCTCGTCGGCGAAGCCCCGCCGCAGGATCTCGCGACGCGGATGCACGCCGTGTGGATCGAATTCGCGCGGACGGGCAACGTCCCCTGGCCCGAGTTCGACCGCGAGACGCGCCAGGTCCACCGATTCGGCTCCGACGAGACCGTCACCGAGCCGGCGATGCCCGCCGCCGCGTTCCTGCCGTGAGCCTGTGGCGCGCCCTGCTGCTTGCGCTGGCGGTGCTGGCCTCGAGCACGGCCGCGCAGGCCCAGCAGCCCGCCGGCCACAGCCTCGATGCGACCGACCTCGACGCCTGGCTCGACGGCGCCATCCCCTATGCGCTGCGCACCGGCGACATCGCCGGTGCGGTGGTCGTGGTGGTCAAGAACGGCCAGCTCGTCACTGCGCGCGGCTATGGCTGGGCAGACATCGCCGCGCATCGCCCGGTCGACCCCGAACGCACGCTGTTCCGCGTCGGCTCGGTCTCGAAGCTCTTCACCTGGACCGCGGTGATGCAACAGGTCGAGGCGGGCCGGCTCGACCTTGACGCCGACGTCAATCGCTACCTCGATTTCGCCATCCCGCCCTACCAGGGCAAGCCCGTCACGCTGCGCCAGATCATGACGCACACCGCCGGCTTCGAGGAGAGCGGCAAGGACGTCATCACCTTCCACGCCCCGATCGCGCTCGACGCCTATCTCAAGCGCTGGGTGCCCGCACGCATCTACGCGCCGGGCACCACGCCCGCCTATTCGAACTGGGCGACGGCACTGGCGGGCTACATCGTCCAGCGCGTCTCGGGGCTGCCCTTCGCGGCTTATGTCGAGCAGCGTATCTTCGCCCCGCTCGACATGCGCCACGCGAGCTTCCGCCAGCCGCTTCCGCCCGCGCTCGCGCCCTGGGTGGCGACCGGCTATCCGCGCGCCTCTGCCCCCGCGCAGGGCTATGAAGTGATCGGCCCCGCGCCCGCCGGTGCGCTCGCCGCCTCGGGGCTCGACATGGCCAAGTTCATGATCGCGCACCTCGCCCAAGGCCGCGGGCTGATGGCGCCGCAGACCGCGGCGACGATGCACCACAGCCCGCTCGACCGCGTCGATCCCAAGTCGCTGGTCCCACCACTCGACCGCGCCGAGCTCGGCTTCCTCGAGCGCAACCTCAACGGCCGCGAGATCATCGGCCACCGCGGCGCGACGCAGAATTTCCACACGCTGTTCCAGCTCTATATCAACGATGGCGTCGGCCTGTTCGTCTCGTTCAACAGCGCGGGCCGCGACGGGGCGGCGGAGACGGCGCTCGACCAGATCGGCGAGGGGTTCGCCGACCGTTACTTCCCCGCCGCGCCGGTGGCGTCGCGCGTCGACCCGAAGCTCGCCCGCGAGCACGCCCGGGCGATGGCGGGGATGTGGATGAGCAGCCGCCGCGCCGAAACCAGCTTCCTCGCGCTCGCGATGCTCGCCGGCCAGACCAAGGTGGCGCTCACCCCCGAGGGCGGCCTGTCGATCGCTTCGCTCAAGGACGCTTCGGGTGCGCCGCAGGTCTGGGACGAAGTCGCGCCCTTCGTCTGGCAGGTGCGGCGCGGGCATGAGCGGCTCGCTGCGCAGCTGGTCGACGGCAGGCCGATGCGGTGGAGCGTCGACACGCTGGCGCCCGCCGCGGTGTTCGACCGCGCGCCCGCGGCAATGTCGGCCGACTGGCTGCTGCCCGCGCTGGGACTAAGCCTCGGCGCGCTCGCGCTGGCCGTGCTCCACTGGCCGGCTTCCTGGTTCGTCCGCCGCCGCTTCCGCGCGCCCTCGCCGCTGGGCAGCCGCTCGCTGCTCGCCTATCGAGCGCTCCGCATCGCCAGCCTCGCCGCGTTGCTGGTGCTGTGCGGCTGGATGACGCTGCTCGCGATGATGCTCTCGGACCTCGACCTGCTCAGCGCGCGCAGCGACCCCTGGCTGCGGCTGCTCCAGCTCTCGGGCTTGCTGGCGTTCACCGGCAGCGTCGGACTTGCGGGCTGGAACGCCACGCTGGCCTGGCGTGAGCGGCGACACTGGACGCGCCGGCTGTGGAGCATCGCCATGGTCCTCGCCGCGCTGATGCTGCTGTACACGGCCTGGCAATTCGGCCTGCTCGCGATGAGCACCAACTATTGAGCGGGCCCCGGGGGGAGGATCGTCGCATGACCAAGCTCGGCACGAAGCTGCTGTTCGCCTTCAGCATCGGCGCGGCGGCGCTCTCGGGGCTGTTGTTCGGCTTCGACACGGCGGTGATCGCAGGCGTGACCGGCGACTTGCGCACCGTCTTCGGGCTTTCCGACGCCTGGCTTGGGATCACCGTGTCGATCGCGCTCTGGGGCACGCTCGCCGGCGCCTTCGGGATCGGCGCGCCGGGCGACCGGTGGGGCGGCCGCGCGGGGCTGCGCGTGATGGCGCTCTTCTACCTCGTCTCGGCGCTCGGTTGCGCGCTTGCCTGGGACTGGACGTCGTTCGCGCTCGCGCGGCTGGTCGGCGGAATCGCGATCGGCGGCACGTCGGTGCTCGCGCCCGTCTACATCGCCGAAATCTCGCCGGCGGCGCGGCGCGGACGGCTGGTCGGGCTTTTCCAGCTGAGCGTGGTGAGCGGCATCCTGCTCGCCTATCTGAGCAATGCGCTGATCGGCGAATGGGTAACCGAGGCGACCTGGCGCTGGAAGCTCGGCGTCGCCGCGGTCCCTGCCTTGCTGCTCCTCCTGCTCTTCTGGCTGATCCCGAACAGCCCGCGCTGGCTCGCCGCCAAGGGCCGCCATGAGGAGGCGCGCGCGGCCTGCGAAGCGCTCGGCATCGCAAGCGCGGCGATGGACGCGGCCGAGGCCCCCGGAACCCGCCTCTCCTTCGCGCGCCACCGCCGCCCGATCCTGCTCGCCACCGGCCTCGCCGCGTTCAACCAGCTGAGCGGGATCAACGCGATCCTCTACTATCTCAACGACATCTTCGCCGCCGCGGGTTACGGCGCGCTATCGGCGGCCTGGCAGGCGGTGGCGATCGGGCTGGTCAACCTTGGCTTCACGGTGCTCGGCATCACTGGCGCCGACTGGCTGGGCCGACGCAGGCTGCTCGCGATCGGCGGCATGGGGCTGACCGTGTCGCTGTTGCTCACCGCCACGGTGATGTTCGGCCTGGCACCGCGGCCGCTGCTGCTGCCGGCGCTGATCGGCTTCATCGGCTTCTTCGCGATGAGCCAGGGCGCGGTGATCTGGACCTATATCTCGGAGATCTTCCCCCAGGAGGTCCGCGCGCGCGGCGCCGCGCTGGGCAGCGGCACGCACTGGCTGCTCAACGCGCTGATCTCCGCGGTCTTCCCAATGGTCGCGGCGGTCTCGGCCGGCGCGCCGTTCCTGTTCTTCGCCGCGATGATGGCGGCGATGACGGTCTGCGTGCTGCGCTTCTACCCCGAGACGCGCGGCGTGCGGCTCGAAGCGATGCCGTCGGTCCATTGAGGTTGCGGGCCGGCGGCGCGCCCTCTAAGGGGTTCGCCCGTCGGGGAGTAGCGCAGCCTGGTAGCGCATCTGCTTTGGGAGCAGAGGGTCGCAGGTTCGAATCCTGTCTCCCCGACCATCACCCCATCCCCATCAGCGGCAGCGCGAACATCGCCAGCGCCGCCGCGGCCATCACGCCGGTCGCAGCCCAGCCGAACAGCTTGAGCGGCAGCGGCGCAGTGAAGTCGCCCATCTGCGACTTGCGGCCGACCACCAGCATCATCACCACCATGATCGGCACCGCGACCACGCCGTTGACCACCGCGCTCCAGAACAGCGCCTTGATCGGGTCGATCGGCAGCCAGCACATCGCCAGCCCGAGCAGCACCGAGGCGGCGATCACGCCGTAGAAGCCCGGCGCCTCGCGCGGGGTGCGCTCGAGCCCGCAGGTCCAGCCGTTGGTCTCGGCCGCGGCATAGGCGACCGATCCGGCGAGCACGGGCACCGCGAGCAGCCCCGTACCGATGATCCCCAGCGCGAAGAGCAGGAAGGCGAACTGCCCCGCCACCGGCCGCAACGCCTCGGCAGCTTCGGCGGCGGTCTGGATGTCGGTCTTGCCCGAGGCGTGGAGCGTCGCGGCAGTGCCGATCATGATCGCCAGTGCGACGAGGTTCGACGCCGCCATGCCGACGAAGGTGTCGACGCGGATCCGGCCGAACTCCTCGGGCGCTTCCTCCGGCGCCTCGGTGAGCGCATGCTTGTCGTCGTCACGGTCGACTTCCTCGACTTCCTGGCTGGACTGCCAGAAGAAGAGATAGGGGCTGATCGTCGTGCCGAAGATCGCCACCACCGTGGTCACCGCGCCCGCGCCGGCAAGCGTCGGCCAGACCATGCCTTTCAGCGCCGAGCTCCAATCGACGTGGATCATCAGCAGCAGCGCGACATAGGCGAGCAGCACCAGGGTCAGCCACTTCAGCACCGCTGCATAGCGGTGATAGGGGATGAACAGCTGGAGCAGCAGCGAGAGCAGCGCGAAGCCGACCGCGAAAGCATTCGGGTTCCCGCCCGTCACGAGCTGTGCCGCCTCGCCCATCGCGGCGAGGTCGGCGCCGACATTGATCGTGTTGGCGACGAACAGCAGCGCGACCAGCCCCAGCACCAGCGGGCGCGGCAGGATGCGGCACATGTTGTGCGCCAGGCCATGGTCGGTCACCCGCCCGATCCGCGCGCTCACCAGCTGGACCGCAGTCATCAGCGGATAGGTGAGGACGATGGTCCAGAGGAGCTGGAAACCGAATTGCGCGCCGGCCTGCGAATAAGTGGCGATGCCGCTGGGATCGTCGTCCGCCGCCCCGGTGACGAGGCCGGGGCCGAACTGCTTGGCGAGCTTGGCGGTGCGCGACGACGCTTCTTGCTGCATGCGGCCCCTTTGCCGTCGGTTGTTTCGTTCGAAGCCCAACGCACGACGGGGGTTGGTGGGCCCGGCAGGACTCGAACCCGCAACCTAGCCGTTATGAGCGGCCAGCTCTAACCATTGAGCTACAGGCCCCACCCCGGCCGGCGATAGCGCGGGCGCACGAGCGGCATCAAGCGTCTTCGGCAGCGGCAAGCACTTCGCCGAGGCTGGCGGGCTTCGCGCCGAGGCGGTCGAGCAGCGCCAGGATGCGATCCCACCAACGGTGGAAGTCGACGAGGTCGCGCTCGGTCCGCACATAGGGCGTGTGGCCGGGGACGACCGAGGGCGAGTGGAAGGCGAAGCTCAGCAGCCGCTCGCCCTCCCCCAGCGCGACGCGCACCGCTTCCTCGGCGTCGGCAAGCGGCATGTCCTCGGGGGTGAGCGAGACCCGCGAGAGCAGCCCGAGCCTCGCCGCGACGCCGCGGCCCCGCGGGAGCTTGCCCAGGGTTCGGTAGAGCGGTTCGCCCTGCCCGCGCAGCATGCCGGTGAAGACGGTCGAGAAGGGCAGCTCGATCAGGCTGTTCTCCGGACCGAAGCGATAGGCCGGGTTGCCGACCGCCGCGAAATCGGGGCCGGCTTCGGATGTATAATCATAGCACGCGCGCACCGAGCAATCGGCGCGATAGCCCAGCCGGGCAAGGATCCCGGCCGTGTGCGGCCCGATCCCGTAGCGGCCGGCTCGGTAGATGCGCGGACGCCGCCCCACCGCGGCTTCGATCGCTTCGGTAAGCCTCGCGAGCTTGGCTTCCTCGAGCGCCGCGGGAAGATTCCCGACGAAGCTGTTGGGGCCGCTCAGCTCCTCGTCGAAGGGCGGGTTCACCCAGGGGTGGAGCTGCGTGCCCACTTCCGAAACGCCATCCGCCACCAGCTCGCGCAGCACCGCCGCACCTTCGTCCGACGCGACGATCGGATAGTCGGCGAGCCAGGTCAGCGGCACGCCGCGCTTGGCGAAGCGGGCCTGGACCGTGGGGAGCGCCGTCACATGCGTGACGCCGTGGCGGTCGCGGCTGAAGGGCAAGCGCCAGTCGAACTCCTCCTCGGTGTCGACGAAGACGAGGAAGCGCGTGCCGAAGGCCTGGGGCCAGGCGACGGCCGCCTCGGGCTCCGGCGCCGGAACTCGGTATCCGCGTGCGGCGCCTGTCACCGCATCAGCTTAGATTTGCCTGTCCCACCTGTCCGTTTACGGAGGCCGGAAGCCGCAAAGTCAAGCTCTCGGGTTCGATCACCAGGCTGCCGCCGAGCTCGCGCGCGAGGTTGCGGGCGAGCCGCAGCGCGAATCCCGTGCCGAGCAGGCTCGAATCCTCGCGCTCGTCGTCGAGCCCGAGCACCGAATCGCCGGGATAGTCGGAGAGTGCGCGCGGACGGTCGATCGCGATCGATACCACCTCGTCGCCGTCGAGCGAGGTGCGCACGCCGATCCGCTCGTCGGGACCGCTCGCCGAGACGAGCGTCGCGAGCAGCCGCGCGAGCAGCCGCTCGACCGCGCGCCGGTCGCCGCTTACCGCGAGGTCCGCGATCGGCAGCGCGATCGCCGAGCCGCGCAGCGCCGCGAGCGGGCCAAGGTCGTCGGCGATGGTGGCGAGCAAGGGGCGCAGCGCGACGCGGCCGGGGACGAGCGACAGCGCGGCGCTGTCGATCCGCGCGGCAAGGTCGAGATCGTCGATCGCGCCGAGCAGTTCCTTGGCCTGGGCGCGGATCACCTGGGCGCGCTCGCGATAGGGATCGGAAACGGGCCCCAGCATCTGCGTCTCGATCATCTCGGCGAAGCCGGCGATCGCATTGGTGGGCGTGCGCAGTTCATGGACCAGCTGGCGCAGCGAATCGGGCGCGGCGGCCGCGGGGTTGCGCAGCGGCTCGGCGCGCTCGTCGACGCGCGGGCGGCGCGCGGTGCCGCGATAGCCGGTGAAGCGGCCGTTGGCGGGGTCGAACACCGGGATCGCGGAGATCAGCCAGTCGCCCGAGGCATCCGAATCGCCTTCGATCGCGAGGCGGGCGTTGGAGAAGCCGGCGCGGCGGCGGAAGGCGCCGGTCGCGACGCCGTCGACCCGCGAGCCGGCGAGCCCGCCGAGCGCTGCGGGCGAATCGAGGCTGAGCCCGATGATCGGCGCACGCGAGGCGCCGTCGACCCAGCGGATCACGCCCTTGGCATCGGTCTCGAAGCGGAACTGGTTCGCCTGGCGCACGGCGCGCACGGGCGCGTCGACGGCGCCTTCGTCGCGATTGCGCCAGAAAGCGTCGATGCGCGCGACCACCTCGGCGATCTCGAAGGGGCCGTCCCCTTCCGCCGCCGCGGGGGCTTCGCTCGCGCGATCGAGCATCTGCCCTTCATCCAACACCGTACGATCCCCTGACGTTGTCGCATCCGGACCCTGTAGCGGTGGTTTCGCCTCCGCAATCGACCGTTCCGGGACAGCTGACCCGACTGTCCCGGATTGATCCCGCTTCGGTTGAATTTGGGCTTCGACACGCTCGACAATCGTCGTGTTCGGGAGCGCGGCGGCAATCCCGGCAAGCGCGACGAACGAGAAATCTTCTTCCATAACAGCGGGTTCAACCGGCTCGAGGGGGGGCGGCAATTCGGCTTCGACCGCGACCGGCTCGGGTGCCGGTCGCGACTCGGGCCGGGGCAGTTCCACCACCACGGGCGGGACCACGACCGGTGTGGGCGCCGCGAGCACGTCCGTCCAGTCGACCATCCGTTCGCGCGGCATGGGACGCGCCGGTGCGGCGGAAATCGGGGGCGAAACGATTGCTTCGGCGGCCGGCTGAGGACCGGGTTCGGGCTCGGGTTCGAAGACAGTTTCGGGCTCGGTCACGGGCGCGGCGTGATCGAGCAGGCCGTTGGCGACCGGAGCGCCGTCCAATTCCTCGGGCTCGGGCTCGAGCATCTCGGCCGGGATCACGATCGGACCTTCCCCGGCAGACTCGAATGCAGCCACGCCATCGACCGCTTCTCCGTCCATCAGCGGTGCGGCACCGTCGAGCGACGGCGCGTCCGGATCGTGCGACACGGCGCGGAGCAACTGCTCGACCATCGTGACGACCTGCTCCGGATCGGCCTCGGCACCGAGAGGGTGCTGGGGCGCCGCGACCACCGGCGAGTGAAGGCCGAATCGCGCCGCGAGCGATTCGGAGAAGATCGTGATCGGCGGGAGCGGCAGCGCCGCAGCGAGCGCAGGCTCGGTCTCGGGTTCCTCGACCACGGGAATTTCCTCCGCTTCGGCAATGGTTTCGACCGGTTCGGACTCGATTTCCGGCGTCGACTCGAACAATTGGGCCGCCCCGTCGCTCGACTCGACCGCCTCCGCCGCCTCGTGCCGCCGCGATTCGTCGGTCAGGATGAAGTCGATCGGGCCATAGCTCTCGAGCGCACGGCGCACGACCGGGCTCAGGTCGCGCCGGTTGCGCAGCACCGCGCGGCCCGCGGGCGCCAGATCGGGGAGCAGCTGGATCCACTCGGCGGTCGTCATCCGCGCATTCTTGAGCACGGGCACCGCCACCGGAACTTCGTCGACCGCGAGCAGCCGCACCAGCGCGGATGGCGGATTGGCGAGCTCGAGCCCCTTCGCGCTGGCCGCGCGCACCGCGAGCGGCACCTGCGAACGAATGCGGCGGAGCAAGGTGAGCGCGCGGACGTCGGGCGCGAAGCGGCGGCGGCCGATCAGGTCGACGAGCTGGCGCCAGGCGGAGCACACGCCCGAAGGCGAGCCCAGATCGCCCGCCAGAACGGTCTCCAGAGTGTCGTCGAAGCGCAAGTCGCCCATCCCTCCCCGCGCGCGGCATCGCGCCCGGGTAAGAATTCCTTAAGTCCTGTGGCGGGGTCAGGGGAACAGCTCATTTCGGAACGTCGCAATGTGAGACAATTGCGTTGCCGCGTAAGAATCTTATGGTCGGCAGAAGAAAGCGGCACGAATCGAACAGGGAGTAGGTTGCGGATGCGTTTCGACGAAATCGACATGCGGATTCTGGCACTTTTGCAGGAGGAAGGCCGGATGACCAATGTCGAATTGGCCGAGCGCGTGGGCCTCACCGCGCCGCCTTGCCTCCGCCGGGTCCGCGCGCTCGAGCAGGAAGGCGTGATTCGCGGCTATCACGCGCAGCTCGAGCCCGAATCGCTCGGCTACAACCTCACCGTCTTCGCGATGGTGAGCCTGCGCAGCCAGGCCGAAGCCGACCTGCGCGCGTTCGAGGAACTGGTCGCGAGCATTCCCGAGGTCCGCGAATGCCATATGCTCAACGGCGAGATCGACTTCATCCTCAAGATCGTCGCGACCGACCTGCAGAGCTTCCAGAGGCTGTTGACCACGCGGCTCACGCCCGCGCCCAACGTCGAACATGTTAAGACCTCGCTGACGATCCGCACCTCGAAGGCGCTGCCGGGGGTTCCGGTTCCGGAGGCTTGAGGCCGCTAACCGGCTACTTTCTTCTTCCGTCATCCCGGCTTTCCCCGGGATGACGATTTTTTCTCCAACGAAAAAGGGCGGCGCAACGGCCGCCCCTTTCCTTCAGCCGTCCGGCCGACCTCAGGCGGTCGGCGGCGCGGGCAGTTCGATCCAGGTGATCCAGAACTTGGCGATGTCCTTGAGCACGCCGGCCTGCACCGCGTCGAACGACGCCTTGGCCTCGTCCTTGCGGCCCAGGCGATAGAGCGC
This sequence comes from Sphingomonas sp., assembly GCF_017745215.1. Lineage (GTDB taxonomy): Bacteria > Pseudomonadota > Alphaproteobacteria > Sphingomonadales > Sphingomonadaceae > Sphingomonas. The sequence goes on from NZ_JAGHZV010000002.1 coordinate 260,480, forward strand.
GACGCCGCGGTTGAGGTTCACTTCGTCGTTGTCGACCGAACCCTTTTTGAGCGCCATGTCGTAGAGCTCGACCGCCTTGGCGTAGTTGCCCGAGCCGAGATACCCCTCGGCGGTATTGGCGGCTTCCTTGCCGGTCGGCGCCGCGGCCGCCTGCTTGGCATAGGTGTCGAGCGAGCTGTCGTTCGCCGAGGCCTTCACCGCCGCCGCCTTGATCGCCGCGATCGAAGGCTCCTCGAGCGTGAACTTCTGTGCCTTCAGGCCTTCGTCGATCACCGCGAGCGATTCCCACGGAATGCCGCGGTTCACCGCCGCCTGGGCATAGGTGCCGTAATCGTTGACGTCGGCCAGCGCGCCCGTCGCGCGGAGCAGGCGGTAGAGGTCGATCTTCTGCTTGATGTCGAGCGGCGTGCCCGCCTTGTCCTTGCTCTCGCGGTACAGCATCACGATCTTGTGCCAGGTGTCGAGCTTCGGATAGTCCGAGAATTGCTTGGTCAGCCACAGCGTCGTCGCGGTGCGGTCGCCGGCCTTGTAGAGCCGCTGGATGATGAAGTTATACCAGTCGTCGGGGGCCTTGCGGCCCGCGGCCTTTTCCTTGTCGATCGCGCTGCCCAGCTCGGCCACGCCCTGGTTGAGGTTGCCGCTGTCGAAATAGCTCTGCGCGATCATCAGCTGCAGGCCCTGCTCGGTCGAGCCCAGTTCGCGGGCCTTGAGCAGGAACGGCAGCGCCTCCGCGCGCTTCTTCTGGCGGAAGGGGATCTCGCCGCGCGAATAGGTGAGTCCGGTGATCAGCTCCTTCGGTGTGTTCGGATTGGCGAGCAGCGCGTCGAGCGCCTTGACCATGCCATCGTCCGACTTGCGGTTGAACTCGATCGTGTAGCGCATGCGCGCCGCGAAATATTTCTCGGCGTCGTTCTTCGCGACCGCCTCGGCGGCGGCGAGCTCCGTGTCGGCAGCGGCCCAGTCGCTCTTGCCGATCGACGTCTCGGCGGCCCCGGCGAGCTTGCGATATTCGGGGCTGAGCTGGGTCAGCAGCTTGGCCGTCGCTTCGTCGGGCTTCTGTTGCTCGCCCTTCTTCTGGGCGAAGGCCGGGGCGGACGTGAGGGACACCGCGCCCAGCGACAACATGGCGGCGAGCGCGAAACGGGAAACCATCTTCATGACTGGGGACCTCTCCTCTCGGGTCGGCAGCAGGGAAACTTCGCGCCACGCTCTAGTTGGGCGCACGGCGGCATTCAAGCGGACGCGTGTTTCCAATCGGTGGCAGGGCTCGGGTGAACGCAGATTGAATGGCTTGCGCTGTCGCCGATCGTACCGGAAGAAAGCGCGGGGGAGGATTCATATCCATGTCGCTTCTGCTCGCCTTGCTGCTCCAGGCCGCGCCTGCGCCGACCGCGATCGAATGCGGTGCAACGGCGCTCGGCATGCCCGACAAGGCGGATTTCGACCAGACGGCGCTGGCGATGAGCTTCGCGCTGATCGCGGCGAACGAGTCGAGCGAGAAGGATTTCGTCGATCGTTTCTACGCCGCGAGCCAGTCGATCCACGACGCGGCGATCGCGCGCAAGCAAGGCGCCGGTCCGTCGACCGAGGCCTGCCGCAACGCCTGGCCGGTCGCCTGGCGCGCCGCACCGATCGCGCTGCCGCAGGACCGGTTCGAGCGCGCCCAGCTCTGCTCGACGGTCGCGTCGATGACCCGGGGTCTTGCCGACGTCCATGGCCAGCGATCCGGCGACCGCAGCACGTTCGACCGGCTGACGCCCGTCGCCGATCGATTCGCCAAGCTGACCAGCGACGACGACTATCACGCGCACGGAATCTACACTGCCGACGACATCAAGCGCATGGTGGGGCAGGCGATGAGCACCGCCGCGAAGCTCGGCAGCCTGACCGCGCTCACCGAAAGCTGCATCACGGCCTTCCCGGAATGACCGCGCACGCGCACGCGCGTACGCGAGGCTTGGCATTGCTCCCCGGCGCGGCTAGAGCGGCCGCACATTTGTAACATAGCCCCGGAAAGCCGAAGCCTTTGACCGACGAGATCGTCCTCGCGGACCCTTCCGACATTACGCCGATCTCGATCGTCGACGAGATGAAGACCTCGTACCTCGATTACGCGATGAGCGTGATCGTGGCGCGCGCGCTGCCCGACGTCCGCGACGGCCTGAAGCCCGTCCACCGCCGCATCCTCTGGGCCAGCCAGGAAGGCGGCTTCGTCGCCGGCCGGCCCTACCGCAAGTCGGCCAAGATCGTCGGCGACGTGATGGGCAACTACCACCCGCACGGCGACGCCGCGATCTACGACGCGCTGGCCCGCTTGGCGCAGGACTGGTCGATGCGCGTGCCGCTGGTCGACGGCCAGGGCAATTTCGGCTCGATGGACCCCGATCCGCCCGCCTCGATGCGCTACACCGAAGCGCGCCTCGCCAAGCCGGCGATGTCGCTGCTCGCCGACATCGAGAAGGACACGGTCGACTTCCAGGACAATTACGACGGTTCCTACCAGGAGCCGACGGTCCTCCCCGCGCGCTTCCCCAACCTGCTCGTCAACGGCGCCGGCGGCATCGCGGTGGGCATGGCAACCAACATCCCGCCGCACAATCTCGGCGAAGTGATCGACGCCTGCCTCGCCTATATGGAGAACGGCGGAATCACCGTCGAGGAGCTGATGGAGATCGTCCCCGGTCCGGACTTCCCGACCGGCGCGCTGATCCTCGGCCGCGGCGGCACGCGCAATGCCTATCAGACCGGCCGCGGCTCGATCATGGTGCGCAGCCGCCATACCTTCGAGCAGCGCGGCGAGCGGCGCTCGATCGTGCTCACTGAAATCCCGTTCCAGCAGGGCAAGAACGCGCTGGTCGAGAAGATCGCCGAAGCCGCGAAGGACAAGCGCGTCGAAGGCGTCAGCGACATCCGCGACGAATCGAACCGCCAGGGCGTCCGCATCGTCATCGACCTGCGCCGCGACGCGACGCCCGAAGTGGTGCTCAACCAACTCTGGCGCCACACCCCGGCGCAGTCGAGCTTCCCGGCGAACATGCTCGCGATCCGCGGCGGCCGCCCCGAACTCCTGAACCTGCGCGACATCGTCGAGAGCTTCGTCAAGTTCCGCGAGGAAGTGATCACGCGCCGCTCGAAGTTCGAGCTCGCCAAGGCCCGCGACCGTGCGCACATCTTGCTCGGCCTGGTGATCGCGGTCACCAACCTCGACGAAGTCGTCAAGATCATCCGCGGCTCGTCGAGCCCCGCCGCGGCCCGCGAGGCGCTGCTCGCCCGCGACTGGCCGATCGCCGAGATCGCAGGCTATATCCGCCTCGTCGAGGCGGTCGAAGTCGAGGTCACCGGCGACACCTATCGCCTCTCGGACACCCAGGTCCGCGCGATCCTCGACCTGCGCCTGCATCGCCTCACCGCGCTCGGCCGCGACGAGATCGGCGACGAATTGAAGGGCCTTGCCGATTCGATCGCCGAGCTGCTCGAGATCCTCGCCAACCGCGCGCGCCTCTACGAAGTGATGCGCGAGGAGCTGATCGCGGTGCGCGACCAGTTTGCCACCCCGCGCAAGACCGAGATCGCCGCCGCCGCCGACGGGATCGAGGACGAGGACCTGATCGAGCGCGAGGACATGGTCGTCACCGTGACCATGGAAGGCTATATCAAGCGCACGACGCTCGACACGTTCCGCGCCCAGCGCCGCGGCGGCAAGGGCCGCGCCGGCATGGCCACCAAGGACGAGGATGCGGTCACCCACCTGTTCGTCACGTCGACGCACACGCCGGTGCTGTTCTTCTCCACCGCGGGCAAGGTCTATCGCATGAAGGTCTGGCGCCTGCCCGAGGGAGGGCCGGCGACGCGCGGGCGGCCGATGATCAACCTGCTGCCGCTCGCCGCCGGCGAGACGATCTCCGCGGTGCTGCCGCTGCCCGAGGACGAGAATGAGTGGGGCAAGCTCCACGTCATGTTCTCCACCGCCAGGGGTTCGGTGCGCCGCAACTCGATGGACGCGTTCACCAACGTGCCCACGAACGGCAAGATCGCGATGAAGTTCGAAGGCGAGGATGCCGAGGACCGGCTGATCGGCGTGGTGCTGCTCGACGAGAGCGACGACGTGCTGCTCGCCACCCGCGGCGGCCGCGCGATCCGCTTCGCCTCGACCGAAGTGCGCGAGTTCCAGAGCCGCAGCTCGACCGGCGTGCGCGGCATCACGCTGCTCGGCGACGACGAAGTCATCTCGCTCTCGGTGCTCCGCGGCTTCGACGCCAGCACCGAGGAGCGCGACGCCTATCTCAAGGCCGCCCCCTGGAAGGAAGGCGAGCGCGAGATCACGCTCAGCCCCGAGCGCATGGCCGAGTTCATCGAGACCGAGGAGTTCATCCTCACCGTCTGCGCCAACGGCTATGGCAAGCGTTCGTCGGCGTATGAATACCGCCGCACCGGCCGCGGCGGCCAGGGCATCACCAACATCGACAACCTCAAGCGCAACGGCCCGGTGGTCGCGAGCTTCCCGGCGCACAACGGCGAGCAGCTGATGCTGGTCACCGACCAGGCCAAGCTGATCCGCATGAACGTCGGCGACACGCGCGTGACCGGCCGCGGCTCGGCGGGCGTCCGGCTGTTCGACGTGGCGGACAACGAGCATGTCGTGTCGGCCGCGCGGATCGAGGAGAATGAGGAAGAGGCCGAAGCCAACCTTGGCGACGGCCCGGTCGGCGGCGAACCGACGCCCGATGGAACCATCGGCGAGGATCTCGCTTCGGGCGAAGACCCCTCGATCGATGAGGCGTCGGACGAGTGATCCTTCCTCAGGCATCTCCCCCGAAGGGAAGCCTGGGCCGTGGTTGCCCGTCCTGAATCGTCATCCCGCCGAAAGCCGGGACCCAGGGTTACGGAGGACGCCGCTTGCTGCCCTGGGTCCCGGCTTTCGCCGGGATGACGGTTGAGTTTCGATCGAACCCGATCACGCGCTAACGGTGGAACCCCCATGGACCTGATCGCCTACAAGATCCTCACCTCCGACCAGATGGATACCCTCGAGCGCGAAGGCAGCTTCGCCGGCGCGCCGATCGACCTGGCCGACGGCTATGTCCACATGTCGACCGCCGCGCAGGTCACCGAGACCGCCGACAAACATTTTGCCGGACAGGACAAGCTCTGGATCGCCGCAGTCGATCTCGAGGCGCTCGGCGACAAGGTGAAGTGGGAACCGTCGCGCGGCGGCCAGCTCTTCCCCCACCTCTACGCGCCGCTCGACCTCGAGACCGTGATCGCCTGGCAGCCGCTCGAGCGCACCGAGGACGGCAGCGTGATGCTCCCCGTCGCTGGCTGAGCCCGCCGCTCAGCAGGCCTCGGGCTCGCAGGTCGGGATCGTCACCTTCTCCCCCTGCATCACCGCGATGATCGCCGCCTGCCAGCTGTGGTCGTCGGCGTTGGGGTAGAGCTTGTCGGGCTGGTTCTGCGGATTGGCGGTGAACTGCTGGATGTCCTGGCTGAAGGTCCAGAGCATCATTCCCAGCTTGGTCGCGCCATCGGGCTGCCACGCAGTCGCCGCCTCGGTCGTCGCGACCGAAGTGAAGCCGCCCCCGCCCTGCGCGACCGGACCGGCATTGACGCCGATCGTCACCTGGCCCGGCGCGAAGCCCGCGTCGAGGCACGACTGATAGCCGCTCACCAGCCCGCAGAAATCGTCGCCATAGACCATGGTGTTGACGAAGCTGACATAGGGCTTGGCATCAGCCGGCACCTCATAGCCGCTGGTCACCGCCTGGGTGAGCATCCGCTGGCCGTTGAAGCTCTTGCCCAGCGCGGTCATCGTGGGTTCGAGATACGGCCCCGAGGGGCCCCATTCGTCGTCGACGTCGATCCCGTCGAGATTATAGCCGTCGCTGCCGAGAATCTGGTTGTTGATATAGTCGAGGAGGATCGGGAGCTGCGCCGGCGTCACCGATTCCCAGCCCATCGGCGTGCCGGGCAGGTTGCCCGAGCCCTGGATGGTGAGCAGCACCTTGATCCCCGCCCCCTGGAGCTGTGCGACCGCACCGCTCTGCAACGTCGTCTGCAGCACCGGATCGAACCACAGAGGCGCGGTGTCGAAATCCTCCGCGACGTTGAAGGTGCAGCCACCCAGGTTGACCACGTCGACCTGCGGCGTCCCGTCCGCTCGCCGATAGTTGAGCACTTCGGTTAGCGGCACATGGACATAGTGGATCGCGGGCTTCTTCCCGATCCCCACCGTCGGAAGCCAATAGGCGATCAGGGCATTGCTGCTGCGCATCGGTGCCTCCCCTTCGCGGCCTCTTCGGACCGCGCAAAGGGGGCAGGCTATCATGGCGCGGACCTCGCGGGCCGATACCGCGCGAAACGGACTCGATTGTCGCCGCTATTCGGGCTTGTGGCACACTGCCTCGACGTTGATCCCGTCGGGATCGAGCACGAAGGCGCCGTAATAGTTGGGATGATAGTGTGGCCGAAGCCCCGGCGGGCCGTTGTCGCGCCCACCCGCGGCGATCGCGGCCTCGTAAAAGGCATCGACCTCCGCCCGCGTCCCGGCGGCGAAGGCGATGTGCATGCCGGCGCCGCGCGGGCCGAAGTTGCCGAGCCAGAAGAAAGGCTTGACCCCCTTGCCCAGCCCCAGCCCGTGATAGCCGCCGCTCTCCTCGGGCGTGACTTCCATCACCAGCCCGATCCCCAGCGGCGCGAGCGCGGCTTCGTAGAAGCGGCGCGAGGCGTCGAAGTCGCTCGCGGCGATGCCGATATGGTCGAGCATGGCACTCCTCTCAGGGGAACAGGTCGATCACCTCGGCGCCCTCGCCTTCGGCGGCAAGCAGCAGGGTTCGATGACAATGCGAGGGCTCGCGCTCGAAGCAGAGCAATGCCGAGGGCTTCTCCGCAGCGAGCGCGCGCATCCGCGCCGCCTCGGCCTGCGCCTCGGGCAGCCCGAGCTGGACGTCGTAGACGCGCTCCAGCGTCTTGCGGTCGCCCTTCTTGGCGGCGTCGCGGCCTTCCTTTGGCGTGCCCAGCGACTTGAGGTGGACGTAACCGATCCCCGCCTCGGCGAGGCTCGCGGCGAGGATGTTCTTCGAGAACCCCGGCCGGCGCGACAGCGGCACCGCGCGCACGTCGATCACCTGCTCGACCCCGGCCGCCTTCAGCGCGGCGAGGAACTCGGCCATCGTCGTGGCCTCGTAGCCGATGGTGAAGATCTTCATCTGCGCTCGGCCTTCACGACGCCCCAGGCGATCAACGCCTGGCCGCCGAAATAGGTCGGCCAGATCAGCAGCCCCGGCAAGGGCGAATGCGCCAGCGGGCCGAGCCGTGCGAAGATCAGCAGGTCGGAGAGCACGAACAGCAATGCGCCCACGCCGACGATCGCGCGCGGATAACGGCTGTTGAGCGCCGTCCCGGCCATCGCGCCGAGTCCGAGCGCATAGACGGCGATCCCGGTCGCCGCGGTCCGATCGCTGGGGAGCAGCCAAGCCGCGAGCGCCACGGCGAGCGCGATCGGCACCGCCAGCTCGATCGTCGCGCGGCGGTTGCGGATGTAGAGCACGCACGCCGTGACGTGCCCCGCGAGGAAGGCGAGCGCCCCCACCGTCAGCCCATGCGTCTCGAGCAGCACGTCGCCCGCCGCGCCCAGTGCCGTCACCGCGGCGATCAGCCAGCCGTCGGTCGAGCGCGCCTGCGTCGCCGCCCAGAGCGCGAGCAGCCCGACGCCTGATCCCTTCCATGCCACCTCGAGCGCGCCCGAGACGGGAAGCCAGTGCGACAGATAATAGGATGATCCCGCGACCAGCGCCGCCGCGAACAGAAATCGCCTCTCCATCCGCCCGTGATGCCGCACCGCTGGCCTGATGCCAAGCGGCGCGCTATGGCCCGCCGCTTCATGACTCATCACGTCCATATCATCGGCGGCGGTCTCGCCGGTTCGGAAGCCGCGTGGCAGCTCGCCGAAGCGGGGTACAAGGTCCGCCTTTCCGAGATGCGTGGCAGCGGCTCGACGACGCCCGCGCACCACGGCGACCGGCTCGCCGAGCTCGTCTGCTCGAACAGCTTCCGCTCGGACGATGCCGACAGCAACGCCGTTGGCCTGCTCCATGCCGAGATGCGTGCGCTCGGATCGGTGATCCTGCGGGAGGGCGATGTCCACAAGGTCCCCGCCGGCTCGGCGCTCGCGGTCGACCGTGACGGCTTCGCGGAGGGCGTCACCGCCGCGCTCGAAGGCCATCCCAACATCGAGATCGTCCGCGAGCGCGTCGACCGGCTGCCCGAGGCGGGGATGACGATCGTCGCCACCGGCCCGCTCACTGCCGAAGGCCTCGCCGCGAGCATCGGCGCGGCGACGGGCAAGGAGAGCCTCGCCTTCTTCGACGCGATCGCCCCGATCGTCCACCGCGAGAGCGTCGACCTGGAGACCGCCTGGTTCCAGTCGCGGTGGAACAAAGGCAGCGGCACCGACTACATCAACTGCCCGCTCGACAAGGACCAATATGTCGCCTTCGTCGAGGGGCTGCTCGCCGGCGAGAAGACCGAATATCGCGAGTGGGAGAATGTCCCCTATTTCGAAGGTTGCATGCCGATCGAAGTGATGGCGTCGCGCGGGCTCGACACGCTGCGCTACGGCCCGATGAAGGGCGTCGGGCTCGACGATCCGCGCACCGGGCGCTGGCCCTATGCCTGCGTCCAGCTGCGCCAGGACAATGCGAGCGCCACGCTGTGGAACATCGTCGGCTTCCAGACCAAGCTCAAGCATGCCGAGCAGGTGCGGCTGTTCCGCACCATCCCGGGCCTGGAAGGCGCCGAGTTCGCGCGGCTGGGGGGCCTGCACCGCAACACCTTCATCAAGTCGCCCGAGCTGCTCGACGGGACGCTGCGGCTCAAATCGGCGCCGCATGTGCGCTTCGCCGGGCAGATCACCGGCTGCGAAGGCTATGTCGAGAGCGCCGCGATCGGCTTGCTCGCCGGCCGCTTCGCCGCGGCCGAGCTGCGCGGCGAGACGCTGGCGCCGCCGCCGCGCGAGACGGCGCTTGGCGCGCTCCTCTCGCACATCACCGGCGAGGCCGAAGCGGAGACCTACCAGCCGATGAACGTCAACTTCGGGCTGTTCCCGCCGATCACCCAGCGCGCGAAGAAGGCGGACCGCAAGCTTTTGTACACCGCCCGGGCGCGCGAGGCACTGAAGGGGTGGATGGCGGGCTGAGGCTCGGCGGCGGCGGGAACCGAGCGCCCGCTAGTTCCAGCTCAGCTCGGCCTCGCGGACCAGGAAGCGCTTCTGGTCGTGGAAGCTCCATTCGACGCCCGTGCAGCGGCAGACGAGCCGCTGCCCGGCGTGCGCGGCACCGGGCGACGCCGCCGCCGCCGCAAGGCGGTCGCCCAGCCCCGGCGCGAGGAAGTCGGGCACTAGCCAGTCCGCCGCCAGCCAATTGGCGGCGTTCGCCGGCACGAGGAAAAGGCCGTGGTGCACCTCCCAGCCGACCGAGAAGCTGCGCGTCACGATGCGTTGCGAGCGCGCGGCCTTCCGCAAGGCGGCGCGCTGCTCGAGCGCGACCTGCCGGCGGACTTCCTCGAAATCGACGCGGACGGGCACGGGTGGCGCAACCGGCGGCGGCGGACGGCTTTGCTGCCCCGCGGCGGTTGCTGCCAGCACTATCCAGAGCAATCCTTCCATCGATCGGTCATCCCATGGCCGATCCGGGGCCGCAAGAGCGCCGTCGGTCCGTGGCGATCACGCGGGCCGAAGGCGAGACTTGCCACGAAGAAAGTAGCGGATTGTTCGCGCAAAGGCGCGAAGCGGGGCACCCTGCTGCGGGCTTGGCTCGTATCGACAATCAGAGCTGAGGCTGGGCGTTTCCGCCAACGACGCCCGTCACCCCGGCTTCAAACCTCTCTCCAACCTCACCCTAAGTCCCGGTGCGACCCGAGGACCTCATTCCTCCCCGTCCCCATCCTCTTCGGCCGTCGCAGCAACCGGCGCCGGTGCCGGCTTCCCGCAGCTGCAATTCCCCCGCGAAGACGCCGCCCGCCGCTTCACCGCGGTCGTCGCGAACTCTGCCCGGGTCAGCGTGTTCGACTTGTCGGCATCCGCCCCCTCGAAGCGCGCGATGCCGCGATAGGCCCATTCCTCGAAGCTCAGCTTGCCGTCATGGTCCTTGTCCATCTTGGCGAAGAGCGTGTGGCGCAGCTTGAAATATTCGTCGTTGCCGACGATTCCGTCCTTGTTGCGGTCGATCCGGTCGAAGCGCTTCTGCTCGCGCGTCCGCGCATCGGCGGCGGGGACTTCCTCGGGCAGCGCTGCCTCCGCCGATCCCGCCGGCGCAGCGGCCGCATGCGGCGCCGGCGGCACCTTGGCCTCGGTCGCCGCACTGCCGCGAAACAGGAACATCCCCGCGAGCGCCAGCACCAGCGCCGCACCGCCGCCCACCCAATAGCGCCACATCGCCGGTCTCCCCTTCGGCCGTTCCGATCGTCACGCTATCGCAATCGAGGTCCGAATCGAATGCAACCTGCTCGAAATTGGATGCAACTCTCCGCTAGCGCCCGGTGAGCCGGTGCCAGAGCATCCGCCAGACCCGCCCCGGCGCGCCCACCGGCGCCGGCGCATCGGCCGGCAGCGCCAGGTCGATCCGCGCGAGATGCGCCAGCGCGCCGAACGCCCGCCCGCCCCGGCTCCAGCGCGCCGCAGCCGCCTCCGCCAGCCACGCTCCCGCGAGTTCGCGCGCGAGCCCGGCCTCGCCCGGATCGCTCAGATGCCGCGCGAGGTCGGCGAGCGCCCAGCCCTGCCCCGCCGCCGCGAGCGGATCGCCGGAAGCCGCACCGCAAAGCTGCCCGCCGATCCCGAACAACGTCCCCCGCCCAGCCGCGAACCGCTCGAGCGCCGCCCGATCGAGCGCTTCGTTGCCGACCAGTTCGTGCCAGCCCTCGACGATCGGCACCAGCGCCGCGCCGCGCATGCCCAGCGGCAGCACTTCGCCCGCGATCGCCTGGAGCACCGGCTCGCCCGGCGGCGGACCCTCGTCGAGCCCGATCAGCCGGTCGCGCCACCAGGTCAGCCGCATCTGCCCCAGCATCGGCTCGGTCGTGGTGCGCAGCAGCGTCGCCAGCGACTCGTCGAGCGCGAACAGCGCCCCCAGCGCCGCCTGCGCGTGCCGCGGCGCATAGCTGATCGCGAGCGCGCGTTCGGGGTCCTCGATCGTCATGCTCCGCACAAATCCGATCCGGAGATGCAATCCGGAATTAACCACGGCCGTTGAAAGCCCGTTAGCGACACTTGGGTCATAGCTGTTCCGGATCGGGGATCGGGAACGGATCGATGGGGCAGAAGCAGCGCGACATGGCCACGCCGGGAACCTTCCTCACGCGGTTGATCCGTGACGTTCGTGCGAACACCATCGCGATCATGGCGATCGCGTTGATCCCGCTTGCGGGACTGGTGGGCGGCGGCGTCGACATCTCGCGCCTGTACATCGTCAAGACGCGGCTGCAACACGCTTGTGACGCCGGCGCGCTCGCCGGGCGCAAGACGATGGGCGGCGGGACCTGGGCACAGACCGTCAACGGCGTCTCCAACTATCCCAATACCCAGGCCGTCCAGTTCTTCGATTCGAACTACAACAGCGCCGCCTACGGCGCGACCGGCGTTACGCGCAGCTTCAGCGAGAATGCCGGCAAGGTGACCGGTACGGCGTCGGCGACCGTGCCGATGACGCTGATGCGGATCTTCGGGCGCACCGAGGAAGTGCTGAGCGTCACCTGCGATGCCGAAATGCGGCTGCCGAACACCGACGTGATGTTCGTGCTCGACACCACCGGGTCGATGGGGGACACGCCCTCGGGCGACAGCAAGACCAAGCTCCAGTCGCTCAAGTCGGCGGTGAAATGCTTCTACGAGATCGTCGCGCGGCTCGACACCGACGAGAATTGCACCACCGGCAATCCCAGCGGCGGCACCGGCAACCAGGTGCAGATCCGCTTCGGCTTCGTGCCCTATGCCACCAATGTGAACGTCGGCAAGCTGCTGCCCACCAGCTATTTCGCGAACAGCTGGCCCTACCAGTCGCGCGAGGCGCAGTGGAACGCGAACACCACCTACACCTATCCCAACCAGGGTACGCCCACGGTCACCTCGGGCCCCACCGAGAACTGGACCGGCACCGGCAACTGGCAGGACAAGGCCTATTCGAAGTCGGGCACATCCTCGACCAATTGCCAGAACAACGTTCCCGCCGACACCGCGACGCAGAACAACGGCTCGGCCGGCAGCCCGTACAACGTCAACACCTCGACGTCGAACGGTGTGCAGACGGTCACCTACAAGGTCGACCAGCCGATCGTGAAGACGCAGTATCGCTACGACAGCTATACCGGCAATCCGAGCAAGCTCTGCTACTATGACACGCGGCAGGCCACTGGTACCGCCACGACCACCTACAGGCGCGTCGACCAGGGCGTGGCGCAGACCACCTACACCTTCAAGCAGTGGCATTACGGCCGGATCACCCAGGACATCTCGGGGCTGAAGAACGGCACCAACTGGAACAGCTCGTTCACGCTGCCGATCGGTAGCAACGGCACCTCCAAGACGATCACCTGGGACGGCTGCGTCGAGGAGCGCGCGACGGTCAAGCAATCCAGCTACGATCCGATCCCCGACGGCGCGAAGGACCTGAACATCGACCTGGTGCCCAGCCAGAGCGATGCATCCACCCTTTGGGGGCCGGTGCTCGACGACATGATCTACACGCCGCAGGATCCCGGCGGCTGGTGGGGTGGCTCGTCCTATTGGACCTATACCGGCCCGAACGATACGACCGACGAAGTCTATTCGACCTCGGACTATGTCAACGGCTCGTCCTACCAATGCCCGACCCAGGCCAAGAAGCTTCAGGCCTGGACCGACCCCGACGCGTTCGACACCTATGTCGACAGCCTCACTGCCAACGGCAACACCTATCACGACATCGGCCTGCTCTGGGGTGCGCGGCTGATGTCGCCCACCGGCATCTTCGCGAGCGAGAACGCCTATACGCTCCCGACCTCGGACAATCCCGGCGGCGGCGAGATCGAGCGCCACCTGATCTTCATGACCGACGGCGATCCCTGCACCTCGGTGGGCAACTACCAGGCCTATGGCGTCGCCTGGTTCGACCGCCGCCAGACCGATGCCTCCTCGGCGCCGACCGACGGCTGCACCGACACCGGCACGCTCACCGCGCAGGTCAATGCGCGCACCGCGGCGCTGTGCACGGCGATCAAGAACAAGAACATCACGCTCTGGGTGATCACCTTCGGCACGCTCTCGTCGAGCACGGTGACGCGGATGACCGCCTGCGCCACCTCGGGCCGCTATTTCAACGCCACCAATGCCGCGACGATCCAGTCGACCTTCAAGTCGATCGCCGACCAGATCTCGCAGCTGCGGCTGACCCGATGACCCGGCAGGTCTCCCATCATAGGCGGTACGCCACGCCCGCCTTCTCCCGCCGGTTCCTGCGCGCGCTTGCGCGTGACGAGAAGGGCGCCACGATCGTGGAATTCGCGATCGTGGCGCCCGTCATGGGGCTGGTGCTGCTCGGCGCGTTCGACGTCGGCCACACGCTCTACATGCGCGCAGCGCTGCAGGGCATCGTCCAGAAGGTCGCGCGCGACGCGTCGCTCGAGACCGGGCTCGATACCACGACCCAGTCGAACCTCGACGCCAAGGTCTCGAACCAGATCCGCGCGCTCGCCAACAATGCGACAGTGACGATCACGCGCAGCTATTTCCACGACTATGCCGACGCGACGTCCAACAAGTTCGAGCCCTGGACCGACACCAATGCGAACGGCCGCTGCGACAATGGCGAACCCTATGAGGACACCAACGGCAACAAGCAGTGGGACGCGACCGGCTCGATCAACGCGAACCAGGGCGGCGCCAAGGACGCGGTCGTCTATTCGGTGTCGGTGAGCTATCCGCGCATCTTCCCGATCTACAATCTGATCGGTGGCGCGCAGACCACTGTGGTCACCGCCAAGACGATCCTGCGCAACCAGCCCTATGGCGACCAGGCCGACTCCGTCGTGAGGAACTGCACATGAGCCGCATCGCCCGTGCCCTGCGCCGGATGCGCGACGACACGAGCGGCGCCGCTCTCCTCGAGTTCGCGCTGTCGCTGCCGATCTTCCTGACGATCACGCTGAGCGGCGCCGAGCTCACCAACTATGTCATCACCAAGATGCGGATGAGCCAGATCGCGCTGATGCTCGCGGACAATGCCGCGCGCATCGGCAGCGGCAGCCAGCTCCAGGCGAAGACGATCAGCGAATCCGATATCAACGATCTGCTCGCCGGCGCCGACCTCCAGTCCGGCGAGCTCGGGCTCTTCACCAACGGCCGCGTGATCGTGTCGAGCATCGAGCCCGATCCCAATCACAGCGGCAAGTACCGGATCCGCTGGCAGCGCTGCAAAGGCAGCAAGACCACGATGGGCTCGAACTATGGCGTGGCGGGCGCCGACAATCTCGCGGGCGTGGGCCCGACGGGCCGGCAGGTGATCGCGCCGGCGAGCGGCGTCACCATGTTCGTCGAGGTGCGCTTCGTCTACAAGCCGCTGATCCAGACATCGCTCTCGCCCACCACCGAGTTCGACGAGACCGCCTCGATGATGGTCCGCGACCGCCGCGACACGACCGGCGGGACCAACGGGGTGTATCAGGTGACCGGGGTCACCGCCTCGACCTGCTGAGCCTTGGATCGGCGCGCTACCCACCGCGCCCCTTCAAAACAAATCGTCATCCCGGCGAAAGCCGGGACCCAGGGCAGCAGAGGTCATCGCTCGTGACCCTGGGTCCCGGCTTTCGCCGGGATGACAGTCGGGGTTTGGTCGGAAGGGGATCGCGCTCAGGCGCAATCACCCCTTGTACGTCACCTTCTTCACGGCCTCGACCACCTTCGCCGGGTTGACCAGCGCCAGCTTCTCGAGGTTGGCGGCATAGGGCAGCGGCACGTCCTCGTTGGTGACGCGCAGCACGGGCGCGTCGAGGTCGTCGAAGCCGTCCTCCATCGCGATCGCGACGATCTCCGACGAGATCGAGCAGGTCGGCCAGCCTTCCTCGACCACCACCATGCGGTTGGTCTTCTTCAGGCTCGCGAGCACCGTCGCCTTGTCGAGCGGGCGGAGCGTGCGCAGGTCGATCACCTCGGCGTCGATCCCCTCGCCCGCCAGCGTCTCGGCCGCCTCGAGCGCGACGCCGACGCCGATCGAATAGGAGACGATCGTCACGTCCTTGCCCGAGCGCATCACCCGGGCCTTGCCGATCGGCAGCACCCAGTCGTCGAGCTTGGGCACCTCGAAGCTGCGGCCGTAGAGCAGCTCGTTCTCCAGGAACACCACCGGATCGTCGGTGCGGATCGCCGCCTTGAGCAGGCCCTTGGCGTCGGCCGCGTCATAGGGCGCGATCACGATCAGCCCGGGGACGCTGGCGTACCAGGGGCCGTAGTTCTGGCTGTGCTGCGCGGCGACGCGGCTGGCGGCGCCGTTCGGCCCGCGAAACACCACCGGGCAGCGCATCTGGCCGCCGGACATATAGTTGGTCTTGGCGGCCGAGTTGATGATGTGGTCGATCGCCTGCATCGCGAAGTTGAAGGTCATGAACTCGACGATCGGCTTGAGGCCGCCCATCGCCGCGCCCGTGCCGACGCCCGCGAAGCCATATTCGGTGATCGGCGTGTCGATCACGCGCTTGTCGCCGAACTCCTCGAGCAGGCCCTGCGTCACCTTGTACGCGCCCTGATACTCCGCGACCTCCTCGCCCATCACGAACACGCGCCCGTCAGCCCGCATCTCCTCGGCCATCGCGTCGCGCAGCGCCTCGCGCAGCGTGAGCTTGACCATCTCGGTGCCCGCGGGAACCTCGGGGTCGGCAGCGGCGACGGGCGCCGCGGCAGGCTTGGCCGGCGCCGCCTCGGCCTTGGCCGCGACTTCGGGCTCATGCTTCGGTGCCGGCGCAGCAGCAGGCGCTGGCGCGGGGGCCGCAGCCTCGCCCTCGCCCGCGATCGTCGCGATCACGGTGCCGACCTTCACATTGTCGGTGCCTTCGGGGACGACGATCGACGCGATCGTGCCTTCATCCACGGCTTCGAATTCCATCGTCGCCTTGTCGGTCTCGATCTCGGCGAGGATGTCGCCGGACTTCACCGTGTCGCCTTCCTTGACGAGCCACTTGGCGAGCGTGCCCTCTTCCATCGTGGGCGAGAGCGCCGGCATCTTGAGTTCGATCGCCATCTCAATACGCCTCCACCAGCACGTCGGTATACAATTCTGCCGGATCGGGCTCGGGAGTCGATTCCGCGAAATCCGCCGCTTCGTTGACTTGCTTGCGGATCTCCGCCTCGATCGGCTTGAGGTCGTCCTCCTTCAGGCCGAGCGCCTCGAGCTCGCGCTTGACCGCCTCGATCGGATCGGACTTGTCGCGCACCGCCTGGACTTCCTCGCGGCTGCGATACTTGGCCGGATCGGACATCGAGTGGCCGCGGTAGCGGTAGGTCTTCATCTCGAGGATGATCGGCCCCTTGCCGGCGCGCACCCACGCCAGCGCTTCCTCGGCCGCGCCGCGGCAGGCGAGCACGTCCATGCCGTCCACCTGGATGCCGGGGATGCGGAAGCTCTCGCCGCGCTTGTACAGCTGATCCTCGGCCGAGGAACGGTGCACCGAGGTGCCCATGGCGTATTGGTTGTTCTCGATCACATAGACGATCGGGAGCTTCCACAGCTCGGCCATGTTGAAGCTCTCGTACACCTGGCCCTGGTTCGCGGCGCCGTCGCCGAAATAGGCCAGGGTCACGCCGCCGTCGTCGTTATACTTGTGCGCGAAGGCCAGGCCCGTGCCGAGCGATACCTGCGCGCCGACGATGCCGTGGCCGCCGTAGAATTTCTTCTCGGTCGAGAACATGTGCATCGAGCCGCCCTTGCCGCGGCTGATCCCCGCCTCGCGGCCGGTCAGCTCGGCCATGATCACCTTGGGATCGATGCCATAGGCGAGCATGTGGCCATGGTCGCGATAGCCGGTGATCACCGAGTCCTTCTCGCCGTCGAGCGCGGACTGCAGGCCGACCGCAACGGCTTCCTGGCCGATATAGAGGTGGCAGAAGCCGCCGATGAAGCCGAGGCCATAGAGCTGGCCGGCCTTCTCCTCGAAGCGGCGGATCAGCAGCATCTGCTTGTAGAATTCGAGCAGCTGCTCCTTCGAAGCCTCATAGCGCTTCGGCTCGTCGGGCCGTTCGCGATTGGTCTTTGCGGGTTCAGTCGTTTTGCGTGCCGGTGCTTTGGCCACAGGAAATCCTCGTCCGGGGAGGGGGAAGGCGGGTGCCTATAAGCGCGTTTTTACCCGCCGCGCAACTAACGCGCGGATAGCGCGTGCCGTTCGCGTGCCGCTACGGCAATTGCGGTTTATGCAAGCAGAAATGCGGTTTTTGTACGTTGCATTGCAGCAAACGCAATCAGCGCCCGCTGGGGGCCGGCGCCTGCTTGTCGAGCGGGATCACCACTTCGTCCGGACGGACGACATTGAGCTGCTTGCGGGCCAGCTCATCGGCCAGATCGGGGTCGACGCCGCGCTTCTGATCGAGCAGCTCGACGCGATTCTTCAGTGCCGCACGCTTCTTGTCGAGCTGGGCATAGTCCGCGCTGCGCTGGTCGTACTCGGCCTTGATCTGCTTGGTCGCCATCACGCCGGTGGGCCCCAGCACGGCGTTATAGGCGAAGAAGCCCACCGCGATCAGCGCGAGCGCGGGCAAGCCTGCCCGGCGAAGCAGAGTCTGGAACGGAGAGGCGTTACGCGAGCGCATGCGGTGATTTTCGCTTAACCATGCGCGCCGCGCAAGGCCCGTATTGGTGCGGAGAGGGTTCCCCCTCCCCGCACTATTCAACAACTTACTTCTTCAGAACCGAACGGCCGGCATAGATCGCGGCATCGCCCAGCTCTTCCTCGATGCGGATGAGCTGGTTGTACTTGGCGAGCCGGTCCGAACGGGCGAGCGAGCCCGTCTTGATCTGGCCGCAGTTGGTGGCGACCGCCAGGTCGGCGATCGTCGCGTCCTCGGTCTCGCCCGAGCGGTGCGACATCACCGCGGTGTAG
>NZ_JAGHZV010000030.1 GCF_017745215.1 Sphingomonas sp.
AGTCATCCAACGCTTAGAGACTGTTTCGAAATGCGCCTCACGGCGCATAGCGGTACCGGCCCGCTCCCCCTCCCGGCCACCCACAAGATACTACCGATGGGTGGCCGGGAGGGGGAGCGGGCCGGTACCGCTATGCGCCGTGAGGCGCATTTCGAAACAGTCTCTAAGCGTTGGATGACTCGCCATCGCTCTGCGCATCCACGATCGTCTTCAGCTTCCGCGCTGCGCTCACCGCGACGGGCCAGCCGGCGTAGAAGGCGATCTGCGCGATCGCTTCGCCCAGTTCCTCCACCGTCAGCCCGTTCTCCAACCCCAGTTCCATATGCCCCTGCGTCTGCTCGCGGTTGAGCGCGATCAGGCAAGTGATGGTGATGAGACTCCGGTCGCGCTTCGACAGCTCGCCGCGTTCCCACACCCGGTCGTAGAGCACTTCCTGGGTCAGCTTGTCGAGCAGCGGCGCGACCGCCGCCAATTCCTTGCCCCGTCCGCCTGCCGGCCGCTTCATTTCGCCTCTCCCGTGCCCGCGCGATACGGCGCGAAGTTCTTCGCCGCCGCGCCAAGCGCCGACTTCATCATCCCGATGTCCGACAGCCAGGCGATATACTTCACCCCGCGCGCGACATAGCCTTCGAGCTGCGCCGCACTCGCCACCACCGTGCCGATGTGCTTGCGCCCCGCGGCGACTTCGATCACCCGGTCGATCGCCGCGACCACGTCCGGGTGCGCCGAATTGCCCGGATGCCCCAGCGACTGGCTGAGATCCCCGGGCCCGATGAACAGCACGTCGAGCTCGTCGATCGCGCAGAGCGCCTCGACCTGCTCGACCATCTCCTTGTTCTCGATGTGGACGCTCACCAGCGTGTCGCGGTTGGCCTGCGCCTCATAGTCGGCGCCCATGTTGCCATAGGCGGCCGCGCGGCACGCCCGCGCCGAGCCGCGTTCGCCGAGCGGCCAGTATTTGGCCTTGCGGATCACGTCGCGGACGTCCTCGGCGCTCTTGAGTGAAGGCACCTGGATCCCGCTCGCGCCGCTGTCGAGCACATGGAGGATGTTCGCCTCCAGTGCGTCGGGCGTGCGCACCACGCTGCTCATCCCCATGAGCTCGCAGGTGCGCACGATATTCTCGATCCCCGCATGGGTGTAGCAGCCATGCTCGGCGTCGATGATCAGGAAATCGAACCCCGCGAGCCCGTAAAGCTCGACGATCGGCGGCGAATCGAGCTTGAAGAAGCTGCCGAACACCACCTCGCCGGCCTCGAGCTTCCGCTTCGCCGATGCATTGAACATGTTACCCTCTCCCGATCCGCCGGCGCGTTCCGGCCGGCCGCCGAATGGCACGTGCAGTTGCTATTTACAAACGCCATTCAACATGACACCGCTCTGGATATAAGCCAAGCTTTCACGCGATGAGCGCCCATCAGAGCGGCCGATCAAAGCAGGGACGGGGGAGGATGTGAACAGCGAAGTCCGCGCTCCCGTGCTTGCCGAGGGAATCGCCGAGTATCTCGCCGCGGTGCGCGTCGCGCCGCCGGGCACGCCGCTCGAGACCGCGCGGCTGCTCGCCGACCTCCACGCCGATCGCATCGCCTATCCGCGCCCCGAGGGGATGGCGGTCACGACCAGCTTCGCCGCGGGCGAGACGCCGGTGCGGCTCTACCGGCCGGCGGGGGAGGGGGTGCTGCCCGGGATCGTCTATTTCCACGGCGGCGGCTTCACCACCGGCAGCATCGAGAGCTACGAACCGCTCGCCATGGCGCTGGCCGAGGCGGCGGACGCGGTGGTGGTGAGCGTCCATTACGACCGGCTTCCCGAGACGACGCCTCGCGCGCTGCTGAAGCAATGCTACAAGGCATTGTGCTGGGCCGCGGCGATGGCCGGGCCGCTGGGGATCGACGCCGACCGGCTCGCGGTGGCGGGTGACAGCGCCGGCGGCTTCATCGCCGCGCAGCTCGCGATCCTGGTGCGCGACTGCAGCGGACCGCCGCTCGCCGCGCAGCTGCTCTGCTACGGCCTGTTCGACATCGACGAGACGCGGCCAGGTTATCGCAGCGCCAATGATCTGGTGCTTTCGCGACCGATCCTCGACATGATGCTCGCCACCTATCGCGAATGCGACGCGATCGACCCTGCGCCGGTCCCGCCGCTGCATTGCCCCGACCTGAGCGGCCTGCCGCCCGCGCTGCTGATTGGCGCCGAGCATGACCCGCTGCTCGACGAGGCGCGGGACTATGCCGAGCGGCTGCGGCTCGCAGGAGTCCCCGCCGAGCTGTTGATCGCGCCGCAGATGCCGCACGGCTTCCTCCGCGCGGTCCGTTTCTCCGCCCCGGCGCGCCGCGAGATGCGACGGTTGGGCGATGCTTTCCGAGCCCTCATCGACAAGGATTGATACCCATGGCCCTCAAGACCGGTGACCCTGCCTTCGAGGCGGGCCGCGAGATGCGCAAGCAGCTGTTCGGCGAAGGCAGCCTCGCGCGGCTCGATGCGGCGGACGACTTCCACGAGCCGCTCGAGAATTACGTGACGTCGGCGTGCTTCGGCGAGACCTGGACGCGTCCGGGGCTTACCCTTCGGGAACGCAGCCTGATCACAATGGCGATCTGCGCCGCGCTCAACCGCCAGGTTCCGCTCAAGCGGCTGGTCAAGTGCGCCGTGCAGAACGGCGCGACCAAGGAGGACATCCGAGAGACGCTGCTCCAGACGACGCTCTACATCGGCGTCGCCGGCGGGGTGGAGAGCTGGGCTGCGGCGGCCGAGGCGCTGAAGGAGATCGACGCTTATTGAGGCCGCGCCCCACCACCGTCATCCCGGCGAAAGCCGGGACCCAGGGCAGCAAGCCGTGTTGCCTGTGGCCCTGGGTCCCGGCTTTCGCCGGGATGACGATGGTTTGATGACGACGGCAGGCTATTTCGAAGCCTTGAGTCCCGCCGCTTCGATCCCCGCGGTCGCGCAGGCGGCGTCCTCGGCCGGCTTGCCGCCCGAGACGCCGACGCCGCCGAGCAGCACGCCCTCCGCCGAATAGACCGGCACCCCGCCCGCGATCGTCGCGATGCTCGGGGCGTTGGGCGGCGGGTTCATCGCGGCGGTGTCGGCGGTTGCGCGTCCGAACTTGGCGGCAGAGGTTGCCTTCCACAGCGCGATCTCGCCGGTGCCGGGGTTCACTCCGTCCATGTGCGCGAGCGTCACGGCCATGCCATGCGGCTCGAGGACGTAGATCGCCATGCGCAGGCCGTGCGCCTTCGCCCAGTCGATGCAGCCGTCGCGGATCGTCGCGGCGCTGGCATAGTCGAGCACGGGGCGCACGGTCTGGGCGGGGCTGGCGAGCAGCAGCGCGGCGGCGAGCAGCGGCTTCACTTGAGCGTCGCCAGATAGTCGATGATCGCCTTGCGCTTCTCGGCTTCGGTCACGCCGGGGATCGCCATCCTGGTGCCGGGCACAGCCTTCTTCGGATCGGCGAGATAGGTGTCGAGCGTCGCGCGCGACCATTTGAGGTTGGCGGCCTTCATGCCGGGCGAATAGGCATAGCCGGGCTTGGACCCCGCCGCGCTGCCGACCACGCCGAACAGGTTCGGCCCGACCATCGTAGCGCCGCCCTTCGTCACCGTATGACAGGCCTTGCACTGGGCGAAGGCCGGCGGCGGTGTCGCGGCGGCCTGCATCGGTGTTCTGGGTGCGGCGAGCAGCGCCGTGGGCACCGCGATAGCGACGGCGGCAAGGAAGAACGGGGGCCTGGTCACGCGAAACCTCTCCTCGTCATATTCCGATATAACGAATGTCAGTTGCTTATGACATATAAAGTCTAGCCGGCAAGCCGAAATTGGGATAGCGCCGGGACGATAACCAGAAGCACGCGGAGACCAGGATGCCCGAGCCGAAGATCAGGCTGTTCGACACCCATGCCCATTTCTTCACCAACGATCTGAAGCGCTTCCCGATCGACGTTACCGGCGCGCGCGAAGGCGAGGACGCGGTGCGCAAGCGGATCGAGGCCGATCCCGCGACCGCCGAGCGGATCTTCGGGCTGTGGGACGCGAGCGGCATCACCGGCGGCGCGGCGGTGCAGTACAATACGGTCTACAAGACCGACAACAGCTATGCGGTCGAGGTGGGGGACCTGCATCCCGATCGGCTGTCGACCGTGCTGATCCTGAGCGCCGCCTCGCCCGAGACGCCGGCCAGGCTCGCCGCGCTGGCCGAGGGGCACAATGTCTCAGGGCTGCGGCTGTTCGGCTATCCGGATGCGGCTGGGGAGTATCCCTGGCTCGATTCTCCCGCCGCGCTGAACACGTGGGAAGTCGCCGCGCACCATGGGCTGGCGATGGTGGTGATGTACGCCCCCGGCGTGCCCTCGCGCCCGGCATTGCAGCGGGTGGTGGCGCTGGCGAAGCGCTTCGCCTCGACGACGATCGCGCTGGACCATTGCGGCTGGCCGGGCGTCGAGGGCGGTACCGCGGGAACGCTCGGGCCCGAGCATGCCGAACTCGCACACGTGCCGAACATCGTGTTCAAGTTCACGCAGATCAATCTGAACCGCTTCGCCGAGACGGGGATCGACGCGGCCGAGTTCGTGCGGCGGGCAGTGAACCTATACGGCGCGGACCGGGTGATGTGGGGTTCGGACTACGGCAATACGAAGACGCTCTATCCCGAGATGGTCGCGCAGGCGATCGAGGCGACCTCGTTGCTGGATGATTCGGAGCGGGCGCGGGTGCTGCACGACAATGGCCAGCGGGTGTTCGGGGGGAAGCGCTGACCCACCCTAAGCCGTCATCCCGGCGAAAGCCGGGACCCAGGGTTGCAGAGGACGTCGCTCTTGACTCCCGGGTCCCGGCTTTCGCCGGGATGACGGTAGGAGTCAGGCCAGCGCCACTGCGTTGATCACCTGGGCCTGGGTATATTCCTCGAGCCCCTCCTGGCCCATCTCGGTCCCCATGCCCGACTGCTTGAGCCCGCGGAACGGGATGCGCGGGTCGATCGCCATCAGCTGGTTGATCCACACCGTGCCCGAGGTCACGCGCCGCGCCACCTCGGTCGCGCGATCGAGGTCGTTGCTCCACACCGTGCCGCCCAGGCCGTATTCGGTGCCGTTCACCCGCTCGATCAATTCGTCCAGGTCGCGGTAGCTGAGCACCGGCAGCACCGGGCCGAACTGCTCCTCGCGCACCAGCGGGGCCTCGTCGTCGATGTCGCGGACGATCGTCGGCGGGATGAAGAAGCCCGGCCGGTCGAGCGGCGCGCCGCCGGCGATCACCGTGCCGCGTTCGCGGCTCTCGGCGATCAGCGCGGCGACCTTCTCGAACTGCAGCCGGTTCTGCACCGGGCCGATCTGCGCGCCCTGGTTGGCGCCGTCGTCGACCACCGTCTCGCGCGCCAGCCGAGCGAGCTCGGCGCAGAAGACGTCGTACATCGCCTCGGGCACATAGGCGCGCTTGATCGCGACGCAGATCTGCCCGGCGTTGCGCATCGCGCCTTCGAACACCTTGGCGGCGACCTGCACTGGATCGACGTCGTCGAGCACGATCGTCGCGTCGTTGCCGCCGAGCTCGAGCGTCACGCGCTTGAGCGTGCCCGCCGAGGAGGCGAGCACCTTCTTGCCCGTGCCGGTCGAGCCGGTGAAGGAGATCTTGGCGATGTCCGGATGCGCGGTGAGCGCGGGCCCCAGCTCGTTCTCGTCGGCGATCACGTTGACCACGCCCGCGGGCAGGATCGCCTGGCAGAGCTCGCCGAAGAGGAGCGTCGTCAGCGGCGTGGTCGGCGCGGGCTTGCACACCATCGTATTGCCCGCGACCAGTGCCGGGGCGACCTTGTTGGCGAGCAGGATCAGCGGGAAGTTCCACGGCGTGATCGCCGCGACCACGCCCAGCGGCATGCGATGCTCGGTGACGCGCGCGCCACCCTCGTCGCGGAGCACACGCGGCTCGATCCGCATCGCCGCGAAGGCGCGCAGCACGAAGGCCGAGCCGCGGATTTCCTTCACCGCCTGGTCGAGCGGCTTGCCCTGTTCGGCGGTGAGCAGCGCGGCGAATTCGTCGACGCGGGCTTCGAGCGCCGCCGCGAGATCCTCGACCAGCCGGGCGCGCGCGTCGATCGGCGTCGCGGCCCAGCCAGGGAAGGCGCGCTTCGCCGCAACGATCGCATCCTCGAGCATCGCGGCATCGGCCTTGGGGCAGCGCGCGAAGGGCTCGGCGGTCGCCGGATTGACGACGTCGAAGCTCGAGGCGCCGGGCACCAGCTCGCCGTCGATGAGAAGATGATAAACGTTGTCCACGCGCGCGCCTCTCCTGTTGGATCGCTTCTGCGAGCCTCGCCGGCCCGGGTCCAATCCCTAATCGCAAATAAGCTGATACCGAAACGGCATCGGTTCCGGTCGCATTTGCGGGATAGCCAGTAGCATTCGACAAGATATAATGCCATTGGTTATGAACATCTCTGCGCGAGGCGTAACTTCGACGCGGGAATCTGTGGCATGAGAGGGTGTTTGAGATGACGAGTGCGGCAACCATGGACCGACCGCAAATCCCCTCCCTGGACAAGGCGCGGGCCTTTGCCGCGAGCCGGCACCAGCTGTTCGTCGGCGGCGAATGGGTCGATGCGCAGAGCGGCAAGACCTTCGCGACCTGTGATCCCGCGACCGGCGCCGAGCTGGCCCAGGTCGCCGAGGCAGGCGAGGGCGATGCCGACGCCGCGGTGCGCGCCGCGCGCGCGGCGATGGAGGACCCGGCCTGGGCCGAGATGAAGCCCGCGATGCGCGCGCGGCTGCTCAACTGCCTCGCCGACGCGCTCGAAGCGAACATCGACGAATTCGCCGCGCTCGAGACGCTCAACAACGGCATGCCGGTGCGCGACGCGCGCTACTTCCACCTGCCGCACGCGATCGAAGTGATCCGCTACAACGCCGGCTGGGCGACCAAGCTCAACGGCGAGACGATCGCGCTCTCAGGGCTCGGCAATTGGCACGCCTATACGCTGCGCGAGCCGGTGGGGGTGGTGGCACAGATCGTGCCGTGGAACGCGCCGCTGGCGATGGCCTGCGCCAAGATCGCCCCGGCGCTCGCGGCGGGCTGCGCGGTGATCCTCAAGCCCGCCGAGGAGACGCCGCTGACCGCGCTCCGCCTCGCGCAACTGATCGCCGATATCGGCTTCCCGGCGGGGGTGTTCAACTTGCTCACCGGCTTCGGCGAGAGCGCCGGCGCGGCGCTGACCGCGCATCCGGGAGTCGACAAGGTGACCTTCACCGGATCGACCGAAGTCGGCCGGCTGATCGTCCGCGCCGCGGCGGGCAGCTTCAAGCGCGTCACGCTCGAGCTTGGCGGCAAGACCCCGGTGATCGTGCTTCCCGATGCCGACGTGCCCAAGGCGATCGAAGGCGCGGCGCGATCGATCTTCACCAATGCCGGGCAGGTCTGCAACGCCGGCTCACGGCTGTTCGTCCACCGCGACCGATTCGACGAAGTGGTCGAGGGCGTCGCGGGGATCGCCGAGTCGATCAAGCTCGGCTCGGGGCTCGAGGCCGACACGCAGATGGGCCCGGTGATCTCGGCACAGCAGCGCGACCGGGTGCGGCATTATGTCGACCTTGGCCTCACCGAAGGCGCCACCCTGCGCGCGGGCGGCAAACGGATCGACGGCGAAGGCTATTACGTCCAGCCGACCGTGCTCACCGGCACCGAGGCGCATATGGCGGTGCGGCGCGAGGAGATCTTCGGCCCGGTGCTCTGCGCCATGTCGTTCGCCGACGAGGACCTCGACCGGATCGCCGCCGAGGCCAACGCCACCGAATACGGCCTGGGCGCAGTGATCTGGAGCAACAACCTCAGCGCCACCCACCGGCTCGCGCGCAAGCTCAAGGCGGGCACGGTGCGCGTCAACGGCGGCGGGCTCGATCCGGCGCTGCCGTTCGGGGGCTTCAAGCAATCGGGCTGGGGCCGCGAGAACGGCCGCGAAGGCATCGAGGCCTATACCGAGACCAAGGCCGTGGCGATCGCGCTCTAGGGGCCGCGCCGCAACCCATCGTCTTCCCTCCCAGGATCGGAGCGATCGCCGATGGTTCAGTTTGCAAACAGTGCGATATTGACGAACATCATTCGTCATAATTAAATGACACCAAATGGAGGGGTGCCGGCGTTGAGGAACAATCCGCGAATCGGGATCATCGGCGGCGGCATCGGGGGATTGACCGCGGCCATCGCGCTGCTGCGGCGCGGGTACGACGTGTCGGTGTACGAGCAGGCGGCGGTGCTCCAGGAAGTCGGTGCCGGGCTGCAGCTCAGCCCCAACGGGGTGCGCGTGCTATGCAGCCTTGGGCTGGAGGAGGCGCTGCTCGGCATCGGCTTCGAGCCCGAGGGCAAGGAGATCCGCCTGTGGAACACGGGCGATACCTGGAAGCTCTTCGACCTCGGCGTCGTCTCGCGCGAGCGCTACGGCTTCCCTTACCTCACCGTGCACCGCAACGACCTGCACCAGCTGCTGATCAAGGCAGTCGAGCGGCTTTCGCTCGATGCGATCCACCTCGATCATCGCTTCGTCGAGGTCGAGCGCAACGATGCGGGCGGGGTGACGATCGGCTTCGACGGCAAGCCCTCGGCGAGCTTCGACGTGGTGATCGGCGCCGACGGCGTGCATTCGAAGACGCGCGAGCTGACCTTCGGCTCGGGCCCGGCCAAGTTCACCGGCATCGTCGCGTGGCGCGGGGTGATCCCGATGGAGCTGCTGCCGCCCGAGCTGGTCAAGCCGGTGGGGGTGAACTGGATCGGGCCGGGCGGCCATGTGATCCACTATCCGATCCGCCGCGGCGAGCTGATGAACTTCACCAGCGTGATCGAGCGCCAGGACTGGACGATCGAAAGCTGGTCGTCGCCCGGCACCAACCAGGAATATCACGACGATTATCCCGGCTGGAACCGCGAGGTCCATGCGTATATCGAAGCGATCCCGCAGCCGTTCAAATGGGCGCTGATCTCGCGCCCGCCGATGGCGGAGTGGGTTCGCGGCCGGATCGCGCTGCTCGGCGACGCCTGCCACCCGATGCTGCCGTTCCTGGCGCAGGGCGCAGTGATGGCGCTGGAGGATGCCTGCATCCTCGGCCGCGCCTTCGAGGAGTTCGAGACGATCGACGAAGCGCTGGCGCATTACCAGGCGATGCGCATTCCGCGCACGACGAAAGTGGTGCAGGGCGCCTATGCCAACACCGAGCGCTTCCACAATCCGACGCTCGCCGATCCGGCCGGCGCCCAGGCCTATGTCGACGCGCAATGGGCGCCCGAGCAAGTGATCGCGCGCTATGAATGGCTGTTCCGCTACGATGCGACCAGCGTACCCCTGACGACCGACGCCGCCGTCGTCGCAAGCCAGGCCTGAGATGCTCATGACCAGCCAGAAGGCCGAATGGACGCGGATCCCGCTGATCCTCTCCTTTGCCGACAATCCCAAGTTCACCGAGACCTATGGCTTCGCGGGCAATTCGGGGCATGTGAACCTCGAGGGCCAGCTGATGCGCCGGCCGGACTCCACGGCGAAGACGGTCTATGTGTTCATGCACCCGACTTCGGTGCTCCACTTGCTGCCGATGCCGATCGCGCTCGCCGATGCGGGGCTCGACGTGCTGTGCGCCGCGAGCCGCTATCCGCGCAACGACAGCGCGCTGATCCAGGAGAAGGTGGCGATCGACCTCGGCAAGTGGATCGCGCATGCGCGCGACGCGCTGGGCTATGAGAAGGTGGTGCTGCTCGGCTGGTCGGGCGGCGGATCGCTGTCGCTCTTCTACCAGGCGCAGGCCGAGAGCCCGAGCATCACCGAGACGCCCGCCGACGATCCGGTCGACCTCGTCTCGGCGGGGCTCCAGCCGGCGGACGGGGTGATCTTCATCGCCGCGCACCTTTCGCGCGCCGAGACGCTGACCGAATGGCTCGATCCTTCCGTGGTCAACGAGCTCGATCCCGACGACCGCGACCTCGAGCTCGACATCTACTCGCCCGATTGCCCCAACCAGCCGCCCTATTCGCCCGAGTTCGTGACTCGCTTCCGCGAAGCGCAGCGCGCGCGCAACCGGCGGATCACGGCCTGGGCGGAGGCGCAGCTCGCGCGGCTCCGGGCAGCGGGCGGCGCCGAGCAGGAACGGGCGTTCGTGGTCCACCGGACGATGTGCGACGTGCGCTGGTTCGACCCCACGGTCGATCCCTCGGACCGGCGCGTGGGGGTGAGCTACATGGGCGATCCGCGCGCGGTGAACGTCGGGCCGGTGGGCCTGGCGCGCTACACCACGCTGCGCTCGTGGCTGAGCCAGTGGAGCTATGACAAGTCGAACGCCAGGGGTCCGCTCAACGCCGCCAAGATCCACCGCACGCCGGTGCTGCTGATCGAGAATACCGCCGACGAAGCCGTGCCTGCGACGCACAACCCGGCGATCTTCGAAGCGCTGGCCACGCCCGACAAGGAATATGTCCGGCTGGAAGGCGCGACGCACTATTATCTCGGCCAGCCCGAGCTGCTCGCGGCATGCCTCGACGCAGTGATCGGGTGGAGCCGCCGCAAGGGGTTGCTCGCATGAAGCGGTTGTTCGTTGCGGCGCTGCTGCTGTTCGGGCTCGCGTCGATCGCGAGCGCCCAGAAAGCCGTAAATGTCGATCAGGCCCGTCTGGTCGGCGCGGACAAGACGCCGGGCGAGTGGATGGCGCCGGGGCGGACCTATGACGAGCAGCGCTTCAGTCCGCTGAAGGCGATCAATGACGGCAATGTGAGCCAGCTCGGGCTGGCCTGGTACGCCGATCTGCCGGTGGATCGCGGCGTCGAAGCCTCGCCGCTGATGATCGGCGGGGTGCTCTACAATATCGAGCCGTGGAACGTCACCACCGCCTATGACGCGCGGACGGGCAAGCAGCTGTGGCGCTTCGATCCCAAGGTCGATCGCGACAAGGGCAAGCTCGCCTGCTGCGACATCGTCACGCGCGGGCTGGCGGCGTGGAAGGGCAAGATCCTCCTCGCCACGCTCGACGGGCGGCTGATCGCGCTCAACGCCAGGACGGGCAAGCCGGTGTGGAGCGTCGACACGCTCGATCCGGTCTGGCCCTATACGATCACCGGTGCACCGCGCGTGTTCGACGGGCGCGTGCTGATCGGCAATGCCGGTGCCGAGGGCGCGGCGCGGGGCTATGTGACGGCCTATGACGCTGAGACCGGCAAGAAGCTCTGGCGCTTCTACACCGTGCCCGGCGATCCTTCGAAGCCGCAGCCGAACAAGATCCTCGAAATGGCCGCCAAGACCTGGAACGGCGACTGGTGGAAGACCGGCGGCGGCGGGACGGTGTGGGATTCGATCGTCTACGATCCGGAGCTCAAGCTGGTCTATATCGGCACCGGCAATGGCGGGCCCTGGGCGCAGGTGTATCGCAGCCCCGGCGGCGGGGACAATCTGTTCCTCTCGTCGATCGTCGCCTTGAAGGCGGATACCGGCGACTATGTCTGGCATTACCAGACCGTCCCCGGCGACGAATGGGACTATACCGCGACCCAGTCGATGATCCTCGCCGACCTGACGATCGGGGGGAAGTTGCGCAAGGTGCTGATGCAGGCGCCGAAGAACGGCTTCTTCTACGTCCTCGACCGCGCGACGGGCGAGCTGATCTCGGCGGAGCCCTTCGTCGCGATGAACTGGGCGAACGGCATCGATCCCAAGACGGGTCGGCCCAGGGTTAACCCGGAGGCGCGCTATGGCGTCACCCCGGTGATCGTCTCGCCGGGGCCGGGCGGCGGGCACAACTGGAACCCGATGGCCTACAGCCCGGTGACGGGGCTGGCGTATTTCCCGGTGACCGAGATGTACCAGGCCTATGCGCTCAACCCGGATTTCAGGCAGAGCCCGGGCAACATGAGCCAGCTCGGCATCTCGACGACGGGCTATGAGTTCACCCGCAAGGCCGCGGCTGACTTCGCCGCGAAGAACAACAAGACCTGGCTGACCGCCTGGGATCCGGTGGCGCAGAAGGAGCGCTGGCGCGTGCCCTATCCGGTGCGCGGCAGCGGGGGATTGCTCGCGACGGCGGGGAACCTGGTGTTCCAGGGAACGGTGAACGGCACCTTCGTCGCCTACAAGGCCGACACCGGCGAGAAGGTCTGGGAGATGCCGGTCCAGCAGGTGGGGATCGCGGCGCCGATCACCTATGCGATCGACGGCGTGCAATATGTCGCGATCAACGTCGGCTG
This sequence comes from Sphingomonas sp., assembly GCF_017745215.1. Taxonomy (GTDB): domain Bacteria; phylum Pseudomonadota; class Alphaproteobacteria; order Sphingomonadales; family Sphingomonadaceae; genus Sphingomonas. The sequence continues at coordinate 12,195 of NZ_JAGHZV010000030.1, forward strand.
GGGCGGGGGGCTCGCGCATTCGAGCACGGTCAAGTCGCTCGGCTTCCCGACCTCGGCGCCGCGGCTGCTGGTGTTCAAGCTGGGCGGCACCGCTGAGCTGCCGCCGCTTGCCGATGCCGGGCCGGTACTGGCGCGGCCGGCGGACACGACCGCCAGCGCCGAGACGATCGCGCGGGGCGAGCAGCTCTATGCGCAGAATTGCTCGACCTGCCACGGCGAACAGGCGCGCGGCGGGGTGAAGGACCTGCGGCGGATGTCACCGGAGACGCATGCCGAGTTCCTCGACATCGTCATCGGCGGCAAGCGGCGGGAGAAGGGGATGGCGAGCTTCGCCGACACGATCTCGAAGGACGATGCCGAGGCGATCCACGCCTGGCTGATCCGCCGCGCCAACCAGGATTGGGAGAGCATCGAGAAGGGCGAATGAGCCGCCTGTCCGGAGCCCCGGAAGCTGCGCCTTCGCCCTTTTCCTTCCCGCTGTTCCGCGCGCTGTGGATCGCCAACCTCGTCGGCAATTTCGGCTATCTGATCCAGTCGGTGGGTGCCGCGTGGCTGATGACCCAGCTCGCCGGCACGCCGCGGATGGTCGCATTGGTGCAGGCGTCGGTGACGCTGCCGGTGATGCTGCTCGCACTGGTCGCCGGCGCGATCGCCGACAGCTTCGACCGGCGGCGCGTGCTGCTGGCGGCGCAGGTCTTCATGTTCGTCGTCTCGCTGCTGCTCGCGGTGCTCGCGGCGACCGGGCTGGTGACGCCGGTGTCGCTGCTGCTCTTCACCTTCCTGATCGGCTGCGGGATGGCGGTGAACGGACCTGCCTGGCAGGCCTCGGTCGGCGAACTGGTGCCGCGGCCGGCGCTGTCGTCGGCGGTGGCCTACAACAGCGTGTCGTTCAACCTCGCGCGCACCGCCGGCCCCGCGATCGGCGGCGCGATCGTCGCCACCGTCGGCGCGGCGGGTGCCTTCCTGGCCAACAGCGTGAGCTATATCGGGCTGATCGTCGTGCTGCGGCGCTGGCGGCCCGAGCATCAGGGCGAGACGCTGCCGCCCGAACGGATCGGCAGCGCGGTGGCGAGCGGGCTCCGCTACGTCGCGATGACGCCGGCGATGCTGCGCGTGATGGCGCGCGCGGTGATGTTCGGAAGCTTCGCGAGCGCGACGAGCGCGCTGATGCCCGTGATCGCGCGCGACCTGATGCACGGCGGCGCGATCGTCTACGGGCTGCTGCTCTGCGCCTTCGGGCTCGGATCGGTGGCGGGGGCGCTGCTCGGCGGGCGGCTGCGCGGGCGAGCCTCGGCACAGGCGATCGTGAGCCTCGCCGCGAGCGCCGTCGCGGCGGGCGCGGCGATCGTGGCGGTGAGCCACACGCTGTTCGTCACGCTGCCGGCGCTGGTGCTGGCCGGCGCGGGGTTCATCCTGACGATGACCACGCTCAACGTGACGATGCAGCTCTCGGCGCCGCGCTGGGTGGTGGCGCGCGCGATCGCGCTCTATCAGACCTCGGCATTCGCGGGGCTGTCGCTGGGCGCGGCGGCGTTCGGGGCGGTGGCGAGCGCCTATGGCATCCGCAATGCGCTGCTGACTGCAGCGGGGCTGCAGATGGTCGCGGTGCTCATCGGTCAGGTCGTGCGGCTGCCCGAAGTCGACGGGCTCAACCTCGACCCGCTCAGGCGCTGGCGCGAGCCGACCACCGAAGTGCCCGTCCAGCCGAGGAGCGGGCCGGTGACGATCACCATCGGCTATCGCATCGAGCCCGAGGATGCCGCCGACTTCCTCCGCGCGATGACGCACCGCCGCCGCATCCGGCGGAGGGATGGCGCGCGGCGCTGGTCGCTCGCGCGCGACCTCGCCAACCCGCGGCGCTGGGTGGAGACCTATCAGGTGCCGAGCTGGCTCGAATATGTCCGCCACAACCAGCGCCGTACCCATGCCGATGCGGCGCACGAGGACCGTATCCGCGCGCTCCACCGCGGCGCCTGGCCGCCCGAGATCGGCTGGGCGCTCGAGGTCGATCCGGCTTCATCCGCGCCTTCATAGGTTGGAACGATTATCCGCGCAGCGTCGCCGAGATGCCCGCGAGCCCCGCCTCCAGCTCGTCATAGGTCGGCCAGCCGAAGCCGAGGCGGAAATAGCGGTCGGAGAGCTCGAACCAATGGCCGGGGCCGACATAGGTGCCGTGCTCGCCGAGCAGCCGGCGGTAGAAGCCGTCGCACCCACCCATCGGCTCGACCGTCATCCGCGGCAGGCAGACGACGCCGCCCTGCGGCCGCACCCATTCGAGCAACTCGTCGCCGGCGATCCACTCCGCCACGCGGTCGAGCCGGCGCCGCCATTCGGGGAGCGTGCGCGCGAGGAAGGCGTCGCGCTGCTCGAGGATCTGCTCGGCGACCCACTCGTTGAGCACTGCGCCGCAGATGCTGATCTGCTCCTTGGCGGCGAGGAACTTCTCCTGGAGCGCGGGGTCGCCGTTGACGATCCAGCCCACGCGAATCCCCGGCGCGCCATAGGCCTTGGACAGCGACGAGACGCTGATGACGTGCGGCCCGAGCGAGGCGGCGAGGGGCAGCGGCTCGCCCAGCGACAAGTCGCGATAGGTCTCGTCGACGAGCAGCAGGCAGCCGCGTTGGGCGGCGAGGTCCGCGAGCGCGCGGAGGTCGGCTTCGGCCATCATCGTGCCGGTGGGGTTGTGCGGGCACGTCACGCTGATCAGCTTCGTGCGCGGCGTCACTGCGGCCGCGATCGCGTCGAGGTCGATCGCGAAGCCGGTCTCGAAGGCGAGGTCGACGATCGCGATCTCGCAGCCGATCGCGCGCGGCGTCTCGAGGTTGGTGGCATAGTTGGGGCGGATCACGACGAGCTGGTCGTCGGGCCCGAGCAGCGACGTCGCGATGATGAACAGCGCGCCGGCCGCGCCGCCGGTGACGAGCACGTCGTCGGCCGAGAGCGAGGGCGCGGCCGCCGCGATCAGCTCGCGCAGGCGCGGGCTGCCGCGATGCTCGTTGTAGAGCAGCGTGAGGTCGGGGATCGTCAGCCCCAGGCTGCCGAGCGACTGATCGGTGATCGAGCTCTCGGACAGATTGTAGCGGATGTTGCCGTAGCCATATTCTTCCGGCGACTCGACTTCGATCGGCATGCGGACATAGCGCATCGGCGCGGCTCTCCCCCTGGGTCCCGGCCGCTCTTACTCTTTATCGTCATCCCGGCGAAAGCCGGGACCCAGGGTTGCAGAAGACATCGCTTGTGGCCCTGGGTCCCGGCTTTCGCCGGGATGACGGCTGGAGAGAGCTATTCGATCGACTTGCCCAGCTCGCGGTTGAGCCACAGCGCGACCAGCGTGCCGGCGCAGCCCGAGAGGAGATAGGCACCCGCGGCGAGCAGCCCGAACTGCGTCGTCGCCAGCCACAGCGCGACATAGGGCGCGAAGCCGGCGCCGAACAGCCAGGCGAGGTCCGAGGTCAGCGACGAGCCCGTGTAGCGGTGGCGCGGCGAGAAGCTCGACGAGAGCGCGCCCGAGGACTGGCCGAACGACAGGCCGAGCAGGATGAAGCCCAGCACCATGAACACGATCTCGCCGCCGGTGCCTGCCGCAAGCAGCTGCGGCGCGAAGCCGCTGAACGCCGCGATCGCCGCCGCCAGCGCGCCGAGCAGGTTGCGGCGCCCGAAGCTGTCGGCGAGATAGCCCGAGAAGACGATCGCCACCGCGCCGATCGACGCGGCGATCGCTTCGATCACCAGGAAGCGCACCGGGCTGTCGTGCGTGAACAGGAACACCCAGGAGAGCGGGAACACCGTCACCATGTGGAACATCGCGAAGCTCGCGAGCGGGGCGAAGGCGCCCATCACCACGATCCGCCATTCGGAGCGCAGCGTCTCGAGGATCGGCGCGGGCTCGAGCTCGCGATTCTCGAACAGCTTGGCATATTCGGGCGTCACCACGATGCGCAGCCGCGCGAACAGCGCCACCACGTTGATCGCGAGAGCGACGAAGAAGGGATAGCGCCAGCCCCAGTCGAGGAAGTCCTGCGCCGGCAGCGAGGCGACGAAGAAGGCGAAGAGCAGGCTGGCGACGATGAGCCCGAAGGGCGCGCCGAGCTGCGGGATCATCGCATACCAGCCGCGCTTGTTCTCGGGCGCGTTGACCGCGAGCAGCGAGGCGAGCCCGTCCCACGAGCCGCCGAGCGCGGTGCCCTGGCCCATGCGGAACAGCGCGAGCAGCAGCGGCGCCCCGATGCCGAGCGTGGCATAGCCGGGGAGGAAGGCGACCGCCATCGTCGAGCCGCCGAGCAGGAACAGCGCGATCGTCAGCTTGGCGCCGCGGCCATAGGCGCGGTCGATGCTCGTGAAGATCAGCGTGCCGACCGGCCGCGCGAGGAAGGCGAGGGGGAAGATCGCGAAGGAATAGAGCGTCGCCGAGAGTGCGTCTGCGAAGGGAAACATCAGCTTCGGGAACACGAGCACCGAAGCGATCGCATAGACGAAGAAATCGAAGAACTCCGACGTGCGGCCGATGATCACTCCGATCGCGATCTCGCCGGGATGCACCCGGTGATGGCCGTCGGCATGGAGCGCGCGTGCGTCGCGCTCGGCATCGGACACGGGGACTGACGAAGCAGACATGGCGACTCGCTCCTAGGCGCATCTCCAGCGCCGCACTACTATATGATTCGGTGGCTGATCTAAACGGTCAGCTTTGCTATGGCCCCTTCGGCATTGATCGGCCGCAAGGGGATTGGACAAAATGTCCCATGGAGCCTGTTGCGGTGCAGCGATAGGCGCCGCACCCATGATTTCACAATTGCAGCAGCTTCGCAGGTCGCTCCGGCGGCTCGCGCCTATCGCAGCGATACCGCTGCTGGGCGGGTGCAACATGGTCGTGCTCGATCCGGCGGGCGACGTGGCGCGCCAGCAGGCCGACCTGGTGATCTTCTCGACGCTGCTGATGCTCGTGATCATCGTGCCGGTGATGGCGCTGGTGGTGTGGTTCGCCTGGCGCTACCGCGCGAGCAATACGCAAGCGACCTACGAGCCCGACTGGGACCACTCCACCGCGGTCGAGCTCGGCATCTGGGCGGCCCCGCTCTTGATCATCATCACGCTCGGCGCAGTGACGTGGGTGGGCACGCATTTGCTCGACCCCTATCGCAGCCTCGCGCGCACCGGCCCGGGCAAGCCGATCGCCGCCGACGTGCGGCCACTGGAAGTCCAGGTGGTCGCGCTCGACTGGAAATGGCTGTTCATCTACCCCGAGCAGGGCATCGCCACGGTCAACGAGTTCGCCGCGCCCGAGGGGCGGCCGATCCGCTTCCGCATCTCCTCGTCGTCGGTGATGAACAGCTTCTACATCCCCGCGCTCGCCGGGCAGATCTATGCGATGCCGGCGATGGAGACCAAGCTCCACGCGGTGTTCGACAAGACCGGCAGCTACATCGGCTTCTCGGCGAATTATTCGGGCGCGGGCTTCTCGAACATGCGCTTCAAGGCGCTGAGCCTCGCGCCGAAGGACTTCGACGCCTGGGTCGCAGAGGCGCGCGGGGCGGGCGGGAGCCTCGACCGCAACGCCTATCTCCAGCTCGAGCGGCCGAGCGAGAAGGAACCGGTGCGCCGCTGGGCCTCGGTCGATCCGACGCTGTTCGACGCGGTGGTCAACCTCTGCGTCGATCCCAGCAAGATGTGCATGCACGACATGGCGATGATCGACGCGCGTGGCGGCATGGGCGAGGCGGGCAAGTGGAACGTCAGCGCGCTCAGCTACGACAAGTTCGGCGCGCGCGGCACGCTGCCGCCGGGCAAGGGCCGCTTCGTGACGGCCGTCTGCACCACCAAGGACTTCCCCGCGATCGGCAAGGACCTCGCCGCGCCGGCGAACCTCGCACCGCTGAGCGGCGCCGGCCTGCCGCGCCCCGGCGAGCCCGTTCCCGCCCTTGCCGACGGCGCCCGCCCGTCGCGTCCCAATTCCTGATCGCTCATCGAGACCCAGATGCAACCGCACGCCGAACCCTATAGCCCGATCTTCGGGCGCCTCTCGCTGGACTCGCTGCCGCTCCACGAGCCGATCCTCCTCGTCACCTTCGCGGGCGTGGTGCTCGGGGGGCTGGCGGTGCTCGCGCTGATCACGCGCTACAAGCTCTGGGGTTATCTCTGGACCGAATGGTTCACCAGCGTCGACCACAAGAAGATCGGGATCATGTACATGATCCTCGGGCTGGTCATGTTCCTGCGCGGCTTCGCCGACGCGATCATGATGCGCGCGCAGCAGGCGCTCGCGTTCAACGGCAGCGAGGGGTATCTGCCCGCGCACCACTATGACCAGGTGTTCACCGCGCACGGCGTGATCATGATCTTCTTCGTGGCGATGCCCTTCGTCACGGGCCTCATGAACTACATCATGCCGCTCCAGATCGGCGCGCGCGACGTGAGCTTCCCGTTCCTCAACAACTTCAGCTTCTGGATGACCACCGCGGGCGCGGTGCTGGTGATGATGTCGCTGTTCGTCGGCGAGTTCGCGCGGACCGGCTGGCTCGCCTATCCGCCGCTGTCGAACCTGTCCTACAGTCCCGACGTCGGCGTCGATTATTACATATGGTCGCTGCAGATCGCGGGCGTCGGGACGACGCTCTCAGGAATCAACCTGATCGTGACGATCCTCAAGCTGCGCGCGCCGGGCATGGGGCTGATGAAGATGCCGATCTTCACCTGGACCGCACTGTGCACCAACGTGCTGATCGTCGCGACCTTCCCGGTGCTCACCGCCGCGCTCGCACTGCTCAGCCTCGACCGCTATGCCGGCACCAACTTCTTCACGAACGACTTCGGCGGCAGCCCGATGATGTACGTGAACCTGATCTGGATCTGGGGCCATCCCGAGGTCTACATCCTCATCCTGCCGCTGTTCGGCGTCTATTCCGAAGTCACCTCGACCTTCGCGGGCAAGAAGCTCTTCGGCTATTCGTCGATGGTCTACGCCACGGTGTGCATCACCATCCTGAGCTACCTCGTCTGGCTGCACCACTTCTTCACCATGGGATCGGGCGCGAGCGTCAACAGCTTCTTCGGCATCACCACGATGGTGATCTCGATCCCGACGGGCGCGAAGATCTTCAACTGGCTCTTCACCATGTACCGCGGGCGGATCCGCTTCGAGCTGCCGATGATGTGGACGGTGGCGTTCATGCTCACCTTCGTGATCGGCGGGATGACCGGCGTGATGCTCGCGGTGCCGCCGGCGGACTTCGTGCTCCACAATTCGCTGTTCCTGGTGGCGCACTTCCACAACGTCATCATCGGCGGCGTGGTGTTCGGCGTGTTCGCGGCGATCAACTATTGGTGGCCCAAGGCCTTCGGGTTCAAGCTCGACGTCTTCTGGGGCAAGGTCAGCTTCTGGTGCTGGGTGGTGGGCTTCTGGCTGGCGTTCATGCCGCTCTACATCCTGGGGCTGATGGGCGTGACGCGGCGGATGCGCGTGTTCGACGATGCCTCGATCCACATCTGGTTCGTGATCGCGGCGGTCGGCGCGGCCGTGATCGCGGTGGGCATCGCGGCGATGCTGATCCAGTTCGGCGTGAGCATCTGGAAGCGCGAGGAGCTGAAGGACGTGACCGGCGACCCCTGGCATGGCCGCACGCTCGAATGGGCGACCTCCTCGCCGCCGCCCGCCTACAACTTCGCCTTCACCCCGGTGATCCACGACCTCGACGCATGGCACGACATGAAGGCGCGGGGTGCCGAGCGGCCGCTCGCCGGCTATCGCCCGATCCACATGCCGAGCAACACCGGCGCGGGGATCGTGCTCGCGGGGATCAGCCTGGTGCTGGGCTTCGCGCTGATCTGGCACATCTGGTGGCTCGCAGGCCTCGGCTTCGTCGCGCTGATCGCCGCCGCGATCGCGCACACCTTCAACTACAAGCGCGATTTCGACATCCCCGCCGAAACCGTCGCCGCGACCGAGGCCAGGCGCACCGCGGCGCTGATGGCGGCCGGAGCCTGACCCCATGAGCACAGCGACTCTCCCCGCCGCCGATCCGGCCCAGCCGGTGCGCTTCTACGAGCTCGACGAGCATCCGCATCCCGAAGGCTACAGCACGATGCTGGGCTTCTGGATCTACCTGATGAGCGACTGCCTCATCTTCGCGATCCTGTTCGCCGCCTATGCGGTGCTCGGCGGCAATTATGCCGCGGGGCCCGGGCCCAAGGAGCTGTTCGACCTGCCGCTCGTCGCGCTGAACACCGCGATGCTGCTGTTCTCGTCGATCACCTACGGCTTCGCGATGCTCGAGATGGCGAAGGGCAGGAAACGCGGCACCATCCTGTGGCTCGCGGTCACGCTCTGCTTCGGCGCGGCGTTCCTCGGGATCGAGCTCTATGAGTTCAACCATCTGATCCACGAAGGCGCCGGGCCGACGCGCAGCGCCTTCCTCTCGGCGTTCTTCACGCTGGTGGGGACGCACGGGCTGCACGTCACCTTCGGCTCGATCTGGATCGTGACGATGATGGTGCAGGTGAGCCGCTTCGGCCTGATCCAGGCCAACCGGCGCCGGCTGATGTGCCTCAGCCTGTTCTGGCACTTCCTCGACGTCATCTGGATCGGCGTCTTCACCTTCGTCTATCTGATGGGAATGCTGCGATGAGCCCTGAAACGCATCATGAGCACGATGCCGGCGAGCCGCACGGCAGCCTCAAGGACTATCTGATCGGCTTCGGCCTGTCGGTGGTGCTCACCGCTATCCCCTTCTGGCTGGTGATGGCGCATCCCTTCGCCAACGGCGTGACGGCGGCGCTGGTCATGGGCTTCGCGGCGGTGCAGATCCTCGTCCACATGATCTACTTCCTCCACATGAACGGCAAGGCGGAGGGCGGCTGGCCGATGACCGCGCTGGTCTTCACGCTGATCGTGGTGGTGATCACGCTGAGCGGCTCGCTGTGGGTGATGTACAACCTCAACACCAACATGATGCCGATGCCGGATCCGAGCCAGCTGCCGTGAGGTTCGCCTGGCTGGGCGCGGCGCTGGCGGCGGTCGTGCTCGCCGGGCTGGGTGTCTGGCAGCTCGAGCGGATGCAGTGGAAGCATGCGCTGATCGCCGCGGTGAACGCGCGCGTGGCGGCGCCCGCGGTGGCGGCGCCGGTCTCGGCGGATGCCGAGCGCGATGCCTATCGGCACGTTCGCGTGACGGGGCGGTTCGAACATGACCGCGAGACCTTCGTCCAGGCCGTGACCGAGCGCGGCGCGGGCTATTGGGTGCTGACACCGCTGGTGACGCGCGACTTCACGCTGCTGGTCAACCGGGGCTTCGTGCCGCCCGAGAAGCGCGATCCGAAGACGCGCGCGGCGGGCAATCCGGCGGGCGAGGTGACCGTCACCGGCCTGCTGCGCATCACCGAGCCGGGCGGCGGCTTCCTGCGCACCAACGATCCCGCGGGCAATCGCTGGTATTCGCGCGACGTCGCGGCGATCGCCCGGGCGCGCGGACTGGGGGGGACGGCGCCCTATTTCATCGACGCCGATGACAGGCCGAACCCGGGCGGCTATCCCGTCGGCGGACTGACCGTGGTGCACTTCCCCGACAACCATCTCGTCTACGCGCTGACCTGGTTCGCGCTTGCCGGGCTCGCCGCCTGGGGCGCGTGGCGCTTCCGCAGGGCCGAGGCATGAACCCGATCGACCCGTCGAAATGGGGGCCGGGGCGGCGCAACCTGTGGCTGCTCATCCAGTTCCGCTGGATCGCGGTCGGCGGCCAGCTCGCGACGATCGCGGCGGTCGACCGGATGCTGGGGATCCGGCTGCCGCTCGTGCCGCTGCTGCTCGCGCCGATCGCGCTGATGGCGATCAACTTCGTCAGCCTGCCGCTGCTCCGCCGCAAGGGCGCGGTGACCAACGAAGTCATCACCGGCGCGCTGCTGCTCGACGTCGCCGCGCTCGCCTGGCAGCTCCACTTCACCGGCGGGCTCGCGAACCCCTTCGCGTCGCTGTTCCTTCTCCACGTCGTGCTCGGCGCGATGCTGCTCAAGCCCTGGTCGAGCTGGGCGATCGTCGGCGCCGCGGGGCTGGGGCTGATCGCGGCGGCGATCGACCCGGTGCCGCTCGCGATTCCGGAGCGCTACCACAGCCCGTTCAACCTCTACCTCACCGGCAGCCTGATCTGTTTCGCCCTGATCGCGATCCTGCTCGTGCTGTTCGTCACGCGGATCAGCCGCAACCTGCGCGACCGCGACGCCGCGCTCGCCGCAAGCCGCCAGCGCGCCGCCGAGGAGGACCATATCGTCCGCATGGGGCTGCTCGCCTCGGGCGCGGCGCATGAGCTGGGGACGCCGCTCGCGTCGGTGTCGGTGATCCTCGGCGACTGGCAGCGGATGCCGCGGCTCTCGGGCGACGCCGACCTCGCGCAGGACATTATCGACATGCAGGCCGAGATCGCGCGTTGCAAGACGATCCTCAGCGGCATCCTGATGTCCGCGGGCGAGGCGAGGGGGGAAGCGCCCGAGTTCACCACGATGCGCACCTTCCTCGACGGCATCGTCGCCGAATGGCGCGCGAGCCGGGCGCCCGCCGAGGTCGATTATTCGGACCAGTTCGGGCCCGATGTGGCGATCGTCTCCGATCCGGCGCTGCGCCAGGTGATCGGCAATGTGATCGACAATGCCGCCGAAGTCTCGCCTGCATGGATCGGGATCACCGCGGCGCGCGCGGGCGATGCGCTGGTGCTCGAAGTGGCGGACAAGGGGCCGGGGTTCGCGCCCGAGATGCTCGGCGGGTTCGGCCAGCCCTATCGATCGACGAAGGGGCGGCCCGGCGGCGGGCTGGGGCTGTTCCTGCTGGTCAATGTTCTGCGCAAGCTGGGCGGCGGCGCAGTGGCGTACAACCGTGTGGCCGGCGGGGCGCTGGTGCGGATTACGCTGCCGTTGGACGCGATCGCGAGGCCGGGATGAACGAGAAGCTGCTGGTGATCGTCGAGGACGATGCGGCGTTCGCACGGACGCTCAAGCGCTCGTTCGAGCGGCGCGACTATCGCGTGCTGCTCGCCGAGAGCCATGAGGCACTGGCCGCGCTGCTCGAGGACGAGAAGCCGGGGTTCGCGGTGGTCGATCTGAAGCTGGGCGGTGCCTCGGGGCTGGCCTGCGTGCAGACGCTGCGCGCGAGCGACGCCGACATGCGGATCGTGGTGCTGACCGGCTTCGCCAGCATCGCGACGGCAGTGGAGGCGATCAAGCTGGGCGCGAGCTATTATCTCGCCAAGCCGTCGAACACCGACGACATCGAAGCGGCCTTCTTCCGCGACGAAGGCGATCCCGAAGCGCCGGTGACGCACCGCCAGTCGTCGATCAAGACGGTGGAATGGGAGCATATCCACCAGACCTTGGTGGAGACCGATTTCAACATCTCGGAGGCAGCGCGGCGGCTGGGGATGCACCGGCGGACCCTGGCAAGGAAGCTGGAGAAGCGGCCGCTGAAGTGAGGACGCCTTAAATAACCGCCGTCTTAAAATAACCGCCGTCATCCCGGCGAAAGCCGGGACCCAGGGCAGCAAGCCGCGTCGCCCGTGGCCCTGGGTCCCGGCTTTCGCCGGGATGACGGCTTAGGTGGAGGGCGTCAGCGGGCGATTTAGGGGAGGGACGTTAGCGGACGAGTTGGCTCAGGCCGGCTGCGTTACCCGCACATCCTCGCGGACCCCGCCGATCCACGTCGCGCTCACGTCCAGCGCCTCGTCGAGCAGCACCAGGTCCGCCCGCAACCCCGCGGCGATCCGCCCGGTCTCTGAGCCAACCCCAAGGAACCCCGCCGGCGTCGCGCTTGCCATCGCCACTGCGATCTCCAGCGGCACGCCGAGCATCGCCGCGGTGTTCCGCACCGCTCCGACCATGTCGAGGTTCGACCCCGCCAGCGTTCCCGCCGCATCGGTCACCGCGCCGTCGCGCACGAAGATCCGCCGACCCTGGAGCAGGAACTCGCCCGCGTCCGAGCCGACCGAGGGCATCGCGTCGGTCACCAGCATCATCCGCGCCGGAGACTTGCAGCGCAGCGCAAGCCGGAGCGTCGCGGGGCTGACGTGATGCCCGTCGACGATGATCCCGCAGGTGACTTCGTCGCGCTCGAGCGCCGCGCCGACCACCCCCGGGCGGCGCGAGCCGAGCTGGGTCATCGCGTTGAACAGATGCGTCACGCCCGTGAGCCCAGCGTCGATCGCGGCGCTCGCTTCCTCATAGGTCGCGTTGGTGTGGCCCGCCGAGACGATCACGCCCGCTTCGACCAGCCGCGCGATCATCCCCGCCGGCGCGCGCTCGGGGGCAAGCGTCACCAGCGTGCGGCCGCGGCTGAGCGAGGTGAGCACTGCCAGCCCCTCCTCGTCGAGCGGGCGGATCTTCTCGGGAAGATGGATGCCCTTGCGGTCGACGTTGAGGAACGGCCCCTCGATATGGATGCCGAGCACCCCCGGCACGCCCTGCTGGATCGCCGTATCGACTGCCGCCACCGCCTCGCGGATCACCGAGAGATCGTCGCTGATCAGCGTCGGCAGGAAGCCGGTGGTGCCGAAGCGGCGATGCGCGGCGCCGATCGCGGCGATGCCGTCGACCGTCGGCGCGTCGTTGAACAGCACGCCGCCGCCGCCGTTGACCTGGGTGTCGATGAAGCCGGGGACCAGCGTGCCCTCGAGCGCCTCGCGCGGCATCGCGGCAGGCAGCTCGGCCACCGGCACCAGCGCGGCGATCCGGCCGCGATCGACGATCACCGCGAGGTCGCTGCGGAAGGCGCCGTCCACCAGGACGCGCGACGGGATCAGCGCCGTCGCCATCAGACGGTTTCGGTCACTTTGGCGAGCAGCGGGGGCCGGTCGGGATCGAAGCCGCGGCGGATCGAGAGCGCGTTCGCGGCGCGATAGAAGGCCTGGATCTGCAGCATCGGCTCGATCGCAGGATGCGCCGCGGGATGGGGGAGGGCAATCGCCCCGTCGGGCGCATCGCCCGCGACGAGCACATCGCCGCCGCGCGCCACCACTTCGGCGACGAGCTGGTCGATCCCATCGGCGGTCTGGTCGGCCTGGCGGAAGACGAGCAGCGGGAAGTCCGGTCCCACCAGCGCCATCGGCCCATGGCGGACCTCGGCGGCGCTGAACGCCTCGGCATGGAGCCCGCAGGTCTCCTTGAACTTGAGCGCGGCTTCCTGCGCGACGCCGAAGCCGATGCCGCGGCCGATGACGTAGAGCCCGCGCGCTTTCTCCAGCCGGTCGACGAGCGGAGTCCAGTCGCAGGCCCAGGCGGCGCGGAGCTGCTCCGGCGCGGCCTGGAGCGCGGCGAGCAGCACGCCGTCAGCGGCCCAGCCGCCGGCGAGGTGGAGCAGCGCGGTGAGGCTGGCGATGTACGATTTGGTCGCGGCGACGCTGAGCTCGGGCCCGGCGTGGAGCGGCAGCACCATATCGGCTTCGGCGGCGAGCGGCGACTCGGCGACATTGACCAGCGCGATCGTCCGCGCGCCGCCCGACTTGGCGCCGCGCATCGCCGCGAGGATGTCGGGGCTCTTGCCCGACTGCGAGATGCCGAGCGCGAGCATGTCCGACGTGTCGGCGCTCGCGCCATAGACTGAGGCGACCGAAGGGGCGGCAGAGGTGGTCAGCACGCCGAGCCGGGTCTCGAACAGGTATTTGGCGAAGGTCGCGGCATGGTCCGAGCTGCCGCGCGCGCAGGTGAGCACACCGCGCGGCGGGGCCTGGCGCAGCGTCTCGCCGATCGCGGTGACCATCTCGGCATTGGCGGCGAACTGGCGGGCGATCACCTCGGCCGCTTCGCCGGCCTCCTGGAACATCTTCGTCGTGGCGGGATCCTTCATGCCGGCTCAGCCCCGCGTGTCGAGTTCGGCGACGAAGTCATAGGCGTCGCCTCGGTACCAGCTCTGCGTGGCTTCGATCACGCGCCCGTCGGCGAGAAAGCCGCGCCGCTCGATGTACAATCCCGGCGCGCCGGCTTCGATCCCGAGCAGCTCGGCCTGTTCCTCGTTGAAGAGGACCGCGCGCAGCCGCTGGAGCGCGCGCACCGGGCGCATGCCGGTCGCCTGGAGCGCGGCGTAGAGCGAGGAACTGACCGCCTCGATCCCCGGCAGGCCGAAGCCCGGGATGATCGCGAACTCGAGCGCCATCGGCACCTCGTCGGCATAGCGGATGCGGTGGAAGCGATAGACTTCGGTGCCCGGGCTGAGGCCGAAGGTGAGCGATTCCTCACCGGTCACCGCGCCGGCCGCGCGGATCAGCCATTCGCTTCGTACGGTCCGCCCCCGCGAGGCCATGTCTTCCGAGAAGGACGAGAGCTTGGCGAACTGCTTCTCGACGCGGCTCGCCACGAAGGTGCCTGCGCCGTGGCGACGGACCAGCAACCCCTCGTCGACCAGCTTGTCGATCGCCTTGCGCAAGGTGATTCGCGAGACCGAGAGATCAGCAGCGAGGTCCCGCTCGGCGGGGAGCGCTTCATTGGGCTTGAGCAGATTGTCGCGCAGCGCTTCGCGCAACGCGTTCTCGAGCTGCCGGTATAGCGGCCCTCTCCCCGGGCCATCGAGCGGCCTGATCTTTTCTGCCAGCAGCGGCATCGCTTCCCCATAATCGGCTGTGCGCCTTATGCAACACTAGTACCACTAACGTACCATTGTCAGCAGAAAATTGCACTGGACTGTAATCCCAATGTAAGAATCCGTCTTGACGACCCCCATTGGCTGAGGAATGGTACGGGTATTGGTACGCGACTGGTCTACCAGCGACGTACCACAAAGAATCATAAGAAGCATAAGCAAGTTCAGAAACATCTGACCAAGGGGATGAGACATGGGGATCCGGGGATTTCTTATCGGCACGGCCAGCGCCATGGCGCTGCTCACCGGCGCCGCGCATGCACAGACCAGCGACACCACTGCCCAGCCTGCCGATGAAGGCGAGATCGTCGTCACCGGCTTCCGCGCATCGCTCGCCCAGTCGATCGACGCCAAGCGCAAGGCCGATGCGATCATCGACTCGGTCTCTTCCGAAGATGTCGGCAAGTTCCCCAACACCAACGTCGCCGAAGCGCTGACGCTGGTTCCGGGCGTCACCGTCGACCGCCAGTTCGGCCAGGGCGAGAAGGTCTCGATCCTCGGCACCGATCCGGCGCTGAACCGCACCCTGCTGAACGGCCAGACCGTCGCTTCGGCCGACTGGTTCATCCTCGATTCGCCGGGCCGCACCTTCAACTACGCGCTGCTCGCGCCGCAGCTCGTCAAC
>NZ_JAGHZV010000031.1:0-10375 GCF_017745215.1 Sphingomonas sp.
AACGCCTCCGCAAATCCTCGCTGCTCCATCCCACACCTCCGATGCTCCCTCCCATCGAATCAGATCACACATCGATAGTCACCCTCTTTCGCAGAGACCTCGCGCTCGCCGGGATGACGATTCAAGGGGAGATCGTCGGGCTCCCAATAAGCCCCGGCCGCTCGAAGCGGGGATCAACGATCGCTGGACATTGCCGATCGGATATAGCTCAACGTGTCGCGCAATCCGAGCACCTCATAGGCCAATTCCATGCCCTCCGACGCTCCCGACAATTCAGGCCATCGCGCGAGATTGCGCCAGCGGCTGTTCGAGGGCGGGCCCGATGCGCTGATGGACCATGAACTGATCGAATACCTCCTGGCGCTCGCTATTCCCCGGCGCGATACCAAGCCGCTCGCCAAGGCGCTGCTCGCCGAATTCGGGGGGATCGCCGGCGTGCTCACCGCCGACGCCGAGGCGCTGACGCGCGTCGGCGGGATGGGCGAGACGTCGGTCGCGGCGCTCAAGGCGGCGCATGCCGCGGCGCTCAGGCTGCTCCAGGCCAGAGTGAAGGACCAGCCGGTGCTCGCCAATTGGCAGGCGGTGATCGATTACCTCCGCGCCGACATGGGCCATCTGCTCGTCGAGCGCGTCCGCGTGCTCCATCTCAACGCGCGCAACATGCTGATCCGCGACGAGACGATCAGCGAAGGCTCGGTCGACGAGGCCGCGCTCTACGTCCGCGAAGTGATCCGCCGCGCGATCGACCTGGGATCGACCGCGATCATCCTCGTCCACAACCACCCTTCCGGCGACCACAGCCCGAGCCGCGCCGACATCGAGATCACGCGCAAGGTTGCCGAGGCGGGCAAGCGCCTCGGCATCGCCTTGCACGATCACATCGTCATCGGCAGCGAAGGCCATGCCAGCCTTCGCGCGATGGGAGTGATCTAGAGGGCGTGATTCAACCCGCGCTCTTCGGCGTCAGGAACACGGTCAGCTCGAGCTGGCTGATCGCATGGTTGTGATCGGTATCAGCCTGGGCGAAGGCCTGGCCGAGCCAGGTCGTGGCCTGCGGCGAGCCCGGCTGGAACGACGGATCGGAAGCCTTGCGCAGCGCCTCCATCCAGCCCGCGAACTCGGTCGAGTTGAGGCCGCCGCTGGCATCCTTGTCGTAGCTCCCGAACTCCTGGCCGATGACCTGGGCGACTTGCGTCATGTTGGTCGCAGGCTGTTCGGCGGCGGGCGCGGGCGCCGCCGGCACCGGCTCGGCGGCGGCGACGGGCTGTCCGGTCGAAGGCGTCGGCTGCGCGGCCTGGGCGATCGGCGCGGGCTGGCCCTCGGCGGGCGGCAGCGACGCGTCCTGAGCCGCGGCTGTCGCGGGCGCGGCAGGCGCGGCGAGGTCGGCGATCGGCGCGGGCGGGCCCGGCTGCACCGGCGGCTTGGCGGCGGCGGGATCCTGCACCGGATCCTGCGGCGCGGTCTGCGCGATCGCGGGCACCGCCGCGAAGATCGACGTGGCGACAAGCAGATGTCGGAACATGGTCAAAAGCCTTCTCCTGGCGCCTGCGCGCCTCATCGGGTGCGGCATGGCGCGTGAAACATCCCCATTCGAGTTTTCCAACGCCGCGAAACGATCGCCCGTTCCGGCTCGGGCACGGCCCGTCCCTGCCCCCGCCCGGCTCGCCGCAGAGCGCTTGCTCCGTGTCGCACGGGCAACGGCCGTGCTACGCTCGGCGCCATAGCCTCCTTCGACCCGCGCACGCTCCTGTTCGGCCTGGGCGCGACACTCGCGGGCTGCGGCGCGGTGCCCACGCCGACACCCGCCTCGCCTTCCCCAACGGCGACGTGCCCCGCGAGCGTGGGGTCTGCTGCGACGCGATCGTCCGCGCCTATCGCGATCCTCTACAACTTAGGGGCGCGCGCGAGGAAGATACGCTGCTCGACTGGCCGCTCACCGGGCGATACCGCCGGGCGCTCGGTCGAAGCCTAAAATACAGCCGCCATCCCCGCGAAAGCCGGGATGACGGTCATGGGTCGCTGGCGCGCGCACGCGTAGATTGATGCCCCCCGCGCCGCTTGCTATCGGCGCGGCCATTCCCAACCGAAAGGCTTCCGATGGTCCCCCGTTATGCGCGCGCCGAGATGACCGAGCTCTGGTCGCCCGAAGCGCGCTACCGCATCTGGTTCGAGATCGAAGCGCACGCCACCGATGCGCTCGCCGAGCTGGGCGTGGTCCCCAAGTCCGCGGCGCAGGCGCTCTGGGCCTGGTGGGAGACCAACCCCGCGATCGACGTCCCCGCGATCGACGCGATCGAAGCCGTCACCAAGCACGACGTGATCGCCTTCCTCACCTGGGTCGCCGAGCAGGTCGGCGACGAGGCGCGCTTCATGCACCAGGGCATGACCTCGAGCGACGTGCTCGACACCTGCCTCGCGGTCCAGCTCGCGCGCGCCAGCGACATCCTGCTCGCCGACCTCGACGGACTGCTCGAAGTCCTCAAGCGCCGCGCCCATGAGCACAAGCTCACGCCGACGATCGGCCGCAGCCACGGCATCCATGCCGAGCCGGTGACCTTCGGGCTCAAGCTCGCCGAGGCCTATGCCGAGTTCGACCGCGCGAAGACGCGCCTGATCGCCGCGCG
This sequence comes from Sphingomonas sp., assembly GCF_017745215.1. Taxonomy (GTDB): domain Bacteria; phylum Pseudomonadota; class Alphaproteobacteria; order Sphingomonadales; family Sphingomonadaceae; genus Sphingomonas. Next base: position 2,625 of record NZ_JAGHZV010000031.1, read on the forward strand.
CGCCGACATCGCGACCTGCGCGATCTCGGGCGCGGTGGGAACCTTCGCCAACATCGATCCGCGCGTCGAGGAACATGTCGCCGCCAAGCTCGGCCTCTCGGTCGAGCCCGTCTCGACCCAGGTGATCCCGCGCGACCGCCACGCGATGTTCTTCGCGACCTTGGGCGTGATCGCCAGCTCGATCGAGCGGCTCGCGGTCGAGGTCCGCCACTTGCAGCGCACCGAAGTGCTCGAGGCGGAGGAATTTTTTTCGCCGGGGCAGAAAGGCTCGTCGGCGATGCCGCACAAGCGCAACCCGGTGCTCACCGAGAATTTGACCGGCCTCGCCCGCATGGTGCGCAGCGCCGCCATCCCGGCGATGGAGAATGTCGCGCTGTGGCACGAGCGCGACATCTCGCACTCCTCGGTCGAGCGCTACATCGGCCCCGACGCCACGATCACGCTCGATTTCGCGCTCGCGCGGCTCACGGGCGTGATCGACAAGCTGCTCGTCTATCCCGAGCGCATGCAGAAGAACCTCGACCGGATGGGCGGGCTCGTCCATTCGCAGCGCGTGCTGCTGGCGCTGACCCAGGCGGGCGTGAGCCGCGAGGACAGCTACCGCCTCGTCCAGCGCAACGCGATGAAGGTGTGGGAGAGCGACGGCCAGCTCTCGCTGATGGAGCTGCTCAAGGCCGATCCCGAAGTCACCGCGGCGCTCTCGATGGCGGAGATCGAGGACAAGTTCGACCTGGGCTATCACTTCAAGAACGTCGACACGATCTTCGCGCGCGTGTTCGGCGGGTAGAGAAACCCGACTCTGCCCTAAGAGCCCGTTTGGAAATGCGCGGAAGAGCGCATTTCCAAACAGCCTCTTAGACGTCCAACTCCTACATCGTCATCCCGGCGAAAGCCGGGACCCAGGGCAGCAGGCGATGTCGCTCGTGGCCCTGGGTCCCGGCTTTCGCCGGGATGACGGGCGGGGTTTGATCCAGCAGGTCCGACGCTGGAAATGATGGAATCGACCCGCTACGCCGCTTCCCACGAGGGGAGAGCGGCATGGCGGGGATCGGGGCTTCGGTGGGCAGCGGCGGGGTAAACGCCAGGGCGGACGTGCTGGTCGTCGAGGGGCTGCTCAACCGCTACCTCGCCGCCCGGCACGAGCCGCCGCTCACCGCCGACGGCATTGTCGACGTCGACACGATCCTGACGATACAGGCCTATCAGCGCGGCGTGCTCGGCATCGCCAGCCCCGACGGCAAGATCGACCCCGGCGGGAAGACCTGGAAGGCGCTCGACGCGGGCCAAGGCCTCGCGCCACCCGCTTCCTCGCCCTTCAGCGGCGCCGACTGGTGGCATGCCAACGAAGCGCGTTTCCCCAACAGCGCGGCGATCGCCGACCTCGCCAAGCCGTTCGGCGACAATGCCGCGAAGTTCGTCCAGGCGCTGAAGGACGCCGGCGCCAGCGTCACCGTCTCGGCCACGCGACGCAACGCGGTCCGCGCCCAGCTGATGCACTACAGCTGGCGCGTCGCGAAGGGCGGGATCCAGCCCGAAGGCGTCCCCGCCATCCCCGGCTGCGCGATCGCCTGGGACCATGGCGACCTCGCCAAGTCGCGCAATGGCGCGCAGGAGATGGTCGACCTGTTCGGCATCGCCTTCGAGCCTTCGCTCACCTCGCTCCACATCGAGGGCCGCGCGATCGACATGACGATCGGCTGGAACGGCATTCTCAAGATCAAGGACGCCACCGGCAAGGCGCAGGAGATCGGCGCCCCGCGCAGCGGCGAAACCAACACCACGCTCCACAAGCTCGGCGCGGGCTACAAGGTGATCAAGCTGCTCAGCGATCCGCCGCACTGGAGCGCGACGGGGCATTGAGCCGGAACCTTCGGCGCATCGTCGCATTGATGCGGTTCATGCCTGTCGACCCCTTCCGCCAGTGAACGCGGCTCATCGCACCTTGCGCGCGGGAACCGCGGCCGCGCACGCGCGCATCGACGCGCTCTTCTCGCGCTTCGACCTGCAGGACCGCGCGAGCTACGCCGCCTTCCTCGGCGCGCATGCCGAAGCGCTTCTCCCCATCGAGACCCGTCTCGCGGAAGTGGGCGCCGAACGGGTCTTCCCCGGCTGGGACGAAGGCCGGCGCGGCGAATTGCTCCGCGCCGACTGCGCCGAGGCAGGCATCGACCTCGCCGAAACCCCGGCTCCGCTCGCAAGCACCGGCGCCGCGATCGCCGGCACGCTCTACGTCCTCGAAGGCTCGCGGCTGGGCGCGAAGGTCCTCGCGCGCCGCGCAAACCCCGGATTTCCCCGGCGTTTCCTCGATGCAGGTGAGAGCCCCGGCGCCTGGCAGTCTCTATTGAGCCGCATCGATGCGATGCTCGAGGACAACCGCGCCATGGACGACGCGTTGAGCGCCGCGCACGATTGCTTCGGCGCGTTCGAGCGCTCGGGCGAGCGGTGGCTCGCCGCATGAGCGATCGCGACGAGTCGTTCGAGGTCGACCTGACCAATTGCGATCGCGAGCCGATCCACGAGCTCGGCGCGATCCAGCCCTTCGGCTTCCTGCTCGCGCTGTCGAACGACTGGCTGGTCCGCCGCGCCTCGGCCAACATCGCCGACTTCTTCGGCACGCCCGCCGAGGAACTGCTCGGCACCCATGCCGAGCCGCTGCTCGGCGACGGCGCGATCCACCTGCTGCGCAACCGCCTCGCGATGCTGCGCGGCCCCGACGCGGTCGAGCGGGTGTTCGGCGTGACGATCGGCCCCGAGCAGCGCCGCTTCGACTTCGCGATCCACATGCAAGGCGAAGGCATCATCCTCGAGGGAGAGCCCTCGACCGCCGAGGGCAGCACCGATGCCGCCAGCGCGATCCGCGCGATGATGGCGCGGCTCGACGAGACGATCGACGCGACCGCCTTCTTCCGCGAAGGCGCACGCCAGATCCGCGCGCTCACCGGCTTCGACCGGGTTATGGTCTATCGCTTCGACACCGACGGTTCGGGCAGCGTCGTCGCCGAGGCGGCGCGCTCGGGGATCGGCAGCTTCCTGGGACTGCGCTACCCCGCCTCGGACATCCCGCAGCAGGCGCGCCGCCTGTATCTGCGCACCCCCTTCCGGATCATCGCCGACGTCGACGCCGATCCGGTGCGCATCATCCCCCAGCGCGACGAGATCGGCGCGCCGCTCGACCTGTCGCTCTCGGTGCTGCGCTCGGTCTCGCCGATCCACATCGAATATCTCAGGAACATGGGCGTCGCCGCCTCGCTCTCGATCTCGATCATCGTGGAGGGCAGGCTCTGGGGCCTGTTCGCCTGCCATCACTACAACGGCGTGCAGCTGCCCAATTTCGAGCGACGCTCGATCGCCGAGCTGTTCGGCCAGATGTTCGCGCTCAAGCTCGAGAGCCGCGAGCGCAAGGAACTCTCGGCCTATGAGACGCGCGCGCGGGCGAGCAGCGACCGGATGCTCGCGGCGATCGCCGGCGATTCGGGGCTGCTCGAGAACAGCGAATGGCTGGGCCAGACGCTGCGCGAGACGATCCCGTGCGACGGGATCGGCATCTGGATCGACGGCAAGGTGTCGTTCAGCGGCATGACGCCGCCGGGCGAGGCCTTGCCCTCGATCGTGCGGCGCCTCAATGCCATGGCCTCGGGTCGGATCTTCGCGACCGACCGGATCGCGGAGACGCTGCCCTCGGCCTCGGACTATGACGATGTCGCCGCGGGCGTGCTCGCGATCCCGATCTCGCGGAGCCCGCGCGACTATGTGCTGCTGTTCCGCCAGGAGAAGGTGCGCACCGTCCATTGGGCGGGCGATCCGCACAAGCCCGCGCGGCTCGGCCCCAATGGCCCGCGACTGACGCCGCGGCAGAGCTTCGCACTGTGGAGCCAGGAAGTCCGCGGCCGCTCCGAGCCGTTCAACGAAAGCGAGATCCGCGTCGCCGAGATGCTGCGCGGCTCGCTGATCGAAGTGGTGCTGCGACTCTCCGACGACGCGCAGGAGGAGCGCCGCCGCGCCTCCGAGCGGCAGGAGTTGCTGATCGCCGAGCTCAACCACCGCGTGCGCAACATCCTGAGCCTGATCCGAGGGCTCGTCCGCCAGTCGCTCGATCCCGAGGCCGATGCGCGCGGGATGATCGCGCTGCTCGAGGGCCGGATCGAGAGCCTGGCGCGCGCGCACGACCAGATCACGCGCGACCACTGGAACCCCGCCCCGCTCTCGCGGCTGATCGAGACCGAGGCGGCCGCCTATCTCGTCGGCAAGAGCACGCGGCTCAACTGCTCGGGCCCGCCGGTGCTGCTCCAGCCCCAGGCCTTTTCGACGCTCGCGCTCGTCTTCCACGAACTGATGACCAACTCGGCCAAATACGGCGCGCTGTCGGACAATGGCGGGGTCAAGATCGGCTGGCGGATCGACGACGACGGCGACCTGCTGATCGAATGGCGCGAAATCGGCGGGCCGGCGGTGCAGCCGCCCAGGCGGCAGGGCTTCGGATCGACGATCATCCAGCGCTCGATCCCGTACGACCTCGGGGGGCGCGCGCAGGTCCGCTTCGAGACCGCGGGCCTCGAGGCCGATTTCTTCATCCCCGCGCGCCATATCGCGGTGCAGGATTCGTCGGGTGCGATGCTCAACTTCGTGCCCGCGCCCGGCGAAGTGGTGGACGAGAGCCTGGAGACCGCGGTGCTGCACGGCATCGCGCTGCTCGTCGAGGACAGCCTGATCATCGCAATGGATGCCGAGGATGTGCTCACGCGCCTCGGCGCGACGCGCGTGGTGACGGCGAGCAGCGTCGCCGCCGCGCTCGACGAAGTGGCACGCGAGACCTTCCAGGTCGCGATCCTCGACGTCAACCTGGGTGCCGAAACGAGCATCCCGGTCGCCGAGGCGCTGCGGGCGAAGGGCGTGCCCTTCGTGCTGGCTACCGGCTATGGCGAGCAGCTGAAACTGCCGCCCGACCTGGCGAGCGTGCGGATCCTCCAGAAGCCCTATTCGCGCTACACGATCGGTCGCGCGCTCGCCGAGCTGCTGGGCGGCTGACGCGAAGCGGGGCGCGGAACCCAAGTCCCGCGCCCCGCCGCCTCCTCGGGTGAAAGGATTAGCGGCAGTAGCGCCCGCCGCGGCCGCCCTGGTCGATCGACTTGCCGATCACCGCGCCGAGCACCGCGCCCAGGATCGTGCCGGTGGCGCGCTCGCCGTGAGTGTCGACGCCCCGGCCGATCAGCGCGCCGGCGGCGGCGCCGACGATCAGGCCAGTGGTACCGTCCGAACGGCGGCAATAGTAACGGCCGTCGTTGCCGCGCCAGCTCGGGCCGCTGTAGTAGCCGCGGTTGTCGTAGTAGCGCGAATAGGCGCCGCGGTGGTCGCCACGATAGTCGCGATGGTCGCGATAGTCGCCGCGATACTCCTGCTCATAGCCGCCGCGGTCGTAGTGCTGGGCCAGCGCCGCGGTGGGCAGGGCGGGGACGGCGACGGTGAGGGCAGCGAGGCCCAGAATGAACTTGCGCATGACTCTTCCTCCTCGAATCTCAGCGGGCGGGGGTACCGCCCTCCAGTGATTCGGGTTGTAGCGACTCGCGACTGTTACGTTCCTGAACCCAACCGACAGCGATTATTCACCTTGGTAAGGCGCTCAGCCGCCCACCGCCTTCTTCACGCGCGCGAAGAAGCCCTGCGCCTCGGGGCATTCGTCGCCGGTCTCGGTCCTGCGGAATTCCTCGAGCAGCTCGCGCTGCTTCGCCGAGAGCTTGGTCGGCGTCTCGACGTCGATCTGCACGACCAGGTCGCCGCGGCCGCGGCCCTGTAGCACGGGCATGCCCGCGCCGCGCTGGCGCAGCTCGCGGCCCGACTGGATGCCCGCCGCAATGCGGATCTTGTGGAGCTCGCCGGACGGATCGGGGACCTCGATCTCGCCGCCCAGCGCCGCGGTGGTGAAGCTGATCGGCACGCGCGCGTGGAGGTTGCTGCCCTCGCGCTCGTAGATCGAATGCTTGGCGAGGTGGAGGAAGACGTAGAGGTCGCCCGCGGGCGCCCCGCGCGCGCCGGCCTCGCCTTCGCCGGTCAGGCGGATGCGCGTGCCTTCGTCGACGCCCGGCGGGATGTTGATGGTGAGCGTCTTGGTCTTCTCGACCCGCCCGTCGCCATGGCATTTCGGGCAGGGATCGGCGATCACTTCGCCCGCGCCGTGGCAGGCCGGGCAGGTCCGCTCGACCGTGAAGAAGCCCTGGCTGGCGCGCACCTTGCCGTGGCCGCCGCAGGTCGCGCAGCCCTTGGCCTGGGTGCCGGGCTTGGCGCCCGAGCCGTCGCACGCCTCGCACGCGCTCGACACGTCGACGGTGATGTCGACCTTCTTGCCGTGGAAGGCGTCCTCGAGCCTGATCTCCATGTCGTAGCGGAGGTCCGCGCCCCGCCGCGCCTGGCGCCCGCCGCCGCGGCCGCCCATGAACTCGCCGAACACGCTCTCGAAGATATCGCTGAACGCACCGAAGTCCGCGCCGCCGCCGCCGAAGCCGCCGCCCGGCCCCGCACCGCCGCCGTTCTTGAACGCGGCATGGCCGAACCGATCGTAGGCCGCGCGCTTCTGCGGGTCCTTCAGCACCTCATAGGCTTCGCTGACGGCCTTGAACTTGGCCTCGCTGTCCTTGCACCCGCCGTTCTTGTCGGGGTGATATTGCATCGCGAGCTTGCGGTACGACGCCTTGATCGTGGCGTCGTCAGCGGTGCGCTCGCACTGGAGCAGCTCGTAATAATCGACTTCGGTCATGCCCGCCCCATACGCCCCCTACCCGCACCACCCCGCCGAAGATGGCGAAAGTGGTGCAGAGGGAGCATGCACTCAGCCCTTGTTCTCGTCCACTTCCGAGAATTCGGCATCGACGACTTCCTCGCCGCCCGCCTCGGAACCGGCCGCGGACGGACCAGCCTGCGGAGACGCCTCCGCCTGCTGCTGCTTCTCGTAGATCGCCTGGCCCAGCTTCATCGCCACCTGGGCGAGGTTCTGCGCCTTGGCCTGCATGTCATCCGGATCGCCGGCCTCGACCGCGGCCTTGGCTTCCGCCACCGCCGCTTCGATCTCGGCCTTGAGCGACGCGTCGACCTTGTCGCCATTCTCGACGAGCTGGCGCTCGGTCGTGTGGATCAGGCTCTCGGCGTTGTTCTTCGCCTCGGCCGCCGCACGGCGCTTCTTGTCCTCCTCGGCGAACTTCTCGGCATCGCGCACCATCTGCTCGATGTCGGCTTCGTTGAGGCCGCCCGAGGCCTGGATGCGGATCTGCTGCTCCTTGCCGGTGCCCTTGTCGCGCGCCGACACGTTGACGATGCCATTGGCGTCGATGTCGAACGTCACTTCGATCTGCGGCACGCCGCGCGGCGCCGGCGGGATGCCGACCAGGTCGAACTGGCCGAGCAGCTTGTTGTCCGCCGCCATCTCGCGCTCGCCCTGGAAGACACGGATCGTCACCGCCTGCTGATTGTCGTCAGCGGTGGAGTAGGTCTGCGACTTCTTGGTCGGGATCGTCGTGTTGCGGTCGATCATGCGGGTGAACACGCCGCCCAGCGTCTCGATGCCGAGGCTCAGCGGAGTCACGTCGAGCAGCAGCACATCCTTGACGTCGCCCTGGAGCACGCCGGCCTGGATCGCCGCGCCGATCGCCACCACCTCATCGGGGTTCACGCCGGTGTGCGGCTCCTTGCCGAAGAACTCCTTCACGACCTGGCGCACCTTGGGCATGCGGGTCATGCCGCCGACCAGCACCACTTCGTCGATC
>NZ_JAGHZV010000031.1:10422-30079 GCF_017745215.1 Sphingomonas sp.
TTGTCCTTGGTGAGGTCGATCCCTTCCGCCTTCTTGAAGTCGTCGGCGAGATACTGGACGAGCTTGGAGTCGAAGTCCTCGCCGCCCAGGAAGGTGTCGCCGTTGGTCGCCTTCACTTCGAACACGCCGTCGCCGATCTCGAGGATCGAGATGTCGAAGGTGCCGCCGCCGAGGTCATAGACCGCGATCGTCTTGCCGTCGTTCTTCTCGAGGCCATAGGCGAGCGCCGCCGCGGTCGGCTCGTTGATGATGCGGAGCACTTCGAGGCCCGCGATCTTGCCGGCGTCCTTGGTCGCCTGACGCTGCGCGTCGTTGAAATAGGCCGGAACGGTGATGACGGCCTGCGAAACGGTCTCGCCGAGGTACGATTCGGCGGTTTCCTTCATCTTCTGCAGGATGAAGGCCGAGATCTGCGACGGGCTGTAGTCCTCGCCGCCCGCCTTCACCCAGGCGTCGCCATTGGGGCCGCGGACGATCGAATAGGGCACCAGCTCGGTGTCCTTCCTGGTCACCGGATCGTCGAAGCGGCGGCCGATCAGGCGCTTCACCGCAAACACGGTATTGTCGGGATTGGTGACCGCCTGGCGCTTGGCCGGCTGGCCGATGAGGCGCTCGCCGTCCTTGGCGAAGGCGACGATCGACGGCGTGGTGCGCGCACCTTCCGCATTCTCGATCACCTTCGGCTTGCCGCCTTCCATCACGGCGACGCAGCTGTTGGTCGTGCCCAGGTCGATTCCGATTACTTTAGCCATGGTCCCTCGTTGGCCCCCACTCGAATTCACGTGAAAGCCGCGTCCCAAAAGAGGCGACGCGGCCGGTTACGGCTGTCGATATAGGTGCCGATGCGCTTGCCGCAAGTCGGGCGGCTTTATAGGGCATCGACATCGCAATTCCCGATTTGGGAGAGGAGCTTCGCATGCGCATCACCTTCGGCCTGGCAGCAGCGGTGCTGGTGGCGGCGTGCCAGCAGGCCCCCGCCGATCCCACGGTCGACCATGCCTGGGTTCGCCTGCCCGCGGTCGCCGGCAATCCGGGCGCGGCCTATTTCACCCTCCACGGCGGCTCGAGCGCGGGCACCCTGGTCAAGGTCTCCGCCCCCTTCGCGGTGCGCGCCGAGATGCACGAGACGATGGAGATGGACCATGGCGCCATGGCGGGGATGGACCATGACGCCATGGCGAACATGGGCGCGTCGATGACCGGCATGCAGCCGGTCAAGGACGTCGCGCTTCCGGCGCGCGGCGAAGTGAAGTTCGCGCCGGCCGGCCGCCACGTCATGCTGTTCGACGTCGCGCCGACGGTGAAGCCGGGCGCGAAGGTGCCCCTCACCCTCGACTTCGCCGACGGCAAGAAGCTAACAGTGAGCGCGATGGTGGTGGGCGCGGGCGATCCCGAGCCGAACTGAGGAGTCCGAAGCGATGAGCCAGCCGATCGACCGTTTCCGTTCCTCGACGCTCGGCTGGCTGACCGGCACGCTCGCGGGCTGGGGCACGCTGATCCTCTGCCTGGTGGGCGTCGGGCTGGTCATCCTGCTGGTCAAGTGGATCATCAACCTCGGCGTCACCTATACGCTCACCGACGACCGGCTGATCCTCGAGAAGGGCATCCTCCAGAAGTCGATCGACGAGATCGAGCTCTACCGGATCAAGGACGTGCGGATCGATTTCTCGGTGATCAACCAGATGGCCGACATCGGCACGATCACGATCACCTCGTCCGACGAGACCACGCGCGACGCGCCTTTGGTTATCCGCGACGTCGCCCATGCCCGCGCCCGCCGCGAGAAGCTGCGCGAGCTGGTCAACGCCGCCCGCCGCCTGCGCGGGGTACGCGAAGTCGACATGGTGCAGGAGGGGATGGGCGAGGTCTGAGCGGCGCGATGCGCACGCGGCTGAGCGTCTGTGCCCGCAAGGCCCGCTTCGCCGACGAAGCCGCGGCCCTTCGCACGGTCGAGGCGAGCGGCCTTGCCCTCAGGCCCTATCGGTGTGATCGTTGCGGCCGCTTCCACCTCACCAGCCGCACCAAGGGCAAGCGCATCCCGCGGCCCTGAAATCGCTCAACCCAGCGAAGGGTCGCGCCCGCTCAGCAGCACGTCCTTGAGCGCCCCCCAGTTCGGCAGGTCATAGGCCTCGGGGTTCGCCGGCTCGACGATCAGATTGGTGCCCTTGATGTCCGACAGGTAGATTTCGTGCGTCGGGATCAGCTGCTTGTCGTGGATGTCGTAGAAGAGCGACAGGCGTGCGCGGCTCGCGCGGCGGCCGTTGTCGCGCACGATCGCGAGATGACCCGAGCGCAGCAGCACCAGCATGCCGACCGGAAAGACGCCGATGCTCTTCATGAAGCGGAACAGCAGGTCGGTGTCGAAATGCCCCTTCCAGTTCGCCATCATCGCGATCGCGGCGACCGGCGAGGACGCATCCTTGTAGGGCCGCGCAGCGGTGAGCGCGTCATAGACGTCGCAGATCGCGCCCATCCGCGCGGCAAGGCTGATCTCGCCTTCCTTCAGCCCGTGCGGATAGCCGCTTCCGTCCATCTTCTCGTGATGGTGCAGGCACACGTCGAGCGCGATCGCCGGCACGTTGTCGGTCAGCTTGAGCAGTTCGTGGCCATAGCCCGGGTGGTTCTTGATCTCGGCGAATTCCTCGACGGTGAGGCGGCCGGGCTTGTTCAGGATCGCCGGCGCGACGCGCATCTTGCCGAGATCGTGGAACAGCCCCGCGATCCCCATCAGCCGCGCGACTTCCTCGGGCAGCTTCAGCTCGCGCGCGAAGTTGATCATCAGCGTCGCGACCGAGACCGAGTGGAAATAGGTATATTCGTCGCGCGAGCGCAGCCGCACCACGCCGAGCAGCATCTCGCGGTTGCGGTCGAGCGTGTCGGAGATCGATTCGACCACCGCCTCGACTTCTGCGACCGCGGTCGCCTCGCCGTCGGCGGCGCGCTCGAACACGCCCTTCATCAGCCGCCGCGCATCGGCGACGACGCGATTGGTGTGCTGGAGGTCGGCGACATAGCGTTCGGTCTTCTGCTGCGGCGCGGCGCGGCGCACGGCCGGGCGCAGCGGCGTCACCATCGGCGCATCGACGCTGCGGCCGACGTCGACCACGACGTGCCGCACGCCGCTGCGGCGCAGCTCGTCGAGCTGAGTGCTCTTGGTGACGAGGAACTTCTTGCGCCAGAAGGGATGCGAGAGCCATTCGCCCTCGAGGCTGTGCACGAACATGCCCAGCGTCACCTCCTTGGGAGGAATGCGCTTCAGCATGGCGCGAAAACGGCGGGCAGGCGGACGCGGGCGGCCTTTCGGTCGCACGCTTCGGATCGCGTCACCCCTTTGAAATACCGCCACATTCTCGAAGGTTAACTCGCACTGGCGCCCACGGGAGGTGAGACGCAACTACCTCCATTGTAGAGGCAATCTCAGCCCCGAGGGGCTCGATTGGTCTCATCCCGCAACAATATTTCTCTCGATGCCGAGGGCGTCGAGGAAGCCGGGGTCATGGCTTACGGCGAGGATCGCGCCGTCATAGTCGCGCAGCGCCGATTCGAGCAGCTCGACCGAGTCGAGATCGAGGTGGTTGGTCGGCTCGTCGAGGAGCAGCAGCTGCGGCGGCTCGGCCCCGGCGAGCACGCAGGCGAGCCCCGCGCGCATCCGCTCGCCGCCGCTGAGCGTGCCAGCGATGCGCAGCGCATCCTTGTTGCGGAAGGCGAAGCGCGCGCAGGCGGCATGCGCCTCGCGCTCGGTGAGGCCCGGGTGGAGGCGGCGGAAATTGGCGAGGATCGTCGCGGCGGGATCGAGCAGCGCGACATGCTGGTCGAGCAGCGCCAGCCGACCCTCGGCGCGCCAGACGCTGCCCGAGGCAAGCGGCAGCTCGCCGATCGCCGCGCGGAGCAGGCTGGTCTTGCCCGAGCCGTTGGCCCCGAGCACCGCGACGCGCTCGGGCCCGGCGATCTCAAGCGTCCACGGCCCGAGCAGCCGTTCGCCCACCCCCACGCACGCTGCCTCCATCGCGAGCAGCCGCCGGCCCGAGGGCAGGCCGGTCGGCGGCACGTCGATCACCAGCGGCGTCACCACTTCGACCTGCGCGCGCGCCGCATCGAGCCGCTCGCCCGCCGCATCGACCGTGCGGTCGGAGACGCGCTCACCACGCCCCGCGCTGTTCTCGGCGCGCTCCTTCTGGCGGCCGAGCAGGATCTTGGGCGCCGAGCCCGACGCGGCATAGGCGCGCCCGGCCCTGTCGCGCCGCGCCTGGCGCTCGCGCGCGTGCTGGGCCTGGGCCTCGGCGCCCTTCACCGCGGCGCCGGCGCGGTCGAGCTCGGCTTCGGCGCGCCCGCGCTCGGCGGCGCGCGCCTCGGCGTAGCCGCTCCACCCGCCGCCGAAAACGCGCGCGCCGAGCGGCGAGAGCGCGACGATCCGATCGACGCCTTCGAGCAGCGCGCGGTCGTGGCTCGCGACCAGCGCGCCGCCACGCCAGCCCGCGAGCAGCGCCGCCACCGCCGCGCGGCCGTCGGCGTCGAGGTTGTTGGTCGGCTCGTCGAGCAGCAGCAGGTCGGGCGCGTCGAGCAGCAGCCGCGCGATGCCGACGCGCGTGCGCTCGCCGCCGCTCAGCGTTTCGACGCGCCGGTCGAGCGGCATCGCGGCGAGCCCGGTCTCGGCGAGCGCCGCCTCGATCCGCGGCTCGAGCGTCCAGTCGGCCTCGTCGAAATCGGCGTTCTCGCCTTCCCCCGCCGCGATCCGGGCGAGGCGCGCCAGCATCTCGTTCACGCCGAGCACCTCGGCGACCGAAAGCTCGCCGGACCAGTGCTGCTCGAGCGTGCCCACCCGCCCGGCGAGCGCCACGCTGCCCGAAGCGGGCGCATCCTCGCCGGCGATGATGCGCAGCAGGGTGGACTTGCCCGATCCGTTGCGCCCGACCAGCCCGATCCGCTCGGTACCGACCGAGAGCGTCAGGCCATGGAAGAGCGTCGCGCCGTCAGGCGTGGCGGCGGAAAGCGAGTCGATCGTGAGCAGCGAAGCCATGGGACACCATGCGGGAGGAAGCGGGACGGGCGAGGGTCTGCTTGCTCTGGTTCATGGAAGCCTCCTGACGCTGGTACGGAGCGCCGCCTATGCGCTATGCCGCACGGGAATCCAACCGCGGAGCGCCCGATGGATCCCGATCGTCCGCTGACCCAAGGCGAGGCCGAGCTCGCCCGCACGATCTTCGGCGGCGCGATCGACTATGCGCAGGCGCGCGTCGCCAATCGCAAATGGATCTTCTTCCAGCCCAGGCGCACGATCATGGCGCCGATGGGGACGATCCACTACCACCCCGCCGGCGGCACCTATTCGGAGGATTTCGCCCACGCCAATCCCGGCGCGCAGAGCGACTTCCTCCATGAGATGACGCACATCTGGCAATGGCAGCAGGGCATCTTCCTGCCGCTCAAGCGCCATCCCTTCTGCCGCTACGACTATGCGATGAAGCCCGGCCAGCCGTTCGAACGCTACGGCCTCGAGCAGCAGGCGGAGATCGTCCGCCATACCTTCCTGCTCCGCCGCGGCCTCCCCGTCGCTGGCGCGCCGCCGCTCGCGGTGTACGAAGCGCTGCTGCCGTTCGGGGTGCGGGGAGTCTAGGATATCGCTCGTGGCCCTGGGTCCCGGCTTTCGCCGGGATGACGGCTCGGGAGGCAGCGCCCCACCTGCTTCAAAGAGGCCCTTGTTTCAGCGTCTGAACCTCCACGGGCGACATCGCCTGGAGGCGGGGTGGATGCTGAAACAAGTTCAGCATGACAAACCTGTTTATTGGCTGGAACAGCACTCAAATAGGCATGCTGCGTACCGGCTTCGGCCGCGAGCATCGTGATCGTGCCGCGCGGATTTGTCCGTGAACGGGCTCATGCCGCGAGCGTGGCAAGCGCTCGCGGCATGCGCAATCGCAGCTTACTGCTCGTCGTCGTCGCCGCCGGTCTCGACGCCCAGGTCGTCGTCACCGCCCAGATCGACATCGTCGTCGGGCGAGGGCTCGTCGTCGTCGCCGCCGATGTCCAGATCCTCGTCGCCCAGATCCGCGTCCTCGGTCTCGACCTCGGCCTTGTCGACGGACTTGACCTGCTCGAACGGCAGCGGCTGCTTCGACTTCAGGATGGGCTCGGGCGCCCAGGCGAAGCCGCAGTTGATGCAGGTCACCGGTTCGTCATTGCCCAGGTCGTAGAAACGCGTACCGCACTTCGGGCACCCGCGCTTCGTGCCCCATTCCGGCTTCACCATCTGTGCCTCTTTCAGCTTATTCGAAATTGATGATTGTGCGCACGCAGGCTCAAACCGCGTGAGCGAGCGGCGCAAAGTGGGGGGCGCCTTGCCATGGTGCAAGCCCGGTGTCAAAGCCGCGCGCGATGCATGGCTCGATCCCCCGTCCGATGACCCTTTCCGCGCGCGGTCCGCTACGCGGGTCCCTCACCGTGCCCGGAGACAAGTCGATCAGCCATCGCAGCCTGATGTTCGCGGGGCTCGCGGTGGGCGAGAGCCGGATCGAGGGACTGCTCGAAGGCGAGGACGTGCTCGCCACCGCCGCCGCGATGCGCGCGATGGGCTGCATCATTGACCGCAGCGACGACGGCATCTGGCGCGTCTGGGGCGTGGGCGTGGGCGGGCTGCTCCAGCCCGAATCGGCGCTCGACATGGGCAATTCGGGCACCTCGACGCGGCTGCTGATGGGGCTGGTCGCGAGCCACGCGATCACCGTCACCTTCACCGGCGACGCCTCGCTGTCCAAGCGCCCGATGGGGCGCGTGATCGAGCCGCTGTCGCAGATGGGCGCGTCGATCGGCGCGAGCCCCGGGGGACGCCTCCCGCTCATGCTCCGCGGCATCGCGCCCGCGGTGCCGATCAACTACACGCTCCCGGTCGCCTCGGCGCAGGTCAAGTCGGCGGTGCTGCTCGCCGGGCTCAACACGCCGGGGATCACCCAGGTGATCGAGCCGGTGCCGACCCGCGACCACAGCGAGCGCATGCTCCGCGGCTTCGGCGCGACGATCAATGTCGAGGACAGCCCCGAGGGCAAGGTCATCTCGATCGCCGGCGAGGCCGAGCTCAAGCCCCAGCAGATCACGGTCCCCGGCGATCCCTCCTCGGCGGGCTTCTGGATGGTCGCGGCCTCGATCGTCCCGGGCTCGGAGGTCACGATCGTCAACGTCTGCCTCAACCCGACGCGCACCGGCCTGATCACCGCGCTCCGGATGATGGGCGCGGACATCGCCGAGACCAACGCGCGCACCGTCGGCGGCGAGCCGGTCGCGGACCTCGTCGTGCGTCACGCACCGCTCGCCGCGATCGACGTGCCCCCCGATCTGGCGCCGAGCATGATCGATGAATATCCGATCCTCTTCGTCGCCGCCGCGCTGGCCGAGGGCCGGACGATCGCGCGCGGCGCGCACGAGCTGCGCGTCAAGGAATCGGACCGGATCGCAACCATGGCCGAAGCATTGGGCACCATCGGCGTGAGCGTGGAGGAATATGAGGACGGGCTGGCGATCCAGGGCTCGGGCGGCGAGGCGCTGCCCGGCGGCGGCACGATCGCGACGAAGCTCGACCACCGGATCGCGATGAGCCTCGCGATCGCCGCGATGGCAGCCCGGTCGCCGGTCACGCTCGACGATGCCGCGCCGGTCTCGACCAGCTATCCGAATTTCTTCGCCACCCTTGACCGACTCACTCAGGGCTCCGACCTAAAAGCATGATCATCGCCGTCGACGGACCCGCCGCATCGGGCAAGGGCACCATCGCCCGGGCCCTTGCGCGCCATTACAAGCTGCCGCACCTCGACACCGGGCTGCTCTATCGCGCGGTGGGCGCGACCGTGCTGCGCCACGAACTCGATCCCGCGAACGAAGCCGACGCGGTCTCGGCGTGCGGCTTCGACGAGTTCATCCTCGACGATCCCTGGCTGAAGAGCGAGGAAGTGGGCAAGGCCGCCTCGGTGGTCTCCGCGCATCCGCTGGTGCGCGCGGCGCTGCTGCTGCGCCAGCGCAAGTTCGCCGCGCAGCCCGGCGGCGCCGTGCTCGACGGGCGCGACATCGGCACGGTGATCGCGCCCGAGGCGGACGTAAAGCTGTTCGTCAAGGCGACGCCGATGATCCGCGCCCAGCGCCGCCACCTCGAGCTTCGCAAGCGCGGCATCCTCACCAGCCTCGACAAAGTGCTGGCCGACATCCGGGCCAGGGACGAGCGCGACGCCAAGCGCCCGCATGCCCCGATGGTCCCCGCCGCCGACGCCAGGATCCTCGACACCAGCTTCCTGTCGATCGAAGCCGCGGTGCAGCGCGCCGTGGCGCTGATCGACGAGACGATGGCGCGGAAGCAGGAACAGGCGGCGGGCTGAACCCGCGCGCTTTTTCGCCACGACCTCGACGTTTTGCCGCCCTATGCGCGTGGTGAGGCGTGAGCGCGAGTCGCGCGAGTGCGTCCGGCTGCGGGGACGATCCTTTCCCAGATGCGTATCGAGTTCGAAACCGTGGTGGAGCGCGTGCGCGAGGGCGTGCGTCGTCGCGGCCTGCCCTTCCTGCTCGCGCTGCTGATCGAGCTGCTGATCGCGCTGATGATCGTCTATCTCGGCGCCAGCGTGGTCGCGCCGAAGAAGAAGGAATTCCCCAAGGTCTTCGGCATCGCCGGGCAGGAGGAGGATTCGAGCGACGCCACCAAGTCGCCGGAGACGCGCAAGGCCGAGGCGCAGGCGACCCGTCGTGGTGCGACGCAACAGGCGGCGCAGAAGCCGATCCCCGTCCCCACCCCGCCGCCGCAGACCGACCAGCCGCCGCCGACCCCCTATGCGTTCCTCCATCTCACTCGCAGCGACTATGCCGCCTCGGACATCGGCCGGAACAAGAGCGCCGCGCCCGTCGCTGCCGGCGATAGCGCGTCGAGCGACGACAATGGCTCTTCGGGCATTCGCGCCGGCGACACGCCGCGCGCCTCGGGCAAGGGCCCGCACGGCGAGCCGCTCTATTACGCCGAATGGTACCGCGAGCCGACCCACGCCGAGCTCAACACCTACCTCCCACCCAAGTCGCAGCGCGACGGCTGGGGCGAAGTCGCCTGCCGGACGATCGACCATTGGCATGTCGAGGATTGCATCGAGCTGGGCGAGAGCCCGCGCGCATCGGGCTATGCGCGTGCAGTGCGGCAAGCCGCGTGGCAGTTCCTCGTCCGCCCGCCGCGCGTCGGCGGCAAGGTGCTGGTCGGATCCTGGGTCAACATCCGGATCACCTATACCTTCACCCCCGCGGACGCCCCGGCGGATACCCCTGCGGACTAACCTGAGCCAGCGCGCGTAAGCCGCGTCCGTCGCTCGGAAACCGGCCCCATTTTCTGCGCTTGCTCACAAGGGGCAAGCCGGTACAACGATCAGACGTTTGTCGGGGGGCAGTGGCGTCGAATGTCCGACATCTTTATCTCGTACGCGCGTCCCAACGAGCCGCTCGCCAAGGCGGCGGGCGAGGCCCTGCGCGCCGCCGGCTACCGCGTGTGGCGCGACGACGAGCTGCCCGCGCACCGCGCCTACAGCGAAGTGATCGAGGAACGGATCAAGTCCGCCAAGGCCGTGCTCGTGCTCTGGTCGAACGATGCGGTTCGCTCGCAATGGGTGCGCGCGGAGGCCGATGCCGCGCGTGAGCTGGGCACGCTGGTGCAGGTGAGCATCGACGGGGTGCTGCCGCCGATGCCGTTCAACCAGATCCAGTGCGCCGACCTGATGGGCTGGACCGGCGAGGCATCGCTTCCCGGCTGGCAGAAGGCCGTGAGCAGCATCGCCTCGCTCGCCGGCGCGGTCGCTCTCCCCAATGCCCCGGCCGGCCCGCCGAGCACGACGCCCGCGCGCAAGGTGGTGATCTGCGTGCTACCGTTCCTCAACATGAGCGGCGACGCCGAGCAGGAATATTTCTCGGACGGGATCAGCGAGGACATCATCACCGATCTCGCCAAGGTCTCGGCGCTCACCATCGTCGCGCGCAACATCGCCTTCGCGTTCAAGGGGAAGCAGATCGACAATGGCGCGCTGGGGCGCGACCTGGGCGTCACCCACGTGCTCGAAGGCAGCGTCCGCAAGGCGGGCGAGCGCGTGCGGATCAACGCCCAGCTGATCGATGCCGCCGCCGGGCACCAGATCTGGGCCGACCGCTACGACCGCGACCTGACCGACATCTTCGCGATCCAGGACGAGATCTCCAAGGCGATCGTCGCGGCGCTCCAGCTAAAGCTCCTCCCCAGGGAGAAGAAGGCGATCGAGCATCGCGGCACCTCGAGCCCCGAGGCCTATAATCTCTACCTCCTCGCTCGCCAGCACTGGATCAGCGGCAACAAGGGCGACCAGCGCCGCGACAAGGTGGTGGTGCGCATCTGCCAGCAGGCCGTGGCGATCGATCCGGATTATGCCCGAGCCTGGGCGCTGATGTCGCTCGCCCAGTGCGAGCTGCGCTATTGGCACGGGATCGCCAGCGTCGACGCACTCACCGCCGCCGAGCGCGCGCTCTCGCTCGATCCCGAGATCGCCGAGGCCTATTGCGTCCGCGCCCGGTATCTTCAGGAGGAGGGCAAGTTCGACGAAGCCAATGAAGCACTCGCCACCGCGCTGCGCCACGACCCCGACAGCTGGGAAGTCAACAAGGAAGTCGCCTTCCTGACCTTCCGCCAGGGGCAGGTTCGCGAGGCCATCCCTTATTTCGAAAAGGCCACGGCGCTGATGGAGACAGACTTCCACGACGCCAATATGCTGAACACCTGCTACTCGGCGATCGGCGATGGCGAGAACGTCCGCCGCACCGCACAGCTCACGGTATCGCGCATCGAGAAGATCGTCGCGCAGGACCCCAGCAACGGATTCGCGATGGGCACCGGCGCCTATGCGCTGGCCGCGCTCGGCGACGCGCGCCGCGCCCGGGAATGGGCCGAACGCGCGATGCTGATCGATCCCGAGAACGCCTCGATGCGCTACAATCTCGCCTGCGGAATGGTGCGGCTCGGCGAGTTGGACGCCGCGTTCGAACTGCTTGAGCCGCAGTTCAAGGAGTTCAGCATGACTCAGCTTCTCCATTGCTGGGTCGATCCCGACATGGACCGGCTGCGCGACGATCCACGTTTCGACGCGATGGTGAACCAGGTGCTGGCCCGGCACGGCGTCACGCGCAATGCCCTGCCTGGCGAGCGAAGCGCCCAGGCCGAGTCGGCCTCCGGACCGCAGGGCGCCTGATGTCCGACATCTTCATCTCGTACGCGCGTCCCAACGAGCCGCTCGCCAAGGCGGCGGGCGAGGCCCTGCGCGCCGCCGGCTATCGCGTGTGGCGCGACGACGAGCTGCCCGCGCACCGCGCCTATAGCGAAGTGATCGAGGAACGGATCAAGTCCGCCAAGGCCGTGCTCGTGCTCTGGTCGAACGATGCGGTTCGCTCGCAATGGGTGCGCGCCGAGGCCGATGCCGCGCGTGAGCTGGGCACGCTGGTGCAGGTCAGCATCGACGGGGTGCTGCCCCCGATGCCCTTCAACCAGATCCAGTGCGCCGACCTGATGGGCTGGCGCGGCGACACCGGCTCGGCGGGCTGGCAGAAAGCGGTGAGCAGCATCGCCACGCTGGTCGGCACGGTGAGCGCCGGCGAAGCGCCCGCCGCGCCCGCGCCGTCGCGCCGGGTGATGGTCTGCGTCCTCCCCTTCCTCAACATGAGCGGCGACGCCGAGCAGGAATATTTCTCGGACGGGATCAGCGAGGACATCATCGTCGACCTCTCCAAGGTCTCCTCGCTCTCGGTGGTCGCGCGCAACACCGCCTTCACCTTGAAGGGCAAGCCGGTCGACCTCGCCGCGCTCGCGCGCGATCTCGGCGCGACGCATGTGCTCGAGGGCAGCGTGCGCAAGGCGGGCACGCGCGTTCGCATCACCGCCGAGCTGATCGACTGCGCCGACGCCCAGCAGCTCTGGGCCGAGCGCTACGACCGGGATCTCACCGATATCTTCGCGATCCAGGACGAGATCTCCAAGGCGATCGTCGCGGCGCTCCAGCTCAAGCTCCTCCCCAGGGAGAAGAAGGCGATCGAGCAGCGCGGGACGACCAATCCCGAGGCGTACAACCTCTACCTCCTCGCTCGCCAGCACTGGATCAGCGGCAACAAGGGCGACCAGCGCCGCGACAAGGCCGTCGTCCGCATCTGCGAGCAGGCGACCGCGATCGACCCCGGCTATGCCCGCGCCTGGGCGCTGATGGCGCTCGCCAAGGCCGAGCTGCGCTTCTGGCACGGGATGGAGTCGGTCGACGCGCTGTCCCCGGCCGACCGCGCGATCGCGCTCGATCCCGGCATCGCGGAGGCCTATTGCGTCCGCGCGCGCTACCTCCAGGACGAAGGCAGGATCGCCGAGGCCAACGCCGTGCTCGACCAGGCGCTGGAGCTCGATCCCGAGAGCTGGGAAGTGAGCAAGGAAGTCGCCTTCCTCTACTTCCGCCAGGGCCGGATGGCCGATGCCATCCCCTATTTCGAAAAGGCCACCGCGCTGATGGAGTCGGACTTCCACGACCCCAACATGCTGGTGACCTGCTATTCGGGCGTCGGCGACAGCGAAGGCGCGCTCCGGGCGGCGCGGATCACCGTCGCGCGCTGCGAGAAGGTGATGGCGAGCGACCCGAGCAACGGCTTCGCGCTCGGCACCGGCGCGGGCAGCCTCGCGCTGCTCGGCGAGACCGCACGCACCAAGGAATGGACCGCGCGCGCGATCCTGATCGATCCCGACAACCTCACGATGCGCTACAACCTCGCCTGCGGCCTCGTCTGCCTCGGCGACCATGACGGCGCGCTCGACCTGATCGCGCCCTATTTCGACAATCTCAGCCTGCCCCAGCTCAGCCATTGGTCGATCGACCCCGACATGGACCCGGTGCGCGACGACCCGCGCTTCCAGACGATGGTCGACCAGGCGCTGGCACGGCTCGGCGCGTCGCGCGCCGCGCTGCCCGGCGAAGGGCGCGGGGCAGCGATGGCGGGCGGCTGATGTCGGACATCTTCATTTCCTATGCCCGCCCCAACGAGCGGCTGGCGAAGGTCGCGGGCGAAGTGCTGCGCGGCGCGGGCTATGGCGTGTGGCGCGACGACGAATTGCCTGCGCACCGCGCATACAGCGACGTGATCGAGGAACGGATCGCCGCGGCCAAGGCCGTGCTGGTGCTCTGGTCGGGCGAAGCGACGCGATCGCAATGGGTCCGCGCCGAAGCCGATGCCGCGCGCGAGGCAGGGACGCTGGTGCAGGTCAGCCTCGACGGCGTGCTGCCGCCGATGCCCTTCAACCAGATCCAGTGCGCCGATCTGAACGGCTGGAATGGCGAGACCGACACGCCGGGCTGGAGCAAGGTGATGGCGAGCATCGCCTCGCTCGCCGGCGCCGCGCAAGCGCCGGCCGCGGCCCAGGCCGAGAGCGGCCCGCCGCCCTCCGCCCGCGCCGTGGTCTGCGTCATCCCCTTGCTCAACATGAGCGGCGACACCGAGCAGGAATATTTCAGCGACGGGATCAGCGAGGACATCATCATCGACCTCGCCAAGGTCTCGGCGCTCACCATCATCGCGCGCAACGCCGCCTTCGCGCTCAAGGGCAAGCCGATCGACATGCCGGCGATGACGCGCGACCTCGGCGTCACCCACATCGTCGAGGGCAGCGTGCGCAAGGCCGGGCAGCGCGTGCGGATCACCGCGCAGCTGATCGACTGTTCGAACAACCACCAGCTCTGGGGCGACCGCTACGACCGCGACCTGACCGACATCTTCGCGATCCAGGACGAGATCTCCAAGGCGATCGTCGGCGCGCTCAAATTGAAGCTGCTGCCCAAGGAAAAGAAGGCGATCGAGCAGCGCACCACCACCAATTCGGACGCCTACAACCTCTACCTGCTCGCACGCCGCCATTGGGTGAGCGGCAATGTCGGCAATCGCCGCCGCGACGAGCTGATCGTCCGCATCTGCGAGCGCGCGATCGGGATCGATCCCAATTACGCCAAGGCCTGGGCGCTGATGGCGCTCGCTCAGGCCGAGATGCGCTTCTGGCACCGCGTCGACGAGAACGGCATGCCCGCCGCCGAGCGCGCGCTCGAACTCGATCCGGCCATCCCCGAGCCCTATTGCGTCAAGGCGCGCTATTTCCAGGGCGCCGGCGACCACGACGCCGCGAGCCGCGAGCTTGCGACCGCGCTCCAGCTCGATCCTCAGAGCTGGGAGGTCAACAAGGAGATGGCGTTCCTGCTCTTCCGCCAGGATCGCATCGCCGAATCGATCCCCTATTTCGAAAAAGCCTGTTCGCTGATGGACACCGACTATCACGACGCGAGCATGCTCACGACCTGCTACGAAGCGACCGGCGACAAGGAAGCGCTTCAGCGCTCCGCCCAGATGACCGTGTCGCGGGTCGAGCGCGAGATCGCCCAGGACCCGACCAACGGCGGCGCGATGGGCATGGGCGCGGGCGGGCTGGCAGTGCTCGGCGAGCTGGACCGTGCGCGCGAATGGATCGACCGTGCGGTGATGCTCGAGCCCGACAATATCCTGATGCGCTACAACCTCGCCTGCGCGCTGGCGATGCAGCTCGGCGACAACCAGGGCGCGCTCGACCTGCTCGAGGCCTATTTCGACCAGGCGAGCCTCTCGCACCTGCGCCACTGCGTGATCGATCCCGACCTCCATCCGATCCGCGAGGAGCCGCGCTACAAGGCGATGCTCGACAAGGCGCTGGCGCGGCTCGGCGCGACGCGGGCGATGCTGCGGGAGGGTTAGCCCGGCAGCCCCAGCTTCGCGAGCACCGCCGTGAACCGCTGTTCGCCGCGCAGCGCCGCGAACAGCGGATCGGTGCGGAGATATTTGAGCCCGGGGTCGCGGAACTGCCAAGCGCGCTCCAGCTCGCCCAGCGCCGCATCCTTGTGGCCGCGTTGGGCTTCGATCTGGGCATATTGATAATGCGCCGTGTCGCCCGCCGTCGCCCGGTAGCGCGCATAGAGTGTATCGGACTCGGCATGATCGCCGATCAGCCACTGGACGATCGCGAATCGCGCCGGGGGACCCGCCCCCTCCTCGCTGCTGCGGCGATAGGCGGCGAGTGCGTCACGCGGCTTGCCGAGCTGGAGCAACACGTCGCCGAGCAGCTGGTTGCCCCAATCCATGTCCGGCTCGATGGCCAGCACCGCGCGCGCGGCCTTGAGCGCCTCGTCGAAACGCCCGCAGCGATAGAGGATGTCGACGCGCGCCGCCTCGGGCTGGATGTTGAGCGGATCGAGCTGGATCGCCCGCGCGATCGCGTCCTGCGCCGGCTGCGCCTCGCCGATTGCCGCGAGGAAACGCGCCGCCGCCGACATCGCGACCGGATCATTGCCCGCCAGCGCCTGGGTCAGCGCCTTGCGCGCGCCGGCGAGGTCGAGCTGCCACGACAGGATCGTGCCAAGCACCGCATAGCCCACCGGCATCCCCGGCGCGACGTCGAGCGAGCGCTGCGCCGCGGCCTTGGCCTGCTGCAGCATCGCCGCCGCCGTAGCCGGCGACGCTTCATAGTCGGACAGGCTCATGAGGATATAGGCGCGCGCCGCCCAGGCGCGGCCGAACCTGGGGTCGAGCGCAAGCGCCTTGTCGACCACCGCCAGCGTCTGGCGCAGGTCCGCCACCGGCGAGTCGAGCGGCTTCGCCGTCATCGACTGCAACACCAGGTCATGCGCTTCGGCGTTGTGCGTTCCGCCCAGCGTGAGCGCGTCGATGCCCAGCCCGGTCAGCTGGATCTGCAGCGCACGCGCGACGCTCCTCGCGATCGCGGTCTGGATCTCGATCGCGTCGCCGGCCGGGCGGTCATAGGTGTCGGACCAGCGCTCGATCCCGTCCCTGCCGCGGATGAGCTGCGCGGTGACGCGTACCTTGTCGGCCGAACGCCGCACGCTGCCGGTCAGGATGTTGCCGACGCCAAGCTTCGACGCCGCCGCGCGCGGATCGAGCTCGCGCACCGCCTCGGACGAGGTGCGGCCGAACACCTTGAGCTGCGGGATCTGGGTGAGCGCCGTGCGCAACTCCTCGGTAAGGCCGTCGACGAAATAGGCCTGGCCGGGATCGCCCGAGAGGTTTGAAAAGGGCAGGATGGCGATGCTGGTATCGGCCTGCACCGGCGACGGCCAGAGCAGCCAGGTCGCGGCACCCGCCGCTCCGAGCGCGGCGACGCCCCCGCCCGCGAGCAGCATCCGCCGGTCGATCCCCTTGCGCGGCGCGGGGGTGGCCGCAGCGGCCGCCACCGTCGCCCGCCGCTCGACGAGCGCGCGCACGCCTTCGAGGATCGACAGATAGCGCGCGTCCTTGCGGCTGCCCTTCCAGCCTTCGATCGACATCGCCTGGACTTCGCCGAAGCCCAGCGGCGGCTCGACCGCGTCGATCCGCACCGGCAGATAGGCGTGGCGCCGGAGTGCGCGCGTCGCTTCGTCGCGCACGAAATGGCCTTCGAGCCCGACCGAGCGCACGCTCCACACGACGATCACGCATTTCGCGGCGGTGAGGTTGGTCTCGATCGTCTCGCGCCATTTGTCGCCGGCGCCGATCTGCGCATCCCACCAGACCGAGAAGCCATCGGCCTCGAGCGCCGCGACGAGCGGCTTCACGCGACCCCGGTCCTCCGACTTGTACGAGACGAACACGTCGGCCATGCGGCTCCCCCAGCCCGGTTTCCATATGGATAGCATGCCTCGGAACCGGCCGCGCGGGAAAGATCGGTCCGGATTGCAT
This sequence comes from Sphingomonas sp., assembly GCF_017745215.1. GTDB lineage: Bacteria > Pseudomonadota > Alphaproteobacteria > Sphingomonadales > Sphingomonadaceae > Sphingomonas. The sequence continues at coordinate 27,166 of NZ_JAGHZV010000031.1, forward strand.
GCGCGCAGCACCCCTTGCGCGAAGCCATTGCCGCCGCCGCCGCGGTGCCGCACAAGCGCGCAATGGACACGCTCGACGAACCCACGCGCCTGGCCACGCTGATCGACGCCGAGGGCGAGGCGCCCGGCGACCATAGAAGAAGCGTTTCAACGGCGAGGCCGGGAATTTGATGGAGGACGCGACGGACCGGAAGAAGGCGCGACTTCTGCGACACGACCGGATGATCGTCGCCAACGAACTGCGTTCCGCCTTCTCCTCCTGGGGCGACCTGCTGATCGCGCTCGCGGTCCTGTCGATCGCTCTGGCCGCGGAGCGGTCCGCCTTGTCCGGTCGGCCGTTCCTCTTCGCGGCAACGGCGGTCGTGGCTCTTGCCGCAGCGGCTGGTGCGGGGGCGGCGCTGATGATCCAGCGCCGAATGGATTTTCACTCGCAGGACGGCGTTCTCGCCGCTGATGCCCTGGCCGAAGATGCGCGCCGGCACTACGCCCTGTCGATCCATGCGTTGGTCTGCGCCATGGTGACCATCGGCGCGGCGATCGGTCACCCGCCGGCCGCCCTTCTCGCACCGATCGGCTACCTGGTCGGAGCCGGCATCTGCCAGGTCGCGTGCCGAACGGCCCTTACGGGCGCGTCGCCTCGCCAGCCGTCCTCCCTTCGAGCCGTCGGGCGTCTGCTGCGACGGCCGATCTCGGGAGCCTTGGCCGCAATCCCGGCCCTCCTGCCCCTGCTGCTGCTCGGATCGATCGGACCCGGCCCGATGGCGGCGTTCCTCGGGCTGGTGAGCGCGGTGGCTGCCATCCTGCTCACCACGCTGGACTATAAGGTCGTCCGCTTCATGACGGAGTCCGGATACTCGGCCGGTCGGATCGTCGGCATCCACGCTCGCCCCCTTTCGATCTTCCTCATCCTGACCGTTTTCGCGTCCCTGGTCCTGTCCGAGAGGCTTGTCGCCCTCGTCATTTCTGGTGCCGTCCTGGCGGCACTGGTGCTGATGACGACCAGAATCCTCGCCTATCGCATCCATTCGAAGCGGACCGCCGACATGCTCGTCAGCATCTGCACCGGCGCGGTGTGCCTCGCGGGGATCGCGATGCCGATGCTCTTGCCGCTCATCGTCGCCGCCATCCTCTGGTATCTGCATCGCCGTTCAAATCCCACGACCTGGCTGCTGGCGTGACCACGGCGATCCAGCTCGCCGGAGCATCGGTCGATCGATCCGGCACCCGCGTCCTCCATGACGTCGACCTCGTCGTGCCGGCGGGAAGCTGGTTCGGATTGATCGGCGCCAACGGATCGGGGAAGACGAGCCTCCTTCGCGCCCTCGCGGGACGCCTGCCGTTCGCCGCGGGAACGTGCATCATCGATGGCGCGGACCTCGTCGAAAACCGAATGGCCCGCGCGCAACGCTTCGGGTTCGCACCGCCCGGCGATCGTCTGCCGGACGCGTTGCGCGTCCGCGACCTGCTCGAACTCGTGAGCGGCAGCATCGAAACCGCGTGCGAACGCCTCGGCCCGGTCCGCGCCGCGCTCGGAATCGACCCGTTGCTTCACAAATGGGTGGGGGACTGTTCCGCGGGAATGCGGCAGCGAGCCGCCATCGCACTGGCGTTCGCCGGCAGCCAGTCCCTGGTGGTGCTGGACGAGCCCTTCAACTGGCTCGATCCCGTCGCGGCATTCGACCTGCGCCAGGCATTGCGGGCTCTGGTGGATGGCGGGCTGACGCTTCTCACCGCCCTTCACGACCTGGGCACGCTCGCCACGGCCTGCGACGAGGGAATGATGCTCGCCGATGGCCGCGTCGCGCTGGTGATCGATCGTTCGACACTCGCGCAAGCGGCCCAATCACCCCAAGCGTTCGAACGGCGGACCATCGACCTGTTGCGATCCGGCGCGGAGCGGGATCGAGGCCGGCGAGCATAACGCGACGATGCAAATTCAAACCGATATACGACCTGAGGGGCCTTGCGCTTGCCTCTCGGCGCGTCCCGCGCTATGGCGCGCGCCGTCCGGCGGGCGGTTGCTCGCGAGGGAAGGCGCGGAGGATGGCCTCACGCGCCCTTTTCGCTTTCAAGCGAAGTCCTTGTTGCAGTGCAATGCGACTGGGGTTCTCCCTCGCTCTCTTCCGTGCGCCGGGTGCCGTATCCGGCATGGGGCTGGTACGGCGGATTCGGCCAACACAAGACCGCCGGAGACAACCGGCCGGCCGGAATAACGTTGAACGCTAGGAACTGATAACCTTATGGCCAGCTCGGCAAATCCCACCCGCGACGATTTCGCGGCCATGCTCGAACAGACCCTTGGCGGAGCGGACAGCTTCGAAGGGCATGTTGTTTGGGGCACCGTCACTGCAATCGAGAACGACCTCGCCGTCATCGACGTCGGCCTGAAGTCGGAAGGCCGCGTGCCGCTGCGCGAGTTCGCAGCGCCGGGCCAGAAGGCCGAGCTCAAGGTCGGCGACGAAGTGCAGGTCTATGTCGACCGCGTCGAGAATGCGAACGGCGAAGCGATGCTCAGCCGCGACCGCGCCCGCCGCGAAGCTGCCTGGGACAAGCTCGAGGCCGAGTTCGCCAAGTCCGCGCGCGTCGAGGGCGTGATCTTCGGCCGCGTGAAGGGCGGCTTCACCGTCGACCTCAACGGCGCCGTGGCGTTCCTGCCCGGCAGCCAGGTCGACATCCGCCCGGTCCGCGACGTGACCCCGCTGATGGACATTCCGCAGCCCTTCCAGATCCTCAAGATGGACCGCAAGCGCGGCAACATCGTCGTGTCGCGCCGCGCCGTCCTTGAAGAGACCCGCGCCGAGCAGCGTTCGGGCCTGATCCAGTCGCTCCACGAGGGCCAGGTGATCGACGGCGTCGTCAAGAACATCACCGATTACGGTGCGTTCGTCGACCTGGGCGGCATCGACGGCCTGCTC
>NZ_JAGHZV010000032.1 GCF_017745215.1 Sphingomonas sp.
GGCCTATTTCGGCGACGGCGCCGCCCTGGTTCGCGGCGCCGTCGCCGAAATAGGCCATGGCGACGCCGCCATCCTCGTTATACTTGTGGGCGAAGGCCAGGCCCGTGCCGAGCGATACCTGCGCGCCGACGATGCCGTGGCCGCCGTAGAACTTCTTCTCGGTCGAGAACATGTGCATCGAGCCGCCCTTGCCGCGGCTGATCCCCGCCTCGCGGCCGGTCAGCTCGGCCATGATGACCTTGGGATCGATGCCATAGGCGAGCATGTGGCCATGGTCGCGATAGCCGGTGATCACGCTGTCCTTCTCGCCGTCGAGCGCGGACTGGAGACCCACCGCCACGGCTTCCTGGCCGATGTAGAGGTGGCAGAAGCCGCCGATGAAGCCGAGGCCGTAGAGCTGGCCCGCCTTCTCCTCGAAGCGGCGGATGAGCAGCATCTGCTTGTAGAAGTCGAGCAGCTCGTCCTTGGAGGCCTTGTACCGTTCTGGTTCGTCAGGGCGCTCGCGATTGGTTGCCGCGGGAGCGCTCTCGGATTTCTTGGCGGGCGTTTTTGCCACGATGAGGAAGTCCTCGTCCTGGGGAGGGAAGGTCGCCGAGCCTATAAGCGTGTTTTGACGCGGCGTGCAATGACAACGCGCGCATATTGGGGCGGGTCCGGCGGAAAGCGAATGCCGTTACGGCATCCCGGGTTGCACCCCGTACAACCGTCGCAAACCACAATCGTCATCCCGGCGAAAGCCGGGAACCAGGGCAAAGCAGGACGTCGCTCGTGGCCCTGGGTCCCGGCTTTCACCGGGATGACAATGTTAGGAAAAGGCTAGCCGCTCAATCCTTCTTGAGCGGAACGATCACTTCATCCGGCCGCGCGACGTTGAGCTGCTTGCGGGCGAGCTCGTCCGCCAGATCGCGGTCGATCTTCTTCGGATCGAGCAGGTTCACGCGGTTCTGGAGCTCGGCGCGCTGCTTGTCCAGCGTCTGATATTCGCTCGTCCGCGCCGCCACTTGCCGCTTGAACTCGCCCAGCGCCAGCACGCCGTTCGGGCCCAGGATCGCGTAATAGCCGAAAAAGGCCATGGCGATCAGCGCGATAGCCGGCAGGCTGGCACTGCGGAGAGCGGACTGAACAGGCGAATGACGCGACATGGGTTGATTCTCGCTTAACCAAGCGCGTTAATCAAGCCGTATCGCTCCTGAATAGTCACTTAAGGACTGATTTACCTGCGTAAACGGCCGCGTCGCCCAGCTCCTCCTCGATGCGGATCAGCTGGTTGTACTTCGCGAGCCGGTCCGAGCGCGCGAGGCTGCCCGTCTTGATCTGTCCGCAATTGGTCGCGACCGCGAGGTCGGCGATCGTCGCGTCCTCGGTCTCGCCCGAGCGGTGCGACATCACTGCGGTATAGCCGCTGCGGTTGGCCAGGCTCACTGCCGCCAGCGTCTCGGAGAGCGTGCCGATCTGGTTGACCTTGACCAGAAGCGAGTTGGCGAGCCCGCGCTCGATCCCCTCGGCGAGGCGGCGCGGATTGGTGACGAACAGGTCGTCGCCGACCAGCTGGACCTTGGCGCCGATCTTGTCGGTCAGAGCCTTCCAGCCTTCGAAATCGTCCTCGGCCATGCCGTCCTCGATCGAGAAGATCGGGTAGCGCGCGGTCAGGTCGGCCAGATAGTCGGCCATCTCGACTGGCGACAGGATCTTGCCCTCGCCCGAGATGTTGTACTTGCCGTCCTCGAAGAATTCGGTCGCCGCGCAGTCGAGCGCGAGCATGACGTTCTCGCCGGGCTTGTACCCCGCCGCCTCGATCGAGGCCATGATGAAGTCGAGCGCCTCGGCAGTCGACGCGATGTTGGGCGCAAAGCCGCCCTCGTCGCCCACGCCCGTCGCCAGCCCCTTGTCGTGGAGCTTCTTCTTGAGCGTGTGGAAGATCTCCGAGCCGCAGCGCACTGCCTCGAGGATGTTCGGCGCGCCGACCGGCACGATCATGAACTCCTGGAAGTCGATCGGATTGTCGGCATGCTCGCCGCCGTTGATGATGTTCATCATCGGCACGGGCAGCACATGCGCCGAGACGCCGCCGACATAGCGGTAGAGCGGCAGACCGCGCGCATCGGCCGCGGCCTTGGCGGTGGCGAGGCTCACGCCCAGGATCGCGTTGGCGCCCAGCCGGCCCTTGTTCGCGGTGCCGTCGAGCTCGATCATGATCCGGTCGAGGTCCTGCTGGTCCTCCGCGTCGAGGCCCAGCACCGCCTCGGCGATCTCGCCGTTCACCGCGTCCACCGCGCCCTGCACGCCCTTGCCGAGCCAGCGGCCCTTGTCGCCGTCGCGCTTCTCGACCGCTTCATGCGCGCCGGTCGAGGCGCCCGAGGGCACCGCGGCGCGGCCGAAGCTGCCGTCCTCGAGCATCACGTCGACTTCCACCGTCGGGTTGCCGCGGCTGTCGAGAATCTGGCGTGCGTGAAGGTCGATGATTGCGGTCACGAAATGCTCTCCCTACGTAGGAGTTCTGATTGCCAGAACGGCTTCGCGGGCGCCTCTAACCGCTGAACGTGGCCGGGGCAACGCAATGGAACTCGCGGCGCGGCCTTTTGGTTGTTTCGAGGGAATGGCGAACAGGAGATTTCCATGGTTGAGACCACAGCAGGCGACGCGACTCTGGTGCAGGAGCCCCCGGTGAAGACGGCGGGCGAAGGTGCCGAGGCGCCCGGCGGCAAGCGCTCGACCGCCGACACGATCCGCGACGAGGCCGCCAAGTTCGGCAACCAGGCCAAGGACAAGGCGCGCGCCTTCGCCGGCGAGAACAAGGACAAGGCGAGCAATGCGCTCGACGAGGTCGCCCGGCTGATGCAAGGCGCCGCCGAGGACGTCGACCAGCGGATCGGGCCGGAATATGGCAAATACGCGCGCTCGGCCGCCGACGGCATCTCGGGCTTCGCGGATACGCTGCGCACCAAGGAAGTCGACGAGCTGGTCGAGAACGTCACCGACTTCGTCAAGAAGAGCCCGGTGATCGCGATCGGTACTGCCGCCGCAATCGGCTTCGTGCTCGCGCGACTGGTCAAGTCAGGGATCGACGCGGCTGCCGACCTCGGCGATCGTGACGAGCCTGCCTCCAAGTTTGACGCCTGAGGATCGACCGGGGGGTGGCAGACAAGGGACCAGACGAGGAAAGCATCGGCGACCTGCTCGCGCGGCTCGCCGAGGATGCGCGACGGTTCGGCCAGGCCGAGCTCGATTATTATCGCGTGCTCGCGGCCGAGAAGCTGGAAGAGGCCAAGGCCAGCCTGTGGATCGGCGCGGTCGCGATCGGGCTGATGCTCGCGGCGGCGGTGGCACTGGTCTTCGGGCTGGTGCTGACCCTCGCCCAATATGTCGGGCCGGCGCTGGCGACGTTGATCGTGGTGGCGCTGGCGGTCGGCACTGCCTGGCTGCTCGGCCGAATCGCCTGGCGGCACATCAAGCGCGTGGTGGGATTGCGCAAATGAGCGATGCGGAACGCGAGACTGCCGAAGCCCGTACCCGCGAAGCGCGCGAACGGCTGTTCGCGACGCTGGGCAAGGTGCAGGAGCGGCTCCGCCCCTCGGCGCTCGCCCAGGATGCGGTTGACAGCGTCGCCGAGCGCGTGACCGGAGTCGCCAGACGCAGCGCCGAAGCGGTGCGCAGCCGCCCGCTCGCAGTGGCAGCGGTCGCCGGCACGATCGGGCTGGTAATGGCGCGCCGCTGGATCGGCGACATCGTCAGCAACCATCGCCTCAAGGGACACGAAACCAGCAAGCCCGCGAGTCGTTCGAAGCCCAAGGCAGCGAGCCGCCCGCGCGCGAAGAAAGGAAAGACGACATGACCGAAGCCAGGACCCAGGGAGCCGTCGAGGGCCTCGCCGAGAACCCGCTGGCTCTGATCGCCGGCGGCGTCGCGCTGGGCATGCTGATCGGCGTGCTGCTGCCGCGCCATTCGAAGGAGCGCGAGCTGCTCGAGCCGGTGGGCAGGAACCTCGCCGACAAGGCCACCACCGCGGTCAAGGCCGCACGCGACGCCGGCAAGGCCGAGATCGAAGCGCTGCTCCCCGACAAGGACGCGACCAAGGAGCGGGTGTCGAAGCTGCTCGAGACCGTGGTCGAAGCGGCGAAGGGCGCGAGCGCGAAGGCGGATTAGGTTGAACGACGACTGGGAGATCGAGAAGTCGGCCACCTTGATCTTCGAGGATCTGCCGGTTGGGGCGCTCAAGGCTCCCCTTCCCCGCGCCGATGGACGCGCCGCCTACATGCCCTTTCGCGGGTCCGGCCATTATCAGTTGGGGGTCGCGCTCCGCGAAGGCCGCACGCCGCGCTGCTTCTACGAGGAGGATGGGCCGCGCGTCACGTTCGATGTGCTCGACATACCTGAGTACGGCGTGCTGCTCGTCGGCAATTTCTCGGTCGACTGAGCCCGGTTGCAATGTAGGAAACCGACTGCTTCCCTCGGCACTGCCGGACCTTCCGGCCGCTCCTTGAAAGGCCAAGCGCCGATGTGAACGATCGACACGGGGGAAGCGCGGCCGGCGGGGAAGCACTTTTTGCGATGACTGGTGTCAACCGTGTCAACCGGTCCAACAGGCGCGGGCACGAGAACCCGTTCCCGGCCCAACTTTCCCCAACTTTCGCGGCCGGGATGACGGCGCGGCTCGAACCCGCTAAGGGCTCGCGGATGAGCAAGCTCCATCTCGTTTTCGGCGGGCGCGTGAAGAACCCGCAGAGCCTCGATTTCGTCGACGAGTCGAACCTCGACATCGTCGGGATCTTCCCGGATTACGCCAGCGCCGAGAAGGCCTGGCGCGGCGCGGCACAGCGCACGGTGGACGATGCCGAGATGCGCTATGTGGTGGTCCACCTCCACCGCCTGCTCGAGCCGGACGAACCGCACCAGCACTGACCCTGAAACCGTCATCCCGGCGAAAGCCGGGACCCAGGGCCACGCAGGTCATCGCCCGCGACTCAGGGTCCCGGCTTTCGCCGGGATGACGGTTTGGGGATCGGGGCGCCAGCAGGCACCCCACCCATCTCAGATGAACTCGATCCGCGACACGAGGTAATAGCGGTCGCCCGCGGGCACGCTCACCTCGACCTCTTCGTCGACCTTGCGGCCGATCAGCGCGCGGCCCAGCGGCGAGTTGTAGCTGATCCGCCCGGTGCGCGCGTCCGCCTCGGTCTGGCCGACGATCTGGTAGCGGATCGGCTTGTCGTCCTCGTCGAGCAGCGTCACGGTCGCGCCGAATACGATCTTGTCGCCCGAAAGCTCGGTCGGATCGATGATCTGCGCGCGGCTCAGCTTGTCCTCGATGTCGGCGATCGACGCCTCGATCTGGCCCTGCCGCTCCTTGGCCGCGTGATATTCGGCGTTTTCGGAAAGGTCGCCATGGGCGCGCGCTTCCTCGATCGCGTCTACGATCAGTGGACGCTCGGCCTTGAGACGTTTCAGTTCATCGTTGAGCTTCTGATTGCCTTCAGCCAGCATCGGCAGCTTTTCGACGGTCGCCATCCCTTAGTCCTTCGTCCCGAACGCCCCTCCACCAAGCGGCCCTCCCAGGACCGCCCGCACATCAACGCCAGTTGTGGGGATCAATTGTGCGAGTGCGAATAATAGGATTGCAAGGGGCAAACTTCAAGCGCCTGCCGGTTGAGCGCGGCGATCGCATGCGCCGCCGCGACGCTGGCGGGGGCGGTGGTGAAATAGGGAATCTTCAGCGCGAGCGCCGAGCGGCGGATGTCGGACGAGTCCTTGAGGCTCTGCCAGCCCTCGGTGGTGTTGAAGATCAGCTCGATCCCGCCGTCGCGGATACGGTCGACGATGTGCGGGCGGCCCTGCGCGACCTTGTTGATCCGCTCGACCTCGATCCCGCTCGCGGCGAGATAATCCGCGGTGCCGCCGGTCGCGACGATCCTGAAGCCCAGCTCGGCGAGCAGGCGGACCCCGGCGAAGATCACCGGCTTGTCGCTGTCCTTGACGCTGACGAACACCGTGCCGCCGGTCGGCAGCACCGTTCCGGCGCCGAGCTGCGCCTTGGCGAAGGCCGTCGCGAAATCGCGGTCGATCCCCATCACTTCGCCGGTGGACTTCATCTCGGGAGAAAGTACCGGATCGACGCCCGGGAAGCGGTTGAACGGGAAGACCGCTTCCTTGACCGCGATATGATCGATGTCGCGCTCGATCGGCGGCAGGTCCTTGAGCTTCTCGCCCGCCATCACCCGGCTGGCGATCTTGGCGATGGGCACGCCGATCGCCTTGGCGACGAAGGGCACGGTACGCGAGGCGCGCGGGTTGACCTCGATGAGGTAGACCTGCCCGTCCTTGACCGCAAACTGGATGTTCATCAGCCCCTTGACCTTGAGCGCGCGCGCCAGCGCATCGGCCTGGCGCTCGATCTCGTCGACGATCTCGGACGGCAGGCTGTAGGGCGGGATCGAGCAGGCGCTGTCGCCCGAATGGACCCCCGCCTCCTCGATATGCTGGAGCACGCCGGCGACCACCACATCGTCGCCGTCGGCGATCGCGTCGACGTCGACCTCGATCGCGTCGCGCAGATACTGGTCGATCAGCACCGGCGAATCGCCCGAGACCTGCACCGCGGTCTGGATATAGTCGTCGAGCTGGGCGAGCGTGTCGACGATCTCCATCGCGCGGCCGCCGAGCACGTAGCTGGGCCGCATCAGCACCGGATAGCCGATCCGCTCGGCGATCTTCACCGCTTCGTCGCGGTTGCGCGCGATGCCGTTGGCGGGCTGCTTGAGCCCGAGCTTGGCGACGAGCTTGGCGAAGCGCTCGCGGTCCTCGGCGAGGTCGATCGCATCGGGCGAGGTGCCGAGGATCGGGATGCCGGCATCCTCGAGCGCTTGCGCGAGGTTGAGCGGAGTCTGCCCGCCGAACTGGACGATCACCCCGACGAGTTCGCCGCGCGACTGCTCGACCTGGAGGATCTCGAGCACGTCCTCGGCGGTCAGCGGCTCGAAATAGAGCCGGTCGGAGGTGTCATAGTCGGTGCTCACCGTCTCCGGATTGCAGTTGACCATGATCGTCTCATAGCCGGCGTCGGCCAGCGCGAAGCAGGCGTGGCAGCAGCAATAGTCGAACTCGATCCCCTGCCCGATCCGGTTCGGGCCGCCGCCGAGGATGACGATCTTGCGGCGGTCCGAGGGCATCGCCTCGTTCTCGGGCTCGCCGAAGCTGGGGGCTTCGTAGGTCGAGTACATGTACGGCGTGCGCGCCTCGAACTCGGCGGCGCAGGTGTCGATGCGCTTGAACACCGGGCGGACGCCGAGCTTGTGACGATGCGCGCGCACCTCGGCCTCGGTGACGCCGCCGGTCATCGCATGGACGACTTCGTGGATCAGCCCCGAACCCCTTGCGATGGGCCGCTCCATCCCCTCGCGCAGCCCCGCCGACTTGAGCGCGAGCCAGGCGAGGCGCTTGTCCGAGAAGCCCATGGCCTTCAGGCGGCGCATGCCGGCGGCGTCCTGCGGCAGACCATTGGCCATCACTTCGCCCTCGGCCTCGACGATCTCGCGGATCCGCTCGAGGAACCAGGGATCGTACTTCGTCAGCGCATGGACCTCGGCGACGGTCAGGCCTTCGCGCAGCGCCTGCGCGGCGACGAGCAGCCGGTCGGGCGACTGGATCGCGAGCGCCGCCTCGATATCGTCGCGCGGCGCGCCGGCGAGGCGATCGACGTTGTTGAAGCCGCTGAGGCCGGTCTCGAGCCCGCGCAGCGCCTTCTGGAGCGACTCGTGGATCGAGCGGCCGATCGCCATCACTTCGCCCACCGACTTCATCGCCGTGGAGAGCACCGGCTCGGCGCCCTTGAACTTCTCGAAGGCGAAGCGCGGGATCTTGGTGACGATATAGTCGATCGTCGGCTCGAAGCTCGCCGGGGTCGCCTTGGTGATGTCGTTCTCGATCTCGTCGAGCGTGTAGCCCACCGCCAGCTTGGCCGCGACCTTTGCGATCGGGAAGCCGGTCGCCTTCGACGCGAGCGCCGAGGAACGCGACACGCGCGGGTTCATCTCGATGACGACGAGGCGGCCGTCCTTGGGATTGACCGCGAACTGGACGTTCGACCCGCCCGTCTCGACGCCGATCTCGCGCAGCACCGCGATGCTGGCGTTTCGCATGATCTGATATTCCTTGTCCGTCAGCGTCAGCGCCGGCGCGACGGTGATCGAATCGCCGGTGTGGACACCCATCGGATCGATGTTCTCGATCGAGCAGACGATGATCGCGTTGTCCGCGCGGTCGCGGACGACTTCCATCTCATATTCCTTCCAGCCGAGCAGCGATTCCTCGATCAGCACCTCGGTGGTCGGCGAGGCGTCGAGGCCCTTGCGGACGATCTCGACGAACTCCTCCTTGTTGTAGGCGACGCCGCCGCCGGTGCCGCCGAGCGTGAAGCTGGGCCGGATGATCGCGGGGAGGCCGGTGTGCGCGAGGCCCTCGAGCGCTTCCTCGACCGTGTGCGCGATGTGGCTGCGCGCCGATTCGAGGCCGATCTTGTCCATCGCGTCGCGGAACTTGAGCCGGTCCTCGGCCTTGTCGATCGCTTCGGCATCGGCGCCGATCATCTTGACGCCGAACTTCTCGAAGGTGCCGTCGCGGAACAGCGCGAGCGCGGTGTTGAGCGCGGTCTGCCCGCCCATGGTGGGGAGGACAGCCCAAGAACCTCCATGCTCTGCCGTCTCCTTCTCGATGATCCGTGCGACCACGGCGGGCGTGATCGGCTCGACATAGGTCGCGTCGGCGAGCTCGGGATCGGTCATGATCGTCGCCGGGTTCGAATTGACCAGGACGATGCGATAGCCCTCTTCCTTGAGCGCCTTGATCGCCTGCGTGCCGGAGTAATCGAACTCGCACGCCTGGCCGATGACGATGGGCCCCGCGCCGATGACGAGGATGGAGGAGATGTCGGTGCGCTTGGGCATTGTTTAGGATGCTCTCATTGAATACGTTGATTGCATTGCAATCCTTGGAGACTGTCGATGGGTAGCGTGACGATCCGCAACCTCGACGATGGGATCAAACAGGCCGCGCGATTGGCGGCCGTCAGAAACGGCCGGTCGATGGAAGCCGAATTGCGCGCGTTGCTCGAACGCACATACGGGCCGGCTGCCCAGGAGCGAGCGACGAGGCTTCGCGCCATGTCCGGAGCGGAGTTCGTTGACCACCTGATCAAGGTGGCGAACGGCGGCACATTGGAATTGCCGCCGCGGGAAGCCGAGGACATCGAGTTTCCAGAGCTGTGATCCTGCTGGATACCAATGTCTGGAGCGCGCTGACCCGCCCGGCACAACATCCGCAAGTGGGGCAATGGATCGCCACGCACGCCACGGAAATCTGGCTGTCGACCATTGTGATCGCGGAGATAAGGCTCGGTATCGAAAACCCGAAAGGGGCCCCGCGTCGCGCGGCGCTCGAACAATGGCTAGCCGACATCGAGCTGGTCCATGCGGAACGAACCCTATCCTTCGATTCCGCCGCCGCACATGTATTTGGAGCCCTCGTTGCGCGACGAAAGCTGGAAAAGCAGGAGACGAAGCTTCTGGATATTCAGCTGGCCGCGCAGGCGCTGTCCCAGGAATGCCCCGTCGCGACGCGCAATATCCGCGATTTCGAATGGACCGGCGTGCGGCTAATCGATCCCTGGACGGTGTAACCCTGGCACGTTCCTGCCTGCTCACACTTAATCCTCCCGCACCGCTTGCGGCACATAGGCGCGGACTTCCGAATCAAAGTCGATGCCGTCGGCAGCGTCCTTCACGGTCACCAGCAGCAGCTCGACGCGGAGCTTGCCGAACTCGCCCTTGAGCGCGCGGTGGTAGAGGTCGAGCGTCGCCGCGCGCGGCTGGGCGGGCGGGAAGAGGATCATGCTCTCCGGATCGTCCTGCTCGACGCGCGAATTGGGGAGCGATGCCTTCTGCGCCGCCGCTTCGAGCTTCGCGAGATCACCGGCGTCCCCGAACGCGACAAAGCCGAGCATGCGGACCGCCTCACCGTCGGACGTGCGGTGGAGGATCACTTCCTCGAGCGCGGGCGGCGGAGGCGGCAAGTCGAGCATCATGGACGCGTCTCCTCTTTCTTGCCCGGCGCCAGGCCGTCGCTCTGGAGCAGCAGCGCCGCCACGGCGGGCTGGTCGATCCTCGGCGCCCTGAGCTTCGAGCGGCATTCCTTGAGCGCGATACGGACCTGGCCGCGGATCTTCGCGGCAACCACGGCCGCACGGTCGCTCAGCGCGAGCAGGTTCGCGCGCACCACGCCGCCGGCGGGCGTCTTGCGGCACCCGCTCGGCTCGACCCAGATCGCCAGCGCCTCGGCGTCGCGCTCGATGCGGATCGCCACCGGGCCCGCAGCCGACGCTCGGCACAGCTCATGGTCCATCCCGGCGAGATAGCCGTCGCGGAAGCAGCGGCCCTGCCAGATGCCATAAGTGAAGGCGTCCGCCTGCTGCGGCACGCCGAGCGCCAGCGCCAGGGCGGCCGCAACGATCACGCCTTCGCCTCGACGACGTTCGCGACGAACCGCTCGAACAGGTAGAAGCTGTCCTGCGGGCCCGGGCTCGCCTCGGGATGGTATTGCACCGAAAACGCCGGCCGGTCGGTGAGCTCGAAGCCGCAGTTCGAGCCGTCGAACAGCGAGACATGCGTCTCGCGCGCGTTGGCCGGAAGGGTTTCCGCCTCGACCGCGAAGCCGTGGTTCATGCTGGTGATCTCGACCAGGCCGTCGGCGAGGCGCTTGACCGGATGGTTCGCGCCGCGGTGGCCCTGGTGCATCTTGCTGGTCGACGCGCCGACCGCGATGCCGAGCAGCTGGTGGCCGAGGCAGATGCCGAACAGCGGCAGGCCCGTCTCGAGCAGCTGGCGGATCACCGGCACGGCATATTCGCCGGTCGCGGCGGGATCGCCCGGGCCGTTCGACAGGAAGATGCCGTCGGGCGCGAACGACATCACCTGCTCGAAGGTCGCGGTCGCGGGGAGGACGGTCACCTTCGCGCCGGCTCGCACCAAGTTGCGGAAGATGTTGCGCTTCGAGCCATAGTCGATCGCGACGACGTGAGGTCGTTTGTCGGCTACGCCGACGGGCGGCCGATCGTCCTCGGCACCTTCGGGGCCATAGCCGAAGCCGAGCCGCCAGACGCCGCCCTCCCAGCCATAATGCGTCTCGACCGTCACGCTGATCGCGAGGTCCATGCCCTCCAGCCCCGGCCAGCCGCGCGCCATGTCGAGGAGCAGGGGGATGTCGAACTTGCCGTCCTTGCGGTGCGCGATCACGCCGTTGGGCGCGCCCTCGAGCCGGATCTTGCGGGTGAGCGCGCGCGTGTCGATGCCCGACAGGCCGATGCGCGCGTGCTTCTTCATCCAGTCGTCGAGCCGCTCGGCGGCGCGGAAGTTCGACGGCTCGGTGACGTCCTGGCGGACGATCATGCCGAGCGCGTGCGGCTCGTCGGCTTCGATGTCGTCGGGGTTGGCGCCGACGTTGCCGATGTGCGGGAAGGTGAAGTTGATGATCTGGCCGGCGAAGCTCGGATCGGTCATGATCTCCTGATAGCCGGTCATCGCGGTGTGGAAGCAGACTTCGCCCACTGCCTCGCCCTCGGCGCCGAATCCGCGGCCCCACAGGATATCGCCGCCGGCCAATACCAATACGCCCGTCGCTCCTTCAGGCACAGTCACGGCTTTGGCGTCGGCCATTCGGTCGGGCACTCCTTCGGTTTTTCGGCGATGTCGCTAAGGCTCGCCCGCTAGACCCCCTGCCCTCTCGCGTCAACCGCCCGGCGGGTCTATGGGCGACATTCCCGATTCAAGAGAGTGCAATGATCCGAGACGACATCAAGGCCGCGCTGGTGACTGCCATGAAGGGCGGCGACAAGCCAACCACCGCGACGATCCGCCTGATCCAGGCGGCGCTGAAGAACCGCGACATCGAGGCGCGCACCGGCTCGGCGCCGGCCGACGACGACACGCTCGTGGTCGAAGTGCTGCAGAAGATGGTCAAGCAGCGCCGCGAATCGATCGAGATGTTCGAGAAGGGCGGCCGCCAGGAGCTCGTCGACGCCGAGACCGCCGAGATCGCGGTGATCGAGCGCTTCCTGCCCAAGCAGCTGAGCGAGGAAGAGACGGCTGTTGCGATCGAGGCGATCAAGGCCGACCTCGGAGCTTCCGGCATGAAGGACATGGGCCGAGTGATGGCCGAGCTGAAGGCGCGCCACGGCGCGGTGCTCGACATGAGCAAGGCGAGCGGACTGGTGAAGGCGGCGCTGACCTGAGGTCTCGCGAAGTTAGACCCTTGTCAATTTCGCTCCAGAACTGATTGTTTTTATGCGCGAAGAGTTGAGCCAAAACTCCACTCTTCGCCCGAATTTGGTTAACTTCGCTCCCGAATCGATTGTTTCAATGGGGGAGCGAACAGCGATGAAACGGATTGCGATTCCGCTTGCGGCTGGCGTCACGCTGCTGACGTCGATGCCGGCACAGGCGACGCGCTTGTGGTTCCGGATCAAGGGCGACCATCGGGTAACGTTCCAGATGCAATCCGGCGTTTCGAACGACTTCGTGTCGCCGGGCCAGTTCGTACGTGGCGACGAAACGCCTCTCTCGTACACCGAGGGCCTCTTTCCCACTCCGGGCGGCTATCTGGTGGTGTTCCAGGCCTATACGGCTGCGGCCGGCGGCGGATTCACCATCTCCAGATTCGGCAACCCGGCGGACGTGGTTTTCGCCCTGCGTGGAGGCCCCCAGCTTTTCACCGGCCCCCTCAACTCGATAACGTTCCAGCCCGGCGGCTATTATTTCCCGAGTGGCGTCGTCGGCGGGCGCGGCTATGACCGGCTCCTCATCCAGCCCGTGCCCGAGCCCGCGACCTGGGCGATGCTGATCGGCGGCTTCGCGCTCGTCGGCGGCGCGCTGCGGCGCCGGCAGCCGCAGCGGGTCCGCGTCCGCGTCCAGGCCGCCTGACCACGGCTCGCCGCGGCGCGGGCGTTTTCGCTTGCGCCGCGGCGGTACCGGGTGGAATCGGGTGGGATGAGCCTCACCCCCGCCTTCCTCGACGAGCTGCGCGCGCGCACGCTGCTTTCCGGGCTGATCGGCAAATCGGTGAAGCTCCAGCGCGCGGGCCGCGAGTTCCGCGCCTGCTGCCCGTTCCACAACGAGAAGACGCCCAGCTTCTACGTCAACGACGACAAGGGCTTCTACCATTGCTTCGGTTGCGGCGCGCACGGCGACGCGATCCGCTGGATGACCGACCAGCAGGGCCTGCCCTTCATCGACGCAGTGAAGGAACTCGCCCAGGCCGCCGGGCTCGACATGCCCGAGCAAGATCGCCGCGCAGCCGAGAAGGCCGAGCGCGCCAAGGGCCTGCACGAAGCGATGGCCGACGCCGCGGCCTGGTTCGCCGAGCGGCTGTGGGGACTCGAAGGCGACGAGGCGCGGCGCGTGCTCGAACGGCGCGGCATCTCGGCCGAGACCGCACGGGCCTTCGGCATGGGCTTCGCGCCCGATTCGCGGGGCAAGCTCAAGGAAGCGCTCAAGGGCTATGGCGATGCAATGCTCGTCGAGGCGGGGCTGCTGATCAGCGTCGAGGGCAAGGAGCCCTACGACCGGTTCCGCGGCCGTCTGATGATCCCGATCCGCGACGCGCGCGGCCGCGTGATCGCCTTCGGCGGCCGCGTGATCGGCGCCAATGATTCCAGAGGGGGCGAGCCGAAGTATCTCAATTCGCCGGACACACCGCTCTTCGACAAGGGCCGCACGCTCTACAACCTCGATCGGGCCCAGGCCGCCGCGCGCAAGGCCGACCGGGTGATCGCAGTCGAAGGCTATATGGACGTGATCGCGCTCGCCCAGGCCGGGTTCGGCGAGGCCGTCGCGCCGCTGGGCACAGCGCTGACCGAGCACCAGATCGAGCGGCTTTGGCGGATGGCCGACGTGCCCCTGCTCTGCTTCGACGGCGATTCGGCGGGGCAGAAGGCTGCGATCCGCGCGGCGCACCGCGCGTTGCCGCTGCTCCAGCCTGGCCGCAGCCTGGCTTTCGTCACGCTGCCCGACGGGATGGATCCCGACGATCTCGTCCGCGCACGCGGACCCGCGGCGTTCGAAGCGCTGCTGGGCAAGACCGAGCCGCTGGTCGACCGGATCTGGAACCACGAAGTCGCCGCCGAGCCGATCGGCACGCCCGAGGCGCGCGCAGGGCTCAAGCGGCGGCTGGGCGACCTCGCCAAGGGGATTGCCGACGGAATCGTCCGCGAGGAATATCTCGCCGAGTTCCGCCGGCGCTTCGACGGACTGTTCGCCGCCGCGCCGCGCGACAATCGCGCCGGACCGCGAGCGCAGCAGCGCCAGGGCGGCCGCGGCGGCCCGCGCTGGCAGCCCCCCGAACCGCCGCCTTCGGTGAAGGTGCGCAGCGTCCAGGCGAGCGGGCTGGACCCGATCCTCGCCCGCGCCGTACTCGCCGGGCTGATCCGTCACCCCGCCGAAATCGCGCGGCACATGGAAGTGCTCGGAAGCTTGCGCAGCGCGTCCGGCGCGCTCGGCAAATTGTTCGAGGCGGTGATCGAAGTCGCGCTCGAGGACCGCGAGCTTGATAGTGCCGGCATCGTCACCATATTGCGGCGGTCCGGTTTCGATACCGTCGCGGGTGACCTGCTCAGAGCCGATTCGCTGCCTTTCTCGTTCACGCGAGGGGGCGAAGTCGATACAGTCAGGGCGCGCGAGGATCTGGACGAAGCGATTGCAGTGATGGTGGCGCAGCCCGCCGTCGATGCCGCGCTGGCGGAGGCAACGGCGCAGGTTGCGGCGCGTTTCACCGACGAGGCGTTCGCCCGTCAGGTGGCGCTGCTGCAGAAGCGCCAGGAGCTCGAAGCGCGGCTGGCGAATCTGATGCTTGCAGACGACGGCGATTTTGACGATTAGGGCGGTGTAAAATAGCCGCCATCCAGTTTCGAGGGCTCATGATGGCGAAGGCGAATGGCGGCGGCAGCGACGACACCAACGAGGGTGGCGACGCACCGCTGATCGATCTCAACGAAGGCTCGATCAAGAAGCTCGTCGCGCGCGCGAAGAAGCGCGGGTACATCACCGTCGACCAGCTCAACGAGATGCTGCCGCAGGACCAGTTCACCTCGGATCAGCTCGAGGACGTGATGGCGGCGCTCAACGAGATGGGCGTCAACATCGTCGAGAACGAGGACGCCGGCGAGGACGCCGAGCCCGAGGAGGATTCGGCCGACGACGCGGACGGCGGCGACGGCCAGGACGATTCGGCGCCTGCCTTCGAGACCAAGAAGAAGGAAACCGTCGACCGCACCGACGATCCGGTGCGCATGTACCTGCGCGAGATGGGCGCGGTCGAGCTGCTCAGCCGCGAAGGCGAGATCGCGATCGCCAAGCGCATCGAGGCAGGCCGCGACACGATGATCCTCGGCCTCTGCGAGAGCCCGATCACCTTCAACGCGATCATCGCCTGGTCGAACGCACTCAACGAAGGCACGATGCAGCTGCGCGAGATCCTCGATCTCGACGCGATGCTCTCCAAGGACCCGGCGCCCGAAAGCCTCACCGAGGACGGTGAGGAAGGCGACGGCGAGATCAGCGAGAAGACCGCCGGCCCCTCCTACAAGGAGGAAGAGGACGTCGAGGAGGAATCCGCCGACGAGGAGGATGAGGATTCGATGACCGAGCGCCGCGCGCGCCGGCCCTCGGAGGAAGAGGAAGAAGACAATACCCTCAGCCTCGCGCAGATGGAGGAGCAGCTCAAGCCGCAGGCGCTCGAGAAGTTCGCCAACATCACCGCGACCTACAAGAAATTCTCGAAGGTCCAGCAGCAGCGGCTCGACGCGATGTCGGCCGGCGGCGAACTGCCGCTCGCCGAGGAGCGCAAGTACCAGAAGCTGCGCGAGGAGCTGACCGCGGAAGTCGAGTCGGTCCAGTTCCACCAGGCGAAGATCGAGTATCTCGTCGACCAGCTCTACAGCTTCAACCGGCGCCTGACCGCGCTGGGCGGGCAGATGCTGCGCCTCGCCGAGCGCCACAAGGTCTCGCGCAAGGATTTCCTCGATCGCTATGTGAACCATGAGCTCGAC
>NZ_JAGHZV010000033.1 GCF_017745215.1 Sphingomonas sp.
GCCGTTGGGAGGCCGGGTGGGGGAGCGGGCTGGTGCCGCAATGCGCTGAATGGCGCATTTCCAAACAGCCTCTAAGAAGAAGAGCGGCCATCCTTCGGGACGACCGCTCCACTCGACCTGTATCGCAACCGGGCTCAGGCCAGGCTGAAGTCCAGCGTGATCTCGGCGTTCAGCACCTTGGACACCGGGCAGTTCGCCTCGGCGCCCTTCGCCAGTTCCTCGAACTGCTCCGGCGAGATGCCGGGGATGCTCGCCTTCAGGGTCAGGTCCGAGCGCGTGATCGTGAAGCCGCCGTCCTGCTGCTCGAGCTTCACGGCCGCACTGGTCTCGAGGCTGCCCTCGCTGAAGCCCGCGCGCGCCAGGGCGAAGCTCAGCGCCATGGTGAAGCAGCCCGCGTGCGCCGCGGCGATCAGCTCCTCGGGGTTGGTGCCCTTCTCGTCGCCGAAGCGCGTGTTGTAGCTGTAGGGCGTCGCGTCGAGCACGCCCGACTGGCTGGTGAGCTGGCCCTTGCCGTCCTTGCCGAAGCCTTCGTAACGGGCAGTCGCGGTGCGTGTCGTCATCGGTGCATCTCCTTCGCCGCGGGACCTAGCCGAAGCCGGCCCCGCGGCGAAAGCGACACCTTCGGGTAATCCCGCGCCTATTCGCAGCGCGCGTCGCCCTTGTCGACCGAAGCGCCGATCGCCGCGCCCGCACCGGCGCCGATGATCGTGCCCAGCGTCTCCGAACCGCCCGGCGCGATGATGTTGCCCAGCACGCCGCCGGCCAGCGCGCCGACGATCAGGCCCGTCGTCCCGTCCGAGCGACGGCAATAGTAGCGACCGTCCTCGCCGCGGTAGACGCGGTCGCCGCGGCCCATCCGATATTCGCGATACCGGGTGGTGTCGCGGCGATAATAGCGGTCGGCATAATAGCCGTTGTAGGCGGGGTCGGGCCGGTTCCAGTCGTAGGAACGATAGCCGCCGTTGGTATAGCCCGGGCGCGAATCATAGTCGGTGCAGGCACCGAGCAGGGTCGTCGCGGCCAGGATGCCGATCGTCAGAACACGCATGTCCCTTCTCCTCCTCAAACCTCTGGGGATGGATGCGAAATGCTTGGAGAGGGCGGAAAGTTGCGCGGGCGCAGCGACGGTGCCGCAATCGATTCGACTCCGGCGCCATCCCCTTCTGGCCGGGGCGGTGCCGCCTCTAAGCCATGGCGCATCGCTTTCGGCGAAGGGGGGAAATCCATGAGCACCGTCGACGTCCATCTGGTCAACAACAGCGGCCGGCTCCTGTTCGTGAACGGCCATGCCGGCACCGACTGGACCTATGTCAGCCAGAACGGCGTCCGCCCCGGCGGATCGGACAAGATCGGCACCTTCAAGCTGCCCGGCGTCGGCGACAACGACCAGCGCGGCTGGATCTACCTCGCCGAGACCAAGGGCCGCAACGAGCTCCAGGCCTTCATTGCCACCGGCTCGTCGCGCGGCGTGTTCGACTATTGCCTCCAATATTACGACGACGGCAAGAACACCAACGGCACCACGATCAACGGCACCCAGGCCGAGCTCCGCAAGGGCAATGTGTGGCTGACCGTCGGCCCGGACCTATTCCACAGCTGGACCAACCGGTTGCCCGACAGCACGCTGCTGCACCAGATCTCGCTGCCGGGCACGCACGACAGCTGCACGCATTCGCTCTCCGGCAATTCGCGCACCCAGCTCTACCCGGTCACCGAGCAGCTCCACATGGGCGTGCGCTATTTCGACATCCGCCTCGACGGCGACCGCGCCTACCTGCCCGTCATCCACGGCGCCGGCCATGGCTTCGCCGATACCGGCTACACGCTGGTGAGCGTGGCGCATGACTTCCTCGACTTCCTGAGCGGCAAGGTCGATCCGCTGGCGGTGGACGAGACGGTGGTGGTGCAGGTCAAGTTCGACCATGGCTACAAGGCCGGAAAGTCGGACGCGGACGTGCTCAACATCCTCTCGCTCGTCTTCCAGGGGTCGGGGCGGCTGCACAACCTGCCGATCACGCCCGCCAACCCGACTCCGATCGGCGACCTGCGCGGCAAGCTGGTGCTGATGCGCCGCTACGGCACCTCGGTGACCGACGAACCGATCCAGGGAACCGCCGTCGACCGCTTCGTCCACGAGGCCGATTACCAGGCCTGGAAGAGCGGCGGCGGCACCCCGGCCTGGCCCTTCTACTTCCCCAAGCAGGCCTTCGACTGGCCCGACTATGCCGACGATCCCGCCGGGCTGCGCAACCTCGATGAATACCCCGTCGTGCTCCAGGACAATTACGGGCTGACCATGGCGCCCAAATGGGAGCTGGTGCAGAAGTATCTGATCGCCGCGGCGTCGGGCCGGCCCGACGCCTGGTTCCTCAACTTCGCGAGCTCCGCCGCGCTCCCCGACGGGCCGCACAACATCGCGACGATGGTGAACCGCCATCTGAAGCAATGGTTCGCCGCACGCGGCCGATGCCGCGCGGGCACCATCCTCATGGACTATGTCGAGCGCGACGTGGTGAAGGCGGTGATCGGCAGCAACTTCTGACCGCTCGGCCAAGCGTGCGGCGCGGCGCCCCCCGGGAATGCGGGCGGTGGGGGCGCCGCGCCTAGGCGCTGCGCTGCATTTGCGACAGCACCGTCTCCATGGGGGCGATCGTCTCGTCGGTGAGCTCGATCCAGATCCGACGATTGTCACGCGCGTCGGGCTGGCGGCGGACGTAGCCCAGCTTGTCCAGCCCCTCGATGTGACGGAGCGCGGTGGTGCCCGGCACGCCCGAGCCGACGCACAGCGCACCGACCGACAGCCGCAGGCCGCGGGCGCGCGCGACATAGAGGTCGAGCAGCATGTCCCACACGGGATCCCGGAAGCGCAGCGTGCCGAACAGCCCGCAGCGCCGCGCGCGCGCACGCCGCAGCCCCTCGGCGAACTCGTGGAGCGGCCGAAGGCCGGGCGAGGGCGCCTCGGCCGGGAACATCGCGCACTCGATGTGCGCGATGGCGTCGGCGGGCGTGCAGCTTCGCTGCTCGGCCACGGCGCTGGTGATCTTGAGCAGGCGATGCAACTCGTCTGCGGAAAAGCGATGATGCACGAGCCTGAGAGGCGAACGACATCGCCCCGAGTTGTTGTCAATGCGCGCGGGGATATGGGACCGGTTGCGGGCAATGCAACCAGGAGAACGGAAAAATCTTCCGTTTTGGAATAGGTTAGGGGATCGAAACGGAGTATGTGGGGAGAGGAGGCGCGAGCCCCAGGCCCGCGGAGAGACGCCGCCGTTCGGATCGCTAGGGCAGCGCAGCGGCGCCTCGCCGGCGGGCCGGCCCGATCCCTCCGCTTCGGTGCAAAAGCCCGCTGGTGCCGGGGTATATCATGGTTAACCCTTTCGTTTCGAAGCGACTCGGCGCTTTTTGGGGGAGGTCTTGCCATGGTCCGTTCGGTCTTTCGTTCGCCTGTCCGCATGCTGGGATCGGGCCTGGGGCTCGCGCTGGCGGTAGCGATGCCGGGGGTCGCGCAGGCCTCGGTCGTCGTCGACCAGGCAGTGCTGGTGCCGCCGAGCGGCGACGTCGCGGTGGTGGCGCTCGCGGGCACGGTGACGACGCCCACGCCCGGCTATCGCAGCGGCATCCAGACCTTCACCGCGGGCACCGCGGGCATCCTCGACCATCTCGACTTCCAGCTCTTCTGGGCCACGGCGGGCACCGACGGGATCTATTCGCTGACGCTCTACAGCGGCGACCTGATCGGCTCGCCTGCGACGGCGACGCTGCAGTTCGTCCAGCTGGGCCAGCTCTCGACCCTCCCGGGCTCGGCGGCGGCGCGCGCCCAGACGGCGCTGACCACGTTCGACGTGCGCGCGGCCGGCTTCGTCGTGGCGCCGGGCACGCGCTACAGCGTCGCCTTCGACGCGGCGGCGGGCATGGGCCGGATGGGCGTGATCATCGGCTATGGCGTGGGCACCCCGCCCAACCCGCCGACGATCTTCGGCACCAACTATGCGGGCGGCGGCTTCCAGCAGCTCAGCAACGGCGTCGGCGGCCCGGTGACCCCGTCGCGCGACGCGGGGTTCGTGAGCTATGTCTCCTTGAACGTGCCCGAGCCGGGGACCTGGGGGATGATGATCCTCGGGCTGGGGGCGGTCGGCGGCGCGATGCGGCGGGGGCGGGCCGCGGGACGGGGGAACGGACTGGCTGCCGTGGCGGCCTAGCCGGGTGTGTTGCAGTAGCAATGCAGTTTACACGGTTGACACTGCCCATCAGGAAAAACCTTCTGCTGCGGTGAGGGCGTTCAGAAGTCTTCCGGACCCGCGTCTTCGTCGGCCTGGCCGGCGAGCTCGGCGATGCGTTCCTGGCTGAAATCGGGCGGCAGCACGACGTCGACCGCGCGGAGCAGCGCGGGGAAGAGGTGATGCAGCTCGCGCGCGCTGAGCCGCGGGTGAACCGGCTCGGGCTTGCGCGCGAGGAGGAACATCAGCAGCCGGTCGTTGTGGACGACGCGCGTGCCGACCTGCTCGCCATGGTACCAGACGGGCTGCTCGCGGCCCGACAAGGCGCGCTCGGTCGCTTCGTCGAGCAACGCCTGGCGCGCGAGATCGATTGCGACGTCCCAGCCGATCGCGAACACCGAATTGGGATGGTGGCGGCGCAGCGCATAGGCCGATTGGCGCGAGAGTCCGACCGCGGCGCAGGCCTGGCTGACGCAGCCGCCCCCGGCGAGATGCTGGAGGAAGGTGCGCTGGGCGTCGACGTCCCAGCCTTCGCTGCTGCGGATGCGCGGGGCGGTTTCGAGGTCGACCGCGGGCGGGGCGGCGAGGCGAGCGGGCGCGGCGGCCGTGTGGCGCGCGCGGGCGGTCTCCATCGCGGCGGCGATGTCCTCGCCGCGCCGGGCGGCGTCGAACCCGGCGTGGAGTACGTCGT
This sequence comes from Sphingomonas sp., assembly GCF_017745215.1. Lineage (GTDB taxonomy): Bacteria > Pseudomonadota > Alphaproteobacteria > Sphingomonadales > Sphingomonadaceae > Sphingomonas. Next base: position 4,909 of record NZ_JAGHZV010000033.1, read on the forward strand.
CGGTGCGCTCGCGCAATTTTTCCCGGCGCTTCATGCGCGCGGCCCATTGCTCGCGCGTGTACTGCTTGGGCTTGGCCATTGGGGTTGCTCCAGTGGTGGCTTGGCTTCGGGCGATCTCAGTCCGTGCGGCTGCGCGCGGCACGGAGGGCGGCGGCGTGGGCGCCGAGGATCGCATCGGCGCGGGCGCGGTTCGCCACGATCCCTGGCCGCGTGCGCGGGCCTATGGCGGCGGCAAGGCGGCCGGCCTCGAGACGCTCCCGCCAGTGCAGCGCGGGCTGGCGGGCGTCGGTACCGACGGGGGAGGGCGCCGCGAACGCGCCGTCCGGGGTGAGGGTGAAGCGATGCGGCATCGGCTTGGTCCTTTCCTGCGGTGTCTTGCGGGGGTGGACTCGTCAGATATGCCGGAACGGGGGCTGTAGGACAGCGATTTGTTTATGGTTTGTTCATTTCCGGGGTGGTGCGATCCGGCGCCCGCGAAGGCCTTGCCGGGACAGGCGCGGCGGGGCAGGCAGGGACCGGTCGGCGACTCGGCGGCGGGAGAAGGGCATGGGCAAGCGCGCACTCGTGATCGGCTTCGATCCCTACAGCATCGATTTCGACACGCCCTTCTTCCGCGGCAAGCCGCTGAGCGCGGAGATCATCGCCAAGGGGCTGGAGGCGGACGAGGCGCGGATCGCGGCGGCGGGGCATGACGCGGAGATGCTGATGATCGACGCGCAGGGCACGCCCGAGGCAGCGGCGGCCGCGACCCGCGCGGCGCTGGCGGCGCGGCCGGTGGAGGTGGTGGTGATCGGCGGCGGCGTGCGGCTCGACCCGGCGCAGACGCTGGTGCTGGAGGCGCTGGTGAACGCCGTGCTGGAAGCGGCGCCGGGGACGCGGATCGGGTTCAACACGATGCCGACGGATACGGCGGAGGCTGTGGGGCGGGGGTGAGGGAGCGGCGCCTGGCTCAGGGCTATTGCTGGCGGGCGTGGAGAACCGCGACGATTTCGATCATCTCACCCACACGATAGGCGACGATGTCGTTGGATGGACGATCGCCTCGACCCGGCCGGTGGACGAAGGGGTGATCGGGGAGGCGATCAGCGGTTTGGTGCCTTTCGTAAACTGCCACGGTAATTCCTGTCGCCGCAATTCCCCGCCGTCCTCGGATTGGCCGGGCAACAAGTCCCGTACCGGAGCAAATCGTGTTTCCTCCGGAACGCAGACGATGTTACGAACACGGCATGATCGGCACTCGTCAATGAGGGGGCGTCATGCGGATTCTGGCTGTGATTCTGTCATGCTGTCTGACGCTGATGTCGTCGAACGCTGGCGCAACCACCTATGTGAAATATGAATTCTGGGGTGGTGGCTACGGATATGAAGAGGATTCGAGCGACTTTCCGCCAATCTCCAAGGCGGGAAAGGTAAAATTCTCGGGCTGGGCAATCGTGCCGCTCGGCGAGCAGTCCATCTTTCAGGAGCAGTTCGGCGACGAGAAGAAAGCCGCCGCCGGCGCGAGCTCTCTTTATTTCAACGAATATTATTCGGATGCGCTCGCTTCGGTCACGGCCACGGTCGAGCTGTTCTACAAGCTGAACGCGATCGGCAGCGCCTTTCCCGATGAGATCGGGAAGCCCAAGCTGCAGGGCGGAACCTTCAGCGTCAAGATGATGCTTCACTATTGGTCCTTCGAAGGCGACGGCGTGATCACCGGCGCGCGAGTCGTGCCTTATGCCGGCCCCGCGGAGCCGACCGACATCTTCGAATATGGCGCGTCGCTCACCTCCGTGCCGGAGCCCGAGACGTGGCTCATGCTGCTGCTGGGCGTGGCGATGACGGGCTGGGCGATGCGGAGGAGACGGAGCGGCGGGCACTCGGGGTCACGTCGCATACGCGGGCGACGCGGAAGATACGGCGAGTTGGGCACGGTGCCAGCGCTTACGAGCTGGCTTCGCTCAGGACAGGCTCCTGCCCGGTTCCCATCCCCAACAACGGCGCCAGATACCGCCCCGTAAAGCTTCGCGGCTCCTCCGCCACCGCTTCCGGCGTCCCCACCGCGACGATCTCGCCGCCCTTAACCCCGCCTTCCGGCCCCAGGTCGATCACCCAGTCGGCGGTCTTGATCACGTCTAGGTTGTGCTCGATCACCACCACCGTGTTGCCCTGGTCGACCAGCGCGTGGAGCACTTCGAGCAGCTTGCGCACATCCTCGAAGTGGAGGCCCGTCGTGGGCTCGTCGAGGATGTACAGCGTGTTGCCCGTCGCCCGGCGCGACAGCTCCTTCGACAGCTTCACCCGCTGTGCCTCGCCGCCCGACAAGGTCGTCGCCTGCTGGCCGACCTTGACGTAGCCGAGGCCGACCTCGGCGAGCATCGCCATCTTCTCGCGGATCGGGGGGACCGCCTTGAAGAACTCGACCGCGTCCTCGACCGTCATGTCGAGCACGTCGGCGATGCTCTTGCCCTTGAACTTCACTTCCAGCGTCTCGCGGTTGTAGCGCGCGCCGTGGCAGACGTCGCAGGTGACGTAGACGTCGGGGAGGAAGTGCATCTCGATCTTGAGCACGCCGTCGCCCTGGCACGCCTCGCAGCGGCCGCCCTTGACGTTGAAGCTGAACCGCCCCGGCTTGTAGCCGCGCGCCTGCGCCTCGGGGAGGCCAGCGAACCAGTCGCGGATCTGGGTGAAGGCGCCGGTGTAGGTCGCCGGGTTCGAGCGCGGGGTGCGGCCGATCGGCGACTGGTCGATGTCGATCACCTTGTCGAGCTTCTCGAGGCCCGTGATCCGGTCGTGCCTGCCCGCGAGCATCCGCGCGCCGTTCAGCTGGCGAGCCGCCGCGGCGTAGAGCGTGTCGATCGTCAGGCTCGACTTGCCCGAGCCGCTGACCCCGGTGATGCAGGTGAAGGTACCGATCGGGATCTTCGCGGTGACGCCGCGCAAATTGTTCGCGGTGGCGTTCTCGATCGTGACGAACTTGCCGGTACCCGAGCGGCGGATCAGGGGCACGTCGATCTTGCGCGTGCCGTTGAGATAGTCGGCGGTGATGCTGCCCTTGCTCGCGAGCAGCTGGTCGAGCGTGCCGTGCGCGACGATCTCGCCGCCATGGACGCCCGCGCCCGGCCCCATGTCGATGACATAGTCGGCAGTGCGGATCGCATCCTCGTCATGCTCGACGACGAGCACGGTGTTGCCGAGGTCGCGGAGCCGTTTCAGGGTGGCGAGCAGCATGTCGTTGTCGCGCTGGTGGAGGCCGATGCTCGGCTCGTCGAGCACATAGAGCACGCCCGAGAGGCCGCTGCCGATCTGGCTGGCGAGGCGGATGCGCTGGCTCTCGCCGCCCGAGAGCGTGCCCGAGGTGCGATCGAGGTTGAGATAGTCGAGCCCGACGTTGTTGAGGAAGCCGAGCCGCTCGTCGATCTCCTTGAGGATCGCGCGGGCGATCTCGCCCTGCTGCGGGGTGAAGCTGGCGGGGAGCGTCCTGAACCAGGCGAGCGCGTCGACCACCGAGAGGCGCGTGGCGTGGCTGATGTCCTGCCCGGCGACCTTGACCGCCAGCGCCTCGGGCTTGAGGCGCGCGCCGCCGCAGGTCTCGCAAGGATGCGCGGCCTGGTATTTGCTGAGCTCCTCGCGCATCCAGGCGCTCTCGGTCTGGAGCATGCGGCGGTTGAGGTTGCCGATCACGCCTTCGAAAGGCTTCCTGACGTCGTAGCTCTTCTTGCCGTCGACGAAGGTGAGCGTGACCGGCTTGCCGCCGGTGCCGTGGAGGATGACCAGCCGGACCTCGCCGGGCAGATCCTTCCACGGCGTATCGAGGCTGAAGCCGAACTCGCGCGCGAGGGAGCCGAGCACCTGCATGTAATAGGGCGAGGGCGGGTTGGACTTGGCCCAGGGGACGACCGCGCCCTTCTTGATGCTGAGGTCGTGGTTGGGGACGACGAGGTCCTCGTCGAAGATGAGCTTCTCGCCGAGGCCGTCGCATGCGGGGCAGGCGCCCTGGGGGGCGTTGAACGAGAAGAGCCGCGGCTCGATCTCGGGGATGGTAAAGCCGCTGACCGGGCAGGCGAACTTCTCGGAGAAGACGATGCGGTTGTCGGGGACGCCGGCGCCCTTCATCGAGCCGAGCGAGGTGGAGCCGCCCTCGGCCTGGAAGCTCTGGCGGGCTTCCTGGACGCGGCTGCCGGTGGCTTCGGCGGCGGTGGTGTCGACGAGGTCGACATAGGCCAGCCCCTCGGCGAGCTTGAGCGCGGTCTCGAAGCTTTCCGCCAAGCGCGTGCCGATGTCGTCGCGCACCACGAGGCGGTCGACGACGATCTCGATGTCGTGCTTGTATTTCTTGTCGAGCGCGGGGGCTTCCTCGATGAGGTAGGTCTCGCCGTCGATGCGGACGCGCTGGAAGCCGGCCTTCTGCCACTCGGCGAGCTCCTTGCGATACTCGCCCTTGCGGCCGCGCACGACCGGGGCGAGGAGCAGCAGCCGCGTGCCCTCGGGGAGCGCGAGGACGCGGTCGACCATCTGGCTGACGGTCTGCGCGGCGATCGGCAGGCCGGTGACGGGCGAATAGGGCACGCCGACGCGCGCCCAGAGCAGGCGCATGTAGTCGTAGATCTCGGTGACCGTCGCGACGGTGGAGCGCGGGTTGCGGCTGGTGGTCTTCTGCTCGATCGAGATGGCGGGGCTGAGGCCCTCGATATGCTCGACGTCGGGCTTCTGCATCAGCTCGAGGAACTGGCGGGCGTAGGCGCTGAGCGACTCGACGTAGCGGCGCTGGCCCTCGGCATAGATGGTGTCGAAGGCGAGGCTGGACTTGCCGCTGCCCGAGAGGCCGGTGATGACCGTGAGGGTGTCGCGCGGGATGTCGACATCGACGCCCTTGAGATTGTGCTCGCGCGCGCCGCGGACGGAAATGGTGGTGAGGGGCATGGAGTTGGTTCTAGCTTTGTTCTTGTTGGGAAGCTAGAGGGGAGATAGGGTGTGGGGGCGGGGGATGCGAGGGGTCTATTCGGGAAGCGCGGCGAGCTTGGCACGGATGCGGGCGAGGGCTCGGGTGGCCTTTTCGAAATAATGGGGCATGTCCTGGGGAGTGTAAATTTCCAGCGCGGTGAGCAGCGCCGCCTCCGCAGCCACAAGATTGTTTCGCGGCGTCTCGCGGAGGTCGGCCATCCCCTCATAGGCCAGCGATAGATTTTCGTGTGTCATTGCCCAATTTGCCGGCATGTCGGCGCGGGTGAAGACGGTGGGGAGATCGCGAAAGGCGGCGACGGCTTCGGTCAGTAAGCGCAGACCTTGGGCTCCACCGACCCGTTCGGCCTGGATCCTTAAAGTGTTGCCAAGATTGTTCTGCGTCATCGCCCAATCGACGGGCATGTCGACACGGGTGTGGACGAGGAGCGCGTCGCGAAAGGCGGAAACTGCGTCTGCAAACAAGAGTAGCCCCTCGGGGCCTTCTTTGCGCATGGCCTGAGTACCGAGTGCGCTACCAAGACTGTTCTGCGTCGCCGCCCAAGCTGCGGATGTGTCAGTGCGAGTGTAGATGGTGAGCGCGTTGCGGAACGCGGTGACCGCGTCGGCGAGCAGCCGCTGGCTCTCGACGCTGCTGGTACGCTCGCCCTGCGCGCGAAGCGCCGTGCCGAGATGAATCTGCGCTTTCGCCCACTCGGCGGGCATATCGGCGCGGGTGTAGACGGTGAGCGCGTCGTGAGCGCAAGCGACGGCCTCGACGAATAGCTGCAGACCCTCGGCTCCCCCTGTACGTTCGGCCTGCGTAATTAGAGCGCTGCCAAGATTGCTCCTCGTCGCCGCCCAGTCGATAGGCAGGTCGGCTTGGGTGCGGATGATGAGTGCGTCGTGATAGGCACCGACGGCTTCGTTCAGCAGGCGCAGGCCTTCGGGGCCACCGCAACGCGCTCCCTGCGTTTGAAGCGCATTGCCGAGATTGTTCTGCGCCATGGCCCACTCGGCGGGCATAGCATCGCGCGTATAGACTGTGAGCGCCTCCCGATAGGCGGTAACGGCCTCGTCGAGCAGGCGCAGGCCTTCGGGGCCGCCGGTGCGTTCGCCATGATGCCAGAGCGCAATCGCCAGATTGTTTGAGAGGCTTGCAGCCTTCGCCGATTTCCTGTGGGTCGAGGCGCGCGATTGGAGCTCGCGCCAAACTACAATCGCCGCCTCGAGCGCCTTCCCGTTTCCGAAGTTGACACCATGATCCTCCAAGTTGCTGGCGGCATCGAACGCGAGCCCCTCCTCGGCTTTGGCATCGAACGGCGCCAGCATGGCGCGCGCGCGGTCCCAATTCGCCGCGGCGCTTTCCCAATCGAGCGCGAGCAGGTCGGCCCGGGCCAGTTCGGCGAGGCTCTCGGCAGCCTCCCGCACCGCGTCGGCGGCCTTGTCGACGCGCGCTTCTCCCGCCTCGGCGAGGTAGCGGCGCGCTGCGTCGAGGTCGCCCTGGTCCAGCGCCTGTCGTGCCGCCTGCTGGGCGCCGCGGATGCGATTGTCGGTCGCGTCGAGGGCGGCCACGCGCTCGCGCAGCGCTTCGAATTCGGGGACGAAGGCCTCGATCGCCTCGACGACCTGGCCTCCCGTGGCGTCGGGGCGGAGGTCGATGAAGCGGGCCACCGCGCCCTGGATCGCGCGGTCGGGCAATCTGGATTCGCCGGCCGCCTTGACCGCGATCAGGCCGATCGCGATCGCGGCCTGCTTGGCGAACTGCTCCTTGCTCAAGAAGGTGTCGTAGACGCGGGTCGCCTCCCTGTCCGGATCGACGCGCTTGGCACGTTCGCGGAAGGCGGCGAGCTTGGCGCGTTTCTCCGGATCGGTTTCGATGTCCGCCGGGAGGACGGGATGGTCGTCCCCCATCAGGAATAGCAGGATCGGCCGGCCCCGCCGGCGCGCCTCGTTGAATTCGAGCTCGGTGATCGAGAGGCCATCGGGATTGCGGGCGTCGTGCGGGGTCTGGCCGTATTTGTGGCCGATCACACAGGCATAGGCGACCGAATCGCGCACCATGCCGAGGCTGGATTCGATGACGTCGGCATCGGTGCGCGCTCCGCTGTATTCCATCCCATTGGCGCGAAAGCCGAAGCGGTGAATGGCGTCGATGATCTCGCGGCGATGCGCTTCCAGATCCGTGAAGGTGCTGGATACCATGATTGCCCGGTAGGTCTTCGGCTCGTCTTGGATCCCCGCCTCCATGGCGCGACTATCGGCAATGCCCGGGATGAAGGCAAGAATAGACGGCGTGGTCGGCAGGGCAGTATTTGGCGGCGGGCGCCACAAGGTTCGTCATTTGCTGGCGTTGTCGCTACCATCGCCCCGGGGCTGCCGATCTGCGGGCGCGGCGCCGGAAGCGGGCGGGCACCCCGGTCATCGCGCGTTCAGCGGGCGGGGCGGATGCTGGGCGCGGTTGGAGAGGGGAGGCTGGCGATGAACGGACGGCGGACGAAATGGCTTGGCGGTGCGGCGGTCGCGCTCGCCTTGCTGGCGGCGGCGAGCGGCGCGCCCGCCCAGGCGCAGGGCGGGCCGAGGCCGGTGCCGGCGACCTGGGCCGACATCCGCGGCTTCGACCTCTATGAATGGATCGACCGCGCCGACGCGCTCTCCGACGCGATCGGCGATGCGCCGCCTGACGAGAGCTTCCGTTTCGCCGGCGGCACCCCGCTCGCCTGGATGCTGGACGACGGCTCGGTAATGATCGTCGAGACCGAGCCCGACGGGCCGCACAGCTATTATTACGAGCCGGGCGCCGAGGGGCCGTTCCTGGTGCGCGGACCGCGTACGGCGTTCGGCTATGTCCAGGACGCGCCGGCGGTGGTCTACAGCAGCGACGGCGGCGTGCTGTCGCGGATCGAGGCGGCGAGCTGGTTCACCCCCGCGCTCGAGGACTGGCGCCATGGCCGCGACCTGCGCCGCGCGCTGATGCGCACGGACGCGCGCGAGAGTGTCGATCTGGTCGACTGGTTCGCGCTCGCCGGCACGTTCGTGCTGTGGCACCAGCAATGGGACGAGGGCAAGCGCCGGCACGCCGGCTGGGGCCGCTATCACCAGCGCCGCGACGCCGAGCAATGGCGCCGCCGCCACGACGACGAGCGCCGCCGCCGCGAGGCGCTGGCCGAACGCTTCCGCTACTGGCGCCAGGGCGGGTTCCAGGGGCGGCCGCCGGGGCCGTGGCAGCCGCCGCGGGGCGGTGGCGCGGGCCAGCCGGTCGGCGGGCCGATCGTCCCCGGCCAGCCGGGCGGCCGGCCGCCGCGCGGTCCGGTCATCGTGCCGGGCCAGGCGGGTCCGGCGCCGGGGCAGGGCAATCCGCCGCGCGGGACCTGGCCGCGGCCTCGCCCGAGCGGCGACGCGCCGGGGACGCCGATGGCGGGTAGCGACAACGGCGGCGCGGTGCCCCAGGGCGACGGCCGGCCGGGCCGCGGGCCGAGGCCGGGCGGCTGGACCGGGACGGGCAATGGCGCCGGTAACGGCGGCGGGAGCAATGGCGGCGATCGCCCGGGCCGCGGGCTGCGGCCGGGCGGCTGGACCGCGGGCAGTCCCGCGGCGCCTGCAGCGGTGCCGGCGCCTTCGCCCGTGCCCGCACCGGTGGCGAACAGCCCGACGCCGGCTCCCGCGCCGGTCGCGTCGCCGCCGCGTCGCGATCCGCCCGCCGCCGGCGGCTGGCGCGGCAATCGCGGGGGCAACGACGATTCGCCGCGGTCGTTCGGCCGGCCCGTGACGGTGGCGCCGCAACCGGCGCCCGGGCCGGCCTATCGGCCTGCGCCGGCGCCCGCACCGGCGCCGGTGACGCGCAGCTTTACGCCGCCGCCTTCGCCGGCGCCCGCGCCGAGGAGCTACAGTCCGCCGCCGGCGCCGCGGAGCTACTCGCCGCCGGCGCCTCGGCCGGCGCCGGCACCCGCTCCGGCGCCTGCGCCTCGCTCGGACGCGGCGAAGAGCGATTGACGGCGGAACGGCCCGGCCGGGCTCGCGATTTTTGCGAAAAGGGGCGCTTGCCAAATCGGCGGCCGCGCCCTAAAGGCCGGGCCCTTCCCGGGGAATGGGGCCGTAGCTCAGCTGGGAGAGCGTCGCAATGGCATTGCGAAGGTCAGGGGTTCGATCCCCCTCGGCTCCACCATTTCCCTTCGGCAAATGCCTCCGCCTCGGTTTTTGGTTGTCCCCTGGGGCTCCACCATTTCCTTGAGTTGGTCCGCCCGGGTTCTTGGTTGGAACCCGGTGGCGCCACCCATTCCTTTCGTTCCACGCCGGGTTCTCGACTGAACCTGATCTCCACGTCCTCCTTCGGACAATGGCTCGGCCAGACACCCCGCGGCTTCGGGTCTGCGGCTGTCGACGCGGGCGAGCGCGCCGCCGAGATAGACGGTGGCGCCGGCGGTGCCGGTCCACACCGAGCCTGCGCCGTAGGAAGCGGTGGCGGTGCCGAGATAGGCATAGCTGCTCAGCGTCCGCCACGTCCCGTCCGAGCGCACCGTGGTGGTGTCCTCGCTGACCACCTGGCTCCTGGCGTTGTAGGTGACCGAGCGGCTGTACA
>NZ_JAGHZV010000034.1 GCF_017745215.1 Sphingomonas sp.
TCCGAGCCCGACGTCAGCTATACCTACGATCTCGTGGGCAACCTTACCGGAGCGAGCCAGACGGGCAATGCGCTGACGTTCGGCTATGACGCGCTGGGCCGCAACACGAGCCAGGGCGGGCCGCAGGGGACGGTGAGCTATCAGTACGATGCCGCGGGCCGCCGCATGCGGTTGACCTGGCCCGACAGCTTCTACGTCACCTACGACTATCAGGTGACCGGCGAAGTCACGACGATCAAGGAAAGCGGCAGCACGACGCTCGCGACCTATGCCTATGACGACCTTGGCCGCCGCACGAGTCTGACCCGCGGCAACGGCAATGTGACGAGCTATGGCTTCGACAATGTCTCGCGGCTGGCCTCGATCGGGCTGAACCTCGACGGCGCCACCACGACCAACGACGTGACGACGAGCTTCACCTACTCGCCTGCCAGCCAGATTGCCGAGCAGGTGCGGACCAACGATCTCTATGCCTGGGGCGGGCACTTCAACGTCAATCGTGGCTATACGTCCAACGGGCTCAACCAGTTGACCGCGGCGGGCGGCACCAGCCTCGGCTATGACGCGCGGGGCAACCTGACCTCGTCGGGATCGGACAGCTTCAGCTATTCGTCGGAGAACCTCCTCACCAGTGCAACGGTGGCGAGCGTGAGCACCACGCTCAGCTACGACCCGGCGCTGAGGCTCTACCAGACAGCGGCGGGCGCGACGGCACGGTTCCAGTACGACGGCGCCGACCTGATCGCGGAGTACAACAGCTCGAACGTGCTGCAGAAGCGCTACGTCCACGGCTCGGGCGTCGATGAGCCGCTGGTGGAGTATGACAACAGCGGCAACCGCACCTATCTGCTTGCGGACGAGCGCGGCTCGGTCGTGGCGCGAGCGGATAACGCCGGTGCCAAGACCGCGATCAACAGCTACGACGAATATGGCATCCCGGCGTCGGGCAATGTCGGGCGGTTCCAGTACACCGGGCAGACTCGGCTGCCGGAGATCGGCATGTCCTACTATAAGGCCCGGATGTATTCGCCCGCGCTCGGCCGGTTCATGCAGACCGATCCCATCGGGTACAGGGATGGGATGAATTGGCATAATTATGTAGGAAGCGATCCGGTGAATCGTACGGATCCGTTCGGATTGGCGACAGTGCATTTGTGTTGGGACGTGTACATCCCGTCTCCGAACGCGACTTCCAGCCCAGACCCGGATGGTTCGAACGGCATCGTTGTAACCGCGGGGCATAACGAAACCCATTGCCAAGATATCGAGATCAACGAAGGTACTTATGGGCCCGGGAGCGTTATACCCACTCCAGATGGGGGATCCATTAGCGTAGATATCCATGGTGGTGTGGAGAATGGGGCGGTCATTCAGCTTACGTATCATGGACCAGGTAAGAACCCCAACTGGATTCAGGCATCCATACGATTGGGAAACCTGAGCATCTCGATAGTTTACCTGGAGATGATCATCCTCCACTTTATAACAATGATAGGGACGCTTCCAGATTTAGCGGTCCAGGATGGACACTGTTTTACGATAGACCCGTCCAAGAAGCTGGAACTCGCTTCAGAGCCGAAGTTTCTTTGGTATCTCAGGCCCCCGATGGAAGTTACCAAGCTCAGATGACTCTTCGCTATGGCTATGACCTGTTCCCCGATGGAGATTTGCTTCCGATCACGTCCGGACCACCATCATCCTATCAGCGATCCCTTATTAATGGAGCGCACTGATGATTGAGTTCTTATTGATATATAGCATGTTTTTTGAGAAATTTGTTTTTCAACGAAACATTTTACCCGATTCCGTCGAAATAATAACAGTGGGTCCACAGGATAAACCCCTTCCAATTATCTGGGTATCTTCGAAGGATTTTTCCATAAATCCTTCACATTTCGAATATCTCGTTAAACTTTCCGAAGATGATTTCATCAAATCTATAAATATTATTGGTGGTTACCGATGTGTCAGTAAAAATGATGCTAAATTACATAAGAAATATGGAACGATGAGCATTAGATCATACAAAGATAATATTAGGCTGCGCACATGCGTTATGAGCATCAAACATACGTGCTTGATGACGCGAGATTTGCGCTTCTCCTTGATGAATAATTATTCATCAGACATGCTAAGGCCAATTTCTGACTTGCAACGAGCGCTGAAGTGCCCGCGCGAAACTCTCTGATTTCCGAGCACAGTGGAAAAGCTGGGGGCGCAATATCGAATTCAAGCCAGTACAGATCATACTGCGCACACCGCCAAGGCTTTCCTTGCTCACCGGCCAGCCATAAAGTCTCCGCATGTTCACCGACAATGCTTCCGTCTCTACCCTCGGCGCCATCCCCGCCGCAGCATATTGGCTGCAAGCCACGCTCCTCGGCACCGTCGCGACCACGCTGGCGGTGGTGTGCGTGGCTTCGGTCGGACTCGCGATGCTCAACGGCCGGGTGGATGTCCGGCGAGGCGTGGCGGTGATCGCAGGCTGCTTCGTGCTGTTCGCATCGACGTGGATTGCCGCGGGACTGCGCAGCCTGACCGACCCCGGCGACGGCGTCCTTGAATTCGCCGCAACTCCGCCGCCCATCCCGTCGCCACCCGAGCTTCCGCCACCACCGCCCCAGACGCGCGATCCCTATGCCGGCGCGGCGTTGCATTTCTGATCGGTTAGGCCGCGCCGAAGCGGCTGGTGGATAGGGCTAGACTCAAATTCGCAAACCGTTGCAGCACACAGCCCGATGGCACATACGGGCACATACTGACCGCCCAGAAACGGCGGAAATCTGCGGTTCCCAGGGGCCCTGTCACAATCCTCTTCTGCACCTCAATCCCCAAACGCCGGGGAGCGCTTCTGCAGGTTCGCCGTCACTGCTTCCAGCTGGTTCGGCGTGCGGAGCAGCGCCGCCTGCTCGCGGCTCTCGGCGAGGAGGATTTGAGCGTCGGTGCCGTCGGCAGCGAGGCCCGCGAGCCGCTTGGCTGCGCGCACCGCCGCCGGGTTGCGTCCGGCGATCGCGCGGGCAAGCGCCATCGCTTCGGCATGCGGGCTCTCGGCGAGGCGCGTGACGAAACCGAAGCCGATGGCTTCCGCCGCGCCGAACTCGCGCGCGGTATAGGCCAGCTCGCGCAGCACGTCGTCGCGTACGTTCCCCCGCCACAGCGCGAAGCCCGCCATGTCGGGGACAATGCCCCATTTGATCTCCATCGCCGACAGCCGCGTGCCCGGCGCAGCGATGCGCACGTCGGCGCCGCTCGCGATCTGCAGCCCGCCGCCGAACGCCACGCCGTGAACCGCGGCGATCACCGGCACCGGCAGCGTCCGCCAGCCCCAGGCGACCTGCTGCACGACATTGGCGATGCCGTGGCTGCGCGTCGCGATGTCGATCCCCGAGCCGCCCGTCGCCATGCTCGCCATGTCGAGCCCGGCGCAGAAGGCCCGCCCCTCGCCCGAGAGCACGACCGCGCGCAGCCCGGCCATCGCCTCAAGCTCGGCGATCGCCGCGACGATGCCGTCGAACATCGCCGGATCGAGCGCATTGAGCTTGTCGGGCCGGGCGAGGCGCACGTCCGCGACGCCGTCCTCGACCGAAATCGTCACTCGCTGCTCGCCCATGCGCCTCTCCTCTTGCCTCGCCGGTGGCGGGCAGGGCATGAATAGCGCAAATCCCCGCCGGTGAAATATGGCGGGAAACAAGGGAGAGGATCGATGAAAGCCATGCTCGCGGCCGCCGTGCTGCTGCTTGCCCCCGCCGCCGCCAACGCGCAGACCGCGCCGGCCCCTGCCGCAGCGGCCCCCGCGGCGACGGCGATCTACGACAAGGCGCTGGTCAACGGCTGGCAGAACTGGAGCTGGGCGACGGTCGAGCTCAGCGCCGATGCCGGCGCACACAAGCCGATCAAGGTCGAGGCCAAGGGCTGGCAGGCGCTCTACCTCCACCACGATCCGTTCGACACCACGCCCTATCGCGGGATCTCGCTGCTGATCCAGTCGACCGGCGGCGAGGCGAGCTTCCGCATCGTCGCGGTCGTGGGCGGCAAGCCGGTGACCGATCCCAAGAGCCCGGCCGGCGCCGAGCCGATCCCGCTCGGCAAGGTCGTGACGGTGACGCCGGGCGGCTGGAAGCAGGTCCAGGTGTCGTTGCGCGACCTGGGCGTCGAGAAGAAGCAGATCGACGGCTTCTGGATCCAGAACGCCACCGCGCAGGACGCGCCGCCGGTCTACGTCGCAGACGTTTCGCTCATGCAATAAGCCGGTAGCCTCGGCCCTTGTCTGTGACCAGCATGGGCCGGGCGAACCCCTTGTCGAGCTTGGCACGCAGCCGCGAGACATGGACCTGGACCACGTTGGTGCCGGGGTCGAAGCCGAGCCGCCAGACCTGGGCGAGCAGCTCGGCGCGGCTGACGACTTCGCCGGGGTGGCGCGCGAGGCAGAGCAGCAGCGCATATTCACGCGGAAGCAGGTCGAGCGCCCTCCCTGCGCGAGTGACGCGGCGCTCGACCGGCTCGATGCGGAGCTCGCCGATCTCGATCGGTGCCGCCGCCGAGGTGCGCAGCCGCGCGGCGAGGCGCGCGGCGATCTCGCCGGCGCTGGCGGGGAGCAGCACCGCATCGTCGGCGCCGGCGTCGAGCGCGCGGACGATCCACGCCTCGTGCGTGAGCGCGAGCATCAGCGGGCCGATCCAGCCGCTCGCGCGCGCCTCGGCGACGGCGCGCTCGGGATCGCCGTCGCGGTGCGCGATCAGCGCGGCCGCGTCGCGCGTCGGCCTCGCATGGGCGAGCGGCACCAGCCGCAGGCCGCGGGCGGCGGCTGCGGCGGCAAGCTCCGGCACTTCGATCGCACTCGCGATGATCCCGCCCACCGAGTCACGCTAGGGAGGATCATTCGACTTTGGGGGGCAACTGGCTCCGCAACGGACGCAGTTCAGGCACTTGCGGCGAACAGCTCCAATTCGGTGAGCCAGCCGCGCGCGAGCCCCGCAAGCTGCGCGCGCGGCGAGGCGGCAGCGCGAGCGAGGATGGCGTGCGCCTCGCACCGGTCGGGCGCGGCGGCGGCGAGCGCGCGCACCGCGGCGGCGCGCATCCGGTCGCACGGGTGGGTGCGCGCGAGATGCGCCGCGAGCTCGCCGCCGCGCCCGCCGAGGTGCGCGGCGATCGCCACCAGTGCCTCGCTCGCGCTGTGCGTGAGGATTTCGGCGATCGTCCCCCGCGCGACGTCGAAGCGATATTGGTCGAGCCAAGGCTGCGCCGGGTCGGCGCCCATGATGTTGAGCGATACCGAGAAGCTGTCGGGCGGGAGTTGGACGTGGATGTCGCGGCGCATCCGATAGAGCATCACTTGCCCCGGCTCGAGCCGCGCGCGCTGGACGAAGCGCAGCCCCGCCGCTTCGCCTGGCAGGCCGGCGAGCGGAGCGACGTCATAGTCGTAATAGTCGCTCCAATAGCCCGGGCCGAAATAGCCGTGGGTGAGGAAGGGGAAATTATGATCGTGCGGCATGCCGTAGAAGAAGGCGGCGGCGCCGCTCGCGCGCGTTACCGCATCGCCGGCGGCAGGCCAGAAATTGGCGCGGAGCAGGTAGCGGCCGCCCGGCGGGCGGAGCAGCAGCACCTGCGCGCCATAGCCGTTCTGCGCCGACTGGCGGGCGCAGCGTTTCTCGAGCTCGGCGGCGGCGAGATCGGCGAGGAAGCTGCGGTTGCGGCCGAGCCGGGCGAGCAGCGGGCCGAGGCTGGCGAAGGCGTCCTCGTCGCGGACGTCGACGGGGCTCGCGTCGAGCGTCTCGAACAGCTCGTCGAGGCCGATCGCGTCGCCCTCGCCTTCACCCACATCGATCAGGCGGGGCATTCGACGCGCTCTCGAACCGGGCCGAGCATCGTCGCAGCGGCGGCGCGGACCTCGGCATTGGGATCGGCGGCCGCCATCTCCGCGAGCCGGGGCAGCGCAGTGCGGGCATCGAGCGCGAGCCATTCGCGCATCGCCGCCCAGCGCAACTGGAAGGCGGCGTCGCGGCTCGCCGCCTCGAACAGCGACCCGGCCTCGGCGCGCCCGGCGCAGCGCAGCCAGGCGAGCAGCATTTCCGCGCGCGAGGCGCCTTCGTCGGCGCTGGCGATGCGGAGCAGCGCGCCGTCGGCGATGCGGTGGATGCGGACCAGCGGCGCCCCGGCGCGCGCGGTGATCGCGAGCGCGACCATGTCGCTGTGCGGCGCACTCGCGACCTGCCCCTGGCGTCGGCCGTCGCAGCGCGTCACTTCGCCGTCGGCGAGCGGCACCGGCGCGACCTCACGGCACGGCGCCGCGCCAGCCGCGCGATAGGCCGGCGTCACCGGCTCCGCTTCCCAGCGCCGCAGCGTCGCACGGCCGGCGCGGAGGTAGCGCGTGACGCTCAGCCGGCCGCTGAACACGATCGTCTCCGGCGGCGGCAGCGCGGCGAGCGCGGCGGCATGCGTCACCGTGGCGGTGAGTGTCGCCACGGGCGGATCGAGCAGCACCGCGCCGGTGCGCACGCCGTCGCGGGTGGTGCGGAAGGGCGGGTCGAAGAAGGGATCGGCCGCCAGCGCCTCGACCAGCGGCGCGAGCAGCGCCTCGGCCCAGCCGGCGTCCGCCAGCAGCGCCTCCGCCCGATCCGCCACCGCTTCTGCCTCATCCGCGGCGCAGCCCGCGAACCATGCCTCGAACGCGCGCACCTCGGCGCCCGCGCGCCACCGGGCCGCGGTCTCGACCGAGCGTGCGCGCGCCGGCAGGATCGCGGCGCGCACCGCCTCGGGGAGCGGAGTCACTGGTCGCCGGGCGTCGGCGGCAGCAGCTCGATCACGAGGAGCACGATCCCCGCGAGCAGGTCGAACAGCTCGTCGGCATGCATCTCGAGCAGGCCGGCGCTGCCATAGGTGGCGACTTGCGTGCCGAGCTCGACGATCTCGGCGGGATTGAAGGCGATCATGGCGCGTCCCCCTGGCAGGCCCGATGCCCGCCTCACGCACGAGGCTAGGCGGACGATGCGCCGCGCCTGAGTTAATTCGCTGTAATGTTGCGCGATCCCGCGCTAGGCGGCGCTGCATGACCGATACGGGTGGCCAGCTGCCGACTGCTCAGGCGTTCGACGTGCGGCGTTTCTTCGACGCGCGGATCGGCGGGCACGGCAATTTGCTCGGCATCGGCTATCGCGACCATGGCGACGACTGGGCCGAGCTGACGCTCGACTATGACCCGCGGCTGATCGGCGATCCCGAGAGCGGGGTGATGGCCTCGGGCCCGATCCTCGCGCTGATGGACATGGCGACGAGCGCGGGCGTGTGGCTCAAGCTCAAGCGCTTCCTGCCGCATGCGACGCTGGACCTGCGCATCGATTATCTGCGCCCCGCGGTGCCCGGCCGCACTGTGATCGGGCGCGGCGAATGCTATCGCATCACCAGCTCGATCGCCTTCGTCCGCGGCCAGGCGCACGACGGCGACGCGAGCGACCCGCTCGCGCATGTCGCGGGCACCTTCATGGCGCCGGAGGGCTATCGGTGAAGCTGCCCCCCTATGCCGACGCGCTGGGCGCGACCGTTGAGCAGGGAGAGGACGGCGTGCCCGTGCTGGTGATGCCGTTCGGTCCGGACGTGATCGGGCGGCCGGGCTTCCTCCACGGCGGCGCGCTGGGCGGGCTGCTCGAGATGGCGGCGATCTATGCGCTGAAGGCGGCGCTGGGCGAGGAAGGCCGGGTCAAGCCGATCAACGTCACGGTCGACTACATGCGCGGCGGCCGCGACAAGCCGACCCGCGCGCGCGGGTCGGTGACGCGGCTCGGCACGCGCATCGCCAACGTCGAGGCGATCGCCTGGCAGGACGAACCCGACCGCCCGATCGCCGCGGCGCGGATGAATTACCTGATCGTTCGGTAAAGCTCTGTCTTGGGCGTGTCATCGATTGCGCGCTTTGAAAGCAGCTCGGGAGGGAGCGGCCTTGCCTCTCTAATCGTCATCCCGGCGAAGGCCGGGACCCAGGGCCGCGAGCGACGTCCTCCAATACCCTGGGTCCTGGCTTTCGCCGGGATGACAGCCGTGGGAATGCCGAAACCCGTTCGGCAATTGATGACACGCCCAAGTTCAGGGTGACGATTCTTCGGAAGGTCGATCGCCTATTTCTTCGGCGTCAGCTTGAGCAATCGCCCGCCGCCCTTGCGCATGCGGCCGTCCTCGAGCAGCCAGATCGCGCCGTCGGGGCCCTGGCGGACTTCGCGGATGCGCGCGCCCATGTCCCATTGGTCGCCCTTCTTCGCCACCGTCCCGGTCACGTCGACGCGGATCAGCGCCTGGCCCGAGAGCGCGGCGACGAAGATGTCGCCCTTCCACTCGGGGAACATCGACCCCGAATAGACCATCAGGTCGCCCGGCGAGATCGACGGGTTCCACCAGACCTTGGGCGCCTCGTAGCCGTCGCCCGGCTTGTGGTCGGGGATGTCGGTGTCGTCGTAGTTGCTGCCGTTCGAGGCCTTGGGCCAGCCATAGTTGCGCCCCGGCAGGATCAGGTTGAGCTCGTCGCCGCCCTTGGGGCCCATCTCGATCTCCCAGAGATTGCCCTTGGGATCGAAGGCCAGCCCGAGCAGGTTGCGATGGCCATAGGACCAGATCGCCGGGTTGAACCCCTTGGCGGCCAGCGGGTTGCCCGGCGCGGGCTTGCCGTCCATCGTCAGGCGCAGCACCTTGCCGAGCGTCACCTTGGGGTCTTGCGCCGGCGTGAACTTCTGCCGTTCGCCGTTGGTGAAGAAGAGGTGGCCGTCGGGCGAAAAGGCGATGCGGCCCGAGAAATGGCCGTCGCCGTCGACATAGGGATCTGCGCGGAACAGCGTCTCGACAGTCTCGAGCGCGGGATTGGCGCCGTCGACGAACTTGGCGCGGGCGAGCACCACGCCCTTCAGCCCATCGGCGCGCACGTCCGAATAGCTGAAGTAGATCAGGTGGTTCTGCGCGAAGGCCGGGTGCGGCTTCACGTCCATCAGCGAGCCCTGGCCGGCGCTCGACACGCGTGGTGTGCCTGTCACCACCTTGCGCCCGGTGCCGTCGGGACCGGCGATATAGAGCGTGCCATCCTTGTTGGTCACCAGCATCCGCCCATCGGGCAGGAAGGCGAGCGCCCAGGGCGCGCCGAAATCGTCGACCGGGGTGACGGTGAAGGGCAGGTCGGTCTGCGCCACCGCGCCGCCGCCGGTGCAGGCGGCGAGCAGGGCGAGCGCAGGAAGCAGACGGCGAAGGCGGCGGGGCATCGGCACTCCTCGGGAAAACTACAGCAGTTCAATGCCTAGCAGGAGGAAGCGATGCTGTCATTCCGCTTCCGTAAGAATCGGCTTACCGAATTTTGCTTGCCAATTCGCTCTATCATGCAACCATGGCCTTGGGTTTGCCGGGGGCGGCGATGATCGTACGGATGGTGATGGCGCTCGCGCTGGCGAGCGTCGGCGTGATTGGACAGGCGTGGGCGGCGGACGGGCCGACGACCACGGCGGGCGCGGCCGAGCTGGTGGCGCCCGCGGCGTACCAGACTCCCGCGCTCTCGCCTGACGGCAGGCGCGTCGCGCTGATCGCCCCGCATCCCGACGGCAGCCGGCTCATGCTCGCCGACGCCGACCATCCCGCGACGATGCGCCCGATCGCGCTCGCACATGGCCAGGACGCCGAATGGGTGCGCTGGGCGGGCGATGCCAAGCTGCTGCTCGGCGTGCATGTGCCCGGCACCGCCGCGCCGCGCCTGCTCCTCGTCGATCCCGCGACCGGCAGCCGCACGCTGCTCGGCGGCAAGGAAGCGCTGGGCGACGACGTCATCCATCTCGACCCCAAGGGCCGCTTCGCGCTGCTGAGCGTGCCCGGCGCGCACGACGGGCCGCCCGCGGTGTGGCGCGTCGACCTGGCGAGCGGCAGCGCCGCGCGCGTGGTGGCGCCGCGCAAGGGCGTGCGCGAATGGGTCGCCGATTCGGCGGGCGTGGTGCGCGCCGGGATCGAGAGCGAAGGCCGCCACCGCTGGCTGCTCTACCGCGCCGCCGACGGCGAGGACTTCCGCCGCGCCGCGCGCAGCGGCGCCTCGAACGAGCGCGACGTCGACGCGATCGTGCCCGTCGCCGGCTCGAGCCTGGGCTATGCGATCGCCGCTGCGCCCGACGGGCGCTACGCGCTGTTCCGCTACGACCTCGCCACCGACCGGCTCGGCGAGCTCGTCTACGCCAACAAGTCGGTCGACCTCGACGGCTTCCAGGTCTCGGCCGAAGGCGTGCCGCTCGGCGTCGGCTATACCGACGACCGCGAGCGCAGCCTGTGGTTCGACGCGGGGCTGCGCGCGGTGCAGGCGAAGCTCGATGCCGAGCGGCCCGAGTCGATCAACCGCATCGTCTCGATCAGCGCCGACCGGCAGCGCCTGCTCGTCTGGCGCACCGCGCCCGACCAGCCGGGCAGCTACTGGCTCTACGACACCGCGAGCGGCACCGCCCATGCGCTCGCCGACGCTTATCCGCTGCTCGCCGGCAAGCGCTTCTCGGCGACGCGATCGGTGAGCTACAAGGCGCGCGACGGGCTCGCGATCCCCGCCTATCTCACCCTCCCCGCCGGCCGCGCGGCGAAGGACCTGCCGCTGATCGTGATGGTCCACGGCGGCCCCTATGCGCGCGATGACTGGAGCTACGATCCCTGGGTCCAGTATCTCGCGGGCAAGGGCTATGCGGTGCTCCAGCCCAACTATCGTGGCTCGACGGGCTTCGGCCGTGAGTTCGAGGACGCGGGCGACGGTCAATGGGGCCGCGGCATGCAGGACGACGCCGACGACGGCGCGCGCTGGCTCGCGCAGCAGGGCGTGGCCGACGGCAAGCGCATCTGCATCATGGGCGCCTCCTACGGCGGCTATGCGGCGATGTGGGCGGCGGCGCACGACACACACGTCTATCGCTGCGCCATCAGCTTCGCCGGCATCTCGGACATCGACGCGCAGCTGCGCTTCGACGCGCCGACCTTCCCCAGCCGCGCCGAATTGAAGGGCTGGCGCGCGCGGATCCAGGGCAAGGCCAGGTCGCTCCAGTCGCTCTCGCCGCTCCACTTCGCCGCCGACGTGCGGATGCCGCTGATGATCGCGCACGGCACCGAGGACGGCACCGTGCCGGTCACCCAGTCGATCGCGATGCACGACGCGCTCCAGAAGCTCGGCCGCGCACACGACTTCGTGCTCTACCCGGGCGAGGACCATGGCCTCGACGGCCCCGCCAACGCCGCCGACTTCCTCGACCGCGTCGGCGCCTTCCTCGACCGGTTCAATCCGAACTGAACCGAATCTTCCGATTGCCGTTCGCCGCCTGACGCGGCATGATCCGTCCGCGACTTGTGGGGGGTCAAGCAAATGGTTTCGCGTGGTTTTCCGGTGCTGGCGGGTGCGCTGGCGCTCCTGGCCGCCGGCACGGCAGCCGCGCAGCAGCCAGCGACATCGGCGGCAGGCATCGACGCCGCAACCCCGACCGCCGCCGATTTCGGCGCGCTGCCGTTCCTCACCCAGCCGCTGCTTTCGCCCGACGGCAAGCAGTTGCTGGCAATCGGCCAGTTCGGCGGCAAGAAGATGGTGCTGGTGATCAATGTCGACGATCCCAAGACCGGCATGGTCCGCTTCGCCGCGCCCGACAAGAACCAGATCGAATGGGTCCGCTGGGCCGGCAGCCGCCGCATCCTCGCCAGCCTGAGCCGCGCCGACTCGCTGATGGGCGAGGACGTGCGCGTGACGCGGCTGATGATGGCCGATCTCGACACGCACAAGCAGACGCTGGTCGGCCCGCAGGAACAGGGAGTGGAGGGCGACAATATCGTCCATGTCGATCCGGCGGGGAAGTTCCTGCTGCTCAACACCCAGCCATCGATCTACGACTGGCCCGAAGTCTATCGCGTCGACCTCGACACCGGCAGGTCGAAGCGCGTGGTCGAAGCGCAGGAAGGCGTGTGGAACTGGTATGCCGATCGCGCCGGCGTGGTGCGCGTGGGCATCGGCATCGACGGCAACCGCTCCTGGGTCACCTATCGCTCGGACGAGAAGGAGCCGTTCAAGCGCGTGCTCAAGCATGATGCGCGCAACGACACCGTCAGCGACGACGAGGACATCTACCAGTTCGAGCCCGTTCCCGGCAGCGACGGCGGCTATGCGATGGCGTTCGGCAAGACCGGCCATTTCGCGCTCTACCGCTATGATTTCGGCGCGTTGAAGCGCGGCGAGCTGCTCTACGAGAACCCCGAGGTCGACATCGACGATTTCTCGGTGGCCTCGGACGGGTCGCTGCGCGCGATCTATTATACCGACGACCGTTCCGAGATCGCCTGGTTCGATCCCGAGATGAAGAAGCTTCAGGGCGCGATCGACCGCGCGGTGCCGGGCAAGATCAACCGCATCGTCTCGACGAGCGAGGATCGCAACCGGATGCTGATCTGGAGCGGATCGGCGAACGATCCCGGCGCCTATTATCTGTTCGATCGCGCCAGCAAGCACCTCGGCATCCTCGCCACGCCCTATGCGTCGCTCGAGGGCAAGCGGCTCTCGACGGTCCAGCCGGTGCGCTACAAGGCGCGCGACGGTCTCGAGATCCGCGCCTATCTCACCCTGCCACCGGGCAAGGAGACAGCCCAAGGCCTGCCGCTGGTGGTGATGCCGCACGGCGGCCCCTTCGCGCGCGACGAAGGCGACTACGACGATTGGGTGCAGTTCGTCGCGAGCCGCGGCTACGTCGTGCTCCAGCCCAATTTCCGCGGCTCGACCGGCTTCGGCAAGGCGTTCGTCGACAAGGGCAACGGCCAATGGGGCCGCGGCATGCA
>NZ_JAGHZV010000035.1 GCF_017745215.1 Sphingomonas sp.
CGGGTGAACAGGGCCGAGCCATGCGCACGCGGCAGGAAGTGCGTCTCCGCCTCGATCGGGCGGATCTGCGTGGTGGTGCGGCCGTCGATGCGCTTGCCGTCCTTGAGGATGGCGGTGCGGACGATCTCGGCTTCGAGCTTCTTGGTCAGCTTGATGCCGGCCATGACTTCCTGCGGCGACAGGCCGTCCTCGGCGAACTGCGCCTTCGCCTTCGCGCGCGCTTCGTTGAGCGCGTTCGAGCGGGCCGACTTGTCGGTCAGCTTGTAGGCGGCAGTGATGTCCTTGCCGATCAGCTTCTTGATCTTGTCCTTGAGCTTGGCGTTGTCGTCGCCCGAGGCGATGACCCAGGGCTCCTTGGCCGACTGCTCGGCGAGCTTGACGATCGCCTTGATCACTTCGCGGCACGCGTCGTGCGCGAACAGCACGGCGCCGAGCATGATCTCTTCCGAAAGCTCCTTGGCTTCCGATTCGACCATCATCACCGCGTCATAGGTAGCGGCGACGACGAGATCGAGCTCGCCCTCGGCAACCTGCGCGTCGGTCGGGTTCAGGATGTACTCGCCACCCACGTAGCCGACGCGGGCCGCGCCGATCGGGCCCATGAACGGCACGCCCGAGATGGTGAGCGCTGCCGAAGCGGCGACCATCGACAGGATGTCCGGCTCATTCTCGCCGTCATACGAGAGCACCTGCGCGATGGCGTTGATCTCGTTGTAGAAGCCCTCCGGGAAGAGCGGGCGGATCGGGCGGTCGATGAGACGCGAGACCAAAGTCTCCTTCTCGGTGGCGCCACGCTCACGCTTGAAGAAACCACCCGGGATGCGGCCGGCGGCCGAGAACTTTTCCTGGTAGTGGACGGTCAGCGGGAAGAAGTCCTGGCCTTCCTTCACGCTCTTGGCGGCGGTGACCGCGCAGAGAACCACGGTTTCGCCGAGCGTCGCGATCACCGCGCCGTCGGCCTGGCGGGCAACCTTGCCCGTTTCGAGAGTCAGCGTCTTGCCGCCCCACTCGATCGATACAGTTTTCTTGTCGAACATTTTGGTTCCTTCACTCCCCGCGCCCTATGCGCGAGGGGCCTATGAGTGAGCCGTTCTTGGCTCGCAGGGGCTGACCGGATTGCCAGCCGCCTCGTCACCCCGGACTCGTTCCGGGGCCCACCTCTCCACCAGTGCCCAGCGGGCGGTGGATCCCGGAACAAGTCCGGGATGACAAAAGGGGCGGCCCGGTGGACCGCCCCCGTTTGTCACTTGCGAAGCCCGAGCTTCGCGATCAGTGCATTGTAGCGCTCGGCGTCCTTCTTCTTCAGATAGTCGAGGAGCGAGCGGCGCTTGTTGACCAGCATCAGCAGGCCGCGGCGCGAATGGTTGTCCTTGGCGTGGCTCTTGAAGTGCTGCGTCAGGTTCTGGATCCGCTCGGTGAGGATCGCGACCTGGACTTCGGGGCTGCCGGTGTCGCCGCTGACGCGGGCGTGTTCCTGGATGAGCGCTTCCTTGCGCTCCTGCGTGATCGACATGTGTGTTCCTTCGACATCGTCTTACAGGTTGAAGCCGCGCACCACCCGGATCGATCCGGCCAGAGCCTCCACCAGCGCGACGGGAGTGTCCTCCAGCAGCGCGAAATATTGGCCATCTTCGGCGGCAATCCCGGCCAGAACCTGCCCCTGGCGGAGCAGCCCTGCCTGACCGGGCGTGAGGGATAGAGCCGGGATGTCGTCCAGCCCCGCCCTCAACGGCAGGAGCAATGTTTCAAGCCGCCGGCCCTTAGCGGCATCCGCCAGTTTGTCCAGCGAAATCGCGTGATCCAGGGTGAAGGGGCCGGCCTTGACGCGGCGGAGCATGGTGACATGCCCCACCGTCCCCAGCGCCCGCGCGATATCGCGCGCGAGGCTGCGGATATAGGTGCCCTTGGAGACATGCGCCAGGAGGGTGGCCTCGTCGTCGCCCGCATCCTCAAGCGACAGGGCGTGGATCGTCACTGCCCGTGTCGCCAACTCGACCGTCTCGCCGGCGCGGGCGAGGTCATAGGCGCGCTCGCCGTCGACCTTGAGCGCCGAATAGGCGGGCGGCATCTGGTCGATCGGCCCGGTGAAGCAGGGCAGCACCGCCTCGACTTCGGCCCGCGACGGCCGCACCGGCGAGGTCTCGACCACCTTGCCCTCGGCGTCGAGCGTGTCGGTCTCCTCGCCGAAGCCGATGGTGAAGGCATAGACCTTGTCGCTATCGAGCATCCGCCCGGCGAGCTTGGTCGCTTCGCCGATCGCCACCGGCAGCACGCCCGTCGCCAGCGGATCGAGCGTGCCGCCGTGGCCGACCTTGAACTTGCCGTAGCTGCCCTCGCGCAGCGCCCGCTTGACCGCGCTCACCGCCTGCGTCGAGCCGAGCCCCACCGGCTTGTCGAGGATGATCCAGCCATGCATGCCTTTGCCTTTGGCGCAATCAGCCCAGGATGTTCAACGATCCGAGCAGCGACGTGGTGATCGCCGTCGCAAGCGCGCGCACGAAGCGGCCGATGACGTCGAAGTCGGGCGAGAGGCTGGGCAACACCACCAGCATCAGCATCAGCAGCGGGAAGCCATAGGGCGCGAGCTGGCTGAACTCGCGCGACGCCTTTGGCGGCAGCAGTCCCTCGAGTACATGCGCGCCGTCGAAGGGATAGATCGGCAGCATGTTGAACACGGCGAGGAAGATGTTGATCTGGACGAAGTTGAAGAGATTGTCGGCAAGGAAATTCGTCGCCGGGTTGATCGCGCCGCCCTTCATCACGCCGAGCAGCAGCGCGAGCAGGCCGACCGAGACGGTGCCGAGGAAGAAATTGGTCATCGGCCCGGCGAGCGACCACAGCGCCTTGTCGAGCCTGGGATTGCGGAAGCGGCTCGTGTCCGTCGGCGAGGAGCGCGCCCAGCCGAACACCGGCGCGTGGATCAGCACCAGCACCAGCGGCAGCGCGAGCGTGCCGATCGGGTCGACGTAGCGGCGCGGGTCGAAGCGCGCGAGGCCGGCTTCGGCGAGGCTGTTGTCGCCGAGCATCCGGGCCGCAGTGTCGTGCCCGACTTCATGGAGAACGATCGCGACCACCAGCGGCACGAGCCAGGTGGCAAGCGAATAGACGAAATCGGTCAGTGACTTTCCCCCCGGGACTGGTCCGCCGACGCTATAGGCCCGGGCCCGCGGCGGCGCCAGTCTCGGTCTTTTAGGCCGCCTTCTTGGCCTTCTTGGGCTTTTCGGGCGGCGGTGCGCTCGTCACCAGGCTGGTGATGAAGCAGCGCTCGCCGCCGGCGAAGATCGTGTCGCCGCGCGACAGCGAGGGACCGCCGCCGAAGGTCTTGAAGCCGACCTGGAAGGCGAAGTCGAGGTTCTCGCAGCGCGGTACGAACTTGGCATAATACCAGTTGCGGCGATTGTCCTCGAGGTAGACGCCTTCGCCGTTGCGGTCGGGCGTGAAGGTGCGGATGCCGCCATGGGTGGCGAAGGGGATCGACGTCTCGGTGCCGGGCGGCCGCGGCGCGGGCTTGTGGCCGGAGCCTTGCGCCAGGGCGGGGCTCGCGATGATGAGGGCGGGAATCAGGGCGGTCAGGGTCTTGCGCAACATTGGCCTTCTCCTTTCGGGGCCTATTTTGGTTTCGATGTCGCGCGCCGCTATCATACCTTGGCTGTACCGAAGCTGAAGCGCCGCCGCTCAGCGAAGCGTGACGCCGCGCGGGCTCGGCCTGTCGCCCCGGTCGCCGACCGGGAAGGAAACGGATTGCGAGGCGCTGCCGCCGGACGACCACCGGTCGCGGCGCAGGCCTGCGGGCGGCGAGTCGCTGTAGGTCAGCTGGGCGATCCGGCACTTGTTGGGGCCCGCCTCGCGCGGGAAGGAAATCGTGGTGCCCGCCGCGATCCGCATCTCGCGCGAGCGTTCGAAGCCCATGATCGGCGCGCGCGACAACGCTTCGCACCGCGCCTCGAAGCGTGCGAGATACCAATGGTTCCGGCGATCGCGCAGATAGACGGCAGATCCATCGGGCAGCGCGACGAATTCGCGGAAGAGGCCGCCGAGCGAGGTGTAGGGGATCGTCGCGGGCGCCCCGATCCGCGGAACCTCGATCTGGCGGGGGACCGGAGCGGAGAGGAAGAGCGCGGGAAGCGCGATCGCGAGCATCATGGCCATGAGATCACCCCTTTTCGTTTCATCGACGGCTCAACAGTCCTCCGCCGTTGATGAACGCAGCATGAAATGTTTGCGACAGAGCGCGACATAGCGTTCGTTGCCGCCGACTTCGCGCTGCGCGCCTTCGCGCACCGCCCTGCCTTCCGCGTCGACGCGCAGGTTCATCGTCGCCTTGCGCCCGCATTCGCACACCGACTTGATCTCGACGAGCGAGTCGGCGAGCGCGAGCAGCTCGGCCGAGCCTGGGAAGAGCCGGCCCTGGAAATCGGTCCTGAGACCATAGGCGAGCACCGGGATGCCCAGTTCGTCGGCGAGCCGCGCGAGCTGGCGGACCTGGCCAGGCGAGAGGAACTGCGCTTCGTCGACGAGCACGCAGGCGAGCGGGACGGGCGCGTGCTGGGCGGCGGCGATCGCGAACAGGTCGGTCGCTTCGTCGAACGGCGTCGCCTCCGCCTCGATGCCGAGCCGCGAGTCGATCACGCCATGCCCGCTGCGGTTGTGGATCGCCGCGGTGAACAGCAGCGTGCGCATGCCCCGCTCGCGATAGTTGAAGTCCGCCTGGAGCAGCGTGGTCGATTTCCCCGCGTTCATCGAGGCGTAGTAGAAATAGAGCTTGGCCATGGCGTCGCTTACCGTCCCGGCGCGGTCGTGGCGAGCCGGTGCGCTACCGTTGAACCCGTGTTTCCGGCGTGAGATAAACGCGCAGGCTTTCGAGACTCAATCAAGGAGACAGCCCTTGGCCACGGCTCAATCGGAAACGCCCAGGTCGACTCGCGACCTCTACCCGGTGGCTATCCTCGAGGATCGCTATGGCGGCGGCTATAGCGGCGGCAAGTGGATCGCGGTTGCGTGCGCCGACGAAGGATTTGGCCTGGAACCCCTGTCGCGTGTCGACTGGATGCTTCAGAACGGGCCGCACGGGAATGATCTCGACGCCGCCGGGTTCTGGAGTAATCCGCCTACTTGGGTCGCGGTGGGGTCGACACCCGACGGCGCTCTCGAAGCGTTGGCTCAGCGCATGAACGTCCGAGACTAGGGCACCCTGAGGATGGCCCGGCATCGGTTCAGTTCTCTTCCCCCTCGCCCAGGTCCCGCGCGACGCTGGGGTCGCGGAGCAGCCGGTCGATATGGGTCCCTTCGTCGAAGCTCTCGTCCGCCAGGAACTTGAGCTTGGCGGCGTATTTCATCTTCACGCGGTGCGCGACTTCGCGCTGGAGGAAGGCGGTGTTGGTGCGCAGCGCCTTGAGCACGGCTTCCTCATCCTTGCCAAGCAGCGGCTTCACGAACACCGTCGCATGCCGCAGGTCCGGCGACATCCGCACCTCGGTGACCGACACCATGTGGCTGGCGAGCGTCTCGTCATGGACTTCGCCGCGCGCCAGGATGTCGGAGAGGATGTGGCGCACCTGCTCGCCAACGCGGAGCAGGCGGACCGAACGGGTCTCGGGTGTCTCATTGTGTCGCATCGGCCCCCTGTAGAGAGGCCGATGCGGATTGGCGAATCAGGCCAGCGCGGGCACCGGAGTAGCGGTGCGCCGGCGGCGGAGCATGCCGCCGGCCAGCGCAAAGCCGCCGAGCATCATCGCCCAGGTCGCCGGCTCGGGCACCGCGCCCGGGAGCGCGAAGCCCGAGGGCACGTTGGACACGCCGGGGCTGAAGGTCAGCGTGTACCCCGGCGAGGAGCCGCTGAAGTGGAAATAGGGGTCGGCGGTCGCCATGCCATAGGCATAGCCGCCGGCGGCACCGGTCAGGACGTAGCTGCTGATGTTCGCGTCGAGCCGGACCTGGAAGATCTCGCCGGGGTGCACCAGGAAATCCTGGGTGTAGTTCAGCGTCTGCCCGAAGCCGGTGATATCGCTGTAATAGACGCCGTCCGAGAAGTTGCGGGCATAGTCGTTGACCGTCATGCCCTGGTCCTGGAAGAAATTCAGCGAGACCCTCGCCGAGGCGCTGACACCCGAATCGGGTTCGCCCGGAGGCGCGCCGGCGTTGCCCGAGATCGTGGCGTAGAGATCGGCGAGCAGGATCAGGTCGACGTTCGCGTCGTAGGCGCCGCTCACCTGCACCCAATACCACATCGTACTGAACGCGCCGGCATTCTCGCCCGGCGCCGAATAGGCGATCGACTTGGCATAGGGCGTCTCGGTGGGTGTGCCCGGGCTCATCGTCGCAGTGGTGTTGCCCGCGCTGATCGTGCCCGCGGTAGTGCTGTAGTGGAGGTCCTCGGTCGGCGTGCCGCCGACATTGTGGTCCCAGACGACGCGGCTCGAATATTGCGGATCGGGCGGCGTCGGATCGGCGCAGGCCGGCGTGGCGACGGCGAACAGGAGCGCGCAGCTGAGCGCGCCGGCAATCAGGCGATTCATGAAGCCCCCTCTTCGAATCAGACGGGGAGGTTCTTAACATGACTGATCGGTCTGTTAAGTAACTTCGATCAAGGGATGCGATCTGTCCCGCTGGGGGACAGGCTACCCCCGTCGCGCCATCGCGCCTTCCATCACGCGGCCGGTGAAGGTGCCGCGCGCGACCAGCGCGCCGCGCTCGTCGAACAATTCCGCTTCGGTGACGGCGATCGTCTTGCCCAGGCTCACCACGCGCGCCTTGCCGACGAAGCGGCCGGGTCGCGCGGGCTTGAGGCAGACCACGTGGAAGTCGATCGTCGGCGCATAGACCGCGCCCTGGGTGGCCGAGAAGAGCGCCGGGCCCTGGGTGTCGTCAAGCATCGCGGCGAGGAAGCCGCCCTGCACGGTGCCGCCGGGATTGAGGAAGCGCTCGTCGGCGACGAAGCCGATCTCGATCGTCTGCGCCGCGACGTCGACCGCGCGGACGTGCCAGCCGAGCAGCCGGGCGGAGGAGGGGGTGGGAAAATCATCGAAGATCGATTCCATTCCCGCCCCCGCTCAACCCCGGCTAGAGCGTGCGCTCGCGCATCTCGACCTCGAACGTCTCCAGATAGTCGCCCGCCTTGATGTCGGTGAAGTTCTGGCTGAACGTCACGCCGCATTCGAGGCCCGCGCGCACTTCGGGGACGTCGTCCTTGAAGCGGCGCAGCGACGCGATCTCGCCCTGGTAGATGATGACGTCCTCGCGCGTGATGCGCGCCTTGAGCGCCTTGCGGATGACGCCGTCGGTGACGAGCAGGCCCGCCGCCTTGCCGTGCTTGCCCGCCGAGAAGACTTCCTTGATCTCGGCGCGGCCGACCACGGTCTCGAACGCTTCCGGCCCGAGCTGCCCCGCCATGCCGGCGCGAATCTCGTCGGTGAGCTCGTAGATCACGTCATAATATTTGAGCGCGACCTTGTTGCGCTCGGCGATCTCGCGCGCCTTGGCATTGGGGCGGACGTTGAATCCGATGATCGGCGCGCCGCTGGCGCCCGCGAGCGACACGTCGCTCTCGGTAATGCCGCCGACGCCCGAATGGAGCACGCGCGCCTTGATGTCGTCGGTCGAGATCTTGTTGATCGCGGCGACGATGGCTTCGATCGTCCCCTGGGTATCGGCCTTGACCACCAGCGGATATTCCATCGCCTGCTTTTCCTTGAGCGCCGAGAACATGCTCTCGAGGCTCGCGGGGGCATTGGTGGTGCGCTTCTGCTGGATCACGCCCGCACGATATTCGGCGACTTCGCGCGCGCGCGCCTCGTTCTCGACCACCTGCAGCGGATCGCCCGCCATCGGCACGCCCGAGAGGCCGAGCACTTCGACCGGAGTCGCGGGCCCCGCCTCCTTCACTTGCTGGCCCTTGTCGTTGACCAGCGCACGCACCTTGCCGCTTTCGGCGCCGACGACGAACACGTCGCCGACCTTGAGCGTGCCGCGGTTGACCAGGATCGTCGCCACCGGGCCGCGGCCCTTGTCGAGCTTGGCCTCGACCACCGTGCCCTCGGCGGGGCGATCGGGGTTGGCGCGAAGCTCCATCAGCTCGGCCTGGATCTGGATCTTCTCGACCAGGTCGTCGAGGCCGATCTTCTTGAGCGCGGAGACTTCGACGTCCTGCGTCTCGCCGCCCATCTCCTCGACCTGCACGTCATGCTCGAGCAGGCGCTCGCGCACGCGTTGCGGATTGGCGCTGTCGAGATCGATCTTGTTGATCGCCACGATCATCGGCACGCCGGCCGCCTTGGTGTGGTTGATCGCCTCGATCGTCTGCGGCATCAGCCCGTCGTTCGCCGCCACCACCAGCACCACGATGTCGGTGACGTCGGCGCCGCGCGCGCGCATTTCCGTGAACGCCTCATGGCCCGGCGTGTCGAGGAAGGTGATCTTCGACTTGTCCTTCAGCGTCACCTGATAGGCGCCGATGTGCTGGGTGATGCCGCCGGCCTCGCCCTTCACCACGTCGGTGCCGCGCAGCGCGTCGAGCAGCGAGGTCTTGCCATGGTCGACATGGCCCATGATGGTGACGACCGGCGGGCGCGGCTGCAGCGTCTCCGCCGCATCGGCCTCGGCCTCGACCAGGTCGACGTCGCTCTCGCTCACGCGCTGGATGTTGTGGCCGAACTCGGTCACCAGCAGCTCGGCGGTGTCCTGGTCGATCGTCGCGTTGATCGTGACGGGCATGCCCATCTTGAACAGCGCCTTCACCAGGTCGGCGCCCTTCTCGGCCATGCGGTTGGCGAGCTCCTGCACGGTGATCGCCTCGGGCACCACCACGTCGCGGACCTGCTTGGCCTGCGCCTCGCGCGGGCCGCCCATGTGGCGGCGATGTTCCTTCTCGCGCGCGCGCTTGAGCGCAGCGAGGCTGCGGGCGCGCGCGCCGTCGTCGCCGCCGAGCGCGCGATTGACGGTGAGCTTGCCCGACTGGCGCCGGTCGTCGGTCTTGCGGTCGCGCTGCTGCGGACGCGCCGGCTCGGGGCGCTTGGGCGCGAGCC
>NZ_JAGHZV010000036.1 GCF_017745215.1 Sphingomonas sp.
AACCCCCAATACCCCGCCACCGCACCAACCAGGCCGCGTTCAAACGCGTCTCATCCCCTGACCAAACCTCAAATCCTCACACACCAACCCGTTTCGCAGAGACCTCGCGAAAGCCGGGACCCAGGGTTGCAAAGGACATCGCTCGTGGCCCTGGGTCCCGGCTTTCGCCGGGATGACGGCGTTGGGGTCGATCCCTTCACGGCTTGCTTCGACGCGGCCGGTCAGCCCCCTCCGCCCCCCAAGTGTTGACTCGGGCTCCCCCCCTTCCTAAAGCGCCCTCGCATCGCAGCCGCAGGCCGGTGATGCTTCGGTGTCGCCGCCCCTGCGCGGCGGCTTTTTCATATCTGGATCGCGCTACCCCGTGTCTGACGACCATGGCCACGACGACCTTGACCAGCGCATCGCCGATGCCAAGGCGGCGGCTGCGCGGGAAGACGGGCCGAAGCCGCAGGCCAAGGGCTATAACCAGGGCTCGCGCGTGCTGATGGAGCTCATCGGCGCGCCGCTGGGCGGGGGCGTGATCGGCTTCGCGCTGGACTATTGGCTCGGCACCAGCCCCTGGCTGCTGCTGATCCTGCTGGCGCTGGCGTTCGTGGTGGCGTTTCGCAACATCTATCGCATTTCGAAGGAGCAGGCCGAGTGAGCGCGGGCAAAATCGACCCGATGGAGCAGTTCCACGTCGAACCGGTGCTGGGCGGACATCTCAGCATCGCCGGCTATGACGTCTCCTTCACCAATTCCGCGCTGTTCATGGTCGTCGTGGGCGCGCTGCTCGCGCTGTTCATGTGGGGCGGGCTGCGCCAGCGCCTCGTGCCGGGCCGCTGGCAGCTGATGGCCGAAGGCGCGGTCGGCTTCATCGAGAACATGACCGCGACCAACATCGGCAAGAAGGACGGCAAGAAGTTCGCGCCGTACATCTTCTCGATCTTCTTCTTCATCCTCTTCGCGAACTTCGTCGGCGTGCTGCCGCTCGCGATCGTGCCGGGGCTGCACACCTTCGCGGTGACGAGCCACATCACCGTCACCGCGGTGCTGGCGTTCCTGTCGTTCGGCATCGTGCTGTTCGTCGGGCTGTTCCGCCACGGCCTCAAGTTCTTCACGCTGTTCGTGCCGCACGGCGCGCCGCTGTGGCTGATGCCGGTCATCATCCCGGTCGAGCTCATCTCGTTCCTGGTGCGCCCCTTCTCGCTGGGCCTGCGACTGTTCGTCGCGATGACCGCGGGGCACATCCTGCTCGAGGTGTTCGGCAGCTTCGTCGTCCAGGGCTTCAATGCCGGCGGCCCGCTCGGCTGGCTGGTGAGCCTGCTGAGCTTCGTGATGATCGTGGGCGTGAGCGCGCTCGAGCTTCTGGTCTGCGCGATCCAGGCCTATGTGTTCGCGCTGCTCACCTCGCTCTACCTCCACGACGCAGTGCACCTGCACTGATCGTCCGGACCCAAGATTTTGAACCGACCTGATTTCTGAAGGAGCTTGAAATGACTGATACGGGTGCAATGTACATCGGTGCCGGCCTCGCGGCGATCGGCGTCGGCCTGGCCGCGCTGGGCGTGGGCAATGTGTTCGGCTCGTTCCTCGAAGGCGCGCTGCGCAACCCGGGCGCGGCCGACGGCCAGCAGGGTCGCCTGTTCATCGGCTTCGCGGGTTCGGAGCTTCTGGGCCTGATCGCGTTCGTCGTCGCGATCCTGATCCTCTTCGTCGTTCGCTAAGTCACGGAGGCCTCGGCCCATGCCGCAGCTATCCCAGATCGGTGAGATCTACGCATCGCAGCTCTTCTGGCTCGCGATCGTGTTCGCGCTCATCTATTTCGGCATCGGCAAGGCGATGGTCCCCAGGATCGAGCGCACGATCGAGAATCGCGCGACCGTGATCCAGGAGGACCTCGCCGCGGCCGAGGCGACCAGCGACGCCGCGCACAAGGTGCAGGCGACCTATGAGGCCGGGCTCAACAGCGCCCGCGCCGAGGCGCTGCGCCTGACCGGCGAAGCCAAGGCGGCGGCCAGCGCCGCCGCCGAGGCGAAGGTGAAGGCGGCGGCTGCCGCGGACGAGGCGCGCGTCGCCCAGGCCGCGGCGGACCTCCAGGCGCGCACCGGCAAGGCGCTCGCCGAGGTCGAAGGCGCCGCGGTGGATGCCGCCGAGGCGATCGTCGCCAAGCTCTCGGGCGTGACGGTCGACCGCGCGGACGTCGCGCAGCGAGTGAAGGCAGTGTTGGCAAATGGCTGAAGAAGCGCATCAGGGCATGACCGCGGCGACGGGCACCGTTGAGCTCCATCATGAGCCGACGGCGTTCGGCCTGGCGGCACCCGGCTGGGTGGCGCTGTCGATGCTCGTCGTCGTCGCGATCATCCTGTGGCAGAAGATGCCGGCCGCGATCGGCCGCATGCTCGACGCCAAGATCGACGGCATCAAGCGCCAGCTCGACGAAGCCGCCAGGCTTCGCCAGGAAGCCGAGGCGATGCTGATCGACGCGCAGACCAAGCACGCCGCGAGCGCGGCGGACGCGGCGGCGATCGTCGCACATGCCGAGGCCGAGGCCGCGGCGCTGCTCGCCAAGGCGGAGACGGATGCCGACGAGCTCGTCGCGCGCCGCGGCCGCATGGCCGAGGACAAGATCGCGGCTGCCGAGCGTACTGCGATCGCCGAGGTTCGCGCGCGCGCGGCCGAGGCGGCGGCGCAGGCCGCGGCGGCGGTGATCGCCGAGAAGCACGGGGCGGCCGCCGACAAGGCGCTGGTCGACAAGGCGATTGCGGGGCTTTCCCGCGCGCACTGATCGCGGCGCGTCGAAAGACTGGAATCACGACGGCCCTCCCCTCGCGGGGAGGGCCGTTCGCATTTCGGCTCAGTTGCCGAAGTGTGCGCGCGCGTCGCCGAACGGATCGCTCACTGCGGTGCCGCCCTTGCGATAGCAGACGAAGTCCATGATCGCTTCGTTGATGCTGTCCTTCGCCGGCACCTTGTGCTCGTTGATCGTCTGCGACGCCTCGGTCGACATCTTGTTCCCGCCCTGATCGTAATAGGTGTATTCCAGGGTGCGGAAATAGCCGCCGGTGCAGTCATATTCGGAGCGGATGCCGCTCGCATAGACGTCGCCGCCGATCGGCTCGGCATAGACGCTCTCGGTCATCACCACGATCTTGCCGCCGATCGGCCGCAGGCTGTCGAGGTCGACATAGCTGTAGGTCTTCTCGTTTCCGCCGACGCGATACCAGGATTCGGCATTGGCCTCCGCGGGAACAACACCCAGGACTGCGGCGGCAAGCAACAGTGCACGCATCTTCTCTTCTCCCCCTCTCGCCCCGCAACGCCCGCGGGGCGGGCTAAGCCGCGCTCCCCTGAGCACGGTCTCGTTTCCTGCGCATTGCGCAACATGACGCGCACAAAGGCTGCACGCGCCTGAAGCAACTCTGCCATTTCGGAGCAACAGGGGGAAGCCATGAACTGAGGCCCGGCCGATTCGGGGCGTTCGATCGCGGCACGATCGTTCCGCCGGCCCCGATCGTCATCGAAACCCGCGCCAACCCATTGCCCGCTACGTAGAATTGCGTATGACGCCGCTGATGCCCCAACCGAACCGCGAACTGGGAGTGATTGCACTGGGCGCGGCCTTCGCGGGGCTCGCCGCGGCCGTTCTCGGCACCATCGTCCTGTTCAACGAGCAGCAGCGCGCGCAGCAATGGGTGGTGCACACCCTCCAGGTCGAGGAGCGGCTGAGCAGCGTGCTCTCGGGGCTGCAGGACGCCGAGACCGGGCAGCGCGGCTATATCGTCACCCAGGACCCGGCCTATCTCGCGCCCTATTACGACGGCGTCCGCCGGATCGACGTCGACATGGCGGCGCTGCGCCGCGAAGTCACCGACAATCCCGACCAGATGGCGACCGCCGCCGAGCTGACCCGCGTCGCCAAGGCGCGAGTCGAGCGGCTGACCGTCGGCATCGAGCTCACGCGTGCCGGCAGGGCGGACAGCGCCGGCGAAGTGATCCGCCAGGGCGTGGGCAAACAGCTGATGGACCGCTGCCGCGCGCTGATCACCCGGATGAAGACCACCGAGCACAGCCTGCTCGACGGGCGGATCGCCGCGGTCCAGCGCGGGTCGAGCCTGCTGACCGTGTGGCTGCTGATCAGCGCGGTGCTGGTCGCGGGGCTGGCGCTGCTGGTGACGCGCGACGCGCGCACCCGCGCCCGCGCTTCGGCCGAGGCGCGCGATGCGCTCGCGAAGGCGAACGAGAAGCTGCGCGACGAGGCGCGCAACCGCGAGGCGGCCGAGGCGCAGGTGCGCCAGATGCACAAGATGGAGACGATCGGCCAGCTTACCGGCGGGATCGCCCATGATTTCAACAACATGCTCGCGATCGTGATCGGCAGCCTCGACCTCGCCAAACGCCGGCTGGCGAAGGACCGCAAGCGCGCCGAACAGTCGATCGACAATGCGCTGCACGGTGCCGAGCGCGCGGCGCAGCTCACCCAGCGGCTGCTCGCCTTCTCTCGCCAGCAGCCGCTCGCGCCCGGCGCGGTCGAGATGAACCGGCTGGTCGCGGGCATGTCCGAGCTGCTCCGCCGCACGATCGGCGAGACGGTGCGCTTCGAGGCTGTGCTGGCGGGCGGGCTGTGGTCGGCCTTCATCGACGCCAACCAGCTCGAGAACGCGCTGGTCAACCTCTGCGTCAACGCCCGCGACGCGATGCCGCAGGGCGGCCGGCTGACGATCGAGACCGCCAACACCTATCTCGACGAGCAATATTCCGCCGCGCACAATGAAGTGACGCCGGGCCAATACGTCATGCTCTCGGTCACCGACACGGGTACCGGCATGCCGCCCGACGTGATCGAGCGTGCGTTCGATCCCTTCTACACCACCAAGCCGGTGGGGCAGGGGACGGGGCTCGGGCTCAGCCAGGTCTATGGCTTCGTCAAGCAATCGGGCGGGCATGTGAAGATCTATTCGGAGCCCGGCGTCGGCACGACGGTGAAGCTCTACATCCCGCGCCACTTCGGCGATCCGGCCGCGGCGGTGGCGGCGCAGGCGGGCAGCGCGTCGGCCGAGCTGCCGCGCGCGATCGAGGGCGAAGTGGTGCTGGTGGTCGAGGACGAGGATCGCGTGCGCGACCTTTCGGTCGATACGCTGCAGGACCTGGGCTATGCGGTGCTCCAGGCCGACGGCGCCGCGGCGGCGCTGGCGCTGCTCGGCGAGGGCGGGCGCGTCGACCTGCTGTTCACCGACATCGTGATGCCCGACATGAACGGCCGGCTGCTTGCGGACGCGGCGCGCAAGGCGCGGCCCGCGCTCAAGGTGCTCTACACCACCGGCTACACGCGCAACGCGATCGTCCACAACGGCGTGCTCGACCATGACGTGCACTTCATCGCCAAGCCGTTCACCGTGGCGCAGCTGGCGGCGAAGGTGCGGTCGGTGCTGGATCTGGTGGACTGACTTCCAATCCTCCCCCAGCTTGCTGGGGGGGGGGACCGCCGCCGAAGGCGGTGGTGGAGGGGCCGCGCCGTAGGCGCGGGACTTGCTTTCAGCTCGGGGCAAACGCCGCTTCGCGGCGCCCCTCCACCATGCTCCGCATGGTCCCCCTCCCCTGCTGTGCAGGGGAGGATTTGGTCCTCGACTTACTTCGGCTTGCGGAACACGAAGATGAACTGGTCGGTCTTGCCGCGGATCGAGGGGTCGAAGACGTTCGCGGTGTGCGGGTCGGTCGAGTTCCGCAGCAGCGGGCTTTCCTTCTCCAACTTGAACCCCGCGCTCTCGATCTCGGCGCGCGCGGAGGCAGGGTCGATGCGGTGGAGCTTGTTGGGCACCGCGAAGCCCGGGTCCGCTTCGGCGACATGATCGATCACCAGCAGCACGCCGCCCGGCTTCAGCGCTGCATAGAGCCGCTTGGCGACGTCGACCGACAGGCCGGGCTTGGCGAAGCCCAGGTGCAGGTCGTGCCAGTTCTGCACCGTGATGATCGCGTCGAGCGGGCCGGTGAAGGCGACGGTGTTGAGCGAATCGCTGAGCGGCGTGACGTTGGCATAGGCCGAGGCGACCGTTTTCTGGTCGTCGCCGTAGCTCGCCTTGAACTTGATGAACTCCTCGGGCTGATAGGCATAGACGTGGCCGTTGGGGCCTACGGTCTTGGCGAGGATGCGCGTCCAGTATCCGCCGCCCATGATGAAGTCGGCGACCTTGCCGCCCGGCTTCACGCCCATCAGCGCCAGGATCTCGCCGGGATGGCGTGCCGCATCGCGGTCCTTGTCGGCCTGCGGGCGGCCGGCGTCGGCGAGCGCGGCGGTGACCGCGGGCGACACGGTCTGCGCCTGCGCGGCGAGCGGCATGGCGACGGCGAGCAGGGCAGCGGAAAGCAGCAGCTTCATGGCGAGTCTCTCCTCAGGTGTTTGAGCGCACCATGACACATTGATGTGACCGTTCAAGTTGCCCGAGTCCCGCGCCGCGCCTACATCGCGTCGGACGATGTCCGACCCCAATTCCCCCGACCGGTTCAACGAGGAAAAGGCCACCTATGCGGTGCGCGGTGCCGATGCGCCCGACCTCGACGCGGGCGTCGCCGCGATCCGCAACGTGCTCAAGACCTTGCCCGCGCGCCCCGGCGTCTATCGCATGCAGGATGCGCGCGGCGACGTGCTCTATGTCGGCAAGGCGCGCGCGCTCAAGAACCGGGTGACCAGCTACACCCAGGTCCAGCGGCTGTCGAAGCGGCTCCAGCGCATGGTCGCGCAGACGCGGTCGATGACGATCGTCACCACCAACAACGAGGCCGAGGCGCTGCTGCTCGAGGCGCAGCTGATCAAGCGCTTCCGTCCCGCCTACAATGTGCTGCTGCGCGACGACAAAAGCTTCCCTTTCATCCTGCTGCGGCAGGACCACGACTTCGCGCGCATCCAGCTCCATCGCGGCGCGCGGCGCTTCAAGGGCGATTACTTCGGGCCGTTCGCGGGCGCGGGGCAGGTGCGCAAGACGCTCAATGCGTTGCAGAAGCTCTTCCTGCTGCGCTCGTGCACCGACGGCTTCTTCGCGACGCGCGACCGGCCGTGCCTGCTCTACCAGATCCGCCGCTGCTCGGCGCCGTGCGTCGGGCGGATCAGCGAGGCCGACTATGCCGAGCTGGTGAGCGACGCGCGCGACTTCCTCACCGGCAAGTCGACCAAGGTCCAGGCCAAGCTCGGCGAGGCGATGCAGACGGCGGCCGAGGCGCTCGACTTCGAGCAGGCCGCGGTGCTGCGCGACCGGCTGAAGGCGCTGACCTTCATCCAGGGCAGCCAGGCGATCAACGCCGAGGGGGTGGGCGACGCCGACATCTTCGCGCTCGCGCACAAGTCCGGCAGCATGGGCATCCAGGCCTTCTTCATTCGCGGCGGGCAGAATTGGGGTCACCGCAGCTTCTTCCCGGCGCACACCCAGGAGGTGCCCGAGGAGGAAGTGCTCAGCCAGTTCCTCATGCAATTCTACGAGGAAGTGCCGCCGCCGAAGAACGTCTTCGTCGACCGCGATCTGCCCGAGGCCGAGCTGCTGGCGGAGGCGATGGCGGAGCGCGCGGGCCACAAGGTGGCGTTGTCGGTTCCCCAGCGCGGCGCGCGGCGCCGGCTGATCGAGCAGGCCAAACGCAACGCCATCGAGGCGCTCGACCGGCGGCTGGCGGAGGGCGCGACCCAGGCGAAGCTGCTCGCCGAGATCGCCGACATCTTCGAGCTCGCCGAGCCGCCCGAGCGGATCGAGATCTACGACAACAGCCATATCCAGGGGACCAATGCGCTCGGCGCGATGGTGGTCGCGGGGCCCGAGGGGTTCCTCAAGAACCAGTATCGCAAGTTCAACATCAAGCGCGCCGAGACCGTGGCGGGCGACGATTACGGGATGATGCGCGAAGTGCTGTCGCGCCGCTTCGCCCGCGCGCAGGAGGAGGACCCCGACCGCCAGGGCGGCAACTGGCCCGACCTCGTGCTGGTCGACGGCGGGCGCGGGCAACTGAACGCGGCGATGGGGGTGCTCGAGGATCTCGGGATCGAGGACGTCCAGCTCGTCGGCGTCGCCAAGGGGCCGCATCATGGCCGCGAGGGGCGCGAGGTTTTCCACCTCATGGACGGCCGCGAACTCATGCTGCCGACCAATTCGCCGGTACTCTTCTATCTGCAACGCCTACGTGACGAAGCGCACCGCTTCGCAATCGGCGCGCATCGGACCAAGCGCGCCAAGGCGATCGGCGCGAGCCCGCTCGATGACGTTCCCGGCATCGGCCCGGCGCGCAAGAAGGCGCTGCTGATGCACTTCGGCACCGCGCGGGCGGTGCGATCGGCGAGCCTCGAGGATCTGCAGAAGGCGCCGGGCGTGTCGGCGGCGGTGGCTCAGCAGCTGTACGATTTTTTCCACGCGCAGTGAGGGCGCGTGCGCCCCGACCCCCAAAGCCGTCATCCCGGCTTTCGCGAGGTCTCTGCGAAACGGGTTGGTGTGTGAGGATTTGAGGTTTGGTCAGGGGATGAGACGCGTTTGAACGCGGCCGTTGGTTGGTGCGGTGGCGGGGTATTGGGG
>NZ_JAGHZV010000037.1 GCF_017745215.1 Sphingomonas sp.
CGGGCGCCCGCGCCCGCGTCGCGCTCTCGGGCCTGACGATCGCCGAATATTTCCGCGACGTCGAAGGCCAGGACGTGCTGTTCTTCGTCGACAACATCTTCCGCTTCACCCAGGCGGGCTCGGAAGTGTCGGCGCTGCTCGGCCGCATCCCCTCGGCCGTGGGCTATCAGCCGACCCTCGCGACCGACATGGGCGCGCTGCAGGAGCGCATCACCTCGACCAACAAGGGCTCGATCACCTCGGTGCAGGCGATCTACGTGCCCGCCGACGACTTGACCGACCCCGCGCCGGCCACCTCCTTCGCCCACCTCGACGCGACGACCGTGCTCAACCGCGCGATCTCCGAGCTCGGCATCTACCCCGCGGTGGACCCGCTCGACTCGACCTCGCGCGTGCTCGAGCCGCGCGTCGTCGGCCAGGAGCATTACGAGACGGCGCGTGCCGTCCAGTCGATCCTGCAGAAGTACAAGTCGCTGCAGGACATCATCGCGATCCTCGGCATGGACGAGCTTTCGGAAGAGGATAAGCTGACCGTCGCGCGCGCGCGCAAGATCCAGCGCTTCCTGTCGCAGCCGTTCCACGTCGCCGAAGTGTTCACCGGCATCGAAGGCAAGTTCGTGCAGATCGAGGACACGATTCGCTCGTTCAAGGAAGTCGTCGAGGGCAAGCACGACGACCTGCCCGAGGCTGCCTTCTACATGGTCGGCGGCATCGACGAGGCGATCGCTAAGGCGAAGAAGCTGGCCGAGGACGCCTGATGCTGGCTGCAGCACTTCTGTTCGGAACAGCGGTGCTGCAAGCCGGCGGTGCTGCCGACCCCACGCTGGACTATGTCGGCGCGGTCGGCGATGCTTGGGTGATTTGCCCGAAGGCGCTGGTTCTCTCCACGATCGATGAGGCGCGCCTCCGGGAATCGGGCTTCGCGAAGTCGGAAGGCAAGGATGCCGCCGCGTGGACTCGGGACGGGGAGCATCCTGTCGTCTACGCCCGGGTTCGCGGCGCCGATACCGTCCGGCTCGTCGTCTTTCCGGGCAAGCTTTGTTCGATCGGGCTTTTCGGTCCGACCGCGACCGTCGCGAGCGAAGCCTATGCGACGAACCTGGCCGGAAGGCAGGGTTACGAGCGTGAGCCGGAAGCGGAAAGCGGGGCGACCTTCCACGCCTACGGACGGCAGTTCGGCGCTCGCCGGGTCCATGTCCGCTTCGAGCGCGGCGCTGCTGCCGAAGCGGGCGTTGTCTGGATCCGTGTGACGCAAGGTGCACAGTAACGTGCGGCATTTCCGCCTGCTGCCGCTCGCGCTCGGCGCCGCGCTGCTGCCCTTGGGGGCGGCGGCCTCCGCGCAGGAGGCGCCGGGGCAGGGCATCGCCGATCTCGCCGCGACGCTCGCCTATCAGCTCTGCCCGGACTATCTCGCCGGGCGCGTGCGGATCGAAGGCAATCCGCAACTGACGTCGCTCGGCTTCGCGGCGCAGATCATCCGCTCGGCCAATCCGCAGATGGGCACGATGGAGATCCGCTCGGCCGTGCGCGACGATGGCGAGGTCAGCTTCGGCGGCGCGCCGGGCAAGCTCTGCCAGGTCAATGTCTATGGCGCCAAGGCGTCGGCCGCGCTCGACCGGTTCCGCGCCGGGCTCGTGAGCCTGCCGTACAAGTTCGAGCCCGATCCGGCCAATTCGGGCCAGCGCGCCAATGGCGCGACGGTCGACACGCGGATGACGCGGATCCAGGACCGCGGCAACACGCTGGTGCTGCGCGTCCAGTTCGTGCAGGGTGATCTCCACGGCACGCCCATCGCGGGCTTTCAGATTTTCGGGATGAACCAATAACATGTCGCTTCACTTCGAACTCGTCACCCCCGAGCGCCTCGTCCGCTCCGAGGCGGTGTACATGGTCACCGTCCCCGGCACCGAGGGCGACTTCGGCGTGCTCGAGGGCCATGCCCCGGTGATGTCGACGATCCGCGACGGCGAGCTCTCGGTGGTCAAGGCGCCCGGCGCCGCACCCGAGACGATCCGCATCGAGGGCGGCTTCGCCGAAGTGAACGCCAGGGGCCTGACCGTCCTCGCCGAAAAAGCCGGCTGAGCGGCCGGACGGGATAGGCGATGTTCGCGATCTTCGCCGCCGCCGCGCTGAGCGTTGCCCCCGGTGCCGCCACCGCCGACACGCTCGTCGCGACGGCGGAGGACGCCTGCGTCCCCGTGCTCACGCGCACGCTGCGCTGGCCGGGCAGCGGCCAGCAGCCGAAGGAAGACCAGTTGCTCGCGCGGCTCGGGCTCACGCGCGGCGTGCCGCGCGAGTTCTACGACAAGGTCAAGCAGATCGACCCGCGGCTCAATTCGCTGTCGCGCGCGATCCTGGCGAGCCGCGAGTCGGGCGACGGCGCCTTCGCCTTCGTGCTCGGCGGAGTCGATCCCAATTGCCGGCTGCTCGTCTACAAGACCGCGGATCGCGCCGCGCTCGCCAAGGGGATCGGCGCGAAGCTCGCCGCCCGCGGTTGGAAGGAAGTCCCGGCGCCCGCGACCAAGACCCCCAAGCGCGTCTTCGTCCGCCGGCTCCAGAGCGGCTGGATCGTGATGGCGCAGCTCGCGATGCCGGGCGCGGCGACCCCGATCGGGCCGATGCTGCTCGTCGACGCCTTCCAGCCGGGCACCAAGGTGCCGCCCGAATTCGGCATCTGACCCGCGAGACGCTCCCATGTTCGCGTTCCTGGCCCTCGCGACGCTCGCCGCTGCGCCCTCCGACGACACCGCGCTCGAGACTGCGCTGTTCGACCTCTGTCCGAAGGTGATCGCCGGCAAGATCAAGCTCGACGACGCAGAGCAGGTCGCCGCGATCGGCTACGCACCGTCGCAGCAGCACGGCATCGCCACCTGGGTCCGCCGCGGCGAGGGCGAGACGCTGATCCTGCTCGCCAGCGCGGTCGGCAAGACCGGCAAGCGCACGT
Organism: Sphingomonas sp.; assembly: GCF_017745215.1. Taxonomy (GTDB): domain Bacteria; phylum Pseudomonadota; class Alphaproteobacteria; order Sphingomonadales; family Sphingomonadaceae; genus Sphingomonas. The sequence goes on from NZ_JAGHZV010000037.1 coordinate 2,945, forward strand.
GCAGCGTCACCTTCGTCGACGATGCCGGGCACGGCCGATTCGACCGGATCGAGGCGAGCGCGCGGGCGAAGGGCTATGCCGGCCTCCCCGCGGGCGCGCTCGGCGATTCCAAGGCGCGGATGGTCCGGATCGCGCGCGACGGACTGGGCTTCACCATGCTCACCACGCTCAACCACATCGAGCTCGGCGACACGCCGTCCGACGTGGTGATGATCATGCCGAAATAGCCGCTCAGCCGCCGGTCCGCCGGTAGCGCCAGCGCATCGGCCTGGTGCCGTCGGCGAGGCTGATCTCGGCGAGCAGTTCCTTGCCCTCGCGCCAGTAGCGGATGCGCTGGGGGTAATCATGCTCGCGGTTGACGAAGGCCACGCCCGGCTCGGCCGAGGGCACCCAGGCGAAGCGCGTGCGCCCGCTGCCGCCGGGCGAAGCGAAATAGGCCATTCCCTCGCCCTCGGCGACGATCTGTGTCGCTTCCCATTCGCGCACCGTCTCGCCGCGCCCGCTCCGCCCCGCGCCGAGCATCACGCCGCCGCGCGGGGGCATCCAGCATTCCTCGGTCCAGCGCTCGCCGTCGCGCTGCTCCCAGCAGCCGGCCATCCAGTCGGGCAGCGCCGGCGCCGGAGCGGGGGCTGCCGCGAGCAACCCGAGCATGATCATAGCCAATCGCCACATCGTCCCTTCTCCTCTTCTCGTCACCCCGGCGAAAGCCGGGGCCCAGGGCAGCAAGCCGTGTCGCCCGTGGCCCTGGGTCCCGGCTTTCGCCGGGATGACGGTTGGGGATTAGAACCGTTCAAACCCGCTGGCTTGAACCGATGCGACATGCCACGCTCGGGCGCATGGACTATGCCGAGCACCCGGTTCCGCCCGCGCTCGCCGGCCTCGTCGCCGCGATCTGGACCGCGTCGGTGCCCGCGGACGGCCCCACATGGATCGCGCAGGAAGCGGTGCCCGACGGCTGCGTCGAGCTGATCCGCCGCCACGCCGGCCGCAGCCGCTGGCGCCGCGACCAGCCGGCGGTCTTCGCCACCGGGCTCGCTACCGTCACCGCCAAGCTCGAGTTCGGCGCCGGCGCCGGCTTCACTGCGATCAAGCTCTGGCCCTGGGCCTGGCACGCGCTCGGAGGCCAACGCTGCGCGAGCTTCGCCGATGACTGGATCCCGATCGCCGACCCGCGCCTCGTCGGCCTACTCGACGGCGACCCGCGCCGGATCGCCGCGCGCCTCGAGACCGCCTTCGCCGGGATCGAAGCCCCCGCCTTCGCCCGCGCGCTGCTCGTCGCGCAGTCGGTCGCCGACGTCACGCACGCGACCGGCCTTGCCCCGCGCGCGCTCCAGCGCCTCTGCGCCGGCGAACTCGGCATGCCGCCGCGCTGCTACCTCCGCCTGCTCCGCTTCCGCGACGCGCTCGCGGACATCCACACTGCCGACAGCCTCGCCGATACCGCCGCGGCGCAGGGCTATGCCGACCAGGCGCATATGGCGCGCGAGTTCCGCTCGCTCGCCGGCCTGCCGCCCAGCGCCGCCCGCAGCCGTGCGAAAGGACCGTTCGTCTAGTTCTTCAAGTCGATCTGCTTGTCGACCGCGAAGTCGATCCGCGCCGCGCCGCCGCTCCCGTCGCTCGCCTTGGCCTCGCAACGGATGTGCCTGGGCACGCCGCCCTCGCGCCGGATCGCGCAGCGGCCATCGACCAGGGTTGCCTTCACCGGGCGGAACTGGACGTTGGTCAAAACCAGGTCGCCCGCCGCGTCGAGGTTGCCGCCGAAAGCGACGAGGCTCTCATTGTCGCCCTTGCGCAGGAAGATCAGCTGCTCGTGCCCGGGCTCGGGGAAGACCATCCGGATCATCCCGTTGCAGCCGTAGGCCGCCTCGGCCTCGCCCGGCCGGCTCAGCATGCTGTCTGCGCTGCACGTGCCTTCCCAGGCCGTGATCCCCTCCGCCTCGGGCGCGTCCTGCGCGATCGCGCCCGGCACCCCGCCCGCCGCGGCCAGCACCCATCCCAATACCGCCAGCCGCATCGTCTGCTCTCCCCTCGCGCGACGCTAGCAGGTCGCCGGGTGGTCTGGTTAGTCAATTGTCAAGCCTTCCCCACTAGCGTCGCTCCGGCAAAGTCATTGGGGGCGAAGTGAATCTCGGATGAGCGCATTCGGTCGTCGTAGCGGGCTGGGGGGTGGCACGGGTGGACGTCCGGCCTTCGGCGTCGCGCGCCCGATGCAGGGCGGCGGCCCCGCGCGCCCTGCCGAGCCGCTGCCTCCCGGCGGCGAGCAGTTCCCGCCGATCGGCAGCGTGCCGCTTCCCGGCGCGGCGGTTCCCGAGCCCGATCCCTTCGCGCCGCAGTCCAATCCCGGCACCTCGGAGGCGATGCAGCGCCTCGCCGACCGCCAGGCGCAGACCGGCGAGGCCGGCAGCTCGCGGATGGAGGGCTTCGAAGCCTCGGTCCACCGCATCAAGGAACAGGTGCTCCCGCGCCTGCTCGAACGCGTCGACCCCGAGGCCGCCGCGACGCTCAGCAAGGACGAGCTCGCCGAGGAATTCCGCCCGATCATCGGCGAAGTGCTCGCCGAGCTGAAGCTCACGCTCAACCGCCGCGAGCAGTTCGCGCTCGAGAAGGTGCTCGTCGACGAGCTGCTCGGCCTCGGGCCGCTCGAAGAGCTGCTCGCCGATCCCGCGGTCAGCGACATCATGGTCAACGGCCCCGATCAGACCTATGTCGAGCGCAAGGGCCGGCTCGAGATCGCGAACATCCAGTTCCGCGACGAGGAGCATCTCTTCCAGATCGCGCAGCGCATCTGCAACTCGGTCGGCCGCCGCGTCGACCAGACCACGCCGCTCGCCGACGCCCGCCTCAAGGACGGCAGCCGCGTCAACGTGATCGTGCCGCCGCTCAGCTTGCGCGGCACCGCCATCTCGATCCGTAAGTTCAGCGCCAAGCCGATCACGCTCGACATGATGGCGCAGGGCGGATCGATGAGCCAGAAGATGGCCACCGCGCTCAAGATCGCGGGTGCGAGCCGCTTCAACGTCGTGATCTCGGGCGGCACCGGCTCGGGCAAGACGACGATGCTCAACGCGCTGTCGAAGATGATCGACCCCGGCGAGCGCGTGCTGACGATCGAGGACGCCGCCGAGCTTCGCCTGCAGCAGCCGCACTGGCTGCCGCTCGAGACGCGCCCGCCCAACCTCGAGGGCCAGGGTGAAGTCACGATCCGCGACCTCGTCAAGAACGCGCTGCGCATGCGGCCGGACCGCATCATCCTGGGCGAAATCCGCGGCAGCGAGTGTTTCGACATGCTCGCCGCGATGAACACCGGCCACGACGGCTCCATGTGCACGCTCCACTCCAACAGCCCGCGCGAGGCGCTGGCGCGTATGGAGAACATGGTGATGATGTCGGACATCAAGGTGCCCAAGGAAGCGATCTCGCGCCAGATCGCCGATTCGGTCGACCTGATCATCCAGGTGAAGCGCCTGCGCGACGGCTCGCGCCGCGTCACCAACGTCACCGAAGTGATCGGGATGGAAGGCCCGGTGATCGTGACGCAGGAGCTCTTCAAGTTCGAATATCTGGACGAGAGCGCCGACGGCAAGATCATCGGCGAGTATCGCTCGATGGGCCTGCGCCCCTATACGCTCGACAAGGCCAAGCAGTTCGGCTTCGACCAGGCGCTGCTCGAGGCCTGCCTGTAGGGGCAAGCGTCAGCCCACACCCTTCATTGCCAGCCAGCCCGCGATCGCCGCGCCGATCAGCGCCATGAACTGGATGAACGGCCAGGGCATGATCCCGACCTTGTCCATGTCGCGACGGTTTCGCCGGCGATGCTCGGCGATACCGCTCGCCACCGCCACGGCCATCAGCCCGCCCACCGTCCACCACATCGCGCTTGAATCCTTGCCCCGCCCCGATCAGTCTCGGGCAATCCAGATAGGAGAGGATTCGCGATGCGCCAGTATCTCGCCGCCGCCCCGCTCGCGCTCGGCGTCGCCCTTGCCGCCCCGCTCGTCATCGCGGCGGCCCGGCCGGTCCAGGTCGATCCCGGCATGACCGTCGCGGTCGGCGCGCCCACGCGCACGCCCGCCAACGTCGCGCGCGACAAATATCGCCACCCGGCCGAGACGCTGAGCTTCTTCGGGGTGAAGCCGACCGACACCGTGGTCGAGATTTGGCCCGGCGGCGGCTGGTATACCGAGATCCTCGCGCCGCTCACCAAGGGCAAGGGCACGCTCTGGGCAGCCGACATGTGGCCCTCGACCGGTGTCCCCAGGCTCCAGGCCAAGGACGCGGCGACCTATGGCGCGATCAAGCTCGCCGCCTTCCCCGCCGCCGACGGCCAGCCGCGCGTGCCCGACGGCAGCGCCGACGTCGTCCTCACCTTCCGCAACGTCCACAATTGGCGGATGGGCTACAAGCGCGACAACGTCGACTATTCGAAGGAAGCCTTCGCGCAGATGTTCGCGATGCTGAAGCATGGCGGCACGCTGGGGATCGAGGATCATCGCCTGCCCGAGGGCGCGAGCGAGGAGCGCGAGAAGACCAGCGGCTACATCAAGGTGTCGACGGTCAGGCGACTCGCGCAGGAAGCCGGCTTCGTCTTCGTCGGCGCTAGCGAAGTCAACGCCAACCCCAAGGACAGCGCCGACTGGCCCGAAGGCGTGTGGACGCTGCCGCCCACCTATGCGCTCAAGGACGTCGACCGCGAGAAATACGCCGCGATCGGCGAGAGCGACCGGATGACGCTGAAGTTCCGCAAGCCTTAGAGGCTGTTTGGAAATGCGCCATTCAGCGCATTGCGGCACCAGCCCGCTCCCCCACCCGGCCTCCCAACGG
>NZ_JAGHZV010000038.1 GCF_017745215.1 Sphingomonas sp.
TGGGGGAGCGGGCTGGTGCCGCAATGCGCTGAATGGCGCATTTCCAAACAGCCTCTGAGACGCTCAGCGCCAGTCGAGCAGTGGCCAGCCCCGCTCCGTGGCGAGCGTCTTCAACGGGCCATGGGCATTCACGGCGAACGCCTCGTCGGCCCAGTCGAGCAGCGGCGCGTCCGAGACATGGTCCGAATAGGCGCGGACCTGCGCGTCCCCCCGCGCGATCCCCTGGCCGGCCATCCACGCCTCGACCATGCGGAGCTTGGCGGGGCCGTAGCAATTCTCGCCTTCGAGCTCGGGCAGGATCGCCCCTGCTGCGTCGCGCTTCGCCTCGGTCGCGACCACGTCGGCGATCCCCAGCCGCCCGGCGATCGCCGCGGCGTAATAACGGTGCGACGCCGTCGCGAGCACGATCCTGTACCCCTCGGCCCGATCCGCCGCGATCCGCGCGCGCGCGCCGGAGAGCACCCCCGTCCGCGCCACCCGATCCGCGAACCCCGCGGCGAGCGCGTCCATCGCCTGGGGCACCACCGCGCCGCCCAGCATCAGCCGCTGCGTCGCCTGCTTGAGCCCGGCGCGATCGATCCTCCCCGCCAGATAGGCGAGCGACGCCGCGCCCGCTGCCGGGAGCAGCGCCAGCCGCCACGGCGCGCGATTCAGCGCGGCATGGACCAGGAACGCGGCCCAGGTCGGCGCGCGCGTGATCGTCTTGTCCATGTCGTAGAAGGCGATGCGCATCGCCGCCTCCTAGCCGCGCGCGTGCCGAAACGGCAATCTCGCCCGCATTTTCCGCGGGAACTTAACCTGCCCCAAGCGGCTTGAATGTTGCCCTGGCGGTTCGAATCGCCGAGAAGGAGCTCGATGACCGCCTCGGCCGACTTCACGCGCGACGACACGGACGGGGGCACGCTCCGCTTCACCGGCGACCTGTCGCTCGCGAACCTCGGCGACCTGCCCGAGCGGCTCGCCGCGGTCGAAGGCGACATCGCGCATCTCGACCTCAGCCACATCGCGCGGATCGACACCGTCGGCGCCTGGCTGGTCCACCGTTTCGCGCGCGATCGCGGCGCCACGATCGACGGGCTCGATGCGAACGAGGAGCACCTCCTCGCGCAGGTCGCCGCCGCCGAGCATCCGGTGATGCCCGCCCGCCCCGCGCCCGACCCCCTCACGCACCTGCTTGCCGAAGTCGGCGATGCCGTGATCCAGGCCGTGCGGACGCTCTACGGCCTCCTCGGCTTCATGGGCGCGACGGTGCTCGCCTATATCCACGTCCTCACCCATCCGCGACGCATCCGCGTCAACGCGACGGTGCACCGGTTCGAAGTCGTCGGCGTCTCGGCGCTCGGCATCATCGCGCTGATGAGCTTCCTGATCGGCATCGTCATCGCGCAGCAGGGCGCGATCCAGCTCCGCCAGTTCGGCGCCGAAGTGTTCACGATCAACCTGATCGGCCGCATCACGCTGCGCGAGCTCGGCATCCTGATGACGGCGATCATGGTCGCCGGCCGCTCGGGCTCGGCCTTCGCGGCGCAGATCGGCACGATGAAGCTCACCGAGGAGATCGACGCCATGCGCACGATCGGCGTCTCGCCGATGGAGGCGCTGGTGGTGCCGCGCACCACGGCAGTGGTGCTGATGATGCCGTTGCTCGGCTTCTATTCCTCGCTGATCGCGATCTTCGGCGGCGGGCTGTTCTGCTGGATCAGCCTCGACATCCCGCTGATCACCTTCGTCCAGCGGATTCGCGAAGTCGTGCCGCTGACCGACCTCTACGTCGGTCTCGTCAAGGCGCCCGTGTTCGGCGCGATCATCGCGATCGCCGGCTGCTTCCAGGGCATGCAGGTCGAAGGCGACGCCGAGCAGGTCGGCAACCGGACCACCATCGCGGTGGTGCAGGCGATCTTCCTGGTGATCGTGCTCGACGCGTTCTTCGCGGTGTTCTTCAGCGAGATCGGCTGGATATGAGCCCGCGCGCGCCTCGCTCCGAGATCGTCATCCAGGTCCGCGGGCTCACCAATCGCTTCGGCGACCAGCTCGTCCACAGCGAGCTCGACCTCGACGTGCGCCGCGGCGAGATCCTCGGCGTGGTCGGCGGCTCGGGCACCGGCAAGTCGGTGCTGATGCGCTCGATCATCGGGCTGCAGACGCCCGAGGCGGGGCATATCGAAGTGTTCGGCGAGAACACCGTCGGCCGCGACGACACCGAGATCGCCGACATCCGCAAGCGCTGGGGCATCCTCTTCCAGGGTGGTGCCTTGTTCTCGACGCTCACCGTGTCGGAGAATGTCCAGGTCCCGCTCAAGGAATATTATCCGCAGATCCGCGCGCCGCTGCTCGAGGAGATCGCCGGCTACAAGGTGGTGATGAGCGGCCTCGCGCCCGATGCGGGGCCCAAATATCCCGCCGAGCTCTCAGGCGGCATGAAGAAGCGTGCCGGCCTTGCCCGCGCGCTCGCGCTCGATCCCGAGCTGCTTTTCCTCGACGAGCCGACCGCCGGGCTCGATCCGATCGGCGCCGCGGCCTTCGACGAGCTGACGCGCTCCCTGCAGCGCACGCTGGGGCTCACCGTCTTCCTGATCACGCACGATCTGGATACCTTGTACGCGATCTGCGACCGCGTTGCGGTGCTCGCCGACGGCCATGTGATCGCGGTGGGGACCATCCCCGAGCTGCTCGCGTTGGACCATCCGTGGATCCAGGAGTATTTCAACGGCCCGCGCGGTCGCGCGGCGCACGCCGGCGCCCAACAGGGCGCGGACAAGGCCGAACCCCCGCAAGGGGTGAACAGGGAATGAGGGGCTGATGGAAACGCGATCGAACCACGTCCTCGTGGGCGCGGTGGTGATGATCCTGCTGGCGATGCTGGCCCTCTTCTGGGTCTGGCTCGCGCGGCTGGGGACCGACGACGTCCGCGAATACGACATCTTCTTCAAGCAATCGGTCGAGGGGCTGAACCCCGGCTCGCCGGTCACCTTCTCGGGCGTGCCCTCGGGGCAGGTGAAGGACATCGCCTTCTGGAAGCCCGATCCGCAGTTCGTGCGCGTGCGCATCACCGTCAAGTCCGACGTGCCGATCCTCGAGGGCACCACCGCTTCGATCCAGTCGAGCTTCACCGGCAATTCGAACGTTCAGCTGGACGGTGCGGTGAAGGGTGCGCCGGCGATCGAATGCCCGGCCGAGCACCGCCGCGCCGCCTGCCCGCTCGACGTGCCGGTGATCCCGGCCAAGACCGGCGGCCTCGGCGCGCTGTTCAGCTCGGCGCCGCGGCTGCTCGAGCGCCTCTCGACGCTCACCGAGCGGCTGACCGAGCTGATCAGCGACAAGAACCAGGCTTCGATCGCGGGCATCCTCGCCAACACCAACCGCCTCACCAAGGCGCTGGCCGATCGCGGGCCCGAGATCGCGGCGACGCTCGCCGAGACGCGGGTGGCGATCCAGAAGGCCGGCGAGGCGGCGGACCAGATCGGCCAGCTCGCGGGCAGCACCAACGACGTGGTCAAGCAGGACCTGAAGCCCACGCTCGCCAACCTCAACCAGACGATCGCCGCGGCGAAGAAGAGCATGGAGACGCTCGACGCCGCGATCGGCGACGCGCGCCCGGGGCTCCAGGCCTTCTCCAAGCGCACCGTGCCCGAGGCCGACCAGCTGATCCAGGACCTGCGCGAGATGGCCGCGGCGCTCACCTCGGTCGCCGAGAAGCTCGATCGCGGCGGCGCCGGCGGCCTGATCACCGGGCCGTCCCTTCCCGATTACAAGCCGAAGAAGTGAGGCCGATGACCAAGCGCTCGTCTTTGCCCGCCGCCCTGCTCGTGCCCGCACTCGCGCTGCCGCTCTCGGCGTGCATCTCGTTCGGCGCCAAGCCGCCGCCCTCGATGCTCACGCTCGCGCCCGCCGCGGCGCTGGCGCCCGACACGACGCAGAGCGTCGCGCAGAGCCACACCATCACCATCGCCCAGCTCGGCTATCCGCAGGAACTGGCGACGACGCGCGTGCCTGTCCACACCGGCGCGACCGACGTCGCCTACATCAAGGATGCCCAGTGGGTGGAATTGCCCTCGCGGATGTTCGCGCGGCTGCTGGTCGATACGGTGACCGCCAAGACCGGGCGGGTCGTGCTCGGCTATCGCCAGTCGCTCGCCAATCCCGGCGCGCGGCTGGGCGGCGACGTCCGCGCCTTCGGGATCGAGGCGGGCGGCACCGGCGGCGGCCAGGCCGTGGTCGCGTTCGAGGCGACGCTGATCCGCAGCGACGACGCCAGCTACGAGAAGCGCCGTTTCGAGGCGCGCGTGCCGGTGGCGAGCATCGACCCGGCGAGCGCGGGCGTGGCGCTCAACGAAGCGGCGAACAAGGTTGCGGCCGATATCGCGGCCTGGGTCGGGCCCTGAGAGTCTGTTACCGCCATGCGCCGTGAAGCGCATTTGCAAACAGGCCGTGAGTCGCTCTATTCGGCCCGTCGGACCGGCGGCAGCGCGTTGCACAGGTCGGCGCCGCCCGCGGGCACGGTGAAGAAGTCGCCGCCGCGGTTCTCGCGCGCCTTGATCCAGGCGGCGAAGCGCGGGTTGTCGGTCGCGCGATAGACGAAGTGCGGGCGCTCGTCCTCGGGCAGTTCGCTGGCGAGGCGGACCGAGAGGATCGGGGTATATTCGCCCGGCGTCTCGTACACGCCGAGGTCGCCGGTGCCGCGCGGCAGGCTCGAGAGCCATTGGATCCCTTCGATCACGCGGCCGACGATCGCGATGTTGCGATCAAGGTGGCGCGGGGCGTGGCCGATCACGGTGTAGAGCGCGCTGCCGTCGCCGGTATCGGGCGCGAGGTTCCGCGCGACGCCGACCATGCCGTAGCAATGGGGAAGCCAGCTGGTCCTGCCGTCGGTCGCGATCGGCCAGCCGTCGGCGCTGAACCCGGCCTTGGCGGAATAGGGGTCGGCGCGGCTCATCGTCGCGGCGGCATCGAAGCCGGGCCATTCATACTCGGCGGGCGGGCGCGGCACGATGAGCGGTGCGGGCTGCTTCTTCTCGGTCGGGTCGCCCCATTGCGCGACGTAATTGTCCTGGACGCGGTAGACGGCGGTGCCGTCCCACCAATGCGCCGCGGCGAACTTGCGGATGTTGGCGACATGCGCGGGGGCGTAGCGCGGCGCGAGCCTGATGAAGACCTGGTGCCCGCCGCGCAGCGTCATCACCAGGATCTCGCTGTCGGGAATGGCATGCCAGTCGGCGTCGACGGCGGCTGTCTCGGGCGGGGTCTGGGCGGCTGCCGGGAGCGGCAGGGCGGCGGCGAGGAGCGCGGCGAGCGCTGGGGCGGAGCGGAGCATGGGGCGAGACTGGCATGGCGCAGGCGGCTTGCCTAGCCCGGCTACAGGCTCTAGGGGACGGCGCTTCCGGGGCATGCGGAGCGGTGGCCGAGTGGTCGAAGGCGCTCGCCTGGAAAGTGAGTATACGGCAAAACCGTATCGAGGGTTCGAATCCCTCCCGCTCCGCCACTTACGCCCTCAGCAGGGCTCGCCA
>NZ_JAGHZV010000003.1 GCF_017745215.1 Sphingomonas sp.
CTCCCTCTCCAACTCGTGTGGGGCCGTTCGCCCCAAAACCGTCATCCCGGCGAAAGCCGGGACCCAGGGCCGCGAGCGACGTCCTGCTTGGCCCTGGGTCCCGGCTTTCGCCGGGATGACGGTTTTGGGGCGAACGGCCCCACACGAGTTGGAGAGGGAGAGCCGGGCGAAGCACGCGAGTAGCTTGAAGCGTGCTTCGCCCCGGCCAATCCTCTTCCCCTCCCTTCCAGGGAGGGGAGCAAGGCAGGGCAATGACCGACTATTTCCCCGGCTTCGATAACCACGTCTCGACCGAGGCCGTCCCCGGCGCGCTGCCGGTCGGGCGCAACAGCCCGCAGAAGCCCGCCTATGGCCTCTATGCCGAGCAGCTCTCGGGCACCGCCTTCACCGCGCCGCGCCACGAGAACCGCCGCAGCTGGCTCTATCGCCTGCGCCCCAGCGCCGAGCATCCGCCCTACACGCGCTACCAGGGCGCGCCGCGCTTCGCCGCCGGCACCTCGAACGAGCCCCTGCCCCCCAACCGCCTGCGCTGGGACCCGATCGAAGCGCCCGGCCCCGGCACCGACCTGATCGACGGCATGACCACGATGCTCGCCAACCGCGACCCCGCGGACCTCGAGGGCGTCGCGGTCCACCTCTATGCCGCCAACCGCGACATGGACGCACGCGCCTTCGTCAACGCCGACGGCGAATTGCTCTTCATCCCCCAGCTGGGCCGCCTCAGCCTCCTCACCGAGCTCGGCCGGGTCGACATCGCCCCCGGCCAGATCGCGCTCGTGCCGCGCGGCGTCCGCTTCCGCGCGCTGCTCCCCGATGGCGAGGCGCGCGGCTATGTCGCCGAGAACCATGGCGCGCTGTTCCGCCTGCCCGACCTCGGCCCGATCGGCGCCAACGGCCTCGCCAACCCGCGCGACTTCGAGACGCCCGCCGCCTGGTTCGAGGATCGCGACGAGCCCTTCGAGCTGGTCCAGAAGTCGCTCGGCAGCCTGTGGATGGTCACGCTCGACCACAGCCCGCTCGACGTCGTCGCCTGGCACGGCAACCTCGCGCCCTGGCGCTATGACCTCGCGCGGTTCAACACGATGAACACGGTGAGCTTCGACCATCCCGATCCGTCGATCTTCACCGTGCTGACTTCGCCGAGCGACGTCCCCGGCCGCGCCAATGCCGATTTCGTGATCTTCCCGCCGCGCTGGATGGTGGCGGAGGACACGTTCCGCCCGCCCTGGTTCCATCGCAACGTGATGTCCGAAGCGATGGGGCTGATCCACGGCGCCTATGACGCCAAGGCCGAGGGCTTCGCGCCGGGCGGGCTCTCGCTGCACAACCTCATGGCCGGCCACGGCCCCGACGTCGCCAGCTGGCAGGGCGCGACCAACGCCGAATTGAAGCCGCACAAGATCGAAGGCACCATGGCCTTCATGGTCGAGACCTGCTGGCCCTATCGCCCGACGGAATATGCGCTGGCGCACGCCCAGCACGATTACGACGCGGCATGGAACGGCTTCCCGAAGGCGACGCTGCCGTGAGGATGTCGAGCTGGACCGAAATTTATCGTCATCCCGGCGAAAGCCGGGACCCAGGGTCACGAGCGACGTCCTGCTTGGCCCTGGGTCCCGGCTTTCGCCGGGATGACGGTTGATTGAGAGGGTCGAAGCGCTCTCATGGACCGCCTCACCGCCACGCCCCCCGACGTCACCCTCGGCCCGCTCGACCTCATCCCCGACGGCGCTGCGCGCAACTTCGTCCTCGAGATGAAGGCCGGCCGCTTCCACGGCTTCGTCGTGCGCCGCGGCGGCGAGGTCCACGGCTATGTCGACCGATGCGCGCACATGGCGCTGCCGCTCGCCCAGACGCTCGACGCCTATCTCACCCCCGACGGCAGCCTGATCCAGTGCAGCTGGCACGGCGCGCTCTACCGGATCGAGGACGGCCTCTGCGTCGGCGGCCCCTGCGCCGGCGCGCGGCTCGCCGCCTGGCCGGTGGCAGTACGCGACGGAATGATCGTCACGGCCTGAACCCGCGCTTGCGGTTCGCAGCGAAATGCGCGAATAAAGCCGAAATAGGTCAGTATTGCTGACTATTTCTTGAGAGGACGTCATGGACCCCACGCTCGATTTCGGCCTCGGCGAGACCGCCGACATGATCCGCGAGACCACGCAGCGCTTTTCGAAGGACCGGATCGAGCCGCTCGCCGCCAGGATCGACGCCGACGACTGGTTCCCGCGCGACGAGCTCTGGCCGGCGATGGGCGAGCTCGGCCTCCACGGCATCACGGTCGAGGAGCAATGGGGTGGCCTCGGCCTCGGCTATCTCGAGCACGTCATCGCCTGCGAGGAAGTCAGCCGCGCCTCGGCTTCGATCGGCCTCAGCTATGGCGCGCATTCGAACCTCTGCATCAACCAGATCCGCCGCTGGGCGAACGAGGAGCAGAAGGCCAAGTATCTCCCCAAGCTGATCTCGGGCGAGCATGTCGGGTCGCTGGCGATGTCCGAGGCGGGCGCGGGCTCCGACGTCGTCTCGATGAAGCTGCGCGCCGAAGCCGTGTCGGGCGGCTTCCGCCTCAACGGCACCAAGTTCTGGATCACCAACGCGGCCTATGCCGACACGCTGGTAGTCTACGCCAAGACTGGCGAAGGCTCGCGCGGCATCACCACCTTCCTGATCGAGAAGGACATGCCCGGCTTCTCGATCGGCCAGAAGATCGACAAGATGGGGATGCGCGGCTCGCCCACCGCCGAGCTGGTGTTCGACGATTGCTTCGTTCCCGAGGAGCAGGTGATGGGCCCGCTGAACGGCGGCGTCGGGGTGCTGATGTCGGGCCTCGACTATGAGCGCACCGTGCTTGCCGGCATCCAGCTCGGCATCATGCAGGCCTGCCTCGACGTCGTCCTCCCCTATGTCCGCGAGCGCAAGCAGTTCGGCCAGGCGATCGGCACTTTCCAGCTGATGCAGGCCAAGATCGCCGACATGTACGTCGCGCTCAACTCCGCCCGCGCCTATGTCTATGCGGTCGCGCGCAGCTGCGACGAGGGGCGCACCACGCGCTTCGACGCTGCGGGCGCGATCCTGCTCGCGAGCGAGAATGCGGTGAAGGTCTCGCTCGAAGCGATCCAGGCGCTGGGCGGCGCCGGCTACACCAAGGACTGGCCGGTCGAGCGCTTCGCCCGCGACGCCAAACTGCTCGATATCGGGGCAGGCACCAACGAAATCCGCCGCATGCTGATCGGACGCGAGTTGATCGGCGCCGCCTGATCTGCCTATCCTCCCCCAAAACAACCCTGGGGGGAGAGGATCATGATCGGATTGGCCGTCTATGCCGGCATGCTGGCCTATGGCCGCGTGGCGAAGTCGTTCGGGCCGCTGCACTGGCTCGTCGTCGCCGTGATCGCGATCGCCACGACGGTGCTCAGCGCGATGATGCTGAACGTTGAATCGAACGGCCAGGTGTTCCTCGGCACGCTGCTCCAGTTCGCGATCCTCGCGGCGATCTATGCCGCGGGCGTGCTCGGCGGACGCTGGCTCGATCGCCACAAGCAGGTCGACGAACTCGACTGAACTCAGCCCCGCGCCGGCTCCGGCCAGACGATCATGCACGCGAGGCTGACCGCCAGGCTCGCGAGGTAGAAGAGCATGGGCGCGGTCCAGTTCGCCGGCGTGCCAAACAGCCCGCCGGCGGAGCGGAACAGCTCGTTCAGCCATTGCACCATGCCGATGTCGAGCAGCAGCGCCGCGACCGCGAAGGCGCTGAACTGCGCACCGAAGCTCGCCCCGCGCAGCGCCGCGCCGACTGTGAGCGCGGCGATCCAGTGGGTCAGCACCAGCGGCAGCGCCATCGCGCCGCCGAAGAACAGCCCGATCATCACCCCGCCCGGCCCCGGCATCAGCCGCAGCCCCATGACGACGCCGAAGATCATCCCCGCATAGGCCGCGCCGGCCCCTGCCCATTTGACGCTGAAGTCCATCCGCGCCTCCCGCGCCCTTGTAGACGCGACGCGATTACGGTCGCGTAAATATGCTAGGGTCGGCGCAGGGAGGGTCTCATGCGCATCCTGTACGTCTTGGGGTTCGCGCTGCTCGTCGCCGGCTGTGGCTCGGCGAGGAGCCCCGCGCCTGCCCCCTCGCCCACCGCGCCGTTGCTCCGCTTCGAAGGCGGCGGCGCGACCGACCGCGCGGCGCGGCTCGCGCACGGCAAGCGCCTCGTCCGCGTCCTCGCCTGCCAGGGCTGCCACGGCGAGACGCTCCAGGGCGAGAACGCCACTGCCGACGACCCGGACTTCGGCGACATGAACGCCCCCAACGTCACGCTGCTGCTCCCGGGCTACAGCGACGCCCAGCTCGACCGGCTGATCCGCCATGGCGAGCCCCGGGACGGCCGCCCATTCTGGTTCATGGCCTCCGAAGGCTTCCAGTTCCTCGGCGACGGCGACCTCGCCGACCTGGTCCTCTACCTCCGCACGATCCCGCCCGCGGGCACGCCGATGCCGCCGATCCGCTTCGGCCCCGGCTTCCGCAAGGCGCAGGCGAGCGGCGAGGTCGACACCGCGCAGAAGCTGGTCGCGCGCTTCGCCAAGGAACCGCCGGTCGACCTCGACCCCGAGCACGCCTGGGGCCGCTGGCTGGCGCGCACGGTCTGCGCCGAATGCCACAATGCCGCGCTCCAGGGCTATGCCGGCTTTTCCCCCAACCTCGACATCGCCGGCGCCTATTCCGCCGCCGAGCTCGAGCGGCTGCTCACCACCGGCCAGGGCAAGACCGGCCGCGACCTCGGCATGATGGCCGCCACCGCGCGCAGCCGCCTCAAGGAGCTGAGGCCCCGCGAGCGTGCCGCGATCATCGCCTACCTCCTCGCCCGCGCGAAGCACGACACCGACGGCTAGCCATCTACTTGCTCCCTTCCAGGGAGGGGAACGGCGCAGGGACGCCGGCTACCCCTTCAGCATCCCGATCGTGTGCAGCCAGGTCTCCAGCAGCGCCGGCCAGCGAGTGATCGGCTTGTCGGTCTCGCGCAGCCCGAAGGCATGGCCGCCCTCGGCGTATAGGTGGAGCTCGGTCGGCACCTTCGCTTCGCGCAGCGCGAGGAAATAGCTCACCGAATTGCGCACGTCGTCGACCGGATCGTCCTCGGCCTGGATCAGCAGCGTCGGCGGCGTATCGGCGCGGACGGGGTCCCAGGAGAAGAGGTCGACGCCCTTCCCCGACCAGAGATGCCCCGGATAGAGCCCCACCGCGAAGTCGGGGCGCGGCGACAACTTGTCCGCCTCGTCGACGGCCGGATAGATCCGCTCGGGCGCATTGCTGATCGCCGCGATCAGATGCCCGCCCGCCGAGAAGCCGAGCACGCCGACCTTCTTCGGATCGATCCCCAGGCTCGTCGCGCGCCGGCGGAGCAGCCCCATCGCGCGCTGGGCGTCCTCGAGCGCCATCTGCGGCTTGGGCGGATATTGGCAGTGGCAGTCCTTGTGCCACCACGCCTGGGGCACACGATATTTGAGCACCGCGCAATTGATCCCCTTCGCTACCGCCCAGTCGCAGACTTCGGTACCTTCCAGGTCGATCGCGAGCGCCTGATAGCCGCCGCCGGGGAAGACGAGGATCGTCACGCCGCTGTTCGCCCCCGTGGCCGGGTAGAAGGTCATCGTCGGCTTCGAGACGTTCTGGATCGCGAGGAAGGTACGGCCGCCGATCTTGCGCTCGCTGTGCGTCACTTTCTCGGGCTCGTTCGTCTCGGGCCGCGCGAGCGCCATGCCTTCGGGCCAGAGCGCGATCTCGACGGGCGTGGCAGCCGCCGCCTGCCCTCGATTATCCTCGGAAGTCGCTGCCCCGCGCCCCGTGCAGGCGACCGGCGACGAGAAGAAGGCGAGCAGCATCGCGCCCACGATCAGGAGCGGCAGTTTCATGGGATTTTCCTCGCTGGTGACGCGCGGATTCAACCGCCGATCGCCTCACCTCACAAGGCATCAAATCTCGACAGAGCCATTAGATTGATTCATGCCTGGACAATGGACAGAGCCCAGCTCCCGCTCAACGCCCTGCGCGCCTTCGAGGCCGCGGCGCGCCATCTCAACTTCACCCGCGCCGCGATCGAGCTCTGCGTCAGCCAGGGCGCGGTTAGCCACCAGGTCGCGCAGCTCGAGGCGCGGCTGGGCGTCGTGCTGTTCCGCCGGCTGCCGCGCGGGCTCGCGCTCACCGACGAGGGGCATGCGCTCGTCCCCGCGGTCGCCGATTCGTTCGACCGCATCGGCGCGACGCTCGATCGCTATGCCGGCGGGCGGCTGCGCGAAGTACTCACCATCGGCGTGGTCGGCACCTTCGCCGCGGGCTGGCTGCTCCGCCGCCTCGCCGACTTCGAGCGCGCGCATCCGCAGGTCGACTTGCGGCTGATGACCAACAACAATCGCGTCGACCTGGCGGGCGAAGGGCTCGACCTCGCGATCCGCTTCGGCGACGGCGCGTGGCACGGCGTCCAGGCGATGCCGATCCTCACCGCCCCGCTCGCGCCGCTCTGCACGCCCGCGATCGCGGCGCGGCTGCATGCCCCCCACGCGCTGCTAGGCGAGATGCTGCTGCGCTCCTATCGCGCCGACGAATGGCCGCGCTGGTGCAAGGCCGCCGGGCTCGGCCCGCCGCCGCCGCCGCGCGGCCCGGTGTTCGACAGCTCGATCCTGATGGTCGCGGCGGCCGAGGCCGGGCTCGGCGTCGCGCTCGCCCCGCCCGCGATGTTCGGCGACGCGCTGATGGCCGAGCGGCTCGTCCAGCCGTTTCCGATCACCGTCGACAGCGGCGGCTATTGGCTCACCCGCCTGATGTCGCGCCAGCAGACGCCGGCGATGCAGGCCTTCGCCACCTGGATTGCCGACGAGGTGGCGGGGGGCTGACCCGCCCTTACCAGACCCGCACGCGTTTCTCCGGCGTCAGGAACAACTTGTCGCCCGGCCGCACGCCATAGGCGTCGTACCATCCGTCCATGTTGCGCACCGTGAACGCCCGCCACCGCGCCGGCGAGTGCCCGTCGGTCGCCACCCGCGCCCGCAGCGCCGCATCGCGCATCTTGCCGCGCCACACCTGCGCGAAGGCGAGGAAGAAGCGCTGGTCCCCGGTCATCCCGCCGATCACCGGCGCGGGCTTGCCGCCGAGCGACGCGTGGTACGCCTCATAGGCCGCGCCCAGCCCCGCGAGGTCGGCGATGTTCTCGCTGAGCGTCAGCTTGCCGTTGATGTGCAGCCCCGGCAGCACCTCATAGCCGTCATACTGCGCCGCCAGCGCCGCGCCGGCGTCCTGGAAATGCTTGAGGTCGGCGGTCGTCCACCAGTTGCGCAGCCGCCCCTCCGCGTCGAAGTCAGCGCCGTTGTTGTCGAAGCTGTGGCTGATCTCGTGCCCGATCACCACGCCGATCGCGCCGTAATTGGCGGCCGGGTCGGCGGCGGGATCGTAGAAGGGCGGCTGGAGGATGCCCGCCGGGAAATTGAGCGCATTCTGCAGCGGCAGGTTGATCGCGTTGACCAGTTGCGGCGTCATCCACCATTCGCCGCGGTCGACCGGCCTGCCGAGCTTGGCGAGCTGGTGGCGATATTCGGCGAGCTCGCCGCGGCGCTGGTTGCCGAAGGCGTCGTCGGGGCGCACCACCAGCTTCGAATAGTCGCGCCACGTCTCGGGATAGCCCACGCCGACGCGCATCGTCGCGATCTTGCGCTCGGCCTCGGCCTTGGTCGCAGGCGCCATCCAGTCGAGCGCGGCGACGCGCTTCACGAAGGCGGCCTGGATGTTCTTCACCATCGCCTGGATCTCGGTCTTGGACGAGGCGGGGAAATAGTCGCGGACGTAGATCTTCCCCATCGCATCGCCGAGCCATTTGTTGACGCTGTCGAGCGCCCGCTCGTTGCGCACCTTGGGCTGGGGCTGACCGCGCATGGTGTGATCGAAGAAGCCGAACTTGGCTTCGTCGAACGCCTTGGGCAGCACTTCGGCGAAATGGTTGAGCCGGTGGAAGGCCAGCCAGTCCTGCCATGCCGCGATCGGCTGGCTCTTCACCAGCGCCGAGAGGCCGGTGATCGCCCTGGGCTCCCAGGCGATGAACGCCTGCTGCCTGGGCAGCCTGGCGGCGGCCCAGAAGGCGGTCCAGTCGATCCCCGGCGCCTTCTTCGCGAAGTCGGCGCGCTTCCAGCGCCGCGCCTGGTGCGCGTCCTGAGCCGCGACATTGTCGGCATGGATCGAGGCGATATGCGTCTCGAGCGCCATCACCCGGTCGGCGCGCGCCGAAGCATCCTTCATCCCCGCGAGCTTGAAGACCTGCTCGACATAGGCGCGATAGGCGGTGCGCAGCTTCACCATCTCGGCATCGCCCGAGAGATAATAGTCGCGCTCGGGCATCCCCAGCCCGCCCTGGAGGATGTAGGGGACGGTCACGGTCGGCGTCGCGAGACCTTGGGTAATCCACAGGCCGAAGAGGTTCTCGGTCGCCATCTGCCCGGTGTTGAGCGGGTCGGTGTCGGCGCGGATCTCGGCGCCGAGCGCGGTGGAGAGCGCGCGACGGTCCTTGATCGCGGCGATCGCGTCGAGCTCGGGCTTCACCGGCGCAAGGCCCCTGGCCTCGATCGTCGCGGTGTCGCCATAGGCGCGGTACCAGTCGCCGATGCGGCGCTCGTCGCTCGCCGGCGCGGCCTTGTCGCTCAGCGCCATGTCGATGATGTGCTTGTTGCGCGCATCGGCCACCTTGGCGACTTCGGCGAAGCCGCTGAGGCTCGAGCGGTCGGCCGGGATCACCGCCTTGTCGCGCCAGCCGCCATTGGCATATTGCTCGAAGTCGTCGCCGGGCTTGACGCTAGTGTCGAGCCCCTGGGTGTCGACGCCGATCGCCGTTCCCTGCGCCGCCTGCACCACCATCGTGCCGATCGCGGCGCCCGGGAGTGCCGCGCCGCTCGCCAGCAGCAGCGCCAGCAGAATGGACCTGGAAGTCTTCATCGATTTGCTCCGGGAATGAACTGTTATGCCGCGGTGCTACAGTCCCCCGCGCCGCGCCGCCAGCCCCCCGCATCGCGCTTCCCAAGCACCTTCCACGCGTGTAAGGAGGGGGAAATTAGGACAGGAAGGATGACCTATTCATGAGCGCGCCGGTGCTGGACAGCAAGATCGCGCCCGAGAGCGATTCCTTCCGCGCCAATGCTGTGCACAACCGCGCACTTGCCGCCAAGCTCCGCGCCGACGTCGCCCGGGCCGCGCGCGGCGGCTCCGAGGCGAGCCGCGAGCGCCACGCCGCACGCGGCAAGCTCCTGCCCCGCGACCGGGTGGAGCGGCTGCTCGATCCGGGCTCGCCCTTCCTCGAGATCGGCCAGCTCGCCGCTTGCGACCTCTATGACGGCGAAGTGCCCGGCGCGGGGATCATCGCGGGCATCGGCCGCGTCTCGGGCCGCACCGTGATGATCGCGTGCAACGACGCGACGGTGAAGGGCGGCACTTATTATCCGATGACGGTCAAGAAGCATCTCCGCGTACAGGAGATCGCCGAAGCCAATCGGCTGCCGTGCATCTACCTCGTCGATTCGGGCGGCGCGAACCTGCCCCACCAGGCCGAGGTCTTCCCCGACCGCGAGCATTTCGGCCGGATATTCTTCAACCAGGCCAATATGTCGGCGAAGGGCATCCCGCAGATCGCCTGCGTGATGGGCAGCTGCACCGCGGGCGGCGCCTATGTGCCGGCGATGTCCGACGAGACGGTGATCGTGCGCAACCAGGGCACGATCTTCCTCGCCGGCCCGCCGCTGGTGAAGGCGGCGACCGGCGAAGTCATCTCGGCCGAGGACCTGGGCGGCGGCGACCTCCATGCGCGCAAGTCGGGCGTGGTCGACCATCTCGCCGAGAATGACGAGCATGCGCTGACCATCGTCCGCGACATCGTCAGCCATCTCCCCGCCGACCGCGTCCCCGACATCGCTCTGGTCGAGCCGCGCGCACCGAAATACGATGCCGAGGAGCTCTACGGCCTCCTTCCGCAGGACGTTCGCGCGCCCTATGACGTCCACGAAGTCATCGCGCGGCTGGTCGACGGCAGCGAGTTCCACGAGTTCAAGCCGCTGTACGGGACCTCGCTCGTCTGCGGCTTCGCGCACCTCTGGGGCATGCCGATCGGCATCATCGCCAACAATGGCGTGCTGTTCAGCGAAAGCGCGGTGAAGGGCGCGCACTTCATCGAGCTCGCCTGCCAGCGCCGCGTGCCCTTGCTGTTCCTCCAGAACATCTCGGGCTTCATGGTCGGCGGCAAGTATGAGGCCGAAGGCATTGCTAAGCATGGCGCCAAGCTGGTGACCGCGGTCGCCACCGCGACGGTGCCCAAGATCACCGTGCTGATCGGCGGCAGCTTCGGCGCGGGCAATTACGGCATGTGCGGCCGCGCCTATTCGCCGCGGTTCCTCTTCACCTGGCCCAACAGCCGCATCTCGGTGATGGGTGGCGAGCAGGCCGCCTCGGTGCTCGCCACCGTCCACCGCGACGCGGACAAATGGACGCCGGAAGAGGCCGAGGCGTTCAAGGCCCCGATCCGCCAGCGCTACGAGGACGAAGGCAATCCCTGGCACGCCACCGCGCGCCTCTGGGACGACGGCATCATCGACCCCGTCCAGACCCGCGACGTGCTGGGCCTGGCGTTTCGTGCGACGCTGGGCGCTCCGATCCCCGAACGCCCGGCGTTCGGCGTGTTCCGGATGTGAGGCAGCATGAGACTGGAACTCGAAGCAAGAGAACCAATACTCGATCCAAGTGAGGAGCAGATCCGGTCTGCGATCTTGAGTCTGGGATCCGGCCCTACGTTCGCGAGCCTGACCATGCCAAGTGGCGACTATGTGCAGATCGCCGGCGGGAGACCCTGGGTTGTTCTCGAGCGGCGGCAGACCCATCCGCTCTGTCACCAAAGAGCGTACACGCTATCAGGGCGTCGACCGTACAAGGACGGCGCGAAGCTGTTTTGCACGCCCGGCCCTATCATCATGCGCGAAGACGAATGGCTTCTTCAGAAGCAGGCCATCGAAGTCCTTCTCGCATTTGCACGAAATGACGATTTCCCGGAATTCACCCAATGGCGCGATATCGGTCACGCCATTGGGCTGGTCACGCAGAGCCAACCTTAGAGCTTCCATCTGAAAGGTCCGCAATGAAGCTGCTTCCCTTCGCTCTTGCTTCCCTCCTCTTCGCCACCCCAGCCTTCGCGCAGAAGACGTCGGACAAGCTGCCGCCAGCCAACCCGATCGCCTATGAGGACCAGGACGCTGCCGCCGTCCTCAACACCGTCAACGCCGCGCTCGCCACGCTCGAGAGCAGCGACACCGCCACTCTGCGCAGCCTGCTCCAGCCCGAGGGCGGGGTCGCCGTCGCGGTCGAGCTGCCCGACGGCAGCCGCCGCTTCAAGCATCTGAGCTGGGATGAGTATATCGCCAAGCTCGCTCCCGACGGCCACCGCTATTCCGAGGCGATCAGCAACCCCGCTGTCGAGATCGACGGCGACATCGCGATGGTCTGGGCCGCCTATCGCGTCACCCAGGACGGCAAGCTGATGCACTGCGGCTACGACCATTTCGATCTCGTCCGCGTCGAGGGCAAGTGGAAGATCCTCAACATCACCTGGTCGCAGCGCACCCAGGGCTGCCCCGCCTGATGCCGAAGGACCGCCTCTTCCTGCTCGAGCATGAATTCGCCGACCCCGCGCTGGGCGGCGAGCGCGTCTTCTACTGCAAGGACTGCCTCACGATCGAAGGCCTGCTCGCGGTCTTCCCCGAGCGCGCCGCCGCCCTCGAGGTGATCCGCGTCGCCTGGCCGCGCCCGCGCGCCGAGGTCGTCGAGGCGATCGGCGAGGGGAACCAGAACCTCCCCGCGCTGGTCCTGCGCGAGGGCGGCTTCGTCAACGAGATCGAACCGCTGCTCCAATCGCTCCACACTCGCCACGGCTTTCCGGAACGCCATCCATGATCAACTCGCTCCTCATCGCCAACCGCGGCGAGATCGCCTGCCGCGTCATCCGCACCGCACGGGCGCTGGGTATCCGCACGATCGCGGTCTATTCGGACGCCGATGCCAAGGCGCTCCACGTCCGCCAGGCCGACGAAGCGGTGCACATCGGCCCCTCGCCGGCGCGCGAAAGCTATCTCGTCGGCGAGAAGATCATCGCCGCCGCAAAGGCGACGGGCTCGCAAGCGATCCACCCCGGCTACGGCTTCCTTTCAGAGAATGCCGATTTCGCCCAGGCGGTGCTCGACGCCGGGCTGGTCTGGGTCGGCCCGAGGCCCGACAGCATCCGCGCGATGGGGCTCAAGGACGCCGCCAAGGCGCGGATGATCGCCGCGGGCGTGCCGGTGACGCCGGGCTATCTCGGCGAGGACCAGAGCCCCGGGCGGCTCCAGGCCGAGGCGGATGCGATCGGCTATCCGGTGCTGATCAAGGCCGTCGCGGGTGGCGGCGGCAAGGGCATGCGCCGCGTCGACGCGCACGCGGATTTCGCCGATGCGCTCGCCAGCTGCCAGCGCGAGGCCGCCTCGTCGTTCGGCGACGATCGCGTGTTGCTCGAGAAATACATCCTCAGCCCGCGCCACATCGAAGTTCAGGTGTTCGGCGATACCCAGGGCAATGTCGTCCACCTCTTCGAGCGCGACTGCTCGCTCCAGCGCCGCCACCAGAAGGTGATCGAGGAAGCCCCCGCTCCCGGCATGGACGAGGAAACCCGCCAGGCGATCTGCGCCGCTGCGGTCCGCGCGGCGCAGGCGGTCGACTATGTCGGCGCGGGCACGATCGAGTTCATCGCCGACGCCTCCGAAGGCCTGCGCGCCGACCGCATCTGGTTCATGGAGATGAACACCCGCCTCCAGGTCGAGCATCCGGTGACCGAGGAGATCACCGGCCAGGATCTCGTCGAATGGCAGCTGCGCGTCGCGAGCGGCGAACCGCTGCCGAAGACGCAGGAGGAGCTGTCGATCAACGGCTGGGCGATGGAAGCGCGGCTGTATGCCGAGGATCCGGCCAAGGGGTTCCTGCCGAGCGTCGGGCGGCTCGATCTGCTGGACCTGCCCGATGCGGTGCTCCGTGTGGAGACCGGCGTGGAACAGCGCGATTCCGTCACGCCTTTCTACGATCCGATGATCGCCAAATTGGTGGCCGCCGGGGAGGACCGGACCGACGCCATGATGACATTGGCGACCGGTTTGTTCGGCCTCCGCGTCTGGCCGGTCCGCACCAATGCGTCCTTCCTGCTTGCCTGCCTCAACGATGCGGAATTCCGGTCGGGCAACGCCACGACGGGCCTGATCGCCGCACGGGGTGACGCGTTGACGGAGTCGGGTTCGCCCGGCGAAAGCGAATGGAAGACGGCCGCGCTCGCGCTGTTCGCCCCCTATTTCGCCGCCGGCGAAGCCTCCGGCGCTAGCCCCTGGGCCGCCGCCTTCGGGTTCCGGGTCAATGCGTCGCCGGGCCCGCGCATCACCATCCAGCATCTGAACGAACGGCGCGAGATGGTGCTCGAAGCCTGCGTGGATGCCAGCGGCTTCGTCGCCCCGGTCGACAGCGGCGTACTCGCCTATCGGGATGCCCAGCCCTTCCTGTTCACCTTGCCGGCCTTTTCCGGCGGGCAGGCGCAGGCCGGCGACGGCGCGATCCTCGCCCCTATGCCTGGGCGCGTCACAGCGGTGGAAGTCTCCGCGGGCGAGGCGGTCGCCAAGGGCCAGCGCCTCGTCACGCTCGAGGCGATGAAGATGGAGCATGGCCTCACCGCCCCCTTCGACGGCACCATCGCCGAGCTCAACGCCGAGCCGGGCGCGCAAGTCAGCGAAGGCACGCTGCTGGTGCGGGTGGAGAAGGTGGAGTGAAGTGCTTCGTCAATCCTCCCCTGGAAGGGGAGGTGGCAGCCCGCAGGGCTGACGGAGGGGTAGCTCTCCGCGGGCTTCGAAGCTCGTGGAGAGCTACCCCTCCACCATGCTTCGCATGGTCCCCCTCCCCTTCCAGGGGAGGATTTGATGGCTTGATTCGATGACCTTCCGCATCCGCCCCGCCACCCGCGCCGACCTGCCCGCGATCGTCCGCCTCCTCTGGGACGACGACACCGCGCGCCATCGCGAGGACCCCAGCGAGCCGCTCGACCCGCGCTACCTCGCTGCCTTCGAAGCGATCGATGCCAACCCCGACCAGATCCTCGCGGTCGCCGAGCTCGACGGCGAAGTCGCGGGCACGCTCCAGCTCACCTTCCTCCCCGGCCTTTCCTTCCGCGGCAGCTGGCGCGGGCAGGTCGAGGCGGTGCGTATCGCCCCGCACCTGCGCAACCGCGGCCTCGGCGAAGCGATGCTGGAGTGGGCCTTCGACCAGTGCCGCGCGCGCGACTGCAAGCTCGTCCAGCTCACCACCACCAACGAGCGCGTCGCTGCCCAGCGCTTCTACGCGCGGCTCGGCATGAAGCCCACGCATGTCGGCATGAAGCTCCACCTGCGCGACTGAGCGCTTGCAATGTAGGATTTCGCCTGCTGGGCTGGCTACCGCACCAGCGGTGGCGCACGCTCTTTGACAGGTCGAAAAGCCCCACGGACACGCCCGATTTTCGGCGACGGGTCGTGACTCTTGTGACTCTTCAGGCTGCCTTGCGCCGCTTCGGCACCGGATTCGAGAATTCCATCTCGTCGTCCACCGAGCCGAAGCGCAGCGCCATCACGTCGCGCGTGTAGTTCTGGTGCACGCGCCACGGCTTGCGCGTCCCCTGCTTGGGAAAGCGCTGCATCGCGCGCTGGACATAGCCCGAGGTGAAGTCGAGGAACGGGGTCTCCCCCACTGTCTCCTTCATCCGCGGCGTCGCCTGGCGCATACGGCGCTTCGTCATCGTGTTGAGCAGCCGGCAGACATAGGCCGAGGTCAGGTCGGCCTTCAGCGTCCAGGAAGCGTTGGTGTAGCCGAACGACAACGCCAGATTGGGCACGTCGGAGAGCATCATCCCCTTGTACGCCATCGATCGGGCGGGATCGATCGCCTTGCCGTCGACCTCGAGCGCGATGTCGCTCATCAGCTGGAGCTCGAGGCCGGTGGCGGTCACCACCAGGTCGGCGTCGAGCTGCTTGCCCGATCCGAGCAGCAGCCCGGTCTCGGTGAAGCGCGCGATCGTGTCGGTCACCACTTCGGCCTTGCCGGCGCGGATCGCGTCGAACAGGTCGGCGTCGGGCACGAGGCAGAGCCGCTGGTCCCAGGGATTGTAGCTCGGCGTGAAGTGCGTGCCGATGTCGTAGTCCGGCCCGAGCTCGTCGCGGACCATCTGGAGGATGCGCTCCTTGGCCTTCTCCGGGTTCTTGCGCGCGGCGCGGTAGAAGAACTGCTGGAGCAGGACGTTCTTCCAGCGCGTGATCCCATAGGCAGTCCTGGCGGGCAGCTTGCGTCGCAGCCAGTTGGCGATGCCGTCCTCCGAGGGGCGCGAGACGATGTACGTCGGCGAGCGCTGGAGCATCACGACATGCGCCGCCTGCTTGGCGAGCTCGGGCACCAGCGTCACCGCCGTCGCGCCGCTGCCGATCACCACCACGCGCTTGCCGGCATAGTCGATGTCGGGCGTCCAGAACTGCGGGTGGACGATCCGGCCCCGGAAGTCCGCCGTCCCTTCGAACTCGGGGAGATAGCCTTTGGTGTAATTGTAATAGCCGGTGCACATGTAGAGGAAATTGCAGGTGAATTCCCGCGTCTCTCCATCGGCCTCGGCCGTCACCGTCCAGGCCGCATCGGCGGTCGACCAGGCGGCGTGCTTCACGCGGTGGCGATAGCGGATGTGCTTGTCGACGCCGTACTCGGCCGCGGTCTCGTCGAGGTATTTCAGGATCGAGGGGCCGTCGGCGATCGCCTTGCTCTCGGTCCAGGGCCGGAAGCTGAAGCCCAGCGTGAACATGTCCGAGTCCGAGCGGATGCCGGGGTAGCGGAACAGGTCCCAGGTCCCGCCGATCCGGTCGCGGCCCTCGAGGATCACATAGCTCCGGTCCGGGCAGTCGCGCTGCAGGTGATAGCCCGCGCCGATGCCCGAAATCCCGGCGCCAACCACCACCACGTCGAAATGCTCGGCCATCCGATCCTCTCCGTTGCCGAACTGCTTACAGGACTGTCAGTAGCCCGGCAACCAACCCCGCGCGACGAAGGACGTGAGCGTGGCGCGAATCCTCAATAGTCCTTCGAATAGCGCAGGCTGACGCTCGATCCGCCAAATGCACCCGCCTGTGAGAGGATCGACAGCGAGCGGCTCAGCGCGATCTCGAGCTGGGTGGCGGTGAAGCCGCGGGTGTCGGTGATGATCTCCACATAGATGTCGTTGGTGATGTACTTGCCCGCCGCCAGCGCCGTGCCGCGGCCGGTGGTGTCATCGGCGCTGAGGATGCGGAGACGGTCGATCCCCACCACCGTCCGCAGCTTGCCGAGCGGATTCAGGCCCCCGCCGCCGCCCCGCAGCGAGTTGAGCGCCGCCGCGAGCTGGATCGCCTCGGTCGCCGAGAGGCTGGTCACCGAGCTGCCGAACAGGATGCGCGACAGCACTTCCTCCTGCGGCAGCGCGGGCGAGGAGGTGAAGCTGATCTGCGGCCGCTCGGCAGTGCCGGTGACGTTGAGGATCGCGGTGACGCCCTCGGCCGTCGTCTCGGCCTGGATGTCGATCGTCGGGTTGGAGAGGCGACTGCCCTGGAAGCGGATCGTGCCGCGCTCGATGTCGAAGCGCCGCCCGGCGAAGTCGTAGGTGCCGCGCACGATCGTCGCACTACCGCCGATCTCGGGCGCGGCCGAGGTGCCGCCGACGGTGATGTTCGCCGACCATTCGGACTCGAGCCCCATGCCGCGCACGAACATCTGGTTGTCCGCGCGGATGCGCAGCGCCAGGTCGAACCTGCCGAAGCGCGCGGCGCGGCGCTGCGCCTCAGTCGGCGGCGCCTCGCCCTTGCGCCGCACGCCGCTGAGCTCGGCGACTTCGGCAGCGCCCTGGCGGATCACTTCGTAATTCGCCTCGGGCAGGGTGAGCGTCCCCTCGATCCGCCCGCCGTCGGGGCCGTGGGTGACATGGACCTGCCCCGTCGCGGTCGCGCCCAGCGACTCGCTGCGCGCCAGCCGGGCGTTGGCGAGGTCGGCGGTGATATCGATCGGGAAGCCCGCGGCCGAGGAGAGCCCGACGCTGCCCTGAGCCTTCACCGTCCCCGATCCGGCGACTGCGCTCGCCGAGACGATCTCGAGCCGGTCCGCAGTGAAGCGCCCGTCGATCTTGAGGCTCGAGAGCCGCGTGCCGAGCGTCTCATTCTCATAGACGAGGTTGCTCGCCTTCACGACGCCGCTCAGCTGCGGCGCCTCGACCTGGCCCGAGAAGTCCGCGGCGATGCCCACGGGCCCGCTCAGTTGTTGTCCGCTGAGCCCGGCGAGCGAGAAGAGCGGCGCGGCGGGGCCGTTGTAGCGGATGCCGCCGCTCAAGGGCGCCCTCACCAGCCGCTCGCGCCACGGCCCCGCCTCGGGCCCGAGCGGTCGCATCGTCGCGACCAGCCGGCCGATCGTCGAGCCGCCGCGCTTGACGAGCGCATGGACGTCACCGCCGTCGGGCAACAGCCGGCCCGCGAGCGTCACGTCGACCGCCGAGGAGACGCTCGACAAGGTGGAACGGGTAAAGCCGGTGACGTCGAGCCGTGCATCGGCGCGCGGGAAGGCATCGGGCGTCGCCTGGGTGAAGTCGATCGCGCCGGTCGCGGTGCCGCCGATGCCGAGCCCGGGCACGAAGGCATTGACCACCGCCAGGTCGACCTTCTCGAGCCGCGTCTGGAGCGTGAGGCCGCCGCCATAGCTGCCCGCGACCAGCGCCGAGCCCTGGTCGAAGCTGATCCGCCCGGGCTCGAGCCGGTATTTGCCGTCCTCGGGCACGATCCGGAGCGGCGTGGGGGTGCGGAACAGCACGCCGCTGCTCTCGCCCTGGAGCGCGACCAGCCACAGCCTGGGATCGAGCTTGGCATTCGCCGCGACGGTGAAGGGCACCCCTGACGAGCCGTTGGCGAGCAGTTGCGCAGTGCCGGCGCCGCCGTGATAGTCGATCTTCGCGCGCGCGGTCTGGAGCACCAGCTGGCCACTGCGCAGGTTGGCGATCTGGACGTCGCCGTTGATCTGCGGCGTCTCCGTCAACAGGATATCCCCAGCGATCAGCGCGCGGCCGATCGTCAGTTCGGCGACGCCGGGGATCTGGGCGTTGGTCGCGCTCGCATTGATCGCCGCATGCTGGGTTGCGCCCCGCGCATCGAGCGTCGCGCGGCCGGTCACGCCCGATCCGGTGAAGGCGAGCTGCCCCGCGAACGGCCCCGCCTCGGTCTGCGCGACCTTGCCGGTGACATCCATTCCCGCGAACCGCCCCGAGCGGATGGTGACTATGGTCAGTTTTCCGGTCTCGACCAGCGCATCGGCGTTGAACGGCCCATAGTTGGTCCCGCCGCTCGCCTGGACGGCATAGGCGCCGCCCTGCCCCTTCACCTTCGCCTCGAGGTCGACCAGCCCGATCCCCAGCCCCGGCTTGGGCGCGCGCAACAGCACTTCGGGGGCATTCACCGTGCCCGTCACCTTGGCGGTGAGCGGCCCGTAGCGCGTCGACACCGCCTCCGCATCGATCAGCAGCGCGCCGTTCGCGCCATAGCGCCCCGATCCCTTGGTCACCCGGAACAGCGGCGCCTCGAGCCGTACGTCGCGGAAGCCGATCCCGCCATCATTGCCCAGCGCCAGCCGCACCGAGCCGCTGGCGTTGCCGCCGAGGAAGTCCGCGAGCCCGCCGTTCAGGATCTTCGAGCTCTTGCCGACGACCTGCCCGTCGAGCCCCCAGCCGCCGCCCGGCGCGGGCTTCAGCTTGGCGTCGGCAGTGAGGCTCACCACGGCGATGCCGTCGATCACATAGTCGTTGAGCCGCCCCTTGAGCGCGGCGTTGTAGGTCCCGGCGCTCAGGTCAGCGACGACCAGCGCCGTCGCGTCGAGCCGGTCCGAATGGAGCTTGAGATTGTCCGAGAGCAGCTGGTCGCCCGAGATGGCGAGGTCGCCGTTCACGGTGAGGTTGGTGAGCAGGCCGCCCGCCGCGGCGTCGACCCCCACCACCCGCGCTGCCTTGGCCTTGACCGGCACCAGGATATGGTCGGCATCGACGCGCGCCTTGCCCTCGGCATAGAGCCGCTCGACCAGCGTGTTGCCGAAGCCCAGCGCCGCGGCGCTCAGCTTGTAGTCGACCAGCGGCCGCGCGAACGGCCCGTCGAACTGCGCCGCCAGCCGCACGTCGCGGCCCGCGAGGTTGGGCGCCATCTCGCCGGGCTCGAGCAGCATCGCTTCGACCCGGAAGCCGCCGAACCGGCTCTCGCCCAGATCGAGCAGTCCCTTGCCGTCGACCTGCATCGCCGCCGAGCGCAGGCTGAATTGCGTGTCGGCCTTGCGGTCGCTCCAGCCGCAGTCGAGCGACACTTCGACCTGCGGCGCGGCGAGCCGTTCCACCGGGCCCTTCATGTAGAGGCCCGGCTGCGCAGTGCCGCGGACGTGGAAGGTGCCCGATTGCTGCTGGATCGCGAGCTCGGCGAGCTCCTGCCCGCCGAGCGTGCTCACCGCCTGGCCGTTCCAGCGCTTCCAGTCGCCGTCGCCCTGGATCGAGAGGGTGAAAGCCTTGTCGAGCCCGGCCAGCCCCGCCACCAGCCCGCCCCTGGGGGCGTTGAGTCGCAGGTCGATGTCGAGCTTGTTGGCGTCGGGCACCGCGTCGAGCTTGAGCGCCAGCCGGTCGCCGCCCGCGATCCCGGGCGCCGCGACCGCACCGCCGTCCGCGACAATCTGAGCGCGCCCGTCGGAAAGATGCGCGCTTCCCGTCAGGCTCGCGACATGGCGCTGGCCGGTGACCGCGGGATCGAAGTCGATCTTCGTCAGGTTCAGCCTGGCGATATCGATCGCGATGTCCGGGAGGATCGGCGCATTGGGATCGCTCGGCACCGCCTTGAGCGCCGGCATGCGCGAGACATGCACCAGCGGGCTCGCCAGCTCGCGCACGTCGAGCCGGTTGCCGAAATAGCGCAGCGGCCGCCAGTCGAGCTTGACCTCGCTCGCGCTGACGAAGGCGCCCTTGCTGTCGCGCACTTCGAAATCGTGGAGCGTCATCGCGCCATAGATCGAGCCGTCGATCCGCCCGACGCGGAAGTTCAGCCCCGATTCGAGCGAGATGCGCGCGATCTGCCGCGCGATGAAGGCGTGTCCGGGTCCGGTGTCGATCGCGATCAGCGCCGCGCCCGCCAGCGCGACCAGCACGGCGACGACGATCGCCGCGCCCTTCGCCACCGTCCGCCACGGCCCTCGCTCGCGCCGCACCACGACGACATCGGGCTCGCGGGGTGTTTCGGACGTGTCGGGGAGCGTTTCCTCGGCCATCAGAAGGCCTGCCCGATCGAAATGTAGAGCGCGAGCTTCGATTCGCCCGGCTTGCGGTTGATCGGCGTGGCGAAGTCGACGCGAATCGGGCCGAAATTGGTGTAGAAGCGCCCGCCGATGCCCGCGCCGACGCGGATCCCCTCCAGCGACGGCCACATCCTGTCGGTCACCTGGCCCGCGTCGATGAACGGCACGATGCCATAGTCGCCGAAGCGGTAACGCGCCTCGATCGCGAACTCGCTGAGCCCGCGCCCGCCCACCGGCTTGCCGTCGGGCGAGCGGGGGCCGAGCTCCTGATAGCCGAAGCCGCGCACCGATCCGCCGCCGCCGGCATAATAGCGCCGCGAGGGCGGCAGGTCGTCGCGTGCGATCCCCTGGATCGATCCGAAGCGCGCGCGGCCGGCGATCACGATGCTGTCGGACACCGGATAATAGGCCGTGCCCTCGATCATCGTGCGCACATAGGGCCGCGCCGCGCCGCGCACCGAGGTCTCGGGGCTGATGTTGAGCTTCGCGCGATAGCCGCGCGTCGGGTTGAGGAGGTTGTCCGAGCGATCATAGCCGAGGAAGCCGGGCGCCGCGAGGATCAGCCAGGTCCCGCGATCGCGCGCGCCTTTGTTGTAATTGTACCGGTCCTCGTTGGTGCCGACGAGCTCGGCCCCGTAGAACCACGTCCAGCGCTTCTGCCAGATCGGCGTGGAATCGAACGAGACGCGCGCCGAAAGCGAGCCGGTATAGGCGTCGAACGCTTCGTAGTTGTTGTGGTCGGCGGCGACGCCGATCTGCACCGTGCGGTCGCGCCGCCCGGCGTTCGAGCGGCGGAAGGTCGCGGTGGCGCCCTGCTCGCGCGTGCCCGCGACGCCGGTGAGGATCAGCGCGCCTTCGGGCGGGAAGAGGTTGCGGTGCGTCCAGCTGCCCTCCAGCCGCAGCCCCTGGCCGGTCGAGTAGCCCGCCGTGGCCGCGATCGTGCGCTGGCGGCCGGCGTCCTGGCGCACGCGAAGGTCGACATATTCGGCGCCGTCGGGGGCGATGATCCCGGTGCGCACCGGCTCGACCGACACGTTCGAGAAGAGGCTCGTCGCGATCAGCGCCTCGCGCAGGTCATCGACCTTGCGGCTGTCGTACACTTCGCCGCGCTTGAACCGCACCAGCGAGCCGACATGGTCCGACCCGAACGCGCGCCGCCGGCCGCTCACGGTGAACCAGCCGAAGCGCGAGAAAGGCCCGGTCTCGACCGGCAGCGTGTAGTCGCCCTTGCGCGTGTCGGGATCGAGCAGGATGTCGCGCTGGCCGACCTCGACGAAGGGATAGCCCTGCTGGGGGAGCTTGAGGCTGACATTGGCCTCGGCGCCCTGGACGCGCGTCGCTTCGATCGGATCGCCGATGAACAGCGGCAGCTCGCGCTCGACGACGCCCTGGGGCGTCCCCGACGGCGTCACCACCGTCACCGAGCCGAGCTTGTAGAGCGGCCCCGGAGTCGTCGAGATCACGGCGCGCAGGTCGAGCGAGCCCTTGGGATATTGCTCGACCGAGGAGAGCGCGGTCGCGTCATAATAGCCGAGCGACTGGAGGAGACGCAGCGCCAGCCGCTCGTCCTCGCGCGCCCGGGCAGCGACCATCGCGGCATTGGCGGCCTTGCCCTTGCCCTTCTCGAGCGCCGAGAGGCCGCGGAACTCGTCGTCGAGCCCGAGCTCGTCGAGGCCCTGGAGCAGCGTGGTGTAGCGGATCACCACCGTCTTGTCGTCGGTCTCGGCTGCGTCGGTCGGCTGCGCGGTGACGTCGAAGGCGGAGAGCGGAGGCAGCGGCGCGGCAAGCTCGGGCTCCTGCTCGGGCACCGGCGCGAGCGCTTCGATATGCTCGGCGACGGCCTTGCTGCTCGCGTCGGCCGCGACCGGGGCCGTATTCTCGGGCAGGGGCGCGAGCGGCGCGTCGAGGTCGCCGGTCACTTGCGGCATCTGCGCTTCGAACTCGGCGTCGGGGATGATCGGCTTCTCGTCCGCGACGGCCGGGTCGGGCGAGGCATCCTGCGGCGGCGTCGGACTGGAGGCGGGTGCGCCCTGCCCCGGCTGGCCGCCCGGCGAGATCTGGGCATGCGCGACGGCCGGCACCAGGGCCGTCCCGGCCAGCGCCGCTACCCACACCAGTCTTACCCCCTTGCGCAACGCGTCTCCTTCCGGGGGCCGGTGTTCCGGCCTCCCCCTTGCGTAACCTTCGGAGACGGAAATGGCTCC
This sequence comes from Sphingomonas sp., assembly GCF_017745215.1. Lineage (GTDB taxonomy): Bacteria > Pseudomonadota > Alphaproteobacteria > Sphingomonadales > Sphingomonadaceae > Sphingomonas. Next base: position 22,617 of record NZ_JAGHZV010000003.1, read on the forward strand.
GAAACGTTTCGCAAGGGTGGACGCCTAGGCGGCGGTGCCCCGGAACGGAAGGGAAAGCGTCAATCCCGCGCCTTCACCCGTGCACGGAACCGGTGGAGCAGCGGCTCGGTATAGCCGTTGGGCTGTTCGACGCCTTCGAACACCAGCGCGCGCGCCGCCTGGTATGCGAGGCTGGTCGCTTCGTTGCCCGCCATCGGCCGGTAGAGCGGATCGCCGGCATTCTGCGCATCGACCTTCGCGGCCATGCGCTTCAGCGCCGCCTCGACGTCCGCCGCGCTCGCCACGCCGTGGAGCATCCAGTTCGCCATGTGCTGCGACGAGATGCGCAGGGTCGCGCGGTCCTCCATCAGCCCGACGTCGTGGATGTCGGGCACCTTCGAGCAGCCGACGCCCTGATCGACCCAGCGCACGACATAGCCGAGGATGCCCTGGGCATTGTTGTCGAGCTCGCGCGCGACGTCTTCCGTGCTCCAGTTGCGCCCGCGCGTGACGGGGATGGTGAGCAGCGGGGCCAGCCCCGGCACCGCCTCGCCGGCGATCTCCTTCTGCCGCGCGAAGACGTCGACCTGGTGATAGTGCATCGCGTGGAGAGTCGCCGCGGTGGGCGACGGCACCCAGGCGGTGTTCGCGCCGCTCCTCGGATGCGCCACCTTCTGGGCAAGCATGTCCGCCATCCGGTCGGGCGCGGCCCACATGCCCTTGCCGATCTGCGCCTTGCCCGAGAGGCCACAGGCGAGCCCGATGCGGACGTTGCGGTCCTCATAGGCCGAGATCCAGCTCGCCGCCTTCATCTCGCCCTTGGGGATCATCGGGCCGGCGCGCATGCTGGTGCGGATCTCGTCGCCGGTGCGATCGAGGAAGCCGGTGTTGATGAACACGATCCGGTCCTTCACCGCTTCGATGCACGCCGCGAGATTGGCCGAGGTGCGCCGCTCCTCGTCCATCACGCCGACCTTGATCGTGTGGCGCGCGAGGCCGAGCAGGTCCTCGACCGCGTCGAACAGCCGGTTGGTGAAGCCGGCCTCCCCGGGGCCGTGCATCTTGGGCTTGACGATGTAGACGCTGCCCGAGCGGCTGTTGCGAATGTCGCGAACATCGCCCAGCGCGCGCAGGTCGTACATCGCGATCAGGCTGGTGACGATCGCATCGAGGATGCCCTCGGGCGCCTCGCCGCCGTCGTCGAGCAGCAGCGCGGGCGTGGTCATGAGGTGGCCGACGTTGCGCACGAACAGCAGCGAGCGGCCGGGGAGCTTCAGCTCGCCGCCGTCCGGCAGGTCGTAGAGCCGATCCGCGTTCATCCGCCGCGTCATCGCGCGGCCGCCCTTGTCGAAGGTCTCCTCGAGGTCGCCCCGCATCAGCCCGAGCCAATTGGCATAGGCCGCGACCTTGTCCTCCGCATCGACCGCGGCGACCGAATCCTCGAGGTCGACGATCGCGGTCAGCGCCGATTCGAGCAGCACGTCGGCGATGCCCGCAGGATCGTCGCGGCCGATCGGGTGCGAGCGATCGATCACGACCTCGACGTGCAGGCCATGGTGGCGGAACAGCAGCGACTCCCCGCGGCTCGCCACGAACTGCGCCGGATCGGCGAGCGGCAGGTCGCCGCCCGTCCAGTCGGCCCAGCCAATCCCGGCGAGCGGCACGGCCTGGTCGAGGAAGGTCTTGGCGAACGCGATCACCTGCGCGCCGCGCTCGGGATCATAGCCGCCCGGCTTCGCTGCGCCGGGCAGCGCATCGGTGCCGTAGAGCGCGTCGTAGAGGCTCCCCCAGCGCGCATTGGCGGCATTGAGCACGAAGCGCGCGTTGAGCACGGGCACGACCAGTTGCGGCCCCGCCATCGTCGCGATCTCGGCGTCGACGTTCCCAGTGCCGATCGCGAAGGGCGCGGGCTCGGGCACGAGATAGCCGATCTCACGCAGGAACGCTTCCTGCGCGGAAGGATCGGCGGCACGCGCCGGATCGGCTTCGCACCACGCGTCGATCGCTTCCTGCAGCGCGTCGCGCCGGGCGAGCAGCGCGCGGTTCTCCGGCGCGAACCGGCCGAAGATCGCCGCCACGCCCCGCCAGAAGCCGTCCGCATCGATCGCAAGGCCCGGCAGCACGCGTTCCTCGAGGAAGCGCGCGAGCGGCTCGGCCACGGTCAGCCCGGCCCGGTTGAGGGACGAGACTTCGGCGGTCTGGACGGAAAGGGACATGTACTGACTCCTCGGGCTTCAACTCGAACGCCTGGGGAGGGCCTGCCCGGCCTAGACGAGGACCGCCCCGCCGATCAAGCCTCCAGCGCGCCCGCCGCCTGCTCGAGCCGTTCGAGCATGGCACGGAAGCGCGCGACTTCCTCGGCGTCCATCCCGGCGAAGATGCGCTGCTCGAGCTCGATCGCCTTGGGCGCGACCTGCTCGTACAGCGCCCAGCCCGCCTTGCTCAGCTCGAGCAGGTGCGAGCGCTGGTCGCCCGGATTGGCGCCGCGCGCGATCAGCCCGCGCTCGACCAGCGCGATCGCGGCGCGGCTCACGGTCACCTTGTCCATCCGCGTCCGCCCGCACAGCGCCTGCTGGCTCATCGCGCCATCCTCGGCGAGCACCGCGATCAGCCGCCACTCGGGGATGCGCAGGCCGAAGAGCGTGCGATAGGCGGTGGCGATCGCGTCGGACACGGCGTTGGACGCGATCGAGAGACGATAGGGCAGGAACTGGTCGAGCTTGAGCGTGGTCATCGCGCCCGATGTGGCCGCTTCGCGCCGATCGCGCAAAAAAATTCTTGGTTGCTGTCGATTCGGGCGCGGGCGGCGCGTCTCCGCGGTACGATCGCAATCCAGCGGCCGCAGCGCGAAGGAATATTCGATGAAGTACATGCTCCTGATCTACGAGGACGAACGCGAGTTCGAGGATCAGTCGGTGATCACCGAGATCACGCGCCAGCACATGGCGCTGGTCGGCGAGCTCGGCGAGGTATTCAAGGGCGGCAGCGGGCTGGTGATGACCAGCGCCGCGACCACGGTGCGCACCGCGCGCGACGGCGCCAAGTCGATCCACGACGGTCCCTTCGCCGAGACGCGCGAGCAACTCGGCGGCTATTATCTGGTCGACGTTCCCGATCTCGACGCGGCGCTGGCGATCGCGAAGCGCGTGCCGATCCGTGGTGAGGGCTCGGTCGAGGTACGGCCCCTGCTGGTCAAGTGACGCCGCTCGCCCGGGCGGCGCGCGAGGCGAGCGGGCGCGTGATCGCCGCGCTCGCCGCGCGCTTCCGCGACCTCGATCTCGCCGAGGAGAGCTTCGCCGAAGCCTGCGCACGCGCCGCCGCCGCCTGGGAGCATGCGCCGCCGCGCGACCCGGCGGCGTGGCTCTACCGCACCGCCGAGCGGATCGCACTCGATGCGCTGCGCCGACGCCGGGTGCGCGAGGCTGCCGAGCTGCCGCCGCCCGAGCTCGAGCCCGATGCCGAGGAGCGGCGGCTGATGGCCGACGACCAAATCATCCCCGACGAGCGGCTGCGGCTGGTGTTCACCTGCTGCCACCCCGCGATCGCGCCCGATTCGCGCGCGGCGCTGACGCTGCGGCTGGTCTGCGGACTGGAGACGCGCGAGATCGCCGCGGCCTTCCTCTCCCCCGAGCCGACGATCGCCCAGCGGCTCGTCCGCGCCAAGCGCAAGATCGCCGCGGCGGGGATCCCGTTCGAAGTGCCGGGACCCGAGGCCTGGGCCGAGCGGCTCGAGTCGGTGCTCGCGACGCTCGAGATCGCCTATGCCCGCGCGCATGCCGACGGCGGCGGCACCGGGCGCCACGCCGGCTATGCGGAGGAGATGCTCGGCATCACCGAGGCGCTCGCCGCGATGCTGCCGCGCGAGCGCGACGTGCTCGCGCTGGCCGCCACCGTCCGCTTCGCCGAGGCGCGCCGGCCCGCGCGCACGGATGCAAGCGGCGCAATGGTCCCGCTCGCCGAACAGGACCCGGCGCGATGGGATGCTGCACGGATTGCTGCGGGCCAGCGCTATCTCGCGCAGGCGTTGGAACTTCGCCGCATCACGCCGCGGCTGCTCCAGGCGATGATCCACGCCGAATGGTGCGCCCGCCCCAGCCTCGCCCGACCCGCGCCCTGGCCCGCGGTGCTGGCGCTCTACGACGCCCTGCTCGCTCGGCGCGATGATGCCCTCGTCCGGCTCAACCGCGCAGTCGCAATGGCGGAAATCTGCGGTCCAGCGGCTGCGCTCGAGGAAGTCGACGCGCTCGACCTGCCCGGCCTTGCCGGCTACCTCCCCTATCACGCCGTCCGCGCCGACCTGCTCGCGCGACTCGGTCTCGCCGAGTCGGCGATCCAGGCCTATGACGCGGCGCTTTCGCTCGATCCCGACAATGCCGAATGGCGTTGGTTGAAAGCCCGTCGTGACGCGGTCGACGCCAGCTTTCCGTAGGGGAAATTAACGATTGCAGTTTTTGCAATGATACCGGTAACATTCGCACTTGCAACAAATGCTGCTGCGGCGCACAAAGATCGTGCCTTTCAGGCATCCTCTCCTAAAACTTTTCAAGGCCGCCTTCGGGCGGCCCTTTTTTATTTCGGGATTGGATCGCGCTCCCCTCCCTCCCCCCACAGCGGGGAGCGCGTCGCGGAAGCTCTGGCCGGGGCATATCCCCCCATGGCCCCGGCCGGGCTTCCGCTTTCGCCTTGCTTCGGAACCGGCTCGAACATCCGTGCGTAGAACGTGCGAGACCGTTCACAAGCCTTTGGTATCCCATGTTTCCTTGGACACATCAGGCGCAGGCGACGCTGCAGGCGCTCCTGTTCGACCACGTCGCCGCGCGCGACTTCCCGTGCGTCGGGGCCAAGGCCGCGCTCGCCCGCGGCACGCTGGACGTACTCGCCTGCGACCGGATCGACAGCGCGTGGGATGACGTGCGCATCCACGACGCGCTGCTGCGATTCGCCCAGGGGTATCGCGACGATCCCGGGCTGTTCCGCAGCTTCGCGGTGATCTTCGAAGGCCCGCTGGACCTGGACGAGCGCGCGTTCGAAGCCGCGCTCTGGGCGCGCGTCCAGTCGCTCTCGGACAAGGACCGCTGGCGCGGCCAGGCCTATGACTCGCGTGTCAGCCCCGACCCTGACAGCCCGCATTTCTCGCTGAGCTTCGGCGGTGAAGCCTTCTTCATCGTCGGGCTCCACCCCCATGCCAGCCGGCCGGCACGACGGTTCGAGCGGCCCGCGCTGGTGTTCAACCTCCACGACCAGTTCGAGCGGTTGCGCGAGGAAGGCAAATATGAGGGGATGCGCGAGAAGATCCTCACCCGCGACGAAGCACTGGCCGGGTCGCGCAACCCGATGCTCGCGCGCCACGGCGAAGCGAGCGAGGCGCGCCAGTACAGCGGGCGCGTCGTCGATGCCGACTGGCGCTGCCCTTTCCACTATGCCGGAGACGACCGATAGACACGCACGTCATCCCCGAGCGCAGCGGCACCGCCTTCGAGCTCGCGAAGGGCGACACGCTGGTGGTGATCGACCCGCGGGGCGAGCAGGTCGCCGACCTGCTGGCGTTCAACGCGGCCGACCTGGGCGAAGTCATCTCCTCGGGCCGCACGCTCGACTATGCAGAGACGATCCGCCTCACCACCGGCCATAGCCTCTATTCGAACCGATCGAACGCGATGCTCGAGATCGTCTCGGACAGCGTGGGCCGGCACGATTTCCTGCTGACGCCCTGCTCGGTCGACACCTTCCACCATTTCTACCCCGACCTGCCGCCGCACCGCGGCTGCTTCGGCAATCTGGCGGAGGCGCTCGCGCCCTATGGGGTCAAGCCGGACGCGATTCCGGTGGCGTTCAACTGCTTCATGAACGTGCCGGTCGATGGCGAGACGGGGAAGCTCCGTGTCCTCCCGCCGATCAGCAAGGCCGGCGACCATATCGCGCTGCGCGCCGCGATGGACCTCGTGATCGGCCTCACCGCCTGCTCGGCGCCCGATTCGAACGGCGGCAGCTTCAAGCCGATCCACTATCGGATTGAGCGCGGCTGACTCACTTCATCTGCCGCGCGATCGCCCGCCATGTCGCCTTGCCATAGGGCGGCTTGAGCCCGGCGAGCGCGTGCACGTCGAGCAATGGCTGGCGATAGACCGAGCGCGCGTGGCTGAAGGTGCGGAAGCCGACCTCGCCGTGATAGGCGCCCATCCCCGACGGGCCGATCCCGCCGAAGGGCAACTCCTCCTGGCTGACGTGGAAGATCACGTCGTTGACCGTCGCGCCTCCCGAGATCGTCCGGTCGAGCACGCGGCGGCGCTCGGCCTCGTCGCTGCCGAAATAATAGAGCGCGAGCGGCCGGTCGCGGCGGTTCACTTCGCCGATCGCCTCGTCGATCGCATCATAGCGTCGCACGGGCAGCACGGGGCCGAAGATCTCCTCCTGCATCACCGTCATCTCGTCGGTGGCGTTGCGGATGATGTGGAGCGGCATCTTGCGCGCGTTGGAAGCCGAGAAATCCTCGTTCGCCGGATTGACCTGGATGACCTCGGCGCCCTTGGCGCGGGCATCGTCGATCCATTCGGTGAGCCGGGCAAAATGCCGGTCGTTGATCACCGCGGTGTAATCGGGGTTGGCGAGCAGGCTCGGGTACATACGCGAGGCTGCGCCGATCAGCCCCTCGACCACTTCGGGCTCCTTCTCCGAGGGCACGAGCATATAGTCGGGCGCGAGGCAGATCTGCCCGGCGTTCATCATCTTGCCGATCGCGACCCGCTCGGTGGCCCGCCCGAGATCCGCCGAACGGCCGACCACCACCGGCGACTTGCCGCCGAGCTCGAGCGTCACCGGCACGAGATTGTCCGCCGCGGCGTGGAGGATATGCTTCGCAATCCCCGTCGCGCCGGTGAAAAGGAGATGGTCGAACGGCAGCTCGGCGAAGGCCTTGCCTTCCTCGGGCCCGCCGCTGACGAACGCCAGTTCCTCCTCGGCGAAATATTTGGGCGCCAGTTCCTCGAACAGCGCAGCGACCACCGGCGTATATTCGCTGGTCTTGACCATCGCGCGATTGCCAGCGGCGAACACGCCGGCGAGCGGGCTCACCACCAGGTTCACCGGGAAGTTCCACGGCGCGATCACGCCGACCACGCCCTTGGGCTGGTACTCGACCTCGCCCCTCGCGCCGAGCAGCCCGAGCGGGAAGGTCAGCGGCTTGCGCTCGGCCCTCGCCCAGCGGTCGACATGGCGGAGCGCGTGCTTCAGCGGCGCGACCGAGGCGGCGATGTCGGCAATCATCGACTGTTCGCGGCTGCGGTGACCGAAATCCTCGCTCAGCGCATCGCAGAAGCGCGCCGCATGGTCCGAGACCATCGCCGCCGCGCGCTTCAGCCGGTCCTTGCGCACCCCCAGGCTCACCGGGAGCTCCGCCATGAACGCCGCCCGCTGGCGGTCGAGGATCTCGCGCATCGTCTCTCCTATACTCCGCCCCCCCAGGTGCTCAGCCAGAGCAGCGGCCAGGCGGCGGCTGCCAGGAACACCCCCAGCGGCAAGCGATCCTGCATCCCCAGGCGCCGTCCGCCAAGCCTTAATAACATCACTGTCAGCAAGCCGAGCAGGCTGGCGGCGAGCAGCACATAGGCGAGCCCCTCCCACCCGATCCAGGCGCCGATCGCGCCGAACAGCTTGGGATCGCCGCCGCCCAGCCCCTCGCGCCCGCGCAGCCGCCGGTAGAGCGACGCGACAAGCCACAGCGAGCCGAACCCCGCGGCGAGGCCGATCAGCCGCACCTCGAGCGTCGGCCCCAGCCCGAGCAGCCCTGCGCCGATCCCGGTCAAGGCCAGCGCGCCGGTCAGCTCGTTGGGCAGCCAGAGGGCGGCAAGGTCGAGCGCACCGAGCGCGAGCAGCAGCCAGCCGCAAATCGCCAGCGCCGCGCCCTCCGGCCCCATCAACCCCGACAGCACCCCGATCGCCCCGCCGAGCAGCTCGATCGCAAGATGGCTCCGCGCGATCCGCGCCCCGCACGTCCCGCACCGCCCGCGCAACGCGAGGAAGCTCAGCACCGGCACCAGCTCGATCGGCTTCAGCGTCCGGCCGCACCCGTCGCACGCCGAGCGGCCCGAGAACGGCGAGCGCCCCTCGGGCCAGCGGATCGCCACCGTCGCGATGAAGCTGCCGAAGACCAGCCCCAGCACCCCCAGCAACGCGACCCAGGGCCAGCTAGCCGCCATGCACGGGCTTCTTGCGGATCAGGTAGCGATAGACGCCGAAGCAGTTGATCCCGAACAGCACGAGGTTCTGCGACCAGAGCGGCTCGTCGCTCGCCATCAGCGCGCCGGCGATCCAGGCGAGGCTCGAGGCGACGAAGATCGCGAACCCCCAGCCGGTCACGCGCCGTCCGAGATCGAGCGACACCATCAGCGCTGCGCTCACGCCGCTGATCGAGGCGAACCATTTGAGCATCGTGATGAGAGTCATGCAGTCCTCGGGCGCTGGATCGGAAGCGCTCCAACGCTCAGTGCAGCGTCTCGTTCTGGTCGACGCCCCAGATATGCGACTGTTCGACGAAACCGCCGCGGCCGTGGACGTCGAGATAGCACCAGCCGTTGGTGCATTGGCTGATCCGCCCCACCACGCCCGGCGCCGCGCGCCAGCTCACCCGCGAATTGAACCGCGGTGCCGCGCGCATCTCGACGATCGTGCCCTTCACCATCGCGGTGCGCGCGTCGCTCAGCATGTTGACCTGCATCCAGCCCTGGGTGCCGTCAGGGTCCTCGATCTTGCGCCACTCGTTGTAGACGGCGACGACCTTCACCGGCAGGTCCTCGCGCTGATAGAGCCAGGTCGCCGGGTACTGCCGCCCGGGGCCGGTGCGCATCCGCGCCTTGCTGACCGAGATCGACGCGAAATAGGGCGGCGTCCGCTGCGCCCAGGCCTCGCCGAGCACGAGCGCGGTAGCGCCCAATGCCAGCACGCCCATGGCGAGTGCCCTGCCGAAACCCATCCTGTCCTCTTGGTTGGAGCCGCGGCGGCGATCTAACCCGATGCCGCGTCCCGCTTCAACCCGTTGACTGTCACGCGCGGCGCGGCCAAGCCCGAAGACGATGGCAAAGGAACCGCGCCCCTCGCGTCCCAAGGTGGTCGTGACTCGCACGCTCCCCTCGGCAACCGAGGCGCGCATGGCCGAGCTGTTCGACACGCTCCCCAATACCAGCGACGCGCCGATGAGCCGCGACGCGCTCGCGGCGGCGATGGCCGATACCGACGTGTTCGTCCCCACCGTCACCGACCGGATCGACGCCGCGCTGATCGAAGGCGCTGGCGAACGCCTCCGCCTCATCGCCAATTACGGCGCGGGCGTCGGCCATATCGACCTCCAGGCCGCACGCGCGCGCCGGATCGTCGTCACCAACACGCCGGGCGTGCTCACCGAGGACACCGCCGACATGGCGATGGCGCTGATCCTCGCCACGCCGAGGCGACTGGTCGAGGGCGACAAGCTGGTGCGCGCGGGCCAGTGGACCGGCTGGTCGCCCACCGGCATGCGCGGCCACCGGATCGGCGGCAGGAAGCTCGGAATCCTCGGCATGGGCCGGATCGGCCAGGCAGTGGCGCTGAGGGCGCGCGCCTTCGGGCTCCAGATCCATTACCACAACCGCCACCGCATCGCCGAAGTGCTCGAGCACCAGCTCGGCGCGACCTGGCACGAGGACCTCGATTCGATGCTCGCCGCGGTCGACATCCTGACGATCCACAGCCCGCACACCGCCGAGACCCAGGGGCTGATCGACGCCCGCCGCCTCGACCTGCTCGGCCCCGAGGGCTGGCTGATCAACACCGCGCGCGGCGAAGTCGTCGATCCCGACGCCATGGCCGCCGCGCTCGCCGAGCGCCGCATCGCGGGCGCGGGGCTCGACGTCTATGCCGGCGAGCCCGCGATCGACCCGCGCCTGGTCGGCCTCGACAATGTCGTGCTGCTGCCCCACCTCGGCTCGGCGACCTTCGAGGGCCGCGAGGCGATGGGCGCGAAGGTGATCACCAACATCCGCGTCTGGGCGGACGGCCACCGCCCGCCGGACCAGGTGCTGGAGGGGTGGCTCTAGCCTTCGGCCGTAGCCTTTCGTCGCCCCATATCCACAACCGTCATCCCGGCGAAAGCCGGGACCCAGGGCAGCGAGCGACGTCGCCCGTGACTCCTGGGTCCCGGCTTTCGCCGGGATGACGGTTTGGAATTATGGGTAGCTGGGCGTCAGAGCCGCTCGATCGCCCGGTGCAGCCGGCGCAGCACCTGGTTGTCGTGCGCCTGGCCCGTCGCGGCTTCGCCCGCGAGCGCCATCAGCCGCACCGCGCCGAAGCTCGCCGAAAGCCCCTTGAGCCGCAGCGCCGCGGCGCTCCAGGCATCGGGCGTGTCCGCCGATTTCATCGCTTCGAGGCAGCGCTTCACGCCGTCGAGGAACGCCTCGCGCAGCTCGGCGATCAGCGCGGGCTCGTCACCCACCGCTGCCGCCAGCGTCGCATCGATTGCACCCGGATCATAGGCCATGGCTTAAAGCTAAACTAACGAGGGTTAACACGTGGTTTCTACGGAAGGTTGGAGACACGGTGAATTGTGGTAAACACGCGTCATGACAAGGGGAAAGAAGGCTGAGAGCCTGCTCGCGCCGCACGACGGCGAAGCGGAGGAGCTGCTGCTCGAAACCACCACCGAGCAGCCGCTGGCGCCCGCCCGGATCCTGGAAGCGCTGGGCGCCGATCGCGTGGCCGAGGAAGAGGCCGAAGAGACCGAGGGCCGCCGCTTGCGTTGGCTGCTGCCCGCCGCGGCGATCCTCGGCGTGGCCGGCTGGCTGGGCGCGATGGGCTGGCTGCTGCGCGACCAGGCGAGCCGCCTCAGCGATCCGATCGCCACGGTCCAGCTGGTCGCGGCGCTGTGCGTGCCGCCCGCGCTGATCGGCATCGTCTATCTCCTCGCGCTGCGCACCAGCCGCGCCGAGGCGAGCCGCTTCGGCGCCACCGCGCGCCGGATGCGCGCCGAAGCATCGGCGCTGGAGGCCCGCGTCGCCGCGCTCGCCGCCCAGCTCGAGCACAACCGCACCGCCCTCTCGCACCACGCCGCCGAACTGATGGCGATGGGAGAGAGCGCGCACAGCCGCCTCGCCTCCGCCGCCGCGACCATGGCCGAGCAGAGCCGCGCGATCGACGTCAGCGCCCAGACGATGGGCCAGCGCATCGACCAGGCGCAGACCAACCTCTCGATCGTGCTCAACTCGCTGCCCAAGGCCAACGCCGAGCTCCACGCCATGGCCGCGCAGCTGGAATCGTCCGGCCTCGCCGCCAGCCAGCGCGCCGCCTCGCTCGATGCCCAGCTCGTCGCGCTCGGCGAGCGCGGGCGCGAGGCCGATGCGATCGCCGGCGGTGCCGCCGAACGGCTCGCCGCGCACATCGCGCGGATGGAAGCGACCAGCGAGACCGCGGCGTCGCGGCTCGAGGAAGTCACCGGCCAGATGTCGCAGGCAGTCGACGGCGTGCTCGATCGCGCCGCGGGCGCGGTCGACGAAGCGCGCAAGGGCATCGCCACCCAGGGCGAGGCGATCCTCGCGATGCTCAGCGCCAACCAGGCCGCGCTCGACCGCGCCGGCAAGGACAGCGCCGATGCGCTGGGCGAGCGGATCGCGATGATCGAGGAAGCGATCACGCGCATCTCGTCGCGGCTCGGCGAGGAGCGCGGGCGCAGCGAGGGGCTGTTCGCGGAGATTTCCGAAGGCGTCACGCGCTTCGATCGCGAGCTTGCCGTCGTCCATGCGATGGGCATGACGCGCACGCAGGAGCTGGCGGGCTCGATGAGCGCGCTCGAGAGCAGCTTCCAGGCGATGAGCACCGCGCTCACCAGCGGCGAAGGCAATGCCTCCAAGGTGATCCGCACCTCGGAGGACCTGCTCACGGCGCTCGACGCGTCGGTCCGCGAGATCGACGAGACGCTTCCCGCCGCGCTCGACCGGCTCGACGCGCGGATCAACGCCAGCCGCGAGGTCGTCGCGGCGAGCAAGCCCGAGCTGCTCGCGCTGGTCACCGCCGCGACGAGCACCCACGAAGCGATCGAAGCGATCGCCGAGGTGGTCCGCCAGCAGCGCGACACGCTCGCCAAGACGCAGGAATCGCTGCTCGAGACGCTCGCCAGCGGGCGCGAGAAGGCCGACGAGCTCGAGAAGATCGTCGACGATGCGATCAGCACGACACGCCGCTTCTCGGATGACGCGGCGCCCCAGCTGGTCGACGCGCTGCTCCGCATCCGCGAGACCTCGACCACGGCTGCGGAACATGCTCGAAGCACGCTCGCGGGGCTGGTGCCCCAGGCCTCGGCGGCGATCGAGGAAGCCAGCGGCGCCGCGATCGGCCGCGCAGTCGATGCCGCGCTGGCCAGGCAGCTCGCCGAGATGGTCGACGCCTCCGAGGCCGCGGTCACTGCCGCGGCGGGTGCCTCGGAACGGCTGACCCGCCAGATGGCCGCGCTCGCCGAAGCCACCGCGCAGCTCGACGAGCAGGTCAGCCACGCCCGCGCCGAGCATGAGCGCACCGACGCAGATCATTTCTCGCGCCGCGTGACGCTGCTGATCGAGGCGATGAACTCCTCGGCGATCGACATCGCCAAGGCCTTCTCGACCGAAGTCACCGACAGCGCCTGGGCAGCCTACCTCCGCGGCGACCGCGGCGTCTTCACCCGCCGCGCGGTACGCCTGCTCGATCCGGGCGAAGCGCGCGACGTCCATCGGCTGTACAATGAGAACGAAGTCTTCCGCGACAACGTCAACCGCTACATCCACGACTTCGAGGGCATGCTCCGCCAGGTCCTCGCGCTGCGCGATGGCTCGGCGATGGGCGTGACGCTGCTGTCGTCGGACATGGGCAAGCTCTACGTCGCGCTCGCCCAGGCGATCGAGCGGCTGCGGACTTAGGCTTTCGGACCTCAGTCGTCATCCCGGCGAAAGCCGGGGCCCAGGAGTCACGGGCGATGTCCTCTGCAACCCCGGGTCCAGGCTTTCGCCGGGATGACGGTTGGTGGGTTCAACCATGGAACCACCGGTTGACCATATCCACCGTCACCCAGCCCTCGACATAATTCAGCAGGAAGAGCGCGAAGATCACCCCGGAGACGATCGTCGTGCGGATCGCAATCCGCCTGGCGTCGAACTGGTGCGGCGCGCTCTCGGCCTGGCCGGGGACGAGCTCGGCCCCGGCTTCCTGCGCGGTCCGCACGCCGAAGGGGAGCACGGTGAACAGCGACAGCGCCCAGATCAGCACATAGATCGCGATCGCCGACTTCCAGTTCATGCCGCGCCCTCCACGCGGACGATCAGCACGTCGACCACCGGCTTCTTGCCCGTGTATCGCGTCGCCACCCGGCGCACGCCGAGCCGCAGCGCCTCGCGCAGCGCGTCCTCGTCCTTGGCGCCGCCGCGCACCACCACCGCCGCCGCCTCGGCCGCTTCCTCGAGGAACCGGTCGCGATCCTCCTCGACCGGCACGCCCTGCACGCGCACTTGCGGGACGCCGAGCAGCCGATCCTTGGCATCAATCGCCACCGCGACCGAGATCTGGCCATAGAGCGCCACGCGCCGCCGCTCGTTGATCGTCGCGCCGTCGGCCGGCAGGATCACGTCGCCGTCGAGCACCAGCCGCCCGGCATGCGCAAAGCCCAGCTTCTCGGGCCCGCCCGGCGCGAGCCGAACGATTTCGCCGTTCACCTGGGTCACCGCATGCGGCACGCCCTGCGCCAGCCCGAAGCGCGCCTGCTCGTGCATGTGGCGGATCTCGCCGTGCACCGGCACCAGGATCTCGGGCCGGATCCAGCGGTACATCGCCGCGAGCTCGGGCCGCCCCGGATGCCCCGAGACATGGACGAAGGCCTGGCGATCGGTGACGATGTCGCAGCCCTTGTCGGCGAGCGCATTCATGATCCGCCCGATCGCGATCTCGTTCCCCGGGATCTGCCGCGAGGAGAAGACGACGAGGTCGCCCTGGTGCAGCTTGAGCGGATGCGTCCCCTCGGCGATCCGCGCGAGCGCGGCGCGCGGCTCGCCCTGCCCGCCGGTCGCGACGATCATCACGCGGCCCGGCGGCAGCGTCATCGCCGTCTCGAAGTCGATCGTGTCGGGGAAGTCGCGAAGGTAGCCGCTCTGCTTGGCGACGCGCAGGATCCGGTCGAGGCTGCGCCCGGCGACGCAAAGCTCGCGCCCGGTGTCCGCCGCCGCCTGGCCGAGGGTCTGGAGCCGCGCCGCGTTCGACGCGAAGGTGGTGACGAGCACCCTCCCCTTCGCCCCCGCGATCACTGCGTCGAGCCCCTTGCGGACCTCGCCCTCGGACCCCGACGCCTCGGGGTTGAACACATTGGTCGAATCGCAGACCAGCGCGAGCACCCCCGCATCGCCGATCGCGCTCAGTTCCTCGGCGGTCGAGGGCTCGCCGAGCTGCGGCGCGTCGTCGAGCTTCCAGTCGCCGGTGTGGAAGACGTTGCCATAGGGCGTGCCGATCAGCACCGCATTGCCCTCGGGGATCGAATGCGCGAGCGGCACGTAGCGGATCGTGAAGGGGCCGAGCGCGAAATCGCCCTCCTCCTCGATCACGTTGAGCTCGATCTGGTCCTCGATCCCCTCCTCTTCGAGCTTGCCGCGGATCAGCCCGGCGGTGAACGGCGTCGCATAGAGCGGCACGTCGAGGTCGGCGGCGAGATAGGGCAGCGCACCGATATGGTCCTCATGGCCATGGGTGAGGACGATGCCGAGCAGGTCGTCGAGATGCTCCTCGATGAACTGGAGGTCGGGCAGGATCACGTCGATGCCGGGATAGTCCGGGCCGCCGAAGCTGATGCCGCAGTCGACCATCAGCCATTTGCCGCGGCAGCCGTAGAGATTGACGTTCATGCCGATCTCGCCCGAGCCGCCGAGCGCGAGGAAGAGGAGTTCGTTTCCGGGAGTCACCGCCTGCCTATGCACCAATGGCGGGCGCGGCGAAAGGCTTGGGGGAATTGGGAATGGGCGACGCCGGAGTGGCCTGGCTTGCAATGTAGGATTTGGCCTGCTTGGCTGGCGCGGCTGGAGCAATCCGGCCGCTCTTTGAACCCGGCGGGGGCCGGACATCGAAATCGCCGCGACGGGTCGTGACTCTTGTGACTCTTGGCGGGCCCGAAGGGCGCGACTCGGAAGCGCGAACCGCCTACCCGCCCCGCACCCGCTCCCACAGCATCGCCAGGCCCTGGATGGTGAGGTCGGGCTCGATCGCGTCGAACACGTCGGTGTGCTTCTCGAACAGCACCGCGAGACCGCCGGTGGCGACCACCTGGCTCGGCCGGCCCAGCTCGGCCTTCAGCCGCCGGGTCAGCCCCTCGATCATCGCGACATAGCCCCAGTAGATGCCGATGTGCATCTGATCGACCGTGTTGCGCCCGATTACGCTGCTGCTCGCCGGCGCCTCGATCGCGATGCGCGGCAGCTTGGCGGCGGCGGTCACCAGCGCGTCGAGCGACAGGTTGATCCCCGGCGCGATGATCCCGCCCTTGTAGGCGCCGCGATAGTCGACCACTTCGAAGGTCGTCGCGGTGCCGAAGTCGATGATGACCAGGTCGCCGGGATATTTGGCGTGGCCGGCGATGCAGTTGAGCGCGCGGTCGGCACCCAGGCTCTCGGGCTCCTCGACGTCGAGCGCGAAGCCCCAGCCCGCCGCGCCCTGCCCGGCGATCACGGCTTCGGTGCCGAAATACTTGCTGCTGAGCACCTGGAGGTTGTGGAGCGCGCGCGGCACCACCGTGCCGACGATCACGGCGCTCACCACCGACCGGTCGAGCCCCTCGAGCTGGAGCAGCTGGCTCAGCCAAACGGCATATTCGTCGGCGGTGCGGCGCGGGTCGGTGGCGATCCGCCAGCGCGCGCGGATCTGCCCCTCTTCCACCAGCGCGAAGACGACGTTGGTGTTGCCGGCATCGATCGCGAGCAGCATCGAACTTACTCTCAAAGGAGGAACACGTCGCCCGCGTGAATGGCACGCGTTTCGCCGCCGGCCAAGCGCAGGATGAGCGCGCCCTGCGAGTCGAGCCCCTCGAACAGCCCGTCGACGCTGTTGCCGTCGGAGAGGCGGGCGGTGAGCGCAGTGCCGCGCGGGTGCGCCCGGGCGAGCCAGCGCTCGCGCACCGGCGCGATACCCTCGCGCCAGCGCGAGAGCCAGCGCGCGAACACTTCCGCCAGCGCCTCGGCGAAGACCTGCGCATCGGGCGCGGGAGCATGTGCGGCGATGCTGGTGGTGGCGCGGAGCATTCCCTCGGGGTGATGCGCGAGGTTGACCCCGAAGCCGACGACCACCCCGTCGCCCGCGCGCTCGAGCAATATGCCCGAGAGCTTGGCGCCGTTCACCATCAGGTCGTTGGGCCATTTGAGGCTGAGCGGCAGTTCGGGCGCGAACAGCCGCACCGTCTCGTCGAGCGCCACCGCGGCGACCAGCGCGAGCGTCGCCGCGGGGGGCTCGCCGTCGCGCACGCGCACCAGCGTCGAGGCATAGAGATTGCCTGCGGGCGACTCCCAGTCGCGACCCTGCCGACCCCGCCCCGCTGTCTGGCGCTCGGCGCGCAGCCACAGCCCTTCGGCCGCGCCGCTGCGCGCGAGTTCCAGCATGTCGGCATTGGTCGAGCCCGTCTCGGCGACGGTGCGGACCGGCCCGCTCAGAACAGCGAGCCCGCCGCTTTGACGGTCCAGCCGTTCAGCGCCGCGAGCGCGAACATGCCGACCGGCGAGATCGCCACTGCCGTCGCGAGGATGAGCGCGCCTTCGACCAGCCCCGGCCTGCCCTCGAAGGCAGGCGCCGGCTTGTCGAAATACATGCGCTTGATCACGCTGAGATAGTAGAAGGCGCCGGGCACCGAGCCGACGATGCCGATCGTCGCGAGCCAGAACAGCCGCGCGTCGACCGCAGCGTTGAACACTGCCAGCTTGGCGAAGAAGCCGAGCAGCGGCGGAATGCCAGCGAGCGAGAACATGAAGATCGCCAGCGCCAGCGCGAGCCCCGGCCGCGTCCGCGACATGCCCGCAAGGCTGTCGAGCGTCTCGACCTGGTTGCCTGCCGCGTCGCGCATCTGGAGCACGATCAGGAAGCAGCCGCCAGTCATGATGACGTAGATCGTCATGTAGAGCAGCACGCTCGCCACGCCCGCCTGGCTGCCCGCGGCGAGCCCGATCAGCGCGAAGCCGACGTTGTTGATCGACGAGTACGCAAGCAGCCGCTTGAAGCTCTTCTGCCCGATCGCGCCGAACGCGCCGAGCAGGATCGACGCGAGCGCCGCGAAGACGACGATCTGGCGCCACTGGTCGACCGCCGGGCCCATCGCCTCGATCGCGACGCGCACCGCCATCGCCATTGCCGCCATCTTGGGCGCGGTGGCGAAATAGGTGGTCACCGGGGTGGGCGCGCCTTCGTAGACGTCGGGCGTCCACATGTGGAAGGGCACCGCGCTGATCTTGAACGCGAGGCCGGCGAAGACGAACACCAGCCCGAACAGCAGACCGGTCGACTTGCCTCCGGCATAGGCCGCCGAGATGCCGTCGAACTGGGTGGTGCCGCTGAAGCCGTAGACCAGGCTGATGCCGTAGAGCAGGATGCCGCTCGCCAGCGCGCCGAGCACGAAATACTTCAACCCCGCTTCGGCCGAGCGCGTGTCGCGGCGCATGAAGCTCGCGAGCACATAGGCCGCGAGGCTCTGGAGCTCGAGCCCGACGTAGAGCGTCAGCAGGTCGGTCGCGGAGACCATCATCCCCATGCCCGCCGAGGCGAGCAGGATCAGCACCGGATATTCGGGGCGAAGGTCCTCGCCCGAGGTCCGCTCGAAGAAGCGCGGCGCGATCAGGATCGAGGCGCCTGCGGCGGCGAAGATCACCACCTTGGCGAAGGCCGCGAAGGCATCGGCCTTGTACAGCCCGTCGAACGCGACTGCGCCCGACGAGGCCGGCCCGAGCAGCGCGATACCGGCGCCGATCAGCACGAGCACCGAGACGAAGCTGACGGCCCTGGTCGAGGCCTGGCCGCCCCAGGCGGCGATCAGCATGAGGAGCAGCGCGCCCGCGCCGAGCACCAGCTCGGGGAGGACGAGGTAGACTTGGGTGGCGTAGTCCATCAGTGCGCCTCCCCGTGCACGGCGTGCTGCGCCGGGGCAGCCTTGCCCGGCGTCGGCAGCGAATCCCCGGCGGGCTTGGCGCGGTCGAGCCGCTCGACGAGCCGGCCGACATCGGCGCGCATCGGGCTGAGGAAGCTCTCGGGATACACGCCCATCCACAGCACCGCCGCGGCGATCGAGGCTAGGATCGCCAGCTCGCGCGCGTCGAGGTCGGGCATCGCGCGGACATCGTCCTTGGTGAGGTCGCCGAACACGACGCGGCGATAGAGGTAGAGCATGTACGCAGCGCCCAGGATGATGCCGGTGGTGCAGAGGAAGGTGATCGTGGTCGAGACCTGATAGGTGCCCGCAAGGCTCAGGAACTCGCCGACGAAGTTGCTCGTGCCCGGCAGGCCCACCGAGGCCATGGTGAAGAGCATGAACAGCGCGGCATAGCGCGGCATGTTGATCGCGAGGCCGCCGTAACGGTCGATCTCGCGGGTGTGGAGGCGATCGTAGATCACGCCCACGCACAGGAACAGCGCGCCCGAGACCAGGCCGTGGCCCAGCATCACCATCATCGCGCCTTCGATGCCCTGGCGGTTGAATGCGAACAGGCCGATCGTCACGATCGCCATGTGCGCGACCGACGAATAGGCGATCAGCTTCTTCATGTCGCTCTGCACCAGCGCGACGAGGCTGGTGTAGATCACCGCGACCGCCGAGAGGCCGAACATCAGCCACACGAACTGCGCCGAGGCCTCGGGGAACATCGGCAGCGAGAACCTGAGGAAGCCGTAGCCGCCGAGCTTCAGCAGCACGCCCGCCAGGATCACCGAGCCCGCGGTCGGCGCCTGGACGTGCGCGTCGGGAAGCCAGGTGTGGACCGGCCACATCGGCATCTTCACCGCGAAGCTCGCGAAGAAGGCCAGCCACAGCCAGCTCTGCACGTGCGGCGGGAAGTCGTACGCCATCAGCGTCGGGATGCTCGTCGTGTGCGCGGTCCCGATCATGTACAGGATCGCGATCAGCATCAGCACCGAGCCGAGCAGCGTGTAGAGGAAGAATTTGTAGCTCGCGTAGATCCGGTTCGCGCCGCCCCAGATGCCGATGATCAGGTACATCGGGATCAGGCCGGCCTCGAAGAAGACGTAGAAGAGCAGCAGGTCCTGCGCCGCGAAGGTGCCGATCATCAGCACTTCGGTGATCAGGAACGCCGCCATATACTCCGGCACGCGGTCCTCGATCGCCTTCCAGCTCGCGAGGATGCAGATCGGCATCAGGAAGACGCTGAGCTCGATGAGCAGCAGCGCGAAGCCGTCGATGCCGAGCGCCCAGCCGAAGTTGCCGAAGACTTGCCTGTTCTCGACGAACTGCCACTGCGCGGCGCCGGCGCCCTGGTCGAACGCGATCCAGAGCAGCACGCCCAGGGCGAAATCGACCAAGGTGGCGATCAGCGCCACCCAGCGCGCGGTCTCCTTGCCCACGAACAGGCAGAGCACCGCCGCCGCCGCAGGGATCGCGAGCAGGATCGAGAGGATGGGGATGGAGTGAAGCATCTCGCTCATCCCGCGATCGCCCAGGTGAGCGCGGCAGTGAGGCCGATCAGCATGACGAAGGCATAGGCGTAGACATATCCCGACTGGAGACGGACGGCGGCGGCACTGCCCCATTGGACGAGACGCGCCGACCCGTTGGGCCCGAAGCGGTCGATCGTGCCCTCATCCCCGCCCTTCCAGAAGAGGCGGCCGATCGCGAAGGCAGGCTTCACGAACAGGAAGTTGTAGAGCTCGTCGAAATACCATTTGTTGAGCAGGAAGCGGTACAGCACCGAGAAATTCTCGGCGAAGGCCGCCGGGAAGGCCGGGAAGCGGATGTAGGCGAACCAGGCGATCGCCAGCCCGCCGAGCATCGCGAACGACGCGGCGAGCTTCACCAGCAGCGGCACTTCGTGCATCGAGTGCATCAGATGCTCGTTGAACGCGACGGCGCCCTTCCAATAGGCCTCGCCCGCGCTCGGCTCGATGAAATAGCCGTGGAAGACGAAGCCCGCGGCGACCGCGCCGATCGACAGCAGCACCAGCGGCACCAGCATCGGCCAGGGGCTCTCGTGCGGATGATAGCCGCCGGTGCCTTCATGGACGTCATGCGCATGCGCCGGAGCGTGATGCTCGTGCGGATGGTCGTGCGCTTCGTCGTCCTCGTCATGGCCATGATCGTGCAGCGCATGCTGGATGTGCTCGGACGCGGCCCAGCGCGGGTTGCCCCAGAAAGTGAGGAACATCAGGCGCCACGAATAGAAGCTGGTGATCAGCGCCACCGCGGTGCCGACCCAGAAGGCGCCGGTGGAGCCCGCGGCCCAGCTCGCCTCGATGATCGCGTCCTTCGAATGGAAGCCGGCGAAGCCGATCGCGAGCGGGTTGCCGAACACTGCCGGTAGCCCCACGCCGGTGATCGCGAGCGTGCCCGCCATCATCGCCCAGAAGGTCACGGGGATGCTTTTCCTGAGGCCCCCGTAATAGCGCATGTCCTGCTCGTGATGCATCGCATGGATCACCGAGCCCGCGCCGAGGAACAGCAGCGCCTTGAAGAAGGCGTGGGTGAACAGGTGGAACATCGCCGCGCCGTACGCGCCGACGCCGGCGGCGAAGAACATGTAGCCGAGCTGCGAACAGGTCGAATAGGCGATCACGCGCTTGATGTCGGTCTGGCAGGTGCCCACCGTCGCGGCGAACAGGCAGGTCGCGGCGCCGATGAACGTCACCACGCCAGTCGCGACATGGCTGGTCTCGAACATCGGCGAGAGGCGGCAGACCATGAACACGCCCGCAGTCACCATCGTCGCGGCGTGGATCAGCGCCGACACCGGGGTCGGGCCCTCCATCGCGTCGGGCAACCAGGTGTGGAGGCCCAGCTGCGCCGACTTGCCCATCGCGCCGAGGAACAAGAGCAGGCAGAGGATCGTCATCGTGTCCCAGCGATGGCCCATGAAGCCGATCGTCGAGCCCGCCATGTGCGGCGCGGCCTCGAGGATCGCGGGGATCGAGACGGTCTGGAACACCAGATAGGTGCCGAAGATGCCGAGCATGAAGCCAAGGTCGCCGACGCGGTTCACCACGAAGGCCTTGATCGCCGCGGCATTGGCGCTGGGCTTCCGGAACCAGAAGCCGATGAGCAGGTACGACGCCAGGCCCACGCCTTCCCAGCCGAAGAACATCTGGACGAGGTTGTCCGCGGTCACGAGCATCAACATCGCGAAGGTGAACAGCGAGAGATAGGCGAAGAACCGCGGCTGGTCCGGGTCCTCCTCCATGTAGCTCCAGCTGTAGAGGTGGACGAGCGCCGAGACGCTGGTCACCACCACGAGCATCACCGCGGTGAGCGCGTCGACGCGCAGCGCCCAGTCGACGTGGAGCGTGCCCGAGTTCATCCAGGTGAGCACCGGCACGACCGCCGGCTCGGCGGTGCCGCCGATGTACGACAGGAAGATAGGCCAGCTCAGCGCGCACGACAGGAACAGCCCGCCCGTGGTGACGAGCTTGGGCAGCAGGCTCCCGAACGCCTTGTTCGAGAGGCCGGCAAGCGCAGCCGCAACCAGCGGCGCGAAGACGATGACGAGTAGCGCGCTCATCCCTTCATCCGATTGACGTCGTCGACCGAGATCGTGCCCCGGGCGCGGAAATAGATGACGAGGATGGCCAGGCCGATCGCGGCCTCGCCTGCGGCGACGGTGAGCACGAACATCGCGAACACCTGGCCCACGAGGTCATGGAGGAAGGCCGAGAAAGCGACGAGGTTGAGGTTCACGCTCAGCAGGATGAGCTCGATCGCCATCAGCACGACGATCAGGTTCTTGCGGTTCATGAAGATGCCGAGCACCCCCATGGCGAAGAGGATCGCCGAGACGACCAGATAATGCGTCAACGTGATCATCTCAGCGCCTCCCGCCGAAGAGCCGGATGGCGACGAAGATTGCTCCGCCGAAGAGGCCCAGCACAAACAACAGGATGAGCCAGTGGACGATACTGAAGGCGATCACAGCTGCACCCCCTGCCCCACCGGCGCGTCGACCTTGCGGACCGCGTCCTTCGAGCGGCGGCTGACCTGGCGGCCGACGTTCTGCGGCTTGACGTCGCCGCGCTTGCGATAGGTGAGCACGATCGCGCCGATCATCGCGACCAGCAGCACCAGCCCCGCGCCTTCGAAGACATACAGGTAGCGCGTGTAGAGCAGCGCGCCGAGCGCTTCGATGTTCGACTTGTCGCCCGGCACCGGCGCGATCAGCCGGCTCATGTCGACCGCGCGCTCGCTCCAGGCGCCGACCGCGACGATGATCTCGGCGACCAGCCCCAGCGCGAGCAGCAGGCCCACCGCGGCATAGCGCGCGACGCCGGCGCGCAGCTCGGCGAAGTCGATGTCGAGCATCATCACGACGAACAGGAAGAGCACCGCGACCGCGCCGACATAGACGATCACCAGCAGCATCGCGATGAACTCGGCGCCGACCAGCAGCATCAGCCCCGCGGCGTTGAAGAACGCGAGGATCAGCCAGAGCACCGAATGCACCGGATTGCGCGACAGGATCGTGAAGGCGCCCGAGACGCACACCACGATCGCGAAGAGATAGAAGGCGAGCAGCTGGATCATGCGGACCCGCCGTTCTTCATGCTCGTCATCCCGGCGAAAGCCGGGAACCAGAGCCCCCAGCCATGCCGCTCGGCACGCTGGGTCCCGGCTTTCGCCGGGATGACGGAAAAAGGAAGAATCATCGGCGTTCCCACTGTTGCGGCGCGCTTAACGATAGGGCGCATCGGCGGCAAGGTTCGCGGCGATCGCGCGTTCCCAGCGGTCGCCGTTCTCGAGCAGCTTCTCCTTCTGGTAGATCAGCTCCTCGCGCGTCTCGGTGGCGAATTCGAAGTTCGGGCCCTCCACGATCGCGTCCACCGGGCAGGCTTCCTGGCAGAGGCCGCAGTAGATGCACTTGGTCATGTCGATGTCGTAGCGCGTGGTGCGGCGGCTGCCGTCCTCGCGCGGCTCGGCCTCGATCGTGATCGCCAGCGCCGGGCAGATCGCCTCGCACAGCTTGCACGCGATGCAGCGCTCCTCGCCGTTGGGATAGCGGCGCAGCGCATGCTCGCCGCGGAAGCGGGGCGAGATCGGGTTCTTCTCGAACGGATAGTTGATCGTCGCCTTGGGCTTGAAGAAATACTTCAAGGTCAGCCAATGCGCCTTGATGAATTCCCACAGCGTGTAGGATCGGATGAGCTGGGCGACGTTCATTGGTCTATCGAGCTCCGAAATTTAATCTTCTCTTGCCATTCGGCGTCCGGATCGGTGGTCACAACATAAAAGCAGCCACCCCCCATCGTGCTTACGATCGCACCATGTTCGGCGCGAAGTAGGTAAGCAATCAGAGGCTTTGCTTCAGGACCGCCCTTGACCGAAAGAATTCGATTATACGGCACTCCCGGTCCAGCGAGTGCGACATCGAATCCACCGTCATCCTTGCGGTTCACTACACCTATCTTTTTTCCTTCAAAGATATTGGTAGGGTCGTACAGCCTGACCTTCGCAACCGCTTCCGCGTCCGGCAAGGACTTCGAGAAAGCAATAACCACGAGGCGTTGGGGGCCAAATTGTATCAGCTTGTCCGAGTCTTGGGGGTCTGCCTTCTGATCCTGAAGATAGCACGTTGCCACAACGGTGGGTTCAGCGAGAGGTGCTGCCGCACCTACCAATGAAGCGAGCAGAATTAACCCGATCACCCCGCCACTCCCACGCGCGTCCACATCAGGAAGCCGGACACGACGAACACGAAGATCAGCGACAGCGGCAGGAAGATCTTCCAGCCCAGCCGCATCAGCTGGTCGTAGCGGTACCTCGGCACGGTCGCCTTCACCCAGCTGAAGCAGAAGAAGAAGAAGCCGATCTTGGCGAGCAGCCAGACGAAGCCCGGGATATAGTAGAGCGGCGCCCAGTCGAACGGCGGGAGGTAGCCGCCCCAGAACAGCGTCGCGTTGAGCGTGCACATTAGGATGACGTTGGCATATTCGCCCAGCCAGTAGAGCGCGAACGCCATCGACGAATATTCGGTCTGGTAGCCCGCGACGAGCTCGCTTTCGGCCTCGGTCAGGTCGAAGGGCGCGCGCTGCGTCTCGGCGAGCGACGAGATGAAGAAGACGATCGCCATCGGGAACAGCAGCGGGTTGGCGAAATTGCCGTTGATCCCGAAGCCGCCGAGATACTGGCCGTAATAGCCCTTCTGCGCCTCGACGATCGTGCCGAGGTTGAAGCTGCCCGCCCAGAGCACGACCGAGATCAGCACGAAGCCGATCGAGACTTCGTAGCTCACCATCTGCGCCGCCGCACGGATCGCCGAGTAGAAGGGGTATTTCGAGTTCGACGCCCAGCCCGCGAGGATGATGCCGTAGACGCCGAGCGACGACGCCGCGAGCACGTAGAGCAGCCCGACGTTGATGTTCGAGAGCACCATCACCGGCCAGTCGATCCACAGCGCACCGAACGGCACGACGGCCCAGACGATCAGCGCCACGGTGAAGGTGATGATCGGCGCGATCAGGAACAGGCCCTTGTTCGCGCTCGACGGGATGATCGTCTCCTGCAGGAAGACCTTGAGGCCGTCCGCGAAGCTCTGGAGCAGGCCGAAGGGGCCGACGACGTTGGGGCCGCGGCGCAGCGCCATCGCCGCCCAGATCTTGCGGTCGGCATAGATGATCATCGCCACCGCGAGCATCAGCGGCAGCGCGATCAGCAGGATGTCGACGATCGTGGCGAGGAACCACGACAGCTCGAACGGGAGGTGGAGATAGGTGAACCACCAGGTCATGCGTCAAATCCCGCCATCACAAATTCACCCAGACCACCGCCGCAAGCAGTCCGCCCACGACCAGCAGCATCGCCGCCGTCAATGGCCAGCGAATCCAGCGAGGCCCCTCGAGCGCCGTCTTGAGGACATCGACGATGAAGATCGACAGCGTTTCCATCGCGCATCACTCAGCCGCCTCCGCGAAATCCTGGCCGTGCACCAGCTCGGCCGAGCAGCGCTGCATCGTCGGGCTGGCGCGGCAGATCGCGTTGGTGAGGTAGAAGTCCTTGACCGGATAGGCCACTTCGCCGCTCGCCTTGGCCGGGAGCTTGGGCGGCGCCCAGTCGTAGCGGACCAGCCCCTCCTGTCCCAGCGCGGGCACGTCCAGCGCCATCTGCGCGCGGAGCTGCTCGAAGCTGTCGAACGGCAGCGTCGCGCCGAGCACGTCGGAGAGAGCGCGCAGGATCGTCCAGTCCTCGCGCGCATCGCCCGGCGCGAACACCGCGCGCTCGCTGCGCTGCACGCGGCCTTCCATGTTGACGTAGGTGCCGGGCTTCTCGGAATAGGCCGCGGCGGGCAGGATCACGTCGGCATGGTGCGCGCCGGCGTCGCCGTGGTGGCCGATATAGACCTTGAAGCTGGTCTCGAACTTCGAGAAATCGACTTCGTCGGCGCCGAGGAAGAAGGTCAGCTTCGGCGCCGCGGCATGGATGTCGGCGATGCCGCCCTTCTGGAAGAAGCCGAGCATCAGCGAGCCCATCCGCGCCGCCGCGAGATGGACCACGCCGAAGCCGTTCCACGCGCTGCCGTCTTCGAGGGTGCGCACCACCTTGGCCGACTTCGCCAGCGCCAGCGCCGCGCCATGCGCCTTGCCGAGCGCGCCCGGGCCCAGCACGATCAGCGGCCTGGCGGCATTGTCGAACGCCTGGGTCACCGCCTCGGGCAGCTTGCCGAGCAGCGACAGGTCGTTGCCCAGCCACTCGACCTTGTAGGTCAGGTCGGTCTCGGGGCCGATCGCGAAGACCTTGGCGCCCTTCTTGATCGCCTTGCGCACGCGGGTGTTCACCAGCGGCGCTTCCCAGCGCAGGTTCGAGCCGATCAGCAGGATCGCATCGGCCTCTTCGACGCCCGCGATCGTCGGGTTGAACGCGACCGCGCCGAGGTTCGACACGTCATAGTCCATGCCGGTCTGGCGGCTGGCGAGCAGGTCGGAGCCGAGGTTCCTGAGCAGCGCCTTGGCCGCGAACATCGTCTCGCAATCGAGCTGGTCGCCCGCGATCGCCGCGACGCTCGACCCGGCCTTCACCGCCTTGATCGCCGCGAAGGCGTCGTTCCAGGTGACGGGCTCGAGCTTGCCCTTCCGGTTGCGGACATAGGGCTTGTCGAGGCGGCGGCGGACCAGGCCGTCGACGTGGTGGCGCGTCTTGTCGTGCGCCCATTCCTCGTTGACGTCCTCGTTGATCCTGGGAAGCGCGCGCAGCACCTGGCGGCCGCGGCTGTCGAGCCGGATGTTGGTGCCCACCGCATCGCTCACGTCGATCGCGAGCGTCTTCTTGAGCTCCCACGGCCGCGCCTCGAAGGCGTAGGGCTTGCTGGTCAGCGCGCCGACCGGGCAGAGATCGACGACATTGCCCGAGAGCTCGGACGACACCGCCTTTTCGAGGTAGCTCGTGATCTGCATGTTCTCGCCGCGGTAGATCGCGCCGATCTCCTCGACCCCGGCGACTTCCTCGGCGAAGCGCACGCAGCGGGTGCAGTGGATGCAGCGGGTCATGATCGTCTTGACGATCGGGCCCATGTATTTCTCGGTCACCGCCCGCTTGTTCTCGTCATAGCGCGAGCGGCCCTTGCCGTACGCCATGGTCTCGTCCTGCAGGTCGCATTCGCCGCCCTGGTCGCAGATCGGGCAATCGAGCGGATGGTTGATCAGCAGGAACTCGAGCACGCCCTCGCGCGCCGCCTTCACCATCGGCGAGTCGGTGCGGACTTCCTGGTTGTCGGCGGCGGGCAGCGCGCAGCTCGCCTGGGGCTTGGGCGGCCCGGGCTTCACTTCGACGAGGCACATGCGGCAATTGCCGGCGATCGACAGCCGCTCGTGATAGCAGAAGCGCGGAATCTCCTTCCCCGCGGCCTCGCACGCCTGGAGCACGGTGGCGCCGGCGGGCACCTCGACTTCGATTCCGTCTACCTTCAGTTTAGGCATGGTCAGACTTTCACTTCACGGTCGGCGGCGTCACCGCGCCAGCCGCGCTTGTCTTCGTTCAGGAGCACATCCGAGGCTGCGGGACGGACGCTGGATATCATCACTCGGCCGCCTCCCGCATCGCGCCGCCGACGCGGCCCTCGAGCGCGGCGAGCCCGGGATAAGCCGCGGGCCGAAGCGCCAGCAGCGTGTCGGGTTTCCCGTCCGCCTCCAGGCTCGCGCCATCGACCACGAGCAGGCCATATGCCTCCAGAACCACCCGCAGCTCCGCCAGATCGGGGCAGGCATCGATGAACACCGCATCGACGCGATCGTCCGCGAACAGCCGCTCGGCGCCTTGCAGCACCGCCATCTCCTGTCCTTCGACGTCGATCTTGAGAAAGAGCCGGCCGGCAAGGTCGAGCCCGTCGAGCCGGCGGACGTCCATCTCGAACTGCCGGCCCGGAACCGAATAGCTGTTCCGCTTCTCGGCGATCGTGGCGACGTGCGAAACCGCGCCCGCGATGAAGGTCGCACGATGATCCTGCGCGCCCGCCGCGACGTTTCGCGCCGTGAACCCGAAGCGGCGGGCATTCTCGGTGAGGCGCGAATAGGTGTCGGGATTGGCTTCGAACGCGACGATGCCGAAATCCGGATAGATCCGCCGGACGTCCGACATGAGGATCGAGAAGATCCCGATGTTCGCTCCGACGTCGACGAAGGTCATCCCGGGCCGGACGAACAGCATCAGATGCTGCATCGTGAGCGCCTCGTCGCGGAACAGGCTCAGCGTGCGCACGCGCCGCGACGCGCGCAGATAGCCGTTCTCGCGCAGCTCGTTGATGCGCACCGCATGCTGGAACAGGTCCACGTCCCGATCGCGATTCCCATACAGCAGCTTGGTCACGGCTTCGCGAAGCCGCGGCTGCTTGATGAAATAGCGATCGATGATGGCGCTGAGCATCGCCGGTCAGGCCTCCCCGACCGGCGAGCAGCGGCGCGCGCGGGCGTTGGTCGCCGTCACTCCGCCGCCTCCATCATCGCGCCGCCGCCGTTGCGCTCCGCGATGCGGCGCTCGAGCTCGGGGCGGAAGTGACGGATGAGGCCCTGGATCGGCCACGCCGCCGCGTCACCCAAGGCGCAGATGGTATGGCCCTCGATCTGCTTGGTGACCTGCTGGAGCGTGTCGATCTCCTCCACTTCGGCGTCGCCGGTGCGCAGCCGCTCCATCACGCGCCACATCCAGCCGGTGCCTTCGCGGCACGGGGTGCACTGGCCGCAGCTCTCGTGCTTGTAGAAATAGCTGATCCGGCTGATCGCGGCGACGATGTCGGTCGACTTGTCCATCACGATCACCGCCGCGGTGCCCAGGCCCGAGCCCAGCGCGCGCAGGCCGTCGAAGTCCATCGGGCAGTCGATGATCTGCGCCGCCGGCACCAGCGGCACCGACGAGCCGCCCGGGATCACCGCGAGGAGATTGTCCCAGCCGCCGCGGATGCCGCCGCAATGCGTCTCGATCAGCTCGCGGAACGAGATGCTCATCGCTTCCTCGACCACGCAGGGCTTGTTCACATGCCCCGAGATCTGGAAGAGCTTGGTGCCCTTGTTGTTCTCATTGCCGAAGCTCGCGAACCACGCCGGGGTGCGGCGCAGGATCGTCGGCACCACTGCAATCGATTCGACGTTGTTCACCGTCGTCGGGCAGCCGTAGAGCCCCGCGCCCGCCGGGAATGGCGGCTTGAGCCGCGGCTGGCCCTTCTTGCCCTCGAGGCTCTCGAGCATCGCGGTCTCTTCGCCGCAGATGTACGCGCCCGCGCCGCGGTGGACGAACACGTCGAAGTCATAGCCCGACTTGCACGCGTTCTTGCCGATCAGCCCGGCGTCATAGGCCTCGCGAACCGCCGCGAAGAGTACCTCGGCCTCGCGGATATATTCGCCGCGGATGTAGATGTACGCCGCCCGCGCGCGCATCGCGAAGCCCGCGACCAGCGCGCCTTCGATCAGCTTGTGCGGATCGTGGCGCATGATGTCGCGGTCCTTGCACGAACCGGGCTCGGACTCGTCGGCGTTGATCACCAGGAAGTTCGGCCGGTCGGCGCGCGGTTCCTTGGGCATGAAGCTCCACTTCATGCCGGTCGGAAAGCCCGCGCCGCCGCGGCCGCGCAGGCCCGAGGCCTTGACCTGGTCGATGATCGCGTCGTTGCCGATCTCGAGCAGCGCCTTGGTATTATCCCAGTCGCCGCGCGCCATCGCGGCCTTCAGCCCCCAGGGCTGGAAGCCGTAGATGTTGGTGAAGATCCGGTCCTTGTCGGCAAGCATCAGACGCCGCTTCCCTTGTTCTTCGAAAGCAGGAGGTAGAGCAGCACGATGCCGCCCAGCACGACCAGCGGGCCGATCAGGTGGAGCGTGAGCTTCAGCACCCAGCCCGCGACGACGATCGCACCGATGACCGCGAGGATCGTGAAGATGAAGCCCTTGTTATTCTGCATGGGAACCTCCCTCTTCCTTCGCACGAAGCCAGCGCCCGGACGTGACCGTCGCGGTGAACAGCAGCAGCGCCGACGCGCCGAGCAGCACGGCGCTGCCGCCCTCGGCCGCGCGAACCGCCGCGAAGACCGCGGCCGCGCCGGTCAGCGCGATGAGGAAATAGAAGGCGAACCGCTGGACGTTCATGCCCATTCCCCCCGGTAATCGTGGTTCTCGGTCTCCATCGCCGCCAGGTTGGTCGGCTCGCCCTCGGGCTCGCTGGTGTGGCGCAGCGGGTTCTGGCTGCCGGCCTTGGGAGTCTCGCCCTTCGCCAGCGCGTCGAGGATGCGCGTGGTGCTCTCGAAGTCCAGGTCCTCGTAATTGTCGTCGTTGATCTGGACCATCGGCGCATTGGCGCAATTGCCCATGCACTCGACCTCGGTGAGCGTGAACAGACCGTCCGCGGTGGTGTGGCCCTTCTTCATGCCCCTGGCCTTGCACGCCGCGAACACGTCGTCCGAGCCGCGCAGCCAGCACGGCGTCGTGCCGCAGACCTGGACATGGTAGCGCCCGACCGGCGCCATGTTGAACATCGTGTAGAAGGTCGCGACTTCGTAGAGCCGGATGTACGGCATCTGGAGATAGCGCGCGACATATTCGATCACGGGCACGGGCAGCCAGCCCTGGGTGTTGGTCTCGGCGCCGACCTGGCGCTGGGCGAGATCGAGCAGCGGCAGCGACGCCGACATCTGCCGGCCCGCCGGATAGCGCCCGACGACTTCGCGCGCCTTGTCGGCATTCTCGGGCGTCCAGGCGAAACTGCCCCAGCGGGCGCGGACTTCGGCCTCGTCGGGGATCTGGGGTGCGTCAGCCATCTCTATTTCTCTGTTCCGATCGCGGAGGGCGGAATCGGATAGTCGTTCTCTGTCCGAATTCCGACCCCGTCGACCCGTCCGTCGGCAAAGGAAGTCCAAACGGAAAGATCGCTCGGGGCCGAACTGCGGGTATCACATTTCATCGCGAAGCGAACCGCTTCGTGCGGCGGCACGCCTTCCTCGACCGAGAAGGACGAAAGCTCGCCGTAAACGATGGTGCACGACCGCAATATCTCTCCGGCACGAGCAACCGAGAGATCCGAGATCTTGCGCACTCTGAGATCCGCAAGCTTTATCGGCACCGGTCGCGCCTGCAGCCCGGGATCATTATGGGCGACCGCATCGAGGAAACTGCGCCCGGTTTCGCGATAGGTCGGCAGCTTGTCAGCGCCCGCGTCGGGCTTCCAGCCGGGCGGAGTCGGTGACGGCGGCAACCAGTCCATCGCCGCTTCACGATGGACATCGACGGCTTCAATCCAGTGTTCGTCGGCAGACACAACCACCACGAGTTTCATAGACTTCGCCGGCGCAGCCGGATCAAGGCACTCGAAATTCATCCACGAGCCGCGGCGACCGGGATGACCCTCGACCGCGCCATAGCCAGCGGCGCCCGATCGACAGCCGGGCAGAAAGGCGCGGAGGTCCGCTATCGCCAAGCTGTCACCGGGCTTCGTCGCATCGGCACCGTTCATTAACGTCGCTCGGTCCGGACCCGTCACCGACGCATCGCTGCTTCGGCCTTGCAACTGCTTGATATAGGTACGGGACGTCACGAAGCCATCACGTTGCTGAGCGCTGGCGGCCGAGGACGCGAGTGCAAAGACGGCCCCGATCAGGGCGAACGCCCTCACCGGTCGCACTCCCCGAACACGACGTCGATCGCGCCGAGGATCGCGGTGATGTCCGCGAGCATGTGGCCCTTCGACATGAAGTCCATTGCCTGCAAGTGGCTGAACGCGGTCGGGCGAATCTTGCAGCGGTACGGCTTGTTGCTGCCGTCGCTCACCAGATAGACGCCGAACTCGCCCTTCGGGCTCTCGGTCGCGACATAGACTTCGCCTGCGGGGACGCGATAGCCTTCGGTGTAGAGCTTGAAGTGATGGATCAGCGCTTCCATCGAATGCTTCATCTCGGCGCGCTTGGGCGGCACCACCTTGCGGTCGTCGCTAGCAATCGGCCCGCCGGGCATTTCGCTGAGGCACTGCTTCATGATCCGCGCCGACTGGCGGACCTCCTCGACGCGCACCATGAACCGGTCGTAGCAGTCGCCGCGCGTGCCCACCGGCACGTCGAACTGCATCCGGTCATAGACTTCATAGGGCTGCGACTTGCGCAGGTCCCAGGCGATGCCCGCGCCGCGGATCATCGGGCCCGAAAAGCCCCAGCGCACCGCATCGTCACGGCTCACCACCGCGATGTCGACGTTGCGCTGCTTGAAGATGCGGTTCTCGGCAACGAGGCTGATCGCATCCTCGAAGAGGCGCGGCAGCCGATCGTCGAGCCAGTCGCCGATGTCGGTGAGCAGCTTGAGCGGCACGTCCTGGTGGACGCCGCCGGGACGCAGGTAATTGTGGTGCATCCGCGCGCCGGACATGCGCTCGAAGAAGTTGAGGCAGTCCTCGCGGATCTCGAACAGCCACAGGTTGGGCGTCATCGCACCGACGTCCATCACATGGCTGCCGAGGTTCAGCATGTGATTGCAGATGCGCGTCAGCTCGGCGAAGAACACCCGCAGATACTGCGCGCGGATCGGCACCTCGATGTCGAGCAGCTTCTCCACCGCCAGCACGAAGCTGTGCTCCATGCAGAGCGGCGAGCAATAGTCGAGCCGGTCGAAATACGGCAGCGCCTGCGCGTAGGTCTTGTACTCGATCAGCTTCTCGGTGCCGCGGTGGAGCAGGCCGATGTGCGGATCGATCCGCTCGATGATCTCGCCATCGAGCTCGGTCACCAGGCGGAGCACGCCGTGCGCCGCAGGGTGCTGCGGGCCGAAGTTGATCGTGTAGTTGGCGATCTCGGTGTCGCCCGGCTCCGGCTTGCCGGCGTCGGTGCGGCCTTCGATCTCGTCGAGATAGTCGGTCATTGGTTCTGCCCCTTGCCGGGCGCCACATCGGGATCGGCGGGCTTGGGGCCGGCCTCGGGACCGGGCTTGCCCGCACCGGTCGCCGCCGGGCTGGGGCTCGTCTTGGGCGTCTCGGCCTTGGGCTCGGGCACCGTCGCCTTCTCGTCGCCCGGGAGGACGTATTTCGCGCCTTCCCAGGGGCTCATGAAGTCGAAGTTGCGGAAGTCCTGCGCCAGGCTCACCGGCTGGTAGACCACGCGCTTCGCCTCCTCGGAGTAGCGCAGCTCGACGAAGCCGGTCAGCGGGAAGTCCTTGCGCTGCGGATGGCCGACGAAGCCATAGTCGGTGAGGATGCGGCGCAGGTCCGCATTGCCCTCGAACAGCACGCCGTACATGTCGTAGACTTCGCGCTCGAGCCAGCCCGCGACCGGCCACACGCCCGTCACGCTCGGCACCGGCTTCGCTTCGTCGGTGGTCACGCGCACCTTGATGCGGTGGTTCCGCGTCAGGCTGAGCAGGCAATAGACGACGTCGAACCGCTCCTCGCGCTCGGGATAGTCGACCCCGGCGATCTCCATGAGCTGCTGGTACTCGAGCCCCGGCGTGTCCCTGAGCGCGATCATCGCGTCGACGACATGCTCGCGCGCGACCTCCAGCGTCACTTCGAACGCCGTGTCGGCGCCCTCGATCAGCGCGCCGCCGAGCGCGGCCGCGGCTGCCTCGATCACGCCGTCGTTCGCGGCGAAACGGGGTGCAGGCGACTTCATCACCGTTCGATCGTCCCCGAGCGGCGGATCTTCCGCTGCAGCTGCATCACGCCGTAGAGCAGCGCCTCGGCGGTCGGCGGGCAACCGGGGACGTAGATGTCCACCGGCACGATCCGGTCGCAGCCGCGCACCACCGAGTAGCTGTAATGGTAATAGCCGCCGCCGTTGGCGCAGCTGCCCATCGAGATGACGTACTTGGGCTCCGACATCTGGTCGTAGACCTTGCGGAGCGCCGGGGCCATCTTGTTGCACAAGGTCCCGGCGACGATCATCACGTCCGACTGGCGCGGCGAAGCGCGCGGCGCGGCGCCGAAGCGCTCCATGTCGTAGCGCGGCATGTTGACGTGGATCATCTCGACCGCGCAGCAGGCGAGGCCGAAGGTCATCCACCACAGGCTGCCGGTGCGGGCCCATTGAAACAGGTCCTCGGTCGAGGTGACGAGGAATCCCTTGTCGCCGAGCTCGGCGTTCAGGTCATCGAAGAACGCGCGGTTCGGAAGCGTGCCGGGAGGCGGCGCAGTGAGTTCTACTCCCAATCGAGTGCCCCCTTCTTCCAGGCATAGACGAGGCCGAGGGCGAGCTCGGCGATGAACACCATCATCGAGACCCAGGCGGCCCAGCCGGCGTGGAAGCCCAGCTTGAAGACCGAGACGGCCCAGGGATAGATGAATGCGGCTTCCAGATCGAAGACGATGAACAGGATCGCGACGAGGTAGAAGCGCACGTCGAACTGGCTGCGCGAATCCTCGAAGGCGGGGAAGCCGCACTCATATTCGGTGAGCTTCTCGGGGTAGGGCTTGTGCGCCCCCGTGAACCGGGCCGCGATCATCGGCAGGAACACGAAGGCGCTCGACAGCACCAGCGCGACGCCGAGGAACAGCAGGATCGGCAGATATTGCGACAGATCGATCAAGGTCTCTCTCGCGGTTGCGGAATCTGAGGCGGCTTTAGGCCGCTGCGCGAGGGGACGCAACGGTTCCAAGGGTGAGAATGAATCGCAATAAGAACGGTTTCCGACAACCCTGTCGGGGTGCCGGCCGGACCCTGCTCAGGCGACGATACTGTCGTTTTGGCCGGTTCAACTCGCCGCCCATCGCCGCGAACTCGGCCGCCGAACGCGGGACGCCGGCGCGGTCGCCGCGAGCGGCGCCGCCGCCACGATCCCGGCCTTGCGCGCGCAGCCCCTCCCCTTTGCCGGCGCATCGCCTATAGATTGAGGCGCATGAAGCTGGTGCGCATGATCCCGATGCCTGTCTTCGCCGCGCTGATCGTCGGCGGGGTATCGCTCAACCTGCTCGTCTTCACTTATGGCTATTCCTCGAGCCTGAGCAATCCGGACGAAGGCGCGCATTACATCAACGCACTCTTCCTCGGCGACTGGCTCCGCGGCGGGGCGCCGTGGCTTCCGGCGTGCGCGCGCGATTTCCGCGAGCATTTCCCGACGCTTTCGATCGGCCGCTGGCCGCCCGGCTGGTATCTGGTCGAGGCGCCGATCTTCGCGCTCTTCCGCCCCTCGCCCACGATGGCGGCGGCGATCTCGGCCTTTTTCGCTGGATTGCCCGGCGGCGTGATCTTCTGGGCGTTCGCTCGGCTCGACCGGAGGTGGTTCGGACTCGGTCTCGCCTGCACCTACGCACTGTTGCCGATCCCGGCGGAAGCGACGCGCTACATCCTGCTCGACCAGCCGGTGGCGCTCGCGGTCGGCGTGGCCGCCATCGCCTGGGCAAGGGCGTCGGAAGACCCACGCCCGGGGCGCCTCCTGGGGTTCGCCGCCGCTGCCGCCTTCTCGGGCCTCGTCCAGGGCAACGGCGCGTTGATCCTGCTCGTCCCGGCGATCGACATCCTCCTGACCCGACGCTGGAGCCTGCTGCGCCTTCCGACCTTTTGGCTTGCCATGGCGCTCGCCATCCTGCCCGTCGCAGGCTGGTACGCGTTGGTCGCCTCGAGCCGGACGCTCGGCATCGATCCGCTATCGGCATTCGAATCGCTTTGGAGCAATCTCGGGCCGATCGGCATCGCGCTCGCGCTTTGGGGCGGCTGGCGCTCGTTCCGCGTCCCCGGCTCGGGCGAGGCGCGGATCGCCGGGCTCGCGGTCGCCGTGACGATCGCGACGCTGGTCTTCCCGGCGGACGGCCTGCGCCCCGCCGCGCCGATGCTCCCCTGGCTCGTCATCCTTGCCGGGGTCGGCCTGCTGCCCTTCCTACGCCGCGAAGCAGCGCCGGCGCTGGTCGGCGTGGCGCTCGCGGCGGCGGCGCTCGTCCCCGCAATGCGCTTCGCCGCGACGCTGCCGCCCAAGGGCGACAATCGCGCCGGCGACGTCGGCGACGTCATCGCCGCCTTGGGCGGCATCTGGATGATCGACGGCCCGCCCGCCGAGGAAGGAGCGTCGGTCGCCGCCGCGGCCTATCGCGACCACCGCCGCCGCATCGTGTGGGTCGTCCTCGGCTCGGAATGGCTCGGCGCGAGGACGGCGACCGACAGCCCCGAACGCGTGCACGCGCTGATCGAACGGCTGGGCGTCAAGGGCACGGCCGCCTTCGCGCCCGGCACCCGCGCCGCCTACCCGCACGATGGCCTGCTCAACCAGGGCGTCGCGCTCGCCAGGTTCGAGATGGCGCCGATCCGCTATGAGCGCGCGCCCGGCGTGCTCACGCGCACGGTGCGATGGACTCCGGTGACGCCGCATCCCGAGCTCATCGCCGCGGGCCCCGCCGCTCTCGCTCCGGTACAGCCGCCGCATTGACCCGCGCCTAGGCAGGCCGCCTCGGATGCGCTAGCGTCGCCGGCCAATATAGAGGGGGAAAGGCATGATCGGTTATCGTAGCGTATTCGCGGCCCTGATCTTCTCGGCGGGCATGATCGCCGCGGCGCCCGTGCAGGCACAGGCGATCACCGCCGATCCGTCGGCGGTCGCCGGCTTCCTGCGCGGCCAGGGCGCGACGGCGGATGTGAAGACCGACAAGGACGGCGATCCGCTGATCGAGGCTTCGCTCGGCGAGAACCAGAAGTTCTCGGTCTATTTCTACAATTGCACCAACCACGCCAAGTGCCAGTCGGTCCAATTCTACGCGGGCTACACCGATTCCAAGGTCGATGCCGCCAAGCTCAACGACTGGAATCGCACCAAGCGCTTCGGCCGCGCCTATATCGACGGCGTCGGCGATCCGGTGGTCGAGATGGACGTCGACATGCAGGGCGGCATGCCGCGCCCGCTGTTCGAGGACAATTACAAGTTCTGGCTGATCCTGATGAAGCAGTTCCCGGACTTCGTCTACGCGGAGTGATCCGGGCCGGGGCGAGCGCGCTTCAGCGAAGCGCGCTCGCCACCAGCTTGTGCAGCTTCGAATGCAGCGCGTCGTTGGCGGCGAGGAACTCGCTGCGCTCCATCGCGCGGTCGCTGCCGCGGAAGTCGGTGACGAAGCCGCCCGCTTCCCTGACCAGCAGCATTCCCGCCGCGACGTCCCAGGGCTGGAGGCTCGATTCCCAGAAGCCGTCGTAGCGGCCCGCCGCGACCCAGGCGAGGTCGAGTGCCGCCGAGCCGAAGCGGCGGATGCCGGCGACTTCAGGCGCGACCACGCCGAAGATCCGGCTCCACTGCGCGAAGTCGCCGTGGCCGAGGAACGGGATCCCCGTCGCGATCAGCGCTTCGTCGAGGTTGCGCCGCGCCGAGACGCGCAGCCTTTGGTCCTGCAGCCAGGCGCCGCGGCCCTTCTCGGCCCAGAAGCTCTCGTCGGTGAGCGGCTGGTAGATCAGGCCGTGC
Organism: Sphingomonas sp.; assembly: GCF_017745215.1. Classification (GTDB taxonomy): domain Bacteria; phylum Pseudomonadota; class Alphaproteobacteria; order Sphingomonadales; family Sphingomonadaceae; genus Sphingomonas. Next base: position 59,625 of record NZ_JAGHZV010000003.1, read on the forward strand.
GTGATCTCGGGCTTGCCCTGCGCGCCCTTGGGATCCTCCACCGCGATCGAGATCGCGAAATGCGGGATGCCGTGGAGGAAGTTGGTCGTGCCGTCGAGCGGATCGACGATCCAGCGCGGCTTGTCCGGGTCACCGTCGATCCGGCCCGTCTCCTCGACCAGGAAGCCCCAGTCGGGCCGCGCCTTCCTGAGCTCCTCGATCAGCGTCGCCTCGGCGCGCTGGTCGGCCTGGCTCACGAAGTCGGCGGGGCCCTTGCGACTCACCTGGAGGTGCTGGACCTCGTTGAAGTCGCGCCGCAGGCGCGGCGCCGCCTTGCGCGCGGCGCGGTCCATGACGGTGAGCAGGCCGGAATAGGCAGCAACCATCTGCGATCAGTCCGCGCGCCGGACGTAGGTCTGCTCATAGACGTCGACCACCACGCGCGTGCCGCTGCCGATGTGCGGCGGCACCATGATGCGCACGCCGTTGTCGAGCAGCGCGGGCTTGTACGACGACGACGCCGTCTGGCCCTTCACCACCGCATCGGCCTCGACGATCGTCGCTTCGATCGTGTCGGGCAGCTGCACGCTGATCGGCTCTTCGTCGTAGAGCTCCATCACCACGTCCATGCCGTCCTGGAGGAACGCCGCCGCGTCGCCGAGCAGGTCGCGCGGCAGCGTCGTCTGGTCGTAGGTTTCCTTGTCCATGAAGACGAGCATGTCGCCCTCGGGATAGAGGAACTGGAAGTCCTTGGTGTCGAGCCGCACGCGCTCCACCGTCTCGGCCGAGCGGAAGCGGACATTGTTCTTGCGGCCGTCGCGCAGGTTCTTGAGCTCGACCTGCATATAGGCGCCGCCCTTGCCGGGCTGGGTGTGCTGGATCTTGACCGCACGCCAGATGCCGCCTTCATATTCGATGATGTTGCCGGGACGGATGTCCACGCCGCTGATCTTCATGGTCTGCCTGTGAGCTGCGAAAGAGCGAGGGGCGCCCTTTAGCCGCGCGCGGGCGAAGGGGCAAGATGGGCGGAGTCGGCCGTGGATGCCCCGCGTGGAATCGAACCACGATTGGCGGAATCAAAATCCGCTGTCCTACCGTTAGACGACGGGCAATCGCGGGCGGCCTATCGAAAGGCGTCAATCGTGTCACGCCGCACCTTCAGCGATCAACGCCCGCCGCAAGCAGCGGATACGGGTTCACCGCCTCGCCCTGCCACCAGCGATCCTCGGGCTTCATCCGCGAGAGACCGAAGTGGAGGTGGAAATTGCCCGCGCCGGCATTGCCGGTGTCGCCGACGAAGCCGATCGAATCGCCGGCCGCCACCCCCTGCCCCTCGCGCAGCCCCGGCGCATAGCCCTGGAGGTGCGCGTAATAATAGCTCCACAGCCGATCGGGCGAACGGACATAGACGGTGATCCCGCCGCCGCCGTTCGAATAGAAGAGCTTCTCGACCGTTCCCGGCGCCGCGGCGACCACGGGGGTGCCCTGGGGGGCCATGATGTCGGTGCCGTGGTGCTCGCGCAGGCCGTTGTCGCGCGGGTCGCCCCAATTGTCGTGGATGCTCGCGCGCGCCACGCCCGCTACCGGCACGCCGAGCAGCGGATGGTCGCCGACGTCCTGCGGATCGGCGGCGGGCGCGCCGCGCGGCTGGGCGATCGCGAGCTGGGCGACGACCGGCGTCGGCGCAGGCGCGCTCGGCGGCCTGGGGTTGATCGTGATGCGGACCATGCTCGCAAGCAGAAGCAGCGCCGCGATCATCACCCCGCCTCCGATCGTCGCGACCCGCGCCATGGCCCTATTCCTGGAAGATCGCCGGCGTCCCCGGCTTTACCATCAGCGACAGCCGCGCCACATCCCAATTGGTCAGCCGGATGCAGCCATGGCTCTCGGCACGGCCGATCGTCTCGGGCGCGGGGGTGCCGTGGATGCCGTAGTGCGGCTTGCTGAGGTCGAGCCACACCACCCCCACCGGCCCGTTCGGCCCCGCGGGGAGCAGCAGCTTCCGCTTGGCGTCGCTCACGTCCCAGAACAGCTGGGGGTTGTAGTGGAACTTCGGGTTGTACGAGGCACCCTGGATCTTCCACGTGCCGATCGGCAGCGGATCATGCTCGCTCCCCATCGTCGCGCTGAACATCGCGACGCGGCGGCCATCGGCGTCATAGACGCTCAGCGTCTTCTCCGACTTGTCGACGACGACCTCGGCCGCCTCGGGCACCTTCGCCTCGACGTTGAGCCCCGCCAGCGTCCTGCGCCATTCGGGGTCGAGGCTCGCGGGATAGTCGGTCGAATCGGGCACCGCATTGGGGAAGCGCAGCACCGCGCCGACCTTCACCCGCGTCTCATAGCTGTTGAGCGCGACGAGCACCTGCGGCTTGGTGTGGAAACGCTCGGCGAGCTTCTCGATCGCGTTGCGATAGGCCATCGCGGGCAGCTTCGCCTGCGCCTCGGGGTCCCTGGGGAATGGCGAGACGAACGGCCCCGCCAGCATCTCCTCGGTCAGCGCGATCCGAACCACCGGGCGCCAATGCGCATAGGGGTGAAGCGCCCAGATCGTCTGCCGGTCGATCTTCCCCGTCTCGGGAATACCCCGGCTCTCCTGGAACGCCTCGAGCGCCGCGGTGAGCGACTGGCCCGGCCGCCCGTCGAGCACGCCCGGCGAAAAGCCGAGATGATCGAGGATCACCTGGACATGGAGCACGTCCATGTCGACCGGCGGCACCGGCGCCGCGGCCGAGGCGGACGCCGTTCCCGCCACTGCCATCGCCCAAATTGCTGCGATTCCTACCCTTGTCTTCACGCGACCCAGCTCCTTCGGCCCTTATTTCTCCCAGGAGAACGTGGCCGGCCCGTTTCGAGTTGCGTCGTGCCTGCCCAGGCGGCACGCTTGCCGGCGATGCGGGGGCATTTCTTCAACGATACGCAAAGCGTGCTGGGCTCGCCGCTGCGCAACCTCGTGTCGATCCTCGCCTTCGTCGCTGCGGTCGCGGTGCTCGCGATCCTCGCGTACATGGCCGCCGGCTGGAGCTTCGAGGAAGCCAGCTACATGGTGGTCCTCACCATCTACACCGTCGGCTATGGCGAGGTCCGGCCGATCGACACGCCGTGGCTTCATTTCGTCACCATGGCGACGATGGTGCTCGGCTGCACCGGCATGATCCTGCTCACGGGCGCGCTGGTGCAGTTCCTCACCGTGATGCAGATCCGCGAACTCCTGGGGGGCAACCGCATGAACGGCAAGATCGCCAAGCTGACCGACCATGTCGTGATCTGCGGCTACGGCCGGATCGGCGTGATGCTCGCGACCGAGCTCAAGCGCGCCGGCGTGCCGCTGATCGTGGTCGAGCGCGGCGCCGCGCGGCTCGCCGAGGCCGAGGCGGCGGGGCACATCACCTACGCCGGCGACGCGACCGAGGAGGACGTGCTCGTCCAAGCCGGGATCGACCGCGCCCGCGCGCTCGCCACGGTGCTGCCCGACGATGCCGCCAACGTGTTCATCTCGCTCTCGGCGCGCAGCTTCAATCCGAAGCTCGAGATCATCGCGCGCGGCGAGGCGCCGACCACCGAGCGAAAGCTGATCCACGCCGGCGCCAACCACGTGATCTTCCCCACCCACATCGGCGCCGAGAAGATCGCGCGGCTGATCCTCTATCCCGCGAGCGAGGACCTGCTCGACGACGACCGGATCGTGACGCTGCGCCGCGAGCTCGACACGCTGGGGCTGAGCGTGGAGCAGGTGATCGCCGCGCCCGAGGCGGCGGTGTGCGGGATGACCGTCGAGCAGGCGCAGCGCAATGCGGAGGGCGCCTTCTTCGTCGTCGCGATCGCGCGCGTGGACGGGACGCAGATTCCCCGCCCCGCGCTCGACGAGCGGATCGAGGCGGGAGACAAGGTCACGCTCGTCTTCCGCGATGCCGCGCGCGCGGCGCGCACGCTCTTCACCAAGAAGCGCGAGATCCGCGCGGGGCGGAACATCTTCTAGCCGCGGCTTCCCGTCCGCCCCGCTTTGCCGCATAAAGGCTTCAAAGGGGGGAAGATGTTCTCGACCGCGTCGATCGTGCTGCAGTTCAGCTATCTCTGCCTGGTGCTCGCCGCGGTGAGCACACGCGGGCACACCCGCCTGTTCCTCGCCATCTCTGCGACGACCGCGCTGCTCCATGCGATCCTCTGGACCGGCAGCATCGCGACGATCGGCTGGATGGCGCTGCTGCTCGGCGCCTGCCTCGTGGTGCTGGGGCGCGACTGGCTCTCCAATCGCCGCGCGCGCTTCACCGAAGATGAGGAAGCGATGCTCATGACCTTCCTCGCCGGCATCCCGCGCCACGCCGCGCGCCACTTCCTCGACGCGGGCGTGTGGCTGAACGGCACGGTGGGCGACGAGCTGACCCGCGAGGGCGAGAAGGTTCCGCGCCTCGTCTGGCTCGCGAACGGCGAGGCGCTGGTCCAGAGCGACGGCCGCCAGGTCGCCACCTGCCGCGCGGGCGACCTGATCGGCGAGGCCTCGATCCTCACCGGCGACCCTGCGACCGCGACGGTGGTGCTCGCCGGCCCGGCACGCTTCTGGTGCATGCCCGCCGAGACGCTCCACGCGCTGCTCGAGGCGGACCCGCAGATGAGCGTGCCGCTCGAGCGCGGCTTCGCGCGGGCGGTGCGGAGCAAGCTCCACGCGAGCAACCGCACGATCGCCGCGGCGGGCGGGGTGGCTTAGATCATCCCCGCGCGGCATTCCCCCGGCGTAACCCCTTCCCACGCCCGGAACGCCCGGCAGAAGGCGCTGGTGTTGCCGTAGCCGAGCAGCGCCGCGACGCGGTCGATCTCGATCGCGGGGTCGGTGAGCAGGCGGCGGGCGAGGTCGCGGCGCGCATCCTGCACCAGCGCGCGAAAGCCCGTGCCTTCCTCGGCGATGCGACGCTGGAGCGTGCGCTCGCTCATCGCCAACCGGCGCGCGACCTCGCCGAGCTCGGGGCGGCCCTCGGCGAGCGCCTCCTGCACCGTCGCCTTGATCCGCTCGCCGAGGCTTCGAAGCTCGCCGGGCATCTGGCGGAGCGCGGGCGCGAGCAGGGCGAGCATCTCGGGATTGTGCCCCGCGAAGGGCAAGTCGACGTCGGCCGCGCGCAGCACGAGGCGGTTGCGCGGCGCGTCATGGCGGATCGGGCAGCCGAAATAGGCGCGGTGCGCGTCGGTCGCGGGACCGGGCGCGGCGAACTCCATGCGAAGCGGCACCAGATGCCGACCGGTGCCCTTGCGCGCGAGGTCGAGCAGCGAGGCGAAGCTGACGTCGGCCGAGAGCGGCGGCTCGGGTTCGGCGGCGAACAGCCAGCGTTTCTCGATCGCGAATTCGCCGCCGCCCTCCTCGACGTGCAGCTCGAAACAGCCGCCGTAGCGTTTCGAGTCCGCCAGCAGCGCCAGCGCGTCGCGAAAGCTCGCGGCATAATGCGCGGCGAGCAGCGCCGGCCGGCGCGCGCCGGTGCCGCGGCGCTCGACCAGCGCGATGCCGAAGCCGCGGTCGCCGGTCAGCGCCTCGACGGCCTTCCAGATCGCGAACAGCTGCGCCGTCGTGACATAGCCCTCGGGGTTGAGGTGCAGGCTCGCCGGCAGCCCGGCGCGGCGCAGCACCGCCGCCGGCGCCACCCCGCGATCCTCGAGCGCACGCCAGAAGGCGCGGGGGGTCAGGCATTTGTCGGCGGCGTCGGTCATCGGCGCGATCCTATTGCCTCGCTGGCCGCGCGCACAGGCGAAAGGCGCCAATCGATGTGCGGAATGCGCCAAAGGCGGACGGTGGTGACTGGGTCCGCTTGACCCACCGCCCTCACGGCGCGCCCTCGCTCGGCAAGCATAAGGAGATGCGATCATGGCCGCCAGGCAGATGAAGCTGGGACTGTTCTTCGAGGGCCTCGGCCACCACACCGCCGCCTGGCGCGACCCCCGGGTCGATCCGCGCGCGCGCCAGAGCCTCCGCCATTTCGTCGAGATGGCGCGGACCGCCGAGCGCGGCCTGTTCGACCTGCTCTTCACCGCCGACACCTTCACGATGTTCGGCCCCGACGATCCGACCGTGATCGGCGCCACCACCCGCGTCTCGCGCCACGAACCGATGACGCTGATGGGCGCGCTCGCCGCCGTCACCCGCCACATCGGACTGGTCGCGACCGCGAGCACGGGCATCTACGAGCCCTTCCACGTCGCGCGCTTCTTCGCGAGCCTCGACCAGCTATCCGGCGGCCGCTCGGGCTGGAACCTGGTTACCACCTCGGCGGGCGCGAACTTCGGCCGCAACGACCGTACGACCTCGGCAGAACGCTACGGCCGTGCCCGCGAGTTCGCCGAGGTGGTCAAGCAACTCTGGGACAGCTGGGAGCCCGACGCGCTCGTCGCCGACCAGGCCGGCGGCCGCTATGTCGACCCGGCGAAGATCCACAAGCTCGAGCATGACGGCGAATGGTTCAAGATCCATGGCCGGCTCACCATCCCGCGCTCGCCGCAGGGACGGCCGATCATCGTCCAGGCCGGCCAGTCCGACGCGGGCATGGACACCGCCGCCGAGTTCGCCGATCTCGTCTTCGCCGTCCAGCAGGACCGCGACCTCTCGCGCAGCTACCGGGAGGGCCTGCTCGAGCGCGTCGCCGGGCACGGCCGCGATCCCGGCCAGGTCAAGATACTTCCCGGCATGGTCCCCGTCACCGGCGCCACCCGCGGCGAGGCCGAGGACAAATATGCCCGGCTCCAGGGGCTGATCGACGAGCGGCTGGGGCTGACGATGCTCTCCGCCGCGGTAGGGATGGATCTTTCGAGATATCCGATCGACGGGCCGATGCCCTACCAACAGGTCGACGACCGCGTCGGCCACCGCATGGTGATCTTCGACCTCGCCCGGCGCGAAGGCCTGTCGATCCGCCAGACCTACCAGCATGTGGTCGGCCAGCGCAGCCACAAGGTGGTGATCGGCACTGCGTCCGACGTGGCGGATCACATGGAGGACTGGTTCGCGGGCGGCGCGTGCGACGGTTTCAACATCATGCCCGCGACCCTGCCCGAGGGCCTCGACGATTTCGTCGCGCGGGTGACGCCGGAGTTGCAGCGACGTGGGCTGTTCCGGACGGCTTATGAGGCGGAGACGCTGCGGGGCAATCTGGGGCTGCGGATTCCGGAATGGGGCGAGGACTAACGCAGCCCGCGCAACTTAACCGTCATCCCGGCGAAAGCCGGGACCCAGGGTTACGGAGGGCATCGCTCGCGGCCCTGGGTCCCGGCTTTCGCCGGGATGACGGTCGAGGTGCCGCTTCCTAACGCACCGCCCGGCTCTTCATCAGCGGCTGCACCTTCGTCCCGAAGTCCTCCACCCCCTGGACGAAGTCGTCGAAGGTCAGCAGCACGCCGCCGGTGTTGGGCACTTCGGCCATCTCGTCGAGCATCGCGGCGATCTTCGCATGGCTCCCCACCAGCGTCCCCATGTTGATGTTCACCGCCCCTTCGGGCGCGGCGAGCTGGCGGACGTTGGTGGTGGCGTTGTGCTTGTCGGCGGCCCCCTGGTCGATCAGCCAGCGGATCGCGTCGATGTCGACGCCGTCGTTGTACGACTTCCACTTGGCCTCGGCCTCTTCGTCGGTCTCGGCCATGATCAGCATGATCAGCACGAACACCTGGACGTCGCGCCCGGTCTTCTCGAGCGCGCCGGCGAGCCGCTCGTTGTTGAAGGCGAAGGCCTTCGGGGTGTTCACGCCCTTGCCGAGGCAGAAGGCATAGTCCGCCCATTTCGCCGAGAAGGCGAGGCCCTCGTCCGAGGACCCTGCGCAGATGATCTTCATCTCGCCCGTCGGCGTCGGGCGGACGAGGCAGTCGTCCATCTGGTAATATCGGCCCTTGTAGTCGCTCCGCCCGGTCTCCCAGAGCTCGCGCAGGATGTGCGCGTATTCGTCGAGCATCTGGTAGCGGTTGCGGAAATGCTCGTCGCCGGGCCAGAGGCCCATCTGGCTGTATTCGGGCCGCTGCCAGCCGGTGATCAGGTTGAGCCCGAAGCGGCCATGGCTGATGCTGTCGATCGTGTTGCACATCCTGGCGGCGAAGGCGGGCGGGATCGCCAGCGTCGGGCAGGTCGCGTAGATCTTGATCCGCTCGGTCACTGCCGCGAGGCCCGCCATCAGCGTGAAGCTCTCGAGGCCATACTCCCAGAATTCGGTCTTGCCGCCGAAGCCGCGCAGCTTGATCATCGAGAGGAGGAAATCGAGCCCGTATTTCTCGGCCCTCAGCGCGATCTCCTTGTTGAGGTCGAAGCTCGGCATGTACTGCGGCGCATTCTCGCTGATCAGCCAGCCGTTGTTGTTGATGGGCACGAAGACGCCGACCTGCATATCATCCCTCCCGGTCCAGCCACGCGAGCAGCCAGTCATTGAACTCCTTGGGCCGCGTGACATTGCACGCATGCCCGCCATAGCGCATCCGCACGCGTCCCGCCTCGGGGATCGCCTTGGCGAGGACCGTCGAGCAGGCGGCGGGCACGAGCATGTCGTCGTCGCACGAGATGCAGAGCACCGGCACGGCGACGTCCTTCAGCCGCTTCTCGACGTTGAAGCGGCGCACCGCGGCGATCCTTCGCTGCATCATCTCGGCGCCGGGGAAGGCGGCGAGATGCGCCTCCTCCTCCTCGACCAGCTGCTGGTGATGCTCCGAATTCCACTGCGGCGGATAGAGGAACAGCGGCTGGGCATGGTAGAAGGCGCGCGGGCTCTCGCGGAGCAGCGCCAGCCGCGTGTCGAAGCAGCGCGCGGTATGCGGGTCGAGCTTCGCCCAGCCGTTGACGATCACCAGCGCCGCGACGCGCTCGGGCGCGGCCAGCGCCAGCGCGAGCCCCGCGAGCCCGCCCGCGGCATGGCCGACGATCGTCGCTGTCTCGACCCCCGCGGCGTCGAGCACCAGGCGGATGTCCTCGCCCATCGCCTCGACGGTGAGGTCGCCCTCCACCGTCCGCTCGGAGCGGCCGGTGCCGCGATGGTCGTAGCTCAGCACCCGGCGGCAGGCCTTGAGCGCGTCGATGTTGGGCGCCCAGTAATGGCCCGACCCGCCAAGCCCGGCCGAGAGCAGCAGCGGCGGCCCCGCGCCGCCATGGTCTTCCCAGTAGATGCCCCCCGCGCTCGCCATCTAGAGGTGCGCCACGCTCGCGACCTCGACGAGGCAGTCGGGCTTCACAAGGTCGGCCTTGATGCAGTAGCGCGCCGGCTTGGCGCCGGGAAAATATTCCGCATAGACTTGGTTGAACGCGGCATAATCGGCGAAGTCCTTCAGGAAGATGTGGTTCATCGCCACGTCCGCCATCGTCGCGCCGGCGGCTTGGAGCGTGGTCTTGATCACCTCGAGCACATGCCGCGTCTGCGCCGCCGCGTCGCCCGGATGCAGCACCACCCCGCCCTCCCCCAGCGCCAGCACGCCCGAGACATAGACGGTGTTCCCCGCCCTGGCCCCGGCCGAATAGGGCGCGATCGGGGTGGGGAATTGCGGCGGGTTGATCGGTTCGAAGGGCATGGTGTTCCTCTCAATTCGTCATCCCGGCGAAAACCGGGACCCAGGGCCACAAAGGTCATCGCTCTTGGCCCTGGGTCCCGGTTTTCGCCGGGATGAAGGCTGTATTTTATAACGGCGGTATTTTCTGTCGATCACCCCGGCAACTGCCCGAACGAGCCGCAGAAATCCGCCGTCGTGCTCACCCAGCCGAAGAATTTCTCGACGTTGTACACGGTCGCTTCCTGCATCATCGGCGGGCCGAGATGGTGCGTCGCATCCTCGAGCATCACCCCGAAATATTCGAGGTGGAAGCCGTCCCTCAGCGTGCTCTCGACGCAGACGTTGGTCGCGATCCCGACGAACACGATCGTGCGGATGCCCCTCGACCGCAGCACGCTGTCGAGCTGCGAGTTGAAGAACGCCGAATAGCGCGTCTTGTGGAGGCAGATGTCGCCCGGCTGCGGCGCGAGCGCGTCGACCAGCGCATAGTCCCAGGTCCCGCGCGCGAGCAGCTTGCCGGCGAGCTCGGGGCGCTTGCGCATCGTCTTGAGCGCATTGGACTTGTGCCAGTTGGGCGATCCCGGCCCACCCGCCTCGACATAGTCGGGGTCCCAGCCGTTCTGGAGATAGACGACCTGGATCCCCGCCTTGCGCGCGGTGTCGAGCACCTGCGCGATCTTGCCGATCGTCCCTGCCGCCCCCGAGATGTCGAACCCAGCCTCGTCGACATAGCCGCCGGGCGAAGCATAGGCGTTCTGCATGTCGATCACGACGACCGCAGTCTCCTGCGGCACCACGCGCACCGCCTCGGGCCGTGCGCCGAGCGTGACACCGTCCGCGCCCGCGGACCCGATCGTCACCATATCCATTGGAACCAGACTAAGCCTCGCCGCCGACCGTGCAAGCCTCTTGTGCGCTGCGGCGGCGCCGGGCGCCGTCATGTTGCCTTGGGGCAGCAGCACGCCTAATCCCGCGCTATGCGTACCCTGATCCTCGCGCTGCTCGCGCTGCTCGCGCTGTTCACGCCCGTCGCCGCCTCCGCTCAGGCGCTTCCCACCGGCAAGCTCCCCAACGATGCCAGGCCCACCGCCTATCGGCTGAGCCTCACCATCGTGCCCAAGGAAGCGCGGTTCAGCGGCCATGCCGAGATCGACGTGACGCTGCTCAAGCCCGGATCGTCGATCTTCATGCACGGCCGCGACCTGCACGTGACCCGCGCGGTCGCGGTGGTCGGCAAGGCGCAGTTCCCGGTGACCTTCACCCAGGTGAACCCGCTCGGCCTCGCCCGGCTCGACTTCGGCAGGGCGATGAAGCCCGGCAAGCTGACCCTCAAGTTCGACTATGACGCGCCGTTCAACGACGGCCCCGCCGGGCTCTACCGGATCAACGTCGAGAATGTCTGGTACAGCTGGACGCAGTTCGAATCGATCGATGCGCGCGCCGCCTTTCCGTCGTTCGACGAGCCCGGCTACAAGACGCCCTTCACCGTCAGCCTCACCACCGAGCCCGGCTTTGTCGCCGCGAGCAACGCGCCCGAGGTGAGCCAGGCCCCTGCCGGCAAGCTCGTCACCCACCGCTTCGCGCCGACGCTGCCGCTGCCGACCTACCTCGTCGCCTTCGTCGTCGGCCCGTTCGAGACGCTCCAGACCGTCGTGCCGCCCTCGCCCCAGCGCAAGACCCCGCTGCCGCTGCGCGTGATCGCGACCAGGCCCAATGCCGCGAAGATGCAATATGCGCTCGATCATTCGGGCGAGATCGTCCGGCTGCTCGAGGCCTATTTCAACCAGGCCTTCCCCTATCCCAAGCTCGACCAGGTCGCTTCGCCGGTGATGCCCGGCGCGATGGAGAACGCCGGGATCGACATCTACGGCGACGACATCCTGCTGCTCGGCCCCAACGCCACCACCGCGAACAAGCAGCTGTTCGGCATGGTCGTGGCGCACGAGCTCTCGCACCAATGGTTCGGCGACCTGGTCACCCCCGCCTGGTGGGACGACATCTGGCTCAACGAGAGCTTCGCCAACTGGATGGGCTTCCGCATCGGCAACGAATGGCGGCCCGACCTCAACATCGGCACCAACGCGATCGAGGACGCCTTCACGGCGATGCAGATCGACTCGCTGGTCGCCGGCCGGCCGATCCACGAGAAGATCGCCAACGACGGCGCGATCACCTCGGCGTTCGACCAGATCACCTATGGCAAGGGCGGCCAGGTCATCGCGATGATCGCGGCGTACATGGGCGACGCGAAGTTCCGCGAGGGCGTGCGCCTCCACATGCGCCGCCACCTCTACGGCAATGCCTCGACCGACGATTTCTTCGCCTCGCTCGCCGCCGCGGCCAAGGACCCGCAGGTGCTTGCCTCGCTGCGCAGCTTCGTCGACCAGCAGGGCGTGCCCGTGCTGACGATCCACCGCGCCGACGGCCAGCTGACCATCGCCCAGCGCCGCTACGCCCCCTTCGGCGAGACCGCCCCGGCACAGCTCTGGACCGTGCCCTTCTGCTACCGGATCGAAGCCGAGAAGCGCTGCGCCCTGCTCGACAAGGCGAGCCAGGCGATCGCTTCGCCCGGCACGGGCGTGATCGTGCCCAATGCGGGCGGCTGGGGCTATTACCGCTTCGAGCTCGACCCCGCCGACTGGGACCGGCTGATCGCCACGGGCGCCGGCCTGCCCGCGGGCGAGGGCCTCGCGCTCGACGACAGCCTGTGGGCAAGCTTCTACGCGCACGGCGGCGATCCCTCGCGGCTGTTCGCGGCGGCGCGCGCGCTGGCGGGCAACAGGGATTCGAACGTCGCGGTCGACAACGGCAAGCGCCTCGCCGACCTCGCGACGCGCGAGCTGGTGTCCGACGCCGCGATGCCCAGGTTCCGCGCGCTGATCGGCAGCATCTATGGCCCCAGGCTCGCAGCGCTCGGCTTCGATCCGGCGCTCGGCGCGCATGCCGCCGACGACCCCGACCGGCAGAAGCTCCGCGCCGCTGTCGCCGAGCTGGTCGCGAACACCGCGCGCGACACGGGTACGCGCGCCAGGCTCATCGCCGCGGCCGACGCCTGGCTCGGCGGCGACGCCAAGGCGCTCGACCCGCAGTTCATGCGGCTCGCCTTCACCGTCTCGATCGAGGAGCGCGGCCTGCCCTATGCGCAGCAGCTGCTCGCCCGCGCGCTCGACGACAGCAGCGGCGAGCTGCGCAGCGCCACGCTCGGCGCGATCGGCGACGCGGGCAATGTCGACGTGGCGGGCTGGTTCCTCAAGGACTTCGACGACGCGCGCCTCCGCCTCGCCGACAAGGCATCGGCCGCGCGCGCGCTGATGGGCGTGCCGGCGACGCGCGATGTGGCTGCGAACTTCATGCTCGACCGGTTCGACGCGCTGGCGGGCTCGAACGGCGGCATCTTCGCGGCGCGCTCGGCGACTTATTTCTCGAAGCTCTGCACCCCCGCCTATGCCGACCGCATCGACGCGATGCTGCGGCCGCGGCTGGCGAGCATCACCACCCTGTCGCTCGACCGCGCGCTCGAGACGATCCGTGGCTGCGCGAAGTTCCGCGACGCGTGGCGGGATACGGTGAGCCAGGCGATCCTGACCACCAACTAAACCTCTCAGTCGTCATCCCGGCGAAAGCCGGGACCCAGGGCCACGAGCGAAATCCTCCGTAACCCTGGGTCCCGGCTTTCGCCGGGATGACGGATCAGGAGCGGCTGGCTACGCAACCGCGAGCTTATAATCCCGGTACTGGTCCCGAAGCGCGGTCTTCAGCAGCTTCCCCGTCGCGGTATGCGGCAGCGAGTCGACGAACAATATCTCGTCCGGCAGCCACCATTTCGCGACATGCCCGGCAAGGTGCGCCTGGATCTCCTCCGCGCTCACCATGCTCCCCGGCTTGCGGACCACGAGCAGCAGCGGCCGCTCCTCCCATTTCGGGTGATGCACGCCGATCGCCGCCGCCTCGGCGACGCCCGCGCAGCCGACCGCGGCGTTTTCCAGATCGACCGAGCTGATCCACTCCCCGCCCGACTTGATCACGTCCTTGGCCCGGTCGGTGATCTGCATCACCCCGTCGGGATGCAGCACCGCCACGTCGCCGGTATCGAACCAGTTGTCGGCGTCGACCGCATCCTCGGCCGCCTTGAAATAGCGCTTCACCACCCAGGGCCCGCGCACCTGGAGCCGCCCCGAGCTCTTGCCGTCGCGCGGCTGGACCACGCCCTCGTCGTCGACCACGCGCAGCTCGATGCCGAAGGGCACGCGCCCCTGCTTGCACATCAGGTCCAGCCGCGCCTCATGATCCATTTCCTCCCAGCTCACCGGCAGCGTGCCCGCGGTGCCGATCGGCGAGGTCTCGGTCATGCCCCAGAGATGCTTGATCTCGATCCCCATTCCCATGATCCGGTCGATCATCGCGCGCGGCGCCGCCGATCCGCCGATCGTGACGTGCTGCAGCGTCCGGGGCTGCTCGCCGGTCTCGTCGATGTGCTGGAACATGCCGAGCCACACCGTCGGCACGCCCGCCGAATGGGTGACCTTCTCGCGGTTCATCAGCTCGCAGATCACCTTGGGATCGTTGACCGCCGAATAGACGAACTTCGATCCCGCCAGCGCCCCCGCGAAGGGCAGGCCCCAGGCCGCCGCATGGAACATCGGCACGATCGGCATGATCACCGATCGCGGCGACATGTTGAACACCCAGGGCGCGACTTCGGCCATGGCGTGGATCATCGTCGAGCGATGCTCGTACAGCACGCCCTTGGGGTTGCCGGTGGTGCCGCTGGTGTAGCAGATCATGCACGGGTCGCGCTCGGGCCCCTCGTGCCAGCGATAGACGCCGTCCTCCTGCGAGATCAGCGCCTCGAACCCATCGGCGCCGTCGCTGTCGAACACGATGTAATGCTCGATGCTCGTCCATTGCGCTCGCAGGCGATCCACGATGGGCTGGAACGCCCGGTCGTAGAACAGCACGCGGTCTTCGGCGTGGTTGGCGATGTAGACGAGCTGCTCGTCGAACAGGCGCGGGTTGATCGTGTGGATGATCCCGCCCATCCCGATCGTGCCGTACCAGGCGACGAGGTGGCGGCTGTGGTTCATCCCCAGCGTCGCGATCCGGTCGCCGGGCTTCATGCCGAGCCGCTCGAGCGCCTGCGCCAGCTTCTTCGAATCGCGCGCCACGCCGGCCCAGGTCGTGCGCGTCTCGCTGCCGTCCGCCCAGCGTGTGACATGCTCGCGCGCCCAATGTTCGCGCTCCGCATGGTCGAGCAGCCGCATCACGCGCAGCTCGAAATCCTGCATCCCTCCCAGCATCGCTTCTCGCCTTCTCGCTCTGGCGCCTGGACTCGAGCCCATCCCTGAATCGTCATCCCGGCGAAAGCCGGGACCCAGGGCCGCAGAGGACGTCGCTCGCTGCCCTGGGTCCCGGCTTTCGCCGGGATGACGGTTGGGGTTCAACCCGGTCAAATCCGCATTCAGCTATCCCGGCGGAGTAGCAACTGTCGAGAGCGAGATGCTCCCACCCTCCGGGATTCGAACGGTTGTTACGGGGCCTCAGGCCGCCACTGCCAACGTCCGCTGCGATTCGCCGAAGCTTGCCGAGGCGACGCCCGGCAGCGCGCGGATGCGGTCGAGCATCTCCTCGTCGAGGCGGAAGGTGCGGCCCAGCACGAGCTCGACTTCGCCGCGATCGCCCATCGGCCCCCACAGCCGCACGGTGCAGCGTCCGCCGCGCAGCTCGCCGATCAGCCCGGCGAGCGCAGGCAGCGCCACCGGGTCCTTCACCGCCAGCTCGAGCATCATCTGCGCCGAGCTCGCCAGCGTCTCGAACGGCTGGACGCGCTTCACCGCGGCGCGCGGCATGTCCTCGCCCGGGCGCTTGTCGAGCTCGACGGTGAGCACCGCGCAGCCGCCGGCGCGGGCGATGTCCTCCATCTCCTTCGCGACGTTCTCGTCGAAGCAGCTCGCGGGCACCATCCCGCTGGTGTCGGACAAGGTCGCCATCAGATAGCGGTTGCCGCGCGCCGAGGTGCGCCAGCGCGCATCGTCGATCAGCGCGGCGATCGTCGCGCCGACGCGCGCGCCTTCGGGGATCGGGATCTCGGGCAGGCTGGCGATCGCGCGCGCGCTGTGCGCCTTGGCGAGATGGGCATAGCGGTCGAGCGGGTGCGCCGAGAAATAATAGCCGAAGGCGTCGCGCTCGGCGTTGATCCGCTCGGCGAGCGACCAGGTCGCGCTCTGCGGCAACTGGATCGCGCCGCCGCCGCGCTCGCTCTCGCCGAACAGCCCGCCCTGCCCGCTCGTCCGGCTCTCGTGCGTGCGCTGCGCGACCGCGAGGATCGTCTCGGCCGCGGCATAGACGCCCGGCCGGTTGGGCTCGATCGCGTCGAACGCGCCCGCGCCGGCGAGCGTCTCGAGCTGGCGCTTGTTGATCAGCCGCGGATCGATCCGCCGCGCGAAATCGTCGAGGCTCTGGAAGCGGCCGCCACGCTGGCGCTCCTCGACCAGCAGCTCCATCGCCCGCTCGCCCACGCCCTTCAGCGCCGCGAGGCCATAGCGCACCGCCAGCTCGCCGTCCTTCGATTCGACCATGAACGCCGCTTCGGAGGCATTGATGTCGGGCGGGCTCGCCGTCACGCCCAAGCGCTTCATGTCCTCGGCGAACACCGCGAGCTTGTCGGTCTGGTCGATGTCGAAGCACATCGAGGCGGCGTAGAATTCGTGCGGATGGTGCGCCTTCAGCCAGGCGGTCTGATAGGCGAGCAGCGCATAGGCCGCCGCGTGGCTCTTGTTGAAGCCATAGCCGGCGAACTTGTCGATCAGGTCGAACAGCTCGTTGGCCTTGCCCGCCGGGATCCTGTGGGTCTGGGCCGACCCTTCGACGAAGGTCGCGCGCTGCGCGTCCATCTCGGCCTTGATCTTCTTGCCCATCGCGCGGCGCAGGAGGTCGGCGCCGCCCAGGCTGTAGCCGGCGAGGATCTGCGCCGCCTGCATCACCTGTTCCTGATAGACGAAGATCCCATAGGTCTCCTTCAGGATCGGCTCGAGCAGCGCGTGCGGATAGGCGATGTCCTCCTGCCCGTTCTTGCGGCGGCCGAAGCTCGGGATATTGTCCATCGGGCCCGGGCGGTAGAGCGAGACGAGCGCGATGATGTCACCGAAGTTCGACGGGCGCACCGCCGCGAGCGTGCGCCGCATCCCGTCCGATTCCAGCTGGAACACGCCGACGGTGTCGCCGCGCTGGAGCAACGCATAGACCTCGGGATCGTCCCAGGCGAGCGCGTCGAGGTCGACTTCGATGCCTCGGTCGGCGAGCAGCTCGACCGCCTTCTTGAGCACCGACAGCGTCTTGAGGCCGAGGAAGTCGAACTTCACCAGCCCCGCGCCTTCGACATATTTCATGTCGAACTGGGTGACGGGCATGTCCGAGCGCGGATCGCGGTAGAGCGGGACGAGCTGGGCGAGCGGCCGGTCGCCGATCACCACGCCCGCGGCGTGGGTCGAGCTGTGGCGCGGCAGGCCCTCAAGCTTCATCGCCAGGTCGATCAGGTGGCGGACGTTCGAATCCTGGCGGTATTCGGCGTTGAACTCGGCGACGCCGTTCAGCGCGCGGTCGAGCGTCCAGGGGTCGGTCGGCAGGTTCGGGATCAGCTTGGCGAGCCGGTCGACGTGCCCGTACCCCATCTGGAGCACGCGCCCGGTGTCCTTGAGCACCGCGCGCGCCTTCATCGTCCCGAAGGTGATGATCTGCGCGACATGGTCGCCGCCGTATTTCTGCTGGACGTAGCGGATCACTTCGCCGCGCCGGGTTTCGCAGAAGTCGATGTCGAAGTCGGGCATCGACACGCGCTCGGGGTTGAGGAAGCGCTCGAAGAGCAGCCCGAGCTTCAAGGGATCGAGATCGGTGATGGTCAGCGCCCAGGCGACCACCGAGCCCGCGCCCGAGCCGCGGCCCGGGCCCACCGGTATGTCGTGCGCCTTCGCCCATTGGATGAAGTCGGCGACGATCAGGAAGTATCCCGGGAAGCCCATCGTCACGATCGTGTCGAGCTCGAACTCGAGCCGGTCGCGATAGGCCTGGGTCCAGTCGCCCTCGGGCGCGAGGCCCTCGAGCTCGGCGATCTTGGCGAGGCGCTTGTCGAGCCCCTTGCGCGCCTCCTCGCGCAGCATCGCCGCCTCGCCTTCGCGGTCGCCGGCGAGGCTGGGGAGGATCGGCTTGCGCTTGGGCGCCATCACCGCGCAGCGCTGCGCCACCACCAGGGTATTCGCGATCGCCTCGGGCAGGTCGGCGAACAGTGCCTTCATGTCGTTGGCGGGCTTCATCCACGCATCGGGCGAGCTGCGCGGCCGCTCGTCGCCGGCGACGTAATTGCCGCTGGCGATGCAGAGCATCGCGTCATGCGCCTCGTGGAAATCCTGCGCGGCGAAGCAGCAGGGGTTGGTCGCGACCAGTGGCAGGTCGCGGGCATAGGCGAGCTCGAGCAGCCTGGGCTCGGCCGCGCCTTCGACCGGATCGAGCCGGCGGGTGATCTCGACGTACAGCCGACCGGGGAACAGCGACTCGAGCCGAGTCGCATAGGCTTCGGCGGCCGAATCCTGCCCCTCGGCGAACAGCCGGGCGAGCGCGCCCTCGCCCCCCGCGGTCAGGCAGAGCAGCCCCTCGGTGTGCCGCGCCAGCGACTCGAACGGCACATGCGCGTCCAGCTCGATCGGCCGGTCGAGGTGCGCCATCGAGACGAGCGCGCAGAGGTTGGCATAGCCGGTGTCGTCCTGCGCATAGAGCGCGAGCCAGTCGATCGCGGGCGGCGCACCCTCGGGCAGGTCGGGCCGCGCCACTGCGAGCAGCGTGCCGATCACCGGCTGCACACCCGCCTTGGCCGCCGCGTCGCCGAACATCATCGAGGCATAGAGCCCGTTGCGATCGGCGACGCCCGCCGCCGGGAACCCCAGCTCGCGCGCGCGCTTGGCGATCGCCTTGGGCTCGATCGCCCCTTCGAGCATCGTGTACGACGAAAAGACCCTGAGGGGCACGAATCCCGAATGCGCCATGCCGGAACCTAGGGGCGCGGACCCCGATCTGCCAACCCGCAGGGCACGGATATCAACAGGAATTTCGCTATTGTAGGCGGTCCGGTGCGCGGACCCAAATCACCCGGATTCGCCCTTAATGGCCACCTCGTAAGGTACACGCCCTGACTGGCGAATCGCGGTTAATTGCGTGAAAACCATAACATCGATCAATTCGGTTCGCCGACGAAACAGAACGGTTCATCGTCGGGTCAGACAGGGGGTCTTATTGTGGCGATTGTTGGGCAACGGGAATGAACCGCAGTTAAACCAACGGTTTAACTGAGTGTAATCTGCGTATCGCGTTTTGGAGTATCGTTGAAATGACCCTGCTCTGCTCCGTCGCCGGCCATGTCGCCGAGACCAGCCACTTCCACAACCAGGGGCTCGACTTCTGCACCTGCCACCGCTGCGGCTGCGACCTCATCCGCATCGAGGAAGGCGGCGAGTGGAGCGAGGTTCCCAAGGGCTTCCGCGTCGTGTGGCGCGAGTTCGGCCGCTCGGCCGACGCCGCCTCGGTCGCGGCGCGGATGCAGCGCCTCGCCCCGCCGGCGCCGCCGCGCCGCCGCGAGCCGCGCAACGCTCGCCCCAAGCCGCGCCGCGATCGCCGCGGAAAGCCGCTGGGCGGTGCCGCCTCGGTGTTCTCGACGCTCGCCAACCTCGGCAAGCTGATCGCGGGCAACGACGTGCTCGAGGATACCGAAGGCCGGGCAATGGAAGCGAACGGCCAGTATGTGATCTGCCTGCCGAGCCTGGCGGGCTGACGAAAAAGGAGCGGCGGGCGCCCTTCCTCCACGCCCGTCGGTCCCTAAGCGCGGTGGTGGGGGTGTTTCCTTCCTCCCACCCTCATCACCGCGCTCAGCGTTTCGCGTCGCGCCCGAGCAGGCGCGGCAGCACCACCCGGCGCATCACCAGCGCCGCTACCGCGAGCGGCGGCAGGACATAGAGACTCGAGTCCTGCGGCAGGAAGAGCACCGTCAGGAAGATCAGCGGCATCGCCGTCGACAGGATCGCCCGCGTCCAGCGGAATTCTCGCGGTACGTCGGGCAGCATCAGCGAGGGATGCACCGCGGCATACAGCCACATCGCCGAATTCGCCGTGCCGCAGCCCACCATCGTCGTCGCCCAGAGCTTGAACGTCGAATCATCGCTGTGCTGCAGGTAGACGCCGCCCACCGTCGCCGGGATGAGCGCGACCAGCGCGAGCAGGATGAGCGTCAGCACCGTCAGCACCGCATCGACTCGCCGCAGCCGCGCGAACAGATCGCGATGGCTGATCCAGAAGATCGCCGCCACGGCGAAGCTCACCAGATAGCCGAGCACCGGCCGCGTCATCGCATGGACGAGCGCGCCGAAGTCGGTGACGTCGTGCGGCATGTGGATCTCGATCGCGGCGAGCGTGACCGCGATCGCGAACACGCCGTCCGAGACCATGATCAGCCGGTCGAGCCCGTGGCGGCGGATGTGGACGGTGAGCGCTTCTTCGGTCGCGAGCGATTCGGGTTCGCTCACAGCAGCGCCTCGATGTCCTTCTCGAGCGCTTCGGGCGCCGTGGTCGGCGCATAGCGGTGGACGACCTTGCCCGCGCGATCGACGAGGAACTTGGTGAAGTTCCACTTGATCGCCTCGGAGCCGAGCAGCCCCGGCGCGTCGTGCTTGAGCGCTTCGAACAGCGGCGCGGCATCGGGGCCGTTGACGTCGACCTTGGCGAAGACCGGGAAGGTCACGTCGTAGGTGAGCGAGCAGAAGCTCGCGATCTCGGCCGCGTCGCCCGGCTCCTGCGCGCCGAACTGGTTGCACGGGAACGCCAGCACTGCGAACCCCTGCGCCTTGTACTTGCGCCAAAGCGCCTCGAGCCCGGCATATTGCGGCGTGAACCCGCATTTCGACGCGGTGTTGACGATCAGCAGCACCTGCCCGGCCCAGGCCGAGAGATCGACCTCGCCGCCGTCGGCCGCCTTGACCGGGATTTCGGTGATCGCGCTCATTTGGCATCCCCCCTTGCCAGCATCATCTCGAGGTTCTGGCGGACCCCACGCCATTCCTGCTCGAGGATCGAATACACCACCGTATCGCGCACGCGTCCATCGGGCATGATCCGCTGGCCGCGCAGCACCCCGTCCTTCTTGGCGCCGAGCCGCTCGATCGCGCGCTGCGAGGCCTTGTTGAACCAGTCGGTGCGCAGTTGGACGCAAACGCAGCCGAGCGTCTCGAAGGCGTATTCGAGCAGCAGCAGCTTGGCCTCGGTGTTGAGCCCGGTGCGCTGGACGCGCCGTGCGTAGAAGGTCCCGCCGATCTCCACGCGGCGATTGGCCGGGTTCATCCGCAGATAGCGCGTCGAGCCGGCGACGCGGCCCTCGGCATCGAGCACGGTGAACGGCATGCCGCGGCCCTGCGCCTTCTCGCGGAAGCTATGGTCCATCCAGAGATCGACGCTCTCTGGCCCCGGCGCAAGCGAATAGAACAGCTCCCACAACCGCCCGTCGCTGCTCGCCTCGACCAGCGCATCGCGATCCTCGCGCGCGAGCGGCCGCAGCGTAACGTGGCGGCCGGCGAGCGTGGGGGTCTCGGTCCAGCTCGGTGGCGGCGTCACTCCAGCAGCCCCTCGTGCAGCCGCACCACCCGGTCCATCCGCGCCGCGAGCCGCTCGTTGTGCGTCGCGACCAGCGCCGCCGAACCCTGGCCGCGCACCAGCCGCAGGAACTCCTCGAGCACCTTGTCCGCCGTCGCCTCGTCGAGGTTGCCGGTCGGCTCGTCGGCCAGCACCAGCGCCGGCCGGTTGGCGAGCGCGCGCGCGACCGCGACGCGCTGCTGCTCGCCGCCCGAAAGCTGGTTCGGCCGGTGCGTCTCGCGCTTGTCGAGGCCCAGCGCCGCGAGCAGCTCGTGCGCGCGCGCCTCGGCGGCAGGCCGCGCCGCGCCGTGGACGAGCTGCGGCAGCACGACATTCTCGAGCGCGGTGAAATCGGGCAGCAGGTGGTGGAACTGGTAGACGAAGCCGAGACGGTCGCGGCGCACCGCCGTCCGGCCGGCGTCGTTCAGCTGCGCCGCTTCCTTGCCGCCGATGCGGATCGAGCCTTCGAACCCGCCCTCGAGCAGCCCCACCGCCTGGAGCATCGTCGACTTGCCCGAGCCGGAGGGGCCGAGCAGCGCGACGATCTCCCCGGGCATCACCGCGAGGTCGACGCCGCGCAGCACTTCGATCGTCTCGCCGCCCTGGGTGAAGCTGCGCCGGAGACCGATCGTCTGGAGGACCGGCTCACTCATAGCGGAGCACCTGCACCGGATCGGTGCGCGACGCCTTCCACGCCGGATAGAGCGTCGCGACGAAGGTGAAGAGCATCGCCATCGCGCAGATCCCCGCGGTCTGGAACGGATCGGTCTTGGCCGGCAGGTCGGTGAGGAAGCGCATCGAGGGGTCCCAGATGTTCTGCCCCGTCACCAGCCCGATGAACGAGGCGACCTGCTGGCGGAAGGTGATGAACAGGAAGGCCAGCACGCCGCCCGCCGCGACGCCGAACGCGCCGATCGTGGTGCCTACGGTGACGAAGATCCGCATCAGGCTGGCCGGCGTCGCCCCCATCGTCCTGAGCACCGCGATGTCGCGGCTCTTGGTACGCACCAGCATGATCAGCGACGAGACGATGTTGAACGAGGCGACGATCAGGATGATCGAGAGCACGGTGAACGAGACGACGCGATCGACCGACACCGCCTCGAACAGCTCGCGGTTCATCTGCCGCCAGTCGACGATCTGGGCGATCCCCTGCATCTTCTCGGCGAGCGGCGGCAGGATCGTGCCCACCTTGTCGGCGTCGACCGTGTCGACTTCGATCATCCCCACCGAATCGCCCATCAGCAGCAGCGTCTGCGCGTCCTGCATCGGCATGATCACGAACTGCTTGTCATAGTCGTAGACGCCGACCTCGAAGATCACCGCGACCTTGTACTGCACGATCCGCGGCATCGTGCCGAACGGTGTGGCCGAGCCCTGGGGGCTGATGATCGCGATGTCGCTGCCGATCGTCGCGCCGAGCGACTCGGCGAGCCGCGAGCCGATCGCGATCTGCTGCTCGCCCGGTTGCAGCTTGGCGAATCGGCCGAGCACTTCGCTGCCCTTCAGCGACGGGCTCTCGAGCATGTCGGCGACTTCCATGCCGCGGACCAGCGCGAACTCGACGCGGCCGTTGAAGCTGGCGAACAGCGGCTGCTCGATCAGCGGCGTCGCCTTGGTGATCCCCGGCGTCGCGCGCGCTTCCTTCACCACCTGCTGCCAGTTGCGCAGCTGGCCGTTGTAGCCCTGGATCACGGCGTGGCCATTGAGGCCGGTGATCTTGTCGAACAGCTCGGCGCGGAAGCCGTTCATCACGCTCATCACCACGATCAGCGCGGCGACGCCCAGCATCACCGCGCCCAGGCTGAAGCCGGCGACCACGGCGATGAAGGCCTCGCCGCGGCCGGGAAGCAGATAGCGGCGGGCGATCATCCGCTCGTAGCGCGACAACAGGATCAAGGTGGGTTCGGCCTGCCAGATGAAGGAACGGCGCCTGCTCTAGGGCAGGTCCGGGGAGCGTGGCAAATGGAGAAGCGGTGCAAGCCCCTGTTGCGAAAGGGACACAGGGTGCGGCCAATCTGCGCCGGAGGCTCCGCGAACGGGTGACAAAGCCGCCGGCCGGGCATAGCAAGCCCATGTCGAAACGCAGGCAATGGCCGTGGTTCGGGGAGGTCCTCAGCTCCGCTCGCAGGCAAGTGCGAGTGTGCGGGCGAGGCCTGACAAAGGGGGCTGACGAAGCATTCGTCACGCGGGCGCCTGGGTCGGAAACGGCCCGGGCGCTTCCGCTTTTGGGGCCCGTTTTCCTCTCTATTGTGCCGTCACCCCTCACCCTTCTTCGTCATCCCGGCGAAAGCCGGGACCCAGGGCAGCAAGCGACATGGCCCTGGCCCTGGGTCCCGGCTTTCGCCGGATGACGGTTGAGGATGGCACGATGACGCTCTGGCGATGGGCCTGCTGCACCGCACCTAAAACCTAAGTAGTGCTTCGCCCGCCCCCGCCTCGCTGCTACACCCTCGCGCACTCCTGCGGCCGGATCCCATGCCATGAACGCCCCTGTCCTCCCCGCTACCCTCAACCTCCTGCTGGTCGAGGACGATGCCGCGCTCGCCGGCATCATCGCCGACGAGCTGCGCAGCTTCGGCCATCAGGTCCAGGTCGCCGCCGACGGACCCGAGGCGATCCGCTCGGTCAGCGAGACGCCCTATGACGCGGTTATCCTCGACCGGATGCTGCCCTCGCTCGACGGTGTGACCGTGCTCGAGCGGCTGCGCGGCACCCAGGTGACCGTGCCGATCATCATGCTCAGCGCGCTCGGCCGGTCGAAGGAGAAGATCGAGGGGCTCGAGGCCGGCGCCGACGACTATGTCGTCAAGCCCGTTCCCGCCGAGGAGCTCAACGCGCGCATCCACGCCGTGCTGCGCGGCCGCGGCTGGACCGGCACGGGCAGCGGCTCGGGCGACACCCTGCGCGCCGGCGATATCACGCTCAGCCCCACGCGCTTCCGCGCCTGGCGCGACGGCAAGGCGATCGACCTGCCGCGGATCGAGTTCAAGCTGCTCGCCGAGTTCGTCCGCAATCCCGACACGGTGCTCACCCGCGCGATGCTGCTCGAGCGCGTCTGGGGCTATGATTTCGATCCGGGCACCAACCTCGTCGACGCCTATATCCGCCGGCTGCGGATCAAGCTGACCGCCGACGGCGGCGAGGACCCGATCGCGACGGTGCGCGGCGTCGGCTACCTCCTCCGCGGCTGAATGGCGCTCCTTCCGCCGCTTCGCTCGCTGCGCGGGCTGACCACGATCTTCCTGCTCGCCTTCTTCACGGCGACAACGCTCACCGGCTATCTCACCTACTCCGCGACTCGCGGAGCGCTGAAGCGGCTCGTCGACGCGCGCATCGCCGCGGCGAGCGACGCGGTGATCGGTGCGGGCCAGCGCACCACCGCGCAGGAACTCGTCGCGCGCATCGGCCGCACCGGCGCCGAGCGCGATACCGGCGACTTGGGCTTCGAGCTCACGGGCCCCGACGGCCGGCAGCTGGGCGGCAATGTCGTGCTCTCGCACACGCTGCCTCCAGGCTTTTCGACGATCGGCGTGCGCGAGGGGATCAAGGGGCTGAACGAAGGCCGCGCGCTCGTCCGGCAGCTGGGCGGCGGCTACACGCTCACCACCGTCGCCGAGACCGAGCCGATCGACAACTACCACGCGGCACGCGCGCGCATCTATGTGCTCGGCTTCGGCTCGATCGTGCTGATCGTGATCGCGGGGCTCACGGTCTTCGGCCTGCTCGTCAGCCGGCGCGGCCGGGCGCTGCGCGCGACGGCGAACGCGATCATCGACGGCGACATGGCCAGCCGAGTGCCGATCGACGGCTCGCACAGCGAGTTCGACCAGCAGGCGCATGCATTCAACCGCATGCTCGACCGCATCGCCGACCTGATGGCGGCGATGCACAATGTCTCGAGCGACGTCGCGCACGACCTGCGCGCGCCCCTCGCCCGCCTGCGCGGCCAGCTCGACCGGCTCGCGCGCCGCCCCGACGCGGCGGCAGTGCGCGACGAGATCGAGGATGCGATCGCGACGAGCGACGAGCTGCTCGCGATGTTCGCCGCGGTATTGCGCATCGCCGAAGTCGAGGGCGGCGACCGCCGCGCCGGTTTCGCGCGGCTCGACCTGGGCGAGCTCGCCGAGGAAGTCGTCGCCGTAATGGAGCCGGTGGTCGCCGACAGCGGCCGCAGCCTCGCGGTCGGCCCCTGCCCGCCCGTCGCGATCCAGGGCGACCGCCAGCTGCTCACCCAGGCGCTGATCAACCTGATCGCCAACGCCCAGCGCCACACCCCGCAGAGCACGCATATCGCCGTGGCGGTGTCGAGCGAAGGCAGTTGCGCGCTGCTGACGGTCAGCGACGATGGCCCGGGGATCGCCGAGGGCCAGCACACGCTCGCGCTCCGCCGCTTCGGCCGGCTCGACAAGAGCCGCGGCGGCGCCGGCCATGGCCTCGGCCTGCCGCTGGTCGAGGCGATCGCGCGGCTCCACCGCGGATCGATCACGCTCGAGGATGCGAGGCCCGGCCTGCGCGTCGTGATGCGCGTGCCGCGGGCCTGAGATGTCTTCGCCTTTCGATTAAGTCTTCGCCTTCGATTAAGCCTTCGCCTTCGATTAAATCGTCATCCCGGCGAAAGCCGGGACCCAGGGCCACGAGCGATATCCTCAGTAACCCCGGGGTCCAGGCTTTCGCCGGGATCACGGCCCGGAGTGAATGAAACAAATCCAGCCCGGACGGCTCGCGCCATCCAGGCCGGACTTCCCCCCAGAGAACCGGGATCGGCGGCCGGCACCGAAGGGCACCGGCCGCCGGAAGGTGGATCAGAAGCTCACCGAACCGTCCACGCCGAAGGTCCGCGGCGGGTTGAAGTTCGCATAATAGCCCAGCGTCTTCGCATTCGCATTGTCGATGCGATAGATATGCTCTTCGTTGAACAGGTTGCGCGACCAGACCGACAGCGTCACCTTGCTGCCGTTGCTCGCCACCGGGATGTCGGCCAGCGCGATGCGGCCGTTCACGATGAAGCTCGAGTCGGTCATCGTCGTCTCGGAGTCGAAGCTGTGCTGCGGATCCGAATAAGCGGCGTCGAGGTGCAGGCGCACCCTGGCCTCGCTGCCCACCGGGATCTCATAGTCGATGTAGCCCGAGGCGGCGTTCTCCGGCGTGTAGACGATGAACACCTGCGTCAGCTTGCCATGGATCGTGCCGGCCGGCTGGCCGGCGGGATCCGGGTTGGGGTTCGGCGTCGCCGGCACGTGCGTGTAGGTATAGGCATAGGACGCGCCGAGCGTCAGATGCTCCACCGGGCGCAGCGTGAGGTCCGCTTCGAGGCCGCGGATCTTGGTGATGCCCGAGGCATTCGCGGTGTTCTGCGTGTGCGCGTTGAGCGTCGGGCTGCCCGGAGTCGAGTCGATGAAGTCGAAGTCGATCTGGGTGCCCGTGCGGTCCATGATGTAGCCCGCGAGGTTCAGCCGCGCCTTGTGCTCGAAAAAGTCCATCTTCGCGCCGAGCTCGTACGACTTGACCGTCTCCGGACCGAAGGCGCTGAAGTTCGACGAGCGGTCGTTGGCGCCGCCGGCGCGGTAGCCGGTCGAATATTTGGCGTAGAGGTCGATGTCCGACGACGGATCGAACGCCAGCGTCACCATCGGGTCGAACCGGCCCTTGTCATAGTGGAGCTTGAAGTTCGTCGCCGTGTTGTTGACGATGTAGAGCGTGCCGTTGCGCTTGTCCTTGGTGTAGCGGCCGCCGGCGGTCAGGTGGAAATCGGGTGCCCAGTCCGGCGAATAGGTCGCCTGGCCGAACGCCGCATAGCTGCGCGCCTTGGCATAGCTGGCGCGGGTCAGTAGGCGCGAGCCATAGGCCCAGCCCTGGTTGCCCGCGCTGATCGGGCCCGAGACCTGCGCCGGCAGGATCGTGTAGGTGGCGCCGGTGGCGTCGGTCCACAGGTTCGAGCTCGGCGTCGCCGCCGATTCACGCGCCTGCTCGGTGAAGTAATAGAGGCCGGCGACGTAATCGAGCTGCGGCAGGCTGCCGACCGCCTGGAACTCCTGGCTGAACTGGCTCTGGTACAGGTCCGAAAGGCTGTACCGGCTGAACACGCCGCTCGCGTTGGTGGTGTAGGTGCCGTTCGGCTTCACCTTGGTCGGGTCGAACGGCGAGAAGGCCGGGGTGCGCTCGGGGCCGCCCGAATTGTCGAACTGGTTGGTCGAGACGCGGCGCCACGCGGTGATCGAGCGCAGTTCCACGGCGGGCGAGACCTTGTACTTGAGGTTCGCGCTGACGCCCTGAGTCTTGTCGACCGACCATTGCTGCGGCACGCCGATATCGGCGACGTCCTGGCGCTCCGGATGGACCTTCACCGATGCCGGCAGCGGCGCGATGCAGGTCGAGCCGGCGGTGCAGTTCGCGCCATTGTAGGTCAGCTGCGTGCCGACATAGGTACCGACGGGCAGGCCGGTCGGGTTGTAGTTGACCAGCTGGCTGTAGAAGGGCGTATTCTCGTCGCGCGCCTTGTCGAACGCGAAGTCGGCGGTGAGGCCGTCGAACGGCTGCCAGCGCGCGGCGACGCGGCCGCCGACGCGGTTGTAGGCGTCCCAGCCGATCGAGCCGACGAGCGGGTCCCTGGTGGTCGGATCCTGGTGCTGGATCACGCCGTCGAACTTGAGCGCGACATTGGCGAAGGCCGGCATGTCGAGGTGGATCTCGCCATTGTAGCTGCCGTAGTTGCCGACGCCCGCGCTGGCGCGGCCCTCGAACTCGCCCGACGGCGCCTTGGTGACGATGCTCAGCGCGCCGCCTTCGGTGTTGCGGCCGAACAGCGTGCCCTGCGGGCCCTTGAGCACTTCGATGCGCTCGACGTCGTAGAGCGCGGCGTTGAGGCCCTGCGAGCGGCCGAGATAGACGCCGTCGATATAGACGCCGACGCCCGGCTCGCGCGCAGTCTGGTTCTGGTCGAACGGCACGATGCCGCGGATGCCGACGGTGAGCGCCGACTGGCGCGCCTCGAAGGTGGCGATGCGCAGCGAGGGAACGCTGCCGTCCGCCAGGTTGATCAGGCTCTCGACGTGGCGGTCCTTGATGTCCTCGCTGCCGATCACCGAGATCGCGATCGGCGTCTTCTGGAGGTTGGTCTCGCGCTTCATCGCCGTGACGACGATTTCCTCGACGCCGTTCGAATCGCCTTCGCCGGCGGTCGCATCGGGCTGGTCGTCGGCGGCCGTGACGGCAGGCGTCGCGTCGTTCGCCGGCGCGGCGAGCGCGGGCGCGGCGCAAGCCGTCATCAGTGCCGCGCCCATGAGCAGGCGCAGGCGGAGAGCCGTTCGGTCGTTCATAGTTGGGAATCCCCATTTCGCGTGTTGTCGTCGCGGCGGGGCCCTAGGATGATTCGCAGACACTAATGTTACACGGTTCGTAACATTAAACTATCCACGATTTCATTTTCGCTTCATCTTCCGAATAGATCAAGATTATCCACAGAATAACTTGTCACAATTCCTTCATAATCATTGACGAATTGCGATCGACTTCACTGCATCATTCTGCAATTTTTCACAGCCCTTCCATCCAAATCCTCCGACCCGTGGCAATTAAGCCACAGCCGTCAATCGACCCTCGCCCGAACGCGGGCGGGAGGGATGCAAGAAGGGGAGCCGCGTTGCCGCGACTCCCCTTCCCCTGGACCGCCCCGGCCATGGTGGCGGGCCAAGCTCGATGGATCAGAAGGTCTTGCTCACCGTCGCGCCGAAGGTGCGGACGTCGCCCGGCTGGCCGACGATCAGGCCGGTCGATCCCGACTGGACCGTGAGCAGCTCGAAATAATGCTGGTCGAAGGCGTTGCGCACCCAGGCGAAGACGTTGAGGTCGCCCTTGCGGTAGCCCAGGCGGAAGTTCGAGAGCGAATAGCCGTTGATCCAGGTGTAGGCCGAGGGCGACGGGTTCGACGAGAACTTCGTGCGATAGCTGCCGTCATAGCCGAAATAGACTTCGCCCTCGCCGACCGGCTGGTTCACTTCGCCGCCGAACGACAGCGACCATTTCGAAATGCCCGGCAGCACCTGGCCCGAGATATCGCAGACCAGCGGGCTGAGGCCGGGCGTGCCCGGCGCGGCCGGCGTCGCGCCGTTCAGCGCCGGGTTGCCGCCCGAGAGCTCGGGCGGGCACGGCGCGTTGACGAACTTGACGTATTTCGCATCGGTGTAGGCGCCGTTGAAGTAGACGCGCGCGCGCTCGCTCGGCTGGAACGAGGCGTCCCATTCGAAGCCCTTCACCCGCACCTTGCCGGCATTGGCGAGATAGCCGCGGATCACCGTGAGCTGGCCGTTGTTCACGGTCGCCTGATAGTCGTTGATGTCGGTCAGGAAGCCCGCGAGGTTGAACGTCACGCGCCGATCGAGGAACTGCGTCTTGAGACCCACTTCGAAGTGGTTCTCCTTCTCGGGCTTCACCGTCTGGGTCGAGAGATCGACTCCGGTGTTGGTCGCATTGAGCGGCAGGCCGGAGAGGTTGATGCCGCCCGACTTGAAGCTGCGCGCGAAGGTCGCATAGCCGTGGACGTCGCGCGAGAAGTCATAGGAGATCGTCGCGTCGCCCGAGATGTTCCAGTCGCTGAACTTCGGCGAATAGCATTGCGGCGCCAGCGTGTTGAGCTGGTCGGCATTGAGCGCGCTGGTGTTGGCGCAGGTCGCGACCTTGTTGGGGAAGGCCGAGTTGTTGATGCTCACCGTCGCGACATAGGAGCCGCTCTTCTTGTCGTAGTTGAGCCGCAGGCCCGGCTGGATCTTCAGCCCGTCGACCACTTCCCAGTTGAGCTTGCCGAAGACGGCGAAGCTGGTGTTGTCGAAGTGGATCTCGTTGGTCGAGGTCAGGCCGTCGAGCACCAGCGGGTTGCAGGCGTTTGCCGTGGGCGTGGCGCAGCCGCTCGAGCCCACCGCGACGTTGCCCGGATTGAGCAGCCAGCGGCTCGCCGCCGAGCCCTGGACCTGCGAGCCGTGGGTGTTGATCGTCTGCTTGAACCAGAAGGCGCCCAGCGTGTACTTCAGCCGGGTGTTGCCGTTCGACGAGAGGCGCAGCTCCTGCGAGAGCTGCGTCTGGTGCGACGGGTTCTGCGACACGGTGGTGATCGGCAGGCCGATGAAGTCGCGGTCGTTCGCCGGCTTCCAGTCCCAATAGCGCCACGCCGAGACCGAGGTCAGCGTCGCGAAGCCGAGGTCGAGGTTGCCGACCAGCCCGACGCCGCCGATCTCCTGGCGCGAATTGATGTCGGCATCGACATCGGTCTTGCGGTCGAACGGATCGAAGCTCGCGGGCTTGTAGTTGAACGCGGCGGCGAGCGCGGCGTACTGGCGGTTCAGCGGGCGCTGCGTCGCGCCGGTGCGGACGTAATATTGGACGCAGCACAGCGGGTTCTGCAGGTTGAAGTCGCCCGACAGCGTGAAATCGAGGTTGTTCGACGGCCGCCACAGCAGCTGCCCGCGGACGCCGATGTTGTCGAGCTTGTGCAGCTTCTCGCCGGTGCGGACGTTGTCGACCGTGCCGTGGCGCTTGGTGAGCGTCGTCGAGAGCCGGACGGCCAGCGTGTCGTCGGCGATCGGCGCGGAGAGCGACGTCTTGAGCTGGAAGAACTGGTAGTTGCCGCCGGTCAGCTCCACCTTGGCTTCGGGCTGGAAGCTCGGCGCGCGCGTGGTGATGTTGACCGCGCCGGCAGTGGTGTTCTTGCCGTAGAGCGTGCCCTGCGGCCCGCGCAGCACTTCGATCCGGTCGACGTCGACGAAGTCGAGCGTCGCGGCGCCGACGCGGCCGATATAGACCTGGTCGACATAGAGGCCGACGCCCTGCTCGATGCCGTCGTTGGTGAGGCCGAACGGCGCGCCGAGGCCGCGGATGTTGATCGCCGAGTTGCGCGGGTTGCTCGAATAGAATTGCAGCGCCGGCTGGAGCTGCTGGAGCTTGGCGACGCTGCTCGAGCCGGTCTGGGCGAGTTCCTGGCCACCCAGCACCGAGAGCGCGATCGGCACTTCCTGCGCGCGCTCCTCGCGGCGCTGCGCGGTGACGATGATGTCCTGGCCCGCCTCGGCCTGACCATCGTCGGCGGCAGCAGCAGCGGTATCGGTCACGGCGTCGGGCGCCGCGGCAACGGGTTGCACAGGCGTGTCCGGGGCCGGAACAGGAGCGGCACTGGCAAGCAACATGGCGGTGACGGTCGAAAGGCTCATTGCAATCCCCCTAGAGAGTGGCTGTCCTAATGCCTACTTCTCCGATAGGAATAATCGACAAATAATCGCTTTGCAAACCCCAAAGCGCATTTGTTGGCCGTGCGACCGCCCCGTTTCGGCGCAGCGAAGGGTTAACGGGGCAGCTCCGTCTCTCGCGGGCGGCGCTCTTGAAACCCCCTTCCCTGCTCCCAAATTAAGCGTGTCGCGGTGCCTTGGAGGGCCGCGGCGAAGTCGGCGTCGCGAAGCATCGGGCGCCGGGGAAGACGTTCATTTTGCTCTCTGGAGGACTTGAGTATGCGTCAGATTGATTTCACGCCGTTCCGCCGCTCGACGATCGGGTTCGATCGTCTCTTCGACTTGCTCGAAGCCAGCGCGCGTCATTCGGCGTCCGAGAATTATCCTCCCTTCAACCTTGAGCGCGTGGCGGAAGACCGCTACCGGATCACGCTCGCCGTCGCCGGCTTCAAGCCCGACGAGATCGACGTGACCGCGCAGCAGAACCTGCTGCTCGTCGCGGGCAGGAAGAAGGAAGAGGGCGAGAACCAGGGCAGCTACCTGCACCTCGGCATCGCCAACCGCAGCTTCGAACGCCGCTTCGAGCTCGCCGATTTCATCCGGGTCGAGAATGCGGGCCTGTCGGACGGCCTGCTGACGATCGAACTGGTGCGCGAAGTGCCCGAGGCGATGAAGCCCCGCAAGATCGCGGTCAACGGCGCGCCGGCGCTCCGCGCGATCGACGGCGGCGACACCACGGCCAACGCGGCCTGAACCAGTCCCACCACGGCTAGCGGCGTCTTCCTCCCTTTGGGCGCCGCGGCAGGGGCGCCCGGACCGATCGGTCCGGGCGCCTTTTGATTCGCGCGCTCGAGGCGGATTGCAAAATAGGATTTGAGGCGCGAACCTCGGCGTCGCTCTTTCGCATCGTCGATCCGCGCCGACAGTGCTTTCGGGCGGTTGCGCGTTCGTTCATGCCAAAGGCGGTTTTTCACATTGTGAGTGTCAACCGTGTAAACTGTATTATATCGGCATTACACCGACGCGCTCTCGTCCGCCCCCTCCCCGGAACGTCATCCCGGCGAAGGCCGGGACCCAGGGTTGCAGAGGGTATCGCTCGTGGCCCTGGGTCCCGGCTTTCGCCGGGATGACGATTAAGTAGCGTGACTAAACCAGCCGGCTCTGCCGCAGCGCCGCGCCGATGAAGCTCTTGAACAGCGGGTGCGGGTCGAAGGGCTTGGACTTCAGCTCCGGATGGAACTGCACCCCCACGAACCACGGATGGTCCGGCCGCTCGACGATCTCGGGCAGCGTCCCGTCGGGCGACATGCCCGAGAAGACGAGCCCGCCGTCCTCGAGCACCTCGCGATAGGCGGTGTTGACCTCATAGCGGTGCCGGTGGCGCTCGCTGATCTCGGTCGCGTCGTAGACCGAGGCCGCGACGCTGTTCCCCGCAAGCTTCGCCGGATAGGCGCCGAGCCGCATCGTCCCGCCCAGGTCGCCGCCGGCCTCGCGCTTCTGCAGCCCCTCGGGGCTCATCCATTCGGTGATCATGCCGACGATCGGCGTGTCGGTCGGGCCGAACTCCGTGGTCGAGGCGCCCTCGATCCCTTCGGCCCGCGCGCCTTCGATGCACGCCATCTGCATGCCGAGGCAGATGCCGAAGAAGGGCACGCCGCGCTCGCGCGCGAAGCGGACGCTGGCGATCTTGCCCTCGCTGCCGCGCTCGCCGAACCCGCCCGGCACCAGGATGCCGTGCATCGGCTCGAGGCTCGCGGCGGTCTCGGTCTCGTCGCCCTCGAAGATCTCGGCGTCGATCCAGCGGATATTGACCTTCACGCGGTTGGCGATGCCGCCATGGACCAGCGCCTCATGCAGCGACTTGTAGGCATCGGGCAGGCCGACGTACTTGCCGACCACGCCGATCGTCACTTCGCCCTCGGGGTTCTCGATCCGCTCGACGATGTCCGACCAGCGGTCGAGCCGCGGCGCCGGGCCGGGTTCGAGCCCGAAGGCGCGGAGCACCTGCTCGTCGAGCCCTTCGGCATGGTAGCGCAGCGGCACCGCATAGATGCTGCTCGAATCGCGCGCCTCGATCACCGCTTCCTTGGGCACGTTGCAGAACAGCGCGATCTTGGCGCGCTCGCTCTCGGGCAAGGGCTGCTCGCAACGGCAGACGAGCACGTCGGGCTGCACCCCGAACGAAGCGAGCTCGCGCACGCTGTGCTGGGTCGGCTTGGTCTTCAGCTCGCCCGCCGCCGAGATGTACGGCACCAGCGTCACGTGGATGCTGATCGACTGGCCGCGGCCCAGCTCGTTCTTGAGCTGGCGGATCGCTTCGATGAACGGCAGCGATTCGATGTCGCCCACCGTCCCGCCGATCTCGCAGAGCACGAAGTCGAGCCCTTCGGTGTCGTCCTGCGCGAAGGCCTTGATGGCGTCGGTGACGTGGGGGATCACCTGCACCGTGGCGCCGAGATAGTCGCCCTTGCGCTCGCGGTTGATGATCGTCTGGTAGATCCGCCCCGAGGTGACGTTGTCCGACTGGCGCGACGCGACGCCGGTGAAGCGCTCGTAATGCCCCAGGTCGAGGTCGGTCTCCGCCCCGTCGTCGGTGACATAGACTTCGCCGTGCTGGTACGGCGACATGGTCCCGGGATCGACGTTGAGGTACGGGTCGAACTTGCGGATGCGAACGGAATAGCCCCGCGCCTGCAGCAATGCCGCGAGGCTTGCCGCCATCAGACCCTTGCCGAGCGAGGAGACCACGCCGCCGGTGATAAAAACATACCGCGCCATGGGAGAACAGCCCTAGCTTGAATGGACGCGCACCGGCAAGCGCCCGAATCCGGGCGGGTGCACAAAAATCTGTGAATGGAGCCGAAGCTCCGACGGCTTACTGGCCGAGCGGGACGGCCGAATTGCCCTGCGGCGCCGGTGCTTGCTGCTGCGCCGGGACGACCGGGCCGGTGGCGTTGCCGCTCGACTGGAACGGCACCTGGTCGACCGGGGTCGGCTGCGCGGCCGGCGCCGGCGCGGTACGCTGGAGCGTGGTGTCGACCGCGGTCGAGTGGCGATTCGCCGCCAGCACCGCGAGCAGGATGCTCATCAGGATGAACGCGGTCGCGAGGATCGCGGTCGCGCGCGTCAGGAAATCCGCAGCGCCGCGCGCCGACATCAGCCCCGATGGGCTGCCGCCCGAAGTCAGGCCGCCGCCTTCCGAGCGCTGCACGAGGATCACGACGACCAGCGCGAGCGCGATGAGGAACTGGATGACGAGCAGGAGCGTAAAGAGCATCGGAGCGGATCGGACCTTGTTCGGGAAAGGCGCGACATAGGGGAGCAGGCCCGCGCGATCAACCGCCCCTTCGGAAAACGGCCTCGCCGCGCCCGCGAGTCACCCATGACGCCCCTGCAATGATACCGATCAGGAACATTCCGCAGTTGTACTGAAACCTTCCCCCGCCCAAGTGCGTTGTTGGCGGAAGGTCCGGCAACGGATCGGTTTCGCAACAAGTGTCCAGTAAAAGAGTATGTGCCGTGAATGCGATGACCGACCACTCGCTTTCGAGCTGGAAGAACACCCTGATCGACTATGTTCGCTCGGGTGAACCCGACCTCACGAACCGCCAGATGGCGCTTTTGCTGCTGGTTTACCTGGATGTCGGCCCGCACACCGTCCGCGGACTCGCGCGTTCGCTCAACGTGTCGAAGCCCGTCGTGACGCGTGCCTTGAATCGTTTGGGCTCGCTCGGCTATCTGCGCCGGCAACGAGACGACAGCGACAAGCGCAACATTTTCGTCGTCCGTACCGCGGAAGGGGCAGAGTTTCTTGCAGAATTCGGGCATTTCCTCGCTGGTGGGCACGACGTCGAGCCAGCAGCCCGGCGGGCCAGCGCGTAATCGTTTCGCGCTCCAGGGACGTTCGGTACAGGTCGACCCGCGCACCAGCGCCGTGCGCCGCGATCTTGCGGATATCCGCTTGGCGGACCGCGTTTTTGCGCCGCACTACGCCGCGCCGCTTTCCCGCGTGATCAAGGTCGCGACGACGCTGCGCGCCGCGCCGCAGAAGGAGTCCGAATCGCTCGCCGCGCTCGTGCCGGGTGATGTGTTCGAGCTGCTCGAACTCGCCGGCGACCGCGCGTGGGGCGTTTCCCCCGGCACTGGCCTCGTCGGCTATGTCGACGCTGCATCGCTTGGGGAGGACGCCGCATGAGCATCCGCGTCTTCATCGACGGCGCCGCCGGCACCACCGGCCTCGAGATCCGCGATCGGCTCAAGGACCGGCCCGAGATCGAGATCCTCCTGCTCGACGAGGCGCTGCGCAAGAACAGCGTCAAGCGGCGCGAGGCGCTCAACGCCGCCGACTTCGTCATCCTGTGCCTGCCCGACGATGCCGCGCGCGAAGCGGTGGCACTGATCGAGAGCCCCTCGGTCCGCGTGATCGACGCCTCGACCGCGCACCGCACCGGCGACGGCTGGGTCTATGGTTTCGCCGAGCTCGAGCCCGCTCAATCGGCCGCGATCGCCGCGGCATCGCGGGTGACCAACCCCGGCTGCTACCCCACCGGCTTTCTCGCGCTCGTCCGTCCGCTGGTCCGCGCCGGGCTGATCCCGGTCGACTTCCCGCTGAGCGTCAACGCGACCTCGGGCTATTCGGGCGGCGGCCGCTCGATGATCGAGGAGTTCGAGAGCGGCAAGGCGAAGACCGTCTTCCGCCCCTATGGCCTCGGCCTCGCGCACAAGCATGTGCCCGAGATGCTCAAGCATGCCAAGATCGAGCATCCGCCGATCTTCGAGCCCGCGGTGGCGAACACCTATCGGGGGATGATCGTCGAGGTCCCGCTGCCGCTCCATGCCCTCCCCCGCCGGCCGTCGCTCGCAGCGATCACCACCGCGTTGCGCGACGCGTACAAGGACAGTCCGGTCGTCCAGGTGCTCGACGTCGAAGGCACCGAGATGCTGACGATCGAGGAACTCGCCGGCACCGACCGTATGAACCTGCGCGTCTTCGGCAACGCCGAGCGCGGCCAGGCGCGGCTGGTCGCGACGCTCGACAACCTCGGCAAGGGCGCCTCGGGCGCCGCGGTGCAGAACCTCAACATCATGGCCGGGCTCGACCCGGTCGCGGGGCTGGTGCTCTGATCGCCTTGTCGAGCAGCGGCTGAAGCCGCAGCAGGATCGAACGCTGCAGGAGCACCGGGTAGAGATGCAGGACGATCGCCGGCGCCACCATCCATAGCACGCCGCTCCAGGGATGCCTCCCCAGCAGCGCCAGGCCGCGCCCAGCAGCAGGTGAATGGCGAAGCAGGTCCCATGAGCGCTGATATTGGCGCGAATGCTCTCTTCCAGGGCGGATAGACCCGCCCGGGTGCCCGAGAAGCCCCGGATGGGTTCGGCCACGTGGCGATTCCACCCCGAGACGTCGAGCAGCCATTCGAAAACCCCGATGCCCAGGACGAGGTGGAGAATGCGCTCGCGCCTGGGCACCCGGAACCATCGGCGCGGAACGCATCGCGCGACGGGCCTGGCGATCGCAGGACCCAGGCTGAACGTGCCCATCGCCACGCTGATCGCATACCAGGGGCTGCTCGGCCCGAGGACGAACCAGAACGCCGCCAGATACGCGGCGAAGAAAAGCACCACCAGCCGATAGACGGTGCTTTGAAAG
Organism: Sphingomonas sp.; assembly: GCF_017745215.1. Lineage (GTDB taxonomy): Bacteria > Pseudomonadota > Alphaproteobacteria > Sphingomonadales > Sphingomonadaceae > Sphingomonas. Next base: position 96,621 of record NZ_JAGHZV010000003.1, read on the forward strand.
ACGTCGGCGGGATCTGCTTTCGACGGCGGTTCATCGCTCACGACGCGTTCCTCGGCTGGGCCACGGACGCATAATCGGAGTCCGGTCCGATGACGAGCGCGCCAGCGATCCGGAAGGGAATGAATGCCCTGGGCACGTTTTGCACCCTCGAACGCTTGATCTTTCCGGCCGCTTCGTGTCGAGACAGCGAGCGAATTGCGTGAAGGAATGGCGCGCCGATGACTCAGCCGGCTGGTAAACTGCTTCTGTTCGGCGCGACCGGGGATCTCTCGCAGCGCATGCTGCTTCCTTCGCTCTACGGCCTTCACGCCGATGGCCTCCTCCCCGAGGGGCTCACCATCACCGGCACCGCGCGCTCGGACCATGACGACGACGCCTTCCGCGCCTTCGCCGGGGAAGCGCTCGCCGAATTCCTGCCTGCCGACCGCAAGGACGACAGCGCTGTCAAATCCTTCCTCGAGCGGCTCCATTACCAGCCGCTCGACGCCTCCAAGACAGAGGGCTTCGCCGCGCTCGCCGAGAAGCTGGGCGACATCTCGAACGGCCTCGCGATCTTCCTGTCGACCGCACCCTGGCTGTTCGGTCCGACGATCAAGGGACTCCAATCCGCCGGTCTCGCCTGCGGCAACGTCCGCATCGGGCTCGAGAAGCCGCTCGGCAACGACTTGAAGACCAGCCGCGAGATCAACGACATTGTCGCCTCGGCCTTTCCCGAGGAGCGGACCTTCCGCATCGACCACTATCTCGGCAAGGAGACGGTCCAGAACATCCTCGCGCTGAGGTTCGGCAATTCGCTGTTCGAGCCGGTGTGGAGCGCGCGCGGGATCGACCATGTCCAGATCACCGTCTCCGAAACGGTGGGCCTCGAGGGCCGCGGCGGCTATTTCGACGACATGGGGTCGCTGCGCGACATGGTGCAGAACCACATGCTCCAGCTGCTCGCGCTGATCGCGATGGAGCCCCCTGCCCGCTACGACGGCACGTCGGTCCGCGACGAGAAGGTCAAGGTGCTGCGCTCGCTGCGCAAGATTACGCCCGCCGAAGTGCCGCACTTGACCGTGACCGGCCAATACACCGGCGGCGCGGTGAACGGGAAGATCGTGCCGGGCTATCTCGACGAACTCGAAAAGCCCTCGAGCACCGAGACCTATGTCGCGATCAAGGCGCATGTCGACAATTGGCGCTGGCAGGGCGTGCCCTTCTACCTGCGCACCGGCAAGCGCCTCGCCGAGCGCCGTTCGGAGATCGTCGTCCAGTTCAAGCCGGTGCCGCATTCGATCTTCGCCGATCGCGGCGGGCTGCTCCACGCCAACACGCTGATCATCCGCCTCCAGCCCGAGGAATATGTCCGCCTGCTGGTGATGGCGAAGCAGCCGGGGCTCGACCGCGAGGGCATTCGCCTGAGGGAAGTGCCGCTGAACCTCAGCCTCGACCATGAGTTCGCCCATGCCCGCCGCCGCATCGCCTATGAGCGGCTGCTGCTCGACCTGATCGAGGGCGATCCGACGCTGTTCGTCCGGCGTGACGAGGTCGAGGCGCAATGGGAATGGATCGATGCAATCCGCGCGGGCTGGGAAGCCAGCGACATGCACCCCAAATCCTATGCTTCGGGCAATTGGGGCCCGAGCGCCGGCATCGCGCTCACCGAGCGCGACGGCGTGACCTGGAACGAATGATGGAGCTGAACGCGTGACCGACGAAGTCGAATGGTGGGACTATGAGGACGCCGCCGAGATGGGCGAAGCGCTCGCCGGTGACGTGCAGTTCATCATCGAGAGCGCGATCGACGCGCGCGGCAGCGCCGTGATCGCGACGCCGGGCGGCACCACGCCTGCGGTGCTCTACAAGCATCTCGCCAAGGCCAAGCTCGACTGGAAGCGCGTGACGATCGTCCCCACCGACGATCGCCTCGTCCCGATGGGCGATCCGCTGTCGAACGTCACCGGCATCGCCAAGATCTTTCTGCCGCTGGGCGCGCGCGTGATCCCGATCACCAGCGAGAAGGCCGAGGACTACAAGGCCGCCGGCCGCGCCGCCGATGCGCGGCTCAAGGAACTGCACTGGCCGCTCGACCTCTGCCTGCTCGGCATCGGCGCCGATGGGCATACCGCTTCGATCTTCCCCGGCCCCGACCTCGACGAAGCGCTCAACGGCCCGAAGGACCGCCGCGCGCTGGGCGTGATGCCCGAGCCGCTGCCCCCCGAGGCGCCGGTCGCGCGCGTCACCCTCTCGCTCGCCGCGATCACTTCGGCGCGCGCGCTGATGGTCGCGCTGATCGGCGAGAAGAAGAAGGCCGTGCTCGAAGCGGCGATCCGCGAAGGCACCGGCTCGCCCTACCCCATCGGCCGCGTGCTCGCCGCCGCCGAACTGCCCGTGGATATTCACTGGAGCGCATGATGGCCCTCAACGCCGAGATCGCCGCCGTCACCGATCGCGTGATCGAACGCTCGAAGGACAAGCGCGCCGCCTATCTCGCGCTGATCCACCGCGAGCGCGACAGCGGCGCCGACCGGCCGCGGCTCGGCTGCGCCAACCTCGCCCATGCCTATGCCGGCACCGACGAGCAGCGTGACCTGATGAAGCCGGCGAACCGGATGAACATCGGCATCGTCACCGCCTATAACGACATGCTCTCTGCGCATGCGGTCTACTACCGTTACCCCGAGCAGATGAAGGTCTGGGCGCTCGAAGCCGGCGCGACGGCGCAGGTTGCGGGCGGCGTGCCGGCGATGTGCGACGGCGTGACACAGGGCTATCAGGGCATGGAGCTCTCGCTTTTCAGCCGCGACACGATCGCGCTGGGTACCGCGGTCGCGCTCAGCCACCGCACCTTCGAGGGAGCGGCGCTGCTCGGCATCTGCGACAAGATCGTCCCCGGCCTGCTGATCGGCGCGCTGCGCTTCGGGCACCTGCCGATGGTGCTGATCCCCGGCGGCCCGATGCGCTCGGGCCTGTCGAACAAGGACAAGGCCGCAGTCCGCGAGCTGTATGCCGAGGGCAAGGTCGGCCGCGACGAGCTGCTCGAGGCCGAGATCGCCGCCTATCATTCGAAGGGCACCTGCACCTTCTACGGCACCGCCAATTCGAACCAGATGATGATGGAAGCGATGGGCCTCCATGTCCCCGGCGCCGCCTTCGCCAATCCGGGGACGAAGCTGCGCCAGGAACTCACCCGCGCCGCGGTCCATCGCCTCGCCGACATCGGCTGGGCGGGGAACGACTATCGCCCCATCGGCCATGTCGTCGACGAGAAGGCGATCGTGAACGCCGCGATCGCGCTGCTCGCCACCGGCGGCTCGACCAACCACCTCATCCACTTGCCCGCGATCGCGCGCTCGGCCGGGGTGGTGATCGACTGGGAGGATTTCGACCGGCTCTCGCGCGCCGTGCCGCTGCTCACCCGCGTCTATCCCAACGGTTCCGCGGACGTGAACGCCTTCGAGGATGCCGGCGGCCCCACCTTCGTGATCCGCGAGCTGGTCAAGGGTGGGCTGATGCACGCCGATATCCTGACGATCTCGGCGGGCGGGTTCGCCGATTATGCGCGCAAGCCGACCCTCCAGGAGGACGCTTTGGTCTGGCGGGATTCCCCTGCGGCGTCCGGCGATGACAGCGTTATCCGCACGATCGACGCGCCCTTCTCGCCCGAGGGCGGCTTCCGCATCCTCAAGGGCAATCTCGGCCGCGCCTGCATCAAGGTCTCGGCAGTCGAGCGCGAGCGCTGGACGATCGAGGCGCCGGCGCGCGTCTTCCAGGACCAAGCCGAGGTCCAGGCCGCGTTCAAGGCCGGCGAGCTCGATCGCGACGTGGTCGTCGTCGTCCGCTTCCAGGGACCCAGGGCCAACGGCATGCCCGAATTGCACAAGCTGACGCCGCCGCTCGGCGTGCTCCAGAACCGCGGCTATAAGGTCGCGCTGGTCACCGATGGGCGGATGTCGGGCGCAAGCGGCAAGGTCCCTTGCGCGATCCATCTTTCGCCCGAAGCCCTCGGCGGCGGCCCGATCGGCAAGGTCCGCGACGGCGACATGATCCGGCTCTGCGCCGAGGATGGCGTGCTCGAAGCGCTCGTCGATCCGGCCGAATGGGAGGCGCGCGAGCAATGCGTCGCGCCTCCGCCCGCCGACGGCACCGGCCGCGAGCTCTTCGCGATGCTCCGCCAGGCCGACGAAGCCGAGCTCGGCGCCTCGGCGATGCTCGCGGCGGCGGGGCTCTAGAGAACAGACAACAGGCAGAACAGAAAAGCTAGGAGTAGGAATGGAAGTCGTTGCGGTCGATATCGGGGGAACGCACGCACGCTTCGCCATCGCGGAGGTGGAGGGCGGCCGCGTCCTTTCGATCACGGAGCCGGTCACCCAGAAAGTGGCCGAACATGCCAGCCTCCAGCTCGCCTGGCAGGCTTATGGCGAGAACTTGGGGCGGGCGCTGCCCAAGGCTGCGGCGATCGCAGTCGCCTCGCCGATCAACAACGAGCTGATCAAGCTCACCAACAATCCCTGGATCATCCGCCCGCAGCTCATCCCCGAGCGGCTGGGCGCGGATACCTGGACGCTGGTCAACGACTTCGCCGCGATCGGCCATTTCGTGGCGCATGCCGACGCCGGCCATTTCCAGCACCTCTGCGGCCCCGACGAAGCGCTGCCCGACAAGGGCTCGATCACCGTTTGCGGCCCCGGCACCGGCCTCGGTGTCGCGCAGGTGTTCCGCCACCGCTCGGGCTACGACATCATCGCGACCGAGGGCGGCCATATCGACTTCGCGCCGCTCGACCCGCTCGAAGACGCGATCCTCAAACGACTGCGCAAGACTTTCACGCGCGTCTCGGCCGAGCGGATCGTCGCGGGGCCCGGCATCGTCGCGATCTACGAGACGCTCGCCGAGATCGAGGGCAAGGCGATCGTACGGCTCGACGACAAGAAGCTGTGGGAGCTCGCGCTCGAGGGCAAGGACGAGCTGGCGATGGCCGCGCTCGACCGTTTCTGCCTCAGCCTCGGCGCGGTCGCGGGCGACCTCGCGCTGTGCCACGGCCCCAGTGGCGTAGTGATCGCGGGCGGCCTGGGCCTGCGCCTCAAGGACCATCTGCTGCAATCGGGCTTCGGCGAGCGCTTCGTCGCCAAGGGGCGTTTCCGCAACCTGATGGCCTCGATCCCCGTCAAGCTGATCACCTATGCCCAGCCCGGCCTCTACGGCGCCGCGGCGGCCTTCGCGCAGGAGCATGCCCAATAATGTCGCCGATCGAGACCATCATGCGCACCAGCCCGGTAATCCCGGTGCTGGTGATCGAGGACGCCGCGACCGCGCGACCGCTCGCCGAAGCGCTGGTGAAGGGCGGGCTCAAGGTGCTCGAGGTCACGATGCGCACCCCGGCGGCGCTCGACGCGATCCGCGAGATGAAGCAGGTCCCCGGCGCGATCATCGGCGCGGGCACGGTGGTGAGCACCGCGCAGTTCGACGCCGTGATGAAGGAAGACGCCGAGTTCATCGTCTCGCCCGGCCTCACCTCGACGCTCGGCGAAGTGATCGTCCAGAGCGGCGTCCCCTTCCTACCAGGCGTCGCCACCGCGGGCGACATCATGCGCGGCTATGAGCTGGGCCTGCGTCACTTCAAATTCTTCCCGGCGGAAACCTCGGGCGGACTGAAGGCGCTCAAGGCGTTGGCAGCACCCTTCTTCGAAGCAAAGTTCTGCCCCACCGGCGGCATCAGCGCCGCGACCGCGCCCGAGTGGCTGGCGTTCGACCCGATCCTCTGCGTCGGCGGCAGCTGGGTGACCCCCAAGGGCGCGACGATGGATCAGGTCGAGCAGCTCGCCCGCGAGGCGACGGCGCTGGGGCGCTGAAGGAATGGAGAAGGAAATGAGCAGCTCGAACGATCAGCGTCGGGCAGACGCGAAGGCCCGGTGGCAGGCGCCGAAGGTGCGCCGCGTGCGCGCCGGCGATGCGGAGCTTCTGCACGGGTTCTTTCACCCCTTCGCATCTTCGTGACCGCGCAATTCGCAGTTTACATCCGCAACGAGCGCCTCTAGAGGCGCCTCCGCAATGTCCATGTCGACGATCAAGCCGATTACCACCAAACCGACCCGCGCGTGCGGGGCGGCTTGGGGTGTCTGCGCGGGTTGATCCTCGCGACGACCTGAGCAAGAGCCCCGCCGAAGCGCGGGGCGGCTCCATCCAGGAACCGGCAAAGCTCCCCGCGCCTCGGCCCAGACCCGAGGAGTTGAGTGAGCATGCGTGACCCGAACAGCCTTCCCGCCCGCCCCAACGTCGGCATCGTCGGCGCGACCGGCCTCGTCGGCTCGATGATGCGCGCGCTGCTCGCCGAGCGCGGCTTCCCGCTCGCCAGCCTGCGCCTCTTCGCCTCGGCACGCTCGGCGGGCAGCGTGGTCGACGGCATCACCGTCGAGGACGCCAGCACCGCCGATTTCGCCGGGCTCGACATCGTGTTCTTCTCGGCAGGCGGCAGTACCTCGAAGGCGCTCGCGCCCAAGGCCGCCGCGGCGGGCGCGATCGTGATCGACAACAGCTCGGCGTGGCGCAGCGACCCCAAGGTGCCGCTGGTCGTCGCCGAAGTGAATCCCCATGCGCTGGCCGTCATCCCCAAGGGCATCGTCGCCAACCCCAATTGCACCACGATGGCGGCGATGCCGGTGCTCAAGCCGCTCCACGAGGCGGCGGGGCTCAAGCGCGTGGTCGCGAGCACCTATCAGGCGGTGTCGGGCGGGGGGATCGAGGGGATCGAGGTCCTTGCCGAGCAACTCCGCGCCGGTGCCGACGCGATGGAAGCGCTCGCCCGCGACAGCGACGCGGCCGACTTCCCGCCGCTGCGCAAATGGGCGGTGCCGATCGGCTATAATGTCGTGCCGCTCAACTATGTGCTGGGCGAGGGCGGCTATACCGAGGAGGAGCTCAAGCTTCGCGACGAGAGCCGCAAGATCCTCGAGCTGCCCGAGCTGGCGGTGTCGGGCACCTGTGTACGCGTGCCGGTGTTCACCGGGCATTCGCTGTCGATGAACGTCGAGTTCGAGCGGCCGCTATCGCCCGAAGCGGCGCTGGCGCTGCTGGAGCAGGCCCCGGGGGTGGTGGTGTCGGAGGTCCCGAACCCGCTCGAGGCGACGGGCAAGGACCCGGTGTTCGTCGGCCGCGTGCGCCGCGACGACGGTGTGGCGAACGGCTTGGCGCTGTTCGTGGTCGGCGACAACCTCCGCAAGGGCGCGGCGCTGAACGCGGTGCAGATTGCCGAAGTGCTGGTGACGGGCGCGGTGAAGACCTGAGCCAACCCAATCCCATAAATCGTCATCCCGGCGGAAGCCGGGATCCAGGGGCAGCAGGCGATATCGCTGGTGGCCCTGGGTCCCGGCTTTCGCCGGGATGACGGAAATTAGGCTGGTCGTGCGTCAGTCGAGGAGATGCTACATCTCCCCCCGAGCCCGCCGGATCGCATACCATTTCTGCACATTGGCATTGTGCTGCTCGAGCGTGTCGGCGAACACATGCCCTCCGCTCCCGTCCGCGACGAAGTACAGGGCTGCCGAGGGCGCCGGGTCCAGCACCGCGTCGATCGCCTCGCGCCCGGGATTGGCGATCGGCCCCTTGGGCAGCCCGACCATTTGGTAGGTGTTGTAGTCGTTCCGCGCCTCGAGCTCGGAGCGCAGGATGCGGCGCCCCAGCGGCTTGCCGTGCGTGACCGGGTAGATGATCGTCGGATCGGCCTGGAGCATCATCCCCGTGCGCAGCCGGTTCGAATAGACCGCCGCCACCATCCGCCGCTCGCTCGCCTTGCCCGTCTCCTTCTCGACGATCGATGCGAGCGCCAGCGCCGCCTCGGGCGAGGTCACCACAGCGCCCGGCTTGCGCGCCGCCCAGGCCTTGGCGAGATAGTCCGTCATTGCCCGCTGCATCCGATCGAGCACCGACTGGCGGGTGTCGCCGCGGTTATAGGCATAGCTGTCGGGGAGCACCGTGCCCTCGGCCGGCACCTCGATCGTGCCGGTCAGCTGCGGCGCCTTCATCAGCGCCTCATAGACCAGGATCGACGGCGTCCCCGGCGCGATCATCACCATGCGCTGGAGCGTCTTGCCGCCCTGGAGCATCTTGAGCACGTCGGCCTGGCTGAGCCGCGCCGGCACGCGATATTCACCCGCCTTGATCGGGTCGCTCCCACCGAAAACGCGCGAGAGCAGCACGAACATCCGCGCCGAGCGGATCGCGCCGGCCTTTTCGAGCTCGGTCGCGGCGCGGCTGAGGCTCGCGCCTTCGGGGATCAGCACCGTGACGTTCTGCTGCGCCGGCCCCGCCCAGGTCCATATCTGGAGTGCGCCGAACGCGCCCGCCGCGAGCAGCAGGACGAGCAGGAACAGGAAACAGCCGCCCCTGCGGCGGCGTCGCGGCCGCTTGGGGGCAGCCGCGGGCGCGTCCTCAGACAGCCTTCATCACCAGGCTGGCGTTGGTGCCACCGAAGCCGAAGGAGTTGTTGAGCACGGCCTTCACCTTGCGCTCCTTCGCCTTGAAGGGAACGAGGTCGACGCCCGCGCAATTCTCGCTCGGATTGTCGAGGTTGAGCGTCGGCGGCACGATCTGGTCGCGCAGCGCCAGGATGCAGAAGATGCTCTCCACGGCACCCGCGCCGCCGAGCAGGTGGCCGATCGCCGATTTGGTCGAGCTCATCGAGAGATGGCCGATGTTGTTGCCGAACAGCCGGCGGACCGCGCCCAGCTCGAGCTCGTCGCCGAGCGGCGTCGAGGTGCCGTGCGCGTTGATATAGTCGATGTCGCCGAGCTCGAGGCCCGACTTGCGCATCGCCATCTCCATCGAGCGGAACGCGCCCGAACCCTCGGGATGCGGCGCCGTGACATGATAGGCGTCGCCCGACAGGCCATAGCCGACCACCTCGGCATAGATTTTCGCGCCGCGCTTCTTGGCGTGCTCATATTCCTCGAGCACGACCACGCCCGCGCCCTCGCCCATCACGAAGCCGTCGCGGTCCTTGTCATAGGGCCGGCTGGCGCGCCACGGCTCGTCGCGGAAGTTGGTCGACAGCGCGCGCGCCTGGCCGAAGCCGGCGATGCCGATCGGGCAGATCGCCGCCTCGGCGCCGCCCGCGAGCATCACGTCGGCGTCGCCGTCCGAGATCATCCGCGCCGCATCGCCGATCGAATGCGCGCCGGTCGAGCAGGCAGTCACCACCGCGTGGTTGGGGCCCATCAGGCCGTATTTGATCGAGACCTGGCCCGAGATCAGGTTGATGAGACGGCCATGGACGAAGTGCGGCGAGACGCGCTTGGGGCCCTTTTCGGCGAGCACGAGCGATTCGCTCTCGATCCCCGGCAGCCCGCCGATCCCCGAGCCGATCGAGCAGCCGGCGCGATAGCGCTCCTCCTCGGTCATGTCGGTGAGGCCGGCGTCCTCGATCGCCTGGCCCGCGGCGTCGATGCCATAGACGATGAACGGGTCGACCTGGCGCTGAACCTTGTGGTCGACGCGCTTGTTGGCGTCGAAGCCATATTCATGGTCGGCCGGCTTCACTTCGCAGGCATAGTTGCTCTGGAAGTCCGTCGCGTCGAACTTGGTGATCGTGCCGGCGCCCGACTTGGACGCGATGATGTTCTTCCAGGCGGTCTCGACATCGGCCCCCAGGGGGGTGACGAGCCCGAGTCCGGTCACGACTACGCGGCGCATCGCATCTCTCCGTAAACGTTCAACGCATTCACTTGGGAACGCAAAATCATCCAGAAAACGAAACGGCTTCCCGTCCCCTTCGTGCCATCACGCCCGGGACGGGAAGCCGCCTATAATCGCTTGCGGGCCATGCGGCCACACTCTGCGGGAATCCGCTCAGGCTCCCTGGTGCTCGCTGATGTACTTGATCGCGTCGCCGACGGTCGTGATCTTCTCGGCGGCATCGTCCGGGATCTCGACCCCGAACTCTTCCTCGAACGCCATCACGAGCTCGACGATGTCGAGGCTGTCGGCGCCCAGGTCGTCGATGAAGCTCGCCTCGGGCTTCACTTCGCTCGCTTCGACGCCGAGGTGATCGACAACGATCGTCTTCACGCGCTGCTCGGTATCGGACATGATCCCTATTTTCCTTCTTCCACTGGGAGCCGTTTGAATCGCAACGCACGTAGAACGGCGCTGGTGCCCTTGCAAGGGGGGCGTCGTGTTGATTGGAATGCGCCTCACGGCGCATCGCGGTGCCGGCCCGCTCCCCCACCCGGCCACCCACAAGATACTGCCGATGGGTGGCCGGGTGGGGGAGCGGGCCGGCACCGCCTGAAACGCGCCCTTTCGCGCGTTTCCAAACTCACGCCTGCGAGAAATCGTAGCTGCTATATTCCGCCATGCTGAGAAACCCGAAGAACTCGCCAACCAGCTCGGCCGCCTCCGGCGACTGGTCGGGACTGTCCTTGGTCGCGTCGGAGAGCTTGCGGTTGACCTCGGGCGTTACCGGCTTCTGGCGCACTTCCTCGGGCAGGCCGAACCAGATCGCCTCGAGCGCGCCGGTGTCGAACTTGCGCTCGGCGAGGAAGCGCCGGGCGACCGGCTGGCCCTCGGTCGCGATCGTGTAGAGCAGCGCCGGACGGATCGCGGCGTCGGACCAGCCGTTCTCCGCCGCGCAGGCCTTGCCCGCCGCGCTCAGCGCCGCAGTGGTCTCGGGCGCATATGTATGGCGTTTGCCCGATTCGCGCAGGTTGCGCTCGATGTCGGCGACGAGCTTCTCATGCCCCGCTGCGTCGAGCTTATCGGAAACGCAGCCGATCGTCGCGAGGTCGGCGGCGCGCACCGGCCCTGCGATCGCGAGCAGTGCGGGCAGGGCGGCGAGGATCAGCGGGCGTCCCATCGTCACATCGCCGCGAAGCGCGCCTCGGCGTCCTGCTCGATGATCAGCCCGAGCAAGCCCTGCTTCAGCTTCTCGTCGAACGCCGCGCGATCGGCTTCGGGGATGCTCGCCGGATCGATTCCGCCGGCCGCCAGCGCCTTGGAGTAGAGCGGCGCCATCTGCGCCTGCGCGCCGCCGATGAGCTGCTCGCGCTCCTCCTTGCTCAGCGCGCCGAGCATCGTCTTGAGCTTGTCGAAGTCGACTCCGCGATCCCTGAGGTCATGGGTGCAGTTGCTGGAGAGCACGCGGCCGACGAAATACCCGATCGCGACGTTCATCCGCTCGGTGCTCCAGCCGTAGCGGACGCGGCACATCTGCGCCGTCTCGCCGATGCGCGAGACCATGTCCTTCTCGTCGGCGGTGGTGCCGTTCAGCCCATTGCGGGCGACCTTCACCATCGTCGCCCAATCGGTCTTGCGGAAACTGTCGTAGACGCAAGCGACGGGAACGCTCGCCATCGCGGGCATGGGAGTGGCGGCGAGCGCCAGGGCGAGCATCAGGGACAAGTCAGTCCTCCTTCGGCGTGCGTCGGAAAGCGCGCGGCGCCTACCGGATCGCGCCCGCAAAGCCAAGCCGCTTCAGGGCGACACCGCCTGGCCCGGGCCCACGATGATCTCGCCCTTGGGCGACGCCTCGACCTCGAGCACCGCGAACCCGCCCTTTGGCATGTCGCACAGGCTGAGCGGCCGCACGTTCGAGGTCGTCTTGGCGCTGTCCTTGTCGCGCATCACCACGCGGACGAGCAGCGAGCATTTCATCTTGCCCGGTTTCGGCGTCCACACCGCCCTGTTGTAATGGAGCGCAAAGCCCTGGAACTGGTTCTCGCCCCACACCGGTGTGCGCGCCGTGTCGCGCTTGCCGTCGTTCAGGTAGAATTCGGTGATGTCGTAGCCGGGCGACTTGTTGATCACGATGATGCAGCCGGCCTGCCTGCACTGGTCGGCTTCGATATAGGCCGGCATGCCGAGCACCGAATTATGCCCCATCTGCACGCCGAGCGGCCGGATGTCCTGCCGCATCGGGATGCCGCTGCTGGGATCACCCCCCGGAACCTGGGCAACAGCGGGAAACGCGACGAGAAGCCCGACCAGGGCCAGCCACAGGTGACGCATCGACTCCACTCCCTGCCCCAGGTTGCGGATCAGATCATCGCCATTCCGCCGTTCACGTGCAAGGTCTGGCCGGTGACGTAACCCGCTTCCCTGCTCGCGAGATAGACGACCGCCGCAGCAATGTCCTCGCCGCTGCCCAGGTCGCCCGCCGGGATGCGGCCGAGCAGCGCGGTCTTCTGCGCCTCGGGCAGCACGTCGGTCATCGCCGAGCGGATGAAGCCCGGGGCGACGCAGTTCACCGTGATATTGCGGCTCGCCAGCTCCTGCGCCAGCGCCTTGGACATGCCGACGAGGCCGGCCTTGGACGCGGCATAGTTCGCCTGCCCGGGATTGCCGGTGGTGCCGACCACCGACGTGATCGAGATCACGCGGCCGAACCGCGCCTTCATCATCGGCTTGGCGGCGGCGCGGATCAGGCGGAAGGCGGCCTCGAGGTTGACCGTGATGACCTGGTCCCACTCTTCGTCCTTCATCCGCATCGCCAGGTTGTCGCGCGTGACGCCGGCGTTGTTGACGAGGATGTCGAGCTTGCCGAGTGCCTCGACCGCGCGCGGCACCAGCCCGTCGACTTCGGCGGCGTCCGAAAGGTTGCAGACCAGCGCGACATGATCCCCGCCCAGCTCGACGCGGAAGGCCTCGAGCTTCTCGGGGTTCGACCCCGACACCGCAAGCCTGGCCCCCTGCGCCGCCAGCCCCCTCGCGATCGCCGAGCCGATGCCGCCGGACGCGCCGGTGACGAGTGCAGTCATGCCTGTGAGGTCGAACATGTGATGATCCTTTATTTGTTCACGCGAAGGCGCGAAGGCGCGGAGGGCTTGTAGTCGTTGACGACCGGCAAAGCCCCTCCTTGAGCGTCTCGCCACCGAAATTGATGAGCAGCCCGAGCGGCTGCCTCGTCAGTCGGAGATAGGTGAGCAGCTGTTTGGCGTGTCCGCCGTTGAGCCTCTCCACGGACTTGATCTCAATGAGAAGGCACTCATCAACCAGCAAATCGATCCGAAATGCCTTGGAGAAGGTCAGTCCGTCATATTCGATGCTGATCGGTAGTTGACAGGAGACCCGATGACCGAGCCGAGCAAGCTTCGCAGCCAAGATCGTCTCGTAAACACTTTCGAGCAGGCCGGGACCCAAATCCCGGTGAAGATGCAGAGCTGCATCGACGACATTGGCCGCGATCGCCTCCAGATCCTGCATCTTCGCGCCTTCGCGCCTTCGCGCGAAAAAATCAAATCCCCTTCGCCAAAGCCTCGATGTCATCCATCGTCACCACGCTCGTCGCCGTCGCGTCGGGTGCCGAGCGCTTGACCATCGCGCCGAGCACCTTGCCGCCCAGCTCGACGAAGTCGTGCACCCCTGCGTCGAACATCGCCGCGACCGATTCGCGCCAGCGCACCATCCCCGTCACCTGCTCGACCAGCTGGCGGCGGATCGCGTCCGGATCCGCGGTCGGCGCCGCGGTGACGTTGGCGTACAGCGGCACCAAGGGCGCCTGGATCGCCACGCCGGCCAGTGCCTCGCCCATCGCGTCGGCGGCGGGTTGCATCAGCGGGCAGTGGAACGGCGCCGACACCGGCAGCAGCACCGCGCGCTTGGCGCCATGGTCCTTGGCGATCGCCACCGCGCGCTCGATCGCCGCGCGCGCGCCCGAGATCACCACCTGGCTCGGATCATTGTCGTTCGCGACCGTGCACACCTCGCCTTCGGCCGCCGCCGCGGCGATCGCCTGCGCCTTCGCGAGGTCGGCGCCGAGCAGCGCCGCCATCGCGCCCTCGCCCACCGGCACTGCCGCCTGCATCGCTTGCCCGCGAAGCCGCAGCAGCCGCGCCGTCGTCGCCAGGTCGAACGCGCCCGCGGCGCACAGCGCGGTATATTCGCCCAGCGAATGCCCCGCGACGAAATCGGCCTTCTCGGAGAGCTTCACCCCGCCTTCCTTCTCGAGCACGCGCAGCACCGCGATCGCGTTCGCCATGATCGCCGGCTGGGCGTTGGCGGTCAGCGTCAGCTGGTCCTCGGGGCCTTCGGTCATCAGCCGGAAGAGATGGTCGCCCAGCGCCTCGTCGACTTCCTGGAAGACTTCGCGCGCAACCGCGCTGGCGTCGGCGAGCGCCTTGCCCATGCCGACCGACTGGCTGCCCTGACCGGGGAAGATGAATGCGCGCATGACCACTCCTGACGTCGTTCGGTGTCTCGTGGCGCCGCGCGTTAGAGCCGTTGCGCCAGAGGATGCAACCCCGCCTCCAGCCTCCCGCCTTTTTTCCGCCGACTTCTGCATTGGCGATTTGCACAATCGGAGATATGGTTAACGTCGGTTCGCGGAGGGAGGACCCAATGATCCGACTGATATCGAGTGTCCTACTCGCTCTGGCGGCCTTCGCGTCGCCGGCGCTTGCCCAGTCGGATGCGCGCGTGCCCGCCGTCGTCGGCGAGCAGGGGACTGTGCTGCCGCCCGATTTCCACGGCAAGGTGCTGTATTTCGGCAACCACAGCGGCCGGGTCTATTCGATCAAGACCAACCATGGCGGACCGCGCAACGACTGTATCCGCCCCGACGGCAGCTGCCCCGAGCAGATCGGCGGCAGCCTGCAGATCGAGCTGATGTTCGAAGGCGACGTGGTGAAGGGCCAGTTCCGCGGCACCGGCGGCCTGCGCGAGAGCACGCTGATCGGCCGCCGCGTCGGCCCCCGCTGCGACCTCTATGATCCGATCGACGGCTCGATGTGGTCGGGCGTGTGCGACAGCAAGAATTTCATCGGCAAGGTGACGAGCGTGCCCAACGCGCTGGTCAAGGTCGACCTCGATTTCCGCGCGGTCAGCGTCGAATACAAGGACTTCTCGGACTGGGAGCGCGCCTATCAGGCCGCGCTCGCCCGGGTCCGCGCCTACGACTATCTCCGGGCGCAGTACGACGGCTATTCGCCCCCGCAGGACAAGCTGCTCGCCGCGATCCAGCTTGCCGCCTTCGACTGGAACTATGATCCGCTGGTGCCCAACAGCTTCGGACCCGTAAGCTCGGGCAAGAGCAAATGGGGCTATTACATCCAGGTCGGCTATCGCCTCGAGAGCGGGGTCAACGGCTGGGCGCGCGCGCGGCTGACGCGCAAGAACGGCGAGGTCGCCTGCATCATCTTCTGGGAGCGCCCGCGCGAGGAGGATTGCCGGCCGTTCATCCCGCCGCAGCGTCCGCCCGAGCCGCCCGCGCGTCCGCCGCAGGACGGCGGCTGGAGCAACAATTCGCTGATCCCCTCGGGCGCCCGGCCCGACCGGGGGGATGGCGACAACCGCCGCGACGACTGATCGAGCCGCTCGCCGCGCCGAGCTTGCCAAGCCGCCTCCGAGTCGCTAAGGGCCCGCGCTCGACGAACGGGGGTCCCAAGCGACTCGCGCGCGCCGTACCATTTTGAGACGACAGCCGGAGGGGCGCCGCATGGGGCGGCGTCAGCGATCGGCCAAGAGAGAGAAAGACGCATGGCTCTTTACGAGCATGTGTTCCTTGCGCGCCAGGATCTGGCACAGGCGCAAGTGGACGCACTGGCGGAAGCCGCCACCAAGATCGTCGAGGACAATCAGGGCAAGGTCGTGAAGACCGAGACCTGGGGCCTTCGCAGCCTCGCCTACCGCATCGCGAAGAACCGCAAGGCGCACTACGTCATGCTCGAGATCGACGCGCCCGCGGGCGTGGTCGCCGAGCTCGAGCGCCAGACGCAGATCAACGAAGACGTGATCCGCTACATGACCGTCAAGGTCGAAGAGCATGAGCAGGGTCCCTCGGTGATGATGCGCAAGGGTGACCGCGAGCGCAGCCGCCGTCGCGACCGCGACGACAGCGGCTTCGGCGGCAGCGGCGAGTAAGGAGCAAGACCATGGCACGACCCTTTTTCCGCCGCCGCAAGAGCTGCCCCTTCTCCGCGAAGGACGCGCCTCGCATCGATTACAAGGACGTCCGTCTGCTTCAGGGCTTCGTGTCCGAGCGCGGCAAGATCGTCCCGTCGCGCATCACCTCGGTGAGCGCGAAGAAGCAGCGCGAGCTGGCCCAGGCCATCAAGCGCGCTCGTCACCTGGGCCTGCTGCCCTACCTCGTGAAGTAAGGAGAGCGGACCCATGGAAGTGATTCTGCTCGAGCGCGTCGAAAAGCTCGGCCGCATCGGCGACGTCGTCAAGGTCAAGGACGGCTTCGCGCGCAACTATTTGCTGCCGAACAAGAAGGCGCTCCGCGCCAACGACGCCAACCGCAAGGTCTTCGAGGCCAATCGCGAGCGTCTCGAGGCCGAGAACGCCTCGAAGCGCACCGACGCCGAGAAGGAGTCGAAGGGCCTCGAGGGCGTGTCGGTCACGCTGATCCGTCAGGCCTCGAACACCGGCCAGCTCTACGGCTCGGTCGCGGTGCGCGACATCGTCGACGCGCTCGTCGCCGACAGCCACAAGGTCAACAAGGCCCAGGTGGTGCTCGACAAGCCGATCAAGTCGATCGGCCTGTACGAGGTCCGCGTGGCGCTGCACCCCGAGGTGTCGGTGACCGTCAAGGTCAACGTCGCTCGCTCGCCGGAAGAGGCCGAGATGCAGTCGCAGGGCGTCGATGTGATGGCGGCGATGTTCGAGAAGGACGAGGCCGGCTTCACCGAGGATTACGATCCCAACGCCGAGCCGGGCGCCACTGCCGAAGTGCAGGCGGAGAGCAGCGAGGGCTGATCCCCTCGCCTCACGGCAAATCGAAAGGGCCGCTCCGGGATACCGGGGCGGCCCTTTTGTTTGACGCGACCTCTACGTCGAAAAATAGATCGTCATTCCGGCGAAAGCCGGGACCCAGGGCCGCGGGCGACGCCCCCCCCCCCCGGTAACCCTGGGTCAAGGCTTTGCCGGGATGACGGCTACGTTGTCTGGATGGTGGTCTACCGGAAACGGAAAAGGGGCCGTGCATTCGGACACGGCCCCTCCGTGGCGCGCTGGGAGCACCGAACCGCGCGCTACGGACACGATACGCAGGCACCGACCACCGCGGCCAGCGGGATCAGCACGAGCATCAGAGGAACGACGTTACGCATGGCGTTTACCCTGTTCTTTGGCCCGTTCATTGGCCTCGCATAGACAACGGGCGAGCGCGTTTCGGGTTGCACGATGGTGAACGAAGCCTTGGCGACGAATTCGGGATTCTCCGGGATTGCCGCATGACTTCCGTGTGTTAGCTTGCCGTGATGCGGCCTCGCAGCGGGGCGGGCCGCGATCCTGGGGGATATCCGGTGGCGTTCAGACTGTCCTTGGCTGCGGCGGCCGCGTTCGCCTGTGCGACGCCTGCGGCAGCGCAAACGGCGCCCGACTTCGAGACGGGCGTGCTCGCCGAGATCAACTTCGCCCGCGAGCATCCGCATGACTATGCCGAGGAGCTGCGCGCCTATCGCGACCGGTTCGACGGCAATGTGGTCCGCGCCCCCGGCGACGAGAACGGCATCTACACCCGCGAAGGCGTGCGTGCGGTCGACGAAGCGATCGCCTTCCTTGAAGCGCAGGCGCCGCTTCCCCCGCTCGCGCCCGGCGACCTCCTCGGCCAGTCCGCGCGCTATCACGCCGGCGAGCTCGGCGCTTCGGGGACGACCGGCCATGTTTCGCCCGACGGCGCCAACCCCGGCGACCGCGTCCGCCGCATGGGCGGAGACATCTTCGTCGGCGAGACGATCTCGTATGGCGCTGGCGACGCGAGCGCCGTGGTCCGCGGCTTCATCGTCGACGATGGCGTACCCGCGCGCGGCCACCGCACTGCGATCTTCTCGACCGGCTACCGCTTCGCCGGCGTCGGCCGCGGCCCGCACGCCCGCTATGGCGTGACCTGCGTGGTCGACTATTCGGGCACCGCGACGGGAGCGCCAATGCTCCCGGCGAGTCTGAAGGGCGCTTCGACCTTCGTGTGGCGCGGGGCGAGAAGCGGCAGCGGCGCGGTGGCCTCGGCGCGCTGAGGAAACCAGCCGGCACGTAAAGCGTCAGCCCGGCCTTCCGAAGCTCAAGACTCCAAAGCGCCGGCAAATATTACAAAGACGGTCGACGCCAATAATTATTGGCTGCTGCGATGGTAGCAAACTCGACGGCGACAACGTGACTTGCCGCGATCAACGCTTCGGGATCATGCGCATATTGGACACGCCCCGCTTGCAGCGTTTCCAACTCGCCCTGAATTGCGTGAATCGAGTGGCGAGCAAGCATGATGGCCAACGCTCGTCCTTCCTCAGGTGTCGGTGTAATAAGGGAGTTATTTGGAATCAACGGCGTCTGCGGCACCTGGGTCATTGATGGCACTCCTCTCTTGGCGGCCGAATCGCCGATCTTCCGAAAACCGGATTCGTTTCGGAAGCTATATGTTCTATAGCGATGCCTTGAGCCAGTGTCGGCAAGCAGGGGCAGCAGCCGCGCCGATATGACCCTACAGGCTCGCGCCGATGAACCGACACGGCTTCAATGCATTTATTTTCTGCCGAACAGCTTCTCGATGTCGCCATGCGCCAGCTTCACCCAGGTCGGGCGGCCATGATTGCATTGGCCCGAGTGCGGCGTCGCTTCCATCTCGCGGAGCAGCGCGTTCATCTCGGCGACCGATAGGACACGCCCCGCACGCACCGAGCCGTGGCAGGCCATCGTCGCCGCGACATGGTCGAGCCGTTCCTTGAGGCTCAGCGCTTCGTCGAAGCTCGCGAGTTCGTCGGCGAGGTCGGTGACGAGGCCGTGGATATCCCCCTTGCCCAGGGCCGCGGGCATCGCGCGCACCAGCATCGCACGCGGGCCGAAGCGCTCGAGGTCGAGCCCGAACGCCGACAGCTCCTCGATCCGCCCCTCGAGCCGGTCGCAGCCGGGCTCGTCGAGCTCGACCACCTCGGGGAGCAGCAGCGCCTGGCTCGCGACGCCGCCGTTCGCCATCGCGCGGCGCATCCGCTCGAGCACGAGGCGCTCGTGCGCGGCATGCTGGTCGACGAGAACGAGCCCGTCCTCGGCCTCGGCGACAATATAGGTCCGCGCCACCTGCCCGCGAGCGACGCCGAGGGGGTAGCTCACCGTCTCAGGCACCGGGGCATAGGCCGGCTCGGCGCGGGCCTGGGGCGGGGCGATGAAGCTGATGCGACGGTCGTGGAGCGAGGCGCCCGAGTAATGCCTAAAAAGCCCCTCCCCTTCAGGGGAGGGGTTGGGGTGGGGCGTGTAAGTCTCACCGAGACCAGCGTATTCGTTGACGGGCCCCACCCCCAACCCCTCCCCTGAAGGGAAGGGGCTTGCCAGCTGCTCTGTCGTCCACATCCCCAGCGCCGCCTCCTGCGGCCGCTGCACGCTGCGGTGCCCGGCTTCGTCCAGCGCCCGCCGCAACCCGCTCACGATCAGCCCGCGCACCAGCGCCGGGTCGCGGAAGCGCACTTCGGTCTTCGCCGGATGCACGTTCACATCGACTTCGCTCGCCGGCACCTCGAGAAACAGCGCCACTACCGGATGGCGATCGCGCGCGAGCATCTCGGCATAGGCGCCGCGCACCGCGCCGACCAGCAGCCGGTCCTTCACCGGCCGTCCGTTGACGAAGAGATACTGATGGTCGGCCACGCCGCGGTTGAAGGTCGGGATCCCCGCCACCCCGCCGAGCACATGCCCCTCGCGCTCGAGGTCGATCGCGACGCTGTTCTCGGCCAGCGCCCGGTCGGTGAGCCCCGCGACGCGCTCGGGTCGCGTCTCGCCGGGCTGGACCTGAAGCACGCGCCGTCCGTCATGCTCGACCGAGAAGCCGACGTCCGCGCGCGCCATCGCCAGCCGCTTCACCACGTCGAGGCAGGCAGCATACTCCGCGCGCGCCGAGCGCAGGAACTTGCGCCGCGCCGGCACGCGCTCGAACAGCGCCTCGACCCGTACGCGCGTGCCCGGCGGCAGCGCCGCGGGCCCCTCCGCCGCCACCACGCCATTGTCGACGGTGAGCGCCCAGCCCTCCTGCCCCCGCACCCGGCTCTCGAGCGTCAGCCGCGCGACGCTCGCGATCGAGGGCAGCGCTTCACCGCGAAAACCGAGCGTCGCGACGTTTTCGATCGCGTCGTCCGGAAGCTTCGAGGTCGCGTGGCGCTCCAACGCGAGCTTCATTTCGGCGGGCAGCATCCCGCAGCCGTCGTCGATTACTTCGATCAGCGAGGTGCCGCCGTCGCCCAGCCGCACGGCGACTCGTACCGCACCCGCGTCGATCGCGTTTTCGACGAGTTCCTTCAGCGCGCTGGCGGGTCTTTCGACGACTTCTCCCGCAGCAATTCGGTTGACAAGATGCTCTGGCAGACGGCGTATTGACATGCATGTCCGTCTAGCCCAACGGGCGGCATCCCGCGACCCGTATCCGCATGGCTTCGTGGCCGGATTCGTCCGACCGCGAGGGTCAGGGACTAGATTATGTGCGAACAGCCGCGCGCACGGGCGCGTCCGCGGCAGGACGGAATTTATTGATGGTTTTTTCCCGCATTTTCAAATTCATGTCCCATGACATGGCGATCGACCTCGGCACCGCGAACACGGTCGTGTACCTGCGCGGGCGCGGCGTCGTCCTGAACGAGCCGTCGGTCGTCGCGGTCGAGACCATCAACGGCGTCCGCAAGGTCAAGGCCGTCGGTGACGATGCGAAGCTGATGATGGGCAAGACGCCCGGCTCGATCGAAGCGATTCGCCCGCTTCGCGACGGCGTGATCGCCGACATCGATGTCGCCGAGCAGATGATCAAGCACTTCATCCAGAAGGTGCACGGCCAGCGGCGCTTCATGCGCTGGCCGCAGATCGTGATCTGCGTGCCCTCGGGCTCCACCTCGGTCGAGCGCCGCGCGATCCGTGATGCCGCGTCGAACGCGGGCGCTTCGCAGGTGTGGCTGATCGAGGAGCCGATGGCGGCCGCGATCGGCGCCGACATGCCGGTGACCGAGCCGATCGGCTCGATGGTGGTCGACATCGGCGGTGGCACCACCGAAGTCGCAGTGCTCTCGCTGCGCGGCCTCGCCTATTCCACGAGCGTGCGCGTCGGCGGCGACAAGATGGACGAAGCGATCGTCAGCTACGTCCGCCGCAACCACAACCTGCTGATCGGCGAAGCCACGGCCGAGCGGATCAAGCAGGAAGTCGGCGTCGCCAAGCCGCCCGCGGACGGCATCGGCCAGACGATCCACATCAAGGGCCGCGACCTCGTCAACGGCGTGCCCAAGGAGATCCAGATCAACCAGGGCCAGATCGCCGAGGCGCTGAGCGAGCCCGTCGGCACGATCGTCGAGGGCGTTCGCATCGCGCTCGAGAACACCGCGCCCGAACTCGCTGCTGACATCGTCGACCAGGGCATCGTGCTCACCGGCGGCGGCGCATTGCTCCAGGGAATCGACGAAGTGCTCCGCGATGAGACGGGTCTGCCGGTCACCGTGGCCGAGGACCCGCTTACCTGCGTGGCGCTCGGCACCGGGCGTGCGCTAGAAGATCCAGTGTTCCGCGGCGTTCTTCTCGCGGTTTGAGTCGGGACTAGGGGGTTATGGCGCCGCCAAGAAACCGGCGCCCGGGGTTTTCGCGGCGGGCGCAATACGGGCTCTTCCTCGGATATGTCGCGGCGGTCGGCGGTGCGCTGATCGGCGCGATCCTGCTGTTGCTGTCGACATTCAATCCCCCGGCCTATGCCGCGGTGCGCAGCTTCTTCGCCGAGCTCACGACGCCGGTCGCTTCGGCGTTCGATTGGGTACGCCGTGGGATCGCGGGTACGCCCCAGGCGATCGGCGAGCATTGGGACGTCAAGGCGGAGAACGACCGCCTCAAGAAGGAGCTCGAGACCGAGCGTACGCTGATCAACCGCGCACGCACGCTCAACCAGGAGAACCGGCGCCTGCGCGCGATGCTCCAGCTGCGCGATGCAGCGCCCGACGCGGTCGTCGCGGCGCGGCTCGTGAACAGCTCGGCCTCGAGCACGCGACGCTACGCCACGCTCAACGCGGGCTGGATGCAGAAGGTGAAGGCGGGCCAGCCGGTGCGCGAGCCGGGGGGATTGATCGGCCAGGTGATCGAGACCGGCCCGAACAGCTCGCGCGTGCTCCTCATCATCGACGCCGAGAGTATCGTACCGGTGCGCCGGGTGAGCGACGGAATGCCCGCGATCGCCGCCGGCCGCGGCGACGGGCTGCTCGACATCCGCTCGGCGAGCCTCGCCAGCGGGCAGTTCAGCCAGGGCGACACCTTCGTCACCTCGGGCACCGGCGGTATCTATCCGCCCAACGTGCCCGTAGCCAAGGTGATCCGCACCTCTCGCGACGTCGGCGTCGCCCAGCCGATGGCCAATCCGGACGGGCTCGATTTCGCGCTGGTGCTGCAGAGCTTCCTGCCGCCCCCGCCGCCCACGCCGACGCCCACCCCCACGCCCAAGGCGACGCCCAAATGAGCAGGCGATGAGTTCCGACCATCTCCCGCTCCGGCGTGTCGAAGAGCGGTCGCGCGCGCGCTGGCTCGCGCCGGTGACGGTGGTGGCGGGATCGCTGGTGACGGTGATCTTCCCGATGATCGCCACCTTCCCCTTCCTGCCGCCCTTCGGCCTGCTGATGCTGCTCGCCTGGCGGCTCCACCGTGCCGATACGCTCAAGGTCTGGGCGCCCGTGCCGCTCGGGCTGGTCGACGATCTGTTCAGCGGCCAGAACCTCGGGGCCGCGATGACCTTCTGGACGCTGTGCTTCATCGCGATCGATGTGCTAGATACGCGCCTTGTGTGGCGTGACTTCTGGCAGGACTGGTTGATCGCGTCCGGCGCCGTCGGCTTCTGCCTCATCGCCGGGCGGCTCGTCGCGACTCCCTTCGCGGCGCATGTCGACACCGCACTGCTGCTCCAGATCGTCGCGAGCGCCGCGCTCTTCCCTTTGTTCTTCCGCTTCGTCGTCCGGCTCGATCGCGATCGGGAGCCGAACTGAGATGCACATGCGCATCACCGAGGCCACCCAGGCGTACAGCTTCTCGCGCCGCGCGGTGGGTCTCGGCTTCCTGCAGGGCGGCGTCGCGCTGGCGCTGGCCTCGCGGATGGGCTGGCTCGCGGTGGTCGAGAACGAGCAATATCAGCTCAAGGCCGAGAGCAACCGCGTCAACCTGACGCTCACGCCGCCGCGCCGCGGCTGGATCGTCGACCGCCACGGCGTGCCGATCGCCAACAACCGCACCGACTATCGCGTCGACCTCATCCCCGACCGGATCGAGGACAAGCCCAAGATCCTCAAGCTCCTCACCGAGATCCTCAACCTCACGCCCGAGGATGTCGCGCGGATCGAGACCGACCTGAAGCGCGCCGCCGGCTTCCAGCCCGTCCAGGTGCTCGAGAATCTCGACTGGGACCGGTTCGCCGCCGTCTCGGTCCGCCTGCCCGAGCTGGTCGGCGTCGCGCCGACCCAAGGCTTCGCCCGCAACTATCCGCTCGGCGCCGCGGTCGGCCACCTCACCGGCTATGTCGGCGCGCCGTCGGCCGAACAGTATAAGAAGGAGAAGGACCCGCTTCTCCTCGCCCCCGGCTTCAAGCTCGGCAAGGACGGGATCGAGAAGACGCTCGAGGACGTGCTGCGCGGCACGCCCGGCGCCAAGCGCGTCGAAGTCACCGCGCACGGCAAGCTGGTCAAGGAGCTCGCCACCCGCGAGGACCGGCCCGGCAAGACGGTGAAGCTCACCATCGATTCCGGCCTCCAGGAATATGCCGCGCGGCGCCTCGGCACCAACTCGGGCTCGGCGATCGTCATCGACGTGAGCAACGGCGACATCCTCGCGATGGTGTCGATGCCCGCCTACGATCCCAACGCCTTCTCCGACGGCATCACCCAGAGCGAATGGAAGATGCTCGCGGAGAACGACCACGTTCCCTTGATGAACAAGGTGCTGCAGGGCCTCTATCCGCCGGGCTCGACGGTCAAGCCGATGAACGGGCTGGCGCTGATGCAGGCAGGCGTCGATCCCCATGCGCGCGTGTCCTGCTCGGGCGCGTTGCGCGTCGGCAATGGCGTGTTCCACTGCCACAAGCGCGGCGGCCATGGTTCGCTCGATCTCAAGAACGCGATCATGCAGAGCTGCGACATCTATTTCTACGAGATGGTGCGCCGCGTCGGCTATGACGCGGTCGCGCCGGTCGCGCGCGCGCTGGGGCTCGGCCAGAAGTTCGAGCTGCCGTTCGGCACCCAGCGCTACGGCACCGTGCCCGACAGTGCGTGGAAGCTCCGCCGCTACAAGGATGCGTGGACGGTGGCGGACTCGCTCAACGCTTCGATCGGCCAGGGCTATGTGCTCGCCAATCCGATGCAGCTCGCAGTGATGGCGAGCCGCCTCGCCTCGGGCCGCGCGCTGACTCCGCGGCTGCTGGCCGGCGAGCCGCTCCAGCCCGCCAATGCGCTCGCCGCGACGCCCGAGCAGCTCGCGATCATCCGCGACGCGATGTTCGGCGTGGTCAACCAGGGCGGCACCGGCGGCGCGGCGCGGATGCAGCTCCCCAACGTCGCGATCGCCGCCAAGACCGGCACCGCGCAGGTGCGCCGCATCACCATGGCCGAGCGTGCTGGCGGCGTGCTCAAGAACGCCGCTTTGCCCTTCAAGCTGCGCGACCACGCGCTGTTCGTCTGCTTCGCGCCGGCGGACAATCCCAAATACGCCGCGGCGATCGTGCTCGAGCACAACGGCCACACGGTCCGCAACCTCGACACGCCGATGATCGGTCGCGACATCATGACCTGGCTGTTCGACCGCGATCTGGCGATGAAGTCGCTCGCCGAAGTCGAGCCCACCTGGGGCGGCGACTATCGCACGCGCATGGCCGAGGATGCCAAGGCGTTCGACCAGGCGCAGAATGTCGTAGCGCCCCCGGCCCCCGAGGATGCCGAGGCCGCGCAGAGCAACGTCGCCGCCGCCGCGGCGGACGCGACCACGAGCAACGCAACCTCCAGCGACGCGGCCGCTACCGGCAGCGCGGACACCGGCGAATGAGCAGCAAGGCACCTCTCAGCACCGGGCTCGGGCCCGGCGTCGTCCCCGCCCCGCTCGCGCAGCTGCCCTGGGGAATCATCCTGCTGGTCACCTCGATCGGCGTGTTCGGGCTGGTGGTGCTCTATTCGGCGGCGAGCGGCAGCATCTATCCCTGGGCCTTTCCGCAGGGAGTCCGCTTTTTCGCCTTCCTCGCCATGGCGATCGCGCTCAGCCGCGTGCCCGAGAGCTTCTGGGCCTTCGCGTCCTTTCCGATCTACGGCCTGCTGGTGCTGATGTTGATCGGGGTCGAGTTGCTCGGCGCCGTTGCGGGCGGCAGCCAGCGCTGGCTCGACCTGGGGCTGATCCGCCTCCAGCCGTCGGAGCTGATGAAGCCCGCGATCGTGCTGACGCTGGCGCGTTTCTACGAGATCCTGCCCGCGGGCGAGATTCGCCGCTTCGGCGCGATCTGGCCGGCGTGCGTGCTGATCGGCATCCCGGCGCTGCTGGTGATACTCCAGCCCGATCTGGGGACGGCGCTGATGATCTCGATCGGCGGGGTGACGGTGATGTTCCTTGCCGGCATCCCGCTGCGCCTGTTCATCGGCGGCGCGCTGCTGATGGCGGTGGCGGCGCCGCTTGCCGTGAACTTCGTGCTGCATGACTATCAGCGCAACCGCGTGCTGATCTTCCTCGACCCCGAGAGCGATCCGCTCGGCACCGGCTATCACATCAGCCAGTCGAAGATCGCGATCGGCTCGGGCGGCGTGTTCGGCAAGGGCTTCCTGAAAGGCACCCAAAGCCACCTCGACTATCTCCCCGAAGGCCAGACCGATTTCGCGCTGGCGACGATGATGGAGGAATGGGGCCTGATGGGCGGCTTCTTCCTGATCCTCGCCTTCGGCATCCTGGTGCGCTGGGGAGTCAACGTCGGGATCAAGGCGCAGAGCCGTTTCGCCCGGCTGACCGCGGCGGGGCTGTCGGCGACGATCTTCTATTATGTCGCGATCAACATGGCGATGGTGATGGGGCTGGCGCCGGTGGTGGGCGTACCGCTGCCCTTGATCAGCTTCGGCGGGACGGCACAGATGACGATCCTGATCTGCCTCGGCATCCTGATGTCGATCGACCGTGCCAACCGCAAGGTGGTGCGCTGGTAGGCGGCGGTCGCGGGGTGCGGCCGCGGCGCGATCCGGACGATTGCGTGGCTGGGTGCGATTTTCGCAATTTTGGGGTTTGCAAAGCCGGAACCGGGTGCTAACGGCGCCCCTCCAATCGCGGCGGCGCCCTTCCAACAGCGCCTCTTCCGCCCGGAATGGACGCATAGCTCAGTTGGTAGAGCAGCTGACTCTTAATCAGCGGGTCCTAGGTTCGAGCCCTAGTGCGTCCACCAAATTTCCTAGCAATTTCAACAACTTAGCGTGATGTCCGGATAGCCGGGCCGGTCCGTCAATTGGGCTAGGTAACACCCTAGGTAACAGTTGGCCGTAAGATTTTTTTTCGCTCCCGGGAGATGTCAGGGGCGTTCTTCCTGCCTCGACACATGGGATTCGAATGGACACGCCCTTTTCGAACAGCAGTTCGAGCCGGGACCGCCATTCTCGTTTTGGTAGGGTCGCAGGGCTACGTAAGGTGCAGCTTATCCGGGCCAGAGCCCGTGAGAGACAGATGATGACGAATGTGGCGGCCCAGGTGCTGGCGACGGTCAACGCCCCCTATGGGGCGAACCTCTCCGCTCATCAGCTCGCCGCGATGATCGCTGACCCGAAAAGCGCGAGCGACTTCGTCGCACCGGTGTTCTCCTTCTTCTCCGAAGTCTCTCTTTCCGCGCAGAAGCAGTTCATCGCCGACATGGGCGTTGATGCGGCCAAGGCGAGCCAGGTCGCGGTCGAGCTTTCCAAGCTGTCGGGCTACGCGCTGCCGTTGGCGGCCTAAGGGATGCTGGAAGGCCGCTAGGCGTCGCGATGCAAGGCTCGCAGCACGCGTTTGAGGAGCATGGCACCGGCTTCGGTCCGGTCCCAGGCGGTCAGCACTTCGGCCGACAACATCGCTTCCATTTCATTGTCTCCCCTTGGCTGCAGCGCCATGCCGTCCGCTTCAGGTTGAATCCCAAGGGCGTTGCAGATTTTCAAGACGCTGGGATTGAGCGTCTTGAACTCGCCGCGGCAGATTCGGAATGCCTGGGCGCCATCCACCCCGGCCAAAACTCCAAGATTTTCAAAGCTTAAGTCGCGCTCAAGGCGGCGCGCACTGATCGCCTTGGAGAGGGTCGAAGCGTGTTCGTATCGTTTAGCCATTGCAAATTATCATAAGCTTCAATAGACAATTTGCAATGTTGTTGAGAGGGCCGGGACTTGTACGCTAGCTTTGAACAATGGACTGGCAGACGCGAACTGGCGACCTTCGGTACAAATTCCGGATCGGCGACGCTTCCCTTCCAGCGTTGGCGTCACTTCAAGGAAGCGTTCGCCCCGGAGATCGTGTATGAAGCGGTGCAGTCGAGTGCTGTCCGCGTGGAAACGTGCCTGGATCCCTTTGGGGGGTCAGGAACGAGTGCGCTCGCCTGTCAGTTCCTTGGCGTCGAACCGACTACAATCGAGGTCAATCCTTACCTTGCCGACCTCATCGAGGCCAAGCTTACGGCCTATGATGCGGAGCGGCTCGTTTCCGACTTGGGAACGGTGCTGCGCGCCGCCGGGCGATGCGATGCAAAAGAGCGACTGCAGCGTTTGCCAGCGACATTTGTTGAGCCTGGCCTAGATTCGCGATGGCTGTTCGACGCCGAGGTGGCCGGTCGCATTCTGACGATCGTGGAGGCGATCGAAGGGCTGGACATAACTGCTCATCGCCGGCTGTTCAAAGTGCTGCTAGGCGGCGTGCTGGTGGAGCTCAGCAATGCCGTCGTGAACGGCAAGGGTCGGCGCTATCGCCGCGGCTGGGAGAAACGGCGCAGGGGCGCCGGCGAAGTCGACATGGCCTTTGCTTCAGCAGTTTCGGCCGCGATCGGCGAAATCGGCCGGTTTGGTCGCCGCGCCGTTCCCGCCTATACGGTGGTGCGCGGAGACAGCCGCCGTGCGATCGAAGGCCTTGGTCCTTTCGATCTGGCGGTGTTTTCCCCTCCTTACCCAAATTCCTTCGATTATACAGATGTTTATAACATAGAGCTGTGGATGCTGGGCTATCTCCGCGCCCCCAATGCAAATCGTGCGCTTCGCCAGAGCACATTGGCGTCCCATGTCCAAATACATCGCGACTATATGCCGGCCCCCGTGGGATCGGAGAAGCTCGCCGAGACGCTGGAATTGCTGAGCGAGCAACGGGACAAGCTTTGGAATCCTCACATCCCGGCGATGCTCGGCGCCTATTTCGCGGAAATGTCAGGGATCGTGGAATCGCTCGGCGCGGCGCTCAGGCCCGGCGCCTCGATCTGGGCTGTGGTCGGCGACAGTCGCTATGCCGGTGTGGCCGTGAACGTTGCCGATATCCTCGCGGAACTCGCCGTGGCATCCGGGCTGCAGGTCGAGCGCAACGAGACACTGCGCGAAATGCGCACCTCGGCCCAGCAAGGCGGCCAGGCCCAACTCGCGGAAAGCTTGCTGGTCTTGCGCTGCGACTAGGCGCCGTAGCGGGCTTGCCGCCAGGCCTCTGCGTCATTGTAGAGAAAATTGCGGTGGAGAGCGACGCTGATGCTGTCGGCATAGGGCTTCACGCTGGAGAAGGTGGCGACTTCGCCCCGATCGCCATCCCGCATGTCGAAACAGCAGAGCAGGCCAGCCTTAGCCTTGCGGACATCGCGATAGGCGGCAGCCTGGCGGACGCCGCGCCGCATCCATTTCTCATTGAACGCGTCGGACCATTTTTTCCCCCGGCGATTGCGTTCGCGCAGCACCTTGATCTCGATCTCGGCGGGAATGATGGTGGCGCCGTCGGCAAGCCGCTGCACGACCTCCAGATCGACCCGCCCCGCCTTCATGGGCTGCTCGGGACGCACATCGCAATTGAAGAGCCTGAGCGACAAGGCAAGTTTGACATGGGTTTGGGCAATGGCTTCGGCATTGCTATTGGCATGAAGCTTCTGCGCATCGCTCCACATCGAATTGCCGGAGATCTGCGCATCTGGCGTGCAAAGATGTTCCTCGTGCATCTCGTCGATCGCACGCTTGATGTCGTCGAGAGTCATCTCGCGATCGGCCACCTCCACTGTGTCGAACTCGGTCTCCGCGCTGAGGCCTTCGGGATAGACCCGGACGGTCGGAATCGCGACCGTCGGATTAAAGACGGCTGCAGGGATGCCACCGAGGCCCAGGCTTTCAACATGGTCGAACATGCTTCCGGCATCTTCGGACGGCGGTGCCAGCTCACGGCCCGATTGCGCGGTCATGGAGACAAACCAGATCTTACCGCATATTTCGACGCCGCCATCGCCCAACATCGGCTGACGCACCGTCTCCGTTCCCGGAGGGCCGCTGGGATGGAAGAGGAAGACGGCGATTGCGTCGCGGCGCATGTTGCCGAGATGCTGGCGCATGCGCCGCAAGGCGAGCCTGGCGACATTGCGGCCGAACCGATGAATGGGATCGATGTCGTCGTCGGCGCCATCGCCGGCAAACTGCGCGGCGGTTCCGCGCAAATCGGCGCCTGTCCATGGACCCAGCCCAGTTTCCGGCTCGTTATCGGCCACCCTGGAGCCTTCTGCGCAGGTGACGGACATAGAGATGGACTTTTTCGCTGGCGCCGACGACCGCTCCCGCGGGCACCAAATCGCCGACCTTCTCCGCCGCCGCAGCCGAGTAGTTGGCGCTCAGCCACTCCCCAAAGTCGATCACATTATCGTTGCCGACCTTGGGATTAGCATAGGTGGCGTCCTCGGTGATCGCACGATCGATTTCCTCGTCGGTGAGGGCGGATAGGGCCAGCACCAACTCACGCACGAAGCGCGTCGCCGCGGCTTCTTCCGGCATGGTGCTGAGATAGCTCAGAATGGGTTCCGCCAGTTCCGGGTTGACACGATAGCTCCCATCGAGCCGATACCGATCATCATCGATGCGTTGATGCCGAAGCTTCTCGACCCGCACGACGCCCAGCCCAACCAGGCGATCGAGGTCGTTCTGCAGATCGGGATAGAAGGGGCCCCCGCTACGCTTCAGCACGCTGCCATCGACGCTCGGCATATCCCAGACTGGCGACAGCACGTTGGCAAGATAGGCGATCAGGTGAAGGCGCAGGGTCGGCAGCGGCTCAATGCCAGCCTCGCGGCTCGCCTCGAGCAGCGCGACCAAACGAACGCGGCGACGAATCGAGCCGGCGAAGTCGTCCAATGGATCGGTCGAGGCATCGCTCATCGCAATGGCTCGAACAATTTCGCGCGAAGCTCATCATATTCGTCTCGGTCGGCCGTGACGGCCGCGGTCGGCCTTGCGATCTCGAAGAGATCCACCAGTCGCGCGGCTTTCTCGGGGGTCGTCGCAATCCCGCTGATCAGCGTGGGCAGCAAGCTTCCCTCGACCAGATTCGAGGTGACCAGGACCGTGTTGCCCGGTTCGGCGCCAAAGCGCAGCAACACGTCGCCAGCCCGCTTGGCGAAGACAGCATCGAGCGAAGACTCAGGCGTGTCGATCACGAGGCCTGCGGCCCCCTGGCCAGCCGTGCGCATCAAGGCCATTCTGAAGGCGAGGTCGATAAATTCGCGTTGGCTTTCCGACACGTCGTCCGGTCCAGCGCGGCGGACCGTGTCCGAGAAATCGCTACCGGTCATGTTGAGCTCAAACGCCGGGAAAGGGATGGCCTCGCCGCCCTGGCCGACGGCTGCGGGGCGCGAGGTCCAGGTCAGCGACACGCGTTCGGACAAGAACTTGCCCGCGAATTGCTCGAATGTGGCGACAATCTCGGCCGAGGAGGAGAGCAGCGCCTCGGTGCATTCTTCCACGAATTTGCGGAATGTGGCCCGTTCCTCGGCGAGTTCGGCCTTCATTGTCTCAAGCCGGCTACGGATCGCGGCAAGCTCCGTGCGTTGCTGCCGCAGCGCCGCCTCGTCGGGCGGCAGCATTTCGACAATTTGCGCCAGGCGAGCGGATCGCGTCGCGATCTCGGCGCGCAATTGCGTCATTTCGGCGGTATGCGCGTCGAACTGCGCCTCGGCCATCTCGCGTTCGCGGGTAGTCGTCGCCAGCTCCCGATCCGCCTGTTCCATCTGATGCGCGGTCTTGGCGACGCGTTCGTCGGCGACTTCGCGAGCCTCGACGATCTGCTCCGATTTTGCGAGATCGCTGTCGCAGACGACGCACTTTCCGGAGGAAAGGCGATCCGCATACATCTGCGCCGCTTCCGGCGCATGGGTTCCGCAGACGAGACAATCCAGCTCGCTCATGAGGTGGGCGACCATGTACCGGCCAGTTTCCAAGCGACCCGGAAAGCGCGCTTCAATCGCCAATAGCTTGGCATGTTCAAGGGCACGGAACCGCGCCTCGCGGTCCTGCTTGGCGCGCAGGCTGCTGAGGCGCGCGTCCTGGCGCTGTTTATCGAGCTCGTCCGTGTAGCCCTCGAGGTCCTCAAGGCGCTCGCGAGAGGTCTCCTGCAGCGTTTCCAGCGCCTGAAGCTCGGCGCGAAGGGCGACGCCGTCGGTGATCTTGGCGAGACCCTTTGTCAGCAGCTTTTCTTCCTTGCCGACGACAGCCTGAAAGTTGCGCATGCGGCTGTCGTTCTGGAGGATCGATCGCTCCAGCTCGGTCCAGCGCTGTGCCAGATCCGGTGGCAGGAACAGCATGCGCAACAGTTGCCGCTGCGCAGAAGGGTCCCAGACGAGCGCGCGCCGGTCCTCGAAATAGAAGACGAGATAGCGCAGCATTAGAATGAAATCGCCGAACGAGCCGAGGCCGGCCGCTTTGGCGACCTCCGCCTGAAACGCAGCTTCTTCCTGCGGCTCGATGTCGCCCACCTTGGCAGCGACAAGCGCCAAGGTGTCGAGCCGACGCTCGACCGTGATCGTTGTGGCGCCGAGCATGAATTGGATGCGGGCCGTGGCCCCGACCGCTCGATTGGACACGCGGCTCGCAAATATGCCGCGTTGAAAGGGCGGGATAGGCGATGCCGCCAGGCGGCGGAAGCCCAGCTCGTCGCCGACGCCGAGCTGCGGAATGTCGGATGGGCCGGTGAGCAATCGAAAAAGAAGGGTGATGAGCGTCGTCTTGCCTAACCCGTTGGCGCCGACAACCAGCGTCAGACCGGGCCGGCATTCGATGTGCAATCCTGCCGGTCCATCCGTGGGGCCAGGGTAAAGTCCATATCCATTGACGTCGAGCTGTTGGAAGACGGGGAATGACTTCATGTCAGCGGGCACGGCTGGCGTTGGCGAGAGGGCCGGCCCATAGAATAGAGCAATGCACGTGACTCTCCCCCGCAAGTCCTACTCTCATAACATGCTCTTTTTCTCTGCAAGGTTTGAATCGGGATCGCGACTGATTCGTACAGCCGCGGGAGCAGACACTTCAATATGGCATTTCACGGCGGCTTCAGATTTCGCCGCTCGGGCACGACAATCCGCCAGCGCCTCGGCATTGTCCCTCACGAGCAGCGCTGCGTCGTCCAGCGCGCGCAGCCGCGCCGGATCAGCAACCTGCAACAACCGTATCCCTGCGTCCCATTCGCCGCGCAGGAGCACGTCTGCCGCCCTCCGCTCGGGCCAATGCCAGCTCTCGGGCGCCGACTGAGCGATCCTCGTCGGAACGACCGTCCCAAGCGCAAATCCCACGATTACCGCCGCCGTTGCGGTGCCGATAATCCAGTGCTTCTGCGTTTCCGCCTTCATCGCCGACGCAACCACGCCGTTGAGCGACTGTATCGCTCCACCAAGCTCCCGGTTGGCGTTGCCCCAAGCCTGATGGTCGGCGGCGCGCACGCGCGCGCCTGCTTCCACGATCTGCGGCGCAAGGGTCTCCGGCGTCAGCGCGATCGCCGGCTTCTCCTTCAGGGCTTTGAATGCGCGGACGATCTCCGCCCACTGCTCCTGGATCTTCACGAGGTCCGGCCCGTAGTCACGAGCATGCAGCTCCTGCTGGCGCGCCGCGAACCCCTCGACCGCCGCCGTCAGACCCGCCAGCCGACGGCTCATCGCCTCGAACGCGACCTCCGGATCGTCGATGTCGCTGGCGGGCTGGACGGAAGTTTCAGCATTCATAGTCCGATTCCAAGATTGCGCCCTCGGTCGATCGAGAACGTCAGTTGCTGGATGACCGATCGCGTGCGCGCCTGATCGCTGATCGCGGCGCCGATGCCGCCGTCGCGACTGCCCGGCGTCCATTCAGGCGACCATTGGCGACCGAGCAACTCGCTGCCGCGCCGACTGAGGGCAGCGCCGAGCGCCGGGTCCTTTTCGAGGCTCTTCGCCATGGCGTGCATGCGGCTCTCGACCGCGCCCCGCGCATTCTCATTCTGCCAGCCGCTGAGCTTGTCGCGCTGCGCGCGGAGCTGCTGCCAGGTTTGAACGAACCGATCGGCGCGAAGCTCGGGATTGGTGCGCAGCTCGGTTTCCAGCTGCATCTGGCGGATGGCGTTGGCGGTGCGGCCACTGGCAGCCTCGCCCACCATGCCGGGCTCGCGCGCGAATGCGGCATCGAGATCGTGCGCGCCATGCTGGTGCATGGCGTCGAGCGCCTGCGCAGCCTGCACCTTCGCGGCCTTCTGATATTCCAGCGCGGGCAAGCCTTGCTCGGTCATGCGGCCAATGTCCTGCACGATGCGCGCATAGCGCTGCACCGCACTGCCGAGCGCGGATTGCCGCTCGACCGGCGCTCGCTCTGCTGGCGTCGAGAGCTTGAGTCCGTCGAACCGGCTGCGCTTGAGAGCCCGTGTGGCATCCGGGGTTCGCAGCCGCAATCCGTCGAACCTGCCGCGCCGCGGTTGTTCGGACGCAGTGTGACTCCGATCGACAAGCTGCTCGCGCGCAAGCGTGTCGAAGATTCGCGACCGATCGAACCCGCGCCGCTCGGCGAAGCGGGTCGCGCTCTCGTCATAGTCGAGCGCGCTGTCCTTCGGCCGGTCGCGCGACAGCGTGCGCGCCAGCCGCGGCTCGTCGGCGAAGTCGTCACGGCCATAGTGGAGATGCACTTCGTCGCGGTGCCGGGACAGCGCGACATAGGCGGCGTGCCGATCGAGACCGGGCGTCGCCAGCACATGCACACGGTCGACGGTAAGGCCCTGCGCCTTGTGGATCGTGGCGGCGTAGCCGTGGGTGACGTCGGCATAGTCTTTGACGTCGAACGCGACGCGCCGGCCATCGTCGAGCCGCACTGCCATGCGGGCGCGATCAATCTGTTCGACGGTGCCGAGTGAGCCATTCTTGACGCCCAATTCGCGTTCATTGCGAAGGAACATGATGCGGTCTTCGGCCGCAAACAAGCGCTCACCGCGCGTCGTTTTGACAGCAATATCAGTGACTAATGTCCCGTGTTGCTTCATCCGATCCCGGGCCAGCCCATTCAGTTCGTCGCATTCTTCGTTGGTGTGCGTCAGTATGATGCGCGAGCGCGCCGGATCGTCGGTCCGGTCGCGGTCCCAGCGGTTGATCAGCGCCTCCCGAGCCGCCGCCCGGGTCTCCGACTCGATGACCATTCCAGCATCGCGATAGGCGCTCAGCGCCTCGGCGGTGCGGCCGGTGGCGAGCTGGCGGGTGGCATCGCGCTGCCAGTCTTCGCGCTGGCGGCGGACCTCGGTGATCTCGGTGCTGCCGTGCCGCTCGGCGATAGAGCGGAATGCGGCGCCGGCCTCGATCGCCTGGAGCTGCTCCGGATCGCCGACCAGCACGACCTTGGCGCCGCGCTTCTCGGCTTCGGCGATCACGCGTTCCATCTGGCGCGAGCCGATCATGCCGGCCTCGTCGATCACCAGCACATGGTTAGAGGTGAGCAGCTCCCTCCCCTGCGACCATTGATGTTCGAGGCTCGCGATCGTGCGTGAGGTGATACCCGAGCCGCTCTCCAAATTCTCTGCGGCGATGCCGGACAGCGCGAGGCCCTGTACCTGATAGCCGGCGCTCTCCCAAGCCTCGCACGCAACGCCGAGCATGGCTGATTTGCCAGTGCCGGCGTATCCTATCACTACGCCGAGATCCTTGGCGTCGGTGACATGCTCGAACGCCGATCGCTGCTCGGCCGAAAGCACCAGGCCGCGCCGTTCGGCGCTGGCAACAGCGCGCTCTCGATCACGCTCCGAGACGCGATGGTATTCGCGCTCGGCGAGCGCCCGCGTCCCGCGCGCGAGACGCTGCTCGGTCTCGATCATGTCCCGGCTGGTGAAGCGGTCTTCGCCACGTCCATCCTTGCCGAGCGCGACCAGTTCGGACGACGCACGCACCGCCCCCATCACCTGTTCGAACTGATCTTTCCCGTCGCTGTGCCGGTGCGCGAACATGGCAAGGTCGCGCGTCGTGAACGTCGCCTGGGTTCGCGTGATTGCGTCGAGCGCCAAGCCCGGATTGGCGATGATCTTGTCGCCATTCGACCGCGCAATCTCACGGTGCTCGTCGATGCGCTCGGACTCGAGCCCCTGCGCCGCCATCCGCGACGCGGCCGGGCCGATCTTGTGCTGGGGCTCAAGGTCGATCCCTTGCGCCTCCAGTGACCGGTGATCGATCCGCGCATCGATATCCAATTGGGCGAGCCGTTCGTTGACATGCTCGCTCCAGCGCTCGCGCCACTTTTCCAGCAGGTCAGTGCGGTTCCAGTCGCGGTTCTTCTTGCCGAACCCGTCCTCGGCCACCTCCCGCATCGTCAACATCACGTGCGCGTGTGGCTTCGCCACACCATCGGCACCGATATCCCAATGAACATTGAGATCGGCGATCATGCCCCGGTCGACGAACTCATGCCGCACGAAGTCGCGCGCGAGCGCGATACCCTGTTCCTTGGTCATCTCGCGCGGGATCGCGAATTCGATCTCGCGGGCCAGCTGCGCGTCGATCCGCTTCTCGGCCGCCTCGACCTCGTTCCACAATTTCTCGCGATCGGAGAGATGCTCGGGCGCGCCGTCCGGCAGCATCATCTCGGAGTGGATGACGCCGGCCTTATTCGAGAAGTCGTGATGGCGATCGAGCCGCTGGTCGTGCAACCGTGAGGCCGAGCGATACGCCGCCGACGCAACCGCACTGGAACCGGCGGCACGGGAAATCACTTTGGCGGAAAAATGATAGATCGCCATGACGGCAATTCATCTACACCACACAAGCTACGTCGGCACGACGTATAAGCGCGCCCTCGAAAGAATTCATCTTTCTCGGGACGGCTTTGTCCCAGCATGTTTCACTGTATTTACGCTGATCGACTGAGTTACTAACTGAGGTGTCCTCAACACTTAATTGAGGACAGTGTCATGCGTAAACCTCGCGACTATGATTCGGAACTGAAGGCGCTCGGCGACAAGGCGCAGCAGCTGAAGGCGCGAAAGCTTCACCAACTCGGCGAACTGGTCATCGCGACCGGCGCCGACGCGCTCCCGCCCGAGCAACTCGCGGGCGCGCTGCTCGCCGCAACCGATACGAAAGACCGGGCGACCAAGGAGGGCTGGCGCAAGCGCGGCGCGACCTTCTTTCAGGGCGCGGCACGAAACGCTGCTGGCGGCGATCGTCGCGACACGCGCGGCGCTGACGCGAACGATCGCGGCGCGGCATCGCCTTCAAGCCAGGATCGCGCGTGACGACAAACGAGCATGGGTCGTGAAGCGCCGCGAGCGAACCCGCCAGTTGATCGAACTCGGCGGCCTGATCGCCAAGGCGGAACTCGTCGAACTCACCGGCGACGATCGCGCGGTGATCCTTGGACTGCTGGTCGAAGCCGCAGCAACTTTGCGCGGTGAGGATCGCGAGCGAGCGCTCATGTTGTGGCGACGGCGCGGACATCGCGCGTTCGAACAATCTTCCGGGGATTAACCTATCTCTCCGGTTGATTTTCTAACGCGCGCGCGACATGCCCAAATCAACGGGGGGATAGTCGAGGTTTGGCGTCATAGACGCTGCCAACAATTCCAACCGGAGCTCCCCATGTCTGATGAAAACACTTTGAACCCTGTCGAGCTGGCGACAGAACTAACGATCGCCTGGCTCGGCAATCAGAACAACCGCGTCGCCGCCGAAGATGTGCCAGCGTTCCTGCGCACGATGCACGCCACGATCTCCGAATTGGCGGGCAACACGTCGGCGCCTGCGGAAGCCGCCGACGAGCCGGCGAGCGAGCAGGAATTCGTTCCCGCAGTGACGGTGCGCAAGTCGCTCGCGTCGAAGGACCACATCATCTCGATGATCGACGGCAAGCCGTACAAGATGCTGCGCCGGCACTTGTCGGGGCAAGGCCTCACCGCCGAGCAATATCGCGAGCGCTACAATCTCAAGCCCCACTATCCGATGGTCGCCGAAAATTACTCGGCGGCGCGCCGTGAGATGGCGAAGAAGATCGGGCTCGGACAAAAGGGCCGCGCCGCCAAGGCGAAAGTCGTGGTGACCGAGATCGCCGCGCCGCGGCGCCGCGCCAAAGCTGCCTGAGACTGCGAGCGCCGCGCGAACAGTCGCGCGGCGCTTGTCCGCTATTGGGACTTTGCCGTCCGACCGCTTTGCGTCGGCGCCGCCATGAAAGCGGACACAGGTGAGGCTGCAACATTATCGGCAATAGGGTTGCGCGACTTTCTCGTTCCGCCGGGGCCGGCTACACCCCTATATGATTACGAGAGCGTGGCGAGGGACGGGAAAACGTCCACTGAATAGTGCTTGCTAATCCCGGATTCTGTTTCCAATTGCAGCGCACCCTCAGGATCAATCCCGCGATAGACACCTTCGACAGGCGTCGTTCCCGGCACGCGATCAACTATAGAGATGCGGCTATTTAATAGATAAGATTCGGCATGATAGCGTTCTCGCACGCTCTCAAAGCCCTTTTCAAGCCATGAGGCGATCTCAGAAAGGATCGCCGCGCCGAGTTGGGTGACAATTTCGCGGCAATCAGGTAACTCGTGCACTACCTCAGAAAGTGCTGTCGGTGGGAACACGGCGTCCGCCAACCTCGGTGACCATCCAACGTTGACTCCGATTCCAGCCGCGAGAATGGCTCTTCCATTTAGCCAACCAACTTCGTGAAGTGCGCCTGAGACCTTCTTTCCGTCTATCAGCACATCATTAGGCCACTTCAACGTAACCCGGCTTCCTAGCCCCGTCATTTCACGAATTGTCCTACTTGTAGCCAAAGCTAAAGGATAGACGACTAGGAAAGCCTCTCGTCGTGCATCCAGCACCGGGAGCAAGTACGTCACGTGGACGTTGCCACTATGGGACGCCCAAACCCGTTCACGCGATCCGCGCCCATTGGTTTGACTCGTGGCAGAGATTGCGAGAGGGCGATCAACCTCACCGCGAGCTATCTTTCGCAATGCCTCACTATTGGTAGAGTCGATTTCCTCCCAATGTTCCAACGAGAAGGATCGAAGGTCAAACATTGGCTGTATCTCCCAATCGCAATTGAGGCCGTAGCAATTGCATGGTAATGGCGTCAGTGAATTTTACGGGGAAGCGATCATGGGCACTTTAGCTGACGAGAAAAAGCGTTGGAAGGGTACATGGCAGAACTCGCGTAAGTCCGTTCTGAGGATAAAGGATATAGTTCAGGAGGTTATCGGGGGAGGTTCTGGAACTCCGCACTTTCGCGTGACTGGTACCTACCAAACGGCGAAGGGGTCTGTTCCCCAGAAGGAGAAATTTCCGGTTTCGGGTTACGTAACTGACGATCAAATCGTCTTCTCTGCAAGTTTTCGGTACGTTGAGCCAGGCGGAGATGATGACGACAATCATTCCATGACGGCTTGGGCGGGCCAGATTCTACCCTTGCCCGAGGATCCCGATAAGCAGGGACTGCAAACACTTTGGCACTTGGTTCCTTCTATGAAGGAAGGCGATTATGAAGAGCAATATGGGTGGGTAATCGCATGGGCAGGCGAGGATAGGTTCCTGAAACTCTCTAATGATCCTGATTTTGAGATTCCTGAAGTATGAGCCCTTTCGCTAAGGGATTAGGATCGAGTTAGATATCAAGGCCAATGACGCATAAACTATTGAAGTTGCATGGTTTAGCGTGCAACAAAATTGCCGATTCTGTTGCAATGGCGGCTTCCAGGCGGCCACCGGTCGGTCATAAACGGCGTTGATTGGGTCGAGACCAGCCAGCATGGAAACGGTCAGGTTTCGGTAAGCCGCCGATCGCAGACGGATTTCACCAGCGCCTGAAGCTCGGCGACGCGCTCGCCCAGCCAGCGCAGCTCCTCATCGCTGATTTCATAATGCGGGGAGTATCTCGCATTGACATAAGCTTGCCTCAGCAACTCGAAGCGGCGTCGACTGAACTTATCGGCGCGCGGCCACGCCGCGATCAGTTCAGGTGCAACCTCTTCGGCGTGCGAGCGAAGGAAGTTCAGCTTGTGAGACTTCGGGCTGTATAGCTTAAGCACCAAGAGAGCGCAGTGATAGAAGCGCTCGGCGGCCTGATGAAGCTGAAATGCCGCCTCTTTCGATCGTTCCTGTGAAGCGGCGTATTGCGCCGTGTCCAGAAAGCCTGCCGCGCTCGCAAACCACTGATCAAAGTGTTTTTGCGCCTCCGCGAGCGCTTCTGCGGGCGGCAGCACACGCGGTGTTGCCAGCTCGAATCCCTCGGCTTCGTACAACGCGATCCCTTGTCGGGCGATATCAACGAAGAATGGCCGCCCATTCGTGAGTTGGTCGTTCACGTCCGAATAGTCGTGGACGATGAAATTGACCGGCGCGCTGAGCGCGTCGTTGATGGTGGCATCGCGCATCAACCGGTCGTCGGCCTTGCCCCAATATTCGACCGGGTCGGTGAGCTTGGCGTCG
The DNA here is from genome assembly GCF_017745215.1 of Sphingomonas sp. GTDB lineage: Bacteria > Pseudomonadota > Alphaproteobacteria > Sphingomonadales > Sphingomonadaceae > Sphingomonas. The sequence goes on from NZ_JAGHZV010000003.1 coordinate 136,405, forward strand.
TTGACGACAACGAGGATATCGTAGTCGGATTTGTAGCCACCGATCGGATCGTCCACCCAATCGCCACGCGCATAGCTGCCGTAGAGGATGACCTTGAGGATGCGCCCGCGCTTCTTCCATGGTTGCGTCGCGAGGCCGATCTCGCGCTCGAACTCCTCGAACAACGCGCGCACGACGTGCTGCAATTCGTGCTGCTTCGATGACGGCAGATGGTCGAGGTCGGTCTTCATGATGCCACTCCTAACCGGCGCGGGGACAAGCGCAAATCCTCGCCGGGCCGAAGTCCGGCGAGGTCAGGGTCAGCGGCGCCACCAGCGGCGCCGCGTCATGATGCGGTTCATGTTGTAGAGCGCATCGGCCAGGTGCCGCTCGACCTGAGCGACGGTCAGGTCGAGCCGCTCGCCGATCTGATGATAGTCGAGCCCTTCCTGTGAACTCATCAACAGAACCTCGCGCTGGATGCGCCGGAGCTTGCGGATCGCACGTGCCGCGCGACGCAGCTCCTTGGGATCAAAGTCGGTCATAGGAATTCTCCCGATGGGCCGGCGGCGGAGAACCGCCGCCGGCATGGGATCAGGCCGCGTGACGCAGCGGTTCGGGCTCGGGAAAGGCGGCCAGTTCGGCGATGGTCGCCGCCCGGCTCACGGTCGCGACACCGCCGCGCTCGGTGTAAGCGGCTGGCGGGAACGCCATCCACTTGGGCACCCAGCTTGTCACCTTGGCGCGTCCGTTTTCGCCGGTGAGGCAATCGCGCACGATCTTGCGCTTGACCTTGCCGGTCGCCGCCTCGTTCGCCTCGGCGACACTCTCGCCCGCCACGTCCGCCAGCACATGGTGCAGCACCTCGCGGTCGCGGATCATGTCGAGCAACGCGTCGTCGCCCTGCCAGACCTTTGCCATGTCGGTGCCGAGCATCGGCCCCAGCAGTTCGATCAGCGTGCTGCCCGCCTCGAGCGTCTCGCCGATCACGACCGCCGCCACCTCCAGCACCTGCGCGTCGCTGAGTGGGAGCAGCCGGACGAATAGCCCCGCCACGCCGTGCTCACCGTCATAGCCGCCGGTCACCGTGGGGGCCTCGGGATCGAACCCGAGCACTGCCAGCGCCGCCCGCCGCTTCTCGTCGAACACGGCTTCGGACGTGCTGCCCTCGACGCTCTCGGCAATCGCATCACTAGCGGCACGCTGTGCCTCGATCCGCACATTCCACAACGACGAACCCGCGATGGCGTGCGCCACCATCAGCCGCAGCGTGAGCGCCGGGCTGCCCGCAAGGTCCGCCCGCACCGCCGCGTGCCGGTGCAGGTCGACATAGTTCTGGATCGGGTTGCTGACCTCGGGCCGAACCGGCTTCTCAACCGCTTCGCCCCGCCCACACTTCCGCGCCTCCTTGAGCGAGACATAGCCCTCATGGATCGCCACGTCGCCGCGCGTTCCGACGCTGATGAACACCTTGCCGCCCTTGCGCTTGGGGCACCGCTCATGCTCCCAGCGGTGGAACGCCTCGCCGGTCGGGAACACCACGACCTCGGGCCATCCCGCCTCGCGACAGCTCTCGGCCTTCGCCTCGATGGCAGCCGTCTGCGCAGCCCAGAAGGTCGCGCTGTCCGCGAAATACCGTTCCTCGCCGAACAGGTCGGAGACGATCTCGCCCTCGTAGTTGGCAAGGTCGAACAGCGCCGCGCTGACCGGGATCGACGCGCCGCCGAACAGCCATGCCTTGAGCTGATGGCCGGTCGGGCAATACACTTCCGGATCGTCCAGCAACGCCAGCCATTCGCGCTGCCGTGCCTTGGAGGCGAGGGTCAGATGCCGCACGGTCGCGACATCGATGTCACCCTTTCTGTACAGGCCCCGGATGCGGGGCAGCAGATTGCCCAGCGCCAGCGTCCGCTTCACCTGCAGCTCGGTAAGCCCGAAGGTCAGCGCGATGTCCTCGGGCGACCGTCCTTCGCGGACCAGCCGCGTGAACGTCTCCCAAAGGGTGACTTCGTCAGGGTCCAGCCGCGCGACGTTCTCGATCAGCGAGGCTTCGAGCGCCGCCGCGTCGTCGCCCGCTGCCATGATCGCGCAGGGGAGCGAGTCCTCCCCGCCGCCTTCCTCCGCAATGGCCAGCGCAGCATGATAGCGCCGCTTGCCCGCCACGATCTCGAACCGGTCCTCGGCTTCCGCAGGCCGCACGATCAGCGGCACCAGCACCCCCCGCGCCCGGATCGACGGCAGGATATTGGCAATGTCCGCCGCGCCCTTCGCCCGCATGTTGGCAGCGGAGACGGTCAGGTTGGCGATGTCGATGTGCTTGAGTTCCATGCTTCTACTCCTTCAAAACCACCGCAACCGGCGCCGGAATGGCGGGGTGGGCGGCAGGAGCGGATCGGAAGTCCCGCCGGCAGAGGCGGGCCGCACCCGAAGGGCCGAAACGAAGAGGAGGACCTGGGCGAAGCCCAGGTTGCGGCACGCCGCGGCGGGACTAGAGGGTAGCGACGCCCACCCCGCCAGATCGAAGCCGGAGGCCAACGCCACCGCGCCCAGGCGCGGTGACCGCAGCCACTCAGCGCGCAGCGCTGCCGGGCTCGCAAAGCCCAACGAACACGCACTCTCGAATCCGGCCGGCCGTCGTGGCGGCGTGCGCGCGCAACTGTGGGCCAGCGGCCGCCGTGCCCTCCGGCCGGATCGAGTGTGCCACGCGGAAAACAAAGGCACCGCGACCTCTGGCGGGTTCGCAAGATCCCGCCAGTGTGCGCTCAAATGGTCCCCGCGTTCCGCTGGCCGGTGCCAGCCGGCTAACGCGTCATGTGATCGAAACCGGCATCGGACGAGACGCCGAAGAGCGACTCGGCGCCGCGATACGCGGCGTGAGAGCGCGGTCACGCGCAGCGTGAGACGCCATGGGACTTCGCGCTTGATTACAGCAACCTACGCTGGGGTACCCTTATCGCGCCTAACACCGCCAATGCCCCTATGTGCCCCGGAGAGGGTCTTTTCACTCGCCGACTTCGGTCTCACCTTTGCCGAGGGAGCATCACCCAAGCGTACTCAGTTCAAGGTGATACCAATGCAGACCGACACCCCCGACCGCATCCTTCGCATCAAAACCGTCCTTGCTCGAACTGGCCTCAGCCGATCGACCCTATATCGAAAGATGGGCAGCGGCACGTTTCCGCGGAGCATCAAGATCAGCACACGCTGCGCCGGCTGGCGGGAATCCGCCGTAGCCGAATGGATGAAGAACCCAATGTTCTACGACACCGAGCCCGAGGCCTAAACTCGCTGATCCAATGCGATCTAAGTGAACGCAGTACGATAGGTAGGGTTAAGCACGACCTGGCTCTTTGCAATGTGACACATACTAGCCTTGGTTCTACCGACCGCCAGATCGTCCTACGCCTCGCGCCACTCAACCCGGCCCTGCGGACTCCGGAAATCGAAGGAGCGACTGCCCTCAGCCAAGACTGCGCACACAATAAAAGAGATCGGTTTGCATTGTCCTCTCTAGCGGACATTGCCATCATCAGATTTTGCATCCACACTGTGCGCCGCTTGATTGTCGGATGAAGTCTGCAATGGCGGCTGAGGCGGGTTCTCTCCAAACAGATGATCCACAGGGAGATCTGACGTCCCCGTTTATCGGGCTCTCTAGCGCGGACGCGCTCTCAGATGAGCAAATCCTACGCATCATCTTGAAGGTAATCGCAAATTACACCCACGCGTGTGCCTATCACGCGGAATTTATTCCCCAAGTCGGCCCGCAACAAGGGGAGAGGGTTCCATTAACCGCTGGCTTCGCGGCGCTACCGCATGCAGTCAAAGAGCACATTCTTGAGAAAGTCGACGGGTTCGATTTTGGATCACGACACAAATTGAACCCACATTCGGCCTCCTTCGATAACCTTATTGTCGTCTCTTCGGAAATCTCCTCAACATATGACATAAATCTCGGAATCGTATTCTTTGTAACTGAGCAGACAAATTCTCATAGATTAATCCGCTATTGGCTACGAATATTCGAGTCAATAGTTGCCTTTCGCAAAGAAGCCAACGCTCTTGGATATCACCGGAGATTCTTCCGACTCGATGAGCAAAAGCGAGAACTTCTGGATCGTGCGATTGGACATATTGTCCATGGCGCGATTCACCCGCACCAAACCATGATATATGTCCAAGAAAAGGAGGGCACTTTCAGTACCACGTATATATCAGGTCAGGATTCTACCTCATTTCGGCCGCACCATTCTCCCAGAGGGAATAATAGCCTGACTGATGCTCATGACAATTTACGAATCAACATATTTGGCGCGCCGGATTTTGATGCAGGAAACTCTGCCGTTCCAACGGGATTGGAATCCTATTCCCGCCACCATGGTTTCCAGTCCGGTATGATTGTACCGGTATATGATCGGCAACGATGCTATTGTTTGATCGTCTGTCTATTTAAGCGTGAAAACGCAGTGTCATTCATTGAGCTCAATATAGTAAAAAATATGGCTGAGCTTTTGTCTGACTACTATCGCCTTTGGTATCGAAACCAAGAGATAGAGAGTCAGTTCCAGCAGTCTGGCGAGATATTAAAACAGGTTCGCGAACTTCTTCTCATGGTGGATGTTCTACACGATGCCGCGGAAGATATAACGACGGCGCGCGGGCACCTAGGCATGCTAAATCCGCGAATTCAAAGTGAAATAGATACACTTGAGACGTCCAAATCAATATTAGACAATCTAATTACGGCAACAAAGCATCTAAAATTGTTTTTTAAGCGCAGAAATTACCGTAATGATATAAGACTGTTGGAAGAGGATATAAGTACAGACAAGATCAATATGAAAACTTTGCTTGAAGAGCTAAAATATAAATATCGCGGACATCTCCACAACCATAAAATTTCATTAGAATATACCTGCCCTCGTGAGCCAGTATTCCAGGGAATAGAAATATACATTCGAAGGGCGATCGATAATGCCATCAAGAACTCGATTGAACAGCTGAGAACTAGAACGCATGTTCGAAGAGAAATTCGCATTACCGTCCGCTTTGGTTTGGAGTCCCCTAACGTGCGTGCCGGAGGTGAAATTCGTGGGCGGTTGATGACTGTGGAAGTCGTCGATAACGGACCCGGCGTTTCGCCAGATTTGCTTTCCTCGGTACGTGAGCGATATGTATCGCACCGCGGGGGTATGGGGCTGGGAGTGCCGATCATGCAGGGGGCTTGCCAAGGGCATGGAGGTACACTTGAGTTGACCAGTATCTGGGGAAAAGACTTCAAAGCGATTATGACCTTTCGCGAGATTGGTACTGAGGGGGAAGGATGAACGATCAAGTCACCTTTGTCGGGAACCGACTCCTATGGATCGATGACCAGATCCAGAAGTTCGATCCTTGGGTCCGACGCTTTTCGGAGCAGGGTATCGAGGTCGACGTATTTCCAGATCCCATTGAGGCACTGTCCGCTCTGCAGACGACCGGCTACGACGCCATATTCGTGGACGAGATCATGCCTGGCGAGAGGGGATCGGATTTTCTCGGTCGGCTCGCAACGAGCGCGCCGGAGGCTCAACTCTACGTTTGCTCGGCGTATTTCTATTTGGACGACGTTCTCGAAGCGTACCATAGAAGTAACGGCGAACTGCGCTTAAACGTGGGCCGAATCGACAAGACGAGTCTGCCTCTGACCGACGATATTTCAGCAATTCGACGTTTTTTGACCGAAGTATTTTCGGATGGCCCCAAGCCAGAAGCAATCGCTGAGGAAAAGGCAGAGAAACTCGCCGGTGCTGCTATGCAGCCTCCCATCAAGTGGGACGATTACTCCCAATTGGATGTCAACGGAAAGCTAGAGCTTCATTCTCGCGTACTTGAATGGACGCAGAAGGCGCGTGAAAAAGCGTTTAGTGAGGGAAAGACCTATCTAGTGTTCTGCGGAAATTGGGATAATCCCTTAGTAGCTAAGGATGACCTTTCGGAGTTTATGAAAGAGGAGGAACTACTCTCGCTTGCGAGGTCTTCCGGTTTTGCGCCGTTCTCGTTTTCCGCAGGTGGGGCCGTCGACGACCTTTCCGAGCGATGCTCCCAACGAACGGGCATGCGAGGGTACCCCGTCCTTCGAATCAGTAAGGGGGCTATACAGGAAAAGGTTCATCTTGATACTGGAAACCCGCTAACATTGCTAAGCTATGAGCACTATACAGCCAATGGCTGGTTTGAGACCGGCATGAGGTTTGACACTCATTTCGCCGGAGAGCTTGTACTGCTTGGAAGGAATATTGTTACGGATGGTGTAGTATTCACCGATAGCGGCGAGGCAACCTTACTCGGCCGCTTGACTGCTTTTGCAGTGCTAAATTGGGATAAATACAGAATTAGTGCAAGCTGCGGATTAGATTGTAGGACGCCAGGAATGTCGTCTGGCAGTCGCTGCGCGTTCAGGACGGGTCTGCTTGGTCGAAGTCTAGGAGATGATCTTGGGTTGGAATTTCAAGTTAATCTTGTAACTGGAGCGGTGCACATGCGCCATACGTCATAATGATATTTGTATTTATCGCGGGCATCCTCGGGTTTTTGGTATTTGATGCCTATCGAGTCCGGAAAATCTACGACGCCACAGGGGCGCTGATAATTACTTTTACGTCAAGGCTCGGCATGGCGGTACATGGGGTAGTATACCTAGCTGCTGGCGTTCTCGCTGTGGCGATCAATCTGGATGTTGTGGTGCATTGGAATTTTCTCTCGGCTCCCCCGGACCAGATCCTAGGCCCGCTTACGCGGGGATTTGCGCTCGGCCTGGCTGGGCCAGCTGGCTTGTCAAAGGGGACGCTCCCCAAGGAAACCGGCGCGAACACCCCAAAGAAGGCCGCTAGGCGGGATTTGGGCACTCTTGAAGCTGCTGCACCTGTCGGTCGACGGGCTAGGGCGTATTTGGATTTTCTCTTGTTGAGGAATGAGATGTGAGCTCGGCGAACGATGTCTTGATTATCGGGACAGGCGGCACGTTTGACAAATCGTACGACGCGGTACGAGAGCGCCTGGCCTTCGGAGAGCCTTCAAGCTTGCCCAGAATATTGAAAGAGGCTCACCTCCGAGGTTGTTCGTTCAATGACGTCATGCGACTCGACAGTCTAGATATGACCGACTCGCACCGCAAAACCTTGGCGAAGTGCATATTGGACGACAAGCGCAGTAGATTTGTTGTGGTACACGGCACCAGTCGGCTCGTTGAAACGGGAATATTTCTTAGTGACAAGATCGTTGACCGAACAGTGGTATTAACTGGGGCTCTCTGTCCATTTCTCTATAGCGAGACGGAGGCGTCCGCCAATCTCGGCGGCGCAATTGGTGTATCGAGAATATTGAATCATGGCGTATATCTGTTTATGCATGGGCGCGTCTTTTCCCCGAACAATTGTCAGAAGAATGCTCGTACCGGTGTATTCGAGGAATTGAATTGTTAACATAAGAACATTATTTAATATGCTCGATTTAACGGACACAATTGTTACAGAATATATCAAGTATATCAATGCAGACTGATTTTTATTTTCACGAATTTCTTGCGGAATTTTGACGCTTACCCCGAGCTTTTCCTAGGGCGTACATCGTATCTGAGCTTCGGCGCAATCTGACTGGCATCGAGGCAGACTTGATCGGTTGGCTAGCCGCGAGTCGCTTCACCTCTTGCGCCCAATCCTCTAGCGCCGCTCTCTTCTCATCGAGATAGTTGTGTCGCTGGTAGACTCCCACGATACCCGCCCGCGATCCCGAAACATGATTGAGCACCGCTTCGGTGACCTCCAGCCTGACTCCGAGTCGCTGCAAACCGGTCGCCACGGTCCGCCGGAGGTCGTGAAGAGTCCAATGCTGCGCTGGAGAGTCGAATTGCGCGTCCAATGCAGCGCGGATCCGGATCATAGCCTTGCTGAAGCCGCTCGGGCCTGACTCATCGTTGCCGCGCGAGGCAAACAGCTTGGCGCTGGCCTCATCCACTCGAAGGCCACCCAAGATATCCAGCGTTTCGGACGTCAGCGGGACCAAGTGCGCAACGCCGTTCTTTGCTCGCTCGGCGGGTACGATCCATAGCCTAGCGCCCAGGTCAAACTCCGCTCGGCTCGCACTGAATACCTCATTGCGACGTTGGCCTGTCAGTAGCAGTAGCTTGATGGCCGCGCCAAACGGCGGCCCCTCCTCGTTGAGAATATTCCAAAGGAGTCCGATTTCCTGCGGTCCCAGGACCCGTTCGCGCGGCTTTGGTGGGGGCGGGCGTCCAGCGTCTCGACAGGGGTTGGCCTGGAGCCGTTCCAGCCGCGGCATCGCCCAGCCATAGAAGGACGAGAACTGAGCGAGGACGTTGCGTGCCATCACCGGCGTTTGCGCAGCGATGCCATCAATGAACCGAGTGATTTCGGCTCGCGTAATCGTCTCCGGCAGCCGATCTCCGAATTGTGGAAGAATATGGCGCGTGAAGACGCGCTCGATCTCCGCGACCGAGCGCCGATCCGCTTTGGCGGCCTTGTAGTCCGGCCACATGCCGCGAACCGTCCCTGCAGCAGCGCCCCTTATGGGCTTGGGCGCGTGCTCGTATGGATCGCCGCCAGCCTCGATGTCGGAAAGCACGATCCTCGCCTTCTTCCGCGCCTCAGCGAGACTGAACCGATCCGAATACCGGCCGATGGTGATGTTGCGGACTACTCCGCCCACGCGCTTGCGCAGCAGGAATGTGCGAGTTCCGGAAGCTCCCAATCGCAACCGCAAACCCGGTACGACCGCGTCCTTAATCTCGACCTGGCCAGCGGCCGGCGGCTTTAGGCCTTTGATCTTCGCGTCGGTCAAACCGACAGATTTCGACGCCATCGACGCCTCCCAACAGTACCGATCAGGGCGTTACCTTAGGTAACAGGTAACGCGAAATACCCCGATATCCATTGGGGAAATGTGGCACCTATCCACTTGAGAATCAATGATTATGGGATTTCATGAGATCACTTAAGACCCGCTGATTATCGCTCTTAATCAGCGGGTCCTAGGTTCGAGCCCTAGTGCGTCCACCATATTTTCCTGGCAAATACAAATGCTTAGCAAGAGGTCCGCGCGAGCCCTCAGCAGTGCACCGTAGGGGTTCTAGCGTATTTCTAGCCGCTCGCTGCTAGAAGTAAGCTACCGCTTGCAGCGCGAATCCCACGACGATCAAGGTCAGCCCGCCGTAGGTCACCCAAAGCGACATGCTCGCTGTCTTGCGGTCACTCTCGACAGTAGCGACCATCATCGTCGCTACGGTTTGGAGGTTATCCGCAAGCCCGTTGATGCCGTCTTTCAACTCATCAAGGCTCATTTCGGCCGCTCGATGGTCGAAGGTGCCGTGGCGCGGCACATATCCACCGTCCTCCCGATCATACTCGCGCCAGTCGCCCGAAATGCTCTTGAGGAAGCGGTCGATGCCTCCCGCCGATTCTGCCACTTCGTTCAAGGTGGACAGACGTTCCTCTGCGTCTCCTTTCAGCTTTCGCTGCACTCGCACCAAGTCGATACCGAGCATCAAGACGCCGGCAACATCGAGTACCAATCCAACAACGCTGAGATAATTCACCGCTCTGCTCCGATCAGGTCAATCTTAGCCTCGCAGGGTGCGGCGTTCCATCAAATCCGGCATCATAGCAGCGCCCCGCACCCGAGGGCACGAGGCGCTGGCAGCGTCAGACGCGAAGGAGTTTCCGCCCCGCTGCTGCGGCTGTTGGATTTAACGAGGAACGAACCGCTTTGCCTCGTCGCGGGTCGGGACAATCCCCCGCGCACCGACACGCCTGCCCGGATCTCCTATCGGCGTGCCGGTTTTCACTGATCGGGAGCCTTGCACCTCCCGCACATTCGAATGGCGCGCACGTCCTCCGACCAGAACTGCCTCCGGCAATTCATGCAGACGCGCCAGCCGACATACCTGACCACGCGCGGCGGGTCGCAGTCCGTGTCCAACACCGGCTCGCGGCGAACGCCACCGTCCGCGTCCCACGGTTCCGGGTCGAAGAAGCCAAGCGACGCTAAGCCATTCTCGCGGCGGCGAGGACCGTCCTGACTCCGCTCCGCCTTCCATGCCACCAGCCAGGCGGGCGGAGAGTCGGTGGGCGTGGTCATACGAAAAGCTGGGAGCCATCGTGCCACCCCTTCGCCGCGAAGTAGATGGTCTCAGCGTCATCTGGCTCTATCTCGCCCTTGGCGACCGCCTCCATCATCATGTCGTGGAACGCTTCCCACGAGCCGCACGCCTTCTCGATGATGGATTCGCGCCTCCGGCTGAGGCGCGCCACGCGAGCTTGCATGGCGCGGATGGCGACCAAGATTCAGCCCCGCTGGTCCCGCTGCGCGATGGCGCGGAGCACCGGTGCCTGTGAGAGCGCGTGCTCGAAGTGCAGACGGTCGAGCAGCTGCCGGTCCCCCATCACCGCGAAGTGACGGCGGACGAGGCCGTCGCGAAGCTCCTGCTCCTTGGCAGCCTCAGCCGCGCGGCGGTGCGCGAGGGACGCGTCGGCAGCGCCACGCTGTACGGGTAACTCTCTCATGGGCGTATCACCTTCATTGTCACGAGGACTGAATGCGCTTCTGCGCGTACCTGGGGGTCGGGACAGTCGCGCATCGCGAGCGCGCAGGCTGTGACCACGTCCTGCCGGAGCTTCCACCGCTCCTCGTCCGACATGCTCGCCAGCCCGTTCTCAAGTCGGGGACCGAGGAATTTCGTGAGGTCGGCCGGGCTGATCGGCACGATTTGGACGGCGGTGGCAAATTGGTCGCTCATCGCGACCGCCCAATCGACGGCCTCTTGATACTGGTCGATCGGCAGCGTCATGCGAGGCTTGCCGCCGAGCCAGACCTGCACCCAGCAGTCGCCCTCCATCGGCGGGAGCGTGGTCACCATGTTCGTCGCGGTGTGAATGACCGGCATAGCTACATCTGCTTCTGTTCGAGGATGACGATCCGCGCTTCGATGTCCTCGACGGCGCGGATGGTGGCGAGGCTGTTGACGGCTTCAAGAATCTGCTTGCCGACATCGGGCGCGAGCGCTCCCGACGCGATGGCTTCGAGGATCATTTCGGCTTGCCGGCTGATCGGCGCGCTGGCGTCGAACTCGAACTGGACCTTCTCGGACTGCGCCCGCAGCGAAGGCAGGACGCGGCTCAGGATCAGCCCGGCAGCGCCGGTGTCGCCCTCGAGCGCCTTGGCGACCATCGCATCGACAATGCCCTCGGCATCCTCGAACAGGCGCTGGGCTACCTGCATCCGGCGGTCCACGATGCCCTTGGGACGACCGGCAGGATTGGGCGACGGCATACCGGGCCGCCAGCTTGGATTCCCGACGCCGCGTGTTTTTTGCGCTTTCGGGGGCGGCGGCTGCTTCTGCCAATTCGCGAGCCAGTCGGGGGTCTCGGGCTGAGCCTCACTCACTTGCCACGCCTCCAATTGATCGGATCAGCGCTCGATCAAGCATCCTTGAGAACGAGCGCCTGCTGGGCGGTGTCCTTGGCTTTGCGAAGCTGAGCGATCTTGTGCCTCGGCGCGCCGATGGCCTTTTCCAACTCTCGATGGAGGAGGCCGCTGCGGCTGACGATGTGATCGGCGGCGGCCTTCATCACCTTGAGCTGCTTCGCCTTCGCCGGGTTCACCTTCTCGTGATACATCCGCGTGAAGTGCGCCTGCATGTTCGCGTCGAACCCGGACAGGTACGATGGAGCGCCGAGGATCGCCCCGGAGGTGATGTCGTCGCCCTCCTCGATGGCGGCACGCACCAGCGCCATGCGCTCGCCGTTGTCGAGGCCCTTGGCGTGCGCCCGAATTTCGGATGCGACATGGTGCGCCGCCTTGACGGTCACCGGCGCGCTCATTTCGGTTTCGAGCGACGCGATGCTCTTCCTGAGATTGCCGAGCGCGCTGTCGAACGCGCTGGCGGCGCGGGTGAACACCTTCTGGCCGAAGTCATCGACCATGATGAGGCGGTGGGCCTCGGTCCATGCTTGGTTCTTCTCCGCCGCTGCTCGCGCGTCGTGAAGCTGGCGCAGCCCCTCGTAGGCGGTGCTGAACGCGGTTTCGGTCGGCGCGATATAGACGGCAGTATCGTCATCGGCCCCGACAAGATGTTTCACGTTGACGGGATGAAGATCGATGCTGACGCGGGTGTCGATATTCTCGGCCATGTTACTCCCCACTTGGCTTGATGCGGCTAGTACTGCGCTAGAGCGTAGGGAGTTGCGCATAATTCATGCAAGCAAAACAATTGCTTAGGTCAGTTCCGCTGCAAACAGGGTATTTGTGGGTCGAATAATTTCACGACAATTTCGCCAGCCTCTACGGGGCGATTACAGCGCTGACGCCAGCTGCCGCCACCGCAGGGGCGAGCGGGGGGCAAACGTGCCCCAGCGCGGCGCATAGCGAGCCGGCTAGCACCCCGGCTGCTCAGTGCAGCGGCCACACCTTGCGAGTCAGTAAGAAATCATCATCAACGGTGTACGTGGTGAAGAACTCGTAGTGCCCAAACAGGCTATCCAGTCCCGGCTGGTATCCAGCCGTGTGGGTCATCTCATCAAAAATATAGGCAAGCCATCGGACGACCGCCAACGTATAGAAGCGACCATATTTCTGCGCCCATTTTGTCTGACCGGTGCGTTCCGAAGCTGTCGCTACGTCCGACATGACGGCTCCGGTCTCGTTTGTATGGAGAACGGAAGCAACTCCGCCGATCATAGCATTGATTACCGCTGCTCGTTGCCTCACCCCCTCCTCAGCACGCTTCCCGCGATAGTGCTTGTCTAGAATCGGTTCGACAACTTCGGTCCACCACTTGTTGACCGGCTCATTGGCCGGATCGAAGGTGGGATTGCCGATCGCCTCGAAGTTGGCGTAGCGCCCCTTTGAGGCATCGGAGAACGCATCAAGGCAGTTTATGACGGCGGCGCAAATCGGGTCTGTCGGCAGTAGGTGTGGCACCGATATACCGCGCTTTGTCGCGATCTCGTCGACCTTGGCAATTAGGTCTTTCAGTTTGTGCCCGTACTTCCGCACGACAGACTGACCGGGCAGCGCACCCGCGTTGTCCAGAGCGTAGTCCGCTACCAAGATCAGCTTCGCGAGCCGCTCGATCCCAATCGAAAGTCCAAAGAACGCGGTATAGTATTCACCGAATCCGCTGCCATAGCTGGCCCTCCCCAGCGCGGTAGCGCCAGAACCAATTATCTGGCTGACCAGCGACGCTTCGCGGTGCAACGCTTTCCATTCCGGAATTGTGAAGGGATCGGGGCGGCTCATCGCCCAGACATATGACCGACTGAAGGATTTGACCACTGGCAAGGCCCGCGGGGGCGCGCAAGGAAATCCGGTAGGGTGGGTGAAGTGGTGAAGTGGGGGCAGTGGTGCAAAGTGAGGACTTGCTAGCACTTCACCCAGTTTCCCCACCTTACTGCACTGCCCCCACTTTCCCCACCCTACCAGTCTCTATGCCGGGCTAGCCTTGGGTCGGCACATCCACACGCCGTTGATGTTCTCCTTCTGCATGTGGTCACTGCTGTGCTTGTTCCACCAACTTTCGGATGCAGCCCCTTGATCGAGCGCGACCTGCTTCACGAGACTGACCGGAAGCCACTGCTCGGTCGGGCGGGTCAGCATGAACGCCTGCAGCCATAGCGAGAAGGTCAGCTCGTATCGGCTCTTGGGTCCGCGCGATTTGCCGACCATGCTGTTCGGCGTCAGGGCGCTGTCCAGTTCATCCCAAACGGGGCGCGTCGCATACACGGGCTTGCCGTTCCTGTGATCAGTGCCGACCTCGACCCGCTCGGTATGGAACTTCCATGCACCCCCAGGATGTTCGGGCAGGTTCACCTTCACCTGCATCAGCACCTTGGCGTGCGGGTCCGGCTCCTCGTCCTCACGCGTCGGCTGCTCAATCACCGCGCACAGGCTGCGGCAGGTCTGCGCGAACGCGGCGGAACCGAGGACACGATGCAGCATGGCGCGGTTCGTGTCCTTCGCGAAGTGCGTCACACAGACGATAGCGACGTTGTGCGTCTGGGCGAGGATCAGCCACGGCTCCAACACGGTGCGGAGCTGCCCAGCGTCGTTGAGATCCACCCTCCGCAGCTTCTGACCGGGAAGGTAGCTTGTCACCGGGTCGATCACGAGCATCGCGAATGGGAGGCCTTCTGCCTTCGCTCTCGCTAGCCAATCCGCCACTTGTTCAAGGTCGTCCTGCAGGGAGAAGGTGTTGCGCTTCCCTTGCTGCATGACGCCCTGAATCTCGACCACGTTGCTGCGGTTGGCGCCACAAGCAACGAGGCGTGGGATCGTCATTTCCTCCATGCTGTCCTCACTGCCGAGCCACAACACTCGCTCGGGTGCCCGCCGTGCATTCGGGCAATCGAACTCACCCGGCCACGGAGCGCCGGTCGTTACGCGGCCCGTGATGTCGGCAAGGAGGGTGGACTTACTCGCGCCGGTCTCGCCAGCGAAGATCGTGATGTATCCTTTCGGAATCCAGCCGGTCCAAAGCCACTCGATTGCGTGCATCTGCACGCTACCAAGCTCGCGCCCGACAAGCTGGCGCGGTCCGGTACTCGCGTCGGGAGACATGCCGCGTTTCACCATTTCGCGTTTGAGCGCGGTCTCCTCTCGCTTCTGAGCCGCTTCCTCACCCTTGCGGTAATTCTCCATCATCTCCGCGGATCGCTGCCGGTCTGCTTCCGGCGTGAGGATCGTGGGAGCGGACTGCCCCAGCTCTGCCCGCTGCTGCGCTTCTCGCATCCACTCCGGGGCATTGGGTGACAGCGGCGCGGGTGTTTGCGGACCTTCAGCGGCCCGCCCTATGGTGTTGTCGGTCATCTCTACCTCAATCTTGGTCGGTTGCGGGCCGATGGCTGATGCTGCTGGTGGAGGGTCGGGGATGAGGGGATTTGTCCCCGGCCCTCTCGCATCCGGCGCGTTTTGCGCGCGCGCAGAACATTTGCCTGCTCTTCGGAAGTGTCGGCATCACGCCGCCTCACTCGTGCTCTGCTTCGCCCCCGAGGCGAGCCACCGCAGCACGTCGAGCTCGGCGTACCAGACCCGGCGCGTGCCGGGCGGGCTGAAGAAGCGGGGCCCTTCGCCGCGAAACCGATACTGGTCGAGCGTGTTCGGATGGATGCGGAGAATCTCCGCAACCTCCTTGGTGTCGAGGGGGCGCCCCTTGGGCGCGTAGGCGAACAGCTCGCAGAGCTGGTCGAAGGTCATGTCACTCACGGCAAATCACCCGTACAATCCAGCGTGGACCGCGGGTGACCCAGAGCGGAAATGGGGTGAACGGTTCGGAAGCCGAACCCGATATGAGCGCGCTCCGCGCTGGATGGAGCGTGCTTGCCCCAGCTTATAGCACGCTGCGGGGTGGCTGTACTTGAGAAAATGCGGCTCGCGGTGGGACAGCTAGTCGGGGCTGCGGCGCAGCCGGGCCGCTACCGGGCGGCGTGGGGCGCGATCGGGGGCTTGCCGCCCCTACACCGGCGGCGCGCGACCGTCAGCGCTGTACGCGAGGCTACGCGGCAGCGCCAGCGACGGGCAGTTGGACAACGTTCTTGCTGGCGGCGACCACGGCCTGTTGCTCGATCCAATCCGCGATGCGCTGCACTTCGGGTTGGAGCCAGTCGAGGTGCGCCAGGTCGAGGTAGTTCCGAGCGGTGATGTCCTCCTGCGCGGGCTTGTGGCCCGTGAGCAGATCGGTGCGGAACTTCTCGATCAGGCACTCGCGCATGGCGTAATTCGTGAACGACCTACGAAGGTCGTGGAGCGACAAGTGCTTCCCGACAATGCCACTGATCGTCTCCATCGGCGCGCGAGCATCACGGATGTGGCCAGCCTTCGACCAGCTCGGGAATACGAACGGGCTGACGGTCTTGCCCTCGGCGATGTCCTCATCGACTGCCGCCCGGCGCTTCTTGAGCAGCGCGACGGCTTGGGACGAGAGCGGCAGCCAGATCGGGTCGCCCCGCTTGCGGTCGTCGATGTGCCACCAGCAGTTGGACGGGTCGTGGTCATCAATGTTGACCTTCTCCCACGTGAGCGTCGCGCCCTCGTCGCGGCGAGCGCCGGTCAGGAGCAGGAACAGGGTCAGGTCGATACCGGCAAGCGCGTCGCGGTTCTTCGGGTTCGCGCGGGCTTCGTGCAGCTTGTTCCAAACCTCGCCGATCTTGCGGCGATCAATATAGCGCTCGGTGCGCGATCCCAGCGGCGCCCAGTGATCTTTCAGCACGTCCACCGGGTTGTGCCGCACCAACGGCGTTCCGTCAGCGCGGCGGTACTGGCGACCGGCGAAGTTGATGAGGATGCGCAGCGTGACCATGGCGGCGTTGGCGCTGGCCGGGGCACCCTTCTTGCCCTCAAGCCCCTGCTCGACAATCTCGCGGTGGCGCTTGCGTACATCGTCCTCGGTGATCGCGACGATGGGCTTGTCCTTCCACGAAGCGAACACTTTATCGACGTGGCGCTGGTATTCGTCCTTCGTGCTCACCTTGAGCTTACCGGGGCGGGAGACATAGGCGGTGCAAACGTCGCCCAGCGTCACCTTCATCGCCTCGTCGGCCTTCTTGGCGTCGCGCGGGTCGATACCCTCGCGCATGTCCTGAAGAACCGCTTGGGCGCGCTTCCTCGCCTTGTCCTCGGTAAGCACGCCATAGGGTCCGATAGTGAACTGGATCGGCTTGCCGAGCACCCTGCCCATCGCGATGAACACGCGCTTCCCCTGGGCGGAGACGCGCAGACCGTAGCCCTTCACCGTGTCATCCCAATGCACGTCATAGCCCGAGGCGGGCGGCTGAACCTTGTCCACGAAGGTCTTCGTGATCTTCGCCATGCTATCCTCCAGAGCTAGAATTTAGCGTATTTCTAGCAACCAAGGAATAGCTACGACAATCCACCACAAAATAGCAACGGCTTAAGTCACTGATTATCAATGGTCTAACAAGCTAGAATAAGCTGTCGCAATCTAGCACCGGCACCCGATTCCCAAACTCTTAATCAGCGGGTCCTAGGTTCGAGCCCTAGTGCGTCCACCATTCTCCTCCCACACGCCCGCTCGACCCATGCCGGTTGGATCGCCCGCCGGTCGATGCTATGGCCGCTGCGATGCGTCGCCTCACGGCCCTCTTCCTCGCTCTCGCGCTTTGCCTGTCGCTGTTCGCGGCTTCTGCGTCGCATGCGGTCGAGCAATTGGGGTGCGTCGATGCGGCGAGCGCGGTCGAGGCCGGACATTTCGACGGCGACAAGGATGAAGTCCCCGCCGACGCCGACAAGGGCTATCCGCACCACCATGGCGTCTGCCACGGCCACCACGTCGCGGCCGAGACTGACAGCGGCAGTCCGCTCTGGCACGACGACGTCCGCGAGCAGCCGGTCCCCGCGCGAATCCGCGGCCTTGCCTTCGCCACCGCCGATCCCGCGCTGAGGCCGCCGCAAGCCTGACCTTCACGCTCCCGCGTGGCCGCCGTGCCGCGCGGGTTCCGCCGTGTTGGTCAGGAGTTTCCATTCATGAGAATTGTCTTCGCGGCGTTGCTCGCCGCGGCGTCCTGCGCGGGTATCGCGCAGGCGCAGATGTCCCCACCGATCGGTGCGGGAGACGTCACCACGCTCGACGAGGCGCTGGCGCAAGCCGGCGCGGCGTCGCCTTCCACCGAAGCCGCCGGCGCCGGGATCCGCGCCGCCGAGGCCGGGCGCGACATCGCCGGACTCAGGCCCAATCCCTCGATCTCGTTCGAGACCGAGAATGTCGCCGGCACTGGTCCCTATCGCGGGATCGGCGAGTCAGAGACGACGGTCGGCTTCTCGTTGCCGCTCGAACTCGGCGGCAAGCGTGGCGCCCGGGTGGGCGTCGCCGATGCGCGACTTAGCCGGGCGAGGCTCGAGGCCGCGATCGCGCTCGGCGACCTCAGGTTGTACGTCACCCAAGCCTATATCGAAGCCGTCGCGAGCGAGCGGCGGCTGGCGGTGGCGCGCGACCAGCTGCGGATCGCCAGCGACGCGCTGGGCGTCGCCACCGATCGGGTCGACGTCGGCTATGCATCGCCGATCGACCGGCAGCGCGCGCAGGTCCAACAGATCAACGCCCGGACCGGAGTCGAACGCGCCGAGCGAGCGATGATGCTAGCGCGTGCAACCCTCGAGCGTCTCGTCGGCAAGCCGATCGCCGGCCCGCTCGACACCGCCTGGTTCGATCGCACGACGCTGCCCGCCTCGGGCCCCGATGCGCCGATGCCCGTGGAAGACACGCTCGCATTCGCGGCGGCGCGGGCCGATCTCGGGATCGCCGACGCGAACGTGCGGCTCGCGCGCTCACAGCGCGTGCCCGACCTCACATTGAGCGCGGGCACGCGGCGGATCGAAGCGACCAACGACCAGGCGATGGTGTTCGGGATCTCGATACCGCTGCCCCTTTTCAATAACGGCCGCGCGACACTCTCGCAGGCGCGTGCCGAGCGGGACCAGGCCGACGCTCGCGTCCGCGTAGCGCGGATCGAGGTCGACCAGCAGATCTCGGCGGCGATCGCCGACCGCGACAATGCCGCAGCCTCGGTTCGCGCCTCGGAGCCGGCAATCGCCGCCGCCGAGGAAGCCGCCCGCATCGCGCGGATCGGCTATGGCCAGGGCAAGTTCGACCAGATCGTCCTGATCGATGCCGAACGCACCCTCGCCGAGACCCGCGCTGCGCAGATCGACGCGCTCGCTGCCTATCACGATGCCGAGGCCCGGCTAGCGCGCCTGACCGCGCCCGCGCCCCAGCTTTCCGGAGACAATCGATGAACTATCACGACAAGCGCCTCCTGGGAGGCGCCGCGGGCGCCGTCCTGCTCGCGGCCGTCGGCGGTTTCGCCCTTGCCCGCTGCACCGCCACGCCACCCGCCGAAGAAGCTGCGACCGAGCCCGGCAAGGCCGAAGCACCGGCCGACACGGTCGTCATGGCCGAAGGCGCAGTCCGAAGTGCCGGTATCGGCGTCGAGGCCGTGAATGCCGGCGGCCTGGGTGCCGAGATCGTGTCGCAGGCCGTGGTCACGGCCTCGCCCAACGGCGAGGCGATCGTCACCGCGCGCGCGGGCGGCGCCGTCACGCGCCTCTACAAGCGGCTCGGCGATCCGGTCCGCGCGGGCGAGACGCTGGCGATCGTCGAGAGCCGCGATGCCGCCCAGATCACGGCCGAGCGCACCTCGGCCAACGCCAGGGCGGCGCTCGCCAGCAGGGCGCTGGCGCGCGAGCAATATCTCTACGAGCAGCGCGTCTCGGCGCGGGTCGATCTCGAAAAGGCGCAGGCCGAAGCCGAAGCCGCGGCGGCGGAAGCGCGGCGTGCGCAGGTGGCCGCCAGCGCCGCCAATGTCACCGGCGACGGGCGCGGGGTGATCGTCGCCAGCCCGATCTCGGGTCGCGTCACGGGCTCGACGAGTACCCTTGGCGCCTTCGTCCAGCCCGAAACCGAGTTGTTCCGGGTTACGGATCCGGCCAAGATCCAGATCGAGGCGGCGGTCGGCCCGGCCGAGGCACAGCGCATCGCCCCCGGTGATCGCGCGGTCGTCGAGTTGCCCGACGGCACGACCGTTGAGGCAAGCGTGCGCGCGGTGACCCCGACGCTGAGCGGCGAGACCCGATCGGCCACCGCAGTGCTCGACGTGCCCGGCGGACTCCAGCCCGGGCTGGGCGTGCGCGTCCGCCTGGTGCCGAGCCGCGGCAATTTCTCGAGGGCGATCGTGGTGCCCGAGGATGCGGTCCAGACCGTCGACGGTCGCGACGCGGTGTTCGTGCGCACGGCGCAGGGATTCCGCGCGGTGCCCGTCACGATCGGCCAGCGCAGCGCCGGCCGCGTCGAGATTCTCTCCGGCCTCCGGTCCGGCCGGAGCATCGCGACGCGCAACGCATTCCTGCTCAAGGCCGAGCTCGGCAAGGGCGCGGGCGAGGAGGACTGAGCGATGATCGCCAATCTCATCGCGCTCTCCGTGCGCGCCCGCTGGGCGGTGTTGTTCCTGTTCCTGGCGGTGGCCGCGATCGGGGCCTGGCAGCTGACCAGGCTGCCGATAGACGCCGTCCCCGACATCACCAACAAGCAGGTGCAGATCAATGTCGTCGACCGCGGACTTTCCCCGATCGAGATGGAGAAGCTCGTCACCTTGCCCGTCGAGACCTCGCTCGCGGGCATCCCCGGCCTCGAATCCACGCGCTCGCTGTCGCGCAACGGATTCAGCCAAGTGACCGCGATCTTCTCGGACTCGACCGACCTCTATTTCGCGCGCCAGCAGGTGGGCGAGCGGCTCGTCCAGGCGCAGGAGAGCCTGCCGGCCGGCGTCCAGCCGCAAGTCGGCCCGGTCACCACGGGTCTAGGCGAAGTCGTCATGTACACGGTCGGCTATGCCGATGCGGATGGCAAGGGCGCCGGGAAAGTCGATGGCCAGCCCGGCTGGCAGACCGACGGAAGCTACCTCACCCCCGAGGGCGAGCGGCTAACCGACGAGGTCGCCAAGGCCGGCTACCTCCGCACCGTCCAGGACTGGATCATCCGGCCGCAACTCCGCACCGTTGCGGGCGTGGCCGGCGTGGATTCGATCGGCGGCTACGCCAAGACCTTCGTGGTCGAGCCCGATCCGGTGAAGCTCTCGACCTACGGCATCTCTTACAGTGAGCTCGGCGAAGCGCTCGAGAATGCCAACCTCGCGGTCGGAGCCAACTTCTTCAACAGGGGCGGCGAAGCCTATCAGGTGCGTGCCGATGCGCGCATCCGCTCGGTCGACGAGATCCGCAACGCCGTCGCGGCGACGCGCGGCGGGGTTGCGGTGACGGTCGGGCAGATCGCCACGGTGAAGGTCGGCGGGGACCTGCGCACGGGCGCCGCGAGCATGAACGGCAGCGAGGCGGTGGTCGGCACCGCGCTGATGCTGATCGGCGAGAACAGCCGCGTCGTGGCGCAGGCGGTCAACGACAAGCTCGACTTGGTCGCCAAGACGCTTCCACCCGGCATCGAGGTCCGGGTCGTGCTCGACCGCGCCAAGCTGGTCAATGCCACCGTCTCCACCGTCGAGCGCAACCTCGCCGAAGGCGCGCTGCTCGTCGCTGCCGCGTTGTTCCTGCTGCTCGGCAACTGGCGCGCGGCGATCATCGCGGTGCTCGTGATCCCCTTCTCGTTCCTGATGATGGCCTGCGGCATGAACGCGTTCCGCGTGCCCGGAAACCTGATGAGCCTCGGCGCGCTCGACTTCGGCCTGATCGTCGACGGCGCGGTGATCATCATCGAGAACTGCCTGGCCCGCCTCGCGCATCGCCAGGCGCATGAGGGGCGGCTGCTGACGCTTCCCGAACGCCTCGAGGAGACGAGGCGGGCCGCACAGGCGATGATCAAGCCGACGGTGTTCGGCCAGGCGATCATCCTGCTGGCCTTCGCGCCGCTACTGATGTTCACCGGGGTGGAGGGCAAGACCTTCTCGCCGATGGCCATCACCATCATGCTCGCGCTCGTCGCCGCCTTCATCCTGGCACTCACCCTGGTCCCGGCGCTGGTCGCGCTGCTGATCCGCCGGCGCGTCGCCGAGAAGGAGGTGTGGCTGATCCGCAAGGCGAAGGCGCGCTACCTGCCGCTGCTCGACAAGGCGATCGCGAAGCCTTGGCCGTTCATCCTCGGCGGACTCGCCTTCTTCCTCGCGGCGATCCCGGCGTTCGGCCTGCTCGGCTCGGAGTTCATCCCGCAGCTCGACGAGAAGAACATCGCGCTCGCCTCGACCCGCGTGCCCTCGGTCAATCTCGATCAGTCGCTGGCGATGCAGCGCAAGGTCGAGGCGGCCATCGCGAAGCTCCCCGAAGTCGAGCTGATGTTCTCCAAGACCGGCACCGCCGAAGTCGCGACCGACCCGATGCCGCCCAATATCTCGGACGGCTTCGTCATCCTGAAACCGCAGGAGCAATGGCCTGCCGGCGTCAGGACCAAGGCCGATGTGATCGCCCGCATCGGCAAGGCGGCCGCCGGCCAGCTCGGCAACCTCTACGAAATGAGCCAGCCGATCCAGCTTCGCTTCAACGAGCTGATCGCGGGGGTGCGCGGCGACGTGGCGATCAAGCTCTACGGCGACGACCTCGACAGGATGTCGGCGTCCGCGAACGAGATCGTCCGCGTGCTCCAGGGCATCAAGGGCGCCGCGAGCGTCAAGGCCGACCAGACCGGCGGCGCGCCGACGCTCGACGTCCGCTTCGACCGCGCGGCGATCGCGCGCTACGGACTCACCGTCAGGGAAGTCGCCGATACGGTGGCCTCGGCGATGGGCGGGCGGGAGTCGGGCCTGCTCTTCGAAGGCGACCGGCGCTTCGAGATCGCGGTGCGCGTGCCCGAGGCGACGCGCGCCAACCTCGACGAAGTGCTCGCGTTGCCGGTGCTGCTCCCCCAGCAGGAGGGAAAGCCGCGCCGCTCGGTGCCGCTCGCCCGGGTCGCGCAGATCCGCTTCACCGACGGGCTCAACCAGGTCACCCGCGAGAACGGCAAGCGCCGCGTCGTGATCCAGGCGACCCTCCAGGGGCGCGACGCCGGCTCGTTCGTCGAGGAAGCGATGACCAAGGTCGGCCGAGTCAAGCTGCCGGCGGGCTATTATCTGGAATGGGGCGGCCAGTTCCAGAACCTCCAGGCGGCCTCGCAGCGGCTCTCGATCGTCGTGCCGATCTGCTTCGCGGCGATCTTCGGGCTGCTCCACGTAGCGCTCGGCAGCCTGGGTCGCGCGGCAGCGGTGTTTCTCGCCGTGCCCCTGGGACTTGCCGGCGGCGTGTTCACGCTCGCGCTGACCGGCATCGCCTTCTCGGTCTCGGCGGCAGTGGGGTTCATCTGCCTCGCCGGCGTCGCGGTGCTAAACGGGCTCGTCGTGATGACGGCGATCCGCGAGCGGCTCGAAGCCGGGCTCGCACTCACGCAGGCGATCCGCGAGGGCATGGCCGAAAAGATGCGCGCGGTGGTCATGACCGGCTTCGTGCCCGCGATCGGCTTCGTGCCGATGGCGCTCGCGCACGGCACCGGCGCCGAGGTGCAAAAGCCGCTCGCCACCACGGTGATCGGCGGCCTCGTCGCCGCGACGATCCTCACGCTGCTGGTGTTGCCGGCCATCGCCAGGGTCGTGCTGGCGGTGGCCGAGCGCCGACGCCCGCCGCACGACGGGAACGACTTCGCCGAACCAGGGCTTTCGCAACATCACGGAGAAAACCACCATGGCGGATGACCCTGCGGGCGCCGGGCATGCCCACGGCCACACCGCCGGTGCCAATGCCGGGATGCTCGGCTGGGCGCTGGCGCTCACCGCGACCTATCTCGTCGCCGAAGTGGTGGGCGGCTTCTGGTTCAACAGCCTCGCCCTGCTTTCCGACGCGGCGCACATGCTCACCGATGTCGCGGCACTGGTGATCGCGCTGATGGCGATCCGGCTCGGCCGACGCGCCGCCGACGAGCGCCGTACCTTCGGCTATCGCAGATTGGAGATCCTCGCTGCTGCCTTCAACGCCGTGCTGCTCTTCGCGATCGCCGTCTATGTGCTCGTCGAGGCGATCCGGCGCTTCGCCGATCCCGAGCCGGTGCAGTCCTGGGGGATGCTGGCCGTCGCATCGATCGGCCTCGTCGTGAACCTCGCCTCGATGCGCCTGCTCACCGCGGGCAAGGACGCCAGCTTCAACGTCAAGGGCGCCTATCTCGAGGTCTGGGCCGACATGGTCGGCTCGGTCGGGGTGATCCTCGGCGCGCTGGCGATCCGCTTCACGGGCTGGACCTGGGTCGATCCGGTGGTGGCGGTGGGGATCGGCCTGTGGGTGCTGCCGCGCACCTGGATCCTGCTCCGCGACACCACCAACGTCCTACTCGAAGGCGTCCCTGCGCGCCTGACGCTGACCGAAGTCCGCTCCGCGATCGCCGCGGTGGAGGGTGTCGACGGGCTCCACGACCTCCACGTCTGGTCGATGGCGAACGACGACGTCAGCTGCACGATGCACGTGACGCTGGCCGAAGACGCCGATCCGGACGTGGTGCGCAAGGCGGTCGCAGACGTGATGGGCCGGCGGTTCGCGATCGAGCATGTCACGATCCAGACCGAAGGCGCGAGCGAGCCGTGCGACGGCGGCGAGCATCTCCATGCGTGAGGTGGATAAAGGCCGATCGCCGCGCGTTTGGACCGAGGAAGATGACGCGGAGTTGCTCCGCCGGATCGAGGCCCGCGAGCCACCGGTCATCATCGCGCGCGCGATGGGTCGGCGACAGGACGCCATTCGCGGCCGTGCCGGTGAGTTGGGCGTGCCAGTGCCCTCGCCCCTGCGGCCGTGGCGGCGCTACCCCCGTCGTGGCGGGAGCTCCAATCAAGACCCTTGAGTTCCGGCGAAGCCATCGACACGGCGGCCGCCGGCGAGACGCCCGCGGACCAGCCGGGGCACCGGCATGTGGAGGATCAGCGGCAATGCCGTCGGCCGGTCGCGCGAGGCGCTCGCAGCGCTCGACCCAGCCGATCGCGCGTCGAGGCGGCGCGCAAGCGTCTGCTCGACGCCGGCGCGCATGTGATGATCGAGACCGTCGCAGACCCGCCCAAGGCCCTCGACGAGCTTCCACTCGTCTACCCGTGCCTTGAAGGCACTATTTCACTTTCACTCTGAACCTCAGAGAGAAATTGCTCCCCGCGGTCTGGTTGCCCGACAGACGCACGCGGATGTTCGTCACGTTCGAATCATAGCCGTTGGCATCGGCGGTCGGCGTGTAGGTCCAGGTGGTGCCGCCGTCCGACGAGAAGGAGAGGCTGTCGATCGTGCTCGACATGCCCTGGAAGCTGTAGGTCAGCCCGCTCGAGGGGATCAGACTCTCGCTGAAGGCGACCGGTCCCGAATTGGCCACCCCCAGATCGGCGACCCTGAGCGTCGTGCGTGCCGGAATCGCGTCCTTGATCTCCACGGTCTTGATCGTCGAAAGCGAGTTCGCCACCGGATTGGCCACGGTGATCGTATAATCGACGACTGCCCCGGGGATCGCCTTGGGGAAGAGCTGGCCCGTCGGGTCCGAGACCACCGACGAGGTCTTGGTGATGGTCAGCGGGCTCGCCGCGAGCAGCAGGAGCAGCAACGGCAGGAGCCGGAGGCGCTTCGTCATTTCCGATCTCCATCCAGCAGCCGGCCCATCCCGAGCAAGTCCTTGTCGAGGCGGACACGCAGCGTGAGATAGGCGCCCTGACGCGTGTAGCGCGTGTCCTCGAAGTCGCGGTCGCGATAGCCGGTGAAGTTGTAGCCCGCGCTCACCCAGGCGTTGCCGCCCGGCGAGAAGCCCACCGACGGGCCGATCGCGAAGGTCTTGGTGCCGCTCGTCCAGCTGTGCTGCATGCTCGCCGACACGCCCACGTCGAAGTTGTGGCGGACGTCCTTGCGGATCTCCAGCCCGATCACATCGATGAAGCCGTCATATTGCTCGTCCGAATAGCGCCCGCGGACGAACTTGGCCCCATAGTACGCGCTCACCTCGAGCCCGTGCGCATCGCCCTCGGCGCCGGTGCGGTAGCTGAGCGCGATGTTGTTGACCGCGCGCAGCGTCGACTGGTCGCCGATCGCGAAGGTCGGCACCGCCAGCGCATTGCTCGACGAGGCACCCGCATCGGCCTGCTCGTGGCGCAGCTGAAAGCGCTCGAGCACCGCCCAATGGCTGTCTGGCGGACGGATCGCCAGCGCCAGATCACCCGTCGCGAACGACGTCTTCGCGCCGCCCTTGTCGGTGATGCGATAGGCGTTCACGCTCGAGGCCAGCGTGCGACCCTCGCCCAGGGTGCGCAGCAGGCTGCTCGTGAAGCCGATCCGCTGGTTGAGGTCCGAAGTCCGATATTCGGCCCGGCCGGTCCAGCTCCAGCGGTCGGCGCGATAGGTCGCCCCCAGCGTGACCGCCACGAAGTCGCCGTCACGCGCGTCCTGGCCGAGCACGCCGCCCGTGGCGCGCGGCTGGAAGGGATTGACGACGCTGCCCGGGTCGACGTGACCCGAGATCGTCCCGCTGGCGTCGACGGTCGCGTCGATCGTCCAGCGCTTGCCCACCGGCAGCGACTGGCTGAGGCCATATTGCGCGAAGGTGCGCTGGCCGTTCTCGCCGATCGCCTGCTGGTTGAGCGTCGACATGATCCGCGCCCCTGCCCAGGGGGACACATCGAAGCCGACGCGCGCGGCATGCGCGGTGTAGCTATCGCCCTTGGCGATCTCATAGCCGCCGATCAGGCGGATGTCCTTGGCGACCTTCCAGCTGAGGCCGATCTGCTGGCGCGCCGGGAAGTCGGTGCTCTCGTCGCGGCCGCCGATCGCGAGTTGCCCCTGCCCGCTGAGCTCGACCTTGTCGCCGAAGAAACGCTGCGTGGCTCCAACGGTAAAAAGCTGCGATTCCCGCTTCTTGCCGTCGATTCCCCGATCGGATGCGAACTGCCCGCCGACATAGACGCTCCCGTGTTCGCGCTGATATTCGATGCGTGCATCGACCGCGATCCGGCTGGCATCGCTCACCAGATCGTCCTGCATCCACGCCGAGCCTGCGATATTGAGCCGCTTGCCGAGGCGAAGCCGCCCGTCGACGCCGATCTTCTGCGTGCCGCTCTCGGCCTGGTTCTGCTGGCCCAGCCCGAAGCCCGGGTCCTGGCGCCGCGCATAGGCGAGCACGTCGGCCGCCGGCCCGTGATGCTCGACCTCGACCGAGACCGCACGACCCGTGCCCAGCCCGCCCTGCCCGCCGGTGGCGGCTTCAGCGCGGATCTCGGTGTTGGCGGTCGGCCGGACCTTGATGTCGACGCCGGCGACCGTGGCGTTGCCCACCGTCTCGTCGTGCAGCAGCGTCGCACCGACCTCCACCTTGCCCTCGGCGAGCTTGAGCGAAGCGCGGCCGCCCGCCGCCAGCTTCTTGCCCGGGCCATAGGTCTCGTAGTCGACGACGATGAAGACCGGATTGAGCGCATTGTCGCGGCTCAGGATCGGTTCCTTGAAGCGGATCGTGCCCGCCACCGGATCGATGTCGTAATCGATGTGGCGCGTCAGCTGCTTGCTGTCGAGCACCTGCTCGGAGCGATAGCGGTTGCGCGTCTCGAGCCGGATCTTGTCGCTGTTCGGCACGATGTCCTGGACCGACAGGCGATAGGGACCCGAGAGGCCGTTGCCCTGGATCTCGTCGCGGCCGTAGCGCTCGTCGACCTTCGCGGCGAAGATCGTGATGTGGCCGTTGCCGCTGGCGAACTCGGCCTTGCCGCCGCTCAGCGTGCGGCTGTAGCGGGCGAGGCGCGTGTCCGTGAAGCCGGTCTCGAAGTCCCCGAACAAGGCATAGAAATCGCGGCGTTCGAGGCGGAGGTACAGCTTGCCGCGCGTCGCCGCGTCCTGGCCCTGGATCGTGCCGTCGCCGTAGACGGTGTAATAGCGGTCCGGGTCGATCCGGCCGAGCAGCCCACGGTCGCGGTCGAAGCGCCTGTCGCTGTCATAGGCCATGGTCAGCAGCCAGCTGCCCTTGATCCGGCCCTTGGCATAGACCGCGAGCTGGCCGTCGGTGACGACGTCGTGGCTGCGCGTCGCGACGCTGTGGCGCGCGAGCGTGGTGTAGCCGATGGTACCCTTGCCGAAGCCGACGATCATCCAGTCGCGCGCCGGCGCGGCCAGCCAAGGCTTGATCTCGAAGGTGCGCGGCTGGTTGTGATCCATGCCCGGCATGAGGACGGTGATGTGTGCGCTGCCCGCTTGCGTGGTCGGCTGGAGCGCGATCAGCGCGATGCCGTCGTCGCCGATCACGCGCTCCGTCGCCTCGGTCCGGTCGAGGCCGGCGAGCTGGCGCGTCTGCTCGGCCGCATCGGCGATCGCCGCGGTGTACGGCTGGTCGACGCGGAAGGCGACGGGCGTGCCGGCGCGGACGGGTTTGCCGTCCTTGTCGACAATACGCACTGCAATCAAAGGCTTGTTGAGACCATCTGCAACGAGCTTCGAACGTTCGGCGACATAGGTCGCCTGCGCCGGCGTGTTGGCGTAGTGGACGATCCGCTCGAGCGTGGCGACCGTGGCACCGTCCGGGCCGAGCACGCGCGCCTGCAGGCGGTTGTCGCCGTCGACGAGCGGCAGGCCGCTCCACTTCGACACTGCGACGCCGCGGGCGGCATCCTCGTCGGTGCCGTCGAACGACAGCGGGTCGACCGGCTTGCCGTTGAGCGTCAGCGCGACGACCTGGCCGATGGCGTGCTGGACGACCGCGCGCACTGCCGGCGAGCGCGGGTTGTGCGTCGCATCGGGGAACAGCCAGTCGATCTTGCCTGGGGTGGCAGCAGCAGCCCAGTCGGTGCTGCCGCCCGCGGCGGTGGCGTCGTCGGCCGGCTGAACTTCAGACTGAGTCTGAGCATTGGCCGGCAGCGTTACGCGCTGGAGCTGGAAGTCGGCGCGCTGCAGGCTGCCGCCCTGGCCCTCGACGAAGCGGGAGGTGCCGTCGCGGTTGCTGCGCGTGTCGCGGTCGCACGCCTGGGGCGCGTAGCCCGGGGGCAGCGCACCGGTGTCGAGATGCACGACATGCGTGCCGGGACGAACACCTTCAAAGTGATAGAGGCCGTCCTTGTCAGTGATCGTGAAGCTTCCGTCCTCGAGCACGAGACGTACGCCCTGGACGCCCTTGCGGCCCTTGGAGGGATCGCCGCAGCCGCCCTCGGTGACGCGGCCGATCAGCGTCAGCGCATCGGTGAACAGCAGCGCATGAATCCGCACCGAGGCACTGCTGTCTTCGGTCCTGAGCCCGAGCATCTCGGCATGGGCATGGTTGACCGCCTCGCCCATCGGGGCTTCTGGCGTGACCTGCACGACATAGGTGACCTGGCGCGTGCCGGTGCCCTTCAGCGGGCCGAGCGCGAAGCGCATCGTCCGTCCGTCGCCGTCGATGGTCGGCTCGGCCGCGCCGCGCACGGATCCGGGGCGGTAGCGCATGCCCTTGGGCAGCGTATCGACCACCGTGACAGGCTGGGTCGCCGTCAGGCCGCTGTAATGGATCTGGAGCTGGTACTGGACCATGTCGCCGGGCGAGGCGTCGCGGACCGAGGCGGTCTTCTCGATGCTGATCTGGGTGATCAGCCGGTTGAGCCGCAGCTTGTCGTCAACGGGGACATCGACATGCACCGGCTCGGGCGAAGCCAGGGTGAATGTCCCGCCATAGGAGGCGTCGCTGATGCGATATTGTCCGGGCGGGCCGCTGAGGCCGGCCAGTTCGTCCGCCGTATAGACCGAGGGCGCGGTGAAGCCCGCGGGAGGCGTGATCTTGAGGCGATAGGTTCCCGGCTGGGCGAGCGGGAAGCGGAAATTGCCATGGTCGAACTGATAGACATGACCGCTCGCATCGGTGACGGTGCCACCGCTGACCACGGTCGAAGGGTAGAGGCTGACCCCGTCATCGCCAAAGACCACGGCCGCGGGCTGGCCGGTGGCATTGTCGATGAGCGTCACCGTCGCGCCGTCCACCACGTCGCCGGTGCGCGAGTCGAACACATAGCCTTCGGGATCGATCAGCAGGTTGCCGACCGACGACGTGCTGTCCTCGTCCCCTTCGAACGACACGGTGAGGTGGCTGACGCCTGCCAGACGGATCTCGCACGGGCTGGGCGTTCCCGTGGTCCGCGTTGCAGGGACGGCGGCGGCGAACACGCCGGTATTGGGGCCGGTCTCGTGGAGAACGACCCAAGTCGTGCGGCCGCCGGCACTCGCGACCACGGTTGCGTCCTCGCGCACCAGCGGATCGTAGTTCTCCGCCTCCGCGTCGAGCTCGAGCACATGGGCATATTGGATGTCGAGCGATTCGAGCGGCGCGGTCGCGGCGAGCTGGGCGGCATCGACCGGGCTGAGCGTTGCGATCGGCCGCGGATCGGTGGCGCATTTGGCAGGGCTGAACTGATAGCCCGGCGGAAGCTGGCGGAATTTGATCTGCGTCGGCCGCTTCACAGGATCAAGCGTCACTTCGTTGGACGCGATCGACTGGGGGCCGGACGGGGAAGTCCATGAAAGGCTGGCGGTGTTGCGAATCGTCGTCTGAGCCCCCGCGCTCCCGATGGAGGCGGTGACGGCGGCTAGCGCCAGGGCGCCCTTGCACAGGCGCGAGAGATGCGACGTTCGCAGCATATAAGTTCCCGATCCGGCGCGCGCCGGTGAAGGCGCGCGCCGGAGGCTGGGTTCAGTCCAGTGCGGAGGCTCAGTTCACCGTGACGCGGAACGAGACCGCATACGAAGTGAGCGGAGCGACCGACGGCAGCGTGGCACGAACGGTCGTGCCGTCGAACGAACCGCCGAAGGGGTCCGACTCGTCGCTGCCCGTGTTGTTGTCGTCTTCGGTGGTGCCGAGCAGGATGCAGCCCAGGCCGGCGGTGCCGACCGAGATCGATCCCGGGACGAAGGTGGTGTTCGCGGGCACGTTGTCCGCCACCGCCACATTGGTCGCGATGCCGGGGCCGGCATTGGCGATCGTCATGCAATATTCGATGGTTGCGCCCGGAATCGCATGCGGATTCAGAAGCAGGTTCACCGGATCGCTGACGACATGTGACGCCTTGGAGAGCGTCACCACCGCAGTAGAGATGTGATAGGCGTCGAACGCGCGACCCTGGCCGTTGCGGGCGAGGTCGAGCGGGCCGCTGCCGTCGGCGAACACGATTTCCACCGTGCTGCTCGAGTCCGCGGTGAGGATCGACGTCGCCACGACGTCGGCGCCGAGCACGCCGGTGCTGCCGCCAGTCGCCGCGACTGCGTTGAGCGAGACGATCGCGGTGTCGGCACCCGGGGTGTTCGGGATGTTGGCGACGATGAATACCGTCACGGTGGCATCGGGCGCCAGCTCGTCGATGTACGTCGCCGTGTCGACACCCGCGTCATAGACGCCGTTGCCGTTCGAATCGACGAACGCGCGCATGTTGGTCACGTCGAAATTGTCGGTGCCGAGCAGCGGGATCGAGATCGTCTGCTGATCGGGATCCAAGCGGAAGTCCTGCACCGAGTTGCTGAGGTTGGTGACCGTGAAGGTCGTGACCTGGTTGGTCGCGCCCAGCGCAGTCTGGGTGACGGCGCCGCCGACTTCGGCGACGGCGAGGTTGATCTTCTTGTCGACCACGAAGGTCGCGACGTTCGACGAGACGGTCTGGGTCGAGCCGCCGACGTCGTAGCTGACGCTGGCCTGGTTGTTCACGCTGGTGCCCGCCGCAGTCTGCGACTGGGCGAAAGCCGGCGTGGCGAGGAGTGCGGCGAGCGAGCCACCGCAGACCATCGTCTTGCGCAACTTACTGATACTCATGACGAATTGTCCCCATTACGATGATTTACGAGGGCTCACTTCAGCAGGGCGCGAAACGCGACCTGAACCGCGCCGCCGGGAGCCACCGGCTGCGCCAACCGCCAGCGAACCACGCGCACGTCGGCGGCGACCGCCGGGCGAACCCGGCCGGCAGCGGAGACCTTGAGCGTGGCGAGCTGACTGAAGCTCTTCCCGTCGACCGACACTTCGGGCGCGGGCGAATTTCCGGCGACGCCGACATATTGCATGTTGGCGGGCACGGGATTGGCGATCACCACGCCGGCGGCAGGCTGGCTGCCGCTGTTGGTGACCGAAAGCTGATAGACGACATGGTCGCCGGGCACGACCCGCTTGGCGGGCACCAGCTTGATGCGCGTGGTGCCGTTCGGGCCGGCCTCGCGCGCTTCGGCGAGCACCGTCGTGGTGATCCGCACCGGGCTGACCGCCGGCGCCGCGGCCTGGGCGGCCATGGCGGGCGCGAGCAGCAGGCTGCCGAGCAACAGGGTATGACGCATGGACTTCCTCCTCATTGGATCGTCACTTTGAACTGAATGGTGCGCGCGACCGGCGCGAAGACGTCGCCCAGCGCGACATGGATCGCACTGCCGTCGAAGCTGCCGGCGTCGCCGTCGGCCGCGTCGCTGAGCGCGACGCCGTCGACCGAAAGGCTGCCGGGGGTATAGGTGGTGCCCGCCGGGATCGGGTCGGACACGCTCGCGGCCCAGGCGGCACCCGGGAAGCGCGCGACCAGCGTGTAGGTGATCGTCGCGCCGCGATAGGGTGCGGTGCCCTGGCGGCGATTGGTGACGGCCTGGCTCTTCTCGAGCGTCGGGCCGGCGGATGCGCCGGGCGAGAGCGTGAAGGTCAGCCCCGCGCTGGCCGAAGTCATGCCGACGACGGCGTCGGCGCCGCTGTCGCCGGCGCCGGGGAACAGCGTGCCGGGCTTGCCCGAGCCGGTGACCGCGGTCGCGGAGACGCCAAGCGCGACGCTCGCATTGCCGTCGCAGCGCAGCAGCGCGAACAACGCGACCGACTGGCCGGGCTGGAGCGCAGGGGTGACCGGGGGAGCGAAGATCGCGTCGGTGGCGACGTCATAGGCGCCGTCGCCGTTCGCATCGGCGGCGAAGCCCTCGACGGTGCAGCCGGGCACGCTCGCGGCGAGACGGAAGGACTCCGCGCCGTTGCCCGCATTGGTCAGCGTGAAGGCAACCGCGGTGCGCTGGCCGGGCATGAAGGGCAGCGCCGTGGCGGGCGCGGAAAGCCGGACGTCGAGCAGCTCGGCGACGCGCGTGCTGACCGGATTGGAATCGATCTGCGCGCTGCCCGCGGTCAGGTCCGCGCTCGCGTGCGCGACATTGTCGATGGTGGTGCCGGCGCGGGTCTGCGCGAAGGCGGCCGAAGTATCGAGGAAGCAACCGCCCGCGATCAGCGCAAGGGCGACACCCCTACACTGCGCGGAAACCCGGCCACCTCCAATATTCGACACCGTACACCCCACATGTTCGGAAACATCTAGGGCCAGCTATTAGGGAGCCATGATTTCCAACCACGCTAACGCGAGTAGCGTACGTTACCCATGTGGAGTCTACGTAGTTGGCGGAAAGGTTCAGTAAACCACTCTAAATGGAGGAAAATCCTCTCAATTCAGTCGGTTTTGAATGATAACGTTGTCTATCACTGGACGCTTCGCGATTGCAACAGACACGATCGTTACGGGGTCGATCACTGGTCTCTTTATTGTACTCGACTTTCGCTCTGCTTGATTGCTCAAGACCAGCCTGCAACCGCGAGTATTGCATCCGCAAATTCGCGCGGCGCTTCCTGCGGCGGATTGTGGCCGATACCGCCGCGAAGCAGCCGATGCTCGTATCGGCCGGTGAATTTGGGACGATAGGCCTCGGGTTCGGGGTGCGGTGCACCATTGGCGTCGCCTTCGATCGTAATCGTCGGAATCGCGATCGCGGGGCCGGTTGCGAGCTTTGCTTCGATCGCGTCGAACCGTGCCTCGCCGTCGACCAGCCCCAGCCGCCACCGGTAATTGTTAACGACGACGGCCACGTGATCGGGATTTTCGAACGACTCGGCGCTTCGCGCGAACACCGAGTCGCCGAAGCGCCACTGCGGCGAGGCGAGCTCCCAGATCAGCCGCGCGAAGGCCGCGCGGTTGGCCTCATACCCCGCCTGGCCCCGATCGGTGGCGAAGTAGAATTGATACCACCATTGCAGCTCGGCGCGCGGCGGCAGCGGTTTCCTGCCCCCCGCCTGGCTCCCGATCAGATAGCCGCTGACCGAGACGAGCGCGCGGACCCGCTCGGGCCAGAGCGCCGCGACGATCCCCGCGGTGCGCGCACCCCAGTCGAACCCGGCAAGCACGGTGCGATCGACCTTCAGCGCGTCCATCAGCGCCACCGCGTCGCTGGCGAGCGCGGCCGGCTGGCCGTTGCGCACCGCCCCGGCCGAGCGGATGCGCGTGGCGCCATAGCCGCGCAGATAGGGCACGATCACACGATGCCCCGCCGCGACGAGCAGCGGCACGACCTCGACGAAGGCGTGGATGTCATAGGGCCAGCCGTGGAGCAGGATCACCGGCACCCCGTCGCGGGGGCCTTCGTCGACATAGGCGACGCTGAGGTCGCCGGCGTCGACCTGCTTGAGCGGTCCCCAGGGGATCGGCGGCAGCGCAGTCGGTGCGGCCCCGGCGCGCGTGGGGAGCGCGAGCGGAACGACACCGGCGAGCGCCGCCAGTCCGAGGAAGTCGCGACGCCCCGGTTCGGCGAGCGGCGCGGGGCGGCTGGTCACCGGCGCTGGTCCGGCGCGGGCGCGACCTTGGGTGCGAAGGGGCTCGTGCTCGCGGGCACCGCCATGCCCAGGAAAGCGCTGCGTTCCCGGTCGCTGAGCCAAGTGAATTCGTTCGCCACGCACGCCTCCGTTACATCGAGGGCCGGCAATATCCCGAACGGCGTGGCAGCGCCTATCATCCACAGGTTTAAGCCGCTCCATATGCAATCCATATGCGCGGCCCTTCTTGCCGCTCTCGCTTCCAAATGAACGGAGCCCCTAATCGCGCATCTCCCGGATTTACGGAGATGTCCCGTGCAAGACCTTCTCTGGATCGGCCTCGTCCTTGGGCTGCTGGCGCTGACGCTCGGCTATGCCCGGCTGTGCGAGGAGGCCTGATCCCATGACCTTCGACCTCATGCTCGCGGGCGCCGTCGCGCTCGCGCTCCTCATCTATCTGGTCGCAGTGCTGCTGCGTCCCGAACGGTTCTGAGGAGGCCCCGATGACTTGGCAAGGATGGACCCTGATCGCCGTCTTCACTGCGATCCTCATCGCGCTCACCAAGCCGATGGGTATGTGGCTGTTCGCGCTCTACGAGGGCCGCCGCACCCCGCTGCACCGCGTGCTCGGCCCCGTCGAGCGCGGCTTCTACAAGCTCGCGGGCATCGACCCCACCGCCGAGATGGGCTGGCGCCGCTATGCAGTGCACATGCTGATCTTCAACACCGTGCTGGCGCTTTTCACCTATGCGATCCTGCGCACCCAGTTATGGCTGCCGCTCAACGATCCGGGGATGGCGAACATCACGCCCGACGGCGCGTTCAACACCGCGGTGAGCTTCACCACCAACACCAACTGGCAATGGTATTCGGGCGAGGCGGCGATGTCGAACCTCAGCCAGATGCTCGCGCTGACGATCCACAACTTCCTCTCGGCCGCGACCGGCATCGCGCTCGCCTTCGCGCTGTTCCGCGGCTTCGCGCGGCGCCAGGCGACGACGCTCGGCAATTTCTGGGCCGACTGCACGCGCGTGACGCTCTACCTGCTGCTCCCGATCTCGATCGTCTATGCGCTCTACCTGATCGCCGCGGGCGTCCCGCAGACGCTGACCCAGCAAGTCACCGCCACCACGATCGAAGGCGCACGCCAGGTCATCGCGCTCGGGCCCGTCGCATCGCAGGAAGCGATCAAGATGCTCGGCACCAACGGCGGCGGCTTCTTCAATGGCAACAGCGCGCACCCCTTCGAGAACCCCGACGCGCTCACCAACCTGATCCAGATGCTCTCGATCTTCGTGATCGGCTTCGGCCTCACCTGGACCTTCGGCAAGGCGGTGGGCAACACCCGCCAGGGCTGGGCGATCCTCGCGGCGATGGTGATCCTGTTCCTCGCCGGAACCAGCGTCTGCTACTGGGCCGAGGCTTCGGGCAACCCCGTGCTCCAGCATCTCGGCGTCGCCGGGGGCAATATGGAGGGCAAGGAAGTCCGCTTCGGCATCGCCGCCTCCTCGCTGTTCGCCACGGTCACCACCGCCGCGTCGTGCGGCGCCGTCAATGCGATGCACGACAGCTTCACCGCGCTCGGCGGGCTGATCCCGCTGTTCAACATCCAGCTCGGCGAAGTCGTGGTCGGCGGCGTCGGCGCGGGGATCTACGGCTTCCTGCTCTTCGCGATCCTCGCGGTGTTCGTCGCCGGGCTGATGGTCGGCCGCACGCCCGAATATGTCGGCAAGAAGATCGAGAGCCGCGAAGTCAAGCTGGCGGTGCTCGCCATCGCCGTCCTCCCGCTCGCGATCCTCGGCGGCACCGCGATCGCCTCGGTGCTGCCCGCAGGCCTCGCCGGGCCGCTCAACAAGGGCCCGCACGGCTTCTCGGAGATCCTCTACGCCTTCACCAGCGCAGTCGGGAACAACGGCTCGGCCTTCGCGGGGCTCACCGCGGGCACGCCCTTCTACAACCTGCTGCTCGGCATCTGCATGTGGGTGGGTCGCTTCTTCATCATCGTGCCGATGCTCGCCATCGCCGGAAGCCTCGCGGCGAAGAAATACACCCCCGAGACCGCGGGCTCCTTCCCGACCACCGGCGGGCTGTGGATCGGCCTGCTCGTCGGCACTGTGCTGATCCTCGGCGGCCTCACCTTCCTGCCCAGCCTCGCGCTCGGCCCCATCGCCGATCATCTCGCGATGATCCGCGGCACGCTCTCCTGATCGGAACCGCCACCATGGCCAGAACCGCAACCAAGTCCCTGTTCACCGCCGAGCTGATCGCGCCCGCGATCCGCGACGCCTTCCTCAAGCTCGATCCGCGCCAGTTGATCCGCAACCCGATCCTGTTCGTCACCGCCTGCGTCGCGCTGCTCCTCACGGTGCTCCTCGGCCTCGGGCAGGACGGGCTGGGCTTCGGCTTCAAGCTCCAGCTGGTGATCTGGCTGTGGCTCACCGTGCTCTTCGGGACCTTCGCCGAAGCCCTCGCCGAGGGCCGCGGCAAGGCGCAGGCGGCGTCGCTGCGCGCCACCAAGGCCGAGCTCACCGCCAAGCGCCTCCGCAATGGCCGCACCGAACAGGTCGGCGCCAGCGAGCTTCGCAAGGGGGACGTCGTCCTCGTCGAGACGGGCGACCTCATCCCCGCCGACGGCGAAGTGATCGAAGGCGTCGCCAGCGTCAACGAAGCCGCGATCACCGGCGAGAGCGCGCCCGTGATCCGCGAAGCGGGCGGCGACCGCTCGGCCGTCACGGCGGGCACGCGCGTGATCTCGGACTGGGTCAAGGTCCAGGTCACCGCCGATCCCGGCCAGGGTTTCCTCGACCGGATGATCGCGCTCGTCGAGGGCGCGGAACGGCAGAAGACCCCCAACGAGATCGCGCTCACCATCCTGCTCGTCGGCCTGACGATCATCTTCCTGATCGCGGTCGCGACGATCCCCGCCTTCGCCAGCTATGCCGGCGGCGCGATCCCGGTTGCGATCCTCGCCGCGCTGCTCATCACGCTGATCCCGACGACCATCGCCGCGCTGCTCTCGGCGATCGGCATCGCGGGGATGGACCGGCTGGTGCGCTTCAACGTGCTCGCCAAGTCGGGCCGTGCAGTGGAGGCCGCCGGCGACATCGACACGCTGCTGCTCGACAAGACCGGGACGATCACCGTCGGCGACCGCCAGGCGAGCGAGTTCCGCGCGGTCACCGGAGTCCATGTCTCCGAGCTGGCCGAGGCCGCGCTGCTCGCCAGCCTCGCCGACGAGACGCCCGAGGGCCGCTCGATCGTCACCCTCGCGCGAGACAGGTTCGCGGTCAGCCGCACCGCGCTGCCCCCTGACGCGCAAGTGATCCCCTTCACCGCGCAGACGCGCATCTCGGGCGTCCAGATCGGCCCCATGCTGATCCAGAAGGGCGCGGTCGACTCGGTGCTCCGCGCCAATCCCGGCGCCGGCGACACCCCCGCCGCCGCCGAGCTGCGGCGCGCGACCGACGAGATCGCGCGTGCGGGCATGACGCCGCTCGCCGTGGTCAAGGACGCCCGCATCCTCGGTGCGATCGCACTCAAGGACGTGATCAAGGCCGGCATCCGCGAGCGGTTCGGCGAGCTTCGCCGCATGGGCATCCGCACCGTGATGATCACCGGTGACAACCCGCTCACCGCCGCCGCAATCGCCGCCGAGGCGGGGGTCGACGACTTCCTCGCCCAGGCCACCCCCGAGGACAAGCTCGCGCTCATCCGCAAGGAACAGGCCGGCGGCAAGCTCGTCGCGATGTGCGGCGACGGCACCAACGACGCCCCTGCCCTCGCCCAGGCCGATGTCGGCGTGGCGATGAACACCGGCACCCAGGCCGCGCGCGAGGCGGGCAACATGGTCGACCTCGACAGCGACCCGACCAAGCTCATCGAAGTCGTGGGCCTCGGCAAGCAGCTGCTGATGACGCGCGGCTCGCTCACCACCTTCTCGGTGGCGAACGACATCGCGAAGTATTTCGCGATCATCCCGGCGATGTTCGCGGCACTCTACCCCGGGCTGGCGGTGCTCAACGTGATGGGCCTCGCGACGCCGCAGTCGGCGATCCTCTCGGCGATCATCTTCAACGCGCTGATCATCCCGTGCCTGGTGCCGCTGGCGCTCAAGGGGGTGACCTACCGCCCGATCGGCGCCGGACCACTGCTGGCGAGGAACCTCGCGATCTACGGGCTGGGCGGCGTGATCGTGCCGTTCATCGGGATCAAGGCGATCGACGTCGCGGTGAACGCCATCGGTTTGGCGTGAGCCAATAAAAGCCCCTCCCCTTCAGGGGAGGGGTTGGGGTGGGGCCTGTGAGTCTCACCGAGCCCATCGCCCGTGGACAGGCCCCACCCCCAACCCCTCCCCTGAAGGGGAGGGGCTCAAGAAGGAAGAAGGCAATGTACCAAGACCTCAAGACCTCGCTCCGCCCGGCGATCGTGCTGACGATCCTGTTCGCACTGCTGCTGGGCATCCTCTACCCGCTCGCGCTCACCGGCGCCGGCCAGGCGCTGTTCCCCGCCCAGGCCAACGGCAGCCTCATCCGCGACGCCAAGGGCACCATCATCGGCTCCAGCCTGCTCGCCCAGGGCTTTGCCTCGGACCGCTATTTCCACCCGCGCCCCTCCGCCGCCGGCAAGGGCTATGATGCGCTCGCTTCGGCGGGATCGAACCTCGGCCCCGCGAGCCAGGCGCTCGCCGACCGGGTCAAGGCCGATCTCGCCGCCAACGGGGTTCCACCAGGACAATCGGTTCCCGCCGATCTGGTGACGGCCTCCGCCTCGGGGCTCGACCCCCATATCAGCCCCGAGGCGGCCTTGTTCCAGGTCGCCCGCGTCGCCCATGCGCGCGGCTTGCCCAAAGACCGAGTCCGCCAGCTCGTCGAGCTCTCCACGCACCATCCGCTGTTCGGCTTCCTCGGCGAGAACCGCGTCAACGTGCTCGAGCTAAACCTTGCGCTTGATCGACAGGCCGCGGCGGGAAGCGCTAAAGCCGCTTCGTGAACGCCGACCGCCCCGATCCCGAGGCCCTGCTGCGCGCCGCCGCGCAGGAGGGCCGCGGCCGTCTCAAGGTCTTCCTCGGCGCCGCCCCCGGCGTCGGCAAGACCTATGAGATGCTCCGCGAAGGCGCCGCGCGCCGCGACGCCGGGGTCGACGTCGTCATCGGCGTGGTCGAGACCCACGGCCGCGCCGAGACCGAAGCGCTCGTCCAAGGGCTCGATGCGGTGCCTCGACAGATGGTCCCCTACCACGGCCGCGCCATCGGCGAGATGGACCTCGACGCGATCCTCGCGCGCCGCCCCCAGCTCGTCCTCGTCGACGAGCTCGCACACACCAACGCGCCAGGTTGCCGGCATCCCAAACGATACCAGGACGTCGAGGAGTTGCTCGACGCCGGCATCGACGTCTTCTCGACCGTCAACATCCAGCATATCGAGAGCCTTAACGACGTCGTCGCCTCCTTCACCCATGTCCGCGTCCGCGAGACCGTGCCCGACCGCGTGCTCGAGGCCGCCGAGATCGAAGTCGTCGACATCCCGCCCGACGAGCTGATCGAGCGGCTGAAGGACGGCAAGGTCTATGTCCCCGAAGAAGCTTCGCGCGCGCTCAATCACTTCTTCACCAAGTCCAACCTCTCGGCGCTCCGCGAGCTCGCGTTGCGCCGCGCCGCCCAGGCGGTCGACGCGCAGATGCTCGACTATGTCCGCAGCCATGCGCTCGCCGGAAACTGGGCGGTGGGCGAGCGCGTCGTCGTCGCGGTCAGCGAGCTGCCGAGCTCAGAGGAACTGGTCCGCGCCGCCAAGCGCACTGCCGACACCTTCCGCGCGCCCTGGACCGCGCTCCATGTCGAGACCCCGCGCGACCAGCATTTCGGCGAGGAGGAACGCCGCCGCCTCGCCGCCGCGCTCAACCTCGCGAGCCAGCTCGGCGCCGCCGTGGTGTCGGTGCCGGCGGATTCGGCGATCGAGGGGATCAAGTCCTACATCGCCGAGGCTCGCGCGACGCACTTGATCGTCGGCAAGTCGGCGCGCTCGCGGCTGTTCGAGCTCCGCCACGGCTCGGTGGTCGACCGGCTGGTGCGCGAGACGCCGGGGGTCGCGGTGCACGTCATGCCGATCGCCGGCGCGCCGCCCGCGCCCTCGGTCCGGCCCGCGCGCGACTATGGCACCCCCTCCGGCTACGGCTGGACCACCGCGATGGTCGCGGGGATCACCGCGCTCGGCAGCGGGCTGTTCCACATTCTCAACTTCGCCAATGTCGCGCTGCTCTACCTGTTGCCGGTGATGGCCGCGGCGAGCCTGTTCGGGCGCTGGCCGGCGCTGTTCGCCGGGATCCTTTCCTCGCTCGCCTACAACTTCTTCTTCCTGCCCCCCACCGGCACGCTGACCGTCAGCAACCCCGAGAACGTCATCACGATCATCGTGCTGCTCGGCGTCGCCTTCCTCACCAGCTCGCTCTCGGCGCGCGTCCGGGCGCAGGCCGTGCTCGCCGCCGGAAGCGCGCGCCAGAACGCCGCGCTCGCCGGCTTCCTTCGCCAGCTCAGCGACGCAGCGACCGAGGCGGAGCTGATGCAGGCGGTCTGCGCCGAGATCGCGCGGCTGCTCGACGTCCAGGCAGTGATGCTCGTCGCCTCGCCCGACGGCCCGCAGATCCGTGCTGCCATCCCGCCCGAGGACGCGCTCGACACCATCGCGCTCGCCGCCGCGCAATGGACGCTCGAGCGCGGTGTCCCCGCCGGCCGCGGCTCGGATACGCTGACCGCTTCGGACTGGCTCTTCTACCCGCTCGGGATCGAGGAGCGCGTGCTCGCCGCGCTCGGCCTCGCCCGCGATGATTCGCGCGAGACGGTCCGGTCGGATCAGATCCCGCTGCTGATGAGCCTGCTCGACCAGGCGACGCTCGCGCTTGAGCGGATGCGCCTGGGCGAGGAGATGCGCGACGTCGCGGAGTTGAAGGAACGCGATCGCCTCCGCGCGGCACTGCTCTCCTCGGTGAGCCACGACCTGCGC
The DNA here is from genome assembly GCF_017745215.1 of Sphingomonas sp. Taxonomy (GTDB): domain Bacteria; phylum Pseudomonadota; class Alphaproteobacteria; order Sphingomonadales; family Sphingomonadaceae; genus Sphingomonas. The sequence continues at coordinate 177,442 of NZ_JAGHZV010000003.1, forward strand.
ACGCCGCTCACCGCGATCCTCGGCTCGGTCGCCGAGCTGAAGCACCGCGACGACGGCCCGCTCGTCGAGACGATCGAGACCGAGGCGCAGCGACTCAAGCGCTTCGTCGCGAACCTGCTCGACATGGCGCGCGTCGAGGCCGGTGCGCTCAAGCTCAACGTCGAGCCGGTCGATCTCACCGACGCCGTCTCCGCCGCGGTCCACGACACGCGCGCCACGCTCGCCGACCATCCGATCGACCTCCAGGTCTCGCCCGGCCTGCCGCTGGTCCGCGTCGACCCGCAGCTCTTCCATCACTGCCTGATCAACCTGCTCGACAATGCGGGCCGCTATGCGGACCCCGACACGCCGATCGCGATCCGCGCCGACCGCATCCCCGGGGCGCTCGATCTGTCGATCCTCGACCAGGGGCCCGGCCTGCCGCACGGCCGCGAGCGCGAGGTGTTCGAGACCTTCCGCCGCCTCGAAGGCTCGGACCGCTCCAAGGCGGGTACCGGCCTGGGCCTCGCGATCGTCAAGGGCTTTGCCGAGGCGATGGGGCTTTCGGTCGAGGCCTCGAACCGCGGCGAGCCGCGCGGCGCGCGCTTCACCCTCCATTTCCCCGAGCAACTGCTGATCCGCGAGTCCGAAGAAGCCATCGAATGACCCCAAGATGACCAACGCCGCCACGGTCCTGATCGTCGACGACGAGCCGCAGATCCGCCGCCTGCTCCAGGGCACGCTCACCCGCGCCGGCTATCGCATCGCCGAGGCCGGCTCTGGGCGTCAGGCGATCGAGGCGCTGGCTGACGTGCAGCCCGACGTCGTGCTGCTCGACCTCGGCCTGCCCGATCGCGACGGGCTCGAGCTGATCCCGGCGATCCGCAAGCAATCCAGGGCGGCGGTGCTGATCGTCTCCGCGCGCGAGGCGACCGAGCAGAAGGTGACCGCGCTCGATCTTGGCGCGGTCGACTATGTCACCAAGCCCTTCGACACCGACGAGCTGCTCGCCCGCGTCCGCGCCGCGCTGCGCGGCCGGATCGGCGCCGAGGGCGGCAAGGCGAGCATCACCGCGGGCGGCATCACCTTCGACCTGCTCGACCGGCGGGTGATGCGGGGCGACGAGGAGATCCACCTCACCCCCAAGGAGTTCGCGGTGATCGCCGAGCTGGCGCGCTTCCCCGGCCGGGTGATCACCCACCAGCAGCTGCTCGCCGCAGTCTGGGCGAACGATTACGAGCGCCACATCGAATATCTGCGCGTGGTGATCCGCAACATCCGCCAGAAGCTCGAGGAGGACCCCGCGCAGCCGCGGATCGTCGTCAACGAACTGGGCGTGGGCTATCGGCTGATGGGAACCTGAGGCAGCCGGCCGCGAGCCTATGCGAATCCAATGCGGGGGCCGGGTCACCGCTCTCGAATGCCTATGCCGGACGCCGTAGCTGGGGGCATGTCCCGCTGTCATGGCTTGTTCCTCCGTCTGGCCGGCGTCGCGCTGCTCGTGTTGGCGTGGCTGACCGCAGTCACCTTGCGGGCCCGTGTCCTCGCAGTCCCCGCCGAGCGCGACGGCCTGGCCTATTTCCTCGCCGCCGCGACCTTCCTCTCGGCGAGCGGGGGAACCTTGCTCGCAACGCTGGGGCGCCACGTCTTCGATCGCGTCGAAGTGGCGCGGCGGTGGAGCCGCTACGTGGGAGATTGAACCGGAGAGATGGGTAGCGGACCGTTAGAGCAGCATCTCGAACCGCGCCCCGCCGCCTTCGGCCGCGTGCACCTCGACGCTACCGCCGTGCGCAACCGCGATCTGGCGGACCAGGTTCAGCCCCACCCCCGTCCCTTCGCGACGCGTGGTGAAGAAGGGCAGGAAGATGTCGCGCTCGAGTTCCTCGGGCACGCCGGGGCCGTTGTCCGACACCGCGATCGAGACTTCGCCGCCTCTCAGCCGCGCAAAGCCCAGCGTCACGCGCGGATCGCTGCGGTGCGCGCTCGCGGCCTCGGCCGCGTTGCGGAGCAGGTTGATCACCGCCTGGGCGGCGAGGTCCGCATCGGCCTCGATCGTCAACGGCATTTCGGGCAGCGCGACGTCGAGCGGGATCGCCGGCCATTCCGCTTCGAACAGCCGCGCCATCTCCGCCGCGAACGGCGCCGCATCGAAGCGCCCGCGCCGCACCTCGGGCTCGTGCGCCACCCGGCGATAGCTGTGGACGAACCGCCGCAGCCCCTCGGCGCGCCGCTCGAGCGTCTCCACCGCGATCCGCGCATCGTCGATCGCCTCGCCCTGGCGCAGCAAGGTCGAGGCGGTGGCGGCAAGCGACGTCACGGGCGTCAACGAGTTGAGGATCTCATGCGTGAGCACGCGCACCAGGTCGGTCTGCGCCGCCATCTCGACCGCGTTGAGCGTCTCCTGCACCGGCTGGACGATCACCACCCGCGCCCGCCCGCCGAGCCGTGCCAGCGCCGCCGATCGCACGATCGCGCGCCGGGCACGGCCCTGGAGCGTCAAGATCAGCACTTCCTCGCGCGCCGGCGCGTCGAGCTCGAGCCGGTTGGCGAAGGTCGCGCCATAGACCAGGAAATCCTCGGGCCGAACGCCCTGGTGCTCGGCGAAGAAGCGCCGCCCCGCCTTGTTCGCCAGCTCGATCCGCCCGTCGCCGTGGACGGTGAGCATCGGCACCGGCACGTCGTTGACGAGCATCTGGAGGAAGCCGAGCTCGTCGTTCGCTTCGCGCCGCTCGTCGCGCAGCCGCCGGATCGCGGCGTCGAATGCCTTGCCCATCGCCGCGAAGCCCGAGCCTTCGCCGCGGTCGAAATGCACCGACAGGTCGCCGTGCCGCAGCGCCTCGACGAAACGCGCGACTTCGAGGTTGGTGCGGTTGATGTGCGCCCAGAGCAGCCAGCCCGCCCAGAAGGCCCCCGCCCCTGCGACGATCCGCGGCGCGACCAGCCCCGGCGTCACCACCGACCAGCCGAGCAGCGCCAGCATGCCCTGCAGCAGCGCCAGCCGCAGGACCAGCCCGAGCGTGAAGTTGCGGTCAAAGCCCATGTTTTTCCATGCGCCGATAGAGCGCGGCGCGCGACAGCCCCAGCTCGTTCGCGGCGAGCGAGATGTTGTAGCCATGCTTCTTCAGCGCCGCCTCGACCAGCCTTTTCTCGACCCGGTCGAGGTTCATGTCGTCGCGCTCGGGCTCGACCACCGCTTCGCGCGCCACCCTCGGCGCGGCTGAGCCGAGCGTGAAGTCCTCCGCCTCGAGCACCTCGCCCCGCGCCAGGATCACCGCGCGTTCGACCGCGTGGCGCAGCGCCCGGACATTGCCCGGCCAGTCGTGCCGCACCAGCGCGTCGAGCGCGGCGCCGGACAGGCGCGGCACCGGCCGGTCGTAGCGGCGGGCATAGAGGTCGAGGAAATGCTCGGCGAGCTCGGGAATGTCCTCGCGGCGCTCCCGCAGGGGCGGCAGCAATATCTCGACGGTGTTGAGCCGGAACAGCAAATCCTGGCGGAACTGCCGCTCGTCGTGGAGCCGGTCGAAGGCGAGGTTGGTCGCGGCGATCACGCGGATGTCGACCGGCACCGGCCTGTTCCCCCCAACCGGCGTCACCTTGCGCTGCTCGAGCGCGGTGAGCAGCTTGGGCTGCAGGTGGAGCGGCAGATTGCCGACCTCATCGAGGAACAGCGTGCCCCCATCCGCCGCCTGGATCCGCCCGATGCGATCAGCGCGGGCATCGGTGAAGGCGCCCTTCACATGGCCAAACAGCTCGGAGTCGATCAGATCCTCGGCGACTGCGCCCAAGTCGATCGTGAGCATCGGCCGGTCGGCACGCAGCGACAGGCGATGCAGCGCGCGGGCGACGAGTTCCTTGCCCGTCCCGTTCTCGCCGAGCACCAGTACATTGGCGTTGGTCGGCGCCGCGCGCTCGATCAGCGAATGGACGCGCGCCATCGCCGGCGAGCGGCCGAGCAGCGGGCTCCCCTCGCCGCCCGCGCTGCTTGCCACCGTCACCTTGGCGCGCTCGGTCGACACCGCTGCCCGCGAGCGCCGCAGCGCCGCAGCGGTCCGCACCGTCGCGAGCAGCCGCTCATTCTCCCAGGGCTTGGAGACGAAGTCGGTCGCGCCGTGCTTCATCGCTTCGACCGCGACCTGCACGCCGGCATGCGCAGTGATCATCACCACCACCATGTCCGGATCGATCGCGAGCAGCCGGCCGAGCCAGGCCAGCCCCTCACGTGCGTCGGTCGCGCCGCGCGCGAAATTGGCATCGAGCAGCACGACGTCGGGCTTGCGCGAGCCGAGCGCGCCCAGCGCTTCCTCGGGCGCGCGCGCGACCAGGACCTCGGCGAAGAGCGAGCGGAGCAGCAGCCGCGCGGCGAGGAGGATGTCGTCGTCATCGTCGATGACCACGCAGAGATCGAAGTCCGGTCCGCCCATTGCCCCGCTTCCGTACAGTGACTGTGCGAAATCGGACAATCAATTTGCGTGCCAGTCCGGCGACAAGGCCCGCCCCTCTCGCAAACCGCAATTGGCACGGCTCCTGCTTAGTGTCCGGCAAGCCGCAAAGGCGAATGGAGCAGGGACGATGCGAGACAGACCGACACTGAGGCAGGCCATGCGGATCGCGACGCTGATCGCGGTGACGCTGATGCTCTGCACCCTGCCGCGCAGCGGCCCGGCCGGGCTGGAATTCTCGGTCGACACCCAGCGCATCTCGTTCACGCTGCGCTCGGCGGCGGTCAATCTGGCGTTCGATATCGGACAGTCGCGTCCGGAATCGGACAGTCGGCGAAAGGCCTTTTCGTGAGCATCGTCCGCATCCGCCGCGGCGCGGCCGACGAAGCGAACGCCAACCATGGTGGCGCGATGGATCGCGAGATCGTCCGCCGTCGCCTGCCCCTCGCCTGGAAGGCCGCGATCGGCGGCGCGGTGCTGCTGTTCGCAGCACTCGGCTTCTTCTGGTTCGCCCCGCGCGGCGACAGCCAGACGATCGACGCCTCGCGGCTCGCTGTCTCCGAAGTCACGCGCGGCACCTTCGACGATTTCGTGCCGCTCCGCGCCCGCGTCACCCCGCTGCTCACCGTCTACATCGACGCGGTCGAGGGCGGGCGGGTCGAGAAGATGCTCGTCGAGGACGGCGCGACCGTCGCCAAGGACCAGCTGATCGCGATGCTGTCGAACCCCGACCTCCAGCTCTCGACGCTGCGCGACCAGGCCGAGGTCGAGCAGCAGATCAATAGCATGCGCAGCCAGGAGCTCGCGCTCTCGCAGACTCGCCTCGCCAACGAGCGCGCGGTGCTCGAGTCACGGCTCGCGCTCGAAAAGGCTCGCCGCCAGTACGACCGCGAGAAGCCGCTCGCCGCCAAGGGCTTCGTCCCCACCAAGACCTTCGCCGACACCAGCGACCAGTTCGACTATGAGCGCAAGCGGCTCGAAGTCGCGCAGCGCACGCAGGCGAACGACGAGAAGATGCAGTCGAGCCAGCTCGACCAGCTCCGCGCCTCGGCCAGCTCGCTCCAGTCGAGCCTCGCGATCGCGCACGCCAACCTCGACGCGCTCAACCTGCGCGCGCCGGTGGCGGGGCAGCTCTCGGGGTTCAATGTCCAGGTCGGCCAGTCGCTCCAGCGCGGCGAGCGGATCGGGCAGATCGACTCGCCCGGGCACAACAAGCTCATCGCCGGCGTCGACGAATTCTACCTCGGCCGCGTCGCGGTGGGGCAGAAGGCAGAGCTCGAGACCGGTGGGCAGCGCTATCGCGCGCAAGTCACCAAGATCTACCCGCAGGTCCAGAACGGCCAGTTCCAGATCGATCTGCAGTTCATCGGCGCGGAGCCGCAGGGCGTGCAGCGCGGCCAGACCTTGCAGGTCCGCCTCACCCTCGGCGACCCGAGCCCTGCGCGGCTGATCCCCAACGGCGCCTTCTACAACGAGACTGGCGGCGCCTGGATCTTCGTCGTCGCTCCCGACGGGCGCAGCGCGGTCAAGCGCCAGGTCCGGCTCGGCCGCCGCAACGAGAATTTCATCGAAGTGCTCGACGGGCTCGACCCCGGCGAGCGCGTGATCACCTCTCCCTACACCGGCTTCGCGGACAAGGACCGGCTGGTCCTCGCCAATCCATGAGCCCCGAACAGAAGGACATGACGATGCTCGAGATGCGCAACCTCTCCCGTGTCTATCGCACCGAGACGGTCGAGACGACCGCGATCGACGCGATCGACCTGGACATCGCCCAGGGCGAGTTCGTGGCGATCATGGGGCCTTCGGGCTGCGGCAAGTCGACCCTGCTCAACCTGATCGGCATGCTCGACAGCCCGTCGAGCGGCTCCTACCGGTTCAACGGCCAGGAAGTCGCAGGGCTCAGCGAGAGCAAGCTCTCGGCGACGCGCAAGGCCAACATCGGCTTCATCTTCCAGAGCTTCAACCTGGTCGACGAACTCTCGGTGCGCGAGAACATCGAGCTCGCGTTGCTCTATCACGCCGTTTCGGCATCCGAGCGCCGCCGCCGCGCGGACGCAGTGATGGACCGCGTCGGCATCGCGCATCGTGCGAAGCATCGGCCGAGCCAGCTCTCGGGCGGGCAGCAGCAGCGCGTCGCGGTCGCCCGCGCGCTCGTCGCCGAGCCCAAGCTGATCCTCGCCGACGAGCCCACCGGCAACCTCGACACCCAGCACGGCGAGGAAGTGATGCGGATGCTCCAGCAGCTCAACGCCGAGGGATCGACGATCGTGATGGTCACCCACTCGCCGGCGCATGCCGATTACGCGACCCGCATCGTCAACATGCTCGACGGGCGGATCCTCCAGGAACGGCGCCAGGCGGCCTGAGCGAAGGGAAGCAGATCCATGTGGCGCAACTATCTCACCGTCGCGGTCCGCGCGCTCGCCAAGAGCCGGACCTATGCCTTCATCAACATCGTCGGGCTGGCGATCGGCCTGGCCGCATGCCTGCTGATCCTGCTCTACGTCCAATATGAGCGCAGCTACGACGACTGGCTGCCCGAAGCGCAGCGCACCTATCAGCTCCAGGTCTATTACCAGAGCAAGACCACCTCCGACTCCTTCGACAACCAGGGCGCCCCCTATGTCTCGAAGGCCGCGCTGGTGAAGGATTTCCCCCAGATCGAGCACGCCGTCTACATGGGCAGCATGGACGTATCGGTGGTCAAGGACGGCGGCGCGGTCTCGGGTGGCGACGCCCGTGTCGTCGACGGGCCCTTCTTCGACACGATCGCACTGCCGCTCGCGCGCGGCGACGCCCGGCAGGCGCTGTCGCGGCCGGGCACGGTGGTGTTCACCGAGCACAAGGCGACGGCGCTGTTCGGCACGACCGAGGTGGTCGGCCGGACGGTGACGCTGCTGATCAACGGCAAGAAGGCCGATTACCGCGTCACCGGCGTGCTCCGCGACATCCCCAAGCATTCGCACCTCGACGCCGACATGATCGTCCGCGTCGACTTCCCCGCGATGTTCGGTGCCGAGAGCGGCTTCCTCACCCAATGGGGCTGGACCTCGGGCTGGGTCTACGCCCGGCTCAAGCCCGGCGCCGACGTCAACGCGATCAATTCGCAGTTCAACGCGTGGAAGAAGCGCAACATCCCCGACGACTTCTTCAACGGCCAGCGCAGCAACATGGGCGAATCGCGCACCTTCAAGCTGGTTGCCGCACCCGACATCCACCTCGGCAAGGCGCAGGGCTCGGCGATGACCGCGGCCGGCGACGCCAAGTCGATCGCCACCTTCGCGATCATCGCGCTGCTGATCCTCGCGATGGCGTGCATCAACTTCACCAACCTCGCCACCGCCCGCGCCAGCCAGCGTGCCCGCGAAGTGGCGCTGCGCAAGGTGCTCGGCGCGACGCGCGGCCAGCTGGTCGTCCAGTTCCTGAGCGAATCGGTGCTGATCGCCGCAGTTTCCATGGTGCTCGCACTGGCGGTCACCGAGCTGGCGCTGCCCTGGTTCGCCCACTTCCTCGATGCCGAATTGACCCTCCGATACTTCGGCAAGGACGGACTGATCCTGCCGATCCTCGGGCTGGTGCTGCTCGTCGGCGCGGCGGGCGGGCTCTATCCGGCCTTCCACCTCTCGCGTTTCCAGCCCGCGCAGGTGCTCAAGGCGAACAAGTCCGCCTCGGACGCCGAAGGCACGGGGCGGTTGCGCAGCGCGCTGGTGGTGATCCAGTTCGCGGTCTCGATCGGGCTGATCGTCTGCACTGCGGTGGTCTATGCCCAGGGCGTCTACGCCCGCTCGATCGATCCCGGCTTCAAGCGCGAGGGACTGATCCAGCTCAACGGCATCGGCACCGACGCGCTGGTCAACCAGGCCGAAGCGCTTACCGACGCGGTCGGCAAGGTCCCGGGCGTCCAGTCGGTCGGCCGCACCGGCGTCGGCATCGTCACCGGCAACACCTCGACCACCAGCGTGATCCCGCCCGACAGCGACAATTCGACCGATATCGGCGTCTACGGCGTCGACGCGGGCTTCTTCCGCACGATGGAGATCCCGCTCGTCGCCGGCCGCCTCTTCGACGAGAAGCGGCCCATGGACGACATGACCACGCCGCTGCCGCGCGACAATGCGGCGGAGAAGGCGATGGTCCAGCGCGGCGGCTATGTCGTGATCAACGAGGCCGGCGCCAAGCGGCTCGGCTTCGCCAGCCCGCAGGACGCGGTGGGCAAGGTGATCAAGACCGGCGTGCCCGAGGAGATGGGCGGACTGATGAACCTGACGATCATCGGCGTGGTCGGCGATTCGCGCTTCCGCACCGTCTCGTCGCCGATCGAGCCGATCATGTTCCAGCTCGACCGCCACAACGTGAACTGGATGCTCGCGCGCTACATCGGCGATCCCAAGACCGTGCAGGCGGGCATCGAGAAGGTTTGGCGCCGCTTCGCCCCCGACCTGCCCTTCGACGCCGACTTGGGCGACGCCGTGATCCAGCGCAGCTACGAGCGGATCGACGCGCGCGCGCAGATGTTCGCGCTGTTCGCAGGGCTTGCGGTGATCATCGCCTGCCTCGGGCTGTTCGGGCTCGCGGCATTCACGGCCGAGCGGCGGACCAAGGAGATCGGCATCCGCAAGGTGCTCGGCGCGCGCACGCTCGACATCGTCCGGCTGCTCGTCTGGCAATTCTCCAAGCCGGTGGTGATCGCCAATTTGATCGCCTGGCCGGTGGCCTGGTGGGTGATGCGCGACTGGCTCAACACCTATGACGCGCGGATCACGCTGACGCCGGTGCCCTTCCTGCTCGCCTCGCTGCTCGCGCTGGGGATCGCGGTGGGCACGATCAGCGCACACGCCTGGCGCGTGGCGCGGGCCAATCCGGTGAATGCGCTACGCTACGAATGAAGGAAGCTCACGCAGCCGGACTTGCGATGTAGGAGTTCGGCTGCTTGGCCGGGGCGGCTGGAGGATTCCAGCCGCTCTTCGGACGCGGCTGGGTTCGGGCCTCGAATTGGGCGCTTCCTAGACCCCCAGCGAATTGCCGTAGCCGATCACGACCGTCGCCAGCACGAGCAGGCCGACGCCGCTCCACACGGTGAGCTTCACTCCCGGCGCGGCGTCCTTCCACTCGCGGAAGGCAAAGCCCCAGATCGTCCCGAAGATGATGATCGAGGCCATGTGCAGCGTCCAGCTCGAGAAGCCGTACTTGCCCATCTGGCTCTCCCCCATGGTGTAGAAGAAGAACTGGAAATACCAGGCCGTCCCCGCGATCGCGCAGAGCAGCAGGTTGAGCCCCAGCGGCGCGCCGACCGCCTCGCCCTTGCCGAGCCATTGCCCCGCGCTGCGGTTGCGCACGATCAGGATCGCGCACCACACCGCATTGGTGAGCAGCCCGCCGAACATCACCAGGCACAGCACCGGCAGCCCGGTCCACAAGGGGCCGGTGCCCGCGGCGGCGGAGAGCGCCTTGATCGGCTCGCCCGCCGCGAGGCCGAAGGAGAAGCACGACGACATGATGCCCGAGAAGATCGCCACCCAGATCCCCTTGCGGAAGTCGAACTCGGCGACCGCGGCGGCCTTCTGCTCGGGGCTGAGCGAGGCGTCCTTGCGCGCGCCGGCGAAGGCGACGACGACGATCCCGAGGATGGTGATCAGGATGCCGACGAGGTTGTAGTGGCCGGTCTGGTTGCCGAGCAGCTTCTCGGCGAACTCGCCGCGGAAGATCGGCGGGATCAGCGTGCCGAACACCGTGCACAGCCCGAGCACCACGCCCATGCCGAGCGACAGCCCGAGGTAACGCATGGTGAGGCCGTAGGTGAGCCCGCCGAAGCCCCAGAGCATCCCGAACACGATCGGCCAGAGGATCGTCGAGCCCTCGGCGCGGCCGAGCACGCCGAGCAGGTCATGCGTCTGGATCGACGCGAAGAACCACGGCGCAAGCAGCCAGGAGAACAGCCCGCCGGTGAGCCAGTAGATCTCCCACGACCAGCGCTTCACCGCGCGATAGGGCACATAGAAGCTCGCGGAGGAGAGGCCTCCCAGCCAGTGGAAGAACACGCCGATCAGCGGGTTTGGGGTCATGGGATCCTCTCCTGGGTTTCTTCTTGTCTCAAAATATCAGCCGTCACCCCCGCGAAAGCGGGGACACCGCTTCTTCTTCTGCGGTGGAAGAGCGGGATCCCCGCGTTCGCGGGGAAGACGGCTGGAGGTGCTGGATGGTCATCCTCACACCTCCAGCCCGAGCCGGTAGATGCGATTGGCGTTGCGACCGAACAGCGCGCGGCGCTCGCTCTCGGTGAAGTCGGCGACCGCGTCGGCGAGCATCGACAAGGTTGCGTCGAAGCTGCCGAACAGCCGGTCGGTCGGGAAGTCGCTCGCGATCATGCAACGGCCCGCGCCGAACAGCTCGATCGTCGCGAGCGTCCGCGCCCGCACAGCGTCGGTCGAGAGCGGGCGGAAGACGAAGCCCATGCCCGAGAGCTTGACCGCGACATTGGGCAGCACCGCGAGCCGCTTCATGCTCGCGCGCCATTCGTCCTCGCCGTCGACGCCCATGCCGCCATGGTTGACGATTACCTGGACCTCGGGATGGCGCTCGATGATCGCGGCGAGATGCGCGAACTGGCCGGGATAGGCCTGGAGGTCGAAGGACAGGCCGTGCTTGCCGAGCAGCGCGAAACCCGCTTCCCATTCGGGATCGAGCGTGACGTCGCGCGGCGTGTAGGTGCGCTTCGGATCTGCATGCCAGTTGACGATGTGCCGGATGCCGCGGACGTTGCGCCGGCGGGCATGGTCGTGGAGCAGCGTATCGACATTGGGATCGTCGAGCGCAGCGAAGGCGACGATGCCGCTCGGCATCCCTTCGGCATCGGCGATGCCCTGGAGCCAGTCGGTCTCGGCGAGCGCGTCGGCAGCTTCGGCGCCGGCGTCGATGTGGACGCATCCCACCGGGTTCCATGCCGCCGCCTCGCGGCGATAGTCGTCGATGCCGTAGCTCGAGGCGATCGGCTCGACGCTGCCGTTGGGCCCGTCGTCGGCGAACGGCGGCGTGAGCCAGGCATAGCGGATCGCGCCGTCCAGCTTCCACAGATGCACATGCGCGTCGACGAACGGCAGCGCGGTCATGGCCCTCCCCTCTCCTGCTCCAGCCGCCCTAGAAGGTCGTCCTCCCGCCCGACGTGTCGAAGGTCGAAGCGGTAGTGAAGCTGCATTCCTCCGAAGCCATGAAGCACACCATTGCCACGGTCTCGCGGATGTCGCCCAACCGGCCCATCGGAATCTTCGAGAGCATATAGTCGACCTGGCTCTGCGGCAGCTGCGCGAGGATCGGGCTCTCGAAGGTCGCCGGGGTGATGGCGTTGGCGATCACGCACTTGGTCGCGAGTTCCTTGCCGAGCGACTTGGTGAAGCCGACCACCGCCGCCTTGGACGCCGAATAGGCCGAGGCGTTGGGATTGCCTTCCTTGCCCGCCACCGAGGCGACGTTGACGATCCGCCCATACCCGGCGGCGATCATCCCCGGCACCACGGCGCGGCAGCAATAAAAGAGGCCGTTCAGGTTGACGTCGATCACCTGGAGCCAGGAGTCGATCGGGTATTCATGGACCGGCGCCGTCGCTCCCGTGATGCCGGCCGAGTTCACCAGAACGTCGATCCGGCCCAGCTTCGCCAGCGTCTCCTCGGTCGCGCGCGCCACGGCACCAGGTTCGCGCACGTCAAAAGCGATGGTGTGCGCCGCGCCGACGTCGGCGCCTGCTTCGGCCAGCCACTCGGGATCGATGTCCCACAGCACGACCTGCCCGCCCTCGGCGACGATCCGTCGCGCCGTCTCTCGGCCGAGCCCCGAGGCGCCGCCGGTGACGACCGCGACGCGGCCGTCGAAACGCCCCGCGAAGCTCATGCCACGCTCCCGCCTGTGCTCTTGGGGCTCCAGGCGACGCAGGTCTGGCGCTGCTCGCCGAGCTTTTCGATGCCGAGCGCCATCGTGTCGCCGGGCTTGAGGTACCAGGGCTCGGGCTTCTGCCCCATGCCGACGCCCGGCGGGGTGCCGGTGGTGATGATGTCGCCCGGCTCGAGCGTCATGATCTGCGAGCAATAGGCGACGATCTCGGCGACCGGGAAGATCATCGTCCTGGTGCTGCCATCCTGGACGCGCTTGCCGTTGACTTCGAGCCACATCGACAGGTTCTGGGGGTCGCCGACCTCGTCCGCGGTCACCAGCCAGGGGCCGACGGGGCCGAACGTCGGGAAGCCCTTGCCCTTGTCCCAGGTGAGGCCGCGCTCGATCTGCCAGTGGCGCTCGGAGACGTCGTTGACCACGCAATAGCCGGCGACATGGCGGAGCGCATCGGCTTCGTCGACATAGCTCGCGGTGCTGCCGATGATCACGCCCAGCTCCACTTCCCAATCGGTCTTCCTGGAATCGCGCGGGATCGTGACGGGGTCGTTGGGACCCTGGAGGCACGAGATCCATTTGTTGAACACCACCGGCTCGGGCGGGATCGGCAGGTTCGATTCGGCCGCGTGATCGGCATAGTTGAGCCCGATCGCGATGAACTTGCGGCTGCCCGCGACGGGAGTGCCGTAGCGGGGCGTACCCTCGACCAAGGGCAGCGTCGCCGGGTCGATCGCAGCGAGCTTCGCCAGGCCCTGGGGCGAGATCTCGGCGGCGCCGATGTCGGGGACTACGCCGGAGAGGTCGCGGATGCGGCCCTCCGCATCGAGAAGGCCGGGCTTTTCCTGTCCGCTTGCGCCGTATCGCAGCAGCTTCATGGGGAGGTCCTCAGTGTGTGTAGGGTCGGTGGAGGGGAATGTCGCGGTTGAGCTCGACGCCGAAGCCGGGCTTGTCGAGCGCACTCGCGCGCAGGCGGCCCTTCTCGGGCACCGGCTCGCCGAGCAACTGCGGCGCGAACATCGGCACCACTTCGGTCGGCCCCGGATGCATCATCAGGAACTCGGCGAAGGGCGAATTGTGGCGCGTGATCACGAAATGATAGCTGTAGACCGACGAGCCGTGCGGAACGACCAGCTTGCCGCGCGCATCGGCCAGTGCCGAGATCTTGAGCAGCTCGGTCACCCCGCCGCACCAGCCGACGTCGGGCTGGATGATGTCGCAGCAGTCCATCTCGAGCAGCATGCGGAAGCCCCAGCGCGTCGCTTCATGCTCGCCGGTGGTGACGAGCATGCCCTTGGGGACGTTGCGCTTCAGCTCGGCATAGCCCCAGTAATCGTCGGGGCTGATCGCTTCCTCGATCCATTTGAGGCCATGCTCGTGGCAGGCGAGCGCGAGGCGTGTCGCATAGTCGACGTCGAGCGCCATCCAGCAGTCGTACATCAGCCAGAAGTCGTCGCCGCACTTCGCCCGCATGTCGGCGAGCAGCGCGACGTTCTTGTGGAGCCCCTCCAGCCCCTCGGCGGGCCCGTGGTGGAGCGGCAGCTTGCCGCCGATGAAGCCGAGTTCCTTGGCGACGTCGGGCCGCGCGCCGGTGGCGTAGAATTGCAGTTCGTCGCGCACCGCGCCGCCGAGCAGGTGATAGACCGGCTCCTGCCTGAGCTTGCCGAGCAGGTCCCAAAGCGCGAGGTCGACACCCGAGATGGCGTTCACCACCAGCCCCTTGCGGCCATAATATTGGGTCGAGAAGTACATCTGGTCCCAGATCTTCTCGTAATCCGTGGGCGAGCGCCCCTCGAGGAAGCGCGCGAGGTGCTTCTCGACGATGTAGCAGGCGGGCTCGCCGCCGGTGGTCACCGCAAAGCCGATCGTACCGTCCTCGGCCTCGATCTCGACCACCAGCGTGCCGAGCACATTGATCCCGAAGCTCCGCCGCGAGGCGCGATATTCGGGGTATCTGGCCATCGGCGTGGCGATGTGGTCGTCGATCCAATGGCCACCGCCTTGGTCATGGTAATCGGCGCCGCCGCCGCGGACGACAAAGGCGCGGACCGCGCGGATCTTGGGCAGGCTCATCGGAAATCCCGGCTCGACGGTGACAGCGTTGGAGAGGAAGCCGCCGCACGGCGCAAGCCTGTCCATCGCGTACCATCATGTGGTACGAACAGCGCGCCGCGCGGGCCAAGGCGTTTGGCGACTATGATTTCCCCCTCCTGCCCCATTGTCTGGCACGATATTCCATATTATGGGACGCAGTATTACGAGATGAGACACATGCCGTCAAACGCTGATTTGACTCAAAAGCGGGAGGAGAGAGCTTCGGAGGGCCGTGCCCAGGCCGGGAGCCAGACCCTGTTGCGCGGGCTCGACGTGATCGAGGCGATGGTCGACGGGCCAGTCGCCCTCGCCGAGCTGGCCGCGCGACTCGACCTTACGCGGTCGACGACGCACCGGCTGGCGACCGCGCTGGTCGAGCGGCGCTACCTCACCTTCGTGCCGCGGCTCGGCTATCAGTTCGGGCCGAAGCTGCTCGAGCTGGGCTTCCTCGCGCAGCAGCAGACCGACGTCGTCCAGATCGCGCGCCCGCACCTCGAGGCGCTGGCGGCGAGCACCGAGGATACGGTGCACCTCGGCATCCTCGATCACGACCGCGCGCTGTATCTCGACAAGATCGCCGGACGGCGGCGCGTCGAGATCAATAGCCGGATCGGCGACCGGCATCCGCTGACCGCCACCGGGCTCGGCAAGGCGCTCCTGCTCGACGCCGAGGCGGACCAGTGGAAGCGGCTGTTCCAGAAGGACCACGCCTCGGGCTCGCCGCCGGCGGACTATGACCAATGGGTCAATCGGATGCGCGGCTATGTGACTGCGGGCCGGACCTACGACCTGGAGGAGAATGAGGATCTGATCCGCTGCGTCGCGGCGCCGATCCGCAACGCCTCGGGCGCGATCGTCGCCGCGATGAGCGTGTCGAGCGCGGCGCAGTACATGGCCGACGAGCGGATGGAGACGCTGACCGCCGACGTGCTGCATACGGCACGGGCGATCAGCGCGGACATGGGCTGGTCCGCCGAGACTGCACGCCAGGCGCGGCTCGGGCGGGGGCGGCGGTGAGACACCGCGCTCCTTCTTCCGTCATCCCGGCGAAAGCCGGGACCCAGGGTTACGGAAGACGTCGCTCGCGGCCCTGGGTCCCGGCTTTCGCCGGGATGACGGTCAAGGGAATACGATGAGCGGCTTACTCCAGGACAAGGTTTTCCTGATCACCGGCGGCTCGGCGGGCATCGGCCGCGCCGCCGCGATCGCTGCGGCACGGGCGGGCGCGAACGTGGGGATCAACTATGTCGGCGACGATGCTCCGGCGGAAAGTTGCATCGCCGAGGTCGAGGCCGCCGGCCGCAAGGGCTTCGCGTTCAAGGGCGACGTCGCGCTGCCGGAGACCGCGAGCAGCTTCATCGCTGAAGCCGTGACCAGGCTCGGCCGCGTCGACGTCTTCGTCTCGAACGCCGGCATCTGCCCCTTCCACGCCTTCCTCGACATGCCGGTCAAGACCTTCGAGCGGACGATGCGGGTCAACCTCCACGGCGCCTACTGGATGGTCCAGGCCGCGGCGAACCAGATGGTGAAGCAGGGCGACGGCGGCGCGATCATCGCGGTCTCGTCGATCTCGGCGCTGGTCGGCGGCGAGTACCAGACGCATTACACGCCCACCAAGGCCGGGGTGCATTCGCTGATGCAGTCGGCCGCGATCGCGCTCGGGCGGCACGGCATCCGGTGCAATTCGGTGATGCCCGGCACGATCCTCACCGACATCAACAAGGACGACCTCGCCGACCCCGAGAAGCGCGCGCGCATGGCCGCGCGCATCCCGCTGGGCCGGCTGGGCGAGCCAGAGGATCTCGCCGGCCCCATCGTCTTCCTCGCCTCCGATCAGGCGCGCTACGTCACCGGCGCTTCGCTGCTGGTCGACGGCGGCGCCTATGTGAATCTGCAATGAGCCCTTCCGCCATAGCCGTCATCCCGGCGAAAGCCGGGACCCAGGAGTTCCAGGCGACGTCGATCGTGGCCCTGAGCCCCGGCTTTAGCCGGGGTAACGATAGGGGCTGGGCATGAGGAAGGCCGCATCGGTCATCGACTATCGCGAGCTGGCGCGGCGGCGGCTGCCGAAGTTCCTGTTCGAATATATCGACGGCGGCTCCTATGCCGAAGTGACGCTCAAGCGGAACATCGCTGACCTCGAGGCGGTGGTGCTGCGCCAGCGCGTGCTGCGCGACGTCTCGAAGATCGACCTGTCCACCGAGATCCTCGGCCAGCGGCTCGCGATGCCGGTGAGCCTCGGCCCGGTCGGCCTCTCGGGCATGTACGCGCGGCGCGGCGAAGTGCAGGCGGCGCGTGCGGCGCAGGCCGCGGGAGTGCAGTTCACCCTGTCGACGGTCGGCTGCTGCTCGCTCCAGGAAGTCTCGAAGGGCGCCGGCAAGCCGATCTGGTTCCAGCTCTACATCGTCAAGGATCGCGGCTTCATGCGCGAGATGATGGCGATCGCGCGCGAACTCCTCTGCCCGATCCTGTTCTTCACCGTCGACCTGCCGCTGCCCGGCTCGCGCTACCGCGACGTCCATTCGGGGCTCGCCGGCGCGCCGGGCCTGCGCGGCCAGCTCCGCCGCTTCGTCCAGGGCGCGACGCGGCCCGACTGGGCGTGGGACGTCGGGATCAACGGACGGCCGCACAACCTCGGCAACGTCGCCCCGCTGCTCGGCGCGGGCGCGTCGATGCTCGACTTTCTTGCCTGGATGGGCGGCAATTTCGACGCGACGCTGACCTGGAAGGACCTCGACTGGATCCGCGCCGAATGGCCGGGCAAGTTCGTGATCAAGGGCATCCTCGACGAAGACGACGCGCGCGAGGCAGCCAGGGCGGGGGTCGACGGCATCGTCGTCTCGAACCATGGCGGGCGCCAGCTCGACGGCGTGCTCTCTTCGGCGCGCGCGCTGCCGCGTATCGCCGATGCGGTGGCGGGCGAGCTGACGATCCTCGCCGATGGCGGCGTGCGCTCGGGGCTCGACGTGCTGCGCATGCTCGCGCTCGGGGCGGACGGCGTGCTGCTCGGCCGCGCCTGGGCCTATGCGCTGGCGGCGCGTGGGGAAGCGGGCGTGGCGCACATGCTCAAGCTGATCGAAGCCGAGATGCGCGTCGCGATGGCGCTCACCGGCTGCACGCGCATCGCCGAGATCGACCGCGCCGCACTGGCGGATGTGCCGGGCTGACCCATATCGTGACCGTGCCTCCCCTTTTCCGCATCGATCCGCGCGACGCCGTCGCGACTGCGCTCCGCGACCTCGAGGCCGGTGAGTCCGCGCTCGGCGTGACGCTCGCCCAGCCGGTGCCCAAGGGGCACAAGGTGGCGCTGGTCACGCTCCAGCCCGGCGATCCGGTGCTCAAGTTCGGCTTCCCGATCGGCCGCGCCACGCAGCCGATCACGCCCGGCGAGCATGTCCACACGCACAATGTCTCGACCGCGCTAGAGACCAGCGGCGCCTATGCCTACACCCCCATTCCCCTGCCCGCGCACGCCGAAAGCGCGGCGACCTTCGAGGGCTATCGCCGCTCCGACGGCCGGGTGGGGACGCGCAACGAGATCTGGATCCTACCCACCGTCGGCTGCGTTGCGCGCACCGCGCAGAAGCTCGCCGAGAAGGCGGCGCTGAAGCATGCCGGAAAGATCGACGGCGTCCATGCCTTCCCCCATCCCTTCGGCTGCTCGCAGCTCTCCGAAGACCTCGACGGCACACGCCGGATCATCGCCGCGCTGGCGAGCCATCCCAATGCCGGCGGCGTGCTGATCCTCGGCCTCGGCTGCGAGTCCAACCAGACGAGCAAGCTGCTGCCCGATGTCGACCCGTCCGCCAACATCCGCACGCTCGGCGCGCAGATGGCGGGCGACGAGATCGAGGAAGGCCTGGCGCTGATCGACGAGCTCGTCGAGGCCGCGGCGCGGGCGAAGCGCGAGGCGGTGCCGCTCTCCGAGCTGGTGCTCGGGGTGAAGTGCGGCGGGTCGGACGGCTTCTCGGGGCTCACTGCCAACCCGCTGGTCGGGCGGATGAGCGACCGGGTGACGGAAGCGGGCGGCACTGCGATCCTCACCGAGATCCCCGAGATCTTCGGCGCCGAGCAGCTGCTCATGGAGCGCGCGAGCGACGAAGGCGTGTTCGAGAGGATCGTCGCGCTGGTGAACGGCTTCAAGGCCTATTTCACCCGCCACGGCGAGCCGGTGTCGGAGAACCCCTCGCCCGGCAACATCGCCGGCGGGATCACCACGCTCGAGGAGAAATCGCTCGGCGCGGTGCAGAAGGCCGGCCATGCGATGGTGACCGATGTGCTCCGTTACGGCGATCGCGTGCGGACGCGCGGACTGGCGCTGCTCGAGGCGCCGGGGAACGACGCGGTCTCCTCGACCGCGCTGGCGGCGGCGGGGGCGACGGCGATCCTCTTTACCACCGGCCGCGGCACGCCGCTGGGCTTTCCGGTGCCGACGATCAAGATCGCCTCGAACAGCGACCTTGCCGCGCGCAAGCCCGGCTGGATCGACTTCGACGCCGGCCAGGTGCTCGACCAGGGCATGGAGGAGACCGCCGACGCGCTGCTGGCGAAGGTCTGCGCGGTGGCATCGGGCGAGGAAACCGCAGCGGAACGCAACGGTGAGCGCGAGATCGCGATCTGGAAGCGCGGAGTAACGCTCTGAGGCCTTCTCCTAAGCCTCTCCCCTTCAGGGAGAGGTTCGAGTGGAGCATGTGGGTCTCACCGAGACCGATGCCTGTGCTCGCCGGACAGCTCCCATCCAACCCCGCATCAGGTAAACGGCGCCCCGCACTGTTTGGGCCATGCCGGGGCATGGCAGACCTCATGAGCCTGCGAGGGATTCATAGCAACCTTGTGGGTCGATTGCGGCGGTGTCGGGGATTGGGCCGGGGACGCGGGTCTGTTAACCATATTCTCCCAAGGGGCGATTCGGGGGGACCGCAGCATGATCGGGGTGTTGCTCGCAGCAGCCGTGAACGGCGCGTCCGGCGCCGCTGTGAACCCAAGCGGTCCGGGGCTTGCACCCGCGTCGCTGCCCGAGTGGCTCCAGGTCGTGATCGGCGTGGTCGCTGCGATCGGCGGCATTGCCGTGCTCGCCTGGATCGCCAACACCCTCGTCGAGCTCAAGGAGCACTTCCCCAAGCCCGAAGAGCGCGACGAGAAGGAATTCGCGCGGATGGTGTGCGAGCAGGTGTGGCGCCACACCGACACGCTCACCAACGTCTTCGCGCAGCGGCTGCGCAACCCGCCGGCCGACGTCGAGAACCTCCGCGTGCTGATCCGCCTGCTGCGCGAGGATCTGAGCGCGCCGCTCCACTTCGTCGAGCAGATGCGCAGCCACACGCCCGACCGCTGGCACCGCTATCCGCTGTTCACTGCCTTCACCAACTGGGCGAGCCAGATCGCCGCGACTGCGACGCAGCTGGCCGACATGTACCAGATGGCCGCCTCTCCGCTCGTCCGCGATCCGGCCGACAAGCGCCGCGACGAGTTGATCGTCCACCAGTTCCTGATCGACCGCGTCTTCCTCGACCGCCGCGTCGACACGATCCACGGCTATGCCTTCGACATCTGCGACGCGGCCAAGAAGATGCTCGCGAGGAAGAAGCGGCGCAAGGGCTTCGGCCTGGGCGACGACGAGGATGGGGACGAGCATGACCATGCCGATTGCCCCTGCTGCCGCCGCTCGGATCGGCACGTGCGCACGCCGCGCGATCCCTTCGCAACGGTAAACGTGCCCCCGGCACCGCCCGCACCTGCCCCTGCGCCCAAGCCGTCGCCTGCTCCGGCGACTCCGACCTATGTCGCGCTCTGCTGCCCGGCGCCCTCGCCCTGCCATTGCTCGCGCGGCTGCAGCTGCGGCTGCCAGTGCGGGACAGCGCATGCGATCCCGGGCGTGCATGTGATCCCGGGCGCCTCGACCACGCAGCCGGTCGCGCTGGTGCCGCTCGCGGCGCCGCCATCCGCGGCCGATCCGCCCAGGCCGGCAAGCTGAACCGCGCGCTGGATGCGGTGAACCGACGCAAAATACGGGGAACTATGGTGCGTTGCGGAATTGAAGCGTTAACCCGTCCCCGCTAGCTTCGGCGCGAACCACCGGGGTGGGTGATTTTCGATGACCAACGTGATCGTGTTCCTTTACGCCATGCTCGCGAGCTTCGTGACGCTCTCGCTGCACCGCAACCGCCAGCTTGGCCGTCCGAGCAGCGAGATGCTGACAATGGCCGGCTGGGGGCTGTTCTCGCTGTCGACCACGCTCGCGGTGCTGCTCGCCGGCGTCGCGATTGCGTTGGGGCTGGGCTTCAACCTCGCCAACGCCGGGCTGGCCCTGCCGCCGGTGTAAGGCTAGTGAGCGGCCTATGCCGCTCTACGCCATCGGCGGACAATCGCCGACCATCGCTCCTGACGTCTGGATCGCGCCGAGTGCCGACGTGATTGGCGACGCGCATCTCGCTGCGCTCGCCAGCGTCTGGTTCGGCGCCGTGATCCGCGCGGACAACACCCCGATCCTCATCGGCGCGCGCACCAACATCCAGGAAGGCGCGATGCTCCACTCGGACCCCGGCGCGCCGCTGACGATCGGCGAGGACGTGACCGTGGGACACCAAGCGATCCTCCACGGCTGCACGATCGGCAGCCGCACGCTGATCGGCATGGGCGCGACGATCCTCAACCGCGCGGTGATCGGCGAGGATTGCCTGGTCGGCGCCGGTGCGCTGGTGACCGAGGGCAAGCAATTCCCCGCCGGCCACCTCATCGTCGGCGCCCCAGCCCGCGCCGTCCGCCCGCTCGACGACGCTGCCAAGGCGATGCTCAAGGCGAGCGCGGCGCTCTACGCGGCGAAGCAGCGGGAATATTCCGTGGGGCTGACGCGCGTCGGCTGACCGAAAACTCGTTTGACTCGGCCCCCCGCGCAAGCTCTCCTGCCGCACGGGGGAGAGCAGCATGACGCATGATGCGGACCTGTTCCAATATCTGAGCGCGTTCATCACGATCGTGCTCGCGCTGGCGCTCGGCGACATGATCCAGAGCCTGCACCGGCTGCTCCGCGCGCGCGATCGGGTGCGCTGGCATCTCCTGCCGCTCGCCGCAGTGCTGTTCGTGTTCATGAGCCTGCTCTCCGAATTCTTCACGCTGTGGCGCGATTCGGCGATCACGGCGATCAGCTTCTATGGCCTGATCGGCCTGCTGGTCTGTCCGACGCTGATCGCGATCGCCGCGCTAGCGGTGCTGCCCGACGACGTCCCGGCGGGCGACGTCGATCTCCACGACTTCTATTTCGCCAACCACCGCTACCTCTACACGCTGCTCGCGCTCGCCTTCATCGGCGACGTCGCGCGGACGCTGATGGTGCCGGCGAACTGGGAGCGCCTGGGCTTCTTCGCCTTCATCTATACCCTCGCGATCGGCGCGACGCTCGCGCTGGCGATCTGGCGGCGCCCTGCCCTCCACTATGCCGGGCTCGCGCTGCTCTTCGCGGTCGCCAACTTCGGCTATTCCTATTGGGTGATCCGAGCCCCGGCAGGGTGACGTTGCGTCAACTGGACAGCCAACCCCGTGGCGCTAAGAAACGCGTCCATGGCCCTGCCTCCGCTCTTCGATCGCCTGCGGCTTCCCGTCATCGGCTCGCCGCTGTTCATCATCTCGGTGCCCGACCTCGTCATCGCGCAGTGCAAGGCGGGGATCGTCGGCTCCTTCCCGGCGCTCAACGCGCGGCCCGACACGATGCTCGACGAATGGCTCCACCGCGTGACCGAGGAGCTCGCCGCCTGGGACCGCGACCATCCCGACACGCCCTCGGCACCGTTCGCGGTCAACCAGATCGTCCACCGCTCGAACGTGCGGCTCGAGCATGACGTCCAGGTCTGCGGCAAGTGGAAGGTGCCGATCGTCATCACCTCGCTCGGCGCCCGGCCCGAGCTCAACGACGCGGTGCACGGCTGGGGCGGGATCACGCTCCACGACGTGATCGACGACCGCTTCGCGCACAAGGCCGTCGAGAAGGGCGCCGACGGGCTGATCCTCGTCGCCACGGGCGCGGGCGGACATGCCGGGCGGCTCAACCCGATCCCCTTTGTGCAGGAAGTCCGCGGCTGGTTCGACGGGCCGCTGATCCTCTCGGGCGCGATCGCCACCGGCCGCGCGGTCCTCGCGGCGCAGGTGCTCGGTGCCGACCTCGCCTATATCGGCTCGCCCTTCATCGCGACCGCCGAGGCCAATGCGGTCGACGCCTACAAGCAGGGCATCGTCGAGGGGCGCGCGGCGGACATCGTCTATTCGAGCCTCTTCACCGGCGTGCACGGCAACTACCTGCGCCAGTCGATCGTCAACGCCGGGCTCGACCCCGACAACCTCCCCGAGAGCGATCCCAGCGCGATGAACTTCGGCGGCGCCAAGGCGTGGAAGGACATCTGGGGATCGGGCCAGGGCATCGGCGCGGTGACCGAGGTGCAGGCGGCGGGAGACTATGTCGCGCGGCTCGCGGAGGAATATGCCGCGGCCAAGGCGGCGATGCGGGCACTTTAGGCCGATTCCTCCCTCCGGCGTTCGAGCCGAGTCGGGACCCGAAAAGTCACAAGAGTCACGACCCGTCGCGGCGATTTGGGCGTCTGGATGCCGACGCATTCAAAGAGCGGCCGGGCGATCCCGTGTCGCCAAGGGGAGCAGGCGCAATCCTACATTGCAAGGGAATGGCCACGCCGTGTCGACATTGGGTTTGGGGTCGCCTTGACCGTGAAGATTCGTCACTCTGAACTTGCGCGTGTCATCGATCGCGCCCCTTGAAGCAGGTTGGGAGGGGGACGCCGCCTCTCTTAAATCGTCATCCCGGCGAAAGCCGGTACCCAGGGCCACAAGCGATGTCCTCTGTAGCCCTGGGTCCCGGCTTTCGCCGGGATGACGACTGTAGGCGTGCCGAAACCCCTGGCGGCCTGATTTGGGGCATCCGCTCGACAAATCGCCAAATGTCGATCCGCGCTAGAGCGACGCCGCCAGCCGGTCGAACATGTTGCGCGCGGGGCTGATCGCCACGGGGCCGTCGAGCGAAGTGTCGAGGCGCGACACGCGGCGATAGAGCTCGACGCTCGAGCGCATGATCGCCGCAGCCTGCGAGGGGAGCGAGGCGAAGACCTCGTCCTCGGTCTCGGGCGCCTCGCCCAGCCGGCGCGACGGGCGCAATGCCTCGCCGTAACTGAGCTCGCCGGCATCGACCGCGCGCTGGGTAAGCAGCCAGGCGATGATGTGCATCAGCCGCGTCGTCACCTTGAGCGACTCGCACGAGAAAGTGACGCGGTGGAGCGCCCCCAGCGAATCCCGCTCCTCGCGGCCCAGCTCGTCGAAATAGGCGCGCGCCTCGTCGGCCAGCAGCATCGCCTCGACATAGAGCGAGTCGACGAGCCTCCGATGGATCCGGGCGGTTGCTGGTTCCCACATGACTTCGTCACGATGTCACAGCGGCTTGGGCGGCGGAATGGCAATAATCGGGCGCGATCCGTCCCGTTTCGGATCGGCTGGCGCGCGCGTTAACCCTCTTGGGCGGATTCAGGCGATGATGTCGGGGATCAGCTGGTCCTCGAGCAGCGAAATCTCGTCGCGCAGCTTGAGCTTGCGCTTCTTGAGCCGCGCGGCCTGGAGCTGGTCGGCTACGCCGGTGGAGAGCAGTGCCATGATCGCGGCGTCGAGGTCGCGGTGCTCGGTGCGCAACAGCTCGAGGCGCCGCTGGATCTCGCTGTCATCCATCAGTCCGCCTCGCCGCCCATATACCGTTTCTGCACCAACCCGGGCGCAGGCTCAACGGGCCATCGCGGCTTTTTGACGGCCCGCCGAATGGGGCGAAGGAAGCAGGCGACAAAGGCCGCGAATGGTGTTCTACTTGCTCCCCCCAGCGAGCCCAAAGGAGGTACGCTTCCATGCAAGACGCGCATATGTCGGCACTTTCGGCCAAGCATGCCGTGCTCGACCAGCGGATCAACGCCGAGTCGCAGCGCCCGCATCCGGACCAGATCCTGCTTGCCGAACTGAAGAAGCAAAAGCTGCGCGTGAAAGAAGCGATGGTGCTCGGCTAGACCGCGCACCGGGTTGATCCTCGGGGCGCGCGCGTATCTCGCGCCCCTCCGGCCTCCGACCGACCTGGAGCCGACTCCGGGCCCTGGGATGAGGCAAGCCAAAGCTGGGTCGCCTTTCGACGGCCGCGATGATGGGTTGCAAGCTCAGGCGCTCAGGCCGAATGGCGCGGGTTTGGCTTTCGATACGCTCCAACCACCCTCATCCTGGCGGAAGCCGGGACCCAGGGGCCAAGCAGGACGTCGCTCGCGGCCCTGGGTCCCGGCTTCCGCCGGGATGACGATTGTGGGGTTGGCCCCCCTCAGCGGCGCGTGAAGATCGGCTTGACGAAGCTCGGGGTGTGCTGGCCCTTGCCCACCGGCTTGCGCGCGAGCATCGGGTCGATCGCGCGGTCGAAGGCGACGCCGACGCGGCCCTCGGCGCACCAGGCGATCCGCCCGGAGACCCAGCCCACGCCGCGCACTTCGATCTCGACCGGCGTGTCCTGCTCGATCGGCTGCGGCACTTCGGCCATTAGCCCGCCCGCCGACAGGTTGCGCACGCGCACCTGGAGCTCGGGCTTGTCCGCCATGCGAAACTGCGCGGTCAGCATCAGGCTGTCGCGCGAGTTGGTACGCTGGCCGGAGAAATCGGCGGCGGAAAGCGCATTGAGAGGGTCTTGCGGAAACTGGTCCATCAAACTGCTCGGACGCATGAGGGCATGGCCCGAGCATTAGCCCCGCAACCTATCGAAAGCGTTAACCGGCCACAGGGATTCCCCCTAGCCGGCACCCGCCTTCTCACTCGTCGCGCGAGACCTTTTCCTGACGCTCGTGGCGCTCCTGCGCCTCGACCGTCATCGTCGCGATCGGCCGCGCCTCGAGCCGGCCGAGGCTGATCGGCTCGCCGGTCACTTCGCAATAGCCGTACTCGCCTTCCTCGATCCGGCGCAGCGCCGAGTCGATCTTCGAGATCAGCTTGCGCTGGCGATCGCGCGTGCGCAGCTCGATCGACCAGTCTGTCTCGCTCGACGCCCGGTCGGTCAGGTCGGCCTCGCGCAGCGACTCGCTCTGCAGCTGAGTCAGCGTGCCGGCAGCCTCGCGATGGATCGCATCCTTCCAGGCGAGCAGCTTCTCACGGAAATATTGCAGCTGACGCGGGTTCATGAACGGCTCGTCCGCACTCGGGCGGTAGCCATCGTCCCCGTCATTCGCCGCCGGAGGGAACCCTTTGTCCGGGTCTCCGACTCGATCAAAAACCGAAGCCATCCCCACTCTCCACACCGGTCGTCCGGTAGCGAAAGCCGCCAGAGACCGCCCTTTGCCCGAGGGCCCTATACTTGCGCAAAGGGCAGTTCACAAGCCGATGAATCAAATCATGTTGCACGGCAATGTCCCATAATTGCGGGGAAATTGCGCTAGGCTGAACCGACCGGCTGGTGACGCCTGCGAAATCAAGCAACTATTAACCACAGTCGTTATCAATAATTAATCGAAACGCTCACGAAATCGTACCGCGTCGACACATTAACCAAAGAGCCTTTGCCGTTCATCGCAAAAATCCTCGATTGAAACGGTAAACAGTGGTTAACGAACTTGCGCTTAATAGTTTGTTTTGCACTCTTGCCGCATTGAAGGCGTGAAGGCTGCTGACGTTCCGTCGGGGAGCGCACGCCGGCAGAGGAAGAGTGGGACATCATGTCGGTTCGCATGGCCTTGGCGAAGCTCTGCGCCTGCACTTGCGGGGGCGCGCTGATCGGTGGCGGTTCCGTCTATGTGGCGGAGCACCCGCCGCGCCCGGCAACCGTCCAGGTGTCGAAGAAAAAGGTCGTCCGCCGCGCCACGGTGACGCGCGCCGCGACCACCAAGCGCGTCGTGCGCCGCGTGGTGACGCAGACCCAGCAGCAATGTCCGCCTCAGGTCGTCACCGTGCAGAACCAGCCGATGCCGATCCCCCTGCCCCCGCCCATTGACTATGGCACCCAGGCGGTGAGCGCCGCGGGGGCGGCGAGCAGCGCGGCAGCGGTGACCGGCGGATCGAGCGGCGGCGGCTTCGTCGGCGGCTTCTTCGCGGGCGGCTTCTTCGGCAGCTCGGGCAGCAGCTCGGGGTCGAGCGGGATCAACATCAACATCCAGAATTCGAACGAGCAGAGCCAGAACCAGAATCAGGACCAGAATCAGAACCAGTCCTCGACCACCAGCGGCAGCACGAGCACCAGTTCGTCGACGTCGACCGGCAGCACGAGCAGCACCAGTTCGTCGTCGTCCTCATCGAGCTCGTCGAGCGGCTCCTCGGGCAAGCCGCACCACGGCTCGTCGGGGTGGAGCAACTCGAGCGGCTGGAGCAATTCGAGCGGCTGGACGAGCAGCGGCCATCACGGCTCGAGCACCAGTTCGTCCTCGGGCGGCCCGCATCCGGTGCCGGCCCCGCCGATGGTCCTGCTGTTCGGCGGCGCGGCGGCGGCGCTGGTCGCGCGCAAGCGGCTGGCGCGGAAGGGCGACAAGGCGGAGGGGTAACACCCACACGCGCTCCCAAACCCGTCATCCCCGCGAAAGCCGGGACCCAGGGCCACGGGCGACACGGCTTGCTGCCCTGGATCCCGGCTTTCGCCGGGATGACGATTTAGGGTTTCAAGCCTTCGACAGCGCTTCCTCGATCTGCGGGACGGTGTGGCCCACGAGGGCCTTGTCGATCTCCCCCGCGATCCGGCTGCTCACTTCCGAATGATAATGCTTCCGCAGCTCGCCCAGCGTCTTCGGCGGCGCGACGACGATCAGCGCCTCGAACTCGTGCCGCAACGCGCGCTCCTTGAGCAACTGGGCAGTCTCGGCAGCGAAGCGGTCCTCGGCCTGCTGGTGGAAGTCGGTGTTGTCGACATTGCCGTCCGCCGACCAGCCCTGGCCGTCGGCGCGAGTCGACTGCATCCGCCCGGCGAGATCGGTGGCGCTGTCATGGTCGTCGGGGTTGCGCGGCGCATCGAGCCGCTGCTCGACGATCAGGTTGGGGAATTCGGCATCACCCTCGTTGCGGAAGAACAGCGACTTTCGCCCGTCGGCGACGACGACGAGCGCGTTGTGCGGAAGCTGCATGGGCCGAACTCCTGTGCTGGCGGTCAACCAACACCAACGCGCACGCCCCGCCACGGTTGCGCAACGAATTACTGCAATCCTCCCGGGTTGCACGGTTAACACCCTCCCGCCATAGGCGTGGCCGATGCACGACATCCGCACCATCCGGGACCATCCCGAGCAGTTCGACCGCGGCCTCGCGCGCCGCGGCGTCGAGCCCGCCGCCGCCGACCTGATCGCGCTCGACGAGCGCCGCCGCGCGGTCGTCACCGAGCTCCAGGCGGGGCAAGCGCGCCGCAACGAAGCCTCGAAGGCGATCGGCGCGGCCAAGGCGCAGAAGGACGAAGCGCTCGCCGCGTCGCTGATGGCCGAGGTCTCGGCGCTCAAGGAGCGGCTGCCCGCGCTCGAGGGCGAGGAGCGCGAGCTCACCGAGACGCTCAACGCGCGCCTCGCGTCGATCCCCAACATCCCGCTCGACGACGTGCCCCCCGGCAAGGACGAGGACGACAATGCGCTCGTCCACGTCCGCGGCGAGCAGCCGGCCTTCGCCTTCGAGCCGAAGGAGCATGACGCGATCGGCCCCGCGCTCGGCCTCGACTTCGAGACCGGGGCGTTGCTCTCGGGCGCGCGCTTTACCTTCCTCAAGGGGCATGCGGCGAAGCTCCACCGCGCGCTCGGCCAGTTCATGCTCGACGTGCTGTGCGAGGATCATGGCTATCAGCAGTGCGTGCCGCCCGTGCTGGTGCGCAGCGAGACGATGTTCGGCACCGGCCAGCTGCCCAAGTTCGCCGAGGACAGCTTCCAGACCACCGACGGCCGCTGGCTGATCCCGACTTCTGAGGTGAGCCTCACCAATGCGGTGCGCGAGCAGATCCTGTCCGAGGAAGCGCTGCCGATCCGGATGACCGCGCTCACCCCCTGTTTCCGCTCCGAGGCCGGCGCGGCGGGGCGCGACACGCGCGGCTTCATCCGCCAGCACCAGTTCGAGAAGGTCGAGATGGTCTCGATCACCACGCCCGAGATGTCCGAAGCCGAGCACGAGCGGATGACGGCTTGCGCCGAGGACATCCTCACGCGGCTCGGCCTGTCGTTCCGCCGGATGAAGCTGTGCAGCGGCGACATGGGGTTCACCGCGGCGCGCACCTACGACCTCGAAGTGTGGCTGCCCGGCCAGGCGCGCTACCGCGAGATCTCGAGCTGCTCGACCTGCACCGATTTCCAGGCGCGGCGGATGAACGCGCGCTACCGGCCCGAGGGCGAGAAGGGGACGCGCTTCGTCCACACGCTCAACGGCTCGGGGCTGGCGGTGGGGCGCACGCTCGTCGCGGTGCTCGAGAATTACCAGCAGGAAGACGGTTCGGTGGCAGTGCCCGAGGCGCTGCAGCCGTATCTGCGCGGGCTCAATCGGTTCGAGCCCGCCTGACATTGCGCACGGGGCTGCTCGGGGGAGGGGCAAGATGCGAGGATTCATGGCGCTGAGCGCGCTGTTCTTGTTGTGCGGCTGCATCCCGCAGACCGCCGGGCCCGGCTATTCGAGCGAGCTGCCGCCGCAGCCCGTGAGCTATGCCGCCGAGGCGCCGCGCGAGCCCGTCGAGTCGGGCCAGTCCGTACCCGATCCGACCGCCGATCCGGGCTATGACGTGCGCATCACCAACCCGGCGCCGCCGGTTTGGAAGCTCCGCACGGTCACGCCCGACGCCCAGCGCGTCGCGCCGACGCGTTATACGGTGCGCAGCGGCGACACGCTGCGGCTGATCGCGGTGCGCACGGGCGCAGGCTCCGAGGCGATCGCGCGCGCCAACGATCTCAACGCACCCTATACGCTCCAGCCGGGCCAGACTTTGGTCATCCCCGGCGGGCGCTACCACCTCGTCCGCGAAGGCGAGACGGGAATCGCGATCGCCCAGGCCTATCGCACCGACTGGTCGAAGCTGATCGCCGCGAACGACCTCGACGAGCCCTATGTCCTGCGCGCGGGCATGCGGCTGCTGATCCCCGAGAACGAGACGATCGAGCAGCGCGCCGCGCGCTTCCACCTCGATCTCGACGTCGACGACATCGTGACCGGCGGCCAGCCCGCGCTCGCCGCGGGCGCCGCGCCGGTGAAGCCCAGCCCCTCGCCGCGCAAGCCCCTGCCCGCGACCGCTGCGGTGGCGGTGCCGGCGAGGTTGAACAGCGGCTTCGCCTGGCCGGTGCGCGGATCGGTGATCAAGCATTTCGGGCCCGGCGCATCCGGAGAACGCAACGACGGGATCAAGATCGCGGTGCCGATGGGCACGCCGGTGCTCGCCTCGGCAGACGGCGTCGTGGCCTATGCCGGCAGCGACATCGCCGCGCTGGGCGGGCTGGTGATCCTGCGCCACGGCGACGGCTGGACGACGGTCTACGGCCACGCCGGCCAGCTACTCGTCCAGCGCGGACAATCGGTGAAGAAGGGCCAGGCGATCGCGCTCTCGGGCAATTCGGGCTTCGCCGACCGGCCCGAGGTCCATTTCGAGATGCGCCAGGGCCGGACGCCGGTCGATCCCGAGCAGCGGCTGGCGCGGCGGTGATGGCCAGATGATGGAGCGCTTGCTGCCGATCCTGCTGCTGATCGGCTCGAACCTGTTCATGACCGTCGCCTGGTACGGCCACCTCAAGTACAAGCAGGCCCCCTTGGCGTTCGTGATCCTCACCAGCTGGGGGATCGCGCTGATCGAATATTGCCTCGCGGTGCCCGCCAACCGTTGGGGGAGCAACGTCTATTCGGCCGCGCAGCTCAAGGCGATCCAGGAAGTGATCACGCTGACCGTCTTTGCGGGCTTCTCGATCCTCTATCTCGGGCAGAAGCTCAGCTGGAACCACGCCATCGGCTTCGCGCTGATCGCCGCCGGCGCCTGGTTCGTCTTCCGCGCGCCGGCGGGATAATCCACTGAGACTAAATGACGTTGTCACTCTGAACTTGGGCGTGTCATCAATTGCGAGATGGATTTGCGCGCCCCTCGACCGTCATCCCGGCGAAAGCCGGGAGCCAGGGCCGCGAGCGATGTCCTCCGTAACCCTGGGTCCCGGCTTTCGCCGGGATGACGACTTAAGGGCGCGCGCATCCCTCCCTCGCAACCTTCGAAAGCACACAATTGATGACACGCCCCTGTTTCAGCATCCAATTCTCCAAGAGCGATACGGCCCAGAGGATGGTTGGATGCTGAAACGCGTTCAGGTGACGGTTATCGGCGTGGCGATAGAACGCTTCCGATCAGCGCAGCACGCCGAACACCGCGCCGATCGTGAGGTAGATCGCCAGCCAATAGCCCGCGTCGATCAGGAACAGCGCCCGGCTCATCCGCGAGAAGAGATAGTTTACCCCGAACGCGGGGATCACGAAGCCGATCGCGACGAGCGCGACGATGATCATCGAATGGTGGAAATCCATCGGCGCGTCATAGCTGTTGAACAGATGGTCGAGCGCGAGCGCCGAGAAGAGGTTGAGCAGGAAGGTCAGCCCGAAGGTGAGCGGCAGGTTCGCGCCCTGCTTCGCGCTCTCGGGCGTGAAGCCGCGCTCCTTCATCCACGCCTTGCCGAAGATCGGCCCGTACCACAGGCCGCCCACCAAGAACCCAGCCACCGATGCGACGAGCACGGCCAGCCAATGGATCTGCATTTCCCCTCTCCCCAATCGCCATGAAGCGCGTCCCGTTTCGGGCGGCGAACGATACCCCGTAGCGGCCCCGGCTGGCAATTTCTGCACAAAGGCCTATGTCGCGCGCCGATCATGGCAACGAAGCTTCCCGAACCGCCCCGCGTGGGCATGGTGTCCTTGGGCTGTCCCAAGAACCTCGTCGACTCCGAGCGCATCCTCACCAAGCTGCGCTCGGAAGGCTATGCCATGTCGCCGGACTATGCCGGCGCCGATGTGGTGCTGGTCAACACCTGCGGCTTCCTCGACAGCGCCAAGGAAGAGAGCCTCGAGGCGATCGGCGAAGCGATCGCCGAGAACGGCCGGGTGATCGTCACCGGCTGCATGGGCAAGGAAGCCGAGCTGATCCGCGAGCGCTTCCCCAATGTCCTCGCGGTGACGGGCGCGCACCAATATGAGCAGGTCGTCGGCGCGGTGCACGATGCGGCGCCGATGCCGCCCAACGCCTTCCTGAACCTGGTGCCCGAGAGCGGGCTCAAGCTCACGCCCAGGCACTACAGCTATCTGAAGATCTCGGAGGGCTGCAACCACCGCTGCGCCTTCTGCATCATCCCGAGCCTGCGCGGCGACCTCGTCAGCCGCCGCCCCGACGCGATCCTGCGCGAGGCCGAGAAGCTGGTCGAGGCGGGGACCAAGGAGCTGCTGGTCATCAGCCAGGACACCTCGGCGTACGGGGTCGACATCCGCAAGGAGCCGCGGCAGTGGAAGGGGCACGAAGTCGTCCCCCACATGACCGACCTCGCGCGCGAGCTGGGCCAGTTGGGGGCGTGGGTCCGCCTCCACTATGTCTACCCCTACCCCCATGTCGACCAGGTCATCCCGCTGATGGCCGAGGGGCTGGTGCTCCCCTATCTCGACATCCCCTTCCAGCATGCCGCGCCGAGCGTGCTCCGCCGGATGCGCCGCCCCGCCAACGAAGCCAAGGTGCTCGAGCGGCTGCGCGAGTGGCGCGCGATCTGCCCCGACATCGCGATCCGCTCGACCTTCGTCGTCGGCTTCCCCGGCGAGACCGACGCGGACTTCGAATATCTCCTCGAATGGCTCGAGGAAGCGCAGCTCGACCGCGTCGGCGCCTTCCGCTTCGAGCCGGTCGAAGGTGCTTCGGCGAACGCGCTGCCCGATCCGGTGCCCGAGGACGTCAAGGAGGAGCGCTACGCCCGGGTGATGGCGAAGACCGCGGCGATCAGCGCGGCCAAGCTCCAGGCCAAGGTCGGCCGCGTGCTCGACGTGATCGTCGACGACGTCGATCCCGACGGCGGCGCGACGGGTCGTTCCAAGGCCGACGCGCCCGAGATCGACGGCCAGGTCTTCCTGCGCGACGCGGGGCATTATGCCCCCGGCGACATCGTCCGGGTGACGATCGAGGACGCCGACGAGCACGATCTCTACGGCGCGCCGATCGCTTGATCGCCCGACACGGGCGGCTATGACACGCGGATGATCCTCCGCCCCCTGCTCGTCGCGCTGCTCGCGCTCGTCGCCACGCCCGCGCTCGTCGCCACGCCCGCGCTCGCCCAGCCGCTCACGCCCGACGAGAGCGGGCAAGTCGACAAGATCGTCGCCGATGCGCTGGCCAGCACCGGCGTGCCCTCGGCCTCGGTCGCGATCGTGCGCGACGGCAAGATCGTCTTCGCCAGGGCCTATGGCGACCAGGGCCCGGGCGTCGCCGGCCCGGCGAGCGCCGACGCCAAATATCCGATCGCCTCGATCTCGAAGCAGTTCACCGCCGCGGCGATCCTGATGCTCGCCCAGGAAGGCAAGCTCAGCCTCGACGACAAGGTCTCGAAGTGGATCCCGGGCATCACCCGCGGCGACGAGATCAGTGTCCGCCAGCTGCTCAGCCACACCGCCGGCCTGCAGGATTACTGGCCGCAGGATTACAGCTTCGTCGCGATGGAAAAGCCGACGACGCCGCAGGGCATCGTCGACCGCTGGGCGAAGAAGCCGCTCGACTTCGAGCCCGGCACCCAGTGGCAATATTCGAACACCGGCTATGTCGTCGCGGGGATGATCGTCGAGAAGGCGTCGGGCACGACGCTGCTGAAGTATCTCGAGAAAAAGGTGTTCAAGCCGCTCGGCATGAAGCCGGTCGACCAGGACCTCGCGATCGGCAAGGGCTATCCCCAGCCGACGCACCGCTTCGCGCTTGGCCCGGTGCGCCCGGCCACGCCGGCGGCGAACGGCTGGCTCTGGGCGGCGGGCGAGCTGGCGATGAGCGCGAGCGACCTCGCCAAATGGGACATCGCGCGCATCGACCGCACGATCCTCGCCCCCGCCGACTGGGCGACGCAGGAGACCGAAGTGAAGCTCAGCGACGGCCACGGTACGCGCTACGGCCTGGGCGTGGCGGTCGCGTCGGAGAACGGCATTCCGGCGATCGAGCATGGCGGCGAGGCCGTGGGCTTCCTCTCGGACAACATCGTGCTGCGCGACAAGCGCTTTGCGGTGGTGGCGATCGTCAACGCCGATTTCGGCGACGCGCAGGGCACGATCGCCGACGGGATCATCGATCTCTTCTACCCGGTGCAGGCGCCACCGGTGGCCGAGAGCGAGGACCAGGTCCGCGACGCGCTCGCGCGCAAGGTCTTCGACCAGCTCCGCGCCGGAACGCTCGACCGCAGCCTGCTCACCGAGGACGCCAACTATTATTTCGACGCGACGGCGACCGCCGACTATCGCGACAGCCTGTCGGCGCTCGGCGACCCGCAGAGCTTCACCGCGACGCGCGGCCCGCGGCTGCGCGGCGGCTTCGTCAACCGCAACTATTCGATCACCTATGCGGGGCGGAAGCTGACCGCGGTGACCTATGCCGAGCCGGGCATCGCGGGCAAGTTCGAGCAGTTCATCGTGATGCCCGCGAATTAGTGCGTACTCTTGTTGCCATGAACGATCTTCGAGATCAATTACGCGGTTGATCTTCGATGCGTCTGCAAACGCTCCCCAAGTAACGCTTGTTGCTCTGCACCTGCGTAGTAATATCCAGTCGGATCATGCAAAGGGGGCTGGAGGGTGCGCAAGGGGGAGATTATCGCGCTTGTCGTCGCGGTCATCGGCGTCGTTTTTGCGGCGCTTGCCGTTCCGATTTTTCAGGGACCCATAACGCGGTTCTTCCACAGCATTGGTTGGGGGAGCGATGCGCCCGCAACGCAGCCGGAATCATCCTCCAATATCGCCTCGCCGCCCGATAACGAGAGTCGAGCACCGGCAAACGACCACGATCGAAACGCGATGGGTGAGGTTCAGGACACGCCAGCCACGTCGGCTTCTTCGACACCTACCCCCACTCCCGCGCCCACACCGTCACCCTCTCCGACACCGACTCCCCCGAAAATCGTGCCCGGAAACGGTCAGGCGGCAGACCGATCCTGTACTCCCTACTCAAGGGTCGTCCTGATCTTCTCGCGCAGTTCGAATGCTGACGGAGCCTTCAATCAGGTTGAGAGCAATCTCGACATCCAGATGAAGAACTGTTCGGGTTCCAACTTTACTGCCGTTTTCGATACCGGAGCTGAAACTTCCTATGCCTATGAGGGTACGCTCACCGATCAAGCCATTCATTTCGATTTCGGCTATGATCAGACTTACTGGAGCAACAAACGCGGTACCCGGGTCAAATGCACCGCCGATGGCACCATCACCGATCAGAAAAACGTCTACGAAGGATCGTTGCTCTGCCACTGGTACGAACAAACGTTGCGACCCTTCGGGATCGTGAAGATCATCGTCCGCTAGCTTCGGATTTTCATCAGCTCGGGACATGCTTCGCGGGGCGTTGCGGTTGAGGTGCGGGCATCCTCCCTCTCTCTCCCGATCACACAAATCGCTTCTTCATGCTGGCGAATTGCGACCTGCACGCCTAGATCACCCGCATGCCCGACTTCTCCCAGCTGATTCAGCCCGATCGCGGCCAGGCCGCGCGCACCATCCACGTCATCGATGCCGCCAGCTACGACGCCTGGCTCGCCGCGAGTCCGCCGCGCCACCGTGCCGCCGCCGCCGCGCAGAAGCTCGCACCCACCGCCTATTCGAGCGCGATCCTCCCCGGCGACGCGCCCGAGGACTGGTCGGTGGTGACGGTCGCCGCCAATGCCGCCAAGCTCTCGCCCTGGTGCCTCGCCAAGCTCGCCGAGAGCCTGCCCGAAGGCAGCTATCGCGTGACCGGCGCGGAGCCCGGCCAGGCGCTCTACGGCTGGCTCACCGCGCAGTACAGGTTCGACCGCTATCGCAAGGACGACAAGGGCCAGGGTCCGCGCGTGCTGCTCAGTTCCGATCCCGCGCGGCTGGACGAGACCGTCCGCCTCGCCACCGCCGCCTGCAAGATCCGCGACTGGGTGAACCTCGGCGCCAACGACTTCGGCCCCGGCGACGTCGAGGCTGCGGGCGCCGAGATCGCCAAGGCGCACGGCGCCGAGTTCAGCGTGGTCAAGGGCGCCGACATCGAGAAGGGCTATGGCATGCTCTGGGCGGTCGGCAAGGCCGCGGGCAAGGGCCGCGAGCCGCGCCTCGTCGAGATCCACTGGGGCAACCCCGCGCATCCCAAGGTCGCGATCGTCGGCAAGGGCGTGTGCTTCGATTCGGGCGGGCTCGACATCAAGCCCGCCGCGGGCATGCGGCTGATGAAGAAGGACATGGGCGGCGCGGCGCATGCGCTTGCGCTCGCCGAGCTGATCATGGGCGCGCGCCTGCCGGTGCGGCTCCACATGCTCGTCCCCACGGTCGAGAATTCGATCTCGGGCGAAGCGACGCGCCCGGGCGACGTGATGGTCTCGCGCAAGGGCGTGACCGTCGAGAATTCGAACACCGACGCCGAGGGCCGGTTGATCCTCGGTGACGCGCTCACCAAGGCGGCCGAGGAATCGCCTGAGCTGGTGATCGACTTCGCGACGCTCACCGGCGCCGCCCGCGTGGCGCTGGGCACCGATCTCCAGGCGCTGTTCGCCAACGACGACACGCTCGCCGCCGACCTGCTCGCCGCGGCCGAGACCGAGGCCGATCCGATGTGGCGCCTGCCGCTCTACGCGCCGTACGAGGACCAGCTGAAGTCCGACGTCGCCGACATGGTCAACGCCGCCGAGGGCCCCTGGGGCGGCGCGCTGACCGCTGCGCTGTTCCTCAAGCGCTTCGTGCCCGAGGGCGCGCAATGGGCCCATCTCGACATCTTCTGCTGGAACGGCAGCGCCAAGCCGGGCCGCCCCAAGGGCGGCGAGGCGGCAGGTCTCCGCGCCGTGTGGAAGATGCTCAAGGACCGCTACGCCGGATGAGCGCCGGCGAGCCCGGCCTGTCCGAGCTCGCCGACTCGATCGCTGCCTATGAGTCCCGGATGCGCGCCGAGCTGGGCGACCGGTTCGACGCCGAGGGGCTCGAGCGCAAGCACAAAAGGATGCGCGAGCATCCCTTCCTGTTCCTGCGCGCGACCTGCTGGCGCTGGGCGGAGGCCGCGCCGCTGATCTGCCCCGAGCTGATGGATGCGCCACGCGCGCCCTCGGTCGGCGATGCGCACGCCGGCAATTTCGGGCTGTGGCGCGATGCCGGCGCGCGGCTGGTGTGGGGCGTCAACGACTTCGACGAAGCGGCGCGGCTGCCGTGGCCGCTCGACCTGGTGCGGCTCGGCGCCAGCATCTCGCTCGCGGTGCCCGACTGGAAGGCGGATGCGATCGCCGATGCGATCCTCGACGGCTATCGCGAAGGCGCGGCGGCGCCTGGGCCCTGGGTGCTCGAGCGCGACCATCTCTGGCTGCGCGACGCCTTCGCGGCGAACGACGCCCAGCGCGAAGGCTTCTGGGCCGAGCTCCAGCAGGCCGAGCCGGCGAGGGTCGTCCCGCCCGAGCTGCGCGACGCGCTGGTCGCGGCGCTGCCCGAGCCTGGGCTGGAGCCGGTCTTCTCGAAGCGCGAGGCGGGTGCGGGCAGCCTCGGCCGCGGGCGCTTCGTCGCCTGGTGCGAGCATCGCGGCGGGCCGCTGGCGATCGAAGTCAAGGCGATGCTGCCGTCGTGCTGGCAGGCCGGCCGCGAGCCCGGCCTCGCCGATACGATGCTGCGCGGCCGCCATCGTTCGCCCGACTTCTCCTGCCGTTACGGCGCGCGCTTCGTGGTGCGGAGGCTCGCGCCCAACAGCCGCAAGCTCACCTTCGCCGAGATCGGTCGCGCGCTGGCGGGGAAGCTGGTCCGCGCGATGGGCACCGACCTCGCTTCGATCCATGCCTGCGAGGCGGAAGCGCAAGCCGCTGTCCGCGCCGACCTGAAGCATCGCCGCGGCCACCGCTGGCTCGCCGACGCGATCGAGCGCGTCGCCAGATGGACGGTGAAGGAGCACAAGGCCTACGCCGCCACCTAGCCGTCATTCCGGCGAAAGCCGGGATGACGATTCAAGGATGGACGTTTGGCACCCTGTTCGCCGGGTAGGGAAATTCCCCCCTAGCCGCGCTAATACCCCGCTCATGCCGCGCGGTCGCCCGCCTCATCCCGACCAGCTGACCCCGGCCGAGTGGCGCGTGGTCGAGTCCGTCCGTCACGGCCTCACCAATCCCCAGATCGCCCGGCGCCATTCGATCGGCGTCGACGCGGTCAAATACCATATCGCCAACGCGCTCGCGAAGCTGGGGTTCGCGAGCCGCGCCGAGCTGCGCCGCTGGGACGGCGTCCGGCGCGACAGCCGCCTGTTCGCCACGGAGATCGACATGGACCAACCCGTCACCCTGGGCCCGATCGGCCAGATCTCGCGCCACGTCCGCGACATCGAAGCGGCCCGGCATTGGTATGGCGAGGTGCTGGGTTTGCCTCACCTCTATTCCTTCGGTACCCTCGCCTTCTTCGATTGCGGCGGCACGCGGCTGTTCCTCTCCCAGAGTGCCCCGGCCAGCGACGATCCGCCGCCCGAATCGATCCTCTATTTCCGCGTCGCCGACATCCGCGCCGCGCATGCCCGGCTCTCGGCGCGCGGCGTCGCGTTCAGCCAGGCGCCGCACATGATTCACCTCCACGACGACGGCACCGAGGAGTGGATGGCCTTCTTCGCCGATCCCGAGGGACGCCCGCTGGCGATCATGGCGCAGGTGGCTTAATCGGGAGGGCGTGAGCACCACGCCGCCCTCCTGCGATTCGGCCCAGGCCCAGGCCGGACCCGGCGGCAAGGCTGCGCACCCGACCTGGGTGCTCGTCGCCTGCATCCTTTCGTCGAGCCTTGCCTTCATCGACGGTTCGGTGACCAATGTCGCGCTCCCCGCGATCGGCACCGACCTCCACGCGACCGCCGCCGACCTGCAATGGACGGTCAACGCCTATCTCCTCCCGCTGTCGGCGCTGCTGCTGCTCGGCGGCGCGGCGGGGGACCATTTCGGACGACGCAAGCTGCTCGTCGGCGGGGTGCTGGTGTTCGCGCTCGCCTCGGTCGCCTGCGCGCTCGCGCCGGGGCTGGCGCTGCTGCTCACGGCGCGCGCGGTGCAGGGCGTCGGCGCGGCGATCGTGCTGCCCAACAGCCTCGCGATCCTCGGCAGCAGCTTCGAAGGCGAGGCGCGCGGGCGCGCGATCGGCACCTGGGCGGCGACCA
This sequence comes from Sphingomonas sp., assembly GCF_017745215.1. Taxonomy (GTDB): domain Bacteria; phylum Pseudomonadota; class Alphaproteobacteria; order Sphingomonadales; family Sphingomonadaceae; genus Sphingomonas. The sequence goes on from NZ_JAGHZV010000003.1 coordinate 216,139, forward strand.
GCGCGATCGCCGGCGCGGTGGGCCCGCCGATCGGCGGCTGGCTGGTCGACACCGTCGGCTGGCGCTCGATCTTCTACGTCAACGTGCCCGTTGCCGCCTTCGCGATCCTGCTCGCGCTGCGCTACGCGCCCGAGAGCAGCGAGCGCGGCGAGAAGCTCGACTGGCTGGGCGGCGTGCTCGCGACGCTGGCGCTGGGCGAGATCGCCTGGGGGCTGACGATCTGGTCGAGCATGCACGGGTTCAGCATGGCGGCGGGCGTGTCGCTCGCGCTCGGCATCGCGCTGACCGCGGGGTTCGTGCTCCACCAGAAGCACCTCGGCGACCATGCGATGATGCCGCTCGCGCTGTTCGGCAGCCGCGCCTTCGCGGGGCTGAGCCTGCTCACCTTCCTCGTCTACGGCGCGCTCGGCGGGCTGCTGGTGCTGCTCCCCTTCGTGCTGATCGAGGCGGGCGGCTATTCGGCGCTGAACGCGGGATTCGCGCTGCTGCCCTTCCCGCTCGCGGTGAGCCTCGCCTCGCGCTTCATGGGGCGGCTTGCGGGCCGGCTCGGCGCGCGGCTGCCGCTGACCTTCGGACCGGTGGTGACCGGGATCGGCTTCGCGCTGATGGTGCGGATCGAGCCGCAGGCGAGCTATTGGACGAGTACGCTGCCCGCGATGCTGGTGATCTCGCTCGGCATGGCCGCGACTGCGGCGCCGCTCACCACCGCGGTGCTCGCCTCGGTCGATTCGAGGCACACCGGCACTGCCTCGGGCTTCAACAGCGCGATCGCGCGCACCGGCGGACTGATCGCGACCGCAGTGACCGGCGCGGTGATCGCCTCGGCCGGCGCGGCGCTGGTCGCGACCTTCCATGTGGCGGCGCTGGTCGGCGCGGCGATGGCCTGGGTATCGGGCGCCGCAGCCTGGCTGACGCTGCCCCGAAAGGCGTCCGAGAGCTAGTCGCCCTCCCCTAAATCGTTGTTTGCCAGACCCTTGCCTAAACCGAGGCCGCGGCTTCGATGATCGGCACGAACTTCTCCGCGGTCAGGCTCGCGCCGCCGACCAGCGCGCCGTCGACATTGTCGGTCGCGAGGATCGCGGCGGCGTTCGCGCCGGTCACCGAGCCGCCGTAGAGGATGCTGATGCCGTCCGCCGCATCGCCCACCATCGTGCGCAGCTTGGCGCGCGCGATCGCGTGGATCGAGCCGATCTCGTCGGGGGTCGGGGTCTTGCCCGTGCCGATCGCCCAGCGCGGCTCATAGGCGAGCGTCAGCCAGTCGCCGCCCGCGCCGTCGGGGAGCGACTTCTCGATCTGCGACTGGACGATACGCTCGGCACGGCCCGCGTCGCGCTCGGCGTCGGTCTCGCCGCAGCAGAGGATCACCTTGAGCCCGTGCCGCCGCGCCGCCGCGGCCTTGGCCCAGGCGTCGTGGCTGGTCTCATGCTGGTCCGAGCGGCGCTCGCTGTGGCCGACGATCACCAGGCTCGCGCCCGCTTCCACCAGCATCGGCGCCGCGATGCAGCCGGTGTGCGCCCCCTTGTCCGCCTCGTGCACGTCCTGCGCGCCGATGGGCAGCGCGCCCGCGACCTTCGCGGCCTTCTCGATCAGCGTGAACGGCAGGCAGAGCGCGACGTCGACGCCCGGATTGGCCGCTGCGGCCGCGGCGATCGCCTCGACCTGGGGCAGGTCCGCGTTCAGCCCGAACATCTTCCAATTGCCGGCGACCAGCTTGCGACGCATATCTTCCTCCCTGCCTCGCCCCGCGGATAGCGATCCGGAAGGCGAGCACAAGCTTGAAGGCTGCGTCTCGGCGCCCTAAAGCACCGCGACATTCTCAGATCGATCGGGATCCATGCTCAGCTTCTTCCGCAACTTCATCAAGTCGCCCATCGGCCTGATCACCGTGTTCGTGGTGCTCGGCATCATCGCGGTCGCGTTCATGCTTACGCCCGGCGTCCCGGGCCTGGATACGATCGGCGCAGGCGCCGGCGGCCGGGTCGTGCTCGCCAAGGTCGGCGACAAGGAGATCACCGAGAGCGACGTGCGCCAGCAGATCGACCTGATCCAGCGCGGGATGCAGCAGCGCGGCCAGGCGTTCAGCATGAACGAATTCCTGGCGCAGGGCGGTTTCGAGGCGGCGCTGCAGCAGCTCATCTCGGCGCGCGCGACGGTGGCGTTCCAGGAGAAGAACGGGATGGAGGTGAGCAAGCGGCTCATCGATTCGCAGATCACCTCGATCCCCTCCTTCCAGGGCCCGGACGGCAAGTTCGACCAGAAGGCGTTCGACGAGTTCCTCCGCCGCCAGCGCTTCACCGCGCAGCAGGTCCGTTCGGACATCTCCGACAGCATCTACCAGGACTGGATGCTGATGCCGCTGCTCGGCAAGGGCGCGGTTCCCGACAATCTCGTCGCCTCCTATGCCGGCCTCCAGCTGGTCCGCCGCTTCGGCAAGGCGGCGGTGGTGCCGACGGTGATCGACACCGCGACCACGCCCGACGACAAGGCGATCGCCGCCTGGTACAACGCGCACAAGGCGACCTACATGGTCCCCGAGCAGCGCGTGATCCGCTACGCCGCCGCGACGTTCGACGCGATCAAGGCCAAGTCGGCGCCGACCGATGCCGAGGTCGCCGACGCCTATAAGAAGGCGGCGGACCGCTTCGCTGCCAAGGACAAGCGAACCGTCCGCCAGCTCGTGCTCTCCGACCAGGCGACGGCGAACCGCATCTTCGGCGAAGTGAAAGGCGGCAAGGCGATCGCCGACGAGGCCAAATCGCTCGGCCTCGAGGCCGGTAATTTCGAAGCCGTCGAGAAGCCCGACCTCGCCAAACAGTCCACCGCTGCGGTGGCCGACGCGGCCTTCGCCGCCAAGCAGGGCGACGTCGTGGGTCCCGTGCGCACGCCCTTCGGCTGGGCGGTGCTCAAGATCGAGAAGGTGGAGAATGTCGCAGCCAAGTCGCTCGCCGACGCGCATGACGACCTCGTCAAGGAGCTGACCGAGAAGAAGACGACCACCACGCTCGTCAATCTCCGCCAGGCTGCCGATGATGCGATCGGCGACGGCTCGAACTTCAACCAGCTGCTCGGCCAGCTCAAGCTGACCGCGCAGACGCTGGGCCCGGTCGCGGCCGACGGCACCAACCCCGCCGATCCCGCCGCGAAGCCCGATCCGGCGATGGCCGCGATCATCCGCGCCGGCTTCACCAGCCAGCCGGGCGACGATCCCAAGGTGGTGCCGACCGCCGAGGACGGCAGCTTCGCAGTGGCGATTCCCGATCGCGTGATCGTAGCCAAGCCCAAGCCGGTCGCCGACGTCCGCGAGGACGTGATCAAGGCGATCCGCATCGACGCGGGCATGAAGCGCGCGCAGGCCAAGGCGAAGGAGATCGTCGCCAAGCTCAACGCAGGCGTCGCCTTCGAAAAGGCCTTTGCCGATGCTGGCGTGCCGCCGGCGGGAATGAAGGGCTTCGACTATGTCGTCGGGGAGATCGGCAAGAGCGGGAAGCCGACGCCCGAGACGATCGCCTCGCTCCAGGTTCCGCTCAAGAAGGCGGCAGCGCTGCCCAACGAGAGCGGCAGCGGTTATCTGGTGATCTACACCGAAGGCGTCGAGGAGCATGACGCCAAGGGCAACCAGGAGCTGATGGGCCAGGTCCGCGCCCGCCTGCTCCAGCTGTCGGGCAACGAGCAGCTCGCCGAGCTGGGCGATGCGATCCGCCGCGACCTCAAGATCGTGCGCAACGAAAAGGCGATCGCCGCGCTCAAGGCCGCGCTGCAGCGCGACGCCGCGCGCTGATCGCGATGATCGAGGGCGCCGATGCCGCGCGGGCGGCGCTCGCCGATGGCCGGCCGGCGCTGCTCTGGCGGCGCATGGTCGCGGACACCGAGACGCCGGTCGCCGCTGCGCTCAAGCTGATCGAGCCGGGGCGCGGCGACTTCCTGCTCGAATCGGTCGAGGGCGGATCGGTGCGCGGGCGGCACAGCCTGATCGGGCTGGCGCCGGACCTCGTCTTCCGCGCGACCGGCGAGGCGGCCGAAGTCAATCCGCACTGGCTGACCGACCGCGAGGCCTTCGCTCCCTGCCCGGAGCCGACGCTCGCGGCGTTCCGGTCGCTGGTCGCGAGCTGCCGGATGGCGGTGCCCGCCGAGCTGCCGCGCGCGCTCGCCTGTCTCGTCGGCTATTTCGGCTATGAGACGATCGGGCTGGTCGAGAAGCTGCCGCGCGCCGTGCCCAATCCGATCGGCGTGCCCGACATGATCTTCGTCCGCCCCACGGTGGTGCTGATCTTCGACCGGCTGGCCGACACGCTGTTCCTCGTCTCGCCGGTGTGGCCGGGCGGGGACGTCGAGCTCGCCTCCGAGCGGATCGATGCGGTCGCCGCGCGGCTCGCCACCGCGACGCTGCCCGCGCCGGTACGCGCCGAGCCGGTCCAGATCGACCTCCAGCCGGTGCTCCCGGAGGGCCGCTATGCCGAGATGGTCGCCGCGGCGAAGGAATACATCGGCGCCGGCGACATCTTCCAGGTCGTGCTCGCCCAGCGCTTCACCGCGCCCTTCACGCTGCCGCCGTTCGAGCTCTATCGCGCGCTCAGGCGGGTCAACCCCTCGCCCTTCCTCTATCACCTCGACCTGCCGGGCTTCTCGCTCAGCGGCTCGAGCCCCGAGATTCTCGTCCGGGCGCGCGACGGCGAAGTCACCATCCGCCCGATCGCCGGCACCCGCCCGCGCGGCAAGACCGCGGCGGAGGACGAAGCCAACCGCGCCTCGCTGCTCGCCGATCCCAAGGAATGCGCCGAGCATCTCATGCTGCTCGACCTCGGCCGCAACGACGTCGGCCGCGTCGCGGAAGCGGGCAGCGTGCGCGTGACCGACAGCTACACGATCGAATTCTACAGCCATGTGATGCACATCGTCTCGAATGTTGTCGGCCGGCTGCGGCCCGGCGCGGACTCGCTCGACGCGCTGTTCGCGGGCTTCCCGGCGGGCACGGTGAGCGGCGCCCCCAAGGTCCGCGCGTGCGAGATCATTGCCGAATTGGAGGCCGAGACGCGCGGGCCCTATGCCGGCGGCGTGGGCTATTTCTCGCCCGACGGATCGATGGATTCGTGCATCGTGCTCAGGACCGCGCTGGTGAAGGACGGCGTGATGCACGTCCAGGCGGGCGCCGGCATCGTCGCGGATTCGGACGCGGCCTATGAGCAGCGCGAATGCGAGGCCAAGGCGCGGGCCTTGCTCGCGGCGGCGCGCGAGGCGATCGCCCAGGCGGGCGAGGCGGGGTTCGGGCAGTAATCTTCAATCGTCATCCCGGCGAAAGCCGGGACCCAGGGCCGCGAGCGACTTCCTCTATAACCCTGGGTCCCGGCTTTCGCCGGGATGACGGCTGAGAGAATATCATTTCACCGGTCGGATCACCATCGCAGCCCCACCCGACCCGGCCATCTGCACCGTGACCGTGTCCCCCGCCGCCACGGTCCGCACGGTCTTCACCACCGCATCGGCCTTGTCGCCGTCTGCCCAGAGCGTCGCCTCGAACCTGCCCTTGCCCAGGAACCCCAGCGGCAACGCCAGGCTGCGCGGGCTCTCGGTGTTCATCGCGCCGACGTACCAGGTCTTCCCCTTGCGCCGCGCCACTGCGACCGATTCGCCGATCTCGCCGCCGATCCAGCGCGTCTCGTCCCAGCTCGCGGGGATCGCCTTGACGAACTCGAACCCCGCCGGGCTCTCGGCATAGATATCCGGGCTGTCCGCGACGCTCCCCAGCGGACTGAAGAACACCACGTACATCGCCAGCCCCTGCGCGCGCGTCGTCTGGACGAAGGGCAGGTCGTTGCGGATCTGGAAATCCGCAGGCGTGCGGTTGCGGAAGCCGCCCGGCGTATAGTCCATCGCGCCGAGCAGCCCGCGGGTATAGGCCAGCATGACGTTGTGCGTGGCGGTCACCCGCCGGCTCCACTTGTTGTACTCGGCGCCCATCACGCCTTCCTGGGTGACGAGGTTCGGATAGGTCCGCGCGAGGCCACGCGGCGGATAGGCGCCGTGGAGGTCGACCATGATCTTATGGCGTGCCGCGGCGGCGAGCAGCTTGGTATACCAGTTCACCATCCACTGGTCGTCGCGGTCCATGAAGTCGACCTTGATGCCCGCGATGCCGAGCTTCTCGTAAAGCGTCAGCGCCTCTTCCATCTGGTCGTCGATCGCGAGCCAATGCGCCCAGAGCCAGAGCTTCACCCCCTTGGACGCCGCATAGGCAGCGACTTTCTCGATATCGATCGGATCGTTCCAGCGGGTGATGTCGACTCCCGGGCGGCGCACCCCGCCCCCGCCTGCGCCAGCATACCAGCCCTCGTCGATCATCGCATAGGGCAGGCCGTTCCCGGCGGAGAAGTCGATCAGCGCCTCGGCGACTTCGGTGCTGGTGCGCTTGCCGGGGTATTTCGAGATCACCGGCCCGTTCCACCAGTCCCAGCTGGTGAGGCCGGGCTTGATCCAGCTCGTGTCCTCGACGCGGCTCGGGGTGGAGAGATCGGTGATCAGCGTCGAATCGATGAGGCTGCCGGGCTTGTCCCCCAGCATCACCACGCGCCACGGCGTGACGATCGGGCTGCCGATCCGCGTGTGCACCGCGATGCGGAAGTCGTCGAGCGAGGGCGAGAGCTTCAGCTGCAACCCCGGCCCGCCATCGCCGCGGCCGGTCAGATACATGCCCGCGAAGTCGAGCAGATCGGCCTCGGCGAGCGCGAAGGCGGCCTTGCCCGTGTCGCAGACGAAGGGCAGGTCGAAGAGATTGTGATCGCGTAGCCGCGTGATGTCGACGGGATCGAACTCGCCCTCGTGGCTCGAGCCGAACTTGCCGACGTTGAACCCCCAGCATTTCCACGACTGGGCGAAGTCGCTCGGGAAATAGAAGCCCGTGCGGTCGTAGCGGACCACCGCCGCGGCCGTCGTCGGCTGGATCGGGATCACCGTGCGGAAGGCGACCCCGCTGTCATAGGCGCGCACGAGCACGTCCATCCGCCGCTTCGCGCCGGCCTTCTCCTGATAGTGGACGGTGAGCTGGTTGTACTGGTCGCGCCCCTCGGCGGCCTTGCCGGCGACGATCGCATAGTGCGTGTCGGCGCTCGCGGTCTCCGATCCGGTGACGGCCATGTTCCAGCCGAGCGTGTAGTCGTCGAGGTCGAGGAGGATCGGCGACGGCGCGATCACCGTCGTGCCGTTCCGCGCGACGCTGTAGAGCGGGTTGCCCGAGGCGTTGGCGCCGATCGTCACGCTGTTGGTCCCGTCGGGCGAGACGACCTTGAGCGGGTCCGCCGCGGCAGGGAAGGAAAGCAGCAGCAGCGCGAGCGCGCCGAGGAGCAGCCTCATGCCGACTTCACGCCTTATGCGCCGCGAGGATCGGGCCGAGCACGCTCGCCATCGCGTCATAGCCCGCTTCGGTGGGATGGACGCCATCCGACGCCAGGCCCGGCTTCATCGCGCCCTCGGGCGTGGCGAGCACCGGCGTATAGTCCACCCAGGTGCAGCCAGCCTCCTTTGCATGGCCCTTCAGCCAGGCGTTGATCGCGCGGATCGGCGCGACCGTCTCGAGCCCGGGGCGCCAGGGGAAATGGTCCGCCGGCGGGGTCGAGGCGAGCAGCACATGGATGCCGTTCGCCTTCGCCAGCGTGACCATCATCCGGAAATTGTCGAAGCTCTGGTCGAGCGTGATCTTGCCGGTGTTGCCCGCGATGTCGTTGGTCGCCGCCATGATGTGGACGAGGCGCGGCTTGAGATGGACGACGTCGGCCATCATCCGCAACACCATCTGCGGCGTCGTCTCGCCGCCGATCCCGCGGCCGATCCGGCCCGGGGTGAAGAAGCCCGGGCGCTTCTGCGGCCAGCCCTCGGTGATCGAATCGCCCATGAAGACGACGTCGACCTTCTGCCCGCTCGCGATCAGCGCCTCGTTCGCCTCGGCATAGCGGCCCAGCCCCGGCCAGTCCTCGCGGAGCATCCGGTTCCATTTCTCCTCCCACGTCTCCTCCTTGGGCGCGGGTACCGTCTGGGCGGCGGCGGCGAGCGGGGCGGCGAGCCCCGCGATCAGCAGCGAACGGCGAGCGAAACGAGTCATAGCGCCTCCAGATAGGTGCAGATGGTGGTGCGCAGCCTGGCGTCCTGCGTCACGCCGCGCTTGTCGAACAAGATGTGTCGCTTCGCCGCGGCATCGTAGCGCGGCCAGCCGGGCAGGCCCGCGCCGTTGGGATCGCCGGTGCGCACGAAGTTGATCCAATAGTCCTGCAGCGATACCGCCGGATCGCCGAAGCGCAGGCGATCGAAGACATAGGCGAGCTCGGCATTGTGCGAGGTCATGCCCCCGCCCCGCGCGAGGTCGAACTCGTAGCGCCACACCGGCGCGCCGCGCGACGACAGCAGATCGGCGAGCCGGCCGCTGGGGCAGCGGAAGATCCAGTCGGTCCAATATTGCATCTCGGGGATGCCGAGCCGCTCGTCGCTCGTCCGGTAGAAGTCGCGCGCGACCGCCGCTTGCGCACCGAAGGCCCGCGGCAGGTCCTTCTCCCAATCCACCTCACCCGCCTTGGGCCCGAACTCGGCCCGGTTCGAGCCGATGATCACCGGCCGGCGCGGCGCGGACGCGAGCAGGTCGCGGGGCGCCTTCGGGAGCGCTGCGCCGTCGACCAGGCTGCGCAGCCAGCGGAAATCGTCGCCGATCGAGCTCGGATCGCGCAGCTTCCTGTCTGCGGCGAGCAGCTCGGCAACCGGCCGCCGCCGCATCTCGGCGAGCGACCCGCCGAGCAGCGCCGCCGCCTGGTCGCCGAGCGCGAACGCCGAGGCGAGCGATCGCGGCGGCATGCCGAAGCCCGGCGTGCCGCTCTCCATGATCGCCCGCGCGAACAGCCCGCGCGCGGCGGGTGCGGCGAGCAACAGCGACACGTCCTGGCTCCCTGCGGATTCGCCGAAGACCGTCACCGCCGCGGGATCGCCCCCGAACCTCGCGATGTTTGCCCTGATCCAGCGCAGCGCCGCGATCTGGTCCATCAGGCCGTAGTTGCCGGCGTGCCCATCCGCCTCGGCCGCGGCGCCGCGCGGCGCCAGCCAGCCGAGCATGCCGAGCCGATACTGGACCGCGACGAGCACCACGCCCTGATCGGTGATTCGCGACTGCACCGTGCCGCGCGCCGATCCGGCGAAGTTGCTGCCGCCATGGATCCACACCATCACCGGCCGCTTGCCCGCGAGCCCCGGCGTGCGCACGTCGAGCGTCAGGCAGTCCTCGCTCGCGGTGGCGGCGGAATCATGGTTCCAGCCGGCGTCGTTCTGCGGGCAGGCGGGCGCATTGGGATCGTCCTTGCGAACACCCTTCCACGCCGCCACCGGCCGCGGCGCGCGCCAGCGGTTCGCTCCCGCCGGCGATCCGGCATAGGGGATGCCGCGGAAGATCACCGCGCCGCCGCCGGCCGCTTCGCTCCCCGCGACGGTGCCGCCGGTCACCGCCACCTGCGGCATGGCGGCGAGCAGCGCGAGGCCGGCGACCAAGCTCATGGTGCGACGTTCCAGCCATCGAGCTCGAAATGCGCTTCCCTCGCCGAAGCCGGATAGCGGACCTCGATCGTCCGCGTCTCGCCGGGGAGCAGCGTGACATCATTGTCCGAATAAAAAGCCGGCAAGATTCGCACGCCGCTGCCGTTCACCAGCATGAGCTTGACGTTGAGCGCGGGCGTCGGACTCCGGTTCGCCAATTCCACGCGCACCACCCTTTCCTGGCCGCCGGCGACCGCCACTTCGCTGGCGGCCAGGGTTATCGCGACCTTGGGCAGGCCATCCAGCGCACGGTAGTCGGCGAGCGTCCCGCCGCGCCAGTAGAAATTGTCCGAGACGAGCGCGCCCGTGCCGTCGGTGAGGCGCCGCGACACCCGCACCATCGGATCCTTGGCGAAGATCGTCTCGAGCGGCACCGCGGCGAGCGCCGTCGCGCGGTTGGCGAGCGCATCGAGCCCGGTCGATTTCGCATGGAGCTGGCGATTGTCGAGGCTCATCACGCGCAGCAATTGGGCGTGGTCGGATCGTCGATCGCGATGAGCATCGCATGTCCGTCCCGCACCGAATCAGGCCAGACCCAGCTGGAGATCGAACAGGCCGCCCCTGCGCGGACCAGCGCATCGGCATCCCTGAGGTCACGCTCGATGCCGACGCCGCCCTGGAGGAAACGCGCGTTGTACCGCCCGCCGTTCTCCGGCACCTGCGCGGCGGCGGGCGACGTCGCACAGGCAAGCAGGGCCAGCAGCCCAAGGGCAGCGTTGCGCATCGTTCCTCCCCGGTCGTATCGGCGCCGGCCGCCCGGTCCCTGGGCGGCCGGTGCCGTCATTCGATGGCGCTCAGTGGATCGACGCGATCGACGGCTCGTCCTCGCCGCGCACCACCCTCGCTCCGCCCGCAGCGATCGCGAACAGGCAGAGCACCGCATAGCAGGCGGCGGGAATGATCAGCGGTGTGGTGAAGCTGTGCATCACGTCCGAGAGCTTGCCCACCGCGAGCGGGATGAACGCGCCGCCGATGATCGAGAAGCACAGCAGCCCTGAGGTCGCTTCCTCGCTCGCGCTCGAGCGCTCGAGGGTGAGCGTGAAGATCACCGGGAACATGATCGAGTTGAACAGCCCGATGCACAGCGCGACGAAGCCCGCGGTAACCCCGCCGACCGCGAAGACATAGACGCACATCGCCGCGGCGATCGCCGTGAACAGCGCGAGCAGCCGGTGCGCGCGGACCATGCCGAGCAGCACCGAGCCGATCGCACGGCCCACCATCGCGCCGCCCCAATAGAAGGCGACGGCCTTGCCGGCCTCCTGCAGCGAGACGCCATGGACGCCGTCGCTGCCCATCGCGAGCCCGAGCAACGGCACGCCGAACGGCGCGTCCGACTGGCCCCAGATGCCGTCACTGTTGAGGAACAGCGCCATCTGCGTGCCGATCGAGACTTCGGCGCCGACGTAGAGGAAGATCGCGAGACCGCCGAACAGCGCCCAGGGCGAGCGGAACGCCTCGAGCACGTTGGCGCTGGCCGAGGGCGGCGGCGCGGCGGCGGTCACCACCCGGCGGCTGAGCCAGAAGAACACCGCGAGCGCGGCGATCAGCCCCGAGATCCAGAGATAGGCCATGTCGATGCCGGCGAGCGCGTTCGCGCGCACCGCTTCGGTCACCACCATGCCTTCCTTCACTTCAACGCCCTTGAGGAACAGGTGCGCGCCGAGCAGCGGCCCGATGAAGGTGCCAAGCGAGTTGAAGGTCTGGCTGAGCGTGAGCCGCAAATGGCTTCCCTTGGGATCGCCGAGCGCGGCGGCGAGCGGGTTCGCCGCCACTTGGAGCACGGTGATGCCGCTGGCGAGGATGAACAGGCCGACGAGCACCAGCCAGAAGTTCGAGAGATTCGCCGCGGCCAGCATCACCAGGCAGCCCGCGATCATCGTGCACAGCGCGACGAGGATCGTCGGGATGGACTTGAGCCGCGACAGCATCACCGCCGCGGGGAAGGACGCGACGCCATAGGCGATGAAGAAGGCGAAGGCGGCCGCCTGCGCCTGGAAGGTGCTGAGTGTGAAGATGCCTTTCACCGAGGCGACCAGCGGGTCGACCAGCGAGGTGATGAACCCCCAGGCGAAGAACAGCACCGTCACCGCGGCGAAGGCCGCGCCCGTGCTCCCGGATGCTTGTCGTGTTGCCAAAACCCCTCTCCCTCTCCTGCGTGCCGGCGCCTTTTCGGAACAGCTTGGCAAAAGCCGCTTCCCGCGCCTAGCTTCTTCGCCAGCCGATGGACTGGCGCCGATCCTATCCTTGGCGCATAAATGACTGAGTGACAACGCTGACAAGTCACACCGGAGGGGACCATGACGAATTTCCGCCGCCACACGCTGGCCGCGCCGCTGGGCGCACTCGTGCTGGTGCTCGCTGCCGGACCGGCCTGCTCGCAATCGGATCCCGGCGCGCCGCCCGCCGCCGCGGCGCCTGCGCATCCCTGGCTCAACCCCGCGCTGCCGCCCGAGAAGCGCGCCGAGCTCGCGGTCGCGGCGATGACCGAGGATGAGAAGCTCAGCCTCGTCTTCGGCTATTTCGGCACCGATCACGGCGCGGCGTTCAAGGCGCCGGCCGAGGCGCGACCGGGCAGCGCGGGCTATATTCCCGGCATCCCCCGGCTCGGCATCCCGCCGCAATGGGAGACCGACGCAGGGATCGGCGTCGCGACTCAGGGCGCGGCAGCGCAGAAGCGGCTGCGCACCGCCCTCCCCTCGGGCCTCGCCACCGCGGCGACCTGGAACCCCGAGCTCGCCTGGAAGGGCGGCGCGATGATCGGCGCGGAGGCGCGCGCCTCGGGCTTCAACGTGATGCTCGCCGGCGGCGTCGACCTGATGCGCGAGCCGCGCAACGGGCGGAACTTCGAATACGGCGGCGAGGACCCCTGGCTCGCGGGCACGATGGTCGGCGCGCAGGTGAAGGGCATCCAGTCGAACGACATCGTCTCGACGATCAAGCACTATGCCGTGAACGACCAGGAGACCGACCGCGGCGCGGGCAATTCGGTGATCGACGAGAAGGCCGCACGAATGTCCGACCTGCTCGCCTTCCAGTTCGCGATCGAGGCGGGCGAGCCGGGCTCGATCATGTGCTCGTACAACAAGGTCAACGGCACGCACGCCTGCGAGCATCCCTGGCTGCTCACCAAGGTGCTGCGCGGCGACTGGGGGTTCAAGGGCTATGTGATGGCCGATTGGGGCGCGACGCATTCGACCGCGCCCGCCGCCAACGCCGGGCTCGACCAGGATTCGGGCTTTGGGCTGAGCTCGCAGGGCTATTTCGGCGCGCCGCTCAAGGAAGCGGTGGCGGAGGGCGAGGTCAGCAAGGCGCAGCTCGACCTGATGGCGAAGCGCATCCTCTACGCGCTGTTCCGCCACGGCGTGGTCGACAATCCGATCGCCGATGCGCCGATGGACCTCGCCCCCGCGATGCTCGCCGAGCACGCCCGGGTGACCCGCGCCGATGCCGAGGAAGGCATCGTGCTGCTGAAGAACGCGGGCGGCGTGCTGCCGCTCTCGCCCTCGGTGAAGACGATCGCAGTCATCGGCGGCCATGCCGATGCGGGCGTGCTCGCGGGGAGCGGCTCGTCCTTGGTCTATCCGGTCGGCGGCAATGCCGCGCCCGGCGTCGCGCCGACGAGCTGGCCGGGGCCGGTGATGTATTATCCCGACTCGCCGCTCGAGGCGATCCACGCGCTCGCCCCCAATGCGACGGTCGTCTATGCCGACGGCGTCGATCCCAAGGCGACCGAGATCGCCGCGAAACAGGCCGATGTCGTGATCGTCTTCGCCACCCAATGGGCCGGCGAGGCGTTCGACGTGTCGCTGACGCTCGCCGACAAGCAGGACGAGATGATCGCCACCGCGGTCGCCGCCAATCCCAGGACGGTGGTGGTGCTAGAGACCGGCGGGCCGGTGCTGACGCCGTGGCGCGACAAGGTGCAGGGCATCCTAGCGGCCTGGTACCCGGGGACGCAGGGCGGGAAGGCCATTGCGAACGTGCTGTTCGGCAAGGTGAATCCCTCGGGCCATCTGCCCGCAACCTTCCCCGCGTCGCTGGAGCAGCTGCCCAAGCCCTCGGCGCCCAACAAGGGCGACACCGTCTACAGCGAAGGCGCGACGGTCGGGTACAAATGGTACGACGCGAAGGGCCTCGAGCCGGCGTTCCCGTTCGGCCACGGGCTGAGCTACACGAGCTTCGCCTATTCGGGGCTGGCGGCGAAGGCCGCTGCGGGGACCATCCGGGTGTCGTTCACCGTCGCCAACACGGGCGGCGTCGCGGGGATGGACGTCGCGCAGGTCTATGTCGCGGGGCACGGCTGGGAAGCGCCCAAGCGGCTGGGCGGCTATCGCAAGCTCGAGCTGAAGCCGGGCGAAGCGCAGAGCGTGACGCTGGACATCGACCCGCGGCTGCTCGCCGTCTGGGACCAGAAGAGCCACGGCTGGAAGATCGCCGCGGGCACCTACCAGGTGATGCTCGGCGCTTCCTCGCGCGATATCAGGGCGACGGTGCCGGTGACGCTGCCGGCGCGGAGCCTGAAGGCGGGGTGGCGGCCTTAATTACCAGCCTGGAATCTGAGCAACTTAAATCGTCATCCCGGCGAAAGCCGGGACCCAGGGTTACAGAGGACGTCGCTCGCTGCCCTGGATCCCGGCTTTCGCCGGGATGACGATCCAGGTGAAGGTCCGACCGGTTCCAGAAATAGCCTCAGCCGAACGCCACCCGCCGCCCCTCGTTCGAGCTCTGCCACGCCAGCTCCATGATCCGTTGCCCGGTGAGCGCGTCGTCCGCGGTGACCGGCGCTTCGCCGCCGTCGGCGATCGCCCGCGCCACGCCGGCGTAGAAGCGCTTGTAATCCCCCCGCTCGGTCGCGACCGTCTCGCGCGTCCCGTCGCCCAGCGTCAGCAGGCCGTGGTTCGCCGCATCCTCGACTCCGAACGCCTCCGCCGTTGCGCTGCCGCCCGCCTTCATCCAGGGTTCCTGCGGATCGAGCCCGTACTTCACGAAATTGCCCAGCTTGCCGTGCACCGCGAAGCGCGGCCGCGGGTTCGCCACCAGCCGCGAGGCCGAGAGGATCACGCGCCGCGCGCCGTAGAAGAACGTCAGCTCGAAATAGTCGTTGGTCCGCGCCCCGTCCCGCTGGAGCGCGATGTCGGCGCTCAGCGCTTCCGGCGCGCCGAACAGCATCAGCGCCTGGTCGATCAGGTGCGGCCCAAGGTCGGCGAGCATTCCCGAGCCGACGTCGGGCACGTCGCGCCAGCCGCTGGTGACTTCGGGGCGGTAGCGATCCCAGCGCCCCTCGAACAGCATCACGTCGCCCAGCCGCCCCGAGGCGATCAGGTCGCGCACCGTCAGGAAATCGCCGTCCCAGCGACGGTTGTGGAAGGCGCTGAGCACCAGACCCTTGGCCCTGGCCAGCGCGATCAGCGCCTCGGTCTCTGCAGCCGTGTTGGTGAAGGGCTTGTCGATCACGACATGCTTCCCCGCCTCGAGCGCTGCCTTGCCGAGCGGGAAATGGCTGTCGTTGGGCGTCGAGATCACCACGAGTTCGATCGACGGATCGGCGATCAGCGAGTCCGCATCGGTGACCGCTACCTCCGGATAGCGCTCGTGCACCTGTCCGGCGCGCGAAGTCGCCACCGCAGCGAGCTCGAGCGCCGGCACCGCCGCCACCAGCGGCGCATGGAACGCCATCCCGCCCAGCCCATAGCCGATCACTCCGGTGCGGATCATTGCCTTGTCCCTTGCCTCGCCCCTATGCGGGGCCATGACCTTCCCCATCGACGCGGTCCGCGCGCAATTCAAGGCGCTCCATCAACCCGGCCGCTTGGGGCCTCGCGTCTATTTCGACGCGCCCGGCGGCACCCAGGCCTGCGCGCCGGCGATCGCCCGCATGGTCGCCCACCTCGAGAGCGGCACCGCCAATTCGGGCGGCGCCTTCCAGACCTCGGTCGAGACCGATGCGCTGAGCGATTCGGCGCACGCCGCAATGGCCGACCTGCTCGGCGGCCAGCCGCACGAGATCGCCTTCGGCCCGAACATGACCTCGCTCACCCTCGCCGTCTCGCGCGCACTCTCGGCGAGTTGGGAAGCGGGCGACGAGATCATCCTCACCCGGCTCGACCATGACGCCAATGTCGCCCCCTGGCTGCTCGCCGCGCGCGACCGCGGCGCGACGGTGCGCTGGATCGACTTCGACCCCGAGACCGGCCGCTGGGAGGCCGATGCGATCCTCCCCCTGCTCGGCCCGCGCACCCGGCTCGTCGCGCTCGGCTTCGCGAGCAACGCGCTCGGCACGATCAACCCCGTCGCCGAAGCGATCGCGCACGTCCGCGCGCGCTCGCCCGCGCTGGTCTACGTCGATGCAGTCCAGGCCGTGCCGCATCTCGCGGTCGACGTCGCGACGCTCGGCGCCGATTTCCTCGCCTGCTCGCCCTACAAGTTCTTCGGCCCGCACCAGGGCGTGCTCTGGGCGCGCGGTGAAGTGGTCGGGACCGTGCCGGCCTACAAGGTCCGCCCCGCGGGCGACGAAGGCGCGCATCGCTTCGAGAGCGGCACGCCGTCGTTCGAAGGCCAGGGCGGCGTGCTCGGCACGATCGACTATCTCGAATGGCTCGGCCGCGAGATCGATCCGAGCGCGAACAGCCGGCGTGCCGCGCTGGTCGCCGCGATGGATGCCGCCGGCGATTACGAGCGGGCGCTCGGCGAGCGGCTGCTCGCGGGCCTGACGAGCGTGCCGCGGCTCAAGCTCTGGGGCCCGCCGACGATGGACGGGCGCGTGCCCACCTTCGCCTTCACGATCGGGGGCCATCATCCCGATGCGATCGCCGAGCACCTCGGCGCGGCCGACATCTATGCCTGGTCGGGCCATTTCTATGCGGTCGAAGTCATTGAAAGACTTGGACTCGCGAAAGATGGCGGGCTCGTCCGCGTCGGACTCTGCCATTACAACACGGCAGAGGAGGTCGACCGGCTGATCGCCGCGCTCAAGTCGATCGACTGACGCGGCTCTTTCGGCTTTCTTCAATAGTTGATCCAAATGACTGATTTGGATCAAAAAACATGGTTGCCGATTTATTTCCCGACCCTGCTTGTACTCGCGCGGCGCTACTGTAGAATCACGGAGCCTTTGGGGAAAACCATAAATCGGAGGGCATCATGATTAGGGAGAGTGCACGACTTCTTCTGGCGGGGGCGTTCATCCTCGGCGGAACCACCTTCCTCACGTCCGAGGCTTCGGCCCAGGCGACGCGGACCTGGGTTTCGGGCGTCGGCGACGATGTCAATCCGTGCAGCCGCACCGCGCCGTGCAAGACGTTCGCGGGCGCAATTTCGAAGACCGCCGCGGGCGGCGAGATCAACTGCATCGATCCGGGCGGCTTCGGCGCCGTGACGATCACCAAGTCGATGACGATCATCTGCGATGAGGTCGGCGCGGGCGTGCTCGTTTCGGGCACCAACGGCTTCATCATCAACGACGGCGGCGCCGGCACCGCGGTGGTGACGATCAGCGGCATCGATATCGAGGGTATCGGCTATTCGACCGGTGGCTCGGGCATCCGTGGGGTGTGGTTCATCTCGGGTGCGGCGCTGACCGTCCGCAACTCGATCATCCGCAACTTCCGTGACACGTCCAACGGCTCGGGCATCACCTTCTCGCCGAGCGGGGCCGCCAAGCTGGTGGTCGACAACGTCACGCTGTCCGGCAACGGCAATACCGGCGTCGGCGGCGGCATCGTGATCCAGCCGACCGGCACCGGCTCGGCCAAGGCATCGATCGTCAACACGCGCTCGATCAGCAACACCAACAACGGTCTGCTCGTGAACACGACGGGCAACACCGGCCCGGGCAACCTCGTCACGGTGACCGGCAGCAATTTCGACGGCAATTCGGCCTCGGGTGTTGCGGTCGTCACGCCGGCGAGCACGACGGGCGCCACGGTGACGGTGCTCGATTCATCGATGTCGAACAACGCGCGCGGCGCCTCGACCAACGGCGGCACGGCGGTGATCCGCATCGGCCGCAGCGTGATCGCGGGCAATTCGACCTCGGGCGTGTTCGCGAACGCGCCTGGCGCCAGCCTGGGTGTCCGCAGCTTCTCGCCGGCGAGCAATGCGCTCTCGGGCAACACGGCCGACGGCACCTTCACCGGCACCGACCCGTACCAATAAGCCGGCGAAAGCCGATCGAAAAGGGGCGCGGCAAGCGATTGCCGCGCCCTTTGCTTTTGGGCGCCCCTCTTGCGGACTCGCGACCCTTTGGAGCGCGACGAATTGCGTCGAGCCACAGCCAACTTGGCGTCATCTCGTTCCAGAGTCGGATTCAGCCGCGCTGAATCGAGGCGGCACCAACCCGCCCGAATGGATCAAACTCCGGGGTCGAGGCTCCGCCGGTCAGGCGTTGCTGCGCGAAGCCTTGCGCAGGAAATGGCCGCTCACCACGCCACGCAGCAGCGTGAAGCAATAGGCGACCTCGACCGGCTTGGTATGCCAACCCTGATCGGGCCAGGCATCGATCAGCGCGCGCATCCGCTCGAGATCGAGCGACGCGGCCGCCGCGGGCACCTGCTCGAGCCGCTCGATCTCCTCGCGCAGCCGCTCGCGATCCGCAGTCATTCCCTCGTGCCAGTCGACGGCCTGCGCACCGCGGCGGCGCTCGGCCAGCACACGGGCCGGAAGCCGGTCGGCAAGCGCCTTCCGCGCCAGCGCGCGCGGCAGTCCATTCGAGAGATAATGTTCGGTCGGCACCGACAGGCAGAATTCGACGAGCCGCCGGTCGGCCGTCGGGTCGCGCAGATCCACCCCCCAGCCGGCAAGGATACCCTTGCGGTAATTGCCCATGTCGACGCGGCGCATTCCCCACAGCCGCACGTCGAACGCGCGCGCGCGCGGGCGATAATGGAAATCGGCATCCATCGCCGGCGCTGCCGCTTCGAGCTCGGCCAGCCGATCGGGATGAACCGCCGTGATCTCCTCCAGGCTGCGGCCCACGTCGCGGCGCCAGCGATGCAGGCCGCTCCAGAGCGTGCCGGGCAGATGCCGCCCATAGGCCGAGCCGAGCACCCCCACCCAGCGCGCGCGCCGATCGCGCACCATCGCGCGGCCCTCTCGATACAGCCGCCATAGCCGCCACTGCGCGGCAAGCTCGGCGAACAGCTCGCTGCCGAAATAGCTGAGCGTGATGTTGCCCATGGTGCCGCTGAGCATCACATGGATGTCGCGACGCGCGGCC
Organism: Sphingomonas sp.; assembly: GCF_017745215.1. Lineage (GTDB taxonomy): Bacteria > Pseudomonadota > Alphaproteobacteria > Sphingomonadales > Sphingomonadaceae > Sphingomonas. Next base: position 234,914 of record NZ_JAGHZV010000003.1, read on the forward strand.
TCCGCGTTGATCCCGCGCTTGAAATGCCAGACGTGCGCGTTGACCAGCGGGCGCTCGAACAAGTGAAAGTCGCGGTCGAGCTGGTCCAGCACGGTATTTCCGTCGGGCTGGACCAGGACATGCTCGATATTGGGATACAGCGCGGCAGTCGCGGCAGCGAGATCGCTCTCGTCGCCATAGGCGTTGACCGGCATCGGATGGTCGTAGCCCGGCCGCGGTATTGCAGTGAAGGCCGTGACGCGTCCGCCGCGCCCAGCCATCAGCCGAGCTGCCGTCGCCGCCACGCCCGAACTGTCGAGCCCGCCGCTCAGCTGTGCTCCCACATTGTCGCCGGCGCCACGCAGCCGCGTTGCCACCGCTCGATCCAGCTGCTCGCGAGCCGCCTCGATATAATCGTCCGGCGAGGCGAAGCGAAGCCGCCGGTCGCTCGGCTGCCAATGCTGGCGCATCGTGATCCCGCCGCGATCGATCGTCACGACCTGGCCGAGCTCGACGCGGTTGACGCCTTCGAAGAAGCTCCGCGGTCCGGTCTCCGGCAGCAGCGCCAGGAACTCGAGCGAGCGCTGCTCATCGGCGGCGTAGGGGATTTCGGCGAGCGCATGCAGGCCCTTGGGCATGGACGCGAAGGCCACGAAATCGCCGGCGATGTGATAGTGAAGCGGCCGCGCGCCCAGCGCATCGCGCGCCAGGATCAATTGCTGCTCGCCAGCATCCCAGATCGCGAAGGCATAGTCGCCGTACAGATGATCGAAGGCGCGATACTGCCAGCGTTCCCAGGCGGCGAGCAGCAGCGCGGCGTCGCTCATCCGGGCATGCGATTCCAGCCCCAAGGCACGGGCAAGGTCGTCGCGATCGTCGAGCCGCACATCGGCGACCAGCAGAAAACGCCCGTCGCCACCGGTCAGTGGCTGGCGATCGTGGAGGTCCTCAGGAAGAAGCCGATGAAGACAACGGCCAATGGCAAGGGCCCCATCCTCCCGCAAATCGGAAGCATGAGGCCCGTAAATTCGTTGAGATGCAAGCATCCGCCGGCACTCGGCGCCGGAATCGAAATCACCTGCAATCCGCCAAAACCCCGCGACGGCCGACACTTGGAGTCCTTATCAGCAGCCCGCGGGCAGCGGACGCCGCAACTCAGGAGAAAATGTCGTCCGCGTTGACGTCGGCGCTCGTGATCTCCGCTTCACCCGCGCGCACGCGGCGAACCTGAGGACGCTGCCAATTCGAGCGCACGGCGAGCTTGACGACGGCGTTGGACTTTTCCTGCGTGTTGGTCATGCACCCTGTCCCCTTTGTTCTTACTTCGCATATCGCATTCACTATACTCGCTTCAAGCACTAACATTCCGTGTTGGTTCCGTCGAAGCCGACGCCGTCGCAGATTCCTAATGTAGATTGTTGTCAATTGGGCACAATTTGCTGGATCGCGCGAAGGCATCGCATTCGGAGGCATTTGACTTGGTCCAGCCGGCACCCCCGGGGCCAGCGAAAGGGGCAGCGTTGCACCATTATCGGTTATTCGGCCTCACCCTCGCTTCGTCGATCGCGCTTCCGGAACTGCCCGCCGCACCCGAGGGGGCCACGGCCGAGGTGCGGATCGCGCTCGGCGAGGTCCTCGACCCGCCCGGGGCGGAGCGCATGCTCGGGCTGCGCGCCGCCGCCGGGATCGGCTTTCTCGAGGCGCCGGGGGTGCGCTACCGGGTCGAGAACGGCAGCCGAATCACCGTCGACGCGGAAGCCGGCACGCCGGCGCAGAACATCCGCCTGTTCCTGCTCGGTTCGGCGATGGCGGCGTTGCTCCACCAGCGCGGAACGCTGCCGCTCCATGCCAATGCCATCGAGACGGATCGCGGCGCGATCCTCTTCTCGGGCAAGTCGGGCGCAGGCAAATCCACCCTCGCCGCGGCCTTCCTCGATCGCGGGCACCGGCTGCTCGCCGACGACGTCTCGGCGATCACCCGCACTCCCCGGGGCCACCAGGTCCAGCCCGGGGTGCCGCGCATCCGGCTGTGGCGCGACGCCGTCGAGCGCAGCGGTCGCGACACCGGGGATCTCGACGCGGCGTTCGAGGGCATGGACAAATATGTCGTTCCCGTCGGCGCGGGTCGGTCACCCGAGGCGCTGCCGCTGCGCGCGATCTTCGTGCTCGCGGACGCCGGCGAAGCGGGCATCTCGCTCCGTCGGCTTCCCGCGGGCGAAGCGATCCAGGCGCTGGTCGCCAACACCTATCGCGGGGTCTACGTCCCGCTGGTCGGGGATTCGGAGCGGCACTTCGGGAGCTGCGTGGCGATCGCGCGCGAGGTCCCGGTATTCGAGCTCCGCCGCCCCTGGGATCCAGCCGGGATCGAAGCGATCGTCGACCATGTGCTTGGCCGGCTCGACGCGATCGAAGGCTAGCCGAACTCGACGATGCCGTCGGTCGCGAGGTCGTCGAGCATCACGCGCACGTCCGCCTCGCACTCGGCGGGGTCGACTTCATATTCCTCGACCAGCGCCGCGCAGATCGTCGCGAGCGAGCGCGGCTCGGCGATCAGCTGCCAGATGCGCGTCGCGGTTCCGTTGAACGAATAGCAGGTACCGTTGTCGACGTGGAGCGCGACCATCTCACCGTCGACCTCGGCCTCGATCAGCCCGGCGCCGCGCCGCACGATCATCTGCTCGGCTTCTTTACCCCGCATGCTTCGCATGCAGCACAGCGGGCCGCACTATTCAACCCGATCCCCGGATATCGCGAACAATTGGCTATTCACTTGGCTTTGGACGCGGGGCGGCGCAGTATCGCGCGGTTTTGGGGGACGAATCATGGTGAGGGTAGGCGTGGCTTTCGACCGGGCGAAGAAGGCGGCGGCCTGGGTGGCCGGACTGTGGGCGGCGGCAGGTGCCGGCGTGGCACAGGCGCAGTCGCTCGAGGACCCGCAGGGCTCGGGCGTGATCGTCTCGGCGGTGCGCTGGCTCGAAGGCACGCTGCTCGGCACGGTGGCGACGGTGGTAGCGGTGATCGCGGTGGCGACCGTCGGCCTCTTGATGCTCACCGGCCGAATCAACTGGCGCTACGGCGCGACGGTGATCCTCGGCTGCTTCATCCTGTTCGGCGCGGCCAGCATCGTCGCCGGCATCCAGTCCACCGCGCAGATGGGGCAGTGACGTGAACGGGCTCGAGCGCGACACGCTGTTCGTGGCGCTCACGCGGCCGCAGATGTTCGCGGGCGTGACCTACAGCTATTTCATCCTGAACGCCGTGATCGCGACCGAGCTGTTCCTGATCTTCAAGTCGGTCTGGGTGCTGCTCGCCGCGCTGGTGATCCACGGCATCGGCGTGGTGCTGTGCGTGCGCGAGCCGCGTTTCCTCGACCTGTGGCTCACCAGGCAGAGCCGCTGCCCGCGCGTGAAGAACTACGCGATCTGGCGATGCAACTCCTACCGCCCCTGACGCGCGACAGCCGCGCCGCCGAACGCGAGGCCCCGGCCGGGCGGCACCTGCCGTACGCGCGGCATGTCGACGACTTCACCATCGAGACGCGCGACGGCATGCTGATGCAGGTGATCCACCTGCGCGGGCTGCTCTTCGAGACCGCGGACACCGAGGAGCTCAACTACCGCAAGCGGCTGCGCGACGCGATGCTGCAGGCGATCGGCTCGTCGCGCTTCGCGGTCTACCACCACATCCTGCGCCGCCGCGTCGGTCCCGAGCTGGCGGCGGAGTTCCCCGATGCCTTCTCGGCGCAGCTCGATGCCGCCTGGCAGGCGCGGCTCTCGACCAAGCAGCTCTACGTCAACGACCTGTTCCTGACCTTGATCCGTCGCCCGATGCAGGGCCGCGTCGGCATGATCGACCGGGTCCGCGAGTGGCTGGGCAAGCCGGTGGTCGGGGGCGACGAGGCGGGCAGCGCCTATGAGCTGCGCCAGCTCGACGTCGCGCGCGACGCGCTGATGGCGGCCCTCGCCGCCTATGGCCCGCGGCTGCTCGGCGTCTACCAGACCCAGCAGGGCCCCTGCTCCGAGCCGCTCGAATTCCTCTCGGGCCTCTATCACGGCGAGATGCGCCCGGTGCTGCTGCCGATGCAGGACCTCGGGCTCTACCTCCCCTATCGCCGGGTGAGCTTCGGTCAGGAGACGATCGAGCTCGGGCCGACGGGCGCGACGCCGCGGAGTTTCCAGGCGATCGTCTCGATCAAGGATTACCCCGGCCAGACCGCGCCGGGCATGTTCGACGAGCTGCTCCGCCTCCCCTTCGAGCTCAGCGTCTCGCAGAGCTTCGGCTTCGTCGAGCGCCAGGCCGCGCTGGGGCGGATGAACCTCGCGCTCCGCCGGATGAAGTCGGCCGAGGACGAAGCGGTGAGCCTGCGCGCCGACCTCGCCAATGCCAAGGACGAAGTCGCCGCGGGCCGCGCGGGGTTCGGCGAGCATCACATGTCGATCGCCGTGAAGGGCGCGAGCCCGGCGGAGGTCGACGAGGGCGTGGCCGAAGTCCAGGCCGCGCTCGCCGACCTCGGCATCCTCGCGGTGCGGGAGGAGATTGCGCTCGAGCCCGCGTTCTGGGCGCAGTTCCCGGGCAACTTCAAATATATCGCAAGGCGCGGGCTGGTCTCGACCGGCAATTTCGCGGGGCTGGCGAGCGGGCACAACTTCCCGCAGGGCGAAGCGAGCGGCAACCATTGGGGCGACGCGGTCACGCTGCTCGAGACGACCGCGGCGGGCCCCTATTATTTCAACTTCCACCAGGGCGACCTCGGCAACTTCACCGTGATCGGGCCCTCGGGCTCGGGCAAGACGGTGGTGCTCAACTTCCTGCTCGCCCAGGCGCGCAAGTTCGCGCCCAACATCGTCTTCTTCGACAAGGACCGCGGCGCCGAACTGTTCATCCGCGCGATCGGCGGGCGCTACGACCAGCTTCGTCCCGGCGTCGAATCGGGGCTCAACCCGCTCCAGCTCCCCGACACGCCGGCGAACCGCCAGTTCCTGATCGACTGGATCGCGCTGCTCGCGGGCGGCGCCGACTTCGACGAGACCGCGCGGATCAAGGACGCGATCGACGCCAACTTCGAGCAGCCGTTCGAGCATCGGCGCCTGCGCCACCTCGCCGAGCTGTTCCGCGGCAGCCACCGCCCGCACGGCGCCGACCTCTGGGCGCGGCTCCGCCCCTGGTGGGGCGACGGCGAACGCGCCTGGCTGTTCGACAATCCGGTCGATCGCACCGACCTCACCGTCAGCGCGGTGGGCTTCGACATGACCCAGATCCTCGACGATCCGGCGATGCGCACGCCCGCGATGATGTACCTCTTCCACCGCGTCGAGGAGCGGCTGGACGGCAGCCCGTCGATCATCGTCGTCGACGAAGGCTGGAAGGCGCTCGACGACGACATCTTCGTCCGGCGGATCAAGGATTGGGAAAAGACGATCCGCAAGAGGAACGGCATCGTCGGCTTCGCGACGCAAAGCGCGCAGGACGCGCTCGAGAGCCGCATCGCGAGCGCGATCATCGAGCAGGCCGCGACGCAGATCTTCATGGCCAACCCCAAGGCGCGCGCCGCGGATTACATCGAGGGCTTCGGGCTCACCAGCCACGAATATGAGCTGGTCAAGTCGCTGCCCGACAATGCGCATTGCTTCCTGATCAAGCACGGCGCGGAGAGCGTGGTGGCGCGGCTCAACCTCACCGGCGAGCGCGACCTGCTGACGATCCTCTCGGGCCGCGAGCGCACCGTGCGGCTGCTCGACGAGATTCGCGCGGTCGAGGGCGACGATCCCGCGCTGTGGATCCCGCGCCTGCTGGAAGTCGCATGATCTGCCGTCCGCTCTCCTATGGCGACGGCTTCGTGCGCGGGATGCTCGATTTCGTCGACTGCCAGGCGCAGAACATCGGCGAAGGCGGCTATCACGCGCTCGCGGCGCCGGGATCGGGCGTATCGATCGCGCTGACCGCGATGCTGACGATCGTGATCGCGCTCTACGGCTATCGCATGCTGCTCGGCCATACGCCCAGCGCGCGCGACGGGGTGATCACTTTGGTCAAGATCGGCGTGGTGCTCGCGCTGGCGACGAGCTGGTCGGCCTATCGCACGCTCGCCTACGACGTGGCGCTGCGCGGGCCTGCCCAGGTCGCCGGCGAGATCGGCGGCAGCACGGGCCTGCCCGGGAGCCAGGGCGGGCTGGTCGGCAGGCTCCAGGGCGTCGACGCGGCGCTGATCCTGCTCAACGAATATGGAGTCGGCAAGGCCAACAAGGGCCAGACGGTCACGCGCGAGAAAGTCGTGAACGGCAAGCCCCAGCTCGTCGTCGAGCCGGTGGGGGCGCCGCCCGATCTGTTCGAAGTCTCGGCGCTCGGCTGGTCCCGCATCTTCTTCCTGGTCGGCACGATCGGCGCGCTCGCAGCGGTGCGGCTGGTGAGCGGGCTGCTGCTCGCGCTCGGGCCCTTGTTCATCGCCTTCCTGCTGTTCGAGGGGACGCGGGGGCTGTTCGAAGGCTGGGTGCGCGCGCTGGCGGGCGCCTCGCTGGGCGCGCTGGCGGTGACGCTGGTGCTCGGCGCCGAGCTTGCGCTGGTCGAGCCCTGGCTCGCCTATCTGCTCGCGATGCGCCAGGCCGACCTGGGGATCACCGGCGCGCCGGTCGAGATCTTCGTGGTGATGCTGGTGTTCGCGCTGGTGCTCGCGGGCGCGATCTTCGCGACGGCGAAGGTTGCCGCCGGGTTCCGGCTGCCGAAGCTCTGGCGAACCGCCTCGGAGCAGGTCGCGTCGGCGCTGCGTGGTGAGACGGCGCAAGCGCGCACCGGCGGAGGCGGCCGCGAGACGCCCGCCGCGGAACGGTCGCGCGCCGTCGCGGTCGCCGAGGCCGTCGCAGCGGCGCAGCGGCGCGAGGTGCGCGTCGCGGCGGCCGGCGGCAGCGGATCGCCATCGCGCCTGCCTGCCGCGACCGGGCTCTCGCGCGACGTGCCGACACACACTAATGTGCCCCTGGGGCAGAGCCAGGGCCGCCGCGCGCGCAACCGCGCCACCGGCAGCGCCGGCCGACGGGATCGACGATGATGAAGATGAAGGCTCGCGAGCAGCTCGACGCCTATTACGAGCAGGCCGAAAGCTGGGGGAAGGACCAGCAGGCGGCGCTCGCCGGTTCGCGGCGCGTGGCGTGGATCGTCGCGGCGGTATTCGGGCTGATCGCGCTGATCGAAGCGTTCGCGCTGTGGCAGCTCGCGCCGCTCAAGACGGTCGAGCCCTACACGCTGCTCGTCGACAAGCAGACCGGCTATGTCCAGGCGCTCAAGCCGCTCGAGGCCTCGCAGATCGCAGGCAACACCGCGCTGACGCAGAGCTTCCTCGTCCAATATGTCATCGGGCGTGAGAGCTTCGACATCAATGCGATCCAGGCCAATTACCGCAAGGTGGCACTCTGGTCGTTCGGCCAGGCGCGGCAGGACTATGTCGCAGGCTCGCAGGCCTCGAACCCCGACAGCCTGCTCGCGCGCATGCCGCGCAGCTCGATCCTCGAGACGCGCGTGAAGAGCGTGACGCCGATGGCGGGCAATAATGCGATGGTGCGCTTCGACACGATCCGGCGCGACGGCGGCGGCAACGTCTCGCCGCCCCAGGCCTGGGTGGCGATGATCCAGTATCGCTATTCGAACGAGCCGATGAGCGCCGAGGACCGGTTCGTGAACCCGCTCGGCTTCCAGGTGACGCGCTACCAGCGCAGCGCCGAGGCGCTCCAGCCGGCGCAGCCGGGCGACGTCGCGCCGCAGGTCCAGGCGACGCGCGGCGCGGCGGGGACCGAGGCGCCCAACCCGCTCGCGCCGGCACTCAACCGGCCGACGCCCGCCCCCACCCCGCCCGCCCGCAAGGGCGGCGTCGAGGTGACGCTTTGAGGCTGGCGCTGCTCCTCGTCGCGGCACTGCTGCCGCTTCCCGCCGCGGCGCAGGTGCGCCCGATGCCGGGCAACGGCGATCCGCGCGTCCAGTCGGTCGACTATAGCGCGGAGCAGGTCGTGCAGCTGCGCGGCGCGCCGGGCTATCAGCTCACGGTCGAGCTCGGCGGCGACGAGCATATCGAGAATGTCGCGGTGGGCGACAGCGGTGCCTGGCAGGTCACCGCCAGCAAGAGCGGCGACCGGCTGTTCATCAAGCCGATCCAGGCGGGCGTGGCGACCAACATGACCGTCATCACCGACGTGCGCACCTACGCCTTCGACCTGCAACCGCTGTTCGGCCCGCAGCCTGACATGGCCTATACGGTTCGTTTCCGTTATCCGGCGCCGCCGCCCGCGCCCGGTGCGCAGCCGGCCGGCGGCGCGAACGCGACGACGACGGCGATCCCGGCCGGCTCGCGCGGCCGCTACAAGGTGAGCGGCGCGCGGGCGATCCGCCCGGCGGGCATCGATGACGACGGCGCCAGGACCTATATCGAATGGCCCGCCGACAAGCCGCTGCCCGCGGTCTATTCGATCGACGACGCCGGGCGCGAGGCGCTGGTCAACGGCAACATGCGCGACGGCATCTATGTGATCGACAGCGTGATGGCGCGACTGGTGTTCCGGCTCGACAAGCAGGTCGCGCGCGCGACCAGGGTCGGCGTGGTCGCCGACGCCGGGTCCGCCAAGGCGTCCGGCGGAGGGACCGACTGATGGCGACCGTCCCGCCCGGCGATCCCCGGCTCGAGCCTCAGCCGCCGAATCCAACAACCCCGCCGCAGGGCGTCGCCCCCATCGTCGCGCTGCCGCGGCAAGGCCTTTCGTGGGCGATGATCGCCATTTTCATGGCCGTGCTCGGCGTGCTGCTGTTCACGGTGCTCGACGCGCGGCGCCAGTCGCTCAACGCGCCCGCGGTGAAGCCCGGCGCGCTCGATCGCACTTCGCCCGGGGCCGAGGCGCCGCCGCTCTACGTGCCGCCGCCCCCGCCGTCCGCGCCCGTCGAGCCGCCGGTGCAGCAGGTCCAGCCCGCACCGGCCCCCGCGCTGCCCCCACCGCAGCCGCAGATCATCTACGTCCCCCAGCCCGCGCCCCCGCAGCAGCAGGCCGCGCCCCAGCAGCCGCCCCGCGTGGCCGGCGATCCCGCGCTGGTGATCGACACGACGAGCGGCGAGGCGCCCGCCGGCGGCCCCGGCGCGACCGGCGCCGTGCCGCCCAACGCCGCCGCCGGGGGGCCCGACAGCAGCACGCGCAGCCCCGGCATCGCCGGGGGTCGCGTCCGGGTCGCGCAGTTCGCCAATCGCTCGAGCACGGTGCCGCAAGGCACGCTGATCCCCGCGGTGCTCGAGACCGGGCTCGATTCGACTCGCCCCGGCCTCGCCCGCGCGATGGTGACCAAGGACGTCCGCGGGTTCGACGGCACGCGCATCCTGATCCCGCGCGGCAGCCGGCTGATCGGCGAGTATCAGGCCGAAGCCTCGCCCGGGCAGAAGCGCGCGCTGGTCAACTGGATCCGCCTGATCCGCCCCGACGGCGCGACGATCGCGATCGGCTCGCCGGTGAGCGATCCCGTCGGCCGTGGCGGCATGAAGGCCAAGGTCGACAATCACTTCTTCGCGCGCTTCACCGGCGCGATCCTCCAGTCGGCGCTCGACATCGGCGTGAACCTCGCCTCGCGCTCGGCCAATTCGCCGGTGATCGTCGCGCTGCCCGGCACCGTGCAACAGACGACGCAGCCGCTCACCCAGCAGACCCAGCAGGTCACCCCCACGCTCAAGGTGAGCCCGGGGACGAGCATCACCGTGTTCGTCGCCCGCGATCTCGATTTCTCCGGGGCCGACAACAAGCCATGACGACCAAGCCGGCAGAAGGCACGGACGACGGCCGCGTCTATCTGCGCAGCTACTTGGCCCCACTCGAGCCGATGCTCGCGCGCGACGACGTGACCGACATCTACGTCAACCGCGCCGGCGAAGTCTGGGTCGAGACGCTGGGCGGCGCGATCGAGCGCCACGACGTGCCGCGGCTCGACGAAGCGACGCTCGGCCGGCTCGCGCGGCAGATCGCGGCGCTGACCCACCAGGGGATCAGCCGCGAGCATCCCCTGCTCTCAGCGACCTTGCCCGACGGCGCGCGCGTCCAGATGGTCGCCCCGCCCGCGACGCGCGACGGCATGGCGCTGGCGATCCGCAAGCACCTCGCCTCCGACCTCACGCTCGACGACTATGCCGCCTCGGGCGCGTTCGACGCGACGATCCGGCGCAAGCGCACCGAGCGCTCGGACGTCGACACCGCGCTTGCCGCGCTGCTCGAGGACGGCGACATTGCCGGCATGCTCTCGGCCGCGGTGCGCGCGCGCAAGAACATCCTCGTCTCGGGTGGAACCTCGACGGGGAAGACCACGTTCCTCAATGCCCTGATCCGCGAGATCGCACCCGAGGAACGGCTCATCTTCATCGAGGACACCCCCGAGATCCACCAGCACCACGCCAATGCGCTGGGGCTGCTCGCGGCGCGCAGCGAACTCGGCGAGGCGCGCGTGACCGCGAACGACCTGCTCGCCGCCTCGCTGCGCTTGCGTCCCGACCGGATCATCCTCGGCGAGCTGCGCGGACCCGAGGCCTATGCCTTCCTCCGCGCGATCAACACCGGGCATCCGGGCTCGATGACCACGGTCCATGCCGACTCGGCCGAGCGCGCGATCGAGCAGATCGTTCTACTGGTGCTTCAGGGAGGAACGCAGCTTGGCCGCGACGACGTGCGCCACTATGTGCGGTCCACGGTCGACGTGTTCGTGCAGCTGAGCCGCACGGGCGGCAAGCGGCGGGTTTCCGAAGTCGTGTTGACGCACTGACGAAACATCGCTCTGCTATGGATAAGTGTCGACGAAACGTGTATCAGGAGCGACGAAGCGAGTGACTATTCTTGGGCGGGGCAAGACGATGGCGAAGGCAGGGTCCTTGCTGGCGGTACTGGGTCTTCTGGCCGGGACAGGCCTTGCCCAGCAGACGGGCACGCCGCCGACGCCCCAGACCGCGCCGATGGTGCCGGTGCAGCAGGCCGCCCCCGCGCCGCTGCCGGTGCTCACCTCCACCCAGGCGTTTCAGCTAGCGACGCTGCTGAGCGAAGGCCGTTTCTCGCACGGGCTGGTGCGCACGGCGCCCGCGGACGAACTCGCGGGGACCGACAATGACGCGCTGGTCCGCGCCGCGCTCGACTATGCGCATGCGGTGCATTCGGGCCGGCTCGACACGGGCGACTTCGACCCGAACTGGGGCCTGCGCCCCGCGCCTTATGACCCCCTCCCCGCCTTCGCCGACGCGGTGAAGCGCAACGACCTGGCGCGCTGGATCGAGTCGCTCTGGCCGCGCTACGCGGGCTACGACGGGCTGCGGAAGGGCCTCGACACCTATCGTCGCATCGACGCCGCGGGCGGCTGGTCCGCACTCGCCGCCGGGCCCGACCTGACGATCGGCACCACCGGCGCGCGGGTGATCGCGCTGCGCAAGCGGCTGGCGATCGAGGATGCCCAGGTCGCGACGACGAGCGACACCTACGACGCCGACCTCGCCGAGGCCGTGAAGCGCGCGCAGCGGCGCTATGGCCTCAACCCCACCGGCGCGGTCGCGGCGCAGACTCGCGCGGCGCTCAACGTGCCCGCCGCCGACCGCGTCCGCCAGATCATGGCTAACATGGAGCGCTGGCGCTGGCTTCCGGGTGACCTGCCCAAGAACCGCATCCAGGTGAACATCGCCGCGGCGGTGCTCACCGTGTTCGACGGCGATGCGCCGATCGCCTCGATGAAAGCCGTCACCGGCGCACCGGGCGGGCGCGAGACGCCGATGCTCCAGTCGAAGATCCATTCGATCGTGCTCAACCCACCTTGGAACGTGCCCCCGGGCATCGCCGCCAAGGAACTGTTCCCCAAGGGGCCGGCCTATCTGGCATCGCACGGCTTCAAGGTGATCGGCGAGGGCCCGAACAAGCGGCTGCAGCAGGTGCCGGGCAAGAGCGCGCTCGGCCGCTACAAGTTCGACTTCGCGAACCCCTACGCCGTCTACCTCCACGACACGCCGAGTCAGGCGACGTTCAACAGCTTCGACCGGCTCGCGAGCCATGGCTGCGTGCGGCTCGAGAAGCCCGCGCCGCTCGCGCGGCTGCTGCTCCGCAACGAAGCGGCCTGGCCGCCCGAGACACTGCAGGCCGCGGTCGACAAGGGCGATACGGTGCGCGTGCCGCTCTCGCCCGAGAACCAGGTGGCGGTATTCCTGCTCTACTGGACCGCGTTCCAGGGCCAGGACGGCATCATGAACTTCCGCGGCGATCCCTATGGCTGGGACAAGACGCTGGCGGCGAAGATCGAGGCGCGGTCGGCGTCGAAGGCCGCAGCGGCCGGCAAGTAACCCAGCCGGCGAATAACTCAGGGAGATTGACGATGATGCGGATCAACCTTCGCCAGGTGGCGATCGCGGCGGCGCTGGGCAGCGCCGCGCTGCTCGCGGGCTGCGGCGGCCCCAAGGACGCGCCGGTCAACGAGGCGGCCAATGCCGGCGAGTTCGTCGAAACGTCGAACGCGATGGACATGAACCTGGTCGAGCCGGTGGCGACGCCGAGCGCGACTCCGACGGCGGCCACGACGGGCAACACCACCACGTCCGAGTTCAGTTCGGAATCGCAGACCTATGACGATGCGGCGGCGACCGGCATGACCTCGAAGCTGCCCGAGGACAATGGGACGCAGCCGGCGCAGCACTAAGTCGGATTCCCAGCGCTCGCGTCGTCGTCCCGGCTTTCACGGGGATGACGGCTTCCGGAGGTCTGAAAGGCCTCGGACCATCCCTTCGTCTAGTCGGGATACCCGTTCGGGTATGGCACGACCCAACAAAAGGCGATCTTGCGCCTTTCACCTCCTTGTTTCAGCTTGAACAAAGGCTATCTGTACCGATAGGTATGGTGGAAGGGCGGGGCGTGACGGCGGCAAACGTCGGGCGGCGGGCACGACTTCGGTACTGATGCGGTCGTAATAATGCCTCGTTCCGCGGCGATTAGCGCGTCGTGGCCAGGGTTGGCGTCACTGTTGCGTACCCGGTGTGAGCCCCGAAGGGGGGTTGTTGCAGAAAGGGGTTCCGGTTCGTCGATGGCCTTGGTTGCGGTCCTTTCCAATCCGTCTTCGGACGGAAACAAGACGCGACTGGACCGCGTGCGGGCGTTCTGCGCCGCGCGCCCGGACATCCTCCACATCGAGAGCCGGTCGAACGACATCGCCGACGTGCTCACCAAGATCGCCTTCGCCAAGCCGCAGGTGCTCGTGCTCAACGGCGGCGACGGGACAGTGCAGGCGGCGCTCACCGAGCTCTATGGCGAAGGGGCGCCCGATCGCCCGCTGCCGCCGATCGCGGTGCTGCCCAACGGCAAGACCAACCTCATCGCCAAGGACCTCGGCGCCACCGGCGACCCGATCGAAGCGCTCGAGCGCATCGTCGCGATCGCGCAGCAGGGCGTGGAACCGCATGTCGTCGGGCGCCAGCTGATCAGTGTGGACACCGGCGACGAGCGTCGCCCCGCGTTGGGCATGTTCCTCGCCGCAGGCGCGCTGGCGGACGTGCTGCTCTATTGCCGGCACAAGCTCTACCCGCTCGGCATCCCGAACTGGCTCGCACATGCGATCACCGTGGTGGCGGGGATGATCTCGGCGGCGACCGACTGGTCGTCGCGCTTCCTGCCCCCGCGCGCTTCGGAGATGGCGATCGGCATCGGCCGCCGCGAGCGGCTCAAGGGCCGCTACCAGGTGCTGATGGTCTCGACGCTGCGCGCGCTGGTGCTGACCGGCACCATCCCCGCCGAGCGCGAAGGCACGCTGCAGCTGCTCGCGATCGAGCGGCGCGGCTCGACCGTGCTGCGCGCGGTGATCGCGGGACTCACCGGCCGGCTGGGTCTCACGCCGGTGCCGGGCGTCCACCTCGTCAGCGGCGAGGATATCCGCTTCGAGGAAGGTCCGACCGACGTGATCATGGACGGCGAGCATTTCCGCGCCACCCAGGGCAAGCCGCTGATCCTGCGCCCGTCGCGCCAGGTGCGCTTCGTCAACCTCGGCCATTCGCATGCGCAGGGCGCAGCGTTGCCGGGCGATGTCTCGCTGATGCCGCAGGGCGCCGGCGCGGGCTCGCAGGCGGCGAGCGCGCTGCTGATCCCCGAACCGCGCTGACCTTTCCTTCCTTCGTCATCCCGGCGAAAGCCGGGACGCAGGGCAGCACACGGCTTCGCTCGTGACCCTGGCTCCCGGCCTTCGCCGAGATGACGGTTGAGGTTCAATCAAACCCCATCATGCTCTACGGCCGAACGATGCGCGATCCTGCCGCTCTTTCTGATCTCGTCCGCGGCGAGCTGGCCGCGCCGGTCGACCCGCGCGCGGCGGCGATGGCGGCGGCGATCGCGGCGACGGTGGGCGATGCGGCGCGCGCAGTGCTCTTCTACGGATCGTGCTTGCGCGAGAGCCAGCTCGACGGGCTGATGCTCGATTTCTACCTGATCGTCTCGGACTATCGCGCCGCTTATGGCGGTGGCTGGCTGGCGTTCGCGAACCGCGTGCTGCCGCCGAACGTCTTTCCCTTCGTCCACGACGGGCTCAGCGCGAAATACGCCGTGCTGAGCGAAGCCGACTTCCGTGAGCGCTGCGGGATCGGCGCGGGCGACGTGTCGGTCTGGGCGCGCTTCGCCCAGCCGAGCCGGATTGCCTGGGCGGTGGACGAGGCGGCGCGCGAGAGCATGGTCGCGAGCGTGAGCGGCGCGGCGCCGACGTTGCTTGCCTGGGCGATGCCGATGGCTGCGGGCGAAGATGCACTGGGCGTGTGGCGGCGCGGGTTCGAGCTTACCTATTCGTGCGAGCTGCGCGCGGAGCGCGGCGACCGCGCGGCGAAGATCGTCGCGCAGGACCCCGAACGCTACCGCGCCTTCGCCAAGGTGGCAGTGCTCCCCGCCCTGCCCGTCGATGCCGCGGCAGGCTGGGATCGCTTCCGCCGCCGCGGCAAGCGGCTGAGCGTGCTGCGGCTCACCAAGGCACTGACCACCTTCTCGGGCGGCGTCGACTACCTCGCGTGGAAGATCAACCGCCACGCTGGCACCAAGATCGAAGTAAAGCCCTGGCAGCGCCGCTGGCCGCTGGTCGGCGCGCTGGTGCTGCTGCCCCGCCTGCTCCGCCAGGGGGCGGTGCGTTGAGCTTGCCCGCGTGAACCAGGTAACCCGAAGCGACGTCGCGCGCGGGGCAGGCCTTGCCGGGCTGGCGCGGATCAGCGTGGCGATCGAGGCGCTCGCGCAGCCCTGGTACATCTGGCTGTTCGGGCTGGGCGGATACGGCGTCTACGTCGTGCTGTGGGGCGGGGTGAATTTCCTCTCCAACCTGCTCGACCTGTCGATGACCAGCGCGCTCCAGCGCGTCGTGCCCCAGCAGGGCGACGACACAAGAGCGCATGGCGCGGTCAAGTTCGCGCTCGCGCTCTCGCTGGGGATGACCGCGCTCGCGGCGCTGGCGATCACGCTCTTCGCCGGACCGATCGCTTCGACGATCTCGGCCGCGCCCGAAGATGCAGCGCAGCTGCCGCTGGCGATTGCGATCTTCGCCTGGGCGCTGCCGCTGTGGACCTTCGTCGAAGTCGCGACGTCCGCGGCGCGGGCGAGGCGCGCCTTCGGGCCCGAGATTCGCCTCCGGCTGTTCTGGGAGCAGATCGTCCGGATCGTCTTCGCCGGGCTCACCTTCGCGATCGGGCTCCATCACATCGGCCTTGTCGTTGCGCACCTCGCCAGCCTCGCGCTGACCGCCGCGCTCTCGCTCCGATTGCTCGGGCGCTACTACGATCTCGGCCTGCTCTGGCGAGCGCCGATCGACCGCGCGCTCGCCCGCAACGTCGCCGTCACCGGCCTCGCCCTCCTCCCCTCGGCGCTATCGACCCGCGCGCTGATCGACGCGCCGCCGGTGGTGCTCAACCTCGCCATCCCCGGCGGCGCCGGCGCCGCAGCGGCGGGGCTGTTCGAAGTCGGGCGCAAGCTCTCGACCGTCCCCTATATCGTCCGCCAGGCCTTCCAGTACGTCCTCGCGCCGCTCTCCTCGGCGCAGGCGCGCGTCGACCGGCAGGCAATCGCGGCGCTCTATCATTTCGCCAGCCGCGTCTCGACTGTGCTGGTGGTGCCGCTCGCGGGCTTCATGGTCTTCGCCGGGCGCGACCTGCTGAGCGTCTACCGGCGCGAGGCGCTGCCCGCGCTTGCGATCCTGACGATCCTCTCCGCCGCGCGCGCGTTCGAGGCAATCGTCGGTCCGGCGAGCGCGATCGTCGAGATGATCGGGCACCGCGGGCTGCCCCTGCTCAACAGCCTGATCTCGGTGGCGCTGTGGATCGTGCTCGCGGCGCTGCTCGTGCCGTCAATGGGCGCGCTGGGGATGGCGATCGCCGTCGCGGCGGGGGTCGTCGCGCCCGCCTGGGTGGCGACGATCGAGCTTTGGATCAGCGACGGCGCCTCGCCGTTCGATTCGCGGCTGGTGGTCGGGCTCGGCATCGCGCTGATCGGCGTCGCCGCGATGGGGCTCGCGGTGCAGGCGCTCGGCGGGCCGCTGCGCTTCGTAGTGCTGGTCGCGATCTGGTGGGGCACGAGCTGGCTGGCGATGCGCAACGGCCTCACTCGCGCCGACCGCGAAGGCCTCGGCGGATTCGCGCGGCGGCTCAAGCTGATCTGAGTTTGCTTCCGCCGGCCAAAGGCTTATCGGTTGGCGATGGAGTCCAATCCCGTCCTGGCCTTCGGCGCGTGGCTGGCCGACACGCCCGATCAATGGCCCGACGCGGCACGCGCGGCCGCGCACAATGCCTTCGTCGACGTGATCTCGGTGATCGTCCCCGGTACGCTCGACCCCGCCACGCGCAACGTCTTCGCCGCAGTGAAGGCCTGGGGCGACGGGCCGGCGACCGTCTTCGGGCTGGACACCAGGATGGCGGCGCCCTGGGCGGCGCTGGTCAACGGCACCGCGGCGCACGCGCTCGACTTCGACGACAATTTCGACCCCGCCAAGGCGCATGCCACCGCAGTGCTTGTCCCCGCGATCCTCGCGCTTGCCGAGCAGCAGGGCGCGAGCGGCGCGGCGTGCATCGATGCGTACATCGCCGGGCTCCAGATCCTCGGCCGCGCCGGCCAGGGCGTGAACCCCGCGCACCGCAACCGCGGCTGGCACGCCACCGCGACGATGGGCGCGATCGGCGCGGCGGCAGCTTGTGCGCGATTGCTGCGGCTCGACGCGCAGCAATCGGCCTATGCGCTGTCGATCTCGACGAGCATGGCGAGCGGCTTCATGTCGCAGTTCGGTACCATGACCAAGCCGCTCCATGCGGGCCTCGCCGCCAAGGCCGGCGTGATGGCCGCCAGCCTCGCGCAGGCAGGCGTGACTGCGGGCGTCGGCACCTTCGACGGGCGAACCGGCTTGAACCGGCTGATGGTCGGCCCCGACTATGAAGCGCTGCGCGACGCGATCATCGATCCCGAGCATGGCCAGACCATGCGCTTCGAGACAAGCCATGTCGGCGACCCGCTGCTGATCCTGTCGAGCGGGCTCAAGGTGAAGCGCTTCCCCAATTGCGCGAGCGCACACCGCGCGATGGACGCGCTGCTCACCCTGATCGCCGAGCACGGCTTTGGTGTGGATGATGTCGTGGATATCCAGGTCCGCGCGCCGGTCACGCACCTCAACAACCTGATGTACACCGATCCGCAGGACGCGGCGCAGGCCAAGTTCTCGATCGAATATGCGCTCGCGGTGATCCTGCGCACGGGCAATTGCGGGCTCGCCGATTTCGAGAACCGCGGCTGGGAAGACCCCGCGATCCGCGCGCTCTACCCCCTCATCCACCGCGTGCCCGTGGACAAGTCCGAAGGCGAGTTCCCGACCGAGGTCGAAGTGCTGCTGGACGACGGCCGCAAAATAATGACCGCGGTCAGCATGCCCGCCGGCAGCCTCGCCGCCCCCTTCACGCCCGCGCAGATGTGGGGCAAATATGACGCCTGCGTGACGAGCATGGTGTCGACGGCGCAAGCGGCAGAGCTCCGCCAGGCGCTGAAGGCACTGCCCGGGCTCGCCAGTGTTTCCACCCTCACGGCCGCGCTGCGGGGACCCTTCGCCCAACAACAGGATCGCCAATGACCGACAAGCGCTACACTGCCCTCGTCCTCGCCGCGAGCCGCGGCAACCAGGATCCGCTCGCCCAGGCCGGCGGGGTGAGCCACAAATGCTTCATCGACATCGCCGGCGAGCCGATGCTGCGCCGCGTGGTGAAGGCAGTGGCCGACAGCGGCCGAGTGAAGCGGATCATCGTCCAGATCGAGCCCGAGAGCACCGAGGAAGCCAAGGCGATCCTCGCGCCGCTGGGGCTCGAGGCGATCACCGTCTACACGCCCTCAGGCAGCAGCATCGGCACGAGCGTGGGCGCGGTAGCGGAAACCTTCCCCGACGCGCTGCCTTTGGTGATCACCACGGGCGACAATGCGCTGCATACGGCTGAGATGTTCAAATATTTCTGCGACCACCTCGACGACCTCAAGGTCGACGCCGGGCTGGGGCTCACGCCGGCGCGCTACGTGCTCGAGAAATATCCCGAGGGGAACCGCGCCTTCCACCGCTTCGCCGATGGGCAGTTCTCGAGCTGCAACCTCTATGCGCTGCTCACCCCGCACGGGTTCGAGGCGGCGAAGGTGTTCAATTCAGGCGGGCAGTTCGGCAAGAAGCCCAAGCGGCTGATCGGCGCCTTCGGGCTGGTCGCCTTCCTCGTCTACAAGAGCCGGCTGACCAAGCTGAACACCTTCCTGCGCTTCCTCTCGGGCGTGCTCAAGGTGAAGACCGCGCCGGTGGTGATGCCCTTCGCGGAAGGGCCGATCGACGTCGATCGGATGGTCGACTGGGAGCTGGCGAACCGGATCGTCGCCGAGCGCGAGGGGACCGAAGTGAAGAAGCCCGGACCGGCGTCGGCGCCCGTCGCCGCGGTGGCCGCTGCACCTAAGCCTAAGCCCAAACCCAAGGCGGCGAAGAAGCCGATCGAGCCCAAGGCCGAACCCGAAGTGGTCGCTGCCAAGGCGGCCGAGCCGAAGAAAGTCGCAGCCCCGAAGGCTGAGGCAGCCGCCCCTAAGCCGGCCAAGCCCGCGCCGGCCGCCAAGAAAGCCGCTGCGCCAAAGGCGGAAGTCGTCGCACCGGCCCCCGAGCCCGCGCCTGCCAGGCCCGCGAAGAAGACTGCCAAGCTCGCTCCGCCCTCGGCCCCGGTGAAGACGCCGGTGAAGAAGATCGCGGCGCCCAAGGCGGTGAAGCCCGAGCCCGCCGCGCCGGTAGCCGAGGCCTCGGCACCCAAGCCCGCGCGCAAGCCGGCAGCGAAGAAGGCCGCGCCGGTGGAGGCGGCGGCCGAAGCCCCCGCGCCAAAGCCGGCGCGCAAGCCCGCCGCGAAGAAGGCGGATGCTCCGGTCGAGACGGTCGCCGAAGCGCCTGCCGCCAAGCCCGCGCCTGCGCGCAAGGCTCCGGCGAAGAAGCCTGCGGGCGAAACCCCCGCCCCCACCGCCAAGCCGGCCCGCGCCAAGGCACCGGCGAAGGCCGTGGCGGACGCTCCCGCTCCGGCGCCTGCAAAGAAGCCCCGGTCGAAGCCCAAGGCGGATCAAGCCTAAATTCAGTCGTCATCCCGGCGAAAGCCGGGACCCAGGGCAGCAAAGCGATGTACTCCGTTACCCTGGGTCCCGGCTTTCGCCGGGATGACGACTGTGTTGTAGGTTGACACGGTTGACACCAGTCATCGCAAAAAGCCTCGGCCGCCGCGATCGACCAAAGCGTCGCCCGGCACGCGTCACGATGAGAAAGAGCGCGGCCAACGCTCGCAGCTCAATTCCCACATTGCAAATCCGGGCATGGTCGACGGCGCGCCTCAGGCCACGGCCTTCACCGGCGCGCCGCCCCTCCGGCGGAAATTGCAGGGAGTCCGCCCGAAATATGCTTCGGCCTCACCGGCGCCGACCAGATGGGCCACGGCGATCTCGGCCAAGATGCGCTGACTCCGGAGGCCCGCCGCGAAGACCCTGCGCATCGTCACGTCACCGTCTCCCCTGCCCCGCCCCGCATCGTCTCGGCGAAGCGCCGGACCAGGCGGACGAGATCGCGGACGTCCTGCGCCTCCCAATCGGCGAAGGCGGCGCGCATCAACCGTTCTCGCGCGACATCGATCGCGTCGGTCATCGCCTTGCCCGCGGGCGCGACCACCGCTTCGCGGACGCGGCGGTCGACTTCGCTCGCGCGGCGCTCGACCAGGCCGAGTTCCTCGAGCTTCGCGACCTGACGGCTCACCGTGGTATAGTCGCGCCCCACCCGGTCGGCGAGGCTCACCACGCCGATCGGACCCAGCCGCTCGATCAGCACCAGCAGCGGGAACAACGCGCGGTCGAGCCGGATTCCCGCCGCCGCGATCAGCATCTCGTCGCGTTGCGAGCCGATCATCGCCGCGACGATGTCGAGCACCGCACCGTGCAGTTCGCGCAACTCCGCGCTTATATGTGTATTTTGCACATTTTCGTTTGACGGCATCCGCGGCTCCTCGATATATGTGCATTATACACACAATAACGCGAGTCGAAAGGAAAAGCCGATGAAAGCCGCTGTCGTTCGCGCGACGGGGGAAACCCCCGTCCATGCCGATTTCGCCGAGCCCCTCGCTGCCCCCGGCGAAGCACGCGTGCGCGTCGCTGCCTCGGCGCTCAGCCATCTCACGCGCGGCCGCGCCTCAGGGACGCACTACAGCTCGAGCGGCGGCTTTCCCTTCGTCGCGGGGGTGGACGGCACGGGCGTTCTCGACGACGGGCGCCGCGTCTATTTCGTGCTGCCCCGCGCACCGTTCGGCGGGATGGCGGAGGAGACCGTGGTCGACATCGCCCGGATCCTGCCGCTTCCCGACGGACTCGACCTGGTGACCGCCGCGGCGATCGCCAACCCCGGCATGTCCTCGATGGCGGCGCTGGTCGAGCGCGCGCGGCTGAAGCACGGCGAGACGGTGCTCATCAACGGCGCGACGGGCGCCTCGGGGTCGCTCGCGGTGAAGATCGCGCGGCACCTCGGCGCGGCCAGGGTGATCGCGACCGGGCGTGACGCGACCGCGCTCGAAGCGCTGGGCGCCGATGCGACGGTCCAGCTCGGCGGCGACGAGCGCGTGCTCGACGCGGCGCTGGAGGCGCAGTTCGAAGGCGGGGTGGATGTCGTGCTCGACTATCTCTGGGGTCCGAGCGCGCGGGCGGCGCTGATCGCGGCCGCGCGCGCGGGCGAGGACGGCGTGCCGATGCGCTTCGTCCAGATCGGCTCGGCGTCGGGCGGCGAGATCGGGCTGCCCGCGGCGGTGCTGCGCTCCTCCTCGATCGAGATGATGGGCAGCGGGCTGGGCAGCGTGTCGCTCGAAGGGCTGATCGGCGCGATCGCGCGGGTGTTCGACGTGCCGGGGCTCGCGCTGCCCGTCCAGGCGATGCCGCTCGCCGACGTCGCCGAGGCCTGGGCGGCCGATGATCGCGCTGGACGGATCGTGCTGACGGTTTGACCCTAACCCAACGCCGTCATCCCGGCAAAAGCCGGCCCCCCCAGCGTCAAGCAGGACGTCGCTCGCTGCCCTGGGTCCCGGCTTTCGCCGGGATGACGGTTGGAATGCGATGAACTGTCCTGTCCCTCCGCGCCGACCCCCTTGCCTTCCTGCACGAAGAGGCAGACCCTCCGAGGTTCCGGAAGCGAGTCTGCCTCTGGCACGCCCCAGGCAGGCGAGCACAGGAGGAGAGAGACGATGAAAGGAAATCAGAACGGCCCCAGGGCCGTTGCGCTCGTGGGACCCGCGGGCGCCGGCAAGACGAGTCTGGCCGAAGCGATCCTCTTCGCCAGCGGCGCGATCCAGCGCCTCGGCGCGGTCGCGGCGGGCACCAGCGTGGGCGATGCCAGCCCGGAAAGCCGCGCCCGCGGCGGCTCGACCGAACTCAATCTGATGCGCTTCGAATGGCTCGGCGACGGCTTCACGCTGATCGACTCGCCCGGATCGCCCGGCTTCGCCGCCGATGCGAACCTGGCAGTGCTCGCCGCCGACCTCGCGCTCGTGGTGATCGACGCCGATCCCGCGCGCGCGCCCCTCGCCGAACCCGTGCTGCGATGGCTCGAGGCCCGCGGCATGCCTCACGCGCTGTTCGTCAACAAGATCGACCAGGCGCGCGGCACGATCGAGGAGCTATTGGAAGCGCTTCAGCCGATGAGCGCAGCGCCTTTGGTCGCCCGCCAGATCCCGATCCGCAAGGGCGAGCAGGTCACCGGCTATGTCGATCTCGCGCTCGAGCGCGCCTATCTCTACCAGCCCGGCAAGCCCAGCGAGCAAATCTCGATCGCCGACGCGATGCGCGACGAGGAGAAGGCGGCGCGCTTCCACATGCTCGAGCAGCTCGCCGACCATGACGATGCGCTGCTTGAGCAACTGATCTCGGACGAGACGCCGAGCCTCGACACGGTGTTCGGCGACCTTGCGAGCGAGACGCGCGCGGGGCTGGTGGTGCCCGTGCTGTTCGGCTCGGCCGTCAACGGCTTCGGCATCCGGCGGCTGCTCAAGATGCTGCGCCACGACACCCCGAGCGCGGCGGCCACGGCGGAGCGGCTGGGAATCAAGGCCCCGGCCGCGCAGACCTTCAAGGTGCTCCACGGCTCCACCGTGGGCCGGCTGGCGCTCGCGCGCGTGTACGGCGGGGCGCTGAGCGAAGGCGCGGAGCTCTCGGGGATCGGCGGCAAGGCGCGGTCGGGCGCGCTGTTCACCATCCAGGGCGCGAACACGGTGAAGGTCGCGCGGGCCGAGCCGGGCGAGATCGTCGGCATCGCCAAGGCCGATACGGTGCGCGCGGGCGAGCTCGTCGCGCTAGGCGCCGCGGCGTGCGGCGAAGGGCTCAAGCGCCAGGTGCCGGTGAGCAATTGCGCCGTCGCGATCTCGGCGATGGACCATAAGGACGACGTCCGGCTTTCGACGGCGCTCGGCAAGATGACCGAGGAGGACCCCGGGCTCCATTGGGGCGCCGACGAGGCCTCGGGCTCGACGCTGCTCCATGGGGTGAACGACGAGCATCTGACCGTCGCGATCGACCGGCTCAAGCGGCGCTACGGCGTGGGCGTCAACGTCCAGCCACCGCGCGTCGCCTACAAGGAGTCGGTGCGCAAGCCGGCGAGCCAGCGCGGGCGGCACAAGAAACAGTCCGGCGGGCACGGCCAGTACGGCGACTGCGTGATCGAGATCAGGCCGATCGAGCGCGGATCGGGGTTCGTCTTCGAGGAGAAGATCACCGGCGGGGCGATCCCCAGGCAATATATCCCCGCAGTCGAGGCCGGGGTGCGCGACGCGATGGAGAAGGGGCCGCTGGGCTTCCCGGTGGTCGACGTCGCGGTGACGCTGACCGACGGCTCGTTCCACAGCGTCGACTCGTCCGAGCTGGCGTTCCGCACCGCGGGGCGGATCGCGATGGCCGAGGCGATGGCCAATGCGGCGCCCTATATGCTCGAGCCGATCGCGCATGTGACGATCCAGTCGCCGGGGAGCGCGACGTCGCGGATCACCTCTGCCGTCGCCAGCCGGCGCGGGCAGCTGCTCGGTTTCGCGCCGACGCCGGGCTGGTCGCGCTGGGACACGATCGAGCTGCTGCTGCCCGAGAGCGAGCTGCAGGGGCTCGAGGCAGAGCTCCGGTCGCTGAGCCAGGGCATGGCGCGGTTCGAGGCGCGGTTCGATCACCTGGCCGAAGTGGCGCAGAAGCTGGCGGGGGAGATCCGCCAGCGGGTCGAGGTGGTCTAGCGTCACGGTCGTCATCCCGGCGGAAGCCGGGACCCAGGGCCACGAGCGACATCCTACTTGACCCTGTGTCCCGGCTTTGGCGGGGATGACGGTTATCGTTTGCCTAGCATCGCCTCCAACGCCGCCTGGTCGACCTTGGAACCATGGCGCCGGTCGACGGGAATGCGCGGCAGGTGGACGACCGGCAGTCTCGCCGCGGCCCGCCACTCGGCCAGATGCCGGGCATCGCCCTCGATCGCGAGCACCGGACCGTCGCGCCCCCGCCCCAGCGCCGCGCGGCGGACACCCGGCCAGAAGCGCGCGGGCGCCTCGACTTCGAATGGCCAATGCGCGCCGATCCGCGCGCTCACCCGGCCGCGCAGCCAGAGCCGGCCCTGTTCGTCGAAGCAACCGCCGTCGCCGGTGCGGTGCCACACCGTGCCGTCGCCGTCGCGCACCTTGGTCGAGGCGTCGTGCGCGGAGTCGAGATAGCCCTGGACGACATGGTCGCCGGCGACCTGGATCTCGTCCGCCTCGATCCGCACGCGCACCCCCGCGGGATGACCGGCGAGCAGCCCGGCGCCTTCGCGCATCGCCTGCCAGTCGGCGTCGGCGATGGCGTCGGCGTCGATCTCGGCGATCGGCTCGGCCTCGGTCGAGCCATAGACCGCGACCACGCGCAGGCCCGGCTTGGCCGCGAGCAGCGTGGCGATCAGGTCGGGGAACACCGGGCCGCCACCGGTGAACAGGCTGTGGGCGTCGCGCGGCAAGTGATCGGCGAGCGTCTCGGCGATGGCGGGACTGAGCAGCAGCCGAGTGACGCCGTGGCGCTCGGCATGCGCGCGGATCGCGGCACCCTTTGCCCTGGCCGGACGGCGGACGGGCCAGTTGGGCAGCACCGAGGTGATCCCCTGCCCCAGGTTCGCAACGACGAAGACCGGGAAGGCGACGAGGTCGGTCTCGGGCTTGCCGTGGGTGGCGATCAGCGGCGCCACCGCGCGGTCCTGCGCAGCGAGGAAGGCGTGGCTGCGCACGATCGCCTTGGGCGCGCCCGAGGAGCCGCTGGTGAAGGAGATCAGCGCGGGCGTGTCGAGCGCGAAGTCGCCGACCGGATGGCTGCCCTCGCCTTCGTGCATCGACAGGCGCAGCGGGATCGCGCGGATGTCGCCGAGCAGCGGGAGCAGGCGGTAGAGACCCGAGGCGAGCAGCGCCTTGGGACGCGTCGCGGCGACAGCATGGCGCAGCCCGAACAGGCCGAGCGCGGGCTCGGGCAGCACCGCCGCTGCGCCGATCCGCCACAGCGCGGCGAGCGCGGCGTAGAGGCCCGCGTTCAGCGGCAGCGCGAGGAGGACGCGGTCTCCTTCGCGCAAGCCCTGCGCGTGCCAGCGCGCGGCGAGCGCCGCGCCGCGGGCGTCGAGCTGGGCGTAGGTGGTGGCGCGACCCTTGCCATCGACGATCGCGATGCGCTCGGGGTGCGCGGCGACCCGGTCGGCGAAGGCCTGGAGGATGTTCACCGGCGCCCGAACAGCGTGTAGCGGCGGAACACTTCGCCGCCGTGGAGCGCGCTGCGGGCGAGCGATACATTGTCGACGTGCATCAGCGCGTGGATCACCTGCGCATAGCCCTGTTCGCGCGCGCGTTCGTGGAATTCGTGCGCGAGCAGGTGGCCGACGCCGGCGCGGCGGCTGGCATAGGTCTTTAGGATCGCCGTCTCGGGACTTGGCCCTTCGCGCCAGTTGGGCAAACCGAAGAGGAAGCCGGCGAGGTCACCGCTCGCGTCGAAAGCGAAGAGCACGAGCCGCGGGTCGATCCGCGCGAGCAGCGGCTGGTAGAGCGCGAGGAAGCCGGCGCGGTCGATCGGCTTGAAGAACAGCTTGTCGGCGAAGCTCGCCCCGGCGAGCGCGAAGAGGCGGTCGAGCAGCGTCTCGGCGCCCTGGCCGTCCCAGGCCTGCACGGTGATGCCGGGGACGTCAGGCGCGGGGCTGCCCGGGGGCGGCACCGGGGCGCGGCTGGAGACATAGCCGGTGACCGGCGGGAACCCTGCGGCCTTGAGCGCGGCGACATCATGCGGGCCCGACACCGGCTCGAGCAGATAGGGCGGCGAACCGTCGCTCTGAGTGACGGCGCGATAGGCATGCCAGGTGTCGCCGTCCATCGGCGCGAGGATGCGGGCCCTTCCCCGCCCTTCCAGCTCGACGACGGCACGGCGGAGCAAGTCGGCGCCGGCTTGCGGGTTCTCGATCCGAAGCTGCCCGATCGCCGCAGCAGGCGCGCCCTCCCAGGCGGGGCCGTCGGGCCAGATCCGGCAGCTTGCCCCGTCGATGCTGAACTCATAGTCGCTCATGCGATCACCGCCTGCGTGAAATAGGCCAACGCTGGCACGAAGCTCGAAATCCCCGCGATCCGGAACGCACGATGGTGCTGGTACCAGCCGGGCCAGCCCAAGCACATCGCCGCGACCGCGCCCAGCGACCCGCCCGCGAGCCAGGTCAGTCCGTGCGCCCAGCGCGAATAGCCGGGCGAGAGGTCGACCAGCCAGAGATAGAGCGCCAGCACAGCGATATAGACGGGCACCAGCAGCCGCCAGTCCATCCGGACCGCGAGCATGACCAGCGCGAGCAGCATGCCGGCGAGGCTCATATTGTAGAGGTTGATCGCGTTCGGGCCGGTGGTCTCGCCGACGAAATACCAGATGAGCCCGACCGCACAGAGCGTCGCGATGAAGTCGAGGTCGGGGTGCGCGTCCTCCGCGGGCATCCGCACGCGCGCGACGAGATGCGCGGCGATCGCGAGCACGGGCAAGACGCTGCCGTGCGCCCCGCCGACGCCGAGGAAGAAGAAGATCGCGATCACCAGCGCGCGGCTGGCGTGGACGCTGAGGCCCAGCCGGGGGGTGAGCAGCGCCACTGCGAGCACCGCGACGGTGAAGCCGATGCCGAGCAGCGCCAGCGTCACCGGCGGGGCGTTCAGATAGCCGGCGAGGAAGAAGTGGATGGTGACCGGCACGAACAGATTGTCGAGCCCGCGCCACGACACCGCTTCGACCAGCGCGCCGAACACCGCGATCGTCATCGCCAGCACCACGACATTGGGCCGCGGGATGTCGGTGAGCAGGAGCAGCATCACCATCGCCACGATCCAGGTGACGAAGAAGAACACCGCCACCCCCTCGTAGCTCTTCATCCCCTCCTCGACGTGGAAGCGGCGGCGGCCATAGCTGCTGCCCGCGAGCGCCGCGGCGGCGTCCGAGATCGCGATGACGGCGATCGGCAGCGCGTAGAGGATGTAGTTGCCGTTCGCGCGCAGGAAGACGAAGCCGATCGCCACTGCGAGGAGCACATCGCCCCAGGACTTGCGCTCGACCGAATGGATCGCGGCGCCCAGGCCTGCGGTGCGCGAGGCGGGGGTGCGGAGCAGCAGCATCAGCGCGAGCGCGAGCAGGATGAGGAGGACGACCGGCCATCGCTGCTGGAAGAGCAAGGGCAGCAGCAGCGCATAGAGGCCGATCGAGATATGGACGCTCTTGCGCTGCACCTCGGCCGTCCAGCCGAAGCGCTGGCCGAGGTGGCGGACGAGCGCGATCGCGCCGAGCAGCAGCACGACCGAGATCGCGAGGATCGCGAGCGGGACCGCGATGCTCAACGCGCGTCCTCGACCAGCAGCGCGCGATAGAAGAAGGCCTTGTCGCGCGCCGCCAGCGGGCCGGCGACGTCCGGGCGCGGCTGCACGCGGTCCGACAGTGTCTCGGGCACCGAGCGCGGGACCATCATGTTCCAGTAGACAAGCCGAGCGCCGGGGTTGGAGGCGTTCAAGATGCCTTCGTATGCCGCGGCGAAGGCGGGCGGGGACATATATTCGAAGATGTCCGAGAGGTTCCAGCCGTCGGCCTTGAGCCCGCCGGCCGCGGCATCCTCGATCGTGCCGTGGACGATGCGCAGCCGATCGAGCCGCGCCGCGATCGTCGCGTGATGCTCGGGGCGGAAGGGGAGCGGCAGCGTGGGGCCATGGGTGCCGGTCATGATCCAGCGGAGATAGGGGTTCTCGACCGGGTCGTTGGCGACGAAGGCGTGCTCGATCCGCCGTGCGACATGATCGGAGACGCTGCCCTCGACATGGTCGAAGAAGGCCGGATCGCGGCCGAAGGCGCCCATCGCGGCGCGCGAGAAGAACAGCTTCAGGAGGCTCCGCCAGCGCAGGTTGTTCCAGCGCTTCAGGAACGCCGCGCGCTCGGCCTGGCTGCGCGGCTCGAAGATCGCCTCGACGGTGCGGCGCGAATGGGTGAGCGGGAGCAGCCAGCGGCGGAAGACGCCGAAATAGCGCTCGAACTTGCCGAGCGCGCCCGCACCCTCGGCGATCACCTGCGTGCGGAGCGTCTGCCAGAAAGCCGCTGTATCGGCATCGACATCCGCGAGCGCACGGTCGAGCAATTCGCCGCGGCGCTGCGACGGCGCGAAGCCGAGCAGTTCGAGCAGCTCGCCGTGGCTCAGCACCGGCCAGGCCGCGACGCGCAGCCGGATGCAGGCGACCTGCGCGGCGGAGAGGTCGACCGTCACCACTTCGGCCGGATCGCACAGCAGCATCGCCAGCGCATTGTCCCCCGCCGAGCCGATCGAGACGAGCGTGCCGCCGGGCCGCGGGCCCAGCGCCTCGACGAGGACGTCGGCATCCTCCCAGAGCTGGGCATAGCGGATCGCTTCGAACCCGGCCTTGGCGGCAATTTCGGTGCTCATTCGCCCAGCCTTCTCACGATGCCGGTGGCGCCGTCGACTTCGATCGTCTCGCCGTCCGCGATCCAGTCGGTCGCGCCGGCGAGGCCGACGACGCAGGGGATGCCGAGCTCGCGCGCGACGATGGCGGAGTGCGAGAGCAGGCTGCCGCGCTCGACCACGATCGCCGAGGCGCTGGCGAAGAGCGCGATCCAGCCCGGATCGGTGTGGCGGGCGACGAGGATCTCGCCCGCGGCGATGCGTTCCCCGCGCGGATCGCGGACGACGCGCGCGATGGCGGTGACGCGGCCGGCCGAGCAGCCGGTGCCCTTGCGCTCGGTACCGTCCTGGCGAGGCGGGGCGACGGCGGCAGTGCTCGCGGTGAAGGCGGGACCGTGGACGATGAGGCGCTCGGGCGGGTCGGCGCTCGCATGCGCCGCTTCCATCTCGGCACGACGGACTGCGACGAGGCCGGCGAGGTCGCCGCTGGTCGCGAAGCCTTCGATCGATCCGAGCAGGTCGTGGACCGTCAGCAGGAAGACGTCGCGCGGGTCCTCGATTCGACCGTGCGCATGAAGCTGGCGGCCGGCGGCGAGGAACAGCCGGCGCGCGCGGCCGAAGATGCGCGTGCGCTCGTAGCGAAGGTTCTCGCGGTCGCGGACACGCGCCTTCGCCCAGCGGAGCATCGCCTTGGCCGCGAAGTGCTTGAGCGGCTTGCCGCGCATCGCCTGGGCAAGTCGCGCGAACGGATCGTGCGCGCGCAGCGGCGGGGTTGCCCCCGTACGCGCGGCGGCGGCGATCGCGGCGTGGAGCGTGCGCGGATCCTCGTCGAGCGTGACGCTTTCGAGCTTCAATTCCTCGGTGCAGCGGTCGCCGAACTCGGCGATGTACGCGGCGATCGCGGGCTGGAGCGGGCTCACCCCGATCACCGCGCGATTGTCGGCCTCGAGCGCGGCGACGAGCGCGGGCGCCTTCGCGGCCTCGGTACCCATCGCGCGGATCAGCTGCGCAGGGCGCGCCGAGATGATGTCGCCCTGGCCGATCAGCACGTCGTTCTGGATCTCGAGTCCCTTGGGCCCGATCCACGTCTCGAGCAGCCGCCGCGAGGCACCGAAGGCGATCATGCAGAGGAAGTCGTTGACGATCGGCGCATCCCAGCGGTCGAGCAGGTCGCTCTCGATCCGGCGGTATTCGGCGGCGAGCTCGGTGAGCGGCATCGCCTGGAGCTTGTCGGGCGCCGTGGCGGCGAGCGCCCGGTCGAGCCGGCGGCGGAAGTCGCACGCGGTGCGCTTCAGGCGGAAGCCTTCGCGGACAAGGCCGAGCGCGACCGACGCGATGCGCCAATATTCGCCGAGCCTGGCCAGACCCTTCGCCGGCACGCTCTCGATCCCGGCGAGAATCTGGTCGGGGAGCGGCGCGCCGACCCCCATCATCGTTTCCATGTAGCGGCGGTTGAGCCGGTAGCCGGGGAGCAGCGCGAGCGCGCGGTACCAGTTGCCGAGGTTGTAATAGACGCGGCCGTTCACGCGGACGAGCATGTTCTCGAAGACGGTGCGATGCGTGCGGATCGCTTCCGACCGCACGCCGAGAAGTGCCACGAACGCCATGTAGACGCGCGCATAGGCATAGCTGGCGAAGGAGAAGGTGAGCGGCGAAACGACGCCCGGATAGCTCTCGACGATGTTCGAATTGTCGAACACTGCGATGCCGGGGTCGGGCACGGGCGCGTCGCGGAGCGGCGACGTGATGGGGCGGGCCTGGAGCAGGTGGAGGCGCGTCCCCTCGAAGGCCCATTCGATGTCCTGAGGGGCGCCGAACGCGGCTTCGACGCGACGGACGAGGTCGGCGACCCGGGCGAGTTGCTCGGCCGTCAGGATCGGATCGCCATGGGTTTCGACCGTGCGGCCCTCACGGTCGAGCCACCAGCTCGTGCCGTCGACCTCGCCGGCGACGAGACGGTCGCCCAGCCCCTCGGTAGCGGAGATCACGATCCGGTCGCGGCGCCCGGCGACGGGATCGGCGGAGAAGGCGACGCCGGCGTGGGTCGCGGCCACCATGCGCTGGACGATTACGGCGGGGCGATCGGAGCCGTCGAGCCCGCGCTCGGCGCGATAGGCGACGATCCCCTCGGCCTCGCCCGACGCGGCGACGCGGGCGACCGCTTCGGCGACGGCGTCAGGCGCGACATTGAGGATCGATTCGAACTGTCCCGCATGGCTGTCGGCCGCGCCATCCTCCTGCAGGCCGGAGGAGCGCACCGCGAACGGCCCCTCGCCCAGCACCTTGAGGGCCTTTGCGAGCGCCGCCTTGGCCGGCTTCTCGCCGGCTGGGATGGCGAAGAAGTCGGGCACGTCGAATCCGGCCGCGACCAGCCGCCCGAGCGCCGCCGCCTTGCCGCCGACGCGCGGCGCGCTCGCCACTTCGCTGGCGGGGACGATCATGGCGCGAGCATCCGCACGAACGGCGCGAATCCCGCGCCGGCGTAGCAGGCGAAGACCCAGAGGCCGGCGGTCGTGTCCATCGCCTTCTGCGCCTCGGGCGTCGGGTCGCGGCGGTAGCGCGCGCCCTTCCGCATCGCGAAACCGGCCGCAGCCACGCCGATTGCGCCGGTGGCGAGCGGCGCGCCGGTCGCAAGCCCCACGCCGATCAGCAGCGCCAGCGCGATCGTGACGAACATCATCCACAGCGCCCCCGCCTGCGCCGGGCCGAGCAGCGCCGAATAGGTCTCCACTCCCTCGCGCTCGTTGGCGGGCGCCCAGAGCTTGCGGCCGATCTCCAACACGCAGCCGTTGGTGAAGCTGAGCGCCAGGAACAGCAGCAGCGCATGCGGCGCGCGGCCGTGCGGCACCCATTCGAAGCCGGTGAGGATCAGATCGATCCCCGGCATCACCAGCATGTGCGAGACGAGATAGGCGAAGGGCCGCGCCTTGAGCCACTCGGGCACGAAGAACTCGACCCCCATCAGCGCCATCCATCCCCAGACCAGCGCGAGCAGCACCAGCAGCCTAAGGTCGACCAGCGCACAGGCCAGCGTCTGCACCGGCACCGTCGCGATCCCGAGCCCGACGATCAGCCGCAGCGAGACGAGCCCGCGCGGGATGGGGCGTTCGGGGCGGTAGCGGGCGTCGTCCTCGCCGTCCTTGATCTCGTCGAGCACGCGGAGCTGGAAGAAGAAGAGCAAGGTCACCAGGAACGCCGCGGCATAGGCGTGCCAGCCGGGAGGCGCCCTCCCCGCCAGATGCGCCGAGACGCTCACGCTCGCGGCGGAGAAGATCAGCACCAGCGTGGCGGTGCGGCCGAGCGGGAAGCGCTCGCGCTGATAGATCCATAGCCGCTCGAGCAGCGTCATGCCCGCGTCCGCGCGAGGCGGTGGTGCGCGCGCGTGAAGTCGCCCGCCGCGATCGCCGCCATGATCGAGATCTCGCCCGCCAGGCAGATGCTCGCGGCGACCTCGGCGAGCGCGGGCGCCTTGCCGCTTCCCGCCAGCCCCATGAGCTCGAGCGCCGCCCGCTGCGCCGGCAACCCCGTCCCGCCGCCCACCGAGCCGACGAGCAGGTTCGGCAAGGTGACCGACATCCACAGCCCGCCCTCGCGCCGCTCCATCCTCGTGAAGCCGACGGCCGATTCCGCCACGCACGCCGCATCCTGGCCGGTGGCGATGTAGAAGGCGGCCAAGCCGTTGGCATAATGCCCCTGCGCGCCGACCTGGCCCGAGAGCAGCGCCCCCAATTGCGCCACCCGCGCATAGTCGAGCATCCGTTCGGGCGTGACGTGGAGGCAGCGCTTCACCAGCGCGTCGGGGATGAGCACGCTGGCGGAGACCTTGCGCCCGCGCCCGGTGATCAGCCCGAGGTAGCTCGCCTTCTTGTCGCCCGAGAAATTGCCTTCGACGAACCAGCAGCGCGGCTGGACGGGGCAGGCTTCGAGCACGGCGCGGCACAGCGCCTCGGTGGCGATCGTTACCATATTCTGCCCCGCCGCGTCGCCCGTCGAGTAGCGGCAGACGAGGAAGACGGTGTCGTTGTCGAGGAAGGGATCGATCGCCTCGAGCTTGCCGTGGCGCGTGGTGCTCTCGGCCGCGGCCCTGAGCGCTTCGACATGCGCCGCCGCCCAGCCGATGAACACGCCGGCCTCGACCATGTCGACGAACACGAACGCCGGCGAGCGCAGCACACCCTCCGCGGTCATCGCCGCCGCGGCGCCGCCCGAACGGGTGATCACGTCGGCCCCGCGCGCATAGGAAGCGACCAGCGCCGCTTCGCTGGTGGCGAGCGGCACCCAGTAATCGCCCTGGGCGTTGAGCCCGTTGACCCTGAGCGGCCCCGCCACGCCGACCGGCAACGTCACCGCGCCGATCATGTTCTCGATGTTGGCGCCATAGGCCTCGGGCTCCGCGACCCGCGCGAGCGCCCCGCCGTCCTTACCCCGCGCGGCCCACCAGCCGGCGATCCCCTCGCCGCTCGCCTCGCGCGCCACCCGGAATCGGTTGGGCACGTCCTCGGTACGAGGCGCGAGCCGGGCGCGCACGCGATCGGCCGAGGCGATCCCGCCGAGCCGTTCGATCATCCGGAGCAAGCGAGTCGAGAAGATGATGGCCCGTCCCCCAAGGCTAGGCACGCTCGACCCTAGCCGGATCGGCCCGGCGTTCAATGCCTTGAGGGGCGGTCTGCACCGTTTCTGCTTAACAAAGCCGCACAGGCTCCTCGCTGCCCGGATCAGCGCTCGATCTCGGCCCGCCATCCCGCTCCCGCTGCAAAACAGGGAGCCAGCCCATGCCCTATCGTGCCTCGATCCTGCCCAGCGGTGGCCTGGCGCTGTTCTTCGGGGTGATCTTCCCCGCGGGCGTCATCGCCTTCGAGCTCGCGACGGGCATGTGCGCCAACGCGCTGTTCGACCCGATGCCGACGCCCTGGCACCTGCTGCTCGTCGCCTCGGTGCCGCTGGTCAACCTGCTGCTCTGGCGGCGGGTCCAGCGCGAGCTCGATCCGCCGGGCTGGCTGATCGTCGCGGCGGGCGGCGCGGTGGCGATCGGCACGTCCTACACGCTGCTGCTGCTCCCGGTGCTGCCGATCGCCGTGATCGCGATCGTCTTCTTCGGGATCGGGCTGCTGCCCTATGCGCCGCTGGTCGCGACGATCGCAACGGTCCACTTCCTGGCCCAGTTCGTCGGGCAGGGGACGCGGCTGGCGGCCCGCCTGCTTGGCGGCGCAGCGCTCGGCCTGCTGCTGCTCGCGCTCGCCGACCTGCCCGCCACCGCGACCTTCCTTGCGATCGACGGCTATCGCGGCGATCCCAAGGCGCAGACCAACAGCGTGTGGCTGATGCGCAACCTCGGCGACCGCGACGTGCTGCTCCGCCTCGCCTATGGCGATACCGGCCGGGCGACGGGGCTGGTGAGCTTCCTGATCACCAGCTGGGGCCGCGGGCTCGATGGCCGGCTGCGCGAGGACTATAGCGGCGACGCGCGCGAGCTCTATTACCGCGTCACCGGCACGCCCTTCAACGCCGTGGCGGCGCCGACGCACGGGCTCGACGACCGCCGCCGCTGGTTCATGGCCTGGGACCAGGACCAGGGCGGCAGCGAGATCGGACGCCGCGTCGCCGGGCTGATGCTCGCGACCTCGCGGATCGACGGCTCGGTCGCGAGTGCCGACAACCTGGGCTATTTCGAATGGACGCTCGAGGTCTCGAACGACGACGAGCTCCAGCACGAAGCGCGGATGACGATCGCGCTGCCCGAAGGCGCCGTGGCGAGCCGGGCGACGCTCTGGGTCAACGGCGAGCCGCGCGAAGCGAGCGTCGCCGGGCGCGGCGAGACGCGCGCGGCCTATCAGCGAGTGGTGCGGGCGCAGCGCGACCCGTTGCTCGTCACCACCGACGGCGCGCAGCGGCTGCTCGTCCAGGCCTTCCCGGTCGAATCGCGCGGCACGCTCAAGCTGCGGATCGGCTATAGCGCGCCCTTCCAGGTCGCCGCGGACGGGACGCGCAGCCTTGCGCTCCCCGCGATCGTCGAGCGCAACTTCGATGTCGGCGGCGACCTGCGCCATTCGGTGTGGATCGAAGGCGATGCGATGCTCGCCTCGGGCGATTCGTCACTCCAGCCCGGCGGCGCGGGCAATGGGCTCCATGGCGAGCCAAGCGACGATTATCTCCTCGCGCACCGCCCGCGCATCCTTGCCTCGAAGCTCAGCGCGCCGCTGGTCGCGACGGGCAGCGTGGCGGCGCTCGACAAGGCGCCGGGAATCGCAGTGGAGCAGACCGTCGCCCCCGTGCCGGCCAGCGCGGCCCAGCCGCTGACGATCGTGCTCGACGGTTCGCTGAGCGGCGCCAAGGCCGGCGCGGCGCTGCGCGAGGCTCTGGGATCGCTGCCGAACGGCATGCCGGTGAGCCTGCGGATCGCGGCCGAGACGCCGGCGAGCGTGGCCGTGGCACCCTGGTCGCCGGCGCAGAAGGCGCGGTTCGACCGGGCGATCGCCGGCACGCGCTTCGTCGGCGGTCAGGACAATATCCCGGCGCTCGGCGATGCGCTGGGCGGGATGCTCGACGGGCGCGGCACGATCCTGTGGATCCACGGGCCCCAGCCGGTGGCGTTCGAACGGACCGGCGCGCGCGTCGAGCAGATGCTCGAACGATCGAGCGCACTGCCGCGGCTGGTCCGCTACCAGCCCGAGGCGGGCCGCGCCTTCACGATCGAAGGTGCGCGCTGGTTCGACACCGCGCGCGAAGCGACCCCGAGCGGCGACACCGTCCGCGACCTGCGCATGATCTTCGCCGAGCTGGGCAACGGCCCGCGCTGGACGACCGAGCGGCATGAGGTGGCGGAGGCAGCCGAGCCCAGGTCCGCGCACATCGTCCGCCTCTGGGGCGCGGACCAGGTCGCCGCTGCCGAGAGCGAGCGCGGCGACAAGCGGAAGGCGGCGGTGGCGCTGGCGGGACGGCTCAACCTGATCACCCCGCTCTCGGGCGCGGTGGTGCTCGAGAGCGACAAGGACACGCAGGCCAACGACTTGCCGGTGCCCTCGGCGGAGAATGTCCCCACCGTGCCCGAGCCGCACGAATGGGCGCTGCTCGTCGTACTGGCGGCGATGCTCGGCTGGGTCTTCCGGGGGCGCCTGCCTAAGCTCCGCCTCGCGAGGCTCGGCTGATGCGCGGGCGGATCGCGCTACCGCTGCTCGCCGCAGCGAACTGGGATGCGTGGTGGCTGCTCGTCGGGCGCGCCGAGGACCTGATCGCGCAGCTGCTCGCCGCGGTGCTGCTCGGCGCCTTCGCCTGGGCCTGGCACCGCACGCCGCGCGAGGCGGAGCTGCCTGCCCCCGTCCTGCTCGTCGCGCTGCTCGCTTCGGCGCTCGCGGGCTATACCGGCCCGGCTTTGCTCCAGATCGGCGTGGCGGTGGCGGCGATGGTCTGGGCGAGCCGGCGCGCGAGCGGACGACGCGTGCCGCTGGCGCCGCTCACCGGCCTCGCGCTGCTCGCGCTGCCGGTGCTGCCGACGCTCGACTTCCTGCTCACCTGGCCGCTGCGCCGCGTCTCGGCGATGCTGAGCGTCGGATTGCTCCGCATGAACGGCGTCGAGCTCGGGCTCGAGGGCGTCGCGCTGGACTGGCACGGCAAGCTGCTGCTGTTCGATGCGCCGTGCAGCGGGGTGCGGATGCTGTGGGCGGCGCTGCTGCTCGCGAGCATCCTCGCGCTGGCGGGCGGCTTCGGTCCGTGGCGCTACCTTCGCGCGCTCAGCCTCGCGACCGCCATCGCCGTGGCGGGCAATGCGCTCCGTGCCGCCAGCCTCTTCTACCTCGAGAACGGCTTCGTGCCGCAGCTCGCTCAGCCCTGGGCGCATGAGGCGATCGGCCTCGTCGCCTTCGCGCTGCTCGCCGCCGCGACGCTCGCTGCGATCCGCCTGCCGCGAAAGGCCTTCGCATGATCCGCTTCGCCCTCCCCCCCGCCCTCCTCATCGCCGCGCTCGCCGCGGCGCTCGTGCCGCTGCTTCCGCGGCACGAGGCTCCGCCGGCCGCGATTCCGGGCTGGCCGGCGGAGTATGAGGGGCGCGCGCTCCGCCCGATCGCGCCTGCGCCCGAGGATGCCCGGCTCGCCGCCGGCTTCCCCGGCGCGATCGCGCGGTTCAGCGACGGCAAGCGCCAGGTCGTGCTGCGCCAGGTGAGCCACGCCACGCGCCAGCTCCATCCGCCCGGCGACTGTTTCCGCGCGCTCGGCTATGCGATCGAGCCGGCGCCGATGCGGGTGACCGCCGAGGGGCCCGCCTCCTGCTTCACCGCCCGGCGCGACGGCGGGACGCTGCTCGTCTGCGAGCGCATCCGCGGCGCCGATGGGCGGAGCTTCGCCGACGCCTCGGCGTGGTATTGGCCCGCGTTGCTCGGAAGCAGCCGGGGGCCCTGGCTCGCCGCCACCACTGTCGAACCCGTCGGTTGACCTCGGAGCGAAACCAGTGAAACCCATGCAGCCGATGAGCCGCCGCATCCTCGTGGTCGACGACGACCCGCACATCCGCGACCTGCTCGCCTTCGCGCTGGGCAAGGCGGGCATGACCGCCGAGCAGGCCGGCGACGGCGAGGCTGCGCTCGCCGCGATCCAGGCGAGCCCGCCCGATTTGATGGTGCTCGACATCAACATGCCCACGCTCGACGGGCTCGAGCTCTGCAAGCGGCTGCGCGCCGGCGGCGGGCCCGAGGCGAACCTGCCGATCCTCTTCCTCTCCTCGCGCGACGACGAGATCGACCGGATCGTGGGGATCGAGATCGGCGCGGACGATTATGTCGTGAAGCCCTTCTCGCCGCGCGAGGTGGTCGCGCGGGTCGGCGCGATCCTCAAGCGCGGCGGCGGCGCGGCGCCGGCGGACAATGGCGCGCCGGTGGTCCATGGCCGGCTCAGCCTCGATCGCGATGCCTGGGAAGCGCGCTTCGGCGGCGCCACCGTCGCGACCACCGCGACCGAGTTCCAGCTGCTGGCGATCCTCGCGGCGAGCCCGACCAAGGTGTTCACTCGCGACCAGATCATCGATCGCCTCCGCGGCCCCGGCTTCGCGGTGACCGACCGGACGATCGACAGCCATGTCCGCAACCTGCGCGCCAAGTTCGCCGCGGCGGGCTGCACCGATCTCGTCGAGACGCGCGCCGGTGTCGGCTATCGCATCGGCGCGTGCGACTGATCCGCGCCCTCAAGGCGTGGCTCAAGCGCTACTGGCCGGCGATCAGCCTGCGCACCATCCTGTTCGGCACGCTGCTGTTCGTCGCCGCGCTGCCCGGCGTCGCCGCGCTGGGGCTGCGCGTCTACGAGAACACGCTCGTCCAGCAGACCGAAGCCGAGCTGATCGCGCAGAGCGCGGTGCTCGCCTCGGCCTATCGCATGGCATGGGGGGCGCCGCCCGCGGTGCGCGAGCCCGCGCCCGAGCCGCCGAGCATCGACCTGCAGAGCAATCCGGTGCTTCCGCCGGTACCGCTGCCCGAAGGCGCCGGGCCGAGCGACCCGCAGGCCGCGAAGGTGGCGCGCGCGATCTCCCCGATCGTCGACGATGCGGTGGCGGTCACGCTTTCGGACACCAAGCTGCTCGATCGCCAGGGGATCGTGGTGGCGGGGCATTACGACCTGGGGTTCAGCTATCGCGACTTGCCCGAGGTGCGCCGCGCGCTCCAGGGCCATAGCGCCACGGTGCTGCGCCGCCGCGAGGTCGACAATCCCTACGGCCTCATCCACGCGCTCAGCGGCGCCGCGGGCATCCGCGTCCATCACGTCCGACCGGTGATCGTCGACGGCAAGGTGGTGGGCATGGTGATGGTCGCACGATCCCCGCGCGGGCTGTTCCTCGGCATCTGGCAGGATCGCTACAAGATCGCGCTCGGCGTCGCGGCGATCTTCATGACGCTGCTGCTGCTCGCCGCGATCCTCTCGCGCGGCATCGCCCGCCCGATCCGCGCGCTCGCTGCCGCGAGCGAAAACGTCGCGCGCGGGCGCATCGAGATCCCCGAGCCGCCCGTCACCGCCGCGGTCGAGATCCGCGAGCTCTTCGTCAACTTCGCCCGGATGGCCGAACGGATCGAGGCGCGCGCGAGGTACCTCCGCGACTTCGCCGCCGCGGTCAGCCACGAGTTCAAGACCCCGCTGACCGGCATCCGCGGCGCGATCGAGCTGCTCGACGAGCATGGCGCCGAGATGGCGCCCGAGGAGCGCCACCGCTTCCTCGCCAACGCCGCCGCCGATGCCGACCGGCTCTCGCGCCTCGTCCAGCGGCTGCTCGACCTCGCGCGCGCCGACATGGCCGAGGCCGAGGCGCACGCCCATGCCGATCCCGAGGCGATCGCGCGGACGCTGGCGCTCGAGCTCGCCGATGCCTCGATGAGCATCCATGTCGAGGCGCCCGAGGGGCTGCGCGAGGCGCATGTGCTGCCCGAGGCGATCGAGACCGTGCTCGTCACGCTGATCGGCAACAGCCGCCAGGCCGGCGCGAAGCAGGTGCGCATCTCGATCTCGAGCGACGTCGAGACCGTCTGGGTGCGCGTCGCCGACGACGGCAGCGGCATCGCCGGGGCCGACCGCGAGCGGATCTTCGAGCCCTTCTTCACCGGCAACCGCGAGAAGGGAGGCACCGGCCTGGGCCTGCCGATCGCGCGCTCGCTGCTCGCGACGACGGGCGGCACGCTGATCCTCGAGGAGGTTCCGTCGGGCACGAGCTTCTGCATCGAGATGCCGGCCGAGCCGGGCTGAACCGGGGTTCCCGCCGCGCCGCGACGCGCCTAAAGCGGCGCGCATGGCCCAGGACCCCATTCTCGTGCTCACCACCGGGGGCACGATCGACAAGCAATATTTCGACGCGCTGAGCGAGTATCAGATCGGCGACACGGTGATCGCGCGGCTGCTCGAAGTCGCGCGCGTCACCCAGCCGTTCGAGATCGCGGAGGTGCTGCGCAAGGACAGCCTCCAGCTCGACGACGCGGATCGCACGACGATCGCGGCACGGGTCGCGGCGGCGGAGCCGAGCCGGATCGTCATCACCCACGGCACCGACACGATGACCGAGACCGCCAGGGCGCTCGCCGCCATCCCCGGCAAGACGATCGTGCTGGTCGGCGCGCTCGCCCCCGCGCGCTTTGCCGAGAGCGACGCGCCGTTCAACCTCGGCATGGCCTTCGCCTGCGCCCAGGTCGCGCCGCCGGGCGTGTACATCACGATGAACGGCACGGTGTTCCCGGCGCTGGAAACCGTGAAGGACCGCGCGAAGGGCGCGTTCGTGCTGCGGGACTAGGTGTTTGATCCCGCAGTGTGGTGGTACGTTTGACCATCACGCATGGCGGGAGGAGCTATGGGTCAGGTTCTACACGGGAGCGCCCGCACGACTGAGGCAGTCCGTCGAGCGATAC